>JAZBLB010000025.1:0-76733 GCA_037032985.1 Bacteroidota bacterium
TTGCAAGTGATATTGGGCAGGCGCACATAAATGCTTATAATTGGGCAACCACGCCTGGCAACCTGGAAAATGCAGGTAAGGCTGCCATCACTAAAACGGGCGAAGGGTTGAAGCAAGCCAAAGACTGGGCATCAAAGCAAAGCCCACGTGATTGGGGCAGGTATACAGGCCGTACCGGGTTTGAAGTCGGGCTAATGTTTACAGGCGTTGGCGAAGCCAAGGCTGTCGTGAGTGGTGTAGAGATTGCGAATGTTGCGGCTAAAACAGGTGAAGGTGCCAATATTTTGGCTAAGACTGCCGAAGCGGCAAGGGCAGCAAAAATAGCAGAAGAGGCTAACGCAACGGCAAAAGCATTGGAGGTAGCCAAAGCAGCAGAAGAAGCTAAAAAGGCAAGGACATTGGGGGAAGTGGTATCAGTAAAAGCTGATGATGTTATAGAATTAGCGCCTGGTTCTAAAGGTAACTGGAATAAAATTTTAAATAATAAGTTAAAACCAAATTCAACATATAAAGTTGGTAATAAACTTTATGAAACTGATGAACTTGGAAGGATAAAAAGAGTCAAGGGAGAAGTAGAGCTTGGTAAACTTGGTAGAAACGGATATCAGCAAGGCAAATCTGTTATTTTAAAAGACGGAACTAAAGGTATTGATGAGGGTGGGCATTTAATTGGACACCAATTTAAAGGAGCAGGTGAACAAATTAATTATGTTCCGATGAAGGGTACACTTAATCAGGGTGCATGGAAAAAGATGGAAAGCGATTGGGCAAAAGCTTTGAAGGAGGTTCCTCCTAAGAAGGTAACAGTTGATATGACACCTATATATCAGGGTGCAAGTCAAAGACCAGTGGGTTTCCGAGTAAACGAAATTGTTGACGGAGTGAAGAAAACGTATAACTATATAAATTAAGGATAAAATACTATGAAAACAGTAGATGAAATTTACGAAGCTATCGCTAGCAACATTAACACAGTAATAAAAGAAGATTGGCAAAAAGCTATCTTAAATATTGAAGTGTTAGGAGGAATGACGACTAATTCAGGAACTTACATTAATAATTTGGAAGAGCAAAAACAAATTGATGTTGAAGAATTTGATTTTCAGCTAACGTTTGATTTAATTGAACTTCATGAAATTACAACCGAAGGCGGTAATAACAAATGGAATAAGGCTGTTTTTACATTATTTTCAACTGGCAAATTCGATATGGAATTTATTTGGGATCAAGAATTAAACGATGAAGTTGAACGTTTAAGTAAAGAATAAAAATCATTAATTGTTATTATTAAAAGAACCTAATCAATCAGGTTCTTTTTGCATTTAATGGCATTATTGTTTTTAGCCCAATATCTTATCGAACCCTAACAATTGTTTCTTTTAAAAAGGAATCTTTTGAGAAATGAGATATAATCAATAAAATTAATAAGAGGATAACAATTTTAATTAATTTAATCGCTTTAGAGTTAACGGTGAGTCAGAAAAAAATCTGGGTCATATTTCTATCCAATAGAAAATAGAAATATTAGAATTGTGGAAGAAGAATTAGGTTTTTCTTTACCACAAGAACTCGTTACCAGTCCACCCATTCGTTGGACTATCAGGAGAAAAGTATCCGCGACTATTGCGACCGAAATGACCTTGTGCTTGGCTCACTGTTTATTGATGACAGGGAGAGCAGCTACACCTTCGACAGGCAGGATTATAGGGCACTCGAAGATTTTATTAAAAAGAATAAAAAGTCCGTAAAATATCTTGTCATATTTGACCATGACCGTTTCAGCCGTAATCTGCCCGAAGCACTTCAAAATATCGAATTTTTAGAGAAAAAGCATGATCTAAAGGTAATAGCGGTGAGTGAGCCATTGGACATTGACACAAGCGATCCCTCTGTATTTTTGCTCCATGCTTTTAAGTACGTGATCGCTAACCAGGAATTGATGACCATAAGGAAACGGGCAAAAGTTAGCGCACGACACGCACAGGAATCAGGCAGATATCTCAACAAAGCTCCGTACTGTACGGCTATATCAACGGTAAGCATACCGATGGTAAAATGATTTTGCAGGTAAACGAATCGCAAGTTTTTATCATTGAAAAAATCTACAGCGATTACTTGAACGGTATTCCTCATTTTATTATTCATAAGGAGGTGAAAAAGCTAGGTTTTCCACATAACTCTCATTTTATTATTCATAAGGAGGTGAAAAAGCTAGGTTTTCCACATAACTTCGCCAGTGCAATATTTAGGGCACCTAATAATCCTTTGTATTGCGGATTGGTAAGGGTTTGTGCATATGGCAAACTTGCCGAAAAACTGGTGAAGTGTCAACACGAGGCAATCATACCGGAATCCCTTTACTATCGGGTTCAGGATAAGTTAAAAGGCAATAAATGAGAAATGAAATCCAAGCCGAAAGAAGAGTTTCCTTTAAAAGGTATCATTAAAAGTCCTTGTTGTGGCAGAAATTTAACTGCTGGATGGAGTACAGGTAAACTCAAAAAGTATATGTATTACCGTTGTTTGGATCATTCAAACATAAACATATCTGGGATAGAGTTGCATGAAAAATTTGAGGAGTTGTTACGCCATTTAAGCTTTACCAGTGAATTTGTAAATGAAGTTGTTCAGTTGGTCTCGGGGAAAGTAGAAGAGATTCTTAAATCGAATGAAAATAGACTAAAAGAGTTAAGGCAGCAATTGCCGGGGATAGAAGTAATGATAGCAAATGTTGATCAGAAGCTTTTTTCTGATGTGATCAATGATGATACTTACAAGAGGAACATGCAAAAATTCAAAGGGGAACAAGGTAAGTTGAACGATGAAATCGAAAACCTGAATAACCTGGCAGACAATATCCAACAGGATTTACTGGTTCTGCCGTATATGTTGAACCTGCATCAGGTATATATGGATGCACCGCTTGGGCAGAAACATGCAATGATTAGAGAAGTGCAAAGAAGGTCTCACATATAAGAATGGGATGTTTAGAACACCTTCGGTTAATCCAGATTTAAATGTAACACATTGTTATTAAAGCAAATAGGGTTGCTCGAAATCGAGCAACCCTATGAATTTGAGAAATCATTCTCGTTATGCGGAGAGTGGGGGATTCGAACCCGCGGACCCTTTAACAAGTCAACAGTTTTCAAGACTGCCGCAATCGACCACTCTGCCAACTCTCCGCTGCAAAAGTACAAAGTTGATCGGAATCTGCAAATGATTTTTGCTAGAATATTCAATAAAAAACATTAGCGCTTCATAACCATTTAGTTATAAGGTTATTTTTTTTAGAATGCCTAATTGAATCAACGTAAATTAGTCGGATTCTAGCCTATCATGAGGTTAATGGTCTTTAAAATCCTGCAAATTATTGGGTGGCCGGCTGTACTTTATCTACCGCTAGCACTCCATTTCCTTCTACGATGAAGCAAATGAGTCCAATCAACACCAGAGAGGAAAACCAGAATTCAGCATAAGGCTTAAATATACCACCGGCAATATTAATGAAAAATACTGCGCCAATTAAAATCGGCAGATTTAAGAGGCAAAAAAAGCGGGTATTGGTGCCAATGGCAATGGCAATACCGCCAATAATGTGAACGAGTATAATTAAATGTGCTGCCAGACTGATGCTGAATGCCGTACCTAGCATGGCACCTCGCATTAAATGGTTAAAGGCTTCCATGTTGATGTAAAAATCGACTCCCTTCCAGATGAGGATTATGCCTAACAAAATTCTGAAATAATCAATCCATTGAGGATGATGCTGATCTCCCCAGTTTTCAATGTTCTTGAGCAGTTTCATGTTTTCTATATTTAGTTATGTCAATTTACAGAAAATCATAAATAAAAGCAAAGTTTAGGTGATTTATTATCAGCTTATTAATTAACCTAAATGCCTGATTCTTATGAAGCAAGTAAGCCCTTAAATTACAAAACCGTACCGGGAGCTATTTCATACGGTTGTTTCCCTTTTTCGAAAATTCTGGTTTGCCGGGTGCCTTCTGTAGTGATGTGGTCACCGATTCTCCTGATCCAATTTCCTTCACGCAGTCCAACTACTTTCAAATCGTTTTGGGTTAGAAACTCCAGGATTCTGGTTTCTCTCGTTTCACCATTGTGCTTTAAATCTGGATTGGGATCCAAATAATGTGGGTTGATGTTAAATGGAACCAAACCCATGCATTGAAAAGATGCAGGGTATACAATTGGCATATCATTGGTGGTTTTCATATTTATGCCGCCAATGTTGCTACCAGCACTGCAGCCAAGGTATGGTTTTCCATTTTCAATTTCGTGCTTCAGTGCCTCCATTAAACCGAGTTCGTGTAACGTTTTTACCAGCAGGAACGTATTGCCACCTCCAGTAAAAAAGCCGCTTCCTTTTTCAATGGCACTTACCTGGTCTTTGAATTCATGAAGACCCTTTACCTCAATTTGTAAGCCGGAGAAGAACGCTTTTGCCGTATCGGTATACTCCTGATGTGAAATTCCTCCGGGCCTGGCAAATGGAATAAATATAATTTCTTTTATGCCTTGGAATAGTTCTGCAATTTCTTCTTTGAGGTAAGCAAGATAAGTTTCGCCGAAAAGGGTAGAGGTGGATGCTAAAATGATATTCATGAATGTGAATTGGGTGGTACAATTTAAGATTTTCAGACGACTTTACTTCTGATGCGGCTGAGTGTTTCAAGGCGCATCCCGATAAATGAAGCAATATATTTCAACGGAACTCTATTAATGAGGTGAGGGTACGAAACTAATAAGCGCTGATAGCGTTTCAATGCAGTGGGTAGTCTGGCTAGAAAGGCCCGTTCAGATGCACCTTGCAAATACATTTCAGTCATTTTTCTTCCTACATAATTGGCCAGCGGGTAGTTTTCATATAGGAATTGAGACATGCTGTGCGGAACGGCGATTGCCGTTACCGCTTCTATTGTTTCTACATATTCATCTGTTGGAACATCTTGCCAAAGGTTTTTGATGGTGCCTGCCAGTTCGTTTTCTGCAGCTATCCAGGTGGTTACTTTTTTGCCGCCCATCTTAATATAGCCATGTACAGCACCCTGCAGAATGAAATAAATATACTTGTTTCGCTTTAATGGCGATGCCACATGCTTGTTCTTTGCGAAATGTACAGGAAAGGTATGGGCATTAATTACGTCCTCGATTTCTGGAGTTAGGGCATGAAAGGTTTTAAAAACGGCTATTAATGGTGATTGACCGCCAAAGTTGACCCACTTTTGATCACCATAAATGTTTTCGATGTTCATTAATGATAAATTTTGAGCAAAAATCGTAATTTATTGTATAAATGTGTGGTATAAGCAATATCAATCGGCTAAAAATGGGAAAAACTTCATCCCTTTTAGGAATATCAGTTAATTGGTCATCAAAGGCCTTGTAGACCGCTGCTGATTGTTATCAACACTATTATAATTATAACGGACTTTGTTTATATTTGCTAATTAATTTAGTAATAAATGTCTGAAAAAGTTAACATTACCTCCAAAGGGATCCAGAAGGTTCTCAAAAACTATAATGAGAAGCAAGCTATTGCTGAATACATCTGGAACGGTTTTGATGCGAATGCAGATACCATCAATATCGACTATGTAACTAATGAACTCGGGCGTTTAGACAGTCTTCAAATTGCTGATAATGGTTATGGCATTCATTTTGAGCGATTAAAACAGAAGTTTGATCCATTCTTTGAGTCTGAAAAGGCCATTCAAATCATCGCTCCCAAACATACCTCTAAAATGCATGGTCGTAATGGAGTTGGGAGACTGACTTTTTTTACCTTTGCGCACCATGCCAGCTGGACAACTGTATATCAGGATGAAAAGGGTTTTCATCAGGGAACGATACAGATTAAAACGGGTGGTTTAAATCATTATGAGGCCGTAGAAGAATCTACTTCAGCAAATGCAACCGGAACTACTGTTACCTTCACTAATCTCCATATTGGCGAGCTGGAATTTGAACAAATTGTAGTGCCGTTTTTAATCAATGAATTCTGTTGGTTTATCGAACTAAATAAGCAAAAGAAAATGCAGCTTCTGGTTAATGGAAAAGCACTGGATTTTTCGATTAACATTAAAAGCCTGGAAGAGTTTGAACTGGTTTATCCAGATACCAATTTTAAATTTAAGATTAAATATGTGCATTGGAAAGAGGGTTTACATAAAGAGCTCTCCAAATACTATTTTTTAACTGCTGGTGAAGAAATTTATAAAGACTACACCACGCTAAACAAGAAAAGCGACGACTATTTTCATAGTGTATATATTGACAGTGATTTTTTCAGGGATTTTGATTTCAAAAGTTTTGAAAATGAAGGTCAGGTGGCATTATTCGGTGCGGCCAAGTCAGCGCCAGAATATCGGTTTCTCATTAAAGAATTAAACGAGTTCCTGAAAAATAAACGAAAGCCATTTCTAAAGGAATATGCAGATCGTTTGATTGAGACGCTAGCGCAGGATGGGGTTTTTCCTAATTATGCAACGGAGCGGGAACGGGACCTTTCTAAACCGAAGTTAATCAACCTTATTAAGATTTTATATGAGGCCGAGCCGAAACTATTCAGCAGCCTGAGCATTGATCAAAAGAAGCTACTGGTTCGTTTGCTTGATTTATCTTTAACGACCACAAATAAAGAACCTATTTTTAACCTTCTCAATGAGATCATGCAACTGGATGAAGCAGATCAAAATGAGCTATCGGAAGCCTTGGGTCGTTAGGAGTTGTTTTTGAGCGTTTTGATTTTGGCGTTGATCGCGTCACGTTGTTGTTAAACATGAATAGACACATGGCTTAGAACTGGCTGCCTAAGCATATATTTTTAATTAGAAAAATAGCATCCCGGTGTATTTCAGCATGGTTCTTAAATGTTTCAGGGCAATGGTTAATTGATTTTCGACCGTGCGTTTGGATATATTAAGTTTCTGTGCAATTTCAGTAATGCTTAGCTGTTCTTGCCGGCTGAGTAAATAAATTTCACGACAACGGCCAGGCAATTCTTCCAGCGAGATTTTAACCTTTCTATCCATCTCTGCAATCAGCATTTTTTCATCACCGGCATTGCCTACTGATGGATGATCCATCATGAGGCCGTCGCCTTCTGATTCATAACTTTCCACATATTTCAAAGGAATTGCTTTTCTCTGCTGATTTTTACGGATACCGTGGTAGCTGGCAGAGGTAACGACATAACTTTTAAAAGAAGCAATATTTAAGTTGTGGCGCTTATTCCAGATGTTCAGAAAAATGTCGTGCGCAATTTCAAGTGCCAGCTCTTCATCTTTTACATATCGAAATGAGACGGCATAAACCCTTGACCAATGACGATCGAAAAGTAAATTAAATGCCTTTTCATCATTGGAAAGAATACGTTTTAAGAGTTCCGGATCACTATGATCGCTGTTTGGCATATGCTTATTTAAAATAAAGCTATGGTTTAAAAACTGAAATAAGAAATGCTTTAAAATAGCAAAAAGCTTTATTTTGATTTTTTTTTAATTTTTTATGTGTGTGCTTCAATGCAATTGTATCTATATCTATAACAAGCTATCCTAACCAAGTACTAATCATCCGGGAATGACCGAAACCCAATATTTTGAACTTTGCGAAAAGTACCTCAAAGGCTTATGTTCTCCTGAAGAAGAAAATCTGCTCCATTCTCATCAGCATGAAATCGGTTTGCTTGATTCCATGTATTCTGGCGAGGATGAGGTTCGGGTTCGTGAAAAGCTCAGAAATGCTATTCAGCAGAGTATGAAGGCTCAAAATCAAAAAAAGTTTAATGTCGTTTGGCTGAGCTGGAAATTCGTTGCGCCAATTGCTGCGATGCTTTTAATAACGCTTTATTTTGCTGTTCCTCCATTTTTTGCAGATAAGCAAAAACCTGTTTTAGCTGAGAAAGTAAAACCTTCTACAGAGATTAAAGATATTGTTGCACCATCGGCCAATGCGGTATTGACTTTATCAACCGGAGAAAGCATTGAACTGGACGGGGCAAAAAGTGGATTAATCAATCAATCGGGGAGTGCTAATATTTCTAAATCAGGCAACGGGCTGGTAGTCTCTGCCAACGGGCAAAGGGCGGCGGGTGCTGCGTTAAATAAAATCGCTATCCCAAGAGGTGGAAAATATGATATTACGCTTCCCGATGGCACGCGGGTATGGTTAAACTCTTCCTCTTCTTTAAGTTTTCCGAATGTTTTTGACGGCCCTGATCGTAAAGTGATCTTAACAGGTGAGGCCTATTTTGAAGTGGCAAGTAATAAGCATAAGCCTTTTAAGGTAAATGTGGTAGGTAAACAGGAAGTGGAAGTATTGGGCACACATTTTAACATCAGCGCGTTTGATGAAGACCAAACGGTGACTACAACTTTGTTGGAAGGTGCGGTGAAAGTGAATACCAGCAAATTTCAAACCCTGATTAAACCTGGCGAAATGGCCATAAACAATTTAAAAAGCAAGCCAAAGGTTGTACAGGCTGATCTGGATGGGGTAATGGCATGGAAAAACGATATGTTTATTTTTAATAATGAAAATATTACCTCCATCATGAATAAAATTTCGCGGTGGTATGATGTGGATATAAGCTATGAAGGGGATATGAGCGGGGTTAATTTTGAAGGCAATTATTCGCGTGCTAAAGGATTAAAAAATTTACTTAAAAATATTTCGCTAACCGATAAGGTTCGCTTTGTGATGACAGAAAGGAGGATAACCGTTATAGCCAAATAACTATACTTTCATCAGAAAAATCCAACAAACCGGAAGTGTTGAGACCACTCCCGGAATTGATTAGCCATTAGCTAATGTGGATGTTATTAATCGAATCAAACAACTAATTAATCCTAACCAAATGTATAAAATTTTTACTGCACTTCTGTGCGGAGATACCCCTTGCTATAAGCAAAAAATTCTTCGAATTATGAAACTTACCGTCATATTGATTATGGTTGCTGTGCTGCAGGTAAGTGCGGGCACGTTTGCCCAGCAGGTAAGCATCAATGTAAAAGATGCGCCGGTAAGAGCAGTTTTGAGCCAGCTGACTAAGCAAACCGGCTACAACTTTATTTGCGATGCCAATATTATCAACAGCATCTCTCCGGTAACCATCAGGGTAAAGAACACACCACTTCAAAAGGTTTTGGAAGCCTGTTTTGCTACCCAACCGGTAGAGTTGCTTTTTGGCGATCATACGACCATTGTAATAAAAAGAAAAGTGCAGGTTAACCAGCCAGCGGCGCTGGCAATTTCCATTTCAGGGAAAATTACTGACAATAAAGGCATTGGTTTACCGGGCGTAAGTGTATTGGTCAAGGGAACGAAAACGGGTGTTGTTTCGGATATCAATGGTAATTACGCCATTAAAGCGCCAGATCAAAAAGCTGTATTGGTATTTTCTTTTATTGGTATGGTGAGCCAGGAGATAAGTGTAGGGGAGAAAACCGTAATTAATGTAGTGCTTGCAGATACTCCACAATCGCTCAGTGATGTGGTTGTAGTGGGTTACGGAACACAGTCCCGTACAACGGTTACCTCATCCATTACAAAAGTAGAAGGAAAAAATATCGGCAACCAGCCGGTAAGTACGCCGGGTGAGGCTTTGGCAGGATTAGCCGCTGGCGTTCAGGTGCAGTCTGATCAGGGCGGTAAACCAGGGGCGGCGCCAACCATCAGGGTACGTGGGGTGAGCTCTTTAAGTTCTTCGAACGATCCATTATATGTAGTAGATGGTTATCCACTGGAAACTGCCGCCAATTTCAATTTGATTAATCCAAGTGATATCGAATCTATTGAGGTATTAAAAGATGCCGCTTCTGCTGCCATTTATGGGTCAAGGGCTGCAAACGGGGTAGTATTGGTTACCACTAAACGCGGTAAAGCTGGTAAAACAGTATTCTCGGTTTCTGCTTATTCGGGAATTCAAACCGTAAACAAATACATTGATGTTTTAAGTAAAGATCAATATGTGCAACAGGTGAAGGCTTTAAGCCGGATCAAAAACCTGCAATATCCAAGCATTCTGGATGGTGATATTTCCAATTTACCCGATGTAGACTGGCAGAAGGAAATTTTCCGCACAGCACCTATTAGCAATTTTGAATTCAATGCTTCTGGTGGTAGTGAAAAAGTTCGCTTCAGCGCTTCGGCAGGCATATTCAAACAAAAAGGTGTATTAATCGGAACAGAATATACCCGTTATAATACGCGGATTAACCTGGATGCCGATCTTGTTAAGAATGTGAAATTCGGTTTCTCTATTTCTCCCTCTTTTTCAGAACAGTTCAGGCAGCCATCCTCCGGGCAGGCGAGTGGTGCAGGTGCCAATCCAAACGATTACATTATCGGCGTACCAGGCTTGCTTGCAGATTTAAATTTACCAAGTCCGCTTAACCAGGCTTTAACCTTTCAGCCGATTGTACCTGTGTATCGCGCCAACGGCGATTTTGCACAACCTTACGATCGTGATTTGAATTACAATTTGTCACCAACTTCGGTATTCTCAGCATCAAATTTTTACAATCCGGTAGGTATTTTAAGTCAGTCAATTAACCGTTCCAGGGCATTTAGAACGTTAAGCAATGCATTTTTAGAATATGCACCGATTCCAGGTTTAAAGTTGAAAACTTATCTTGGAGCTACTTTAGAAAATGAACAGGTTCATGGCTATGTTCCCGGTTCTATGGCTTACAGTTCAGCACCTACGGCATCAAATGCCACGCCACAATTAGCCGGGATTTTTGCTTCTGATAATGTACGCAACAGTTTTGACTGGGTTTGGGAAAATACTGCTACTTACGATAAGCAAATTGGTAAACATCATTTTAATGTCTTGGGTTTATTCTCTGCACAGAAATATGAATCGCAGATTAATTATACTGCTGGCTTGCCTGGAACGTTTATTACCACTTCGGTTCAAAGTCCTTTGGCCTCTCCAAATACCGTTGGAACAGAGCTTTTTGATGCCAATACTTTTGTTTCTTATGCAGGCAGGTTCACTTATGATTATGATAAGAAATACCTGTTTACGGCGGCCGTTCGGCAGGATGGTTCTTCCCGGTTCGGTTTGAATAATAAATATGCTGTTTTCCCATCCTTCTCTCTGGGCTGGCGTTTGGCTGAAGAACCTTTCTTAAAAGAGCCACTTGCCAAAATCGGTATTAACGAATTTAAATTAAGAGGTGGTTATGGTCGCACGGGTAATGCCAATATCGGCAGTTTTACGTATGTAAATGCCATTGCACTCAATAGAAATTATGCCTCTGGCAGTAACCGTATTTTCGGAACACAGCAAACCGGTTTTGCCAATCCGGATTTAACCTGGGAGAAAAATGACCAGACCAGTATTGGTACCGACATTGGTTTGTTGCAGAATAAAATTGTGCTGACTTTCGATTACTTCATCAGAAACTCTAATGGCATGTTGCTAAACAAAGCATTGCCGCTTGATGTTGGTTATACTACCTCTTATCAGGCCAATTTAGGGAAACTGGAAAATAAGGGTTTTGAGTTTACAGCAAATACCAACTTTAAACTTGGTCCGGTAACCTGGAATGCAAATGCCAACTTCTCTACTTACAAAACAAAAGTGCTTGATCTTGGCGGACCGAACGCATTGCCAGCGGTACGTGCCATTAATGGATGGAATAATGTATACCAGGTACAAGTAGGTCAGCCTTTGGGGATTATGTATGGTTATGAAATTGTAGGTGTGTTTAGAAATGCTGCAGATCTGGCTAACAATCCCAGGGTTACATCGGGAAACAGTATTGGCGATTCGATGATCAAGGATCAGAACGGTGATGGTAAAATCGATGTAAATGATATGACTGCCTTAGGACATGGTTTGCCAGATTTTACTTATGGATTGACCAACTCGTTTCAATACAAAAACTTCGATTTGAGTATTTTAATGCAAGGGGTGCAAGGGGTAAATATCATTAATGGTAACAACAGGCAAACCATTACGGGCAACCATAATCAAAATTCGCTGGCCAAGTATTTTAATAATTATTTTGATCCGGCTTTCCCAAACAGAGATGTGGTTTATCCAAGCCCTATTTCTACTGGATCACTTCCAGGGCCGGCACTATCTAGTCTGGCGGTAGAAAATGGTTCCTATTTACGGGTAAGAAACATTACGCTGGGCTATCGCATGAATGAAAATCTGCTAAAAAAGATTTCTCTTCAATCGGCAAGGTTTTATGTTACGGCTCAGAATCCTTTCTTAATCACGAACTATTCTGGTTATAATCCTGAAGCCAATGTTATGGGTGGCGACCCGACTACACCGGGTGTAGATCAGGGAACTTACCCCACTGCCCGCACCATCATAGTAGGTATTAATTTTGGATTTTAAATTCCATAGCAAAACAGATCATGAAAAATAAAAATATAATGATATTCAGTGTCTCCATGCTCGTTTTGAGTATGGCGATCACTTCTTGTAAAAAATCGTTCGTAGAACTTACGCCAAAAGGCATTATTCCTGTAAACACTTTCTATACTACCGAAATCGATATCCGATCCGCTTTAACTGGCGCCTATAGCAGTCTACGTCCCATTTATAACGAGCAATATGGATTTGGTGAACTTCCTTCGGATAACAGCCAGACATATGGTGAGAGTGAAGTTTTGTATGGTGAGCAGGATAAACTGACCTGGACACCCGCCTCTACTAACTTGCAAAGCGCCTGGGGAAGATTTTACGCCACTATCGCGTATACAAATATTGTACTCGACCATGTAAACACCCCAACAATGACCACCGCAAACCGCAATGGATATATTGGGCAAGCGAAGTTTTTGAGGGCCTTAATGTATTTCAATCTGGTTAGGATGTTTGGTGGGGTGCCGCTGGTATTGAATGAAATTACCTCTGAGACACAAGCCTACACTTACAATAGGGAAACGGTAGCAGCTGTGTATGCGCAAATTGAAAAAGACTTAACCGAAGCTGCGGCTGTACTGCCGGCTAGTTACGCCGGAACGGATATCGGTCGTGCCACAAGCGTAGCCGCTAATGCCCTTTTAGGAAAGGTTTATATGTTCCAGAATAAATTTCAGCAGGCAGAAACGATACTAGCAACTGTATCGGCCAGCGCTGGCACTTTATTGCCTTACGATCAGGTTTTTGGTTTAGGCAGGGATAATAACCGCGATATCATTTTTTCTGTACAGTATTTGGGCGGTGGCTTTGGTGAGGGAAATACCTTTGCCCGGAGTTTTGTACCCCAACCATCTGGTACCACCATCACCGCAGTTACCGGAAACAGTAACAACAACGGAACCTTGGATTTATATAGTTCGTTTGAGCCTGGTGATAACCGTTTAAATACCGCAATTGGTGTTTACAGCTCTGGTACGTTAGTGTATTATTATGCTAAAAAGTTTATCTATCAAAGTGTTGGGGCTAATAGCGAGGGTGATAATGACTGGCCGGTCTTACGTTATAGCGATGTGACTTTACTGTATGCGGAAGCACTGAATGAAAACGGTAAAACTACTGAGGCCTTAACGCAGTTAAACCTCATCAGAACCCGCTCCAATCTAGCGGCGAAAACAGGCTTATCGCAAGCTGATGCGAGAGCTACTATCCGTCATGAAAGAAGGATTGAACTTTGTTTCGAAGGCGAAAGGTGGTTTGATTTAGTAAGATGGGGCATATTTGTACAGGTAATGCAGGCCCATAAAACCAATTTTGTTTCTGCAAATGGACTAATTGGAAATGTAACACCGAACCTGGCTTTGTATCCCATCCCAACACGAGAAATTCAGCTAAATCCTAAGCTAACGCAGAATCCGGGGTATTAAAGTGGAGTTGTGAGGGGAGCGTTCAGCGTTATTAGTCTGGAGACCTGAGTCTAAATTGTAATAGCATCAACGAAAACGATCAACTAAAAAAAGATAAGGTTGCAGAGAGTTGGAAATAGGAAGTAGAATTCACAGGAACAAGAAACGAACAACGCCACTAAAACCAAGAAAGCCAGTGTCATAATTGATACTGGCTTTCTTTTTATCATTTTTTCAATGACTAACGGATATCGCTTTTCACCTTGTTAGCCGTTCTCTGGCCTGGAAGATAGATCTGGAAACCGAAAGAAAGGTTTAAGTTATTCTGTGTAGTAGCAGAACCAAATCCTACTAAGCCATTATACTTTAATAAGGTTTCTAAACCGATATTAGGCGTAATGAAATATGCAAAACCCGGACCAACACTTAAGTTAAGGCCATTGGTATTACCACCACCTTTGCTTACGTTAACTCCACCAATACCTACAGTTGCTTCTGCAAAGAAACGTCCGTGGTTTAACACCTCAACATCTTTTCCTGTGTAATAACGGCCTAATGCACCGGCACCATAGCTTGTTGTTGTAGCAGAATTTTTAGCGGTTTCTAAACCGAAGTTTACATATCCACCCAAGGCCACATTATCCTGAATAAACCAAGCGGCTTTAGGCGTAAGGTCTACACTGAAGATTTTAGGATCATCTAATCCTAAATTGATGTTTGTTAGGTTTCCACCAACCATTACATTACCTTTTTGAATTTGCGCTTTAGCAGCACCCACAAATAATGCTACTGAAAACAAGCTTGAGATAAAAATTTTTTTCATGATAAATGTTTTTAAATATAAAGTAGACAAACCGACTTAATGATCGGTTAAAAACCCAACAGATATAACTGGTGAATGTTTAAGCTTTTTTACTTTCATCTGAAAATCAATGATTTAAGTTTTATCTTAGTTTTTTATCACCCTTTAGAACATACCAAGCTGACTGAATTTAATTACAAAACGCGTTATGGTCCATGTGTTTATCAGGATGGATCCAGTGCGATCGCCTGATTGAGTGTTTATAATGCCTTAATATTTAATGAACATTAGGGTACTAGTTTTGCCGCAGCAAACTAAAAGCATTGAGCGAATTATTAATTGCATCCTTAAAAAGTGATGATCCAATAGCGATGGAGCGAATTTTCAATGCGCATTGGGAAGAGGTTTTTGATTTCGCTTACCGGAAACTTGGTGACCAGCAGCTTGCCCAGGATATTGCCCAGGAGATTTTTATTTCCTTATGGGAAAAACGAAGCAACCTTGATTTAATGGGTAACCTTTCGGGTTACTTATATGGTGCGGTCAAAAATCGGGTAGTCGATTATTATCGATCGAATACGTTAAAAGATAGTCATCAGGCGGCCTTGGCCTTACTACTCAATGGAAATTCGGCTGCCAGTGCTGATGAAGGTTTAATTCTTCAGGATACTCACCGCGCACTTGCCGGCGCAATACAGCAATTGCCCGAGCGGATGCGTCTGGTAATCTCCATGAGCCGGGAAGAGGATAAAACCGTTAAGGAAATTGCCGGAGAACTTGGCGTGTCCGTGCAAACGGTGAAAAATCAAATCACCGCGGCCATGAAATTATTGCGAAAAAACCTATCCTATATTCTCTTGATTGCCTTTTTTTGGTCTTAACCGAAAGTTAACGTACTGGTAACATCTTTGGTTAGTACCTTTTTTGCTTTAAAACGACTTCTGTTTAATGAGCAATGAAAAAGCAAAGCAACTGCTGGAAAAATACCAGAATAGAATGGCGAATTCAGGGGAACAACAACAGGTCGAAGACTGGTATGCCCAACTGGATGCCGTAAACAAAGACCTTAGTGGGGAGGAAAAACTGGCCATTAGGGAAGCGATGTTAAAGCAGCTCAAAGTTGCAACCAGTGCTCAGCAGGCAAACAAATTACCTTTCCTTTCTAACTGGATGAAAATAGCCGCTGCAATTTTTCTGGCATTTTCTATCTCTATATCTTTTTGGAAACTGAATCATCCTGATCAAAGTCCGATTCGAATTGTAGCAACCCGCGCCGGCGAGCATAAAAAGATCGTATTGAGCGATGGTTCGGAAGTTACGTTATCGCCTTTGGCAAAAATCAGTTATCCGACCAAATTTAGTGCTAAGTTTCGCAAAATTTCGCTGATAGAGGGAGAAGCATTTTTCGCTATCGCGCATGATGAGCAACGCCCTTTTCAGGTAAAGCTTCCTTCCAGTTTAAGCGTTGCTGTACTGGGTACATCTTTCCTGATTCGTGCTTACCGTGCAAAAGAACAGGTAGAAATTGCGGTTTCAACTGGTAAGGTCGCTATACGACATCAAACGATACTACTCGGGACATTGGTTAAAAATCAGCAACTCGCCGTGGATAAAATAACTGGAAAAACAAGGCTAAGTATGATTAATCAGGTTCGTCCGGTGGCAATTGAATTTTCAGGTGCAACGCTTTCGCAAGTAGTGAAGCAAATTGCTTATATCTACCAGGTCAACATTCTGGTAAATGATCAATCCATCTCAAACCTTAAAACTACAGCAACTTTTAACAGTGCGCAGCGGCCGGAAGAAATTCTTGACCTGATTTGCAGCCTCCATCACCTCAAGTACAGCATTGATCAAAATCATCAAACCTTTAACATTTACCAATAATGAATTCAACGCTCATTTTCGCCGGTCTATTTTCAACTGACCGGCATTTTGTTAATATTTTAAATCACACAAGCAATTAAACAAATGAAAACAACCTCACCCAAGAGGACCTTATCTCTTTATCGGATCATGAAATATTCATGCTTAACATTTTCAATTGTCTGCATCTTTTGCAGCTCACTTCTGGCATCGTCTGGCATGGCGCAGCGACTGGCCAACCGCAAGATTAACATCAAAATAAGCAAAGGTCGTAAAGTTACCGACATTATCCGGGAAATTGAAAGTGCTTCCGGATTAAACTTCATTTACAATCCAGACTTACTCCAAAAGACCAATACACAACTAAGTGGTGATTTTCGGATGCAACCTGTACGTTCTTTGCTTGATCAGTTAGGACTTGATGTGGAAGAAAAGGGGAACTATGTAATTTTAAACCAGTCCATTGCCAGGCAAACGGAACGCATTGTTACAGGCTTGGTTAAAGATTCTACGGGGATAGCTTTGCCTGGGGTATCTGTGAAAGTGCTGGGCACCCAAATCGGAACCACAACGGATTCAAATGGTGCTTACCGGATTGATGTTGGTTCACAAACCGTGCTTTCTTTCTCTATGATTGGATACCGAACTAAAGAAGTGCCGATTGGGGATCAAACGGCGATTAATATCACCTTGATCGAAGCGCGATCAATGCTGGCAGATGTGGTAGTGGTTGGCTATGGCACACAGAAAAAGGAAACCCTAACCGGCGCGGTGAGTCTGGTCGCACTGGATAAATTATCTTCCCGATCGGTAAACAGTGTTGGAGAAGTACTGGCAGGAAAGTCTCCTGGAGTGATCGTAACCAATGAAGGGGGTGATCCCACCTCAACTCCGCGGATTAACATCAGGGGTGCCGGAGGGATTAACGGCGAAAGCGTTTTATATGTAATTGATGGTTCAATTTTTCTGGGAACGCCACAACTTAATCCCAACGATATTGAATCGATTTCGGTTTTAAAGGATGCGTCTGCAGCAATATATGGTGCGCGGGCTTCTGGTGGTGTAGTTTTAATTACCACTAAAAAAGGAAAGAAAGGAAAAATGCAGATTAGCTTTGATGCTAAAATTGGCCAGCAAAGTGCATGGAAAAAGCTTGAAACCTTAGATGCGGCACAACGAGCTCAAGTAGCTGCAACTGCTGCAAGAAATGGTGGTACAACCATTTTACCTGCATTTGATCCGGCTAAATATCCTGACGGACAGGTTACCAGAACCAATTGGATGGATGAAGTTTTCAGAAATGCCCGGCTTCAGGATTACAATGCTGCCATTAATGGTGGTGGAGAAAAGTCAAACTTCTACCTCAGCTTTAATTATCGTGATGCGGAAGGTATTGTATTGAATACCAAAAGCAAGCGCTATAACTTTAGAATCAACTCCGAACATGAGCTCACCCCCTGGTTAAAGGTGGGTGAAAATTTATCTTACAGCAGCACCAATGGAAACGGTGCAAATACCAGCAGTGATTATACCGGGGCACTATTATCTGCAGTTTACTACCCACGCAACGGTACACCCTACAATGCCGATGGCAGCCTCGCTGGTTTGCCGGGCGGGCAATACGCTGGTGATTATGGCGATATTGTGAATCCGGTTGCCGACTTGCAAAGGATCGACATCAATAATCCTGTTAACGTTTTAGTGGTAAATCCATACGCTACGCTTCAACTGGCTAAAGGGTTAAGTTTCAGGTCGAATTTGAGCATTACGAAATCAGATTCACGATTTAAAAGCTTCATCCCGAAAAGGCCGGAAATTGGTAAGCCGGTATTGAGCAATAGTTTGGTGGAAAGGGCAGATGCGTCTACGGATATGCTGACAGAACAAGTATTGTCCTATAAAACAGCGATTGGCGCGAATCAGCTCGATTTTACAGGAGGGTATACCTTTCAAAAGACTAAGGCTAACGGGTTATACGCATCAGGCGCTGGCTTTGATGATGAATCTAATCAATACAGGTATTTGACTAATGCCACCATTATCCAGCCATCTACCAGTTATTATGATGCTAAAGCCATTTCCTCTGTATTTTTGAGGGCCAATTATAATTATAAAGAAAGATACCTTTTGTCTTTCATTGGCAGGCGTGACGGTTCTTCTATGTTGAGTAAAGAAAATAGGTTTAGAAACTACGGTTCGGTTTCAGCAGGATGGGCAATAAATAAGGAAGGATTTTTACAATCGGCTACTTGGTTAAACGAGTTGAAACTACGCGGAAGTTATGGTATTCTGGGTAACCTAGGCAGTTTGTCTGCTTCTGCTGTTAATCCGTTACTGGCTCCAACACAAAGTTATTTCGGGCAAACACCAACGCTGCAAAACGGATATATTCAAACCATTTTAGCGAATAAAAACCTCACCTGGGCAGAAAGTAAACAAACCAATTTTGGGTTAGATGTAACGGTGCTCGGCCGCCTAAGTTTAGTGGCAGATTATTTTATTAAAGAAACTGATAAAATGATCCTCACCAGATCACTGCCAGGTACCGCTGGATTAAGTACGCAAACCATTAATGCCGGTCTAGTAAAAGATAAAGGGGTTGAGTTAGGCCTAACATACAATAGTGTAAAAAATACTGCTTTTACCTATTCTGTAAATGCAACGCTAACCAAGCTCAATAATAATGTAAAAGAGCTGGCACCGGGACTAACAAATATTGCCGTTGGGACAAATTTTAGAAATGAGCTGGCTCCACTTTCCATTACCGTTGGTCAGCCTTTGTACAGCTATTTTGTATTGAAAACGGATGGCATCTTCCAGAGCCAGGCCGAAGCGGATAATTATAAGAATGCAACCGGCACGAAAATCCAGCCAAATGCAAAAGCCGGGGATTTTAAATTTGCAGACCTTAACGGTGACGGGTCAATTGATAGCAAGGACCGTTATTTTGCCGGTAGCGCCTATCCGGATTTTTCTTACGGCTTGAGTTTCAACGCCAGCTACAAAAACTTTGATTTCAATATTTTTGCACAAGGGGTGCAAGGAAATAAGTTGTTCAATGCAGTTAAGAGAACAACTTACAGTGCAAGCGGTCCATCGTACAATAAACTGGTTGGTATTTTGGATGCCTGGTCCCCGGAAAATCCGGGTGGAAAAGTGCCAATTATTTCTACCAGCGATAATAACGGAAACTTTAATGCTTCTGATTTCTATATCGAAGATGGTTCTTACCTGCGTATTCGCAATGTAACGTTAGGTTATAGTTTGCCAAAATCACTCACCAGCAAGCTTAAAACAGGCGCGGTAAGGATTTATGCAACTGCCAATAACCTGTTTACCATCACTAATTATTCTGGCTTTGATCCGGAGATCGGAATGGATAATAATGGCCTTGATGTTGGCCGCTATCCACAAGCGAGGAGTTTCATTTTCGGTTTAAGTGTAAACCTTTAATCTACAACAACACATGAAAACAAATATAAAATACCTGGCACTTGCTGCAATCACTGTTTTTGCTTCTTGTACCAAACAACTTGACATCACCCCTGAAGGATCTCCATCCGCTCAGAATTTTTGGAAAACAAAGGAAGACGCCATCAAGGCTGAGGCGGGGATGTATGAGCTTTACAATGCAGAAGACTTTTATGGACGGGGCATGTTCTGGTTCATTAATGCAAGCGATGATATGGTCACTGGGCGAAATAAGCCCGAAGCCGATAATATTAAAAACTTTAACAGAAGTTATATTGGTGGCGGGTACACCGAATCGCAGTGGAGTATGCGCTATGCCATTATTAAGCGGGCAAATGATATTATTGCAAATGTGCCTGCGATGATGATGGATGATAATTTGAAAAGACAGATTATAGGTGATGCTTATTTCAATGCGGGTTTAGTGTATTTCCAGTTGGCTGCGAATTATGGGAACGATAAAGCTGGCGTACCCATAGTAACGCCAGATGCAGATGCGGCCGTTGCCATACCAAGGGCAAAAAATGTAAGTGAAAATTACGATTATATCATTTCTTTATTTTTGAAAGCTGCAGATAATCTGCCTGCTTTCCCTGCTATGAAAGCAGCCGACTTCGGTAAAGCACACCAAACTGCTGCCTGGGCGTATCTGTCGAAAGTATATTTGTTTAAAAAGGATTATGCAAATGCAGCGAAATATGCAGATATGGTCATTAGTTCTGGTCAGCATGATTTGCTTGCTAACTTTGCTGATGTATTCAAGGCATCAAACAATTGGTCGAAAGAATACATCTGGTCGGTGGTTTGTACACCAAATGGCGGCGGAACCGGCTGGGGCAGCAAATTGCCAGGGGTAATGTTAACCAACAAAGCCTGGGGAATTTATAATGGATGGGGATATTATTTACCTACTAAAGAATTATATGATTCTTTCGAAGTAGGCGATCAACGTCGTGAAGTGACGATTTTAAAACCCGGCGATAAATTTACTTTTTTTGGTACAGAGCGCAGTTTTACCAAAGATGCGGGCGCTACTTCTAATTATCAGTTTAGAAAATACATGGAACCTTTTAGTTATGCCAATCCGGTTCCTACACATGTTAACCCAAATGGAGATAATGGAACAACAGATTTGAATGTTCCTTTGATGCGCTTTGCAGAGGTGCTTTTAATCAAGGCTGAAGCGGTAATTAATCTGAGCGGTGCCGGAGCCGGCGATACGGAATTAAACCGGATCAGGGTAAGGGCCGGTTTGACCAGAAAAACCGGAATGACGATTGATGATTTAAAGCGTGAGCGACGTAATGAACTTGCAGGGGAATGGGCAGACCGGCACCGGGATTTAGTACGTTGGGGTGATGCACAAGCTGCTTATGCCAAACCGCTACATGATTTTGATGGTACAGTAATTTGGCCGGCAAGAACTTTTAACCCACAAGTGCATGATGTTTGGGCGGTACCACAAAGAGAGATAGACAATAGTGCTGGCATAATTAAACAAAATGCAGGATGGTAAGGAAATCTAACCCTATTTTGCTATTGCTGGTTTTTCTAGGTATTTATTCCGCTTCCGCACAGCAGAAATTAAATGCTGGAAACGGCCATAGCCATAACGATTACAAGCAACAAATTCCACTGCTTGAAGCCTATTACGCAGGTATGGGATCTATCGAAGCTGATGTGTTTTATCGGAATGGTGAGCTGTTTGTGGCGCACGACAGTACGGAAATAATGCCGGGTAAAACGTTGAAGAAGATTTACTTAGATCCGCTTGTAACCTTATTCAGGGAAAATGGAAATCAACCTTATGCAAAGGCCGGGCAAAAACTGCAACTGGTCATCGATATTAAGGCAGATTATCAAAATGTGCTCGCTACGCTATTGAACCAACTGAAAGGTGATGAGGCCATTTTTGATCAGCTTAACAATCCAGCTGCCATTAAGATCGTGGTTAGTGGAGATGTTCCACCCCCAGAACAGTTTAATCGTTATCCGCAGCTGATATTTTTCGATGGCAGACCCGATCATACCTATACTGTTGAACAGTTGAAGCGCGTTGCCATGATTAGTGACGAGGTTTCTCATTATACCTTGTGGAACGGTAAGGGTACGCCTACACCGCCAGATTTGGAAAAGATGAAGGCAGTAATTGCAAAGGCACACGAAATGGGTAAGCCATTTCGTTTTTGGGCGACGAAAGATAGTCCGAACAGTTGGAAAGAACTAGAAAAGATGGGGGTAGATTGGGTTGGAACTGACCGACCGAAAGTGTTAAGTCAGTTTTATCAAAATCGAGATAAACTGGAGTATGTCAATACTAAAAGGTATGAAGCCTACAGGCCAACTTTTAAAAGTGATGGTTTGCCTGAAAAAGTTAAAAATGTGATTCTTTTGATAGGAGATGGGATGGGTCTTGCGCAAATTCAGGCGGGATTAAGCTCAAATTTTGGACAGCTGAATATGTTGAACATCAAGCGTATCGGTTTTTCCCGTACGGAGGCATCTAATTCTGACTTCACGGATTCTGCGGCAGGAGCTACCGCCATGGCGACGGGTGAGAAAACGAATAACCGGTATATTAGTATGGATGTTGATGGAAAGTCTTTGCCATCCATTCCAGAAATTTTGGCTCCATTGGGCATTAAAAGTGGCATCATTACCAGTGGCGACATTACTGACGCTACACCTGCAGCGTTTTATGCGCACCAACTCGAGAGAACAATGTCTCAGGAAATCGCCGCTGATTTTCAGAATAGTCCGGTCGAAATACTCGTTGGTTCCAGGCGAAAAAGCTTTACCGAAAACAAAAATACAAACCTGATGAGTGAACTAAACGGTAAGGGTTATGCACTACAACAGGATTTAACAGCGTTTAAGGCTGCTACGTCAGGAAAACAGCTGGTGTTGTTAGAAGATTCGGTAACCAGAAGTATTTTAAAAGGCAGGGGCGAAATGTTGAAAACAGCGTTATTGAAAAGTATCGCGTTATTAGCTCAGCATAAAAAAGGATTTTTTATCATGGCAGAAGGCGCGCAAATTGATTATGGCGGACATGCAAATGACTTGCCTTATGCCGTTACTGAACTTCATGACTTTGATCGGTTGGTAGGCGAAGCATTACGGTTTGCCGATCAGGATGGGGAAACGCTTGTTATTGTTACTGCGGATCACGAGACGGGAGGACTTTCGCTACTAGATGCATCTTATCAGAATGGAACCGTTAGGGGGAATTTCAGTTCGGATGATCACACCAATATCATGGTGCCGGTTTTCGCTTACGGCCCGGGTTCAGAGGATTTTTTGGGCGTTTATCCCAATACAGAAATTTTTAAAAAAATAATGAGTGCTTTCCGCGTTCGGTGAAGTTATGGAGATTTTTCTAATCATTAAGGAATCAGCTGATCATACGTTATAATCAAAGCCCAAAAAAATGCATTAAGCCCTTTCTCATTTTCGGGAAAGGGCTTTTGGCTTCTATTCCTGCAATCTTTTTTTGGCAACTCTGGTAGTGGCCAAACTATGATTTAACTTAACAAAGCATCTTTCTGAGCTATAAAAGGCCACTAATGCCATTTCTAGGTACAGAAACCGTTAAGATTCTGATTTCGCCTTTAGGTTTTCCCATCTCGTCAGTCTCCATCTGTATTGGAGAAAGGTTAACAATTTTTGCTGAAGTTTTACTGGTAGATCTGGTCTTGATCTGATCTTTAATGTGAACGCGAAGTTCTGGTTTTGCTGTTTTTAAATAGCCTATGGACTGGTAATCCGTTGCTGCTAATCTTTCCGTCTTTTCCATATAAATTTTTTATTGAGAACACGTGTCGCGCTGGCTTGGTTTTAACAAAGCAAAAAATATTTTTTACTATCACTAAATGTTCTCTAATCAGAACATTTTCAGCATTTAGTGCTGAGTGGTCGCGTCGCTCAATATTTTAAGTCCCTCTTCGTTTCCTTGCATGGCAGCAAGGTCTGCTGCGGTTTGTCCACGGGCATCCCTCATTTCATGGTTTGCACCTTTGGAAAGTAATAGTTGAAGTACCTCGTTACGGCCGAACATGCTTGCAAACATCAGGGCAGTACCACCATTTCCGTGTTGAAGGTCTAAATTTGCTCCACGATCTACCAGAAGTTTTGCAATTTCAGGATAGCCTTTAAAGCTTACGCCCATCAAGGATGTATTGCCTCCATAATCGGCAGCATTGATATCAGCACCCGCATCAAGGAGCAGTTTAGCTGCTTCCAGCTGATTATTGTAACAGGCAATGATTAGTGGAGTATAGCCCTTTTCATCGCGTGTATTTACGTCTGCACCCCTGCGAATCAGCTCGTGTAAAACTTCCATTTCGCCTTTTCTTGCGGCGGGTATTACCAATTGATCAATATTTTCCATGCAATCAGAACCACAAAATTTACTAAATGTTTGCTTTGGTTAAACTTCTGTGATCAACCTGTTTTTATTAACGCGGTGTTGCAAAAACTCAGGAATAATACAATTATTATGGGCTGTTAAAAGGCATTAGTTAAAACTGCGTATTAATCGCCGTAAAACTCTCAAAACTATTTTCCCTCGGGGAGGGTTGTCATTAGGCAACGTAGACGGTAATCTACTGAAAACAATTTTAATGCTTAGGAACACCACATTGCCAGAAATCATCTGCATCACCCAAAGAGGTATTGTAGTTGTCAGGCGCAAACTGGAGATCGTTCTGCACATTGTTTCAGTGGTAAATCATTATTAATCAATCATCAACTTAAACAAAACATCAATATGAAAAAACAGGAAAGCGGTACGGAACCAAAATTAAGTACTAAACCAACGAAGGATTTATCTTCGCCACTTCACGAACTTTTTGCAGATGGTATCCGCGACCTTTATTGGGCTGAAAATCATTTGGTGAAGGCGCTGCCAAAAATGATTTCTGCTGCTACGGCTCCAGCACTGGTTTCAGCAATTGAATCGCATCTGGAAGAAACGAAAACCCATGTATCCAGGTTAGAGCAAATTTTTGAATTACTTGGTGAGAAGGCGATTGCTAAGAAATGTGATGCCATGGAAGGCTTAACGAAAGAGGGTGAAGGCATCGTGGAAGAAACGGAACCCGGAACAGCAACTCGTGATGTAGGCATTATACTCGCTTCGCAAAAAGTAGAGCATTATGAAATTGCATCATATGGTGGTCTAGCTCAATTGGCAGCTACATTGGGTTTAACAGATGTGGCAGCTATTTTAGCTGAAACATTAGCCGAAGAAAAGAGAGCAGACACGAAACTTTCGGATGTTGCAGAGAAAGAGATCAATTATAAAGCAGCCGAAGAGGCGTAAAAATATTATGGCGAAAAAAGCAGAACAGAATGAAAGTAAGCCTCAACAGGTTGAAAATGATAAAACCACAAAGTTGGAAGAATTCGTAGCGGATAGTACCGGACAAAGAATTACCACCAACCATGGGGTGAGAATTAATGATGATCAAAACTCCCTTAAGGCCGGTGATCGTGGAGCTACCTTACTGGAAGATTTTATTCTAAGAGAGAAAATTACCCATTTCGATCACGAACGGATTCCAGAGCGCGTGGTACATGCACGAGGATCTGGTGCTCACGGTGTTTTCAAGGTATACGAAGACATGTCTGACCTCACCAGGGCTGCGTTTCTTTGTGATCCAGGCGCAGAAACACCAGTGTTTGTTCGTTTTTCTACTGTGGCTGGTTCCCGGGGATCTACTGATTTGGCTAGGGACGTAAGAGGCTTTGCAGTGAAATTCTATACCCAAGAAGGCAACTTCGACCTTGTCGGCAATAACATGCCGGTATTTTTTATACAGGATGCAATTAAATTCCCGGATTTGGTGCATGCAGTTAAGCCTGAACCTGATAATGAGATGCCTCAGGCAGCATCGGCGCACGATACTTTCTGGGATTTTATTTCCTTGTTGCCCGAGTCTGCCCACATGATCATGTGGACCATGAGTGATAGGGCTTTACCAAGAAGTTACCGCATGATGGAAGGCTTCGGTGTGCATACTTTCAGGCTGGTTAATGCAGCAGGGGTATCTAGTTTCGTAAAATTCCATTGGAAACCGTTATTAGGTGTACATGCCGTGGCCTGGGATGAAGCGCAGAATATCTCGGGTAAAGATCCGGATTATCACCGACGTGATCTTTGGGATGCGATCGAAGCAGGTGCTTTTCCGGAGTGGGAACTAGGGGTGCAGATTGTGGCAGAAGAGGACGAATTTAAGTTTGATTTCGATCTTCTAGATTCTACCAAAATTATTCCGGAAGAGTTAGTGCCTGTGCAACGTATTGGGAAGATGACGTTAAACCGGAATCCAGATAACTTTTTTGCGGAAACAGAACAGGTGGCTTACCATATCGGCCACGTAGTACCGGGTATTGATTTCACTAATGATCCTTTGCTTCAGGGAAGGCTTTTCTCTTATACCGATACGCAACTAATTAGACTTGGCGGACCAAATTTCCATGAGATTCCAATCAATAGGCCGATCATTCCGGTACACAATAACCAGCGAGATGGTTATATGCGCCAAACCATTAACCGTGGTAAAACCAGCTACGGACCGAATGCCATTGCTGCAAATGATCCACAGCAAACCAAAGCTGCGGATGGTGGTTTTACAAGCTATAACGAGCGCATTGATGCCAGAAAAATCAGGGCGAGGAGCAGGAGTTTCTTCGACCATTTCTCTCAGGCAAAACTGTTTTTTGATAGTCAGTCAGCACCTGAGAAAAACCACATTATTGATGCATTGAGTTTTGAATTAGGTAAGGTAAAGATGGTGCCCATCCGTGAGCGCATGCTGGGGGTTTTAGCGCATATTGATAAGGGTCTTGCTGCTGCTGTTGCTTATGCACTTGGTTTGCATGTACCTGAAATTTCGCTTGGAGAACTTAATGGAAGTGTGCCCGCAGATGCTGATCCGGCAGATTATACTCCTGAAAAAAAGGAGGGAGCACTTGCGAAATCTGAAGCTTTGAGTATGGCAAATACCATTAAGGATTCGATCGCAACCCGTAAAATTGCAATTCTTGCAGCAGACGGAGTTGACGGAAAATCATTAAGTAGCGTTAAAGATGCATTGGTGGCAAAAGGGGCAGTTGTACATGTAATAGCACCTAAGCTTGGTGAGATTATTTCTGCGGAAGACCAGAAAATTCAGGTAGATGAAAGTTTCCTGACTGCTGCATCTGTACTTTATGATGCGGTATATGTTCCGGGAGGAACAAATAGTGTTGCATCGGTAGAAGCAGAAGCCAATGCGGTACATTTCTTAAATGAGGCCTTCAAACATTGTAAAGCAATTGCTGCGGATGCTGCTGCAATTCAGGTATTAGAAGCCGGATATTTCTATAAAAAGCTTCCTGCAGAATATTCTGTAGAAACTGTGCTGAACGAAGGGGTAATTGTTTCTGATGACATTGCTTCGTTAACAGATTTGTTTGCACAGATGATTGCGATGCACAGGTTCTGGGAACGTGAAGTGCCAAGAAAAATACCAGCTTAAGATTTTAAAATCTTTTATACTGATCAAAGACCGGGCGAAAGCCCGGTTTTTTTTAGGTAGGTTTGCAGGATCCCTATCTGCTTAACGGCAGGTTTACCCTGAAGGGGAAGGGGCGTAATAAGGGTGTTTCGCAGCCAGTAGTTTAAAGGTATTCAGTAATGAATTAGAAAGAGGGATTGCTTCGTGCCTGCACATAACTAACGCTCCACATAGCGATTGCTACTTATATTGTTTGCGGAAGAACAACCATGTCGCCCTACTATCTGGCCCAGGAAATGATGAAAAGAGAAAAAATTTAAACCTTCTCCCACAATCTTTTTTATGACTCAACAAAGCCAGCTCGTTCTCTCGCAATTTTTCATAGGGTGTTTGTGCTGCCGAATCAATGCTATAACGCTTTTATCCGACATCAGTTCCAAGCCTTGGTTTTATGATAAGTTGTTTACGATTTTATCGGCATTCCTGATCGCGCAGGAAAGCTCGGTTTCTTGCCTTTTATCAAGGAAAATAAAATAACCCTTCGGCGGCTAGCAGAGGCTCAGCCAGTGCGGTATTTCTATTTAATTTCCCGCTCTATTATTATCATAAACTTTCGCAACTAAAAACTGTTAGCTTTTTATGAATCAACTTCAACGTAGCGTATACATTGTACTTTTACTAATCCTCGTATTTGGCGGCCTTTATTTTGCCAGTTCCTTCCTCATTCCATTGGCATTAGCAGCTGTATTTGCCATGTTATTTATTCGCTTATGTGGCTTCTTTGAAAAGAAAGGTATCAACCGTGGGTTGGCGGCATTTATATGTATGTTAATTTTCGTATTCAGTATCGCGCTAATTTTAGGCTTGCTGTACTGGCAGATGGGATCCTTCACTGAAAACTTAGATAGTATGAAGTCGCGACTTGCTGATATGGTCGCCAATGCCAGAGCATGGGTGAATGAAAAGGCGGGGATTGACCAGAAACAACAACAGGAAATTGTGAAAGGGCAGGGAGGGCAAACCGGTACTATGGTAGCCAGCTTTGCGGGCAACTTAATCTCTATTGGCGTAAACACAGTTTTGGTTTTGGTATACATGTATCTTTGCCTGTATTACCGTTCTCATATCAAACAGTTCATCCTCAAACTAGTACCCAAACAGGAAACAGAGAATACGGCTGATATTGTGCACGAATGTGGTCATGTTGCGCAGAAATACCTAAGCGGACTTGGGGCAATGATTGCTGTATTGTGGGTGATGTATGGGATTGGCTTCAGTATCGTAGGCATTGAAAGTGCAATCTTTTTTGCTGTCCTCTGTGGCATTCTGGAAATTATTCCATTCGTTGGCAACCTAACAGGTACCGGTATTACAGTGCTTTCGGTGATTGCACAGGGTGGAGATAGCAAAATGATAATTGGTGTTTTAATCGTGTACGGACTTGTTCAGCTGATTCAAACCTATCTCCTGGAACCGCTAATTGTAGGAGAGCAGGTGAATATCAATCCACTTTTCACTATAATGGCTATCGTTTTGGGTGAATTTGTTTGGGGTGTAGCAGGGATGATTCTTGCAATTCCACTGTTCGGGATTATAAAAATTATTTGCGACAGGGTACCGCCGCTCCAGCCATTTGGCTTTCTAATCGGCCCCATTAGGATGCCTAGAAAAAGAAAAAATATTTTCAGCAGGCAACCTGCAAAGGCTTAAACCTAATGTAGCTGGTTTTATTTGTTCACCTGATCAACGAGCAATTTCAATGCTTTCCATACATTTCTGGCAATGATTTCGTATCCGGCAGCTAGCGGATGTATCCCATCAAACATATTCAGGTGCGGGATGCCTGCCACTCCTTCCAATAAGAACGGAAGCAGCGCTATATTATTCTTTACAGCAAGCCGCTGGTAAATGTTTCGGTATCCTGCTGCCTTCGTGCCTGGAATCCACGCTGGTAATTCCATACCGAGCAAGAGAATAGGAGCGTTTGGATGTCGCTGTTTTACCTGGTCTATTATAGATTGCAGATTTTGCTCAACGCTTTGTGCCGATTGCCCCCTAATGAAATCATTAGCGCCCAACTCTAGTACGAAAATATCGATTTGCATTTCCAATATTCCCAATAAACGATTTTTGGCAGAATAGGTAGTATCTCCACTGATGCCTGCATTAATTACCCTGAAAGCCAGTGAAGTTTGATCAATCATTCTTTGAATTAAGGCCGGAAAAGATGCTGTATCCGGATCGTTGAGTCCATAACCCTGCGTAAGACTATCACCAAAAAAAATGATTTGTTTCATCATTATTTAACAGGGTTTAAATTCACTTTGTTTAATTTTTTAAATGAGCAATATGCTTTTTCTGCCTTAATGATATACAGTTGGAACCAATTGTTTCCTCAGGTAAAGATTTGATCATGTTTAATTATTGCAAATTTTGTAAAACAAATCTGTCAGAAATTGGATTAATAAACCATGTATTTAGTGAAATTTAAAAAGGCAGTTCTAGCTGGTGTGATCATGTTAATAGGATTGGCCGTTTTGCAAAGTTGTAACCGCAATAAATCAGAAATTGGTAAACAGCTGGCAAAACAAACCGGTAATCAGGTATTTAGTAAAATTGATAGGGATGAATTCGCAAAGCGGATGAAATCTGCAATTGCCGACCGATCTAATAGCCTTCAGAATCCAAAGTTTACCGATGCAGTTTACGCCTCACACCAGTATGAACCCATTCTTGTAGCTAAATATTTTGCTGATAGTGGTCTGCTTAAGGCACTAAATGTAATCGCAATGGCAGAAGATCATGGTTTATCTCCAGAAAGCTTTAAGCTATCAAAATTCAAATCTTCTCTTGAGAAGATTAGTGATAAATCTGCAGTAAATGACCTGGACCTGGCTTACCAAAGTCTTATTGATTTGGAACTGGCTGCAAGTAGTGCTATTACCTCCTACAGTCAGGCGATGGAATTTGGCCTGGTGAGTCCCAGGAGAATTTATGCACAGTATTATACGAAAACAAAACGTCCTGATTCCATCAGCTTCAGACGGCCATATCAAACAGAAAACCTAAGCATATTCTTAGATAGCATTCAGCCAAAGGGAGAAGATTATAAAATGCTTCAGCAGGCATTGAATCAAAATGTAAAGGCACCAGGTTACACTGCTGAAGAAAGCAAACGAATTATTCAGGTTAACCTCGAACGGCTTCGCTGGCAGAATACCCCTTTGGAAGATAAATATGTTTGGGTAAACATTCCTGAATACCAGTTGCATGTAATCGAAAAGCGTAAGCCAGTGCTTACGATGAAAGTTTGTGTAGGTGAGGGACGTGAGCAACCTGCGGGGCAATCTTTAGCAGAGTACGATGATGATGATCTGGAGAAAGACCGTCCATTTAACCGCGAGACTCCCCAGTTGAAAAGTATGATCCATAGTGTGCAGGTTAACCCGGTTTGGAATATTCCGCAGAGTATTGCCACAAATGAAATTGCCACACAGGCGGCAAAAGACAGGTATTACCTAAGCAATAATAACATCGATGTATTTTATAAGGGCAAACTTGTTGAAGACCCAGAGACGATTGATTGGTCTGCAGCCGACGTTGGGAAAACCTATGCTTTCAAACAGCGCCCTGGAGATGATAATTCACTTGGAAAAATTAAGTTTTTATTTAATAATCAGAGTAGCGTTTATTTGCATGATACCCCTGCAAAGGCTGCATTTAACCAAACAGTTCGTGCGGTGAGCCATGGTTGCGTAAGGGTGGCACAGCCGCTGGAGTTAGCTAGAGCACTATTCGGTACAGGTAAAAAATTCGACCGGATCGCTACCGGAATGATCAGCACCGATCCGAAAGCAGAAAACATCTCATTACCAAAACAAGTTCCGGTTTATCTGAGCTATTTTACCTGTTGGAGAGACGCAAGCGGAAGCTTAAAATTTGCAAAAGATGTTTATGGTCTTGATGCAGTGTTGTATACCCATCTGTTTAAGGCTTAATCTAAAGACGCAAAGGTTCCGTACAAAGCAGCTTTATTTACTTCTGGTATTGCCGCTAAACTGGCACTTTTTTCATCCAGATAATTCGACGAATATTTCTCTGCAGATCGGTTAATAAAAAGTACACTGCCTTCGCCGAGTGAGGAAATTAGCAGATCTGAAAGTTCAGGGGAAACCGCAGGGCAACCCTGACTTCTGCCCAGGCGGCCTAAAGCTGCAATGGTTCCTTCACTTACATATGGGGCGCCGTGAATGACGATGGAACGAAGTCTGGCATTATCATTAAAACCAGGATCCATACCGTCTAAACGCAACGAACGGCCATGAGTTCCATAATATTCTTCGCCAGTAACATAAAAACCAATACTGCTGGTAAAGGAGTCGTTTTTATTGGAAAAGGTTACCGCCTGGTCTTCGCCGCTCCGTTGCCCGTGGGCTACCCAGGTATTAAGTACCACATCTTTCTTATCGATGTTGAGCACATACAGCCTTTTCCTGGTGCTCGGCTGGTCGAAATCGGCGATGGTAAGCAGAGCATGGTCAGACAATCTACCCATTTTCTTCAGATTGTAATACCCTGTTAATGCCTTTTCAAATACTGGAAAAGACAAACCAGAATCTTTGAGATGCGCCGATTGATAAAGCGCTTCTGCATGGTGCATATAAGCCGTTTTTAAAGGAGATCGCTTTTCACTTTCCTGCGTAACTGTTTCTTTATCGGTATTTTTCCATGAAGTAAAAAGTGAGCAGGTAGCGACTAATAAAAGACCGGAGATTCCCAAAATATATTTTCTCATAGGATATAAATATGATGAATGTTTAGGTAGGTCTTTTTTCTATAGGCTGATTGAATTGTATAACACGAATATACGAAATTGTTACACAACGGCCAAATATTTAGCCCATTATTTTAGGTTTAATACATCAATCAAAGTGCCTTTTTATAGTGGTTAAAAGGTTTAAGTATCGCTGTATTGGTTACGCTAATCCGAGCATTCTCGTTTTCTTAAGAACCTTTTGTCGCGCGTCCTGTTATTATACAAAACGAAGTAAAAATGATAGTAAAAAAAGAACTTTTATCTGAGAACCTTAAGGACTTTATGGATTATTCTGTTGATGTTTTGAATGCAATGGATGGAGCTCCTGAACATTCTGTAGCGCAACAGGCTGAGGTTAATGCAAAGATTCAGAACTTAAAAATGTATCTCGATAATTTAGAATCATCGTATAATGAAAATACGCCTCAAGGCAATACTGGTTTAGCTACTGATACTCCTCCTGCTATTCCTGATATTGTGATCTAATCAACTGTATACTTTAAGATTACGGATTCCGGACAGAGGTTCTTGATTCGGGTCTGCTTTTCGGGAAACTATCAAGCTTTGTTAAAGGTTATCTTAAAAGTAAAGAGTAGTTAAATAACCATTAAATGCAATAAAACAATCATCCCAATGGGATAAAAATAAAATATTATGGAAGAGCAAGAAAAAAATAAGAATCTGGGTGACACACAAGCAGCTAATACTGCAGATCGGTCAAATATGCCAGACAATCAGGTGCCACGGCACCGAAGTAATGATAATAACGAAGAGAATAAGGTGAAAACCGATGCTGGTTTTTTAAGTCGCGAACCCGGAGAAGGTGATTTTGGATCGGAAGAAGCACGGGCGGATGCTGATAAAGGAAATGAAGGACATGCAGGCAATATGCCAAACACTCGCTCAAAAGCAGAAGAGGGAGAAGAATAGCCTATCAGCTTAGTGTCCGAATTTAAGCTAACGTAATTTACCTGGTGCAAACCCGGTATTAATACCTGTTTAGGAAATATGTTAAACTATCGACTGTTTGGAAGGCTTATCTAATGTAGCGCAACAACAATGGAGTTGTTTAAGCTAAAAAAAGATAAAGATGAAAAAACACTTGCTAATTTTAACAAGTGCAGCATTATTAACGCTGTCTGCTTGTAACTCGGAAAATAAAAGTTCATCGTCAGACTCTGTTAGTTCAGACACCACGATGAGCGATGTAGGCGGAACTGCACCAACACAGGATAGCCTTTCTACTGATAGCACAACCACTACTGATACCACGACTACCGGCGCAGCTGGTACTTCCGGAACGTCGGGAACTGGTACACAACCTTAATCAAAACAACCCAAGAATTTACCATGAGTAGGGCGCTGCAATATTGTAACGCCCTATTTCAGTTTACTTGTATTTGGTTCATATTTGGTTAGCCATATTATTCAATACTAAAATTTTCGTTTAGCCAGGACTCAGCTCAATAAAAAAAGTGGTGCCTTTATTTTCTTCAGATTCGAACCAGATTTTTCCTTCGTGCCATTCTACAATGGTTTTGATGATCGACATTCCTAAACCTACAGAATGTTCTCCTCGAAGTCCTGTTCGCCTGGCCAGATTGAACTTATCAAATAACTTTTCATGAAACTGCGCAGGAATGCCTACACCGTTATCCGCAATTGAAAGCAGCACTTTTTTGCCGTCGTTTTGCAGGCCAACGCTAATGGTGCCATGATCTTGAGTAAACTTGATGGAGTTAGAAATCAGGTTATTAATGGCCTGCATAAATTTTACCTCATCGATAAACGCATATACTTCTGGCTGATCGCAGTTAAAAATGAAGCCTAAATTGAGGTGCGGTTCTGAAGATTTATATTCATCCAGCAGGTTTTCCAGCTTTTCTACCAGATTACATCTTTTTCGTTGTAATTCCACGCCGATAGATTCCAGAAATTCTTTTTTGATAAACTCCTGAATCATTTTGATTCCCCTTTTGCTGTTTGATTCGATCATGTTGATAATCTTGATGATGCGTTCTTCCGTATTTGCCTTGAAATGGTCTTTAAGGAGTGTGGAGAGCATTTGAATGGTACCCAGCGGACCCGCAAGATCGTGACTGATGATGTTGAGTACCGCATTTTTTTTATTGGTAAATTCGACAAGTTTTTCCTGATATAATTTTTGCTCGGTAATGTCCATGATCCTGCCGGATATGATATCCGGATCAGTTTCATCGATCAGGGCATTAAGCTGGATATAATAAGTGCGTTGTTGTAACACGAGCCTGAATTCTACATTCCCGCTGAGTTCGCCAGGCTTCAATTTTTGAAAAGTATTTTCCACATGGCCTAAATCATCATGCATAATCAGCGAAACAAAATTCTTATAACTCCCGTTAATTTCTATGCTTTGAAAGAAATCTGCAAATGCTTTGTTGTATTCCGTTAGGGTTAACTGCTTATGATTGAAGGAAAAATATAATAATGAATCTTCCGCGATGAAGCGGTCTAATAGTGGCGTGTTACGAATCATGTTTCTTGTTTAAGGCAATACAAGTTACAACTTTGCTTGCTGGGCTATTTACCCTTTATCCATGCACTGGATTGCGTATCTATCCGCAGTACAAATACCTTTATGCTGCTTTGCTTTCCTTTTTAATTTAAGTTGATCGACAGCAGATCCTCATTAAAATAAAACGGGCAGGCTGATCTCATCAGCCTGCCCGTTTTGATGCAGTTCGATTTGCTAAAAATTAACGATTTTTGTACTGCTTTAATAATTTCTTCAACCGTAGCCTGGCGTGGTGAATATAGGTTTTAACGGTACCAAGTGGTAAATTCAGTTCATCAGCAATTTCCTGATATTTGTAGCCTTCAAAATAACGGATAAATGGAACTGAATACATTTTAGGGAGATTATTCAAGGCCTTTTTTATATCGTCCATCGCGAAGCTTGTTTCCGCGGTGTTAGCAGTTGCGCCATATGTCATCTGACTGAGCGGAACCTCATCTTCACGTACTACGCGGCTGCGGTGTTTCACATTTTTATGGTAGTTGTTGATGAAGGTATTCCGCATAATCACAAAAAGCCAAACTTTGGTATTGGTTTCATAATCGCATCTATAGGCAAATCGGGTAGCTTTAACGAGTGTATCCTGAACGAGGTCATTCGCGTCATCCAGGTCCTTGGTAAATTTAAACGCATGCGATATTAAAGATTTAGAATGTGTTTTCACACTCATGGCAAATTCATTCTCTGTCATAGGTAACTGGTTAAGGTTTAAGGCGAGCAGCGTTAATCTAAGCGTTTGTGCTTTGCAAAGGCAAGTATATTGGGCTTCTGCCACTAATGGAATTAGCGTGGTGGTAGCGTTTTTTGAGCCGTATCTCGTTTTGTCGTATCTCGTGTGGTAGTATCCCTTTTACCTGGATTTGATCTTTTTACCGGCTTCGTTTTTTCAGTTTTCTTTTTGGAGGTATCCTGCCGGGTTTGTGCGATTGTTGGCAAGCTGAATGACAGTGCCAACATAAAAATAATTAACTTTTTCATAGGGTTTGATTAGGTAAACATTACAAAAACAACACTAAAATTTTCAGGAGGGTTTTTGGATCACGGTTATAAATAGCTTAATGAGACAAAAACGGGTAGATATACTGAAGGTGGGTAAGTAGTTATTTCGAGATCACCTCAATTCTGCGGCATATACCCTGTGTTAACCTTTTTTATCAATGATTCATGGCCAAGAAAAAAGTTAACCCTTCTTCGAACTGAGTAATGCTTAAGCCACATTTCAGTAATCGGTTGATTGATATTTCAGGTAAATTCCACTTTTATTTCGGGTATATTTTACGGCATCATTTTACAATGAGGACTGTTATTTCTAGTATACTAAAATTGAAAGCAAATGAATACTCAACCCATTTCTTCAAAAGTGCATGCACTCACAGATTACGTTTTAGCGGGAAGCCTATTATTATTGCCTACTGTTCTTGGATTAAATAAGAAAGCTGTAAAAATTTATGTAGCAGAGGCACTGATCCTTTTGCCCTATATTGCGTTAACAAAAACGCCGGTTGCGCTAAAACCGATGATTCCGCTTCGCATCCATAAAAAAATTGATGCGGTTAATATTGCACAATTTGTCCTACAGACCATCTTTAATCCCATTAGAAGAGATAGAAAATCCCTCGTTCTTAACCTCGCTGTTACACTGATTACTGGCGTGAGTGTATTACTAACCGACTGGAATGAGAAACAGAAATAAGTGCTATTAAGGTGAAAGACAGCGATAAATAACAGTTTGTGATGAGAAAATATTTTTTAATTTTAATTGTTTTGACATTCCCTACCTACCGCCTTTTTGCACAGGTACCCACAGGGCAGCTCCTCAGGCAAAAAGCCCATACCACAGAAAAAGGTAAGTCAGTCCCTAAGCGGGAGAAGTATGATCCGAAGGCACATGAATGGCCAAAAAAGGATAGTTTAAAGCGAATAGAAAAGCGTAAAAGCCCGGTCAGAAAGATGGGAAAGAGACACCGAGTATGAAAAAGGTTTGCAAAGCAAGGTGCGATTAGATAACCAGATTGGAATCAAGCTTATTCTAGCGAATGCATTGGAATGAAGACTATAATTTGCTTCTGAGCAGTGTGTTATGGGAATAACCTGCATTGGTTTGGTAAGATTTGTATAGCTACAGTTGCGGCGAGCGATATATTGTCAAAGTGGTTAAGCCATTTTAAGTAATCGTTTGTCAGATACTTTACTTCTCATTCTGCTTAAAGTTTCCAGGCGCATCACCAAGTAGCTGGCCAGATATCTTTGAGGGATGCGGTTCATATTGGAATGGTTATCTTCAAATCTCATGTACCTGCCCAGGGCGGTCGGAATTCTGGCTAAAATAGACCGTTCTGCTGCCGCATGATAATTAGTTTCGAGTAACTTTCTGTTTATGATTTGAGATTCAGGGCAGTTCTGGTGAAGAAAATCAATGAATTTATAAGGAATTCGAATGAGTTGGCAATCTTCAATTGCCTGCAAATATTCTATTGAATAAGCCGATTGGTTTCCTTGCTGGCGAATAGCTTCTATGTATTCGTTTTCAAATCCAAACCGGGTACTGATGTCTTTTTTACCTTCTCTTACAAATGCCCGCATGACGCCTTTAATTAAAAAAAATGCAGCATTGTTGGCGTCAAGAGGAGAGAGGATGAATTTATTCTTCCTAATCTTGAGCAGTTCACAGTTCTGCTGATAATGCAAAATCAAGCTTTCGGAAAGTGGGTGGAATTGCTCGATGTAAGTAAATAGCGGCTGCATTGACAGATTATTTTCGAAAGTTAATTTCATAACACAATAGCATGGAGGTAAGAGGGTTTGTTGTTTTTTTAGGTATAGGTGTTCACAACTAGCTACGCTATACTTGTTCAAAGTTAGCAGCTATCAAACTTTAAGCTAGATAAAGCGCATTATTTCTCTCTAACCATTCAATGGTTAGACGAAATCTCCCATGGTTACTTTACCAGATGGCCCCTGAGCGAGATAGGTAGTTGGCATAATCCCTTTCTCTTTTTTAAAAGCGTTATAAAATGTTGCCTGACTTTTAAAACCAGATTCCTGTGCGATGGCCTCGATGGTTATTTTATCACGCTGCATTGGATATCGCGTAAGGAAATGGGCAATACGGTAACTGTTAATCCAATCTCTGAAATTTTTGCCGATGTGGTTATTGACGATGTGCGAGCAATGATGAACCGGAATCTTAATTTTGTTGGCAAGATCGATAATTTGTAAGTCGGCCTGAAGATAGAGCTGTTCGCTTTCCATAACATCCTTAATTAACACAGCATATAGTGAGGTTTGCTCAGAAGAAAGATTAAACCGGTTATTAAGCCGCAATTTTGTTTCTGTTTCATCTTTAATTGTCAAAGGCAGAACTGCTGAAGCTGCGTTGACTTCAGGCATTAATACCCTTTTTGATAAGTCTTTATTATCCCACTCGATAGCAACGAGCAGGTGGCCATAAAAAATCTCAGGCCGATGAAGTGCATAAAGTAAAATCGATAATAGTACAATACAATTTAATATGATGAAAAAGGAATTGTAAAGGGGTATGTTCAGATTTCTGATCAGGATTGGAATTAATCCCGTCACCTGAAAAAAAGTTGCAGTTTTTAACAAAAAAGTAATCCAGTTCCGTCCTGAAGTATTTATACATGGTTTATCATCGATTTGGGAATTGATTATTGCATGCCAGCAAAGGACCAGATAGCTTAAGATTAACACGGGTCTTAAAATATAATGAAAAGAAGCAGGGAACAAACCACTTTTAATGCGGAGCGAGTGGTACCCATTTTCACTTAACTGGCTGGCGATTAAATTCCAATCAGGGGTTGGAACTTCAGGCCATGGCAAAATGTGAATGATGGCCAACGCAGCGGGCAAGAAATGAAGCAATTCTATCTTAGTCATCGACTGACGACTATGGATAAAACCGGTGATGTATAAATAAAAGCATGCTGGTGCCGCAAAATATAAAGGGGTGAAGCTTTGGAAAAGTAAAAATAAAAGTCTTTCATGACCTGATGTCATCAAGACTGAAGTTAAGATTTGCGCGAAACGGGCAAAAAATAAGGCCGCCAGTAAAATGTTTTGTCTTCTGTTCCCTTTCTTTGCAAAAAGCAAATGCGTAGAAAATAAAAGCAGGAAGAAACAGGTGATACTAGCCAAAAAATTCGACAACTGCATAGTTTGCACCTAAGATAAACAATTGTTAGAAAATTTAGGCGTCCAGAGTTATTTCTAGGTTTAATATTAAGCGATGTTTTGCAAAGGTTTAACAGTCACCTTTTAAGCTAGCTGACGGTAGAGATGAGGTCTTCAAATACAACAAAAGCCACTTTAGTGGCTTTTGTTGTATTTGAAGACCTTAATGTATTTATAGGTCTCTTCTTCTAATCTTTACTGCTGGATTTCCCTGATAGATGCTGTAAGCTTCGAGATCTTTCATTGCGACGCTACCCATACTCAGTACTGCATGGGTGTAGAGTGTTACTCCAGGAGAAACTAACGATCTTGCCCCCATCCACACCCCATCTTCTAAAATTATGGGAGAAACCATTAAGTCAAAAGTTGTTTTCTTATAGTTGTGGTTTCCGGTCATCAACATGGCTTGCTGAGAAATGCAGCAATTTTCTCCAATCTTAACCCAATCCAGATTCTCAATAAAACAGTCTGAAAGCCAGGAATAATCCCCGATTTCGAGTTTCCAGGGATATTTAATCTGAATTCCCGGTTTAATGCGAACATCCTTCCCAATTTTAGCCCCAAATAGTCTTAAGATAAAAACCAGGACAGCGCTAAATGGAATTACCTTAGTTCTAAAGAAAATTAAATCCGTAAAATACCAGAGGAATTGCTTCAAGCCTGAAGCACCAATCTGAAAGTTTCCAGTGTTAAAGTTTTTTTCTAGCTGTGTTTTTAACAAAATGTTTTATTTTAAGATAAGAGTTTAAATATCAGAGGCATAACAGCTAATCAGCGAGGCAGAAATACGAGCATGATAGTTAAGGCTAAAAATCAATTGATTTATCAGATGAGTAGCAATAACTCTAATACAAACTAGCATGGAAGGGGCACTTATTCATGGCCTTACTAACCAATTTCAGGATGTTGAATGAAAAACCCGTACTTCCATACGTTACAATCCCTAAGGCGTTAATCCCTTCTTTGTACTCTTCTTAATCCAAATATACAGCATCACAAATATGATGGCATAAACAATTACGTTGAAAATTTCATGATGGTATTCAAAGTAATTGCGCTGACTTTGGAAGAAAGCAAATAGTAGCCCCAGGCCTGCAATTCGGAGTATATTTAGAATGTAGATGGTGATGATTCCGATAATAAGCATTTTGAATGTTCCTTTCCAAGAGGCAGGAAATGCAAACACAAACGCTGCCAAAAAACTCATAACGCCTAAACCTAGGCAAGAGTAGTTTATTCGAAGATAAGGACCATCAACAATCATGACGTCCATTTCGTTGTGTATAGCATAAAATCCGAAGAGTTTTATTATCCATACTGCCGGTTTAATTAAAGCCGTTTTTAAACCTTGAATATAATCGAAGTGTTCTGCAATGGACGGATTATAATAACGCCCGGTCGGAGTCATTACGCTATACATAAATAAATTGCCCTGACTGAACAGGATGTAAAGCACAAATAAAGCAACAATGAATTTGATGGCTTTCCTATCGGCCTGTTTTTTGGTATCTTTAACGGTGGTATCAGTCATGTTTGCTGGGTTATCGGTTATTTTGTTTTCGAAGTTCATAAATTTTGGCATCAATTAAGAATCGGAACCAGAAGCATTGTAAAAAGTGAAAGATCAGACCGCGGGTTCCATCTAAAAAGCCTAGACGAAAGAAATACCTAACTAGGAAATAAAGCATTGGACGTACAAACAGCGGAAGCTTCTCGTAAAGGTTTTTAAAGTATCTTCTGCGTTGCATGGAATTGCCTTTTAGTTTTCCAGATACTGTTTCGGTAATGGAATTGACTTCACTAAACTGCTGAATAGCTTCAAGGGTAGACCACCTGTCGTGGCGTAGGGTGAAAGTACTTAATGATTCCGTAATCAGATCAATTACATCACCTTTCAGTTTAATGGAATCCCCTTCAACGAGGTAATGCTGATCGTATAATTTTTGTTCGCACATCCCTTTTCCTAACCGGAAAGTCATGGCGTGATAGGTAGGGTAGTGTCCACCATACTTAATCCATTTTCCCATAAACATGGTTTTTCTACTGGCGAGAAAGCCGTTAATGTTTGCCAGCTTTCCATTAATGAGGTGCTGGTGCAGTTCGGTTTTGAATTCTTCGGTTAGGCGCTGGTCTGCATCAAGGTTGATGACCCAATCTGTTGTGACCGGCAGATTCTTTAATGCCCAGTTTCGCTGCTGGCTATAATTATCGAAAGGGTTTTGGAAAATCTGAACAGGATATTTGGAGAGAATTTCTAAAGTTTGATCCGTGGACCCAGAATCGACAATGAAAATTTTTTCTGCGAAGTCTTTAATGCTTTCCAGGCAATCAACTATGTTTTTTTCTTCATTATAAGTTAGAATAATTACGGAGACTGGGCTTTTCAATTGGCGGTGTTTTGGTAAAGTGTTAAGTATTTTTCCACGAGGTTAGTATCGTTGAAATCTTTTTTAATCAACGTTGGAGCTTCCTTGCGTATGAGACTTCTTTTTTCATGATTTTCAGCTGCGCTTGATAATAATTTTACAATCTCTTCCGAATCTAATGATGTAATCCAGCCTAAGTCGTTTTCCCGTACATATTCTGAAAGGCCGACCCGGTTAGAGATTAAAACAGGTGTACCTACGCTGAGGCTTTCGATAACCACGTTAGCAAAGTTTTCGTTGTAGGATGTAAGTAGGAGCAAATCATTTCCGGCCATTATGGAGAATTTATCCTGATTAGATACCTGACCAATCCATTTTATCCGATCCTCCAGTTTCAATTGGATTGCTTTTTGTTTTAGGCTTTCCACGTATTTTTCTTCTCCCGATCCGCCGATGGTTAAACTCCAGGAGATTGAGAGATTGGCCAAAGCCTCAAAAAGAAGTTCTAAACCCTTCTTTTTCTCCAGGCGAGATAAAAAGATCAACCGGAAAGGTCTCTGCTCATGTATCGTTGCTAAACGTGCATCGTTTTTGGGGCTAGGTGAAATCTGCACCAGATTGTGGATCACATTGATACTTTTTGGTTTTAATATCAACTCAATATCTTCTACTTCCTGAAGGCTGGTGGCATGGATATGGCAATATTTTAAAAGCCGTTCGCCTATTGTATTGTGAATTAGTCTTTTAAATAAAGAATTTCTGTTGTTCTGGCTATAGGTGGTGAGCATTCCTCTGGGCGAAAGAACGACCGGAACGTTATGCCATTTTGCAATGAAGCAGCTGATGAGGGAAACCAGGTTCCACCAGGCGTGAATGTGAATCACAATTTTTTGATCCTTTCTTTCTTTCCGAATCACTTTACTTAAATTCAGGAGCAATTGAGGCGAGAAATGACTATGGTCTTTGGTTAACCGTTTAAAATAGGTAACACAAACACCATCAATTGGCATTGGCTTTTTGGTATCTACCTGCAATTCTGTTTTACCATTGGCAGTTGTAGTGAAAACCTCCAGGTCTATTCCATTTGGTTGTGCTTCGATAGCGATTGCTTCGCAGAGTTTAGCAATGCTCTGAATTGGGCCACCGTAGAGATAGGCAGGTTTATAGGAAGCTGTGATGTGGATGATCTTCAACTGATTATTCAACCTCGTAAAGAATTCCTCTCGCCTTAAAAATCTTTTGAAAGATAATCATCGTAATTAGGCTCCAGAAAATGGCACTGACTAAAAATTCCATGCTGTTTCCCCGCCATAAAATCTGGAATAAACCAGCGAACATTACTGCTGTACCCATGAAATAGCCTGCAAACATCCTTTCTGCCAGTGCCGATAAGTGCTGCGCAATAAAGCCGTAAAGAAACAAGCCTATCCAAACGCCAATTCCGCCATAAGATAGGTAACAATCTACAATGAACGCTGGCTTTGCGGATACTACACTTTGCCGGTCAACCACATTAGCGGCATAAACCCGGTCCATTACCATTTGTTCTATATCTGGTTTTCCCGGCCAGAAGAACCGCGGAATAATCGTTTGAACTGCGTTTGTAATCAGGCTGGTTTTATAGTAGGGAATAAAATAGGGTGTAGATTCCGTATACTTCATAAACATACTAATTTCCGAGATCCTGCCGGTTAGGAAAGCCCAGTTGTCCTCTTGTAAATCTTCAACCAGGTTATCATTATTTATAATCCGGTCTAAGCTTTTATCTCTGGCGGTAGCTGCGTCGGTTCCTTCTGAAGAAAGTTTTCTAAAGTTTCCGATAAAAGTGGGGAGTACGAAAAATAGCATTAACAGAACAGAAAATAACACAGGTAATACTTTTTTCCCATAAATCGGCAGAAGAAAAATGCCGAGTAGCAAAACACACATAATAATGGGTTCCTTAAATCCAGATCCTAAAGCAGAAAGCATATTCAAACCAAATAAGCCCGATGCCGCCCAAAGGTTAACGCGCTTATTTTCCCTAATGGCAAATGCCAAGGCAATGGTGCCTGCAACGAAACTCAAGCCGTTTAGCTGGACGCTGAATTGACTCAAACTCCCGATCTTGGAAAATAGATAGCCTAAAGGTAAACAGATAACAGAAATGCCAAGTAACAGGTTACTCATTGATGGTGCATACATTCGATACTTTGTATCTTGTGGATATTTCATTGCGGCTATTAATCCATGGGCGAGGGCCGCATGACCCAGAACATAATACCGCTGGCATAAGGCAATTGATTTATAAATGTCTCCTGATATAAAATTTCTATTTCCAATGTAGGTGATGTATTCATAACCAAGGGCATTTACGTAGTAAAATATGGATGTACAGGCCATGTATCCGGCAAAGACAATCTGAAGGAAAAAGATCGGCCTTAATAGTTGTTCAAACAATGGCAAATCATCCGGAAGTTTCTTAATAAAGCCTTTAAAGCAAACGAAGAAAATAAAGAATGATCCTAACCAGGCAATCAGATAGGAGGTATGCGGCAAAGATCGAAACGCTACGCTAACAAGATAAGGTAGATATAAAACGATATAATAAACGTGCTTAGTGCCCTTCATTTAGTGTTTGCAATTGTGTCTACCTGGTGTTTGAATGTATAGTTTTGGATGATTTTTTTACTTTCGCTACCCATTAGATTTAAATCTTCCGGATTCAGCAGCAGCTGATGAAGTTTATTACGGAGATCAACCTGGTCGCCAGAATTAAATATATCACCATTCCGGCCACGATTAATTAAATCCTTAAAACAGCCTACCCGATTGGAAACAAGTATTGCTTTTCCTGTTGCCATTGCTTCATTAACGGACAATCCCCAAGTTTCTCCGGGACCCTGCGAAGGTAGACAGAATAAATTGCAAGCCTGGTAAACTATCGGCATTTGACTTTGATTTTGAAAATCGAGGAAATGGATATTGTCCTTTTGATGTTGCGATGCCTGTGCTCTCAGGGTTTTTTCCAGTTGGCCGTTTCCTACGAATAAGAGGTGCAGGTTGGTTGTTGGTTTTTCGTTGGTTGTTGATCGTTGTTGGTTTTTCGTTTTTTGTTGACCGTTTGTAACCGGTTGCTGATCCATTGCTATAAAGGCTTGTAAAAGTAACACGGGATCTTTCTTTGCTTCGAGTTTTCCGGCGAATAATATCAAGGTGTCATGCGCTGAAATGCCCAGGTCTTGTCTTAATTTTATGGCTTCTACAGATCGGTCACTTGCAAACCGCTCATTATCGATGGCATGTGGGGCAAATACCAGTTGTTTTTCTTTAAGTCCGTATGCTTGATAGTATTCCCGATTTGCTTTGCCCACAAAAAAAGCAATGTCGACATGTTGATAAACCCAGGTTAGCAAGACTTTTCTCATCACCTTTCGTATCTTGCCTGTTCTATCTAACAAAGTGGAATCTCCTCTAAACCAAATGGGAACTTTACCTTTAAAATACCGCATTACCGCCAAGTGACTTTGATAAGCCCAACCGTAGACTAAAATGGCATCCGGCCTGAAATCTTTAATCATATTGATCAAACCTGGATTTACGATGCCTTTAAAATGATGTGAACCGGGATTTTTAGCTTTGTTTTCTACGAATTCAAATGGATACCCTTCCGTTAAAGGAAGGTCCCAAGTGATGGTTTTTTGGAAATCCGGATCGTATTTATCGGAGGCTCCCTGTACTCCCCATGTGTAAAAAACCTTCAGCTTACATCCTTTTGCCAGTTGTTGGTAAACCGGTACGTAATACTGTATAGGGTGGGTAACGATGATGGCCAGGGATTTCAATTAGATAGAAATATTTTGATTGTTCAGTACTTGATCGAATAGATCGCATTGTTGCTTCGTTAAATTTTTAGCGCTATAATTTTCGAAAGCGTTCCAGTTAATTTCCAGACTATGTGGGGCTAAAAGTAATGACGATAGCGCAAGTTTTACTTTTTCATTGGCATACTCTTCGTTTAATGCGATTATTTTTCCTGCTTTGCATTCCTTAATTATTTTCGCTGCGCTACTTTGCTCATGAAAAAAAGCCAACAGTGGTCGCTGTGCTAAAATGTAAGGGTATACTTTAGATGCCGTATATTGCTGATCATTAGATCCAATTACTAATAAGGCGTCTGCATTTAACAATGTGAAAATTCCTTGATAAAATGGAATTCGGTCCGTTTGTTCTTCTACGTATGCTGAAATACCCATCTCCTCTGCCAGCGGCTGAATTGTTTTAATACCAGTACCTTGGGGGGCATAACTTGTACCAATAAAATGAAATCTCAGCTTACTGAAATCACTGTATTGATTGGCTAATCCCTTCTTGAAGCCATTGAATAATAGGGTGACTGCTTCTTTCATATCTTGTCCGCCCCGGCCTACATATACCAGATGAATAAGATTTTTATCTTTTTGAAATGATAATGTGAATGCACTCGAATTATTTTTTACAAATTCAAAGTCTTCGTTATAGGCACCAAAAGTAATCACCTGTTGTGGTATTGTCTTTAATCTTGGGTAACGTTCATTTAGCGTGTCAAGATAGCCTTGCGAAACACTGATTAATCCGTCTGCCTGTTTTAAAGCGATAGGCTCTAATTTTTTATCAAGGCGATGAGAAAACCAATATTTGGCTGGCTTTTCTGCCTTCGGCTTATCTTCATAATAGGTGGAAAACCAGGAATCCTGCATATCCACCACATATGGGATCTTAAATTTTCTTTTCCAGTATGGGCCTAAGATGAGGACAGGAAATTGAGTGGTGCTAAAATAAACGAGATCAAACTTTTCTGCTTTTAATAGCTGATTAACTTTTTGTTTATAGTACCATAGTGAACGTATTGCAATACTTCCAAGACCAATCTTGCTTGTACATTTTTTTGATAGTGCTCCAACATAATGAATTTTAACATTTGCTGGTATGTTTTTACTCAATAGTGCATCGGTTTGTAAATCAGTGTGTTGCGGATCTACCATCACAATGGTGGGTGACCATCCAAAGTTGGTGAAATAGGGAAGACTGGTTCTCACCCGATGCATATCAGCGGCGTTAACAGGGGGGAAATACGGAGAAATGATGAGGAGTTTTTTCAATTATTTAAAAATTCTTTGGAAAAACTTAGGATAGTTTCCTCGGATTAAATGAAGGCCATAGGCACTTGATATTTTATTTTTATTCTTATTTGGGAAAGGTGATAACAAGCTTGCGTAATAACTTAATCTATAATTTCTGCTGCTCTTCCATTTATCCCAACCTTTATCTTTAATAAAATAATCCAGTATTGGTTGGTAGTTCCATCTTTGGTCGAGCTCATAAACCTTTTTATTTTTAAAAGCTATGTCATTTAAAATTCCTTGATCATGAGGTCCCCATATTCCTTTCCCACTTCCATCGCCACACTTGTATGAATATTCTCCTTGTTCGTATGCTTGATCTAATAAATACAGGCTGTTCTGGTTGACTACAATAAACCCGGTATTTGCAGTCCATTCCACATGTTCCGCTTCGGTATGCCTTTGTTCAGCATCTTTGCATAAACCCAAATAGCCATCCGGCACCTCCTGCATCTCAGGCGCATTGGCACTCATAAGGAGGTCATCATCAATAATTATATATCTATCGAAATTTGGGAGAAGTTTGTGGACCTGTAATTTATTGAAATGTGGAGCTCTATTTAATGGGTTATAAGCTTTTTTTAGTAAAATAGTATTGTAGTTATGCTTTGTAGCCCACTCAGCTAACCTTGGATACGTGTAATTAGTGAGGTTAGCTCTCTTACCTATAGATATCATGACTACGATAGTACTTAAAATATTCATTATTATATGGCTTTACACGCTGATAGCAAAATAAATAATCTCGTTGTGAGTAGATAGAATTTTGAAATGCTTGTTTTGGTTTTTTTAATTAATGACTTTATTAATAATTTTTATGATTTTTTCCTTTTCCAATTCCCAGTTATATTTCGATTCAGCCAATTCTAATGCATTTCTCTTATATTCATTCAATAGCTCTCTATCATTAAATAATTTAGTAATTATATCTGCAAGCATACTCACATTCCCTGTCTGATATAATTCGCCAATGTTATTATTTTCTTGTAAAAATCTTTCTTGCGCTTTTGTATTTGAGGCTAATATTGCAAGGCCGGATACTAGGTAAGTGAAGATTTTATTGGTTAAGCAAATGTTTCTATTTAATGGGATATTCAGTTCTAACGCTAACCCTAAGTCAAAATCAGATGCTAAATTAAATATTTGTGTTGGAGAAATAGGTTTGTGGTACCGAATCTCAAAATTGGCCAACTTATTAAAGTATTTAGCATCTTCTACTGATAGTTTACCCAATAAATGTAACTCTATCAATGGATTTTCTATCTGATTCAACGCGCTAATTATGTCTTCCAGACCTCGACTTCTGCCGATGGTTTGCGAAAACCAAAACAGTTTCAAGCCGTTATTTTTATTGGTATTTATTTTAGGCTGATTTCTAATCTCAAATACATTATTAATAACGACAGGGTTCAATTGAGGATATAACCCTCTGTAAGCATTTGCTATTAATGGACTTGCTGCAGTAAGATAATCTAGTTCTTCAAGATATTTATCTTCGATCTGTTTTTTCAGTCTTACATCAAAACTGTTCACGTCGTCGCTAATCTCATTTCTATGAAAGTCTTCGGCGTCGAAGCCACATTTAGTTTTATTCGCTTTAGCAGCATTTACTGCGACAGGCAAGGCACCCAGATTATGGGCAATATATAGGTCTGCCTTAATTTCTATTGCTCGTCGAAGCTGCCAGTTATAATTTCTGTTAATTATTAATTCATTAAGCCTAATTACTGGATAAATCCATTTGGTAATCTTTTGAACTAGCGCAGTTTTGAGCCTCAAAGTCTTTTTAATAGGAGTCCATAAAAAATTACTGTATTTCCAATCTGGATGAGTGTATAATATCTTAAAGTCTTCTGCTACAAGGTATTCGAGGTATTGCGTAAAAACGATGTGAATTTCATATCCAGCATTACTTAGTGAAGAAGCTTCTTTTAATAACCTTGGATTGGAAGAAATATGCCCGGTGGTAATTAAACAGACTTTCTTAAATTGCATTATGTTTTCTTGCTCCCCTTATAAAGTGCGTTTATCTTTTTAATAAGCATATTGTGATAATCATCCCACTGCCATGATTCCGCTCTCGCTAAAGCTGCCGACCTGATTGCTGTTAGACTTTCTGGCTCTTCTACAATCTTTTTCAATTGACTAACCAAGGCAACTAAATCTCCTGCAGGTATTATCCAACCATTTTCGTTATCCTTAATTAAATCTGGTCCCGCGCTGTTTTCGGTAGTGATTACTGGTGTACCTTGCGACATGGATTCTGTAATGACCATGCCGAAGCCATCTGCTAATGTTGGTAGTACAAAAACATCGGCCTCAGTGTATAATGCGAGCAGTTCTTCGTGTGGAATCGTATTTTTTATCATCACATTTCCCGGCAGGTTTTCCCGTAAGTTTTCAGGAAGCTCCATTTTTCCAACTAACCATAATTCAGCTTCTATCGCATTGAAATCGCATATTCTCCAAGCTTCATATAATAAATGAATGCCTTTTCTTAACGACTGATTTCCTGCATACAAAAACTTTACCGGTTCGCTTATATGCCTTTCTCTAATTTTTTCTATTGGTTGAGGGAAGGCCAATGGTATAACTGTGATTTTCTTTTCTTCTACTCCAGCCTCAACCAAGGTTCTTTTGGTAAATGAAGAATTACATAAGATGGTATCTGCAAGTTCTAATTCCTCATCTCGCCTTTTATTCCTTTTTGCAGCCTTATCATTTACCAATAGATCCGTATCCGGCGTTTCGAGCGCTGGATATAGATCCAGTTGTTGGTTTGCTATTTTAGTAAAAAATGTGTGGTGTTGACTTATCTGTTCATAAATTGTATAAATCCCTTTTTGTTTAGCTATTTGTAATGTTATAAGGGCGCAATGTTCGTAGGTGTGTATTGCGTCTATTTTTTTAGCATCAATCTGTTTCGCTACCCAATGATCGAAGGCTAGTTCCCCATAGTGCCAGATGGCGTCGGTAACTTTTGCATTCAATTTTCTGGCAGCTATACTCCTGATAATTTCTAATGTAGGTTTGCTCCTAAAATATTCTATCGGGAGGCTATCAAACGCCCTCTTCTTTAACTCTTTGTCAAGCCCTGGAATCTTCGATAATAAGGCAGAAAGTTTATTTTTTGAATGTGAAAAGAAAGTGGTGTAAAAAGTGCTTAATATCCCGCTATCGAAATAGGCTACGACGTTTTGTTTAACATGTGGTGCTACGGAAGGGTTAGCTATTGAAATCTTCAATATTAATAAGTTTTGAATAAAGATCTAAATATTGATTGATGATGACCTTAGAAGAAAATCGTTTTTCTGCATCTTTTCGAACTTTTTTTCGATCTATTTTTCCTATTGAATGAACCGCTGAAATCATTTCCTCCAGGGTATTACATCTAAATCCATTTACGCCGCTGATGATTACTTCTGGTACAGAGCCTCTATCAAAACCGATCACCGGAGTACCGCAGGCCATTGCTTCAGCCATCACAATGCCGAAAGGCTCATCCCATTCTATTGGCATTAAAAATGCCAATGCCGAACCCAGCAGTCCATTCTTCTGTTCGTCGTTTACTGGACCGATATAGGTGATTTTTTCAGACAAATAAGGCTTTATTTTTTGCTCGAAATAGGCATTGTATTCAGCGGGAATATTCCCTGCAATAATCAACTTTTTCTTGGTTTTCAATGCAATCTGGATGGCAATGTGGGTTCCTTTAATTGGCTCTATTCTGCCTAGAAAAACTAATGGCGCATCTGCTGAAACTTCATTGTTAAAATGATAGGTTTCCAAATCCACACCATTAAAAATTGGATAGGCAGGGGCATAAGGTAAGATCTGATTACTGATGTAAGCACTACAACCTGTAAACACTAAAGCGTTATGTTTTGAAATTTTTTTTGCTTTTATCACCTGGCTAATGGTAGGCGCTCTTTGATAGCTCATTATCTTAGGTGTTCGAAAGGGTAACTGTGGAAGAAGATAAATCAACCTTCCAAAACTATGAATCACGTCATATTTATTTCTAAAAAGCTCTTTGTTAATTAAAAATGCATTCTTCAAAATATCGGAAGCATGGGTACTGGTTTTACCGCTATAGGCATGGCATTTCGCTGTTGTTTTGGAATCAACATGTGCAAACAAACTTACCTCGTGCCCCAGCTTCACATAGCCATCCACCAACATTGCAATGATACGCTCAATTCCACCATAGAGCAACGGAGGGACTGGCAGTTCAGGATCGGCTATGATGGCTATTTTAAGCCGCTTTGTTATCCGCCTACTCAATTCTTATTTTTTTTATAGTCAATTATAGCCGTTTGTATTCTTTCTTAAAGAGATTTAGTCGATTTGTCCAAATAGAATTTCATTTTTTTTAGCAACCTCCATCCGAAAAATTTAACAAATATTTTAGTTTTTCCGCCTGCGGGGAATTCAGTATCAGCTCCGCCAAATAGTACAATTTTAGCGTTTGCTTCCTCTATCAGATCTGGTTGATCTGGATAAGTTTCATAAACAAAATTCCTCATTAAATTTGCGCAAGCTTTTTTAATCAGTTTATCATTAGGGTATTGATCGAGAGCTAGATTAACACCGAAGCTTATACTCTTATAGAGAGATATGTATGCCAGTTGTCCTTTTTGAGATGATAGTCCGCTAATACCAGACCTGTAGTAAAACGTGCTTGAATTGTTAAATCTGATCATGCTACAAATACTGAAAACCTGTGAAAAGAATTGAAAGTCGTCATTTAATGATAACGATTCATCCCAATTCCCTGAGAGACCTATTATTTTTTTTGGTATCAAAACTCTACCTGGACAGGTCATAGTTGTATTGTTACCCCAATAACTCAAAATCCATTCTTTAAAAGTTAGATCTCTCTTAATTTGATGTTTATCGATATTTAAAGTTGTAATATCATTATTCACAAATCTTCCCCATTTACAAACCACAACTTCAGTTTCTTTCTTTATCATTTCAATTTGGGTTTCCAAATAGTTTGATGGGATCCAGTCGTCTGCATCAAAGAAAATGATATATTTTCCATCGGCTATAGAGAATGCCTGATTTCTTGCCGCTGCAGCTCCACGAGAAACGGCGTTAATAAAGATAATTCGATCGTCGCTAATTTGTTGGATAACATTAACTGTTGAATCTGTCGAATGATCATTAACGACTATAATCTCTAGGTTTGAATAAGTTTGGCATAATATCGATTCAATTGTAAAACGAATGAAATGTTCAGCATTATAAGCAGGGATGCAAAATGAAACTAAATCCATATCTTAAATCTCTTCAAAATTCTCATAGAAATATTTTCAAACCAGCCCATTGACTTTCTCAATAAGTGAATACAGTTTTTTAAGAAACTTGGTGAAAACTGGTAAAAACCGGTTTCTGTTACATAGAACTTTTGGGGAACTATTTCCCAATCTGGAAGTTTGAATATTTCATTGTTTTTATTGCATACATAATGGTAATAGCTAATCTCATTTCCATTAAAAGTTAACCGATTTTCTTCAAATTTTACAATGTCATGTTTGCCTAGAAATTCTTCGCAAGTAGTTTCAAATGAAACTTTCAACAATCCCTTTTCTTGTGCGTACGCAATTAAATAAGTAAAAGACTGACTTGGTAATGTTAATTTATTAGCACCTTCCCAAGTACGATTATCGTGAGTTGTTTCATCTAATCCCTCATATCTATTAGATCTTAGTAGTTTTAGAAAGAAATCTGATTTTTTAAATAATGAGTTAATTGCGGTTGTGTTTCTAAAAATAGATAATGAACCTGACATGATTTCCCTTCGATTGGAAAGGACATCAAATCCCTCTCCAATCTTGGGTAAAATATAAGTTGAAAGGTTACCGTAAATTAAATCGATGTCGCCGTATCCCCAATAGTCATAACCTGATAAGTAATCTTGAAATATTAAACCATAACAAGGTCTGAAATCACATATCTTATATGCTCTTTCTATTTCAATATTATTTTTGAAGCCATTTTGGAAAAATCATGAAGGCTTGATGGAATGAACTTTACGTTTTCAGGAGATGTTTCTGGGATTATGCAATCTGTAAAAAACAAAATGTTTAGCCACGGATTATTTTTGCAGCCTCGAAGATATAGGTTAAAGTATGATGGCCATTTACCGTAGTATGGGATGATTATAAGTATGCTTGCGAAAGTTTTCAAGTTTACGGTAGGTTTTGCAGGTACTTAGGTATTTTAATAAACTTTTAGATAATTTCCTAAAGCTTTTGTTAGTGCTTTTCATTAATGATGGATCAAAAGTTTCCAAGCTGTTTCGAAATATTGTTTTTTTGATAAATCAACATAATGGCCTAAAATTTTTTGTCTTTCTTCTCCATCATTAGGATTTACGAGATAGTCATCAGTGGACAGAATGCTCCTCTTTTGATTAGCAATAACCATAGTTGAAAGTGCCTGCTCCAAGAAGTAAGATGCACCTTCTGTTTCTTCTAAAGTTTTTGCCCAGCGTTCTAAGGCAATCCAATTAATTGTTTTTGACTGTAGTCCGAGAACACCTACGTTAACCATTTCCGGTATTTTAGCTTCGCAGAGTGACTCCATGAGGTCTTTATTATATCCATATGATTCTTCACAATCAACCATATGTAAAGCGCCAGAAGGGTTTCTTAGCCAATCAAGTATTTCGATTGGCTCACCCCAAAATAACATGTCTGAATCCAAAACCAATTTATAACCTTGATCATTCATGGTATGAATATCGATTAGTTTTTTAATGTGAGGATAAACTTCTCGTTTTCGATGCAAATATGGGAAGTCTTGAATGGGTAATTTCGCTAGCAAATTGTCTGCTATTTCTACTTTACTTATAATCTTCACGCCTGGCATTTGCTCTTTTGCCTTAGTTTTGAGTAATTCGTCGAAGCTGCCATCATCGATTAATATAAATTGAAATGAGTTATTCGAAGCCTGTATTAAAGAAAAAGCACAAAAGAACGTTTGAAAGAGGTAATTTTTACCTGTTAAGAAATAAATGCTATAACCATGCTCATCAGAAAGAATAGGTGGAAGCTTAGCACTTGCTTTTATCATCTCCTGTTTTCCCATCAACATTTTTCTATAACTCATCAGCCCTCCGAAACGTTGGATCGTTTTCCATTTTGAGAGCGGGTAGCGGTAGATGTTATTAATTATTTTTTGATACATCTTTTACCAGAACCACTGGAGCTTTATCTGGGAAATAATATCAATCATTTTTGTGAATTTGTAACTCTGAAAGCCCTTTATAAGTACCACAAGCCCCTTTCCATCGTATATAGTTTGGTTCGCTTAGCCAAGCCTTATGTTTAAAAAATGCTTTGAGCTGCCTTATCCAAACAGTTTTTCTACTGATTGGCTTCCAAGGGCAAATATTATGATTGCTTAACATTTTCACCCAAGACCTACTACTTTCATAAGCCATTTTGGCAAGGTATTTCTTGGTAAGTCGAAACTCAGGAATGATATGGTAAAATTTCAAATTTGGAAAATATCCAAGTTTATACCCCTTAAGGAAGATGAACATGTTAATGTCGTTATCTTCACCAGAAGATAAGTTACTACCTTTTCTTCCTAAATTTTTACTGATCTTATTTTTGCTAAAAAAATGCAAATACTCGTTCATGCATTTTTTTCTTGGCGCGATCAAAATTGGAGAACAAGCTGGATATTCACTAATGTTAGATTCAATATTTTGAATTGTTATTTCAGTTTCTCCCAAATCTCTAATTGCAAGTAAAACATTAAATTCTGAAATCCAATCTGGCGGTTCTTTGAGGAATTTTGGAAAAGACCTTCCTCCAATTATGCCGAGACTCGGATCTAAAGAATAAATATTTTGTGCACATGCAAGGTAGTCCTCAAATAATGCGGTATCATCATCTACACTTATCAAGTATTCATATTGTGCTTCTCTTGTACCCCTATTCCTAGCATTTATTAACCCAATTTTATTTTCCTGTATAATCCTTGCATTAGGATGCCAGCTAAGATCCAACCAATTGGAGATTGCCTCAGAACTATTATTGTCAATCACTAATAGTTCCCAAAAATTGTATGGCAATGTCTGATTTTTTAAAGATGTGACTACTTCATCAAATATATCTCTATCTGGGTTGTAAGAGCATAGAATAACAGAAAGTGTAAGGGTCATGAATTATTCTCTATTATTTTGATATAAAAATCTTCTATCAGTTTACTCATTAAGTTACCGTTATAGTAATCTAAAATATGCTTCCTACTATTTTTACCTATTTTTTCCAATATAGAACGCTTTTTATTCAACATCAGAATTAGTTCTTTAATTTTAATTGGCGATGATGGAGGAATTAAAAAACCTGTTCTTCCATCATCTATGATTTCTGCCATTCCGCCGGAATCAGTTCCAATGACTGTTTTGCCTGCAGACATAGCTTCTAAACAAACTGTGGGGAAATTTTCCCACGTGCTCGGAAAAATGCAAATATCCGTGTCTTCTAAAATTTTATAGAGCTTATCGTTATTCACGAAACCCATGAAGGAAAGCTGACTAGTATATTTTTTAAGTTTATCTAAAATATATATATCCATTCTCATTTTTTTATCCGGCGAAGCCATTGCCGTTCCAACAAAAACAAATTCAATTTTGACTTTTTCATCCAGAATTAATGGGATTGCATCCATTAAATCTAATATACCTTTTCGTTTTTCTAATTTACCGATAAACGTAACCGTTAATGAAGTCTTCTCCCTTTTTTTTATGGAAAGAAGTTCTGGTGGAGGTATAAACAAATTCGGTACAATAATAATATCCTTATCTCCCCATACCTTATTTGTAATCACTTTGAGGCTTTTGGATGGGCTACAAACGCCATCTGCTAACTTAAATAATTGATATTCAGGGTCATTTCTTTTATCGTATTGCCAATATGGTTTTACTATTTCGCCCCTTAATAAACCACTAAAAAAGAAGCGAAATTTTGAAAAGGTTGATAAATGGTAGTTATTTAGTCTTGAAATTAAGAATGTAGGTGTATGTAATTTAATTACTATAGGTAAACCAGGAAATTTTTTTTTAACTAATAATGCATCCGCGCCATATTCCGGACTTTCAATAAGATCAAAAATGATTAATATATTTCTTTCAGAAAATTTATCTACCACTTTGTTTCGAAAGTCTAAAATGTCTATCGAATATATTATATGTAATTGGTAATTATCGTTTATTTTTGTTTCATTTATTGATCTATGGCCGGTAAACACTTCTACATGATGGCCTTTTGATGCCATTAGGCTTGCTACCTGGCCGATATAAGTTCCAATTCCTCCACCACTGATCCCAAGCGGATGTTCATAAGAGATATAGGCAATCTTCATGCTATAGACTCTTTAATAAAATAATTTGCTACGGTTTCTGGATTGAGATACTTATCATAATTTTTCTGATTAGACTTTTTAATTGAATCCCAATCCTCTGCATTAATTTCGTTTAATAATTGCTCTACAATTAACCACTTTTGATCCTCCACTTCCCAAATTTTAAAAACGTCCATATTAAAATAGCTTTCAGTCAATAGTCTGTCAGTAACCACCGGGATTCCAATAAATAAAGCCAAACTTAATATATTTCTCCAGCCCCAATGAAAACCGCAAGCAAAAACCCCCAGTTTAGAAGAGCTCAGCATTTCCTCATAATTTATAACTTCTCCAATTTTCATTGGGAAAATTTTTGAGTCAATTTCTATTAAATTACTGTTGTCACAGATTGAAGGTTCACCATATTTTAAGATAGAATTAATTCTAAAGCCTTTCACGTGAAGATTCCTAAAGACTTCATGTAGCTTTATTCTGTGTTTGGGCCAACCCCAAGAGGTATCATTTAAAGTGATATCGTAAGAAAGGTGATGTTCCCTGAGCAATAGTAATTCTTGATATCTTTTTAGATACATATGATGTGTATCAGCATAATTAGTTGATAGTGAAAGTGCCTTTCTAATCTTGTCATGAAAATTAATATAGAGCCTTCTTATTCCATTTATTGGAGTCTTTTTAAATAGAGTAGGAGCAATTGGAATAAATTTTCTCACTTTAAAGAAATGTGATCCGTACTTTTTTATTTTATCAGCTAAAGTTTGTTTATACCATTGAAGATCATTTTCTGTCTGCCAGCTATAAAATTGCGGCATTTTTTTATGGATAAAGACGTCACTGTTGTAGCCCGAGCAAAAATAGATATCAGCATAAATTATTAATTCAGAAAATAATACGAAAGAGTCTTCGCTATCAACCAAGCATTTTTTTCTGATATTATTATCTTGAAGTAAAATAAAAGATTTGTGACGAAGGTCTTGACATCTCAATATTGCCGGATCAAAATCGTAATTCAGCATATCTACTAAATTTTGCTCAAGATATTTGATCTTCTTTTTAGCATTTAGTTCCATAAATCCGAAACGTAGCCAATCATTCCGATTTTCGTGAGCATGTCTAAACCAAATGATTTTAATCATCTTTTGGCTTCAGGTTAAAAAACTTAGGAAAATAAGCTTCTTTGTTTTCTATAAATGATTCACTAATCTGCAGCGCTTCGTAAATAACATGATGCATATCCATATATCTATAGGTTCCTAGTCGACCTATGAACGTAATATTATCTTCTTTTTCCGCGATATTTCTGTACCGAGTAATTAATTTTATGTCAGCCGGAAGGCGCTTTGGATAAAACGGGAGATCACCATCCTCCGTTTCTTTGCTGTACTCTTGAAAGTAAATGCTTTTTTCGTGTTTCTCCCAGGGAGTAAAGTGTTTATGCTCATGTATTCTTGTATAGGGGATTGTTTCAGCACAATAATTAATTACCGGATTTCCCTGGTAATCTTCCCCTTCGAAAACATTTTTTTTAAAATATATAGTTCTGTAAGCTAATCGGCCTAAACTGAATTGAAAGTATGCATCAATAGGCCCTGAATAGAAAATATGATTGAAGCCGACATGTTTGTCCTTAATATATTTCGTATTTAATTTAACTTTTATATGCGGATGAGCAAGCATTCTGGAAATAATACTTGTATAACCATCTTTAGGAATCCCTTGAAATTTCGAATGATAATAATTGTCGTCATAAGTGAATCTGATTGGTAATCTGGTTAAGATACTAGCTGGTAAATCCTTGGGGTCGCACCCCCATTGTTTAATAGTATAGCCCTTAAAGAAATTTTCATAAAGGTCTTTGCCGATCAGTTTTAATGCTTGTTCTTCGAAATTTTGAGGATCGATTATGGCTGAATCGCCATTTCTAGTAATATATGCTTCGGCTTCTCTTGGATTAAATTGCTTGTTAAAAAATTGATTGATGGTTAAGAGATTTAATGGCATCGAGAAAATACCTCTTTCTGTAACGGCTTTAACTCTATTGGTATAGGGAACGAGTTCGCCGAATTTTTGGATATAGTTCCAAACTTTTTCATTATTAGTATTGAAAATATGAGGTCCATACACATGTTCCATTATCTGCGTTTCTTCGTCTCTTTTGGTATAACAGTTACCAGCTATGTGATCTCGCTCGTCTAGAATAGTAATTTTGAAATTATTTGTTTCTGCAAGTTGCCTGGCAATTACCGCACCTGAAAAACCAGCGCCAACTATAAGGATTTTTTGTTTCATCCTACGAATGTGTTTAAAATACTTTGAAGTTGCATAGGGACTTTCTTTCCTAAAAAACTATTAACTTTCTTACTAGAATCCACAGATCCGACTGTAGTGGATAAAACCATCTACTTTTTTTTACATACCTGAAATAGATATTTCTTTCATTCTGAAAGTAATAAATTTCAGCCTTTGCATCGGAAGATAAGTTATCTAATGCCGAATAAGCTGATATAGTCATAGAAAATAAAACTTTCGATCGCAAGTAAAAACTATAGTGATCATTTTTATAAACCAATTTTCATTCTTAATAATGTATAGATGCCAACTTTTAAGGTTCTTATAATCAATAGTTTGTCGATTTTTTGCATTTTTCTAAATAAGAATAAATTGTTATTTATGGATCTTGATAAGCGTACAAGCGTTATAAGCTCCTTTACTTTTTCATCTAATAATAAATTATATTTTTGTGATTTTACAACTTTAAAGGTATTAGTCATCCATTCCATGATGGAGAGTTGCTCATTTAAGATTGATTCGCTAAAAATACTTCTAGCGTTCTCAGAATGACCACGATGAAAGTTCTTTGTTTTTATTGTATAGGCAATGTTTGTCTCAATTAATATTGACGCATATACTTTCCAATCGCCACATACTTTATATGGAAACTTCATAATATCGATTTTGCTAAGTGCAATTTTTGAAAACAATACCGCGCTAGCGTTTGGAATGGTGCATTGAATTGCAAGATAATTTTCACATTCATTGATTCCCAAATTAAAAAAATCGCTATCCCACCTATTGTTATCAACTCTTTTTAACCATCCATCATTATGGTCGGTTATTTTGTTGTTTGCATCAATTGGGAGTGATTTGCAATATGCTAATCCAATGTTTACTTTTGTTTTATGCAATTTCACAAGTTCTTCTAAAAAATTCTCTTCGCAATAATCATCGCTTTCTGCAATCCATACATATTTTCCTTTAGCAAATTGTAAGCCTTTTGCCCATTGTTTAAAGGTTGAACCGCTATTAATCTTGTTATAAATAATATGGACTATCTTATTGTGATATCGATAGCTCTCAATTATTTCTTTACTGTTATCTGTCGAGCAATCATCAAGGAGTATTATTTCAAAATCTTGGTAAGTTTGGTTGAGTACTGAATCAATTCTTAGCTTAAGAAATTTAGCATGATTGTAGTTAGGGATGATTACAGAGACTTGCGACATAATTTAATCCTTTGAAAGTTAGAAAACTCTTCAGCTTAAAAATTTTCCGATACCAATTAATAGGTATTTAATTGCAGATCGAAATGGTCTGTTCTTATCATTATAGTATATTTGGCTTACTCCATTTGCTTCGTAGAAAGCCTGGTAGATATTATAAGCATATTTTTTAAGAAGATAATTGAAAGAAAGATCATACTTTTTATTATCTAGCGATTTGGAAATCATAGAATTTGTCAGAATTCTATATTCGTATAGTTCCTCATCTAAAAAATGGAATCTAAAGCCTCGAAAGTAACTGTTCAGCCAAAAATCCCAGTCCTCATATCCTTGATAAGGCATATTTTCATCATACCCTTGATTTTCTTCCCATATAGATTTTTTAAATATAGAACAAGCATCAATATAGTTCCCATGGATAAGGTCTGTACCATTAAATTTCTTAGTTAAAAATTTCCGGGACTCAATATTATCTCCAAAAAAGTCTGGTTTGGCATATACTATATCACATTCGTTAGCTTCAAGTATGGGTAGTGACTTTCTAATATAGTCGGCTCTAATCTTGTTATCAGCATCAAGTGGCAAGATGTATTTACCTTTTGCTGCCTCAATTCCGGCATTTCGCGCTTTAGCTAATCCCGAATTAGGTTGTTGAATCACATGAAATCCGGCCTCCTTTAATTCCGTCATTTTTCTAATTGTGAAATCATCTGCTGAGCCGTCGTCCACGATGATGATCTCAATGGGCTTATCGGTGTAGGTTAAGACGCTATCAATTGCATCATGTATATATTGACCATGATTATAACATGGTATTATCACTGATAAAAGCATTAATTTAAATGAGTTTTTTGTTTATACAGAAGGTGGTTTCTCCTACATCTTCAATACTAAAGTTATTTTGGATAAGGATATTTTGGATATTCAACCGGTTATTGAACTCGTCATGTATTTCTAAGCTTAAAAACCTAATCTGGTTTGATAAGCATTCCAGGAAATTTTCGTTAGCAAATAAATTATTTTCGCTTCCTTCAATATCAATTTTTAAAATATCTATAATTTTGTTTTCCCCAAAAAGGGCAACTATCTCTTGAAGCGTTATAGCTTCAACATCTCTTTCCAGCTGTGATCCGACTTCAACAGATTTTGCCCAGTGATTTCCATCTCGGAAAGAACTTGATATATTAAGATTATCTGTGTTATTTATCCAAATTGCTCGATTGAGTGCAACAATTTCCTCCTTATTAAACTTGTTGCATTCAAAGTTTTTTAATTGTATTGTATGGTTATTGTTATCCGCTTCTATAGAGATTATTTTAGCAAATGGATAATGATGTTTCAAGAATAATGCTGTTAATCCTATGTTCGATCCTGCGTCAATTATTGTCGTGATTTTATCGGTATAGTTATTTCTTTCAATTAATTCGATCAAATATTGGTATTCATAATCTTTCCATATCTGATAAAGTACTAGCTGATCGCTTGAAACTGGTCTAATGAATACCGTATAGGGGAAATCCTTATGTTGTAATTCTAATAAGTTTTGAGCGACTTTGACTTCAAAACCATCATTAGTTAACTTTTGAATTTCTCTAAGCCTGGCGAGATGGTATGCATGATTAATTAACCGAAGAATTCTATTGAAGATCCTACCTATAAATACAATTAATTTGCTTTCCAATATGATAATGCGTGTGTATTTGTGTTCCATTTACTTTCCAAGTATAGAAATGGTATCAAATGAAACTTCAATCGGCTGTTCAAGTGTTTTTAAAAAAGGTATGTTTCTTATTAACTTATTGAAATAAATTTGCTTCTTCAGTTGGTTAACTGACCGCTCATAGTTGTAAGATTTTCCTGGTATAAATTTACTTTTTCTATCATACTTTAATATCTTCTCAATTTCAAGTGATTCAAAAATACACTCTTTTACTTTCAGTTCATTGATCTCGGCTATAGCTTTGATGCCTTCAGGGAATATCCTCCAGCAATCAAGAGGGGCTTCATGATAAGGCCAACTAACAGGATTTATAGTCACGATTCTACCGCCAACTTTGGTAACTCTCTTCAATTCTTTAACCCAGTGCCAAATGTGCTGAACATGTTCTATCACTTGGCCAGAAAGTATAATATCATACTTATTTTCTTCTACTGGGAAATCATAAGCAGAACTTATGCGATAGGTTAGTTGGTCAACAGCATTTTCTATAAATGTCGTATCACTAAAATCAATCGTATGCCAAGTAATACTATCATCACCTACTATCTTTTGGTAAGCGGATGGAAAGCCCGCTGGTCCAATTTCAAGTACTTTTAAATTTGGAAGAAAATATGGTAATGCATATTTCCGGAAAAGTAGTTCGCTGTTTAGATGCATAACATTATTCTTATGTATTAAGTTGCCAATGAAAATCTTCTGTGTATACGCAAACATTTCTCTGCCATCCCCATTCTATAATTTTATTTGGCATGACTACATCGAATTGACAAATTCTATGAATTTCTTCGAATTTAGTCCTGCCTTTACTTTCTGCCAAATGCAATACCAGGTAATAAGTTTCAGTATATAGCTTACATTTTGGAATGGTACAGCGTAAGTTATTAAGGCCTATTCGCCGCAAAATTGAAGTCTCAGCGTCAAATAAATAGGTGTAAATTATAGGTGCTCCCTTCGGATTACAAATTTGTAAAGATAGCGACATACCTTCAATAATTTCAGGTATGTAAACCTCTAGATCAATTAATAGGTCTTTTCCATTCATGTGTGAGCCGTCAATTTCTGAAGTTATAACTTTTGCCCTTGTGATAGAGGGTATATCAACTCTAGCTTCTTTTTTATAAATCCCAACCTCGTTAACATCTGCTTCTAGATAGGTTTGAATTACGGATTCCGTATCTGTGTATGATGCTAAACCTCCATTTTCTAGAAAAATTGATTTATTGGTCAATGTAGCAACAGCATCCATATTATGGCTCACAAAAAGTACCGTCCGTCCTTCACCTTTACTCACTTCATCCATTTTACCCAGACACTTCTTTTGGAATTCGGCATCGCCTACGGCCAATACCTCATCAACGATTAGGATTTCGGATTCTAAATGTGCGGCTACTGCGAAAGCCAGCCGAACGTACATCCCCGATGAGTAGCGTTTCACAGGTGTGTCTAGGTAACGTTCAATTCCGGCGAAGGCTACAATTTCGTCGAGCTTACGCTGGATTTCTTTTTTCCTCATGCCTAAAATAGCACCGTTTAAGAAGATATTTTCTCTTCCACTTAGTTCTGGATGAAAACCTGTACCTACTTCTAAAAGACTTGCAATTCTTCCTTTCCCAGAGATTTTCCCGGTGGTAGGAGCGGTAACCTTGCTGAGGATTTTAAGAAGGGTACTTTTTCCGGCTCCATTCCGGCCAATAATTCCTACTGCATCACCTTGTTCGATCTCGAAATTAATGTCTTTTAAACTCCATACTATATCACTTTCACTTTTCGTGTTTTGATTATTACTTTCGCCGATCCGCAAGAACGGATCTTCTTTTCCCCGCATCCGCGCATACCAACGCTCCAGGTCCCTGCTGATTGTTCCGGTACCGATTTGACCTAATTGGTAGGCTTTGCTGAGGTTTTCTACTTTTATGGCAAGTTGGTTTGACAAGGGGCTTCTATGGTTTAAGGTGGATTAGGGGGTAGTGTAGGTTATGAAGTTCAGATGGGCTGGCCGTTAAGGTTTTAAAAGTAAGTTTTAGCTTTTATTGTTAAGTTGCCAGTTTCTTGAATTGGTTAGCTTAACATAACGTTTTCTATTTGAGTTTGGCATAATAGGTGATTATCTGATCGATATAATCTAAGTCTATCGAAGGAATCATGCGATCTAGGTTTCAAAGGTAGTAGCGTAGGCCATGTTGTACTAGTTGCTTTATCCACCGAGGTAATCCATCCAGAGCATTCTCCTAAACATGGTCTAATATTGCTGGCTGAGCTCTTTAAAGGACTGGTTAAGTCAAAAATTTCGTCTTTTGAATTTTTTTTAGTTAAATAGTAGATGTCCTTTATAAATGATATTGATAGTTCCCAACTTTTAGCTTTTCGAAGGAATAAATCTGCATGATCTTTATTTAAGTTGATCAGTTACTGAATGAAGGATGATTTCTTATCAATCTGGTTTTAGTTTACTCACCAGAAACTTTGAAATAGTTATCTCTCTTCCAATCTTTTCCATTTTTTTTGAAGCTGATGAATGCATGAGCTTTTTTGGAATCTGGCATAGAAAAAATGATTTTGACTTCATCACTAACCCGCTAACCTCTTCTCTAACCCGTGTCATATTACCATATCACACCGTATCCACAAAAGTTCGTTCAACTTTATTAAACACCACTATTCCTGAAACTAACAAAGCCAATGTGATGCCGCCTGCATAGCCTAAACTCCCCCAACTGAAACTTCCTTCGCCTAGAAAACCATATCTAAAGGTTTCGATGATGGGCGTCATGGGGTTGTATTCGATGATCCAGGCGTATGCTGGGTATTTATTAATGGCTTCTGATAATGGATAAATAACTGTTGTGGCATACATTAACAATTGCACGCCGAATGATACCAAAAAGGCGAGGTCCCGGTATTTTGTAGTCATTGCAGAGATCATCATTCCGGCCCCTAACCCCAATAAAGCCATTAAGATTACAATGACCGGGAAGAGTGAAATGGCCCAGGTGATAGTGAAGTTCGCACCTGTAAAATAATAATAAGCCATCATCAGGATGAAAAGTAGCATTTGCACACCAAAGCGCACGAGGTTACTGGCTACGATACTAAGTGGCATAATTAACCGAGGGAAATATACCTTGCCGAAAATGCCTGCATTGTCTTTAAATACGGTTGATGTTTTGGTTAGACAGTCTGCAAAGTAATTCCAGGCAGTGATACCGGCCATGTAAAATAGGGGCTTCGGCAAGCCATCGGTAGAAATACCAGCGAGGTTACCGAAAATAAAAGTGAAGATGATAGTAGTGAAGAGCGGTTGGATAAAAAACCACAGCGGACCTAAAATGGTCTGCTTATAGAAAGATACAAAATCCCGTCGGACAAGCAGCCACAACAAATCGCGGTAGGCCCAGATTTCATTCAATTTTAAATCGAATAACGAGGCTTTTGCTTCGATGGTCCAGTGATATTCTTCTTTATGCTCCATAAACAACGGGCAAATTGATTGCTGTTTTTAGCAAAAAGGTATACATGGTAATTTCGTTTTGTTCAAGCAGATTGTATTGACTGTGCATCATCTAACTGAATAAGAAGTTAAGAAAATTTACTTGATATTGTTGAAAGCTGAAAGCCGCTAAACATTGTTTTTGAAGTTTAAAGGCATCGGCTGATGATTTCTGGACTGCAAGGCGTTTAGTAATTGCGTTAGCGAGTTCTGCTACATTATTAGGATCTACAAAATCGCCAAGTTCGCCATTCAACAAAGCATCGCTACTGCCATCTGCATTTCCTGCAATGGAAGCAAGACCACATGCTGCGGCTTCGATAAAGGCGATTCCAAAACCTTCTCCTTTACTGGGCATCACATATAGATCGGCCAAAAGGAAATGATTTTGAACCTCATCCTCTGCTACAAATCCGGTTACTACCACCCGATGTTTCAGGTTATGTGTTGCGATCAGGCTTAAAACCCTATCATTTTCCTGCTGATCTGCTTTACCTGCCAAAATGTAGACTACCTCTTCCGGTAGGTTTTTCAGTGCTAAAATTACCTGATCATAACCCTTATATTGCTCTTGAGAGGATAGTCGCGTTAAAGTGAATAGTATTTTTGCTTCGCTCGAAAGTTGATAGCGTTGTAAGAGCGATTCTGGCTTTCCAAAATTGGAGGGAATGGAAAAGAATGGATCCAAGCCGTTATTTAGCGTTTTTATTTTTGCAGGAAACAGGTGATGTATTTTTTGAGCAGTATAATTACTTACTGCCCAAAGCTCCGTGTTTTTCCTTAAGAAGCTAGTTTTCCACTTCGGGAGCTTTGCCCAGATTTCGATGCCATGGGCAAGGAGAATAATCCGCTTTTTAGGTTGGAGTTTGTTTAAAATTAAGGCAAATAGGAGCAGGTTTACGTGGCTTAAGATCAGGGTATTTGCGCTTAGCCCTGCTTTAATCACACTATAAAGGAATGCTAATTTATTTCCTTTAAAGCCTTTAAAATCATCGCTACCGATATAGTTCATATCTGGCTGATCATCATACAAACTCAATACCTGATGATTGCTTGATGAGCAGCTATTTAAATTTGAAAGAATTTTACTTACGCACCTGCATACTTTTTCTATGCCGCCTGTGAGGCTGAAGCTATGTAAACTTAAAAATAAGATTTTCTCGTTTCTCAAAGGTCGTTTTCCGTTGGTCGTTTTTCGTTGACCTTAGTTTTTTCTAAATACCTGGTACAGTGCGAATGCTTTTGACCAGTGCATTTTGCCGGCCTTAAAGTTTAAAATCTGCTGCGTTGCAAATTCATTATCTATATAGAGGCTTTCGTCGGAGATTTGGCCTCCTTTGATAAACCACTGTTGAAGGGGGAAACTAAAACCCATTTTTGGCCGGTTCCAAATAGCTTCCGGAAGGAGCTTTCTAAAAGCTTGGATTAGTAAGCCTTTTTTTTGCTTGGGAAATCGTTGTTGAGGTGCTATGTTATTAATGGTCTTCAGAAAATTCTGATCCAAAAATGGAACACGAACTTCTATTCCATGGCTCATGCTCATAAAGTCGGTATCTTTTAGCAACTGGTTTTGCATAAAAATATTGGTTTCAAACCAGGAAGCTCTTTCCGATCCGCTTAACTGATATATTTTTTCATCAATAGGGAAAGCTTCGAACAGTTCGTCAATTTCTTTCCTGCTGATTTTTAGGATGCTGGCAATGGCTTCCGGAATAAAAAACCCACGGAGAAAAAGATACTCGCCAATGGGATTGTGGTAACTGAGGTAATAAATTCTTTTGAGCTTTTCTGAAGGTAACTTTCCAATTAAGCGAAGTAAAAACGGGGGTAGTTTTTTAAGTGTTTTGATTATACCCATTCTGTTGAATGATGGATATCCACCCAAGAGTTCATCGGCCCCGATTCCTGAGAGCACAGCTTTCAGGCCATTTTCTTTCGCGTATTTATTAACAAACCACGAGTTGATACCATCATTTGTAGGTTGATCCATTGCAGTCATAATCAAGTCGAAGTTCACGTTCAAGTCCTGCTCTTCTACCAAATAAGCCTGGTGCTCTCCGCTCGTTTTTTCTGTAACTAGTTGTTGATATTTTTCTTCTGAAAATGCCTTTTCGCCAAAGTTTATAGATAGACTTTTCAGATTTTTTCCTGCTTGTTTATCTGCCAATAGTGTAATGATACTCGAATCTATTCCTCCGCTTAAAAATACGCCGACTGGTGCATCTGCAATCAGCTGGCGGTTGACGGCGTCTTCCAGTTGATGGTTTACCTGGGCTGTAGCGTCTGCTGGAGATGTGATTGTGGTAACTAATGGTTTCTGGTTAAAGGAAGTAATCTCAAAAGTTTCACTCCGATGATTCCAGCTTAGAATTTGTCCCGGTTTCAATGAAAATACTTCTTCTAGTGTGGTAAAGGGCTGGGGGATATGGCCGAAAGCTAAAAAATATGTTTTCCATTTTGCTTCTTCAACGAAAGGATAACTGGTTTGTAGAAACCCCTTTACTTCAGATGAAAATATCAAGTGATTTTGTTGAATAGAATAATAGAGCGGCTTGATCCCGGATGGATCGCGCACAAGATAAGTAAGCTGCTTTGTTTTATCGTAGATTGCGAAAGCGAACATTCCATTGAATCTCTGGAAGCTTTCGATGCCCCAACTTTGATAGGCTGCGAGAATTACTTCCGTATCGCTTTCTGTTTGAAAATGATAGCCAGCGATAGATAGCTCTGCTCTCAATTCCCGGAAGTTGTAAATTTCCCCGTTGTAGGTGATGATTAGTTCTTCGGCAGTGGTATGCATGGGCTGATGACCGCCAGCAGAAAGGTCAATCAACGCTAACCTTCGGTGGCCAAACACAAGGCCATTGGTAGGGTCAGCGTAAAAGCCTTCGTCGTCTGGACCTCCATGCTGCATAGCATCACACATTAACTTAACGTCTTTCAGTAATGATGTTGGGTTAGTGTTTTGAGCTATAATGCCCGCTATCCTACACATGAAGTGATTCTTTTGAAAATTTACAGTATTTAAGTCTTGAAGAGTTTTTAGTTCGGACGCAGCTTCGCCCCTTCAGTCACAATCTGTTTTAAAAATTGGCTGATTATTTTTTAAGATAGATATAATATAAAACTTCCCGCCTTAATATTAATAAGTAGTTAGCTTAAGGAAGCTATTCACTTTGTGCATTTTGTTTTTATCCCTTATGCTTCGGATTGCTCGTCTTGTATTCCCAAAAATTCATTATTACTTTTCAGTTATGATTGATCAGATGGGCTCTACAAACGCTATTGATGTATTGATTTCGATTGAGTAGCCGATATTGGCTAATCGCAATATAATTCTTTGTTTATTTTGAACAGAAACCATTTCTGCAATCATATCTTTAAATGGTCCTGCTTTTACTAATACTTTTTGTCCTGGTTTAATATCATGATCAAAAACCTTCAATTCCTGTTCAGTTGCTAAGAGTAATTTTAGGTGTTCAATTTGTTGCTGAGGCATGGATGCTACCTTTCCAGAAAAATAAAGAAATCTGGCAATGCCATTAGTCATGAGTACCTCTGCATACTCTTTGCTTGAAATATACACAAAGAGATAGGATTTAAGGAGGGGTTCTTCAACAATTTTTTTTCGGTCGCTCCATTGTTTAAGGGTTTTTTGCAATGGCAGGTAGGCGCTAATGCCTTTCCTGTTCAATTCTTCATGGGCTTTTTTTTCAGCCCTCGACCGTGTATAAACCGGATACCAATGGTAGTTATGGTCGATCATGTTTGAACTTAACCTCTAAATGAGTACATGCCCAATATCACCGTTAGCGAAATCCTGTCTGCCAGAAAATAATAGGCATCGTTTTGAATGTGATTCATCTAAAAAATAAATTAGTACCTGGGGTTAATTGCAAAAATAATAATTAATGGGTGTGGTGTGCTAGTTTTTTAAGTTTTTTATTGAGATAAGTCAAGAGGCGATCGAGACGATTATTGGCCTCCTTCGATCAATCACCACATTTCTTTTTACAAGCAAGATAGCCGCTTATCAGCGTTTCAATAGCAAGTTAAAAGCAAATTGCATGAAAATCGCAATCGCCGAGATAGTAGTTGTAAGTGCTATTTCTTTTTCCAAAACATCCACCATTTACGGTTTTCATCGTCATAATAGCCTGATCCTGAGTAGCCACTATAATCTGAATAGTAATAGGTGCTGTTACCTCCGCCACGTGAATAATCGGTTGTATAGTAGTTGGAATGCAGGGCATCATCTCCAAAGGCATTTAAGATTATAGCCAGGTTGCTCAGTCCGTATTCTCTTGATAACCTTTCCGGGATGTTTGCTGCACGCTGCTGTGAAACGCCGGAGCGGATAACAAACAAATTGATATCTGCGGATCTGATTAGTGGAATGGCATCTGAGACCAAACCAACAGGTGCGGTATCGACCAATACATAATCGTAATCAAGTTCCAATCTCGCTAATAGTTCTTTCATAGCTGCAGTATGTAGAAGTTCTGACGGGTTAGGTGGCACTGGTCCGGAAGGGATAAAATCGATGTGGTGAACGTCGTCATGAATCATCACTTCCTCAAGCGTTGCTTGTCCAGATAGTAAAGAACTTAATCCTTTTTTATTGTCACTGCCAAAAGCTTTATGTAACCTGGATCTTCTTAAATCTGCTGCAATGAGGATGATTTTCTTTTCAATCAGGGCAAGTGTACCTGCCAGATTAATCGTGACAAAAGACTTTCCTTCCCCCGAAACTTCAGAGGTGATGCAGATTACTTTACTCTCTTTGTGACTCGCTAAAAAGCTTAAGTTTGTACGTACAGAACGTACCGATTCTGCAAATACCGATTTTGGTTTTGATAACGAAAGTGCCTGCCTGCTGTCTTGATCAATATAATCCGGGAATTTTCTTATTACGCCGATAATCGGTGTGTGTGTTAAACCTTCAACTGTTTCCTTATCGTAGATGTATGGGTTAAGAAAGCGTACCAGTAAGATTAGACCAAAGCCAGAGGCTAAACCTAACATCAGGGCAGTGCTGTAAGCTTTGCTACTATTCGGGGAGATTGCAAAATAAGAGGGATAGGCAGGGTTTACAATAGATGCACCGGGTACAATTGCAGCCGCATTCATTTCTGCCTCAAGTTTTTTTTCTGAAAGGTAAGATCGGACCTTGTTATTGACTTCAAAATTGGTCTGCAGCTTTACAAAGTTCTGTTCCTTTTGAGGGATGGAACTCATGCTTTGCGTAACACTAGAGATCTGACTATCAATGTAACGAATGGTCTGTTCGTTTTGTCGGAGCATCGCTGCTACTGCACTTCTTATACTGGCTTTAACGTTCGAAATCTGTTGCTCAATTTGTTTAATGGGTTGTGAGTCACTATTGAACTGGCCTAGTTTAGCTTCCCTGCTTGCCAACAAGGTGTTTAATTGCGTAACGAGAGTGCCCATTCCAGAGTTGATGTCTCCTTCGATGTCGAGGCCAATTTCTACTTTTGCCTTATTGCTGTTGACTTGTTGCTGAAGCTGCTTTATTCCTAGCTGTTTCAGGTTAAGTTCCGTTTTTTGCTTTTCAAAGTCAGCTAATTTTCCGATGGTCATGGAGGTAGATGAACTCATGTCTACCATGTTATTTCGGGTTTTATAGTTGGCCAAAGTACTACCTGATTTCCCTGCTTCAGTATCAATAAATCCCAGTTGGTTGTTAATGAAATCTACTGTCTGGTTGGCAGATCTGCGGCGCTGAATGATATCATACTTCACATACTCCTTCATAATCGCATTCAGGATGTCGGCAGCAAAAACTGCATTTCCATCGGTTTGGCTTAAACCCATCACATTGGTAAAGCGTGCTGCCTCACCAATATTCAAACCACCCATTGCCCGGCCGATAAAGTCATCCTGACTATTAAATTTAAATTGGTAGGTGCTATTTACAGGAATTTTATTTTTAATTCTGAACAGCATGTTGCCTTTATCAATTACCTGTCCGTACTGGTAAGTAACTCTTTCGTTTTCATTATCTGCAGTAGCGAGTTGAAAATGTTTTTCATCTATACCTTTAACAGAATAGAGCGACCGGCCAAAATTAACGCTGTCTTGTTTAATGATTTCGATTATAAACGGAACGTTTGGGTAGAGCTCAGTGGTACGCACACGGCCTTTTAAATAATAGCTGATTTTGTAATCCAATGTTTTTACCGCATTGGCTATTACCTCATTGCTGCGGATAGTGAAACTCTCTGCCTGTATTTTATCCGTATAGTTATAGTTCTGCATGGCCATTTGGCCGCCTGCAGTGCCAAGACTAGGATTGCTATCTTCGAGCTTAAGTGATGCACCTGTTTGATAAATTGGTGGCGTATACCAAAGGTAAAGCCATGCGCCAAAAAGCGAAATGGTAACGGTTGCGGCCACCCAGTACCAGCGACTTAAAAATACGCGAAATATTTTGTAAAAATCGATACTTTGGCTAACAGCCTTTTTCTCTTGCACAGTCTCTTTCAATGTGTTACGTTTTGAAGTTGGGGAACAATCAATTAAGTCATAAAGATAAAATCAATTTTGCAAAAGAGATTATTTTATTGTAAATGTTTTATGCTTCGTGCAATTAGTTAATAGAAAAGGTCTTTTAGGTTGATACATGGGGGTAGTTTCAATTATCACCGCTTTTTTGCAGAGTGGGTCTGCCTCGCAGGGCTTTTGATTAATCAAAGGTAACTAAAAACCGATCCCTATGCTAGCTTATGGATGCTGCTGAAAGTATAAACATTTTATGAACCGCTCAAGGCTTAACCTGATGTGGAATAAACGCTTAACATATTTCGATCAGTCGCAAATTTACGGGTTGTAAAATCGAGAGCGGACTTGCTGCTTTGGCATATGGTGTTTTAAAGATTATGGTGGAAGTTTCAAGTGCTTGATCCATACGTTATTTTGCTAAGCCGAAGATCAGCAGAGATATCGAGGTTACCTACCTTTGCTATCAGTCTTAATGGATGAAGAATCACGTTGCTTTTACCTAAAGGCTATATTGCTGATCGATTCACTTTAAGCTAATTGGGTTGCAGGTAAACAATCTTCTCGAAATCAGTTATTGCTAAGGATGATAATAAAAAAACTATCTGGTCACGGTGAAAATCAATACCGCTAAATTCACTACTACTAATAATGGCTGTAAAATATTATTTAGGCTTTGTAATTTATCGCTTGTGGCGGCACTTTTCGTTGGTTGTAATACAATGATGTCATGATTTTGAAGGATCAATTTTTTGCTTGCTAAGCTGTTAATATCATTGAGATTAACGTATATTAATTCTGGATTAGCGCGATCGCCACGGATGATCTTCAATGTTTTAGGGTCCGCTGTTTTGCTAATTCCACCGGCTTCTCCAATGATATCGATCAGGGTGGTATTATCCCGCTCCAGCAAGAAATTACCTTGTTTGCCAAATTCACCCAGCAAGGTTACTTTTAGGTTTACAACACTGAGTTCTATAATGGGTTCTTTTAATAGTTTGGTTTTATAGATTTCCTGAATTTTGATCGCAGCTTCGCGACGACTTAAACCTACCACCTCTATTTTTCCAATGGCCGGTAGATTCACTTTGCCGTCAATATCTACCGGATAGGAGAGGACACTCTGAATGTTACCATTTGGTGTATTTTGCCCGCTTGTAGAAACATTCGTTGCACTGCTACTAGCGGATGCCCCAAATTCAAAATTCTGTACATTGCGGATTGCCAGCTGGTCATTTACTTTAATTTTGTAGTACGCATCGCTTATGCCTTGATCGTTCACTACATAAACCTGCTTGATAGTATCGGTCACAATATCTGATGGCGCATTAAATAGGGTACGTTCTCTGCGAACACCACAGCTAAAAATAGTTGTGATTAATGTGCAAATCAATAGGAATTGCAAAAGTGATTTTGGTTGTGGCATTCTGATCTGGGACTTTATTGCGGGTACTGTAGTTAGACAAAAATACAATTTAAAATTCCTTTAGCGCAAGTGGTATCGTCAGTTATTCTTGGTTCGCTAGGCAAACTGTTCTAATAACATTGACATTTATCATCTTTGGTGGGATCAATAATTCTTATAAATGATTTGAAGAGTGATCATTCTTCCATAATTGATTCGCATATTCTAACATCACGACTTGAGTTAGCAGTTTTTTATTGTCTGATTAGGCCTACTCATTAGTTGTAAAAAAAAAAACGTAATTTCTTATCTTCTTAGTTAACATATAATTCAACTACTCATTTTTTACATAAGGCGACCGAAATCATGGAGTAGGCTGCCCTCTTGCTCTTATTTTTAAAATTCAAACCGATTGATATTTGTCAAAACAGATGGCCATTGTAATAAAAATAAGTAATTATTTGTTTCCTTTGCACCAGCAAATTTGAATTTTAAACAGGAGTAGATTGCTCTAGCTCCATTTTTTGTGTCTTCTCCGGAAGTCTAGACTTAAAATGGAGGTTCGCTTAAACGTTAGTACAACACTAGCTAGCTGTTGGTCTACCTTGTCCAGTTATTCTTTTTCTGCAAAGTTTAGTTAACTTTTTTCAATTTTTTTTGTCGGCTGCGTAAGAACAGAATACAAATCAATTTGATTCCTTTTTTCAGCTATGTCCCTATTATTTCAAGTTAAGAAGCTAATTTCTGTCATATTCATTTGTGTACTCTTTTGCCTACTAGTTAATCATAATGCAAAGGCAGATGCTGGTTGCCGATTTACTGGTGGCGGAATTGATAGGGTCTATTATCGAACGACCACAGTCGGAGCTCCAAATAACACTTATGAATATTTTACAAATGAGTATTGGATTCAATTTTCTTCAAGTTTAAGCTGTAATTCCTCCCCTTACCAAACCTCTACTTATGTCAAATCTTCAGAGGTTACTCCAAGAGCTGATGCCAAAGGTGGGAGGTGCTATGTGAACTATTCTGGCAATTTCTCGCTTGGCTCACCTGTAACCTTTGCAAGAACTTACCAATGCCCGGTAGATGGTTATATTTCCCTTCTTGTGCTTTTAATCTTGCCGATTTCTATCGGGTTTATCCGGAGAATGCATTTGGAGTAGGTATTTCTCAACTTCTTTAAAGATGTCAATGAAATCATTCTTAGATTTGGCCGTTGATTTTTAATCATAGCAATGGTTAAAATTATCCGAGTGGATCTTGTAAGTCGGTGAAACTGATTTGTCAGGTCTAGTTCTTAATAACAGGCATCACTAGCGATCTTAGAGCTGACATCAGCTGTAAGTGCTCAAAAAGATAACTTTCACTTCTTTTGTACTGAGACCTGTAAATCAAATTAGCGCAAACTTCGGTTTTTCTTTAACCGCTCATTACCTAGTTGTTGTGGGTATTCCATACCTGATGTTATTGATAGGGCCTATTTTCTTGATATCCTGGAGAGGAACGGCTAGGGATTAGGAATAAGCCTTGCTGGAACTGTGCAATCGCCCGGTTGGGAATTCATATCATTAAGACTTGATTAGTATAACCTTCAAATTAATCTTAATAATTTTAAAAGGGATTTGAGTTTGAACTAACGATGTTGTTAACTCATGGGCGGCAGCTTGCTTGATCGGTTAGCATAATTTACATCCAAACCTCGGATAAAAGGTTTTGTTCTTTATCGGGTTCTACTCTAATTGTTAGCTAATTTATCTTTTTCAATTTTTTGAAAACCAAGACTAGTTTGGTTACGTAAATGAGCGCAACTGGTAGTCGAAACAATTCTGCTACAAACCAAACAAACACCTCATCATGTACTATGCAATGATTTCCTCATTGTTTTTTCTATTTGCAGAAAAAGCACAGGTTTACTATTACAATGGCCATTCATCAGATTCCGCTGCTACGTATTGTGGTCGTAGAAAACTGCTTAAAGGTTATGGTCAAAGTAGGAGCCCCAATTTGTCCAATTTACGCTCTTTCTTTCTGAGTTTTTGGGTTCGTTAGTCTAGTCTTACTTTAATTCGCTTTTTAAGCTTTTATTTATCTCCAAAAAATAGCCATTTCTAATGATTGTTCGTTTCTTTTTAGCTGCTTTTTTAATTTTACTCAGTTTCCCCTTTAAAATAATTGCACAAACTACCCAAACCGGTTGTTACCTAAGCTCGCCTGCTTCTTTCGCTGTCGTGTCTTTAGGTACTGTCACTCCTCCAGGAACATCGGCGCCAAAACCTACTTATACTGGTTCTTTGGCCTTAAATAATAGTGGGGCCTGCCCGAGGGTGAAGTCTTTTTCGAATAATAGAGGTGCTAATACGTGTTACATTAGAACAGGGAGTTCCACGAACTACACCTACACGGCCGGATCATTGTATGATTACGAGCGGGAAAATTGTCCGATTGATGATTATATCTGGATATTTGCTTTCGCTATTAGTTGTATTGCTTTCTTCGCAGTTAAAAAGTACCACCTGAATTACTAGCCTAAAAGCTATTTGCCGCATGACTGCTGTGACCACAACTTTGGCAACATAGATGTTTTTTGGTCTTCCTAAGCATTCAAACCATTTCCTGTTTTTACTTCAATTTTGCTAGAATCCAAATGGGATATATCGCTACTTAAAGACAGGGATAGCCGTTGAAAAAGTTAAGTTTCTTTTTCCAAAATAAATTTTAAAATCCTAATAGTTACTAAAGGCTTTTAGTTGTTTCTTCCAAAGCGATGCTAAAATGAAAACCACAATTTTCTTTCCTGAACGGAATGAACAATTGATAAGCCTGAATTTGTTTGTAAAAATATTGTTATTGATTATTGTCATGGATTTTAAACCCATGTCAGCACGAATAAATTGTATTAAATGTTCAGTTAAATAGCTTCAGAGGCATTTTATTTACTTTTGCAGGCTTTTATTGTTAACGAGTTTCCAGAAGTTTGAACTTATTTCAGTGCCTGTTCATTTTGTTCAAATTTCAATTTTCTATAATTTTGTAAGGTAAATAATACGAAAACTTTCCGTTATCTTGCTTATCTCTAATGAATTTGTTCTTTAAATTTTTGCCCTCATTACTCATTACTTTCTTTACAACAGTTCTAGCAAGTCATGCTCAGACCTCCGGATATGGCTGCCGTGATGGTAACCGAATTTATGTTAATTATTTAGGTATATCTGAATGGTATGGTACAGCCTATAAAGTTTATGATGTTCATGGTATTAGTTATGAGATATATTACAATAGCGACCCGGCAAACAACTATGATTGCCACAAGGTAAACAGCAACCAAGCATACCACCAGGTTAGAGATGAAAGCTATGCCGGTTCTAATGGAACAAATCAAACCGCTTGCTGGATAGATAGTTCTGCGGGAAAAAAAAATACAACCCAAGGCAGCTATGCCACTTATGTTTTTTACCAAATAGACTGTCCCGCAAATAAGGCTGCTAATTTACCAATGGATGATTTCACACCGTTTTTTATACCCCTAATCAGTTTAGTTGGTTTTTCAATTTTAAGAAGAGTTCGGGTAATTGGCTGATTAACGAAAGTTTAAGTTCTTGTATTTCTTTATTAGCGGATTTCATCGCGTTTTAACTCAGTTCAACCAGCCTCAACTTTTATTTGGTGTGCTCTGAGTGGGAGATCTGCTTTATTGGTAAAGTTGGATCTACTCATTTGATAGTAGCAACATTTGTTTAAAAGATCTTTAATGTCCAGCCTTTGAGTAATAGCTTAACTTAATACTGAACAGAATGAATGTAGGATTTCAAAATTAGGGGGCTTAACTTTAGGTAGTTAATCTCTCAAATGAAAATAAAACGCTCCCTTCTTTTTCTTCTATTTGTGTTCTCTGGAATTGCCCAAATTAATGCACAATCACTAGGTTGTCTGATAGGTAATTCAGTTTATACCCAACCAAATGGCACTTTGAATGTAACGATCGTTGTCACTGTAAATGTTAGAAATTTTGATAATCCTTCTTTGAGTACATTTCCGAATGCCTGCCCGAGAGCTACCAATGTTGTCCCGGTTACCGGAGCATTAGGCATAACTACTTGTGTGGCTAATGGAAATATCCTTCCCTTAGGAACTACCATTACTTATACTCGATTAGATCCGCCAGTCCAATGCAACCTTGATGACTATGCCTTTCCA
>JAZBLB010000026.1:0-76499 GCA_037032985.1 Bacteroidota bacterium
ATGATCACTTTCTCGAAATAGATTTTAAACTCATCCAAGAAAGCTTTATGCAATGGGTGAACCTGGTAAACATCATGTGCTGCCATATCTTCAAAAATTAGAAGCAGGCTAAAAGTATAAGTAATGTCTACAACCGCACGCTCAATAGGTGCTGGTGTTCCAAGGTGGAAAGTTTTTACTACTTCCACTTGTTCAAGGGTTTCTAAACTTTTACGGAAAGCTACTTTCTGCTCTTCTGTAGTATCGGCTTTAAGCCAAAATAAAACGTGGTGTGCTATCATTTAATCAATTTTTTTCAAATATAAGAAAGCACAAACATTATCTTTCATTAACCGAAAACACTTTTGGCTTTGTTTACGGCTTTTTTCAAGTCGATCCCTTTTCCTAAAACCCCCTTAAATAAATCACCTTCTGTTTTTACCCTATCTAGTGCATTAAAGATATTAAAGTCTTTCATCTTTAATCCGGGCTTAACTTCATCCCAATGCAGGGGCATGGAAACAGTTGCGCCAGGCTTTGGTCTGAGGGAATATGGTCCTGCAATGGTTGCCCCAGGTCTGTTTTGCAGGAAATCAAGATACATTTTGCCTTTTCTTGCCGATACGGTACGCTCGAGTGTGGTATAATCCGAAAGTTCTGACTGCACCAGGTTTACGATTAACTTTGCGAACATCTGACTTTGATCATAGCTATATTTGGCATTCAAGGGCACATAAATATGAATTCCGGTGGAGCCTGAGGTTTTGCAATACGAAGGCACATCGATTGCATCCAGAATTTTCTTGGTTACCAGGGCAGTTTCCACTACCTGATCAAATGTTTGTTTATCGGGATCCAGATCAATTACGCAATAATCGGGATGATCAGGGCTTTCGATCCGGCTAAACCAGGGATTCATTTCAATGCAGCCCAAACTGGCCATCCACAACAATGTTGCTTCATCTGTACCCACCAGATACTCCTTCTTCTCTCCTTCCCCGTTCTCGTAAGGAAACGTTTTGGCCCAGTCTGGTGCTTTGCCTTTTACATCTTTCTGGTAAAAGCTTTTGCCAATGATACCGCCGGGAAATCTATTTAAAGATTGCGGCCTGTCTTTTAGATAAGGCAGTATATAGTCGGCAATCTGATAATAATAGTTAAACATATCCCGTTTAGTTACCTGATCATCCGGCCAGTACACTTTATTCAGATTGGTAAATTTAAGCTCGTGGCTTTTTATTTTTCGAACCTGCGTCTGGTCTTTAGGATTTAATAGCGTTTTTCTTTCACTGTGATTCGGTGCTTTTATAGCCACACGATGCTTTTCGGGCTTTGTACTTTCATCTTTAATAACTTCATCAGTAGCAATTTCCATTTCCCGAATCACCTCCTTCGCCTTTTTATCTTCGCGCATACCCTGGAAAGATGGATGCCTAAAAACACCATCATCAGTCACCTCCGTAAATGCCACTTCACAAACCAACTCTGGTTTTAGCCAGGTTGCTTTTGCTTTGGGTGGATTGGGCCGGAACCTGGACGGCTTATTAACATCCGGCAGTTCATCAAAGGGACTCTCCTTTATGATTAATGGCATAAATTGCGCCATCATTGTTTTCTGCAGCTTGTCAGAAAAACCTGTGCCTACCTTTCCTACATATTGTAGATTTTTGTTTTCATAAACCCCTAACAGCAGGGAGCTGAAAGCTTTCGAAGTATCTTCATTTTTGGTAAAGCCGGCAATCACTACTTCCTGCCTTTTGCTTACCTTGATTTTTAACCATTCTTTAGATCTTCTGTCGGATGCATAAGTACTTTCTATTTTTTTGGCAATGATACCTTCCAATCCCATTTTTTCTGCAGCGGCGAAAAAATCAATTCCACTGGCTTTGAACACTTTTCCTAATCGCACGCGGTCGTCATCAGCAGGAAGAACCTCATTTAAAATTGCCTGACGCTGATACAAAGGCAAATCCATCAGGTTTTTTCCATCATACCAAAGTAAGTCGAAAACATAGAATACAAGCTCTCCGTCAGCTTCACTTCTCCAATTCTGTAAAGCACCGAATTGTGAGATTCCCTTTTCGTTTAACACCAGAATTTCACCATCCAACACGGCGTTGATTTTCCATTCACGAAGTAAATCGTAAATCGGATAGAACTTATCGTTGAAAGATTTATTGTTTCTGGACAGGAGTTCAACATTGCCTTTGGTCACAAATGCCAATGCCCGGTAGCCATCCCATTTCACTTCATATTGCCATTGATCATCATCAAACGGTGCATCTACCAATGTAGCCAGCATGGGTTTGATCCCTGTTGGTATTGCTGATTTGGGTGCCTTTTTGAGCAATGCTTTTACATCTACATTTTCTTTTTCGCCGATGACTGCTTCCGTGGTTTTCGTTTTTTTTACTGACTGACTTTTAGCTTTCTTTAATTGCTGTTCTTTACCATCTTTCCATACCTTTTCTGAACTTTCTTCCATTGTACTAATGGTTTTTCCGGAAAGCACAGATTTATCTTGCTTGGTAATGTCTTTGGTTGAAGCAAAATCATCTTTGTGTTTAATTAAAAGCCAGCCGTTTTCGCCCATTCCGTGGGTTTTAACCAGTGCAAATTCTCCTTTAAGTTTCTCGCCATTGAGTTTTACTTTGACAGAACCTGCCGCGAGTTGTTTAAGCAAGTGTTTTTCTTGCGCTTTTTTACCTTTAATTTCTTCTATCGGCTCATAGGTGCCCTCATCCCAAACAATTACAGTACCGCCTCCATATTCACCTTTTGGTATAATGCCTTCAAAATCTTTGTAATCAAAAGGGTGATCTTCCACCATCATCGCCAAACGTTTATTCTTCGGATCAGTTGAAGGGCCCTTCGGTACTGCCCAACTTTTTAGTACACCACCCATTTCCAGTCGAAAATCATAGTGAAGCCTTGAAGCATCATGTTTCTGTATAACGAACTGTAACTTATCTTTGTCTTTGCTTGTTCCGGATTTTGGTTCGGTGGTTTTAGAGAAGTCGCGTTTTTCTTCGTATTGTTTTAGCCCCATAATTGATTTTATTTAAAGATTAGCTCTTATCGAAAATATTGGAAACCCTTTAGCTACCTCATGCCGTGCAGGTAAACATGGCTGATTAGAGAATTATAAAACAGCTTTTAAACCAGAAATGTTTTATGTTTCCTGATTGGCAGAACAGATCTATGAGAGAGAAATTAGCACAATGTTAAAACAATCGATCAAACAAGAAAAGCCCTGCATTACTGCAAGGCTTTTACATCATCAGGCATCCATCCAAAAACCTAATGTAATGAATGCAATTTCCACTTATTGCATTCTGTTGTTAATCTAAATCGTCCCGTTGATTTAATTCTAACGGTTCTGATCCAAACAATTATAATGCCCAAATTCATTAATAATACAAGAAAGGGTAGATTTACCCCACTAATACACCCAACAGATCTATCTATTTTTGTAAATATGTAAATACAAATCAAGCTTCAATACAATGAAACTTCCCTATTCTAATTTTGGATCATAAAGTTTTTCATTCGCGCGAAAATGTCGCTGTTGAAACTGACGCATTCCACCTGGCCAACTGTAAAATAAAAGAAAGCTCAGCTGCTCTTTTGACACTTTCTGAACTATCCTTTGATGCATTTGTCGAGCTAATCTCCGAATCGTTTATCTAAGAAAATAAACTAGCTTACTGCCTTGCGAGATGGGCAGCTGTTACCAATAACTTATGACCAAAAAGCATGTTAAATGTTCTGTGATGATGGATAATTTAAATTAATCTGATTAAAAGACAACTATCAGCCGAAAAGTTTCGATAAAAACGAATAGTGGTTTATTATTTTTCCTTGTAGATATCAAATGTCTGAAAAGCAACTTTCCCAAAGTCTTTCGCCGTCTTTACTTCTTCCTTAACTTCCTCTGGTGCAGAAATATGGAAACGTTCGCCTCCATCTTTAAATAAGAACCATTTTTCTCTTGAGGAGCATATTTAAACGTAACAATCCTTGTCCAGCGGTGTCCGCTTCCACCATAATGTTCCACAGAAAAGTAGCCATTTTTAATACTAATACCTGTAAACGGATCGCCCATCATGCCACCGCAGTCTACACAATAAACAGCGTTACTACTTTTTGCTGCAAGCTTAAATGATTTATCTGCCTGGCCCAACAAAATCAGTAACGGTCTTTTCTCTGGATGATCGTTTACGTCAGAAGTTTTTTCTTCACCTTTTTTCTTCAATACCAGGATGATATCTGCGTAGGCATCGCGGTTTAGATCTCCCTTTGTAACATTCAAGGCCTCAAAACCAGCCGGAATATATTTCTTAATTGCAGCGGGGACCACTACCTCATCCTCCTGATGGATTGAATCTGAAAAACTGACTATAAATAAATGAGTTAGTGCAGTTAATGTAAATAGTAATTTCATGTAAGTTATTTTAGTTTAAATAGATGTTAGAAGAAATGATTATGATTTGAAGAAGGTAGAAAGCTTTTTCCTAAATTCCCGCCATTGCTGTTTATTTCTATACATTCGGTTTAATCTCAGACTCCAAACCGGATAAGGCTTCCCTGCCCCATCATTGGCAAACTTGTGATAGACTTTAAAACCTAAACTTAAGTAAAATGAAAGTGCATTCTGATTCTGAGCATTCACATCTACCAGCCAGGCTTTATGTTTTTCAATACCGAAAGCGATAAGTCGCTTGCCAAAGCCTTTTCGAAAAGCACGAGGATGAACAAAAAGTAATTGAATTTTGTGATCAGACAGGGCAATAAAACCTTGAATCACACCTTCAGCCTCTATACAAAAAACTGCAAGGTTGGGCAAGCTTGAAGATATCCTCAATCTGTATTCGTCGATATCAGCTTCCGTTATAAAGTCGTGACTTGCCCTCACAGAATCTTCCCAGAGCACAAGAATATCCTGATGCTCAGCTGCTTCGACCGGGCGGATGTTGACTTTAGATTGATTCATCTCAATATTTCTGCTGGGTTAGGGAATTTTGGTCACCAAATCCTGTTAAGCCTGGTGAACGGTCTACAAACAAAGATATGCTTCATAAGTTTCTAAAGCGATCTAATAATTAACAAATGAATTATTACGGGCGAGCTAACTTCTCAAGCCACAGGAAAGATATTTGCCAAGTATAGCAAAATCGATAAACATTTTAGGCTTGGCAACGTTGTCTATTCATGATAAGATTAGAAATCCAGGCAGAAATTGCGGAAGTAAATGCATTAATAGCATTATTGGAAACAGATGCAAGATTCAAAAATATTGCTGAACAGATTGTGAACGCCAAAGCTCAAAGCGAGCATAATCAGTTAGCTGAAATACCTGTAGAAGGCGATGATGAATATATCGAGCGATCAGAATAAAATTGATCGCTTTTACAATTCCTGAGTAATAGCAAACCGCAGGTGAAATTAGCTTTTCGAAATGTGTACAGTAATCGTTTTTACTGCGGCTGTCTTCAGTGCTTCACGAAAATGGTCATCGTCTTTAAACTTAAGGTTAGCGATATGCCTTACTTCGTAAGTAATGTTAAATTTATCTGCCTCAAATGGCCAGGGCTCAACAATAAGCGCATCTTCAAGTTGATAAAACGTATAAGCGATTCCATCAGGCCCGCTACTAATTTCCAGCCGACGGTTTTCAGGTGGAATTTGTTCCTGGCAAATTAACAGGGAGAAGGCATCACAAAACTCTAGCAACTCGTAAGCCTCGTTTATTTCTTTTTTCGTTGTTTCGGCCTCTTTGATCCACCTTGATTCACTTTTTTTCAGTTCACTTAGAAAATTTTTAGCTGAAGGATCTTCGCCATGAGTAAAGGCGATGTGATGTGAAATGAGCAGAGCAATGAAACGACTTTTAGTCAAAGACATTTCCATCAATCTTGTAGCAGCATCAGGGTCAAAACTGGTTTGCTTGAAATTAATTGGTGCTCCATGTGCATCTACCAACGGATCGCGCTGAAACTCATTGAAAACATCATCATGTTCTGTGGTCGCAATTAGGGTATCTACCCAACGCGCCGGTTGGTTAGACAATTTCCATCTCGCGCAAATCTGTCCAGACAGCAGGCCGTGTGCACGTTGTGTAATTACCTGCCAGCCTTCTTCATTATAACAAACAATCATATATCCGGTTTAAACTGCAGTACGTAATAACTCTCGTCTTCCCATAATTTTCGTAATCATTTTCTTAAGTCTGCTCCGGTAATCCTCTCCGAGCCATTGCATGTAATTCTTAGTCAGCCTACCTACGCACTTACCGTATTGCTTTACCCTGAAATCAATTTCTTTATCCAGTTCACCACAAAGTTCAAGCGCCTCGGCAGTTGTTCCACTATTATCAACGCACATTAAGGCATGCTGACGAATAGAATCACGAATCACAATCTTCGCTTTTTGACCTTTTTCAGTGGCATTCTGATATGCTGCGAGGACATCAAAAGCGACTTCGAGGGTATTCGGAAATTTATTGCGGAGATCTGGGGAGATTTGATGAATAACGCTGGTTGACTTGTGCAGACTTTCATGATAAATCTGTGGATTTTCAAAAACATGTTTCCAATCGATTGGTGCATTCCATTCACCGAAACGTTCTGTATTGTTACCCAGATCAATAATATTGAATGTTTTTTTACTGGTAAGTCTTCGCGCTCCCCGTCCAATCATTTGATGGTAAAGTGTAATGGAAGTGGTTGCCCGATAAAGGATAACTGACTGTATACTAGGCTCATCAAATCCCGTAGTTAAAATAGAAACTGAGGTCAGTATGGCACCTTTTGTTTTCTTATACCATTTTAGAATCTCTTCTCTTTCTGCACTGGAAGTTTTATTATCAAGGTGACGTATCGGGTAGCCAGCATTGGTAAATAACTCTAATACTTTCCTGGAGGTGAATATGCCATTATTGAAAATAAGTGTTTTCTTTTTAAGCGAGTGAGATTGATAAGTGTGTAGCAATAAATCAAGCATTACCTGAGAACCATAAAGTTCATCAGACGTGCTCACGGTAAAATCTCCGGAGATACCAGTGCGAAGGGTATTTAGTTCAACATCATATCCGAATATTTTAGGCTTGGCGAGGAACCCCTGATCAATTAAGGAGGAAATTGGTTCGCCAACAATTAATTCATCGTAGAATTTATTCATCGGTAAATCTACGTTAGCAGAAAACGGTGTGGCGGTAACCCCAATCACGGCCGCATTTTCAAAACGACCCAGTAACTTATGAAATGAATTATGATGCGCTTCATCTACAATTACCAGCCCAACGTCTGAAGTGTTGATCAACCCATCATCTATCCGGTGTTTTAAAGTCTCCACCATTGCCACATAACACTCAAAGGTATCTTTTCTGGAAATCTTTTTGACGCCACTATTCACTACCCTATTCATTACGCCACTTAGCTTTAATGCGGCAGTTGTTTGTCGGCAAAGTTCTGTTCTATGGGTTAAAACGATTACTTTTTTACCATGAGTTTGAATAAAACGCTTTGCGATTTCTGAGAAAATAACGGTTTTTCCTCCACCTGTAGAAAGCTGATACAATAGCCTGGATTTGTTTCCATCTGGCGAACTGAGTTTGCTAAAAAGAAGATCAATATCTTGCTGTTGGTAGTAATATAACTTCCTTTTCGTTGCTGGCAGCATGGCGGTATTTTCGGTCAGATTCATGTATTGAGAACTTTGATCAGCGGTATTTGGTTTGCAACTTAAGAGCGATATTATTAGATAACCCACAACCAAATCATCAACTGAACCAAAACATACTGATTTTTAGATACTTAAATCCTTGCAAAGAAACAGAAAGTAAAAAGTCGCGTATTTATACGCTTACAAAGCTTCGCTGGATGGCCATCCTCGTTTCCAGCTGAGTTTACGAATTAATAACTTGGGCGTACCATTTTGATCTGCGGCATAGCCATGAAAAACGAGATAATCTTCTTTTCCGATGGTAGCTACCGCATTATGTCCAACACCATACCAGTTTTCGTTTCCTTGTAAAAGCAATTTTCCTCCACTCTGGTCAGTAATTGTCCATTATCATCCACATGAGGACCGGCAATATCTTTAGCTCGGCCAACAATCATCTTGTAAGTACTTTCTTTTCCTTTGCAACAGTAATCTACTGATGTAAATAAGTAATAGTAGTTTTCCTTTCGAAAAATGAAAGGCGCTTCAATCGCATTAACCTGATTTCCCCTACTTGCTATGGTGGTTAAATCCTGAACCGTTCCACTTATTTTCAATTTATCTGGTGTAAGCCGAATAATTTTAATTCCTGACCAAAAGGATCTAAATGCCAGATATGGAACACCGCTTTGATCAACAATGAGGTTTGGATCAATTGCATTCCAGTTATTTTCACCTGCTTTAGATTGGATGAGCATGCCGTGATCTATCCATTTGTAAGCGGTATCTTTAGGATTAAGGGTTAAGTTGGTAGCTACCCCTATTGCAGAGTTATTTTTTCCAAATGAGGAAACAGCATAATAGAGGTAATATTGCCCGTTCGAATAGGAAATATCTGGCGCCCAGATGGAGTTTTTAAATCCCGGAACAGCATCTAATGTCCATTTGGGAGGGCTTGAAAAAACAGGAGGATCAGGTTTCCAGTTTAATAAATCTTTTGAAGACCATGTCACAATTCCTTTTCCTGTACAATACAGGTAGTAAGTATCGTCAACCTTAATTACAGAAGGATCATGTGCATTGATATGCTGCCTTAACTCCTGACTGTAAACCGTAACAGTAAAGCTAGAAATGAGCAGCAAAGTCGTTAACAAAAGTTTAGCGTGCATATTAATGACTAATCTAAACATCCGTCATTAAAAAAACAATCTAATTGAAAAGATCACCTTTTAATCTAGAGAATAGTTATTTAAACTACTAATCATTATGGGGAAAAAAATACTCAATTATGTAGATAATTATCCCCAATGGGGAAAAAATTGCCCAGAATAAAATCAAGCAACTCTTCGAGCAATACATTTACTGTTAAACAACATTCACTTGATGTAGGTAGCGGAACAACTGCATTCTGCCTCCAAACGCTAAATTTGCCAATCATTACCATTATAGTGCCAAAAATTTAGGGCGCATTGAAAATTAGTATTCCGTATATGTTTAAATATCAAAATACACAAACGGCACTATTTATGTAAAGAATAACTTACAATATTGTAACTTTAGAAATGAATTCAGATCCCTCAGAAGAAAAAAAAGCACTTATCACTCATTTAGAACAATATGGCCGGGTACCCAAATCAATGGCCACTATATTAATTAATGAAACAAAAATAATCTCCTTTAGAAAACGTAAACACCTTGTCAGTCCGCTAGATACCTATCCAAATGTATACTTCATATTATCGGGTGCCGTTCGTGGTTTTGCGAAAGATAATGGAAAGGATGTGACCACCTGGATTGCCACTGAAGGCCAGATTGTGGGTTTGACACTTTATCCTAGGCAACTCCCTACCGATAAACCGCAATTTATTGAAACGCTGGAAGTTTGCCAGGCTGTGATGATACCCAATCCATTGGTCAAAACGCTACTAAACGAATTTCCTGAAATGGGAGATATTGGCCGTAAGCTGTTACTCACTCACTATCGCGAAGCCGAAGAACGAAATTACCTTATTCGTTTAAGTAGCGCAGGCAAAAGATTAAGCAGAATGATGAATACCCACCCTAACTTATATCACCGGATTCCCTTAAAATACTTAGCTTCCTATCTCGGGATGCGAATTGAAACATTAAGCAGATTACGCGGGCAGTTGCTTGTTAGTGAATTAGACCTTTAGCGCTGGATCGGCAACTCTTTAAACTAAAGTTAGGGAAATGAATACTTTGATGAGATCTACGCTTATTAAAGCGCATTGATTTTTAGTGAAGAAAAAGTTACGCAGTTAAATTTCGATTCTAAAACCCAGATATGAATGCCTTTCTGATATGATGCAATGGTTTGCCACAGGCAAACATAAACAGATAAGACACTTGTAATGTGACAGTTAAACATTACGATAATTAATTACACCTAACCAATTATAATTCAAAGCCAGAAAATAAAACTTGCAAGAGAAGCAAAACGCCTCTCTTGTACCACAACTTACATTGCGATTCGTCATTGATTTGAATAACTTAGATGCACGTTTACTATCTATCTGTCTACCATTCAAGATGAATACAACTGCACCTAAAACCACCATTTTACAAACAAAACAGCACTTTGAAATTCTGGATGGCTTAAGAGGTTTCGCGGCACTTGCGGTAGTCACATTTCATTTTATGGAGTGGATATATACTGATGCCAGCCAAAATTTTATTGGTCATGGTTTTTTAGCAGTCGACTTCTTTTTCTGCCTCTCAGGCTTTGTGATTGGTTATGCCTACGACGATCGTATTGCAAAGATGGGTATAGTTAGTTTTCTAATGGCAAGGATGATCAGGTTACATCCTTTAGTGGTTGCCGGATCTGTATTAGGCTTGCTGGCATTCCTTTTCGATCCCTTTGGCGGCCATCCTGAACTTTACAACACCAGTAAAATCGTTTTGACTTTTATTTGTTCAGTATTTTTGATTCCCTTACCGATTATTGAAGATCGAGGTTTCAATCTGTTTAGTTTTAATGCACCGGCATGGTCACTATTCTGGGAGTACATCGCAAACATTGTTTATGGATTTGTTCTTTATCGCGTTGGCAGAAATTATTTGTTGCTTCTCACTTTGATTTCCGCGCTGATTCTGTGTTTCATTGGCTACCGGGCCGGTAATTTATTGGGAGGCTGGAGCGGTCCGACGTTTTGGGATGGCTGCGCCAGAATTTCCTACTCTTTCCTGGCAGGCTTACTCATTTACCGTTCCAACTGGATCATTAAAAATAAGCTCGGATTTATTGGCATCACCACATTACTTTTCCTCGCTTTCTTGATGCCATTTTCTAAATGGAATTGGCTAACTGAACCATTGGTAGTGGTACTTTACTTTCCATTGCTTATCGCTCTAGGTGCCGGAGCTACCCTTAGCCCTGGCTTAAAGAAGATTTGTATTTTCTCCGGGAAGATTTCCTACCCTTTATACATGACGCATTATGCTTTTTTATGGATGTTTGGAAATTATTACACCAACTACAAACCCGAAACCAATCACTTAATATTGATCGTTATTGCCGGAGTTATTTTATTGGTTGGTGTAGCCTACCTTGTGATGGTTCTTTATGACATTCCCCTGCGAAAATATTTAACATCTAAGCGCAAAGCCTTTTTTGAAAAAGCCGAAGTGAGTTAGCTTTCCTTATTCCAGGATTTTAAATTAACTTAAATAGCTATTAAACAGCCCTAAATCACCTTTACTTAAACTAAGAATTCATTTATATCAGCGGACAGTTCAACTAATTTTTCGCTATTAAATCGTCTTTACTCACCCGCATATCTGTGTTTAATAGCTACTCATTACGATCTAAGCTTTTAACCACCCTGCATGGCGAACCCATTGCCAAAGCGTTTGGCGGGATACTTTTCGTCACCACGCTTCCAGCGCCAATTGAGCATCCGTCTCCAATGGTTACGCCCGGCAGCAGAATCACATCACCCCCAATCCATACATCGTTTCCAATAGTAACTGGTTCGGCAAAGCCAATGTGCTTATTCCGTTCTTCCGGATCAATGGGATGCGATGCTGTGTAAATTTGCACATTCGGTGCTATAAACACATTATTCCCAATGGTTACCGGGCAACAATCCAGCAGCACGAAATTAAAATTAATGAAAACATTGTTTCCGATTTTCGTATTGCATCCATAATCTACTCTGATCGACTTTTCTATATGAACGTTTTCCCCCACTGTGCCAAAAATTTTTCGTTGCAGATCTTGCTTAAGCGCAGTGTCTCTTGGATTGGTATTGTTAAACTGGTCTACGAGCTCTCTTACCTGGTATCTGATTTCAACCAATTCCGGATCGTTAATATGATAGCGCTCGCCCGCAAGCATTTTTTCTTTTTCTGTTTTCATGGGTTGTTTTTTGATATCTCCCTTCGTGATTCGATCGTTAAAGATCACTTTTTTAACTGTAAATCTTTCTTTTTCATCAAATTTTTAAGATTTATTTTATTTATACTTTTAATAGAGCATAAGGCAAATATAAACCTATATTTCAACAACTTAAAAAAATAAAAAAACCGTCTCTAAAAATGCTTTTTAATTTTGTCTGCTAAATATGTTTGGTAATTATTAATTCTTTTCTATAAGTTTACCGCAACTTTAGGGGTGTCCTTTGCGGACTGAGATAATACCCTTTGAACCTGATGCAGTTAGTACTGCCGAAGGGAAAAGTGATGACAACTCCTGCAATGTGAAGTTGTTTTTTCTTTCCTCCATACGGGGCCATTCCTAAAAGTTATTTTTTTTTAGAAAAGAATGGAAATCACCGTAAATCAACAAAATTACCAGGTTGCTGATGTCTGCACCATGCAGCATTTAATCACAGATGTATTAAACACGCCATCAAATGGCATCGCTGTGGCCGTTAATCAGTCTATCATTTCTAAGACTGCCTGGCCGAACCACCTTCTCCTTCCAGGCGATCAGATCATCATCATCAAAGCCACACAAGGCGGCTAACCATAAATCCCTAAAACATGAAGCAAGAAAAAATTCCGACAGATCAGGTGTTAACTACCACTCCCTTTGCAGCCTCTAAAAAAGTTTTTGTGCAGGGCCAATTGCATGATATCCAGGTCGCCATGAGAGAAATTACACTGAGCGAGACTAAACTCCACGGACGTTTTGGCGAAACGGAACCTAACGCTCCGGTTACCGTTTACGATACCAGCGGACCGTATACAGATGTAAATGCCGAGATCGACGTAAAAAAAGGATTACCCCGCCTTCGCGAAAACTGGATTACAAGCCGTGGAGATGTGGAGCAACTGGATTACATTTCGTCTGATTATGGCCAGCAGCGGTTGCAAGATCAAAGCATGGATCACTTACGCTTTAACCATACCACCAAACCCTTTCGTGCCAAAGCGGGAATGAATGTATCGCAGATGCACTATGCTAAAAAAGGCATTATCACCCCTGAAATGGAATATATTGCGATCCGCGAAAATCAAAGGATTGAGTTATTAAAAGAACAACTCAATGACCAATACGATGTGATGAACCACCAGCACCAGGGCCATAGTTTTGGTGCGAATACACCAAAAGGCGCGATCACACCAGAATTTGTGAGACAGGAAGTGGCTGCCGGTCGGGCGGTAATTCCGTGTAACATTAACCACCCGGAAATAGAACCGATGATTATCGGCCGTAACTTCTTAGTGAAAATAAATGCCAATATTGGCAACTCTGCGGTAACCTCGAGTATTGAAGAGGAAGTTGAGAAGGCCGTTTGGGCTTGCAGATGGGGTGCAGATACGATCATGGATCTTTCTACAGGTAAGAATATTCACGAAACCCGGGAATGGATTATTAGAAATTCGCCAGTTCCAATTGGTACGGTGCCCATTTATCAGGCTTTAGAAAAAGTAAATGGAAAAGCCGAAGATTTAACCTGGGAATTATTCCGTGATACGCTGATTGAGCAAGCCGAACAAGGTGTTGATTATTTCACCATCCATGCAGGCGTATTGTTGCGGTATGTACCATTAACTGCCAAACGCATTACCGGAATTGTATCACGTGGCGGTTCCATTATGGCAAAATGGTGCCTGGCGCATCACAAAGAAAATTTCTTGTATACCCATTTCGAGGAAATTTGCGAGATCATGAAAGCTTACGATGTTTCCTTTTCTTTAGGCGATGGATTACGCCCAGGTTGTATCGCTGATGCCAATGATGCTGCCCAGTTCGGTGAGCTGGAAACACTTGGCGAGCTCACTAAAATAGCCTGGAAGCATGATGTACAAACCATTATCGAAGGTCCCGGCCATGTGCCGATGCACCTGATTAAAGAGAATATGGAGAAGCAATTGCAACATTGTTCGGAAGCGCCTTTTTACACATTAGGGCCGCTCACAACAGATATTGCCCCTGGATATGACCACATTACCTCTGCCATTGGAGCGGCAATGATTGGTTGGTTTGGAACAGCGATGCTGTGCTATGTTACGCCAAAAGAACACCTGGGTCTGCCAAATAAAAAGGATGTAAAGGATGGCGTAATTACTTACAAAATCGCCGCCCATGCAGCAGATCTGGCTAAAGGCCACCCAGGTGCGCAATATCGGGACAATGCCTTAAGTAAAGCACGTTTTGAGTTTAGGTGGGAAGATCAGTTTAACCTTTCACTTGATCCGGACACTGCAAAAGAGTTTCATGATGAGACGTTACCAGCCGAAGGCGCAAAGATTGCCCACTTCTGTTCGATGTGTGGACCGAATTTCTGCTCGATGAAAATTACGCAGGACGTAAGGGAATATGCGAAGGAAAACGGCATGGGCGAAGAAGATGTGCTGGCGAAAGGCATGGCAGAAAAATCGAAAGAATTCACCGAAAAAGGAAGCGAAATTTATTTATAATGGAATTGATCGTCATCTCCAGTCCTACAGCAATCGTAAATGAAGCAAAAATCATTAATCAGCTTTTCGAGGCTGGGATGAGCCTTTTTCATTTAAGAAAACCGGACTGGAATGATCATCAATCCCTGAAATTATTGGAAAATATTAATCCTGCATTCCATGAACATATCGCTCTGCATCAACACCATAATCTTGTTAAGAAAACATCCATCAAGCGGTTGCACTTTAAGGAAAAACTCCGTAGCGCCATAACTGAAGCGGAAATCAGCACATCAAAAGAAGAAGGCATAACCTGGAGCACGTCTGTTCATCAACTTAGCGACCTGCTGCTTTCGACAATATTCGATTACGTTTTTTTCAGTCCGGTGTTTGATAGTATTTCCAAACTGGGTTATGAAAGCAAACTTGCGAAAGACTTCGTTCTGGAAAAAACGGCTGTAGCACCAGCGGTGATTGCATTGGGTGGAATAAATGAGCAAAACATAGGCAGGATAGCAGAAATGAAATTCGATGGCGCAGGAGTATTAGGTGCGATCTGGCAGGAACCAGCTCAAGCTGTTGCCAGTTTCAGAAGATTAAATGATCTAATTAAAAACTAAAAAGGATGATAGACAGACTTCATTATATCTCCCAGCAACCAGAAAATGGTACGCATTTAACAGCTATTCAAGCTGCACTGGAAGCAGGTGCTAAATGGATTCAGTTGCGCGTAAAGCTTGAACCGACCGAGAATATCCTGAAATACGCACGCCACGCTGTTGCCATATGCAATCAGTATGGTGCAAAGCTGATTATTAATGATCATCCTGAAATTGCTGTACAAGCTGGTGCCTATGGTCTTCACCTGGGTTTGGCGGACATGCCAATAGCAGAAGCCCGTAAACTTGTTGGCCCTCACATGATCATCGGCGGAACTGCCAATACCTTTAAACATATTCAACAACGGGTTGATGAAGGGGTAGACTATATCGGCCTTGGTCCTTACCGTTTTACCAAAACCAAGCAAAAGCTTAGTCCTATTTTGGGTTTGGAAGGTTATGCAGAAATTATCCGTCAGGTAAATCAGGCAGGAATTAAAACGCCTATTATTGCTATTGGCGGCATTGAAACGCAAGATATTCAAGCAATTATGCAAACCGGGTTATACGGCATTGCAGTTTCGGGTGCAATTACTAATGCTACCGATCCGGCTAAGACAATTACGCAGATTTATGAATATGTAAACCACATCGATTTAAAAGAAGCTTAGCATGTTACAAATAGCAGATAAAACATTCAGTTCACGCCTATTTACAGGTACCGGGAAATTTAGCGCTTCTCTTTTGATGCAGGAAGCGTTATTGGCATCTGGCTCAGAATTGGTTACCGTTGCACTTAAACGGGTGGACATTAAAAATAATGAGCACGACGATTTGTTAATCCGTTTAAAGTATCCGCACATTAACCTACTCCCAAACACATCTGGCGTGAGAAATGCAAAAGAAGCCGTTTTTGCTGCCCAGCTTGCCCGCGAAGCCCTGGAAACAAACTGGATTAAATTAGAAATCCATCCAGATCCAAAGTACCTGATGCCCGATCCTATTGAAACTTTGAAAGCAACAGAAGAGCTGGCAAAACAAGGTTTCATTGTTTTGCCTTACATCCATGCAGACCCTGTTCTGTGTAAGCGCCTGGAAGATGTTGGTACCAGCGCAGTAATGCCTCTCGGCTCACCGATTGGAAGTAATAAAGGCTTAAAAACAATTGATTTTTTAGAAATTATCATTAGCCAAAGCAATGTTCCGGTGGTAATTGATGCCGGAATTGGTTCACCATCTGATGCAGCCTGGGCCATGGAAATTGGTGCCGATGCGGTATTGGTCAATACAGCTATTGCGGTCTCAACTAATCCTGTACAAATGGCTAAAGCATTTAAAATGGCTGTAGAAGCAGGCAGAATGGCTTTCGAAGCAAAGTTAGCTTCTCCAGTTTCTCACGCCATTGCCAGTAGCCCTTTAACCTCTTTTTTAGATGAATAGCTTCAACGATCTTTTTGAAACTTATAACTGGAATGAAACCAAAGCCAGTATTTACAGCAAAACTATTGCCGATGTAGAACGGGCTTTGGCCTCGCCTAAAAGGAGTCTGGAAGATTTCAAAGCATTGATTTCACCAGCCGCAGCACCATACCTGGAGCAAATGGCGGGGATTAGTCAGCAGTTAACTCAGAAACGTTTCGGCAAAGTACTGCAAATGTACGTACCGCTGTATCTGTCTAATGAGTGCAACAACATCTGTACGTACTGCGGTTTCAGCTACGACAATAAGGTAAAACGCAAAACACTCAGCCCAATGGAAATTATGCAGGAGGTTGCCGCGCTTAAAGAGATGGGCTACGACCATGTATTGCTGGTTACCGGAGAAGACAATTTGAATGTGCATGTAGATTATTTTAAAAAAGTACTCGAACTGATCCGACCGCATTTCGCCCACATTTCCATGGAAATTCAACCGATGGATGTAGCAGATTATGATCAGTTGACGCCGTATGGCTTAAACACGGTATTGGTGTACCAGGAAACTTATCATCAGGAAGATTACAAAAAGCATCATCCAAAGGGAAAAAAATCGAATTTCAAATACCGGGTAGAAACGCCAGACAGGCTTGGGAAAGCAGGCGTCCACAAAATGGGATTAGGGGTTTTAATTGGTCTGGAAGATTGGCGCGCCGATTGTTTTTTTACTGCGCTGCACTTAAATTACCTCGAAAAAAAATACTGGCAAAGTAAATATAGTCTCTCCTTCCCCAGACTTCGCCCTTTTAGTGGTGGTCTGGAACCCAAAGTAGAAATGAGCGATCGGGAATTGGTACAGCTGATTTGCGCCTACCGCTTATTTAACGAAGAAGTAGAACTTTCCATCTCCACACGCGAGTCGCCTAGTTTTAGGAATAACATTATTAAGTTAGGAATTACCTCCATTAGCGCCGGCTCCAAAACCAATCCTGGTGGCTATGTTGTGGCGCCAGAATCGCTTGAGCAGTTTGAGATTAGCGATGAACGGAGTCCTGCTGAGATTGCCAGGCTCATTGCCGCAGCAGGTTACGAAGCGGTATGGAAAGACTGGGACAGTTGCCTGGCTTAAACAAATAAGATGCTTACGAAAGAAGAACTAAGACGGTATAATCGTCAGCTTATTTTGCCCGAGCGTGGGATTAAAGGATGGGAAAACTTAAAGGCAGCAAAGATGCTGGCAGTTGGCTTGACTAATGTATTGCCAAGGATTATCGGTACATACATTGCTCACTATGCCGTTAAAATAACTGTTGGTCGAAAGGATTATGAATTTGACGGGTTCGCCCTGAGTAGGCAGCACAGTAAAATCGCTGCAGACATTGTGAGGCCTTTTTTTAGTGGGGAAATTTACAATGTAGCAATTAGAATTTCATGAGTCGGCATCACCAATATATCTCTGTCTTAACCATTGCAGGATCAGACAGCGGCGGAGGCGCCGGGATACAGGCAGACCTGAAAACTTTTAGTGCCCTCGGTTGCTACGGCACTTCAGCGATTACAGCCATTACGGTACAAAACACTTTAGGCGTAAAAGCCATCCATAAAGTTCCTGCTGATATTGTTCAGGGGCAAATTAAAGCCGTAGTGGATGATATAAAGCCGAAAGCCATAAAAATTGGCATGGTACATTCGGCAGAACTCGCTAAGGCAATCGCGCGGCTGTTGAAAAATTATCCGGACGTGCCTATAATTTTAGATCCGGTGATGGTTTCCACCAGTGGCCATCAATTAATTGAAAGCGATACCATCTCGATGCTGCAGCAAGAATTATTTCCAATGGCAACCTTGATTACCCCAAATCTGGACGAGGCAGAAATACTTGCCGACATGAAAATTGATGGTATAGAAGGAATGAAGCAGGCCGCGAAGAAAATGATCAGCGCTCCATATAATGCTGTCCTGGTGAAGGGTGGCCATTTAAATGGCGCTACTCTTTTTGATGTATATCTTGATCAACATGGTATCGAACAGGTGTTTGAATCTGATGCCGTTGATACGCAAAATACGCATGGCACTGGTTGCACACTTTCATCTGCCATTGCAGCCTTTATGGCTTTGGGTGATCCTTTGATTACCGCGATAGCGAAAGCGGAAGTGTATGTACAAAAAGGAATACTTGCCGGGAAAGGTGTAAAAACCGGTCATGGTAAAGGTCCGTTGAATCATTTTTTTGATGCACAAAATCTCATTAAACAACCTATAAAATAACGTCAGGCGCTATTGATTTACCTTCCATTGCCAGCGTAAATACTTTTTTCATTAATGGATAATGATGAAAGTGACCCAAAACTTAAACCATTCTCCCAACAACCTGTTAAATATTGGTATAATTGTAATGTCGAATCATCATCTCCAAATGCAATCCAATGCCGGAAATCGAAATCATAGCTTTAGAACAGGGAATTTTTTCAGTTGGTCCATTAAAAAAATTTATCCCTATAACGGAAGATGAAGCCGAAACCTCCGCTTCACCGAAAACACCCACCGTTCGCATCCGGCCCTTTTTAATACGCATTGATGGTTGTACTATATTGCTTGACACTGGCCTCCATCAAGATCAACCTTTTATTGTAGCGGAGCTGGAAAAACATGGGGTAAACGTAGCCGATGTAGATATCATTCTGCTGTCTCACCTTCATAAAGACCATACTGGTGGCATCGGAACCTTTATTGATGACCAGTTTAAACCACATTTTCCTCAAGCGAAAATCTATATTCAGGAGCAGGAAATGGAATTTGCACGTTCACAAAAAGATAACCCCTCTTATCTTCAAGATCAGTTAGCGGCGATAGCTAAGCTACCGAATACGATTTTGAGTACTGATTTGAAAGGAACACTAACTACATCTGTTCGTTTTGAAACCGTTGGTGGACATAGCCCCTATCACAGAGCCTTTTGGATAGAACATACCGGGGAAACGGTTTTTTATGGTGGAGACAATCTTCCCACCAGAGGCTATCTTAAATACCCCGTTGCTTATAAAAACGATTACGATGGTAGGCTGGCGCTGGAACTGAGAAAAGATTGGGAAAGCCAGGCGACAGCACAACATTGGAAAATTCTGTTATACCACGACAAAAAAATACCGATGCTGGAGTTTTAGTTTGCAAAACCAGGTCTTAAACACATTACTATACCTTCCTGTTTTGAGACCGATCAGTAAGGTATTGCTTTGTTTTGATGTTTTCCCACATAATTAATTTGTCCTCAATTTTAGAGAAAGCCCGAATGTCTCCATCTTGCGAAATTACCAGACCTAGCGAAGTGGGATGATTCCAGCAGTAAGCAATCATAGACCTATGTCGCGTTCCATAATGACGGGGATCATGCGCCTTGAGTGATTTTGGAGTGGCAGTGGCCGTGGAAGAAACATAGATTTTTCGGGGCATTTTCTTCGCCCGCAAAACCGCACCAAAGCCATTCGTAACCATGTTTCTGTTAAAAAGTACTACGCCATCCACACAACTTTGCGAAGCAATAAAATTTATCGTCCCTTTAATTTCGTCGGCAGTTCCTTTCTTATCATAAAATGACCCTGATTCTTTCAAATAAAGTGACTTACTGATTGATCTTTTTCCATCATGCATTCCACCCTCAATCATGTTCTCCGAAACAAAATTATCGATAGATGCCTTTGCATGTGACACCATAGCCTGGGTAAGCCGCTCATAATGAATCCTATATTTCACATCTAAATCTGCACTGTCGTCGGCTATTAAAATTGCACCGCCGTGCTGGTAGTCTTGTATTTTAAGCAAAAGCCTGGAGAAAGTCTGAATCCATAATCCGTCTAGAAAATCTTCCCACTCCTCATATTGCTCTTGAGGATGTTCGGCTTCCATATAACTCCGAAGGGTTACCTTCAAGAAGTCTGCATTTCTACGAAGAATTTTTGAAATCGGACCGATGGTAAGCACATCCAAATACCGTTTTACCAATACATTCTGCTTCAGCGTGGCTAAAAGTTCGTAATCGAAGAGCACATGAAGTGTTCCAATATCACTAACTGATACCTGAAAAAGTCCGGGTTGTTCCGATCCTTGATCAGACTCATAATTCAGGAAATTCTGATAATGCATGGCCTGGTCAATCATCCCCCAAATGTATAATTCACCAGCAGCATTGTAGTAAACTGCGAGTGAAGAACTTGCCGGATCAGCTGCCTTTGAAAGTTTCGCGAGCACTTTCGTATTCATGGCAATTGGTTGCTCAAACGCAATGCAACTCCACCTTTCCGGAACAATATAACTTGGAGGCGATGGATCTGGATTTGAAGGATCTATAAAAGTAACCGTAACCCTGATCAGATCACTTTCTTCTTTACACATGCTGGAATAAAACAGGCAATCAAAGAGTTCATCAAGCACCCCTAGATCGGGAAGTGGGAATTTTTGTTTTGTTAACCTGATCTTATCGTGTACCAAAACAGCCAGATCGTGTGGGCGTGAGTTTTCCAATATTGTCTTCGTTTTTAAATATTAACAGCAGTCAGGCTAAATCGTTTGAGACGAAATTAAATCGATAAAAAGTAATTATAAATACTTTATAAATGATCCGTATTGACGATTAAACTTACAACCTATACGTTTTTTTCTTCGATTTTCAAAAACAAAAATGATAATTCTGAAGTTATAAACTCAACAAGACTGATAAAGAGATGGTTAATACATATAAAATACAATTAGACAAAAATACCTACCAGGAAATATTTGAGCCTTTTTTGCACAAGAACTTTTTGAAACTCCCGATTGAAGCCAAAGACAATATGGTGGAAGTGTCCATTAGAAGAACTTGCGTACTGGAATACCTTCAAAAGAAAATCATTAGCGAAATAGACAATTACGAAATGCTTCAATCAGAAATTATGCGCAAAATGGTGCATTAAATTTTATAATTGCTGATCAGGCATTCTTCCTATATGATGTGGTTTGAAATGATATCAAACGATCAAAAAAGTGGTTACCTAAATCTGGAAATCACTTTTTTTTATGCATCTAGGATAATTGCTGGTAGCAACGTATGGAAGAAAGCGAACTGTTAGCTCACCAGCCATAAAAAATCCCTATGCAATATCGATATCCTGAGTGACATACGATGATTGAATAGGGATTTCCTAATCGTAATGATGTGATGTTATTTGTTTTTGAAATATTCTTCTAACGATTCTAAAGCATCTTCCCAACCTTCTTTGTGTGGGTGAACACCTTCTTTTTCGCTTTTGCTTTCCTGATGAATGGTTAACGATGCTTCGCCATCCGTTTCGTTGAATTCTACAGTCAGCAAATAATTTCCGTTTTCTAAAGCTGATTCATCCAGAATCCAATTCCAGGTATACACTAAGTTCTCTTCTGGCTTCACTTCGTGATAAGTTCCCTCAATAACGAGTTTTGTATCATCCTTTGCATCAGGTTCAAAAGTATACTTTACTTTACCCCCTTCCTGCAGATCGTTTTCTACGCTGGATAACGTTTTACCTGCTGGCTGCCACCATTCTTTCAGTGCTGCTTCCTCCGTCCAGGCTTTAAATAATTCTGCCTTGCTTACGGCGAAGCGATGTGTTATAATTACTGGTTCATTTGACATAGTTTTCCAATTTTAGATTTAAGTTAGAACACCATATTTCCACAAAAGTTCAGTATTATTCCGCTGAGGTTTGAATAAGCGAAATTAGTATTGTTAAGTCGGAACGTTTTCTTCATCCAATACATCCGGTTCCTTTTCATGGGGTTCAATCATGCGCTTTAGGATATAAGAAAGTAACATAGCAAAAAGCACATAGGCTACAAAAATCAGGAAACCTGGCTGCAAACTACTGTTGTTTTCGGTTATGGTTTTGAGGGGCCCAGTATCCATATTTAAGTTAGATAGCTGGCTTTTTAAAATACCGTTTAGCCCGATGTAAGTCATCCCTACTCCTACTACCATCACATCAGACATGTCCCATTTACCAGACTCAAATGCCAGGTAACGCACTACCTTATTTTCTGCGATGCGATTGCTTCCCCATACGTGTAAGCCTTTTCCCAAAAGCCGTAATATCGGCAAAATGATTACGAAAAGCATGATCAAAACCCCAACCAAAATAGAATCTGGCTTAGGCTGCTTTACCAGGGTTTCGATGATCCCCATAATACTTTTGGTTTGGAAAAATAATACCTGATTGGTAAAGGCAATTTCTTCATCCAATAGCTTAAAGTTTAGGGTTTGTATCCGGGCATCTACCTCAATAATTGTGGTGGTAATACTCGAGGCCAGCAGCACAAAGGCAAAGAGCAGTGACATAATAAAGAGTGTAGTTTGAAGACGTGCTTTTCTTCGAAGAATGAACCAGAGTACTAGCGCGGCCAAAACACAACCCAACATGGCATATGCGTAGTGGTAGGTGAGTTTTTGAATAGCGACTACTTTATCTTTAATGGCTTGATTAAACTGAGTAGCATTGGAAACATTGTATCGTTCAAACATTTGCTCAGACATGGCGTTTTTTGCTATTTCCGTTTTATCATATGTTTGGTCTTCCAGCTGGTCCATTTTACTGGCGGCAATACCTTTGAGCCTTTTTCTGCTTGCGGGACTATTTATTTTAGTAATAATGGTTTTAGAGAAAATCGGCACCATGCCATGTAACTCATCTTCATCTACAAAACTATTAAATGCCAGCTTTTTCAGTTTTGCACCCAGCCCCTTTTGTGGTTTGTTTATTTGTGCAACTGTTTTGTTTATCAAGCCATTTAACTGATCTTCAACTTGCTCCTGTAATGCTGCTTTTTGTTTGGCGTTCAGACTGAAGCCATTTACCTGTCGATCTACCACTGCTGAAATCTTCTCTCTCCATTGGTCTACGGAGAAAATGCCGAACGTAATGCTGTTCACCACGCTGTAATCTTCTTTAAGTTGCTCCTGCTCTGCAGAAATGGTATGTAACTGGTAACCAAAATAGCTCTCGCCACAGAGCAAAATACCTAAGCCAACAATAAGCAGGATATTCGCTAAAGTGGATTTTCTTTTTACTGGTTGTTGGATATGATCTGTCAATGCTAATTTTTTTAATGGAATGAATGCCTTAAACTTCTCTAGTGTGAATCGTGAGGTGTGATAAACTTCAGGATTGTGGACAGTGTGAGTCCATACAATACAAAACTGATAAAAATGATGTATCCGGGTTGCAACGCTGTGTTATTGGTGGTAATAATGGTCAGAAAATCGCTGTTAATGTGCAGACTTTCCAGCTGGGATTTCAGCAATCCATTCAGACCGATATAGGTCATCAGAATTGCAATTACAATTACATCGGCCATGCTCCATTTACCAGACTGGAAAGCAAAGTACTTAATCACCTTATTCTCGGCCAGCTTTCTGTTCCCCAATAAATGAATACCAGTTGAACTCAGTTTCATAATCGGAAACAACACACTGAATACCAAAATCAGCACACCTACCAAAATAGAATCAATGGCAGATTGGCCAATCAATACCTTCACCACGTCCATAATGCTTTTACTTTGAAAAAATAGCACCTGATCTTTGAAAACCACATGCTCTCCCAGCAACATAAAATCCAGAGATTTAATTCTGGCATCAACCTCAATCATCGAAGCGGTTAAACCAACAGCAAGTAAGGTAAAGGCAAAAAGCAGCGACATGACAAAAAGCGTGGTATGCAATTCAACACGTTTTCTAAAAATCCACCAAAGTGATAAAACTACCACGATACAAGCAAGCATTCCGAATGAATAGGTATAGGTAGATTTCTTAATACTGGCCAAAGAGGTATTAAATTTATTGTTCAAGTCTGCAGTATTGGCAACCTGATACTTTTTATACATCGCATTGGTTGTGTTTTCAATTTCGGTTAGGGTACTGTCTATACTCCCCGTCTGTTCTACTTCCACCAGCTTACTCATCGCCATTTTGCTAAGCTTTTTTTTATTTGCACGGTTATCAACCTGGGCTATAATCGTTTTAGCAAATCCTGGCGCTTGCGCCTTAATTTTATCGATGTCTACGAAGTTGTTAATTACAAACTTTTTTATTTTTCCGTCTACCGTTTTTTTCGGCTTGTTTACTATTGCCTGTGCCTTATCAATGAGTGCAATAATTACACCTTCCACTTCAGTTTGAAGCGCCTTTTTCTGCTGGGGTGTCATCCTGAAGTTGCGCACCTGGTGATTTACAATGGACGCTACTTTATCATGCCATTGTTTTACCGAGAATAAACCATAAGTAATGTTGTTGATATTGGAATAGTCTTTTTTGATCTCTTCCTGCTGACTCGAAAGCACATGAAGTCTATAGGCGAAAAAACCTTCTACGCCAAGCAAAATGGCGAGAAAAACGATGAGCATAATTTTAGGCACAAATGCTTTGTTCCCGTTAGCGGCTTTTTGGGGTGTCGTCAAGTTGATATAATATTAGGGAATATAATTGCTGCAGATTGTTATCTTGTTAAATAAAGATAACAGATTGAACTTTAATTCCTGATTAATTTGGTTAGTGATATTCTAATTTTTTTAATGCTTTAACTGTATGGCAACCCGATCTACAAAATCACCAATATCGAATGGTTTTTTGATAAAATCCTGTGCCCCACAGCTTTTAGTTACGTCCCCTTCGGAATAATTCGCACTCATCATTATCACGGGTATTGCAGCGAATTTTGCCATGGATTTGATGCTGTTGCAAACGCCCAGACCATTTCCATCAGGAAGCATTACATCCAAAATAAATACATCCGGGGTAAAGGTACTCGTGGCAACATTAAACTCTTTTACTGATGGATAACTGTAAACCTCATAATGTTCTGATTCCAATAAAAAACCAATAATTTCTCGAATGTCGTCGTCATCCTCCAATACGCAGACTTTCCTTCGCACTTCCATTTAAATATTTGCTGATTTGATATGTTAACAAGAAATTAAGAGAATGGTTTTGGCGAAGACGTAATAAAGTTTTTAGGAGTAAAGTATAGCTGTGTGATGTAAATAACCCAATTAAATCCCATAAGATCTGGCAAATTATTTAACCGTTAATATTAAGCAATGAACAAAACCAAACGAAATTTTATACCACACTGGCCTCCTTCACGAATTCGAAAGTTTAGCTGGGAGAACCTAAAATATCAAAAATTACTTTTCGACAAATGGTTCCATCACGCGAAATGATTTTTTCCTTCAAAACAAAATGATCAACCAGAAATATCAAATAAATTAATGCCTTGGTTGATCATTTATGCTTAACATTATTCTGTATGCTACTCCGCAGAATCTGATAGGGCAATCAGCATCGCTCCACTTATAATGGCAATTCCGCCAACAACGATTTGCCAGGTTAATTTCTCCTTTAAGAAGATAATGGATAATAAGATGGCAAATATAAGCGAGGACCTTTCGATTGTAGAAACATAAGATGCTGGCCCCATTGATAGTGCTTTATAAGAAAACAAGGTAGATAGTGAGGTAAAAACCCCGGCAGCCAGTAGAAACATCCACGCATTTTTTTCGATGCCTTTCCAATCTCCAACGTTGCCCTGATAAAAAACCACACCCCAGGTAATCATCAATATTATCACTGCCTGGATAGCAAATGCTAAACTTGAATCAACGTTTTTTAAGCCTGCTTTGGTTAAAACAATCACTAATGCTGCCGAAATAGCAGCAAGCGCCGCCCATAAGATCCACATGTGTTCGAAACTTTTAGATTAAATTATCCCCTTACTTTAAGCTTACTCTTCCAGGCCTCTGCCTGTTTTATGCTGCAGTTCATCAATGCGTTTTGACGCCGCAGATTTTGTTAAAGTATTATCAAACTCCTCTCCTGCCTCATCAGACAAAGTCTTCAAGTAAGACTCCTGAGCACCAGTCATGGGTTCATCACCTGTAGTCCATTCATCAGGATCTTTAATTGCATTCGATCCTGTTGTATTTTGGTTCGTACTATTTGTATTTTCCTGTTCATTAGAAACTGGTTTTTCTTCGTTGTTTATCATTGCTTTTCTTGGTTAAGTATTTTATATAGCAACAAATCTTTCCGGTCAAAGTTTGATCGCAATTACCAACAACTTACAAGCCTATGTTGTATTTACCATAGAAAGCAGCCAAAACTGAAAGCTGCTCTCCGAAATGAAGAGAAAAGGCTAAAGGCTTTTAAAAATAACAGTGGATATGATGAATGAAGGCCACAAACCTTTGAGGATTAGGAAATATGGCCGTTTAGTGAACGTTTTCTTTAATTGTTACTCAGGCTTTTGATATTAAAAAGTACAGATACACCGGCAGAACTTAGATTTCCTTCATATTTACCAATACCGGTTAAAGGTAATTTTACGAAAGGCTGCAGGCCGACGCTTAAACGGGAGCTCACCTTTCTCTCTACACTTACTGAAAAGTTTGCCACGCCGAGAAAATGCTTGTTACCGGTAACTTCTTCATTGGTAACCGTAAGTGCCGGGCCGGTGGTGAGCTGGTATTTCTCATTTAACATGATGTAACTCGAAACTCCGGCACTAACATTAACGGCGATGTTTCGCTTTTTAAAAATCTTATAATCAAGGTTAATTGGTAAATCCAACACTTTGCAATTGGCATCTACACTCCAATCTGTACCGGTATATCCAGAAACCACTTGTCCTCTGCTATTGTAATCGTAAAGCTTTTTAGCATAAATTACCCCGGTAGATACGCCTATCTTTTTGGTGAGGGCATAGTTCACCATCAAACCGACATCTGTACTTACCTTATTATTTATACTGGAGCTTGTGCTCGAAATATCTGGCGCAGCCATAAATGTAAACGAAAGTCTTTGTGGCGCAGCCATTTTTTGAAGTTCCTTCTCGGTTGGTTTGAATCTGCCAAATTTCACATCAGCAAACGCTGTGCGATTTAGTTTTGCATCAATCAGCTCAATCAGGTTACCAGATGCATTCTTTAAAGCAATTTGATTATCAACAACCTGCAAATCCCTCACGGTTGGTTCTATACCATTTGTAATCGGTTTTTTATGCGATGATGGGCTTTTTAAAGACGTAGGACTTTTATATACTTCAGTATTCGGCCGGCTTTGTGCAATTTGTTCCTCTGCTAAATTTCCCTTCTCGGCTATTGTCCCTTTAATTTCAGGTACAATTGCCTTAGGTTGCTTCTTATTAGTTCTTTGTGCTGAATTATTATTTTTTGGTGTGTTAAAAAACAAAAAGAAAACCATTACTGCTGCAGCTGTACCCGCTATCAGGCTCCACCATAGCGGAGATATTGTTTTTCTTTCCTGTTGATCGAGCTTCTCAGACATCGCCATCCAATCTTCCTCACGAAAGGGCGTATCAATCTCTTCCAACCCCTCCTTAAACAACTTATCCAGATTATGCTCGTCTTTCATTTTTGCTTATATTTTGTTCATTGTCAGAAACAACTTTTAATTTTGCGCTAAGCGGTTCCATATCCTTGATCATCTCCTGTAGCCTTTGCCGGGCTTTGAACAGGTTAGACTTGGAACTTCCAACCGAGATATTCAATGTCTTCGCAATTTCATCATGCGAATAGCCATCAATGGCATACATGTTAAATACCACACGATAACTCGGGGAAAGGCTTTGCACCATTAATAAGAGTTCTTTATAGGCCATTTGCTCATATACAACTGCCTCTGTTCCACTTTGTTCATATTCACTGATATCATCATAACTATTAAAGCGGAGATTTGAACGATAATGGTCAATTGCAGTATTCACCATAATTTTACTGATCCAGGCTTTAATCGGCTTGGACGAATCGTACTTATCGATATTATTGAAGATTTTCAAAAATCCGTTATTCAATACATCAGCAGCTTCAAAATCACTAATAGAATATCTTTTACATATTGCCACACAGTAACTGTAAAATTCTTTGTATAGCAGATGTTGACTGGCTCTATCCTTTCTGATACACCCACTAATAATTTCTTGCACTAACAAATCTGATCTACTGTTATGGTCTTTTTTATACACGATATACGGAGCAAACGCTGAAAGGGTTGTCTAAGCTAATAAAAAAATTTGTAACAATTTTAAACAACTGTATAACAGACAGTTAAAAAATAGTTCAAAATTCCAAGAATTCTTAGGCAACCTTTTCATTACAAAGCCCGTAATCCAGATAATTCAAAACAGAATTTTAAACACAAAATCATTTTATGAAACTTACATTCAGAAAAAACTGGTATCTATTAGCGCTCCTCGTAATTACACTGGCATCTTGTTCTAAAAACGATTCCATTGAAACCCCTAACCCATCGCCTACCACTGGTAAGAAAACATTAAAAACCGTTTCTAATGCGACTTTTGGAAATGTTATTACCGATGGCGACGGCAGAACGCTCTATTTTTTCTCAATTGATGCCAATGGTAGTTCTGGATGTACTGGTGGTTGCGAAACGGCGTGGCCGGTTTTCCTTGCTGATGATATTACCAATGTACCGGGATTGGCAGCTGCAGATCTGGCAACCATCACCAGGGCAGATGGTAAAAAACAAACTACCTATAAAGGTTGGCCATTATATTATTACGTTGGAGATACTGCACCATTAGAAGTTAAAGGTGATGCATCTGGCGGAACATGGTTTGTGGCCAAACCAGATTACTCGGTAATGCTTGCAACAGCACAGCTGGTTGGTAACGACGGAAAGAAATATCTTGAAACGACCAAAGAAGGTGAAGGTTTAACCCAATACATTACAGATGCAAACGGCCGTACTTTATATGCTTTTACACCAGACAAATTTAACCTGAATGTTTACACTAGAGCAGATTTAAGCAATAACGCCATTTGGCCAATTTTTGAATCTGATGTATTGAATGTGCCTTCCGTATTATCGAAAAGTTCATTTGCTCAAATTACTTCTGTAGGAAAAAAACAACTTGTTTATAAAGGTCATCCGCTGTACTACTTTGGTGCCGACACCAAACGTGGAGATAACAAAGGCGTTAGCGTTCCAAGTCCTGGTGCATGGCCGATTTTAACTATCTCGACACCTGCTTTAAATCCATAAACTATGAAAACAAATCAAAGATTCATCTACATCGCACTGGTTTTATTCTATGTGCTACTCAGCATTAGCTGCTCTAAACGGCAGGCTGACGAGATTCCCACGACCCCGGTAACGCCGGGTGTGGGCGCATCTACGGTAACTTACACCAATTTCACCGAAGCGTTGCTTCAAACAAAATGTGCGGGGTGCCACGCGGCTGGAAGATCTGCTTCTACCATCTGGACTTTCAACGGCTTAGCTTCGGTTACCAGTAATGAAACCCGAATCAGACGCGTAGTGCTCGAAACGAGATCTATGCCAATTGGAAATACCTTAACAGCAGCCGAATTGACATCGTTAAGGGAATGGTTTGACAATAAAATGCCTAACTAATTATGAAAAATATACTCTTTTTAACAATCATGGGGCTATTTTGCCTGCCCGCCTATTCGCAGATCATCACTACGAATAAGGCGCAAGTGTCTTTCTTTTCAAAAACGCCTTTAGAGGATATTGAAGCTAAAAGTGTTGTCGGCAATTCAGTGATCGACGTGAAAACGGGAAAAATCATTTTCAGGGTAAGTAACCGATCTTTCAACTTCCCAAAAAAGCTGATGCAGGAACATTTTAATGAGAACTATATGGAGTCGGAAAAATTTCCGGTTTCAGAATTTAAGGGAACACTTTCTTCACCCATTAATTTAGAAAAAGACGGGCTGACTAAAATGGATGTAGATGGAACGCTGAACGTGCATGGCGTAACTAAACCATGCAAAGCGAAAGTTGATATTCTCGTGTCGAAAGGTACCGTATCTGCAACTTCTACTTTCAAAATCGTTATTGCAGATCATAAAATCGAAATCCCAACGCTTGTTTTCAAAAACATTGCAGAGAACATCGACGTAAAAATCCAGGCAACCTATACAAAGAAGAACTAATGAAAAAACACACATATAAGCTAAGGTTATGCTTGTCTCTGCTGGCAATCATGATCACATTTAACGGGTATGCGCAAGATGATCTTGAAAAAGCAATGGCGTCCCCAGCAGGAAAAAGTGAAAAAGTGATCGCTACATTTAAAGCCACTAAATTAATTAATGGCCATACAAATGAAACCCTTTACAAACACGAACTTGATTTCAAAGTAGACCACCGTTTTGGTGACATTGCCGGAAGTAACGGTGGCCTGAAACAATTTTTCGGGCTAGACAACTCTACAGATGTGAGAATTGGCTTTGAATATGGTGTAAGCGACCGGTTAACAATTGGCTTAGCACGTTCAAAAGGTGCAACATCTGTTCAGCAACTTTATGAAGGAAGCATTAAATATCGCCTGCTGGAACAAACGGTAGATGATAAAGTGCCGGTTGCCGTTACGCTTTTTGGAAGTAATACCATTGCTGCTGTAAAGGCCAATACCGATGATCCAAGTTCTGCTACCTCATACAGAAATTTCGGAGAACGCATGAACTGGGTGTCGCAAATTATTTTTGCAAGGAAGTTTAACTCTAACTTCTCTTTTAGCTTAACACCAAGTTATGTGCACCGAAATTTAACCGTTTTTAGAGATGCTAACGATATGTTTGCACTTGGTGCCGGTGGAAGATTTAAGTTTACCAAACGCATGGCGCTGGTAGTGGATTACTTTTTGCCTTTCAGAAATAAGGAAGACAAGGAATATGTAGAAGCGCAACGGGCAACCAAATTCTACAACCCACTTGGTGTTGGTTTGGAAATGGAGACAGGTGGCCACGTGTTCCACATTAATTTTACAAATGCAACGGCAATTCAGGAGATGCAATTTATTCCGGAAACCACCAGTTCCTGGTTGAAAGGGCAATACCGTTGGGGCTTTAGTATCTCCAGAAGGTTCTCTTTTGACCGCAACAAAAAATCAAAAGAAGCTGGTAAAGAGTAATCAAAGCTAACATCAGTTAACTAGGACATTGTACATAGCTGAAACATGCAGTTCATCAGCTAATTTCTTCGGGATCGGCTGATGGAACAAGGTTCAATAAAGTGGAAGGAATAACAATCATGGCAAAAAATAAAACAAATTGCTCACATGCGCGTTACTATCCTACATCTACCTAGAAAATTGATCATATACTTTGGTTAGTTGACCGATCAAAACAAAGGCCACCAGTTTGCACTGGTGGCCTTATTTATATTAAAATTATTGTTCTATCTCATTTTTTAAAACAGAAAATCAAGCAGATTTTATTAAAAAAACATATTGGCAAATGCCATTACGGAAATTAAATTCCGTAATTAAAAACTTTTTTAATCAATCGCAGTTTTGTTTTGGGAATTTATAAATTAACGTAAAATGCAAATACATAGAGGGCAGTTGCTAAAATCAATTATTCATAAACGCAATATATCAATCTTTGATCTTTCTAAAACATTAGCATACTCAATAGACGCAATCCATCACCACATTGAGATGGAAACACTTGATTTCAAACTTTTATCGGCTTATGGCGAAGTGCTGGATTACGACTTCTCTGTTGATTTCCCTGAAATGGCTGTAAATGTCATCGCTGATGATCATATTCAACACGAAGATTTCTCTTACGAAGAATTATTGAGAGACCGTGACCATTGGAAAATGAAGTACATAGAGTTACTGGAAAAACATAATGATCTGCTGGTTAAAAGGTTAAACTTTTCCTCATCAAACTAAAGCCAGTCATTAACTCATTTTAAAAGACTTAATCACAGACATTAAGGATCGACAAAATGTTTGCTTGATTTATTCAGGCTTTGCTGTTAAATATCGGTTAAAAAACTCCCAGGTACGCAACATCTGATCAATCCGTTGTCGGTTATCTCCTGTGCGCACCAGCTCATGGCTGGCACCTGGATGTTGTACATATTCGACTGGTTTACCTAAAACTTTCAGGCTTCGGTAAAGCATTCCGCTTTGGGTAATTCCCGTTCTGTTGTCTGCATCGCCATGAAAAATTAATAAGGGCGTATTGATATTGGCCACATAATTAATTGGCGACTGCTCGTCAAGAATTTTAGCAGTTTGTTCTTCCCATGGGTAACTTCCGAAATACCTCGGAACCATTCTCCATACATTGGCTTCTCCAAAAAACGTTTTAAAATTGTAAACTCCCCGCTGCGCGCTTGCTGCTAAAAACCGTTGATCATGCGAAATAATCCAAGCGGTTAGGTAGCCGGCATAAGAGCCTCCGCTAATTAACAGTTTTGTGGTATCTGCCCAACCCAAATGCACAGTCTGATCCAGGTAACTCAACACATCTTTTGAGGGGCCCGGACCCCAATCATTTACATTTGATTTCAGGAAACGATCGCCATATCCTGATGAACCACGGGGATTACCATACACAATACCATAACCCTTTGCTGCAAAATATTGATATTCATGCCACATTGATATGTCGCCAGGGCCCCACATCGAAGCCGGACCGCCGTGCATTTCCAGTAATAAAGGATATTTCTTGGTGGCATCAAAATTAATTGGTTTCACTACCCAATATTCAACAGCTAACCCCAATTCGTTTTTGTAGGTGTACTTCTCCGGGAAACTAATTATTTTATCCTGAAGCCAGTCTACATTAAGTGCTGATCTTCTTACCGGATTTTTAGCCATTTGATTGGCCTGATAGATCTCAGATGGATTGGCTACAGCCGTTTCTGCATAAACAAGTTGATCACCTTTGATATCAAAATCAGTAATTCCCTTATCACTGGAAGATAGTTTTTCCAGTTTTGTGCCGTCTGTAGCTACGCGATATAATACGAAACCGCCGTTGGCCGCTGCGGTAAAATAGAGCTTATTGTCTTTACCGTTAAAAACTTCTCCGCTGGTATTTCTGTCAACATTTACTTTTACATCTTGCTTTTCTGGAAGCTTAAGGTTCCGAATCCAAAGTAGTGGCACATTTACCGTACCAGGAATGTTGGTTTGATAAGCTAAATAATGGCCATCGTTTGAAACCGCTGCTATAGAAAAAGATTTATCTTTCTCTCCCAATAACAGTTTTAAACCAGATCCATCAGTGTTGATGGCATAAATCTGACCGTCCAATAAGTCATCTGGGTGTTTGCTATCATCAATTTTACCGTTTAGCAGAAGTTTCTTGCTATCTGTAAAAACCGGTTTAGCAAATGAATTAAATCCACTCGTTACTGCTCTTATCTGTTTCGGATTATTTAATTCCACGATAAAAACATGCGAAAGCAAGATTTCGCTGGTGGTTGCTGTTTCCGTTTGATATTGAACCTTACTAAAAACTTTGGCCTTTTTATCAAGTTCATTCTTACTTAAATAGGCACGAATGGCGTCGGGATTTCCGTCTGGATCGGCCTTTTCGTTGTTGATTTTTAGATCTGCATTTCCGCTGATACCAGGTTTTTCATCCGGCCAGTTGGGTAAAAGGTGTTTAGGATTCAGCGAATCATCCTGAATATACGCTAGCAAAGGAATGGATGCGGTAAAAGCAATTTGCTTGCCATCCGGGCTCCATACCGCACTGGAAGCGCCATATCTAAAATCAGTCAATTGGGTGGTAGCGGTGTCTCCTACTTTGATTAAAAAAAGCTGACTCTTCCCTTTCACATTTTTGGTAAACAAAATGTTTCGACCATCAGGACTAAAAAGCGGCTGGCTTGCACTCTCCTTTCCATGTGTTATTGGCACTGCAGCCGTCTTACCCTTACTATCAAAACTCCATATTTGAGTTTGGTAGATATAATCATCCTTACTTTTAGGATCTGGTAAAATGCTATTTACGGTAAAAACCACGCTATTGCCATTCGGATTAATTTGTACGCTGCCAGCCTTCTTAATTTTAAGTAAATCAGTAACCAGAATGGGCGTTGTTTTCTTTTGCCCAAGGGCGTTAAAAGTGAGCAGCGAAGAGGCAATGAGGAGGAATAAGCTAGATTTCATTAATTTACTTTTAAACGTTTTAATAATAGTTCCATCAAAAGTTGCGCAGAGATTTCACCTTTTGATTTGATGAAAGCTCTTGAGGTTTGGTCTCCGATTTCATAAACCAATGATTCTGCTCCGTAAGTTTTTGAAAGATAACTAAATGCGGTATAAGTTTCGCCACCTTTATAAAGCGGTTTTACATTGAGGATATATCCCGGAATTTTTTCTTTTGTTTGCGCCAGCCAGTTATCCACCAAGCCCGGATAGATTCCTTTCAATTGCGGATCTACTGTGTAGTAAATATCATCATGAGTAGCATGGAAATCAATTGCGAACAACAGGCGCTTTTTGTTGAGATCGAGTTCTGTTTTCAAAAAATCACGAAGTGCCTTCGATTCAGCCTGATTGAAATCATTCCAGTCGCGGTTCAGATCAATTCCGCCAGCATTGTGGCGCCAAAAACCTTCATCCACTCCATCAGGATTCAGTATCGGAACCACGTAAACCGCACAAGAATCTAAAAATGACTTTGATAATGTCCCTTTTTTCATCATCGCTTCCACAAAAGCATTCATGGCCAGTTGTCCGGTTACCTCTGGCGGATGCTGACGACCAAAGATAAGAATGCGGTTCCTGCTCTTCAGGTTACCGATCTTCATGACTTCAATATCACGGCCTAATGTACTTTTTCCAATTGTCGTAATTTTTCCCGCCTTGAACGTTTTTAGCCAATTATCGCTATCCGTACTGGTAAAAAGCTCCTGCGCGGCTACCCAAACTGGTTGAGGCGAAATCTTCAGTTTAAAACTATATTTAGCAGAATCTGCAACATTCGTTAAAACCTCAGTTGAGTCAATAACAGACCAGGTTTTCCCATCATTACTGATTTTTGGAGTATATCTATTTCTGATTTTTTCAGGATATTTTAAACTGATCGTAATCGTTTTTTCGGCGTTAGCCCTCACCTTAAATGCATACCACGGGCTTTGATTAATGGGTGTGTTTTCTGGAAGAATAGTCACCTCATAGCTACTTTCAGCAACTTTGCGCACCCCGTGTAACGCCGCGCCCGCAAAGCGGTTATCAAAAGTAACACCATCTTCTAATACAACTACTGCTCGTTTTTGATAGTTAACGGGCTTGCTTATTGTAGAGACTTTCTGAATCTCGCCCTGCCCTTTAAAAGCTTTTGGGGTTTGTGCCTGCAACTCACTGTAAAAACCACCCGCACAAATGACCAGGCAAAAAACCACGTATTCTAGCTTATAAAATTTGTTGATGTACATTCGAATAAAGCATTAGTTATGAAGTAGTTCAGTTAATTTTTGATGAAGTGCCGCTCCACGCAAATTCTTCCCTACAATAATACCATTTTCATCAATTAAAAAATTGGCTGGGATTGCGCGCACGCCATATTGCTTGGCTACTGTACTATTCCAATAGCTAAGTTCTGAAACCTGCAGCCAGTTCAATCCATCATCCTTAATTCCCTTTAACCAGGAAGCTTTGTTTTTATCCAACGAAACCCCAAAAACGGCAAAGCCTTTGTCTTTAAACTTTTCATAAGCGGCAACAACATTCGGATTTTCTTTTCTACAAGGCACACACCAGGCAGCCCAAAAATCAATTAGTGTATATTTACTATAATGATCTGAAAGCTTTACGAGCTTTCCATTCTGATCATTCACTTCAAAATCCGGTGCTTTCTTTCCAACAGCTACCGCATCCCAAACTTTAATTAGTTCATGCAGTTCTTTTACATAAGTAGATTGCTGCACCTGCGGCGAAAGCAATGCAATATTCTCCCTGATTTGTTCTGGTGTAAGTCTGTAGGCATAATTTCGATAAAGAATATATGCCGTAACTAAAGATGTGGGATGGCTTTTGATGTAACTGGAAATATCCACTTCCTGCAACTTTTTAAAAGCCTGAAATTCATCCTGAAGTATAGCTCCTTTTACTACTGTCTGACTATAATTTTTTGCGGAATCTAATTGCGCTTCTATATTTCCATGATCAAGAAAGATATAAAATGGCGTTTGTGAAAGATCGCTGCTTAAACCATAAAGTTCAGGCAGCTCAATTTTAGATTTAAACTGGAACTTCCCTGCATCTAGGACTGCAGAATCTATGGTGATGAAGTTTTTATTCTCAAACTTCTGCAAATACACTTTCCCTGAGCGCCTGTTTACATCAACACCGCTAAGTTTTACACTATCAACCGATTGCGCAAATGCATGACCAATCGCCAGGTTTAGCAGACTGAAAACGGCTAACTTTTTTAATGTTTTATTCATGATTTGATTCTTCTTTCGTTAATTTATCTATTGCACTAATCATCGCACTAAATTCTGCTTTGTCGTAAAGCCTGGTTAAGTACCTGATTTTTCCTTGTGGATCAATGATTACATTTCGGGTTACTCCTGCTTTTTTATCTGCAAAACGGTAAAAAATCTGAGCACCCGGGTCTAAAGCAAGTGGGTAGCTGATGTTTATGTCGAAATGAAATTTTTGTATTTTTTCCAAAGGTTCATCGCGGTCTACACCAATTAAAACCACATTTTTATCTTTGTAAGCCTGCCAAAGGTCCTTTTCCAGATATGGCATTTCTTCACGGCAAACTTTACACCAGGAAGCTGTAAATTGTAAAACCACAATTTTTCCTCGGAGGGATTTGAGATTGGTTTTAGTACCATCATGAAGCACTAATTCATAATCATCGGGTGCCTGATCGCCAACTTTAACCAGGTAACCACGGCTGTCGCTCTTCGGATCTTCGAATTTTTTCTCTTGTGCCATTGCATAGTTAATGCAAAGCAAGCTGATCATGGATAGGATAATCTTTTTCATAAGAAATATAATTAATAGGTTTTATTGGTTGCCAATTCTGTATTGCCTGGTGGAAAAATATAATTATCAGCATTAATGGAAACGGCAGGAGTTTGTAAGTTACTGTCTCCTTTTGCAGGTAATGGCTGAAGATTCCGAAGCAAATCTGTTCCGCGAAATCCTTCTCCCATTAGTTCAATTCTACGCTCCTTCCAAATGGTTTCTATTAATGCTTGTTGCGAAGCCAGCGAGGCTGCTGGAAAAATATAAGTTGCATCAGCACGCTGATGGACGGCCTTTAGTAAGTTTTGAGCCAGCGCCAGATTACCATTCCTCGCAGCAGCTTCTCCATAATTCAGCAATACTTCGGCATATCTGATTACCGGAATATAATCTAAAAAAGGCGATGGCTTTGCATACTTCCTGAAAAATTGTTTACCACCAGTCAGGCGTAAAAAGCTTCTCCTGGCATCGGTTACCGGCCATTCCGGATCGCCCAGTATACCCACAGGATTGACATAGTATTCTGAATTGGTGTTAAAGATGTAAGCAATGGACGATTGGCCGGTCTGGTTATCCAGATTGCTCATCGGCATGCTAAAAATAGATTCAACTGTGGTATAATCAGATGCAAAAATTGCTGCAATATTGGGTTGTAAAGCATGCTTAACACTCGAAGCGGTGGTACTGAAAGGCGCTTGTGTTTGCGGAACCAGTTTCACCGCCTCTTCAACAACCTTACCCCATTGGTTCATAGACAAATACACGCGTGTTTTTAAAGCAATAGCTGTACTGATATGAGCCCTTGTAGTGTTCAATTCATTACTGGCATAACTTTGTGGAAGAGCGGCTTCGGCATCATCTAAATCTTTAACAATTTGGGCATAAACCTCCGCTACGGTACTTCTTGGCAAGTTATTGTTAGCAGGTCCGTTTTCGGCAGCCAGGCGTAACGGAACACCTTTCGATGCACCCGCATCCTTATTATACGGCTGTCCGAAACTCACTACCAATGTGTAATAAGCAAGCGCCCTCAACAACTTTGCTTCGCCTGTATATTCTTTGGCTTTCTGCGTAGTCACTACGCCTGGATTTGCGATAAGTCCATCAATCACCAAATTCGCATTATTAATGGTGGTATAAGCCTGGCTCCAAAGGTTGTTGATATCGTTAGATCCTGAACTGTAAGAATTATTCCAGCTTTCATAAGCGGTGTAATTGTTAGCGGTGATATTGATAAAATCTTCACCCCTAGCATCCTGATAAAGCAAAATCCGTCCGCCATATAAGCTGGCTCCCTTTAGTGCCTTATAAATTCCGTTAACAAGGCCCTCAATCCGCGCTGGCGATTTGAATATATCGGCATCAGAGATGGTGGTTTGAGGATCAATTTTTAGATCGTCGCTTTTTTCGCAGGCGCTGAATGACGCTATCACAAACAAAAAGATTAAGGTCAGAACTGATTTTATTTTTATGTTGAATTGTATTTTCATGACTATTATATTTTAACTAAAAGCTTAAATTAAGACCAAGCGTGAAGGTTCGGCCTTGCCCTACAGAATTTTTTTCAATCCCCATAGAGGTTGTTGAACTTCCGTTGGATGATGTTTCAGGATCTGAACCGGTGTAACCTGTAATTAAAAAAAGATTGGTGGCTTGCGCGTAAATCCTTAAGCTGGAAACGTCGAGTTTAGACAGTAAGGTTTTAGGCAATGAATAGCCGATCACCAATTGCTGAAGTCTTAAAAAATCGGCTTTCTCTGCATTTTCAGAAATAGAAAAACCACTACTTCCGTTAGATATAACATCATTATAAACTACCCGAGGTATGTTGGTCACCTGTCCGGGTGTGGTCCATCGGTTTAATACTGCTGTAGAATTGTTGTAAAAACGCTGGTCCAGTAAAGTTCCCCTCGTTCCGTTAAGCAATTTATTGCCTCCAGAATAAGTTAAATTAAAATTCAAATCGAAATTTTTGTACTGGAAACTGTTGGATAATCCACCGTACCAAACCGGCAAAGCATTCCCAAGAATCTGATAATCGGCAACCGTAATCGCCGCTGCATTTGTACCGTCGAGGTAAGTCCAATTGCTTTGTCCGGATGCTACCGCAGCACTGTATTGAACCTTCTCTCCATTTCTGTTGATGAAGATTCTGCGACCGTTATCTGGATTTACACCGGCACTTACTGCTCCATATAAACTTCCGACAGAGTAGCCCACCCGGGTAATGTTATTGGCTTCGGTAGTGGTTTGGGTATAGCCGATGATATCACTATTGCCATCTGCCAAAGCCGTTACTTTATTTTTAACATGGGTATAATTAAAGCCTGCTTTCCATTGAAAATTAGCTGTGCGAATTACTGAAGCATTCAATCCCAGTTCAATTCCCCTATTGTACATGGCACCAACATTGGTTAAGATTCTATCGCCCGGAAGCCCTTTAGATGGAGACTGCGGACTGCTTAAAATCAGTCCGTCAACGTCATTATTGAAATAATCTGCAGTAAACTGAATACGATCTTTAAATAAAACAGCCTCGATTCCAATATTAGTTTGTTCACTGGTTTCCCAACCTAAATCCTGGTTTCCGGCTTGTGCAGGCGCCCAGGTTGCTGCAGAACCGTAAATAGAAGAACTATACAGGTTTAAAGAGGCGTAAGCAGAAGAAAGGTTTCCATTCCCCACTTTACCCCAGCTGCCTTTTAGCTTCACCGAGTTGAGCACCTCGCTCAAAGATGATCCTTTATAAAAAGATTCTTCACTTAATGCCCAACCAGCCGAAACCCCGCCAAAGTTTCCATATTTACTGCCATTGCCTAAAGCAGAATTTCCGTCTTTTCTGAAATTAATGGTTAAGAAATATTTATCAGCATAATCGTAAGAAAGCCTGAAGAAAGACGAAAGAAAAAGCCTTTCAGAAAGTTCGTTTCCTGTCGACCTGATATTGCCCCAGGTACCTTGAAAGTTTTCAAAGAAGGGATCTGAAGTATTGGTTTGGTTGGCTCCCCATGCATCCGCATCATAACGTTGAACATCATATCCTGCCAGTGCAGAAACATGATGGTGCCCAAAATGCCGATCATAATTTAAAGTATTGGTGAAATTATAGTTATCTCTTAAGGCAGAGATATTGGTTGCCGAACCACCTGTGGCAAATGCAGAAGATCCAATATTCGGGCTTAAATAAATTTTGTTTTCAGATTTTAAACGATCCAGTGCATAATTACTTTCAAATTTAAGTCCGTCTGTAAGTTTGATCGTTGCATGGAGGTTTCCGATGATATGATCGTTTGTCGTATTATAATTGCTGTTTTCGAATAAAGCTCCCGGATGCCAAAGCGTATTGGTGAATAAATTATTGCCGGGGCCAACAGTACCTGTAGCACTCAGGTTATAGGAGCCGTCTGGATTATTGGCGGCAACATTTGGGGGAAGCGCAAAGGCCAGTCTGCCCGCACCAATTAGCAATAAACCACTGCTGTTTAACGATCCGGTATTCTGAGACTTGTTATAGGTATTGTTATAAGATAGATTAGCGCCCAGTTTAAACCACCTTGTTACCTCATGATCAATGTTAAAACGAATGCCTTTTCTGATGAATGAATTGTCTTTTACGATACCCTGCTGATTGGAGTAGTTTGAAGAAAAATAATATTTGGTCCGCTCGTTCCCTCCTGCGATGCTGATGTTATGATTGTGAGAAACTGCATTCCGGTAAACCTGATCGTACCAACGGGTATCTACATTTGAACCATCTGCATTTTGAGCGGGAAAGAAAAGTGCAGATGCAATACTGTTATTATTTTGATTCCCACTTAATACCTTACTGTTTAGCACAGCCTCATTTTTGATGGCAATGTATTGATCGCTATTCAGCAGTTCTGGTAACCGAACAACCTGCGTAATGCCTGCCCAGGCATCGTATGAAACTTTGGCCTGACCAGCTTTACCTTTTTTAGTGGTGATTAAAATTACCCCACCGGCTGCCCTTGAACCATAAATGGAAGTTGATGCTGCATCTTTAAGTACATCTACAGATTCGATATCTGCGGGATTGATATCTGAAAGGGGATTATTTGCCACCGAGTTACTAGAAGAAACGTCCCCTGTGTTTACCGGAATTCCATCTACCACCACCAATGGAGATGAACTCAGTGAAATGGAATTTACACCTCGAATGCGGATCACAGGAGGATCATTTAGTACGCCACTTGGGTTTGATACATTTACCCCTGATGCTTTTCCGATTAAGCCCTGCTCAAAACTTTGCACCGGAATATCCTTTACTGCCTCTGCAGTAATTCGCGAGGCAGAACCCGTAAATTCTTTTCTGCTTTGTGTACCGTAACCCACCACTAACACATCTTGCAAATTGATATTTGTAGGGGTTAACCTGGTATCTTTAAAAGTGGAATTTACTGGTTTCTCAAAGGTTTGATACCCCACAAAACTAAAGATCAATAGCTTATCTGCTGGGGTAACGCTGATGGTAAACTGACCCTCTGAATTGCTTGCAGCCGTCCGTGCGCTTTGACTGCTTTTAATTACTACACCGGGCAATGTTTCGCCTGATTGCGCATCTCTCACTACACCGTTAATCACCCGATCCTGGGCAAAAACCGCTGTAGAAAGCAAAAAAAACAGTAAAAAAAGTTGAAGTAATTTTTTTTTTATTTTAAAATCTGGTTTAGGTAATAGACATAATTATTCAGTTGTAATGTTTACACATCACCTGCTGAATTAAAAAGGAGGTTTGGTTTGGAGTTTTGGTTTGGAGTTATTGATGTTGCATTCGACAATGCATTGAGCACAATCTGCCGAAACTGCGCAGCGATTTAAAAGTATTGATGGATTGCATAAAAGAGGTAAGTTTCGTGTTCATAAAATTTTAATTTTCCGGGAATAACATCACCTTATTCAGAATTTCCAAAGGAAAATCTCTCTTATCTCTCCTTATCAAAAGGAAGGATTTAGCACCTTATTTGGCAACAGGTTGCTAAGACATCATCGGGCCCATTCCCTCAGTCTTTCTGGATAAGTATAGCAGAATATTGTCTGCGTTGTCAAATATATATAAATTCTATAGAATTAGTATAATTTATTTTAAACGAGCGTTGATCTGGTTTTAAATCTCCCGTTGGCCATAGATTTGTATAATTTCTTCAGCGTAGATAAAAAAATGGTGAATAGCTTATCAGGATTCTAGGCGATGACTATCTTCGCGTAATTTTTCCGGGTTAAAACGAAAGGTAAAACCGGGGAAATCAAAACAACAACATTTGATCATGAGACGAATTCTTTTAGCAGCACTTTTTTTTCTTTACCTCTCCCCGATCCAGGCACAAACTGATAGCTTACAACACATTGTTCCCGGCAGAGAAAATGCACCGGAACAATTGAGGAAACCATATGTAATCTTGATTTCTGCTGATGGATTCCGTTTTGATTATGCAAAAAAATACCAGGCATCAAACATTTTGAAATTGAGTGCTAAAGGCGTGCAGGCTGAATCCATGATTCCTTCTTATCCTTCGCTTACGTTCCCAAACCATTATACTCTTGCCACAGGACTTTATCCGTCGCATCATGGCTTGGTAAATAATAGCTTTCTGGATGAAAATTTCAATGAGCGCTATTCCATGAGCAGCAAGGCGAAGGTTAAAGATGGCAAATGGTATGGCGGTATACCAATCTGGTCATTGGCGGAAAGACATAAAATGATTTCGGCAAGCATGTTTTGGGTCGGATCAGAAGCCGAAATTAAAGGTTATCGCCCAACATACTATTACGATTATACAGAAACCATTAGCGTTGCGAAAAGAATCCAGGTTGTCAAAGATTGGCTTAGCCTGCCAGAAGCCAAAAGGCCGCATTTAATTACCTTTTATCTTTCAGAACCCGACCACGCCAGTCATTCTTTCGGACCAGAGTCTGGCGAAACCGAAGCGGCAGTAAAAATGGTTGATTCTACAATTTTTCAGCTAACTGAGGCCCTTAAGCCTCTCGGACTACCAGTTAATTATATTTTTGTTTCAGATCATGGGATGACTGCAGTAGACCGCGATAACCCGATTCCTACCCCAAAGGAAATAGATACTGCAAAATATATCATTGCCGCATCCGGTACGCTCATGGATATCCACGCAAAGAACAAAGCAGATATCCTGCCGTTGTATAGTGAGTTAAAAAAGAACGAAGATGGTTTCACCACTTACCTGAAACGTGATATGCCCGCACATTTACATTACAATAGTACTGATGACAAAATGCAAAGGATTGGTGATATTTTACTGATGCCGAAATGGCCAAGGGTATTTTCAAACCGTAAACCAGGTATTGGTCATCATGGCTTTGATCCTGCAGTGGTGAAAGATATGCATGCTTCATTCTTCGCCTGGGGACCTGCTTTTAAACAAGGTATCAAAATTCCATCTTTTGAAAACGTGAACGTCTATCCCTTAATTTCTAAGATCTTAGACCTGCCATACACTGAACAAATTGACGGAAAACTGGAAGTATTAAAACCAATTTTAAAAAAAACCAGATAATCTATACTATCGTGCTGGTGAAAGGCCTTAAAGTTCATTAAAGAAAATACCTCATTTCTTTTTAGTCAAAACTATCCATTTTTCATCCTGTTATAGTGTTAAACAGCACCACCGCTTAAACTGGCGCAAAGAGAAAATCAACACGATACAAACATGAAAAAATACAAAGTAGGAATAATTGGCTATGGAGGATTTGGCAGATTTCTTCATTATTGGCTGGGTAAACTAGAAAATGTAGAGGTTATTGCCATTGCCGATTCCGGTAAAAACTTCCAGGGTGATGACCATTGCAAAGTTTACAAAGATTGGAAAGACTTAATAAATGAAGCAGAAATAGACATTGTAAGCATTGTTACACCGCCCGGTCTCCATGCCGTAATGGCTTGTGCAGCAATGAAAGCAGGCAAACATGTACTTCTGGAGAAACCAGTAGCGATTACTGAAGAAAGTGCGCAGCAAATTTTGGATACGCAGCAGGAAACGGGGATGGTAATTACGGTTAATCACATGATCCGCTATAATCCCATTATTCAGAATCTTATGCAACTCGGCGAGAGCGGTGCGTTTGGCAAACTAAGACATGCAGTGGTTAATAATTATGCCCAGGATGAAGCCTTGCCACCTGAACATTGGTTCTGGAATGAAGACATGTCTGGGGGAATTTTTGTAGAACACGGCGTGCACTTTTTTGACATTATTAACGCACTTGGCAGGCAGCAGTACAAGGAGGTTTTTGGATGTTCAACTCAACGAAATGAGCTACAAAGAGATCGTGTATCGGCTATGGTGAGCTATGATGAAGGCTTAATTGCCAGCTATTATCATGCCTTCTCTGGCCCTGGTTTATTCGAGCAAACTACCATTTACCTGGCGTATGATCTGGCAAGGGTGGAAATTGAAGGCTGGATGCCAATGAAGGGTACCGTGAAAGCAATGGTAAATTCAAAGACCAAAGAAAAGCTAAACGTTATTCCTGGATGGAAAATTACTTCGGAAGATACCTTAGAAAACTTTAAAGATGTTTCTCGGCCTGAAGGCTGGGGTGATTCTGATGCTTCAATTATTGAAGAGCGTCTATTAACCTATGCCGGCGGTATCGGCTACGAGGTTGATGAATTGGTTTCTGGCAGCTTTGAAATTGAACAAACCAAAGGTGAGGTGTATGGAAAATGCGTACAAAACATTTTATCGGATATGATTCATAAGATAGAAAATAAAGACCATCAGCTTACCATTACGATAGAAAATGCCGTTGAAGCACTGAAAATTGCACTGCTTGCTTCTAAAGAATTCAAGAAAAATGCTTAGTTAACAACATGGAGAATTTCCCACTTAATCTGGAAAATTAGGTGGGAGCTTCTTCCTGAAGAATAATGCATATTTTAATATCAGCAGATTCACAAATCTAAAGATGAAAACTACACAATTATGCTACCCAACAGGCAAAAAGGTGGACAAATCAACTTCTTTTGAATTTAGCAATCATTCGTAATCTATTATAGATGGTTAATGGCAAACGAATTGAAAAACTTTTAAGTTCAAAACAAGACAGCACCTGGATGCTACCCTTTGAACAGCAGAATAACTTATGCAGCGGTGACGAATAACAATCCATATGTCATCATCCAAAATTGCGGCTTTACCACAAACTTCAACTATGATGGGCCTGGCCAAACGGTTCATCCACACGGCATAACAGTTTCTTATCATGTAATCCAATGTCCAATCGATAATTTGCATTGTCTGCTCTTACCGTTACTTTATATTGGTTATCGGAGCATTAGAAGGGTTAACGTATATAACGAGCAACTAGCTGACCAAGATCATCCTTGATATTTAGAAAAAGCTATTCATAACTTGTAAAATAATTGATTTACAATTACTTACTACGGGCTGAATACGATTGTAATTGAGATTGCAGTAGTTAGTAGTTCTTATTCGATATATTTTTTAATAAAGTAAATTTGAATCTGTTGAATATTACTTAATTTGGCGACGTCAAAAGCATTAAAATTTATGGTTATCGTAAAAAGTTTTGAGGAATATAAAGCCTATTTGGGTAAAGAAATTGGAGCATCTCAATGGCATAAGATTGATCAGGAGCAAATAAACAGGTTTGCAGATGCTACCCTAGATGCACAATGGATCCACACGGAAGAAGAAAAAGCAAAAGTAGAGGGTCCGTTTGGCTCTACAATTGCCCATGGCTATTTAACTTTATCCCTTATCCCCTATCTCTGGAAACAGATTGCTGATATACAAAACGTTAAAATGGAAGTAAATTATGGCATCGAAAGCTTCAAGTTTAACCGTGCGGTTTTGGTAAACGATGAAGTACAATTGCGTGCTAAATTGATTGAGATTTGCGATTTAAGAGGCATCACCAAAGTAATGATTCAGGCTATTCTGGATATTAAAGGGCAAACTAAACCTGCATATACAGGGAACGTTGTATTCCTTTATCACTTTAATTAGGTTGAAGCTTTTGTTTGACTTGTGTCGTTATGGTTACTAATTCTAAAGACCTTAAGTTAATAGCTTGACGCGTCTTCTTTTGCATAAACGTTATTAGCTTAAAATAATATCCAAGCTATAAACAGCATGAGGCAAATGCCTCATGCAAATTACCTTAATCTTTAGGTTTGTGAATGTGTGGCTTTAAATCAGGATGTTTTGGCTTCGTTTCCGGCAAAACGCGTTGTCTTTTGTCATCTTGCCCATTATCCTTTTTAGGCTTCGGCCCGGGTTTAATTGATTCCATAATTTTCTTTTTTTATCTATTAGCTAACAAAGCTATTCAATGCCTATTTAAATGGTTTACGGCTTTCCGTATCCCGTAACTGCCAATGCCATGATGTTGACCGTCGCTGGTATTTCGTTATCTGAAGGTTTTAAAAATCTACTGAAAGAGTTGAAACCTGATGCATCGCTCTACGGTTTATCATTATAGTTAATCGGACCAAAAAAACGGTCACCAAAATTCGTATATTGTCTTCCCTGGCTTAACTTATAACAGCGCCTGCAGATACCCTGAAAACCAAAAAACATTACCCAATGCTAAGAAAACTAATATTTGGACTACTCATGCTTACTTCTGTAAGCGGCTACACGCAGGAGAATTTAAATTTTAATGCAAAAAAAGAGATCACTTCTCCTGAGATCAATTCGGATAAAAGTGTAACCTTTAGGTTACTGGCTCCAAATGCTTCTAAAGTAGAAGTACAAGGAGATCTGTTAAGTGCACCTGGCATTGCTAACATGACAAAACAAGCCGATGGGGTTTGGACTTACACCACAGTGCCGCTTAAGTCTGAATTGTATAGCTATTCTTTTATAGTAGACGGTTTAAAAACCAGAGATGCGAATAACGTTTACCAGATCAGAGACGTAGCCGCTGTTGTTAACGTGGTTATTGTGGGTGGTGGAAAGGCAGATAATTACCTTGTAGGTGATGTGCCGCATGGAACAGTGGCCAAGAGGTGGTATCCTTCTCCCGGTAATGGCAAAGAAAGAAGAATGACAATTTACACTCCGCCTGGTTATGAGCTAAGCAAAGTAAAATATCCTGTTCTATATCTGTTACATGGTATGGGAGGTGATGAAGAAGCCTGGGCTGCATTAGGAAGGACAGCGCAGATATTAGATAATTTAATTGCCCAGGGTAAAGTAAAAAAAATGATTGTGGTAATGCCAAATGGCAATGTAGCGCAACAGGCAGCGCCTGGAGAAGATGCTAAAGGTTTATACAAGCCGACCATGCAGCTGGCAAATACAATGGATGGGAAAATGGAAGAAACTTTTCCTGACATCATTAAATTTGTGGAAAGTAATTACCGGGTAAATGCGAACAGTGGGCAGCGGGCAATCGCAGGTTTATCAATGGGCGGTTTCCACTCCTTGCACACTTCCAGATTTTATCCTAAAACGTTTGGTTATGTAGGTTTGTTTTCTCCGGCCATCATGCCGCTGGGCAAAACTTCATCACCTGTTTATGAAAATGTCGATGCCACCTTAAGAAGTCAATTTAAAAACGAATTAAAACTGTATTGGATTGGCATCGGAAAGACTGATTTCCTCTATCAACCGGTAGCAGATTACCGAAAAAGATTGGATCAATTTGGCGCCAAATATACCTATGTGGAAAGCGAGGGCGGCCATACCTGGTCTAACTGGCGTGATTATCTGGTGCAATTTACCCCACTGCTTTTCCAATAGAAAGCAGTGGTTATTAGCTTTGATCGAAGTATAAATTTGGAATTAAAACAGCCAAAAAGTAAGTCTCAGGAGTCCCAAACAGGTCTTAAAAATTTGAAGATCCCCAATGGGTTAGTATAATACTGGAAATTTCTTTTAGAGCCTAAAAGATAAGCCCATAAAGTAACTCTTCATTGCATCATGCTGAATTCCATAATTTAAACCAGCATCTAGTTTCACATCTTTAGCCACTTCGAGTTGTAAGGCTGCATTAAGGTAATTACTCCAATGGTGATGCTTAACATCGTACGTATAATACGTTTCTGCGAGACCATCTAATTTCCCTGCAATTTTATGGCTAACGGTTAATGATTCCAGCAGTTGAGTATGTAAACCATTCCCCTCATCATCTTGCAGGCGCTCAGCTTCCAACTGCATCCCTATCTTCCATTCGTTCGGTAACTTTAACGACATCGGTACGAGCAGTCCGCCTTCATAACGCTGCTCTTTTTCTAATTTAGAGGTAGGAAACTTTATATAGGGTAAAACGGCTAGCGAAAAATTACCCTTATCGTTTCCAACTAAATTTTGCTTAATTCTAAGTCCTAGATCACCAAAACCATGTGAATGTTCTATGCTTCCATCCTCATAAAATTTCTCTCGTGAATAGTTGAAACTCTGGATTACCACTTGTAAATCTGTTGAGTTTGTTAAACCCACTTTCAGATAAGCCTGATTAAACAAATAAACATTTTTAGCAGACGATGCTAACGGTTCTCTTTCCAGCCGGAATAAATCACTTTCATATTGTAGATGCCCTGCATCTACTGTAATTGGTGTTTCCGTAATATCGGGGCGATCGGTTTCCATTTCCCTCATTGCCGCTTTTGGCACGGGATGAAAAAGATTATATTTTTGCTTTTTTTCCTGAGCCTGAAGAGATGCGCAGGCAAAAGCACCTAAAAACGTTAAAAAGTATGCTAGTTTCATAATTACCCTTAAAAACTTTACAACATCAAATAGCCACTTATGTTTTACCTATTTATTTAAACCTGAAGAACATTTTGAAACGCATTGATAATAAGGCTTAATGGATAAGAATCCTGCTCTGCTACGTCCAGGATAACTTTCAAACATATTAATACTGATAATATTATATTTGCAGGAAGCAAAAGCACTATGAAATTTTTATCTACCCTGTTGTTATTAACTATTTTCGGCAACTATGCAAATGCGCAAAATAAAGATGAAGCAAACTTTATTTTAGGTAAAACGGAGCTACTCCATTCAAAGGTCTTAGCAGAAGACAGGATTTTAAACATTTATCTGCCAGAAGGCTACGACAGTACCGCAACATACCCGGTAGTTTACCTGTTGGATGGCTCTGCAGATGAAGACTTCATTCACGTTGCCGGCATTGTACAGTTCAACACTTTTCCCTGGGTAGATCGAATGCCAAAATCTATTGTGGTGGGGATTGCCAATACCAATCGCAAATTTAATTTCACTTCAAAAAGTACAAGGAAAGCAGATGAGAAAATAATTCCTAAAAATGGCGGCTCTGCATCATTTATATCTTTTATTGAGAATGAACTTCAGCCCTATATTGATAAAAAGTTTAGTACCAACCGCAATAATACCCTCATTGGTCAGTCGTTGGGCGGCTTATTGGCAACAGAAATTTTATTTACTAAACCACAGTTGTTTAATCAGTATATCATTATCAGTCCAAGCTTATGGTGGCGAGACGGCTATCTGCTTTCTACCCATCCACAAGTGCTTAGCGCTGGCTATTCCAAACCTACCAAGATATATATTGGCGTGGGTAAAGAAGGATCAATAGATGGCTCTAAAAATCACATCATGGAAAAAGATGCAAAATTATTGGCAGATAAAATAAAACGTGGCGCACCTAAAAATGTAAGTGTTTCCTTTGACTACCTTCCTGATGAAGACCATGCAACGGTTACACATCAGGCCGTGTTTAATGCGTTTAAAATTCTTTATCCAAAAAAACTAAAAGCAAGTAAATAAACGCGCTAATATCCTGAAAGAGTAATCATACAGGTGTATTTAAGTTATTTTATATTGAATGGTAGCAGCAGTTAACTGATGGGTAACCAATTAGCAAAAACGAAAACAGTATTTAACTGTTAATTAGCTAGTAACAATCAGAAAATAAAAATCACTACCATGAAAAAAAAGCTTAACCTGATCATCATCACTGGCTTCGTACTAATGGCTACGGCCTGTTCAAAAGATGGAACTGAAGCCACCGAACCTAGTGGTCCCGGCGTAGAAACAACGCCACCCAATACCGCTTACACGCCTGCATTTGCTGGTCAAACCAGAATTACGGCGGTAAGTACCGGCGCTGCCTATAAAGGTACAGCCATTTCTTCAGCCCTGACCGCACCGTGGGGAATTACAGCACTGCCAGATGGAAGATTACTTATCACACAAAAGGCAGGCACTATGCGCATTGCCACCTCAAGCGGAACGCTAAGTAATCCAATCACCGGTTTACCCGCAGTAAACTCGAATGGACAAGGCGGGCTACTGGGGCTCTGCATCGATCCGCAGTTTGCAAGTAACAGAATGGTTTATTGGGTATTCTCAGAAAACGTAGCAGGCGGCACTCAAACGTCAGTAGCTAAAGGCAAACTTGCACAAAACGAACTTACAATTGAAAATGCAACCTTGATTTATCGCGCCGGCCCAGCCTATAGTGGCACGCTGCACTATGGAGGCAGGATCCTGTTTGATCGCACTGGAAACCTCATTGTGAGTACCGGTGAGCGTTCAGACCTTCCAACGAGACCACTGGCACAATCTGCGGCTGCTGGCTTAGGGAAAATTATTAGAATCAATACCAACGGACAGCCAGCTACCGGAAACCCCACCTTCAGTGCCTCAGGTGCGCTACCTGAACTTTATAGCATGGGCCACAGAAATCCGCAAGGGCTCGCCCTGCATCCGGTTACAGGTGAGATCTGGCAAAGCGAACACGGACCGCGTGGCGGAGATGAATTGAATAGGTTGCAAGGCGGCCGGAACTATGGATGGCCAACCATTACTTACGGAATAGAATATAGTGGTGCAGCAATTGGATCAGCTATTCAGCAACAAAACGGACTGGAGCAACCAACTTATTATTGGGATCCGGTAATTTCGCCGAGTGGAATGATTTTTTACACGGGAAACCGCATTTCAGAATGGCAAAACAATCTTTTTATTTGCTCATTAAGTGCTACACATATTGCGCGTTTGGTTATAAAAGATAACCGTGTGATTGGCGAAGAAAGGCTTTTGGCGAGTGAAGGCCAACGTTTTAGAGACATTACACAGGGTACCGACAATGCTCTTTATGCAGTTACTGATGGCGGGAAGCTGTATAGAATCGATAGATCGTAATTGTATAACTTCAATTATAAACAGTAAAGCGCACATTGGATTAAACTATCCAGTGTGCGCTTTTTATTTTTTAAGAGAAAAAATAAAATTTACGTTAAAGTTAAGGGTGGATTTACTAGAAGTCCGTCATTAACTAATCAGGTTTTTCATTATTGTAAATTCGAAGCACCTCATCAGCGTTTAATGCTTTGTTGTAATACCTGATGTCATCCAGCGATCCCCGGAAATAAGATCCTCCTGAAAAATAAAAAGGACTCTCGGGATCTGAGAAATTCAAAATGCCTTTCGGGAGAATTTGCCCAATAGCCAGGTTAACGGGTGTGGTTAGTTTAGAAGCTGATCCTGTTGCAGTTTCTGTTCTGGTTTGAACCCCGTCAACGTAGAAAGTGATGGCACCGTTTCCGGCAGTTACCACTGCATGATGCCATTTTCCAACAGCCATTTTTCCAGGATTACTATCCCTGTCATAAGTAGCTGATGAAGTTTTCAACGTCATAAAAAGGAAGTTATCAGTTTGCAACTGAAACTTAAAACCATTCCATTTATTCAGAGAGATCATGTAATTATCTGCTGATGACTCTTTTACATTTACCCATAGACTGATACTAATGATAGAAGGATTTAAAGCCTCGCTGTATGGAACCTCAACATAAGCACCATTATCGAAAGCAAAAGCATTTCCGTCTCTTCCGAAGCGGTCAGTTGTGGGTACTGGAAGTGTTCCAGCATCACGATAACTCGCTGGTGTACCAATTATTCCCGACATCAACGTTCCATTATGACCGTTGGCAGTTGCATCCAGTGTATTTCCATTAAAAAGCCATTTGGCAACCAGATTTGTGGCAGCCACTTCTTCAATTTTTCTTGCGTTGAAAGCAGTTGCCGCCCTGCGCAAGCTAGCCAATGAATTGTTAACCTCTTCCTGGGTAAAAGCGCCTGCCGCTACCGTGGCTGCCAGATCAATTGCAGACTTAAATTCTGTTCGTGCTTGCTTTGGATATTGTCCGATGTCATTTCCTTCTACACTTGCACTATACACCCGGTTTACTGAATCTGCCAGCTGACTCAAACCAGTTTTATTAGATGCATAATCAGGAAGGTTGGCATCATCTTTACAAGAAGAAATGGCCAAAGTGCCTAAAACAAGGCTACAAAGACATATATAGGTTCGTTTGTTATTAAAATTCATTTTCATATCGCATTAAAGTTTTCCGTTAGCATTCCGTTCAGTTTGCGGAATTGGAAAGAACCTGTTACTTGTATAATTAAAATTTGGAGCACCTGGTTTAATTGCCGATTCAGCATACGCTTGTCCGTACCGGATCACATCAAAGAAGCGTTGAAATTCCAGTGCCAGTTCAGCGCGTCTTTCCCGGCGAATAAGGTCTCGTAGCTGCGCCTGATTTGTTACCGTTATGGCAGCCAGTAAATCCGTTGGAGGCGTACCTGTAAAGTTTTTACGTGCACGCTCGCGAACACGGTTTAATGGCGTTAATGCTGCCGCAGATTGACCTGATTCATTTAGCGCTTCAGCTTTAATTAACAGCACATCTGCAAAACGAATGGCCTCATAATTAAGGTTTCCGTCATTCTTTGTCGTCGTAGGAACCTCACTAATCGGCTGTACATGCTTTTTGGAAAGATAGCCTGTGGTAGACCATGAGGGATCGAAAGTACTATCAAAGTATGGTTTACCTGCTCTGGCTAAGGTGAGGTCAAGTCTTGGATCATTCGCTTCAAAATTATCAACCAGGCTTTGTGTTGGATAAAAGGTACCTGCCCCATTTAATGACCTTGGTGCAAACCAGTAATTCAGCGAGTTGCCTTGCAAAGGCTGTGCGCCACGTGTGTGCCAAACAGAAAATATTGCTTCATTATTATTTTTTGCAGAAGCACTGAAATTGTCGCTAAAGTTGTCGGTTAGGGTATATCCCAATGCTTCAACTTGCTCACTGAACTGAATGGCCTGGGGAAATTTATTCTGGAAAAGTGAAGCCTTAGCCAGCAGTGCCAATGCTGCACCTTTTGTTGCCCTCCCCTGGTCGGTATTGGATTCCCATTTCGAAGGAAGCCCGGCTGCAGCTTCTGTCAGGTCTTTTTCAATCTGCGCATATACCTGCGCCTGTGGTGAGGCGGCCATTGCCGCATCTTCCAATGTACTTACATTCAAACGCAGCGGAATATTGCCGTAAAAATTAGTGAGTACGAAATAATAATAAGCGCGAAGAAATTTAGCCTGCGCCAGAATCTGCGTTTTTGCCGCTTCTGTAACACTGTTATTTCCAGCATTAAGGCCATCAGTAACTACATTGCAACGGTTAATACCATCATAATAGCGACTCCACAATGACTGAACCGCAGCATTGCCAGGCAAAACATTAAACAAATCAATGGAAGTATAATCTGCCTGTTCGCCTGCATTGCCCCCGATAACAGCATCATCGGAAGCTACATCTCCCAGTACCCAAAGTGGATTGGCAGCGGCATCTGTAAAAGTAAGTGGTATGTAGGCCGCATTAACCGCCGTTTTAGCGGTGGCCTCATTGCTGAATAAATCAGTATCAGAATAGTAGCCTAAAGCAGGCTGATCCAGAAATTTCTGGCACCCCGCCATGCAAAACAAGCTTGCTGCCAGGAAAAATATATATCGTTTTTTCATTAGATTAGAAATTAAGATTAAGCCCAAGTGTATAGATTCTAGCCGAAGGATAAGTACCCCAGTCAATTCCAACTGCCCTTACTCCATCGCCCTGACCGTTACTACTGGTGTAAATTTCAGGATCTAAGCCGGTATATTTGGTAAAAGTGAGTAGGTTTTGTCCACTGGCATAAATACGCATAGAAGCGATTTTCAAGGCAGATAGCACTTTCGGACTTAGGGTATAACCAACCTGAAGATTTTTTAATCTCAGGTAGGAACCATCTTCCAGAAATCTTGTAGAAGGTCTTTTGTTATTCGTTGATGAGGCAGAACTCCAGGTAAGGCGTGGAAATTGGTTAGTTGTTCCTTCACCAGACCAGCTTCCTGTTGCAATTCGTTCAGTAACATTGAAGGCGCGATAAAAACCTTCGATATCTGTAGCCACCTGGTTATACAATTTATTACCATAGGCGCCCTGAAAGAATACGCTCAGGTCAAACTGTTTAAATTTAAGGTTACCGGTAAATCCATAGGTTAATTTTGGAATCGGGCTTCCTGCAAACTGGCGATCATTTTCGTCAATGATTCCATCACCGTTACTATCTTTATATTTTACATCACCCGGTTGAATTCCTGCTCCTTGGTAAGCATGGGTAAAAATATCGAGGTTATTTTGAAAAACGCCTTCCATTGGGAGCAGGTAAAATGCACCAATTGGCTGTCCAACAGTAGTTAGGGTAGCATAATATTCATTGTCAATTCTACCGCCAACGATAGGAGAACCTGCTAGTGAAATCACTTTATTTTTTAAGGTAGCCAGATTTCCGGATACATCAAAACTCCAGTCGTCAGAGATTTTATCACGATAAGAAACTTGAAGTTCAATTCCCTGATTACGAACTTTTCCGGCATTCACATATGGGCTCCCTCCTCCTCCGGCACTTGGCGGCAATGGATTAGCAAAAAGAATGTCGGCATTATCTCTAATAAAATAATCAGCATTTAACTGAAGTTTATTGTCAAAAAAGCCAATATCTAAACCAAAGTTAGTCTGTGTACTGGTTTCCCAGTTAATGTTGCTGTTTCCTCTTGAGGTAAGTGAATTCCCGATTACTGGCGTTCCTCCGAATGGATAAAAACCAACAAAAGAGTTCAGGGAAGTATAGGCATAATTACTGATTTCCTGATTACCGGTTTGTCCGATACTGGCACGCAGTTTCAGCATGGAAAGGTTTTTAACATTCTTTAAAAATTCTTCCTGATCCAATCTCCAGCCTACTGATCCGGCATAAAAATTACCGTATCTGTTCTCCGGATTTAATCGCGAAGAACCGTCTCTCCGTACGGTGAAACTTGCCAGGTATTTATCTGCGTATTGATAATCTGCACGTCCGAACAGTGAAAAAAGTGCCCAGCGGGATTCATTTTCTCCATTCTGTTGTACGCCTATTCCATTGTCGAGATATTGAAAACCTGCTGATTGATTAGGAAAAATTGATCTGGAAGCAGATAAGCCATTGGTACGGCTTTTAATGTTTTCTGTTCCGGCAAGGAAGTTAAACGTATGGTCTTCGCCTAACTTTAAATTATAGGTAAGCGTATTGGTCCAGTTGTAATCCAATTGGTTTGCGTTTGAACGGGCCAAACTACCTGGTGAATTTTGCGCCCGATCTCCCCAGATTTTGAAAAACTGTTTGAAATCAGAAATCACCAATGTTCCACCGAGGCTGGTGCGAAACTTCAAGCCTTCTAAAATCTTCGCTTCCACGAAAACATTACCCAGCAAACTGTAGGCATTGTTGTTTCTGTCGAAGTTATCGGCATATCCTACCGGATTAAGTCCATCGCCAAAAAAGGCAGAATTTTCCGGAAGGTCTACATAATCGCCATTTGGTTTAAAAACCGGGGTAGCAGGCGTACGGAAAAGTGCATAACGCATTACACTTGCGCCCTGGTTTCCACTTCCAAAACCATCGCCGGAAGCGCCAACCTGTTGTGTTTTAGCGTAAGAGAGGTTGAGGTTTAATCCAGTTGAAAATACCTTAGACAAGGTACTATTTACTGCTGTGCGTAAGTTGAAACGATCATATGCACTGTTATTGATCAAACCATCCTGTTTATAATAATTGGCTGCTACCAGGTAGTTCCCTGTTTCGTTGCCACCATCGATAGAAAAGTTGGTATTGTTAATTAAAGCGGGCTTCAGCACCTCTTTTTGCCAGTTAACATCTGGTAAGCCAGCTGCTAAAGAGGTAGGAATGGTTGCGCGGCCATCGGCAGTTGCAGCCGCATTAAACGCCGCGACATATTGAGGGGTATTGGCCATTTTGATCAGGTCGCCGTGAACCTGTACGCCGGTATATTGCGAAACGCTGAGATGTGATTTACCGGACCTGCCTTTTTTCGTGGTAACCACTACTACCCCATTTGATGCCCTTGCTCCATAGATGGAAGCAGATGATGCATCTTTCAAAATGCTGATGCTTTCTATATCAGTTGGCGAGATCTGGTTAATCCCTGATGTGCTTGGTACACCATCTATTACATAAAGTGGATTGTTATTGTTAATCGTACCAATTCCACGGATCCTCACTGCAATTCCTTCACCCGGGGCACCTGTACCCTGAGTTACCGAAACACCGGCAGCTTTACCCTGAAGTACCTGATCAACACCTCCAACCGGCATATTATCAATATCAGACGATCTAATTTGTGAAACAGCGCCAGTCAAATCCTTCTTTTGCTGACTCGAATAGCCGGTAATAACTACATCATCAAGCTTTTGATTGGATGGTACTAAAGTGATGGAGATTTCGCGTTGGTTTCCTGGCTTTAACGTTCTGGTTGCATAACCGACGAATAGTACCTGAATTGAACTGTTTTTATTTGGGAGATTAATGGAGAATCGTCCGTTTGGATCTGTATTTACTTTAATAGGTTTACCTACTACCTGCACTACAGCACCTGGAACAGGAATACCTTTTTCATCTTTTACAATGCCCTTCAATACCGTGGAAGTAGTATCTGAACGGGTTGACGCGGGCGTTTTGGTTAGATTATTTTGACCTGTAGGTGCAGGAGCTGCTGATTTTACAGGAAGAGGGTTTGGAGGGACATTAACTGGTGTTGGTTGGGCCGGCGGCGTTTTCGGGACTGAATCTGGCGGACTGATTGGCCTGGATGTACTGTCAGTCTTTCGCTTGAGCGTATCCGGAATAGTTTGAGCCTGGGCACTGGCGGCCAGCACGGATAAGGCTAAAAAAAAGATTTGCCTTTGTAAAGGTAGCTTCATAGAAAAATTAGGAATTAATGAATCTGATATCAGCTACAATACAAATAAAGAAGAAAAAAGTTTTGATGCGAAGATGATTTCTGCAGAAATTGCGTATTAACACCAGGAGATCAATCAAATAAAAATTTCAAATGCAATGTCGCACAGCTCGAATGTTGAACTTTAATTAATCAATTCACTAAATAACATGTAATCTTCGCTCTTTATTGCTGATTATAACAATCCCTTTTCTACTTGCCTGTTCTCATTTAACGATTGTTGTATTTTACATACAGTTAATGAATGCTATCCGCGTCAGCGACTTAAAAATGCTTAGTTAAAATGGCAGATTGAGGAGTAATTCCTCACCTAATTATACTAAATACCTGACTTTTTTGGAAGAAATGTCAGGTTAAAGAAATATTGATAAGGAAATCCAGTGACGAGCCAAATTTGGTTTGGTTTTTGAATTCGCTTTATAAATTAGCATAGTTATTATGAAAAAGTTTCTGCCATTTTTGTTCGCCACCGCCATTTCCGTTATCGCGATTTTATCATCCTTCACATTGGCAGATCCTGAATTGGGCATCTCCACTGCTTTTTTAAGCTGGATGGCTTGCATTTGGATCGTATCAGCTGACAAAAAATGTAACGGCTGCCTTTCTTAGGCAATTCAAAAGGTATCATTACTTGTCGTTATATCACCCGTAATCAAACTCAGGATGATAGAGCTGTTTAGCGGTCCACAAGATAGAAAAACAGCCCAATCCATTAATACCTTTCCTATGTATGCGAAACAACTTTAATATATCTTCGCGGTTAGTGATTTAAAATCCAGCCGCTTATATCAGTTCTTCGTCGGTTACTAGTGCTGCCTAAACAAGCCAGCACGAACTGCAAAAGAGTTATCTATCTCTCCTTTAAGTGCTAACTAGTTCTTCTCAATCTCCTTCAAATTACTCATTTTTTTATAAGCAAGGAACCCTTTAATATCTTCAAAATGTTCCCGAACCCGTTTATTTCCAAATTCAAACACTTTGGTCACTAAACCATCGAGGAAATCCCGGTCGTGCGATACTAAAATAAGTGTGCCATCAAAATCCCGCAAAGCGTCTTTGATAATATCTTTAGTCTTCATATCCAGGTGATTGGTAGGCTCATCTAGAATAAGTACGTTAACAGGTTCCAACAACAGTTTGATCATCGCCAAACGCGTTTTCTCCCCGCCTGAAAGCACTTTCACTTTCTTCGTCGTATCATCGCCACTAAACATAAAAGCTCCTAATAGATCTTTGATTTTTATAGAACCATCACTCAATGGGATCTGGTCGATGGTTTCAAAAACGGTTAAATTTTCTGCTAACAAAGCAGCCTGGTTTTGAGCAAAGTAACCAATTTTGGCATTGTGACCTACTTTTAGGCTTCCTTCAAAATCGATTTCGCCCATAATGGCTTTGATCATGGTTGATTTACCTTCACCGTTTTTACCAACAAAAGCAACTTTTTCGCCGCGCTCAATTACCATTGCTGCTTTTTCAAACACCGTATGAGCACCATAAGTCTTGGTTAGTTCTTCTACCATTACGGGATACTGACCAGAGCGGGGCGATGGTGGAAACTTCAGTCTTAAAGCAGAGGTATCTACTTCATCAATCTCAATAACCTCCAGCTTTTCTAGCATTTTTACACGAGACTGTACTTGTAAAGTTTTGGAATACGTTCCCCTGAAGCGATCTATAAATTCCTGGTTATCTGCAATAAAACGTTGTTGTTCTTCGTAGGCTTTTAACTGGTGTATGCGTCGATCGGCACGTAATTGAAGGTAGTGCGTATATTTTGCCTTGTAATCATAAATCCTTCCCATCGTTACTTCGATGGTGCGATTCGTAATATTATCAACAAATGTCCGGTCGTGGGAAATTACCATTACAGCTTTAGCTGAGTTGATTAGGAAATCTTCCAGCCATTGGATACTTTCAATATCCATGTGATTGGTGGGCTCATCAAGTAAAATAAGATCTGGCTTTTGCAGTAAGATCTTAGCAAGTTCAATTCGCATGCGCCATCCACCTGAAAATTCTGCTGTTTGACGGTTGAAATCTTTCCTTTCAAAACCAAGGCCTTTTAATACTTTTTCTACCTCTGCATCATAATTGGTTTCTTCTATAGAGTAAAACTTTTCACTCAATTCAGACACCCGTTCAATCAGCTTCATGTAATCATCCGTTTCATAATCAGTGCGGATAGTGAGTTGTTCATTTAGTTCTTCTAACTCTTTCTGCATTTGGTTAACCTCCGAGAAGGCCTTCATTGTTTCTTCAAAAACAGTAAGGTTATCTTGCGTAAGCAAATGCTGTGGCAAATAGGCTATTACAGCTTCCTTCGGACCGGTTACAGTGCCAGATGTTGGCTTTGCAGCGCCAGCGATGATTTTTAGAATGGTTGATTTCCCAGCCCCGTTCTTACCCATAAGGGCAATTTTGTCATTTTCATTTATAGAAAAAGTTACATCACTAAAGAGCGTGGTTCCGCCAAATGAAACGGATATATTATTTACGTTAATCACAGTATGAAATATTGAATTGCGGCAAAGATAATAGAAAGCGATTGAATATTATATCGCCTGCTGAAAACCTGGTGCTGATAGTAAGTTTTCTGAAATACCGAGTACTATATAGAAGTGGGAAGACACCCTTCAACTACTCCCTAATAGCCGTATTAAGAACTGTAAATTCAGCTTGTAACAAATCAGTCGGGTAAATGAATAGCAGCAATTTTTTCAACAATTTGCAGTGAACATCACTTATTGAATGAAAACTAAATCCCAGACTCAGCTATCCAGTAAGCCACATTACCCGATATTAGATGGCCTTCGCGGGATAGCAGCCATAATTGTGGTAACCTTCCACCTTACTGAACCATTAGGGACAGGGCATCTTGATATACTTGTTAATCATGGCTACCTGGCGGTAGATTTTTTCTTTCTGCTTTCAGGCTTTGTTATCGGCTATGCTTATGATGACAGGTGGCAGAAAATAACAGTTGGTGATTTTTTTAAGAGCCGGATTGAACGCCTCCAGCCAATGGTTATTTTAGGAATGACGCTGGGTGCTATCGGTTTTTATTTCACAGATTCTACAATATGGCCGCTCATTCATACCGTTCCACTCTGGAAAATGTTAGTAGTGATGTTGATTGGCTATACCATTCTGCCTGTACCACTATCTATGGATATCCGGGGCTGGCAAGAGATGCACCCGCTCAACAGTGTTGGGTGGTCACTGTTTTTTGAATACATTGCAAACTTTTTGTATGCGATCTGGATTAGAAAATTTTCAATAAAAGCCTTAAGTATTTTAGTAGGTATAGCGGCTTTTGCACTCGCTTACCTGGCCATTACCTATGGAGATGTGAGTGGCGGCTGGACACTTAATACAGAACAGGTAAGCATCGGACTTACACGTACGCTATATCCTTTTTTTGCCGGGCTCCTGCTCTCCCGAATAGCGAAGCCTACCAGAATTAAAAATGCCTTTTTATGGTGCAGCATTTTGGTGGCGATGATACTTTATATGCCAAGAATTGGCGGCACGGAGCATCTATGGATGAACGGCATTTATGAATCGATCTGTATCATTATTGTTTTCCCTCTGATTGTTTACCTTGGTGCAAGTGGCTTAATACATACTGAAACCGAAAATAAAATATGCAAATTTTTAGGAGACATCTCCTATCCCCTTTATATGGTGCACTACCCATTGGTTTATTTTTACGTTGCGTGGATCAGTAACCACAAAGGCATCACCATCTTTCAGGCTTGGCCATACGCTTTACTTGTTTTATTCGGAAGTATAGGTTTGGCTTATGCCGCATTAAAATGGTATGATGAGCCTTTGAGGAAATGGCTCCGAAAAAAGCTCGCTTATTAAAGTGGTACCCTATTTAATGTCGATGTTGAAGTTTGGTTTATATTAACAAAGCGATAGCGCTTAAATCGCTAACCGCTTTGTTAAAAAAATCATTATTCCCCCCAAAACTCATCATCAACCTGTTGATCATCTGAGAATGTCCATACCTGAATAATCTTTCCTGCTTTTATTTCAAACAGATCAACACCACCTAAATCCATACTTTTCGTTGCTTTCTTCGCAGTGAACCATACGGGCACGGCTACCAGATCTCCACTTTCCATGATTGAACCGTTTGGTTTCACAGTCATATTTCCAGCAGTATCGATCATTATACCCTCGAACATTTGTACAATTTCTTCGAGATTATTTTTCAATCCGGAGAACTTATTGTTCCCCGGCTGATTCCACCTGCTCTGAGGTGTAAAAAATGAAAGTGCCTTTTTAACTTCACCCCTTTCCAGCGCATCAAAATATGATGATACAACTTCCTTAGATTCCATATATTTAAGCTTGGTTATTTTACAAAATAATCTTTGTTAGCCTTTGCCCATTCTTCCACAGAAGTCATTTTTACAGGTAACTTTTCAAGGGTTGCCTTCATATTATCATTAAATTTAGGGGGATATGAAGTTGCATGTTGCAAACCATCGTAGTAAGACGCAACTGCCCCGGCAGCAGCCTCACCAACAAATGGGGCTAAAATTTCTTCAAATTCTTTAGCTGGTTGTGGATAGTAAACGATTTCTTCACCAATACCTTTAGAAAAGCGCGCTGCGAGTTGGTTACCTGTTAAGTTTTCCAGACCACTTACCTGAAAGGTATCTGCCTTTAAATCTTCATTATAAATGGCTTCCACTACAAATGCGCTTACATCTCTCGAAGCAATCCAGCCAATAGGCATTGCCTCTGGAGTAGGATAGGCTATTTTTTGCTCATTTGAAATAAAAGGCGCACAAAATCCACCCATCATATTTTCCATGTAAATGGTTGGCTCAATAATTACATAATCCAATCCGCTATTGATTAAATAATCTTTAGCGTCTAGCTTCAAATCCTCTGTTGGTATACCAATCTTTTGATCAGGAAGCCAGCCGCTGGTATTCCAAACGATTTTCTGCACACCATTTTCTTTAGCAGCATCGATCACATTTTTTGCAAATGTTAAGCCATCAAAGGGATTTGGCAAGGAAACCGGAATCATAAAGGCAATGGCATCTATCCCCTGAGTAATTTCCAACATTTTAGCAGCATTACTCATATCGCCTAGAACAGGGATTGCTCCTGCTTCTTTTAATTTTTCAAAACTTTTCTCAGCGCTTGCGGCAGCAACTATTTCTGCCCCTTTTTTCTTTGCTTCGCTTATTACATTAAATTGCTGCGAGCCCGTGGCTCCAAATACTAAGATTCTCATTTTTAAAGTTTTAAGATTTAAACTTGTACTAAGTTCAGCAATAACATACCTTTACACAAGTACTTACCCTTTAGTTGGGTACTTACTTTTTGGTTAGATTTATTGAGTATCAATGATAAAAAAAGTGAAAGAAATTGTGCCTTGTGATGATAGTTGTCCGGTTAAAGCTTCTTTAAAGATTCTTGGCGGTAAATGGACACTGTTAATCTTATTCCAAATCAATGATGATGTAATGAGATACGGCGACCTGAAGAGGGCCATTCCCAGTATCAGTGAAAAAATGCTTGTCCAGGAGTTAAACATGCTGGTAGAAAATAAACTAGTAAGTAAACAAGCTTACCCCGAAATTCCACCGCGGGTAGAATATAGGTTAACAGAACTCGGCATGAAGACGATGCCCATAATAGAAAAATTTATAGCGTTCGGTCAGGAAAACCTGGTTTAATTCTTTTCCAGCCCTCCATTAATTAAATCACCCGTTACTTTAAAGCGCAACGGGTGATTTTAATATTAAACGGTAATGTTAATAGGAAACTGGCTTTAAGATTTAATTTATCCGTTTCTTTTCCCTCCTTCTTAGCCATAATAAAGCCCCTGTAATGGAAAGAAAACCTGGTGTAAGGCCAAAGAATACATAAATCCACTTCAGGATATTACCTGCAAAGGCACCTTCATGGATCTTATAAGCCATGTACTCCAGTCGTTCTTCGATTCCCTGCTCATCTATTACTTTGTAATTTTTAACTGTGCCATTATTTGCATCAAAAGCAATACTGCTCGCCTTGCCCTGAAGGAGTACATTGGTGGTTTGAGGCATTTTACCCCTCACCAGGATGTCGGCATCTTTTGTGGTAGGAATATTTACGGCCACAGGGACGAAACCGGGAACACTTTTACAGGCAAGATTTACTACACCATCAATGTTTACAGGTACTTCATAATTGGCTTGCTGCTTTTGAAGCACCCACATGGAAGGATTGAAATATTCCCGTAACATCCAAAAACCAGTAAAAAACAGCACCGCATTGAACAATAATGCCCAAACGCCTATTATCCGGTGGAGAGAAGAAATGCCGGTCCGAAAGCTTTTGAAATTCAGACCTGCTTTAAAACGAAGCGCCTCCCATAAATGCTTCCGGTAAATTATTGTTCCTGTAATAAGCGATAGCAGCATTATTAGGGCAATAACCGCCGAAAGGAACATGCCTGGTATCCCCAATTGTAAACTATAATGGAGGGTATAAAGCCATCGGAGAAAAGAGGGAGCCATTTCCTGATAGCCCCCTTCTTTAAAAATTTTCCCCGTATAGGGATTTACAAATACATAATAAAGGTAGTTATCTGTTAGGTGCTCCTGTCTTTTATAAAGCATAAATTCATAACTATCATATTTATCCCTTGGAAAATCATGCAGCACCAATTTTTTAAGATTGGGATGTGTACGCAAAATCATCCTATAAATCTCATCTGCGGGTACCTTTTTATTTTCAGGCACCAGGTTATGCAACTCCGGGTTAAAGTAGCGATCCAGATCGTGCCTGAAAACCAACAGCGAACCACTTAGTCCATATAGTATAAAAAATAAACCTGCCACTAATCCAACCCAACCGTGCAGCCTGAAAGACAATCTGGTGATGCGTTTTTTCCAATCCATGGTCCTTTAATTAAAATTTATACCCCACATTTAACCTGAATTCACGGGGTGGATAAGGAACATAAGCATAAGTGCCGACTGTTGCCGCAGATGGCGTAATCCACGCACTTCCATAATTAAACCGATTTAAAATATTATTAACGATGGCGTTTACAGAAAACCTGGCGTTAGACCAACCCATTCCACCGTCTACCCGGAAAACCGGTGCAAGTTCCAGCCGCTGTAATTCATACCTACCCGCTCTTCCAACTTGCCATTGGTATCCGGCAGATACCGATAAACCTTTTATTTCTGTAAACGGCAGGAGGTAATTAAGCCAGGTATTTTGAATGTGTTTAACCCGAAAAGGTGTAACCAGCCCTATTCGGGCGGGGTTGGCATCTTTAGAAATATAGCTATCTGTATAGGCATAATTAATTACCGTATTCAGGCCCTTTAAAATTTCTCCTTTCAAATCAAACTCAATCCCTTTGGAGCGGGTTTGCCCTAGTTGTGTCTGGATATTAGTAGAAGGATCACTTACCTTCACATTGTCCCTAACAATCCTGTAAACTGAAATAGTGGTATTCCATTTTCCATCCATCCAGTCTTTCTTAAGGCCAGCTTCCAAATTTTCTCCTTCCAGGGGTTTAAACGCTTCACCATTTGTGGCATTAATCCCGCTTTGCGGCGTAAAGGTTTGGTCATAGAGGGTGTATAAAGAGAAATCTGAGCTGAGTGAGTAGCTTAAGCCTAATTTGGGTGTGAAAGCTGTATTTTTAGTCGTTCCTAAACTACTTTTAGTCGCACTTTTTTGAACCCCAGTCTCGCTAAAGGTTAATCTTGCGCCCAGCGTAACCCGCAGCTTATTGCTGAACATGGCCAGTTCATCCTGTACATAAGCCGCTTCATAATTGATAGATTGCTGATCAGTGGCAATGGTTGATAAATCTCCTGTACGGATGTTAGCATCAAAAGCAATTCCGTATACAGGATTGTAGGCATCAAGAGGATAAAGCGTTTGGTTGGCTGTTGGATCATTCGCACCTGAATAGGAGAGAAATCTTTTCCGATTGATATCAATCCCTCCTAATAATTGGTGATGAATAGCTCCGGTATTGAATTCGCCGTTAATGTAAGGCTGGATCGCCAGCACATCTGTATTTAAACGTTCATATGTTGCCCGGCGCATAATCAAATTTGGCTGAGCAGAGTTATACCTGGACACAAAGAAATAAGTTCCTTCTAAATGGTCGCGGGCATAAGCCGCATTAACCGTTAAATGCCAGCGCTGATTAAAACTGTTATGGTAACTTAAAAAGGCATTGTGCTCAACTGACTTTACCGGAACTTTATTGGGATCATTAATGGTAAAATCTGTTGGCAAACTGGCAAACCCATCTGGCGCAAATACGGTAGAAAAGTATTGCTGAAAACGCTGTGTTTGGTAAAGGTATTCTCCGGAAATAAAGGAATGATTGTTTATATTATATTTAATTACCGGATCTACTACAAGCTTATCATTGAAGTTATATTGCTGAAAAGATTTGGCTTTCTGGCCTGCTGCATTGATCCGGTATTGCCATTTTCCAGCATCATCCAGGTTGCCATCTAAATCTGCTGTTAAGCGGTAAAGATCAAAACTACCCAAAGTAAAACCAATCTGATTCGTTTTGCTTCCCATGGGTTGTTTTGTGAGTATATTATAAGAGCCAGCCGGATCAAAAAGACCATTTATATAACTTGAAGGCCCTTTAATGAATTCAACTCGACTAATAATAGCAGCATCTTCCGGACTCGGCCCGGCATAGATCATAGAAAGATCCAGTCCGTTACGCATAGGAGTAATTTGTGCACCGCGCATAAAAACGGAAGAATTGTACAGGTCTGCGTTATTATTTCTTACGGTACCACTCACATTTCTGGTAACACTTTCATTTATATTAATGGCTTGTTGATCTGCAATGATGCTTTGATCAATCTCCTGAATATTTTGTGGCAATTGGAGCAATGGTGTATTCAGTTTTAAAGCAGCAGAAGATTTGTTTAGGTTATACCGCCGATAGTAACGGGAATTGATCTTTACTTCGTTTAAGAGCTTAGCTGTTGTATCATTTGATTGTTTAACTGAATCCTGATTTTTCTTTCCCCGCTCCTGCGCCGAAATAGCGGTGGCGACAGTAAGTAAAAAAAGGATCGTTAGTATTATATTTTTCATTTAAATTCTGTTTTATGGCTGCAGATTACAAATAAGAAGGCAGCACCTAACCTTTCAAAGCTGATGGAGAATCAACTCATCTTTTGATTATTTCAACCAGTCCTTTTTCAGTTAAGTTTTGTGTAATAGCAAAATAGCTTCTTGTTTTACCAACTTGTTCTGCCAGCCGTTAATGTTTACTGTGATCGTGATTTAAGATTTTATCTAATCCTTCGATATTTAAGCTTTTAAGAAAAGCATGAGATTCTTTTAAAGCTTCCTGGTATTCAAAATCTAACTTTTTAATCTTGATCTTCTCATCTTCAAAATATTTAATGGCTTCCGAATTGGTCTTACCCTCAATATCTGGCTGAAAACGCTGCATCCAGTCTATCATATGCTGGTCTGCTTTTGTCAGTTTGTTAATCAGTAAGGCAATCTTTTTCTGCTGGTTTATGGTATCTTTCTGCAGCTGATTTTTACTGCTGATGGGTAACTGAATCCGGGCGAGACTATCTAGCATGATTCGGTACCTTTCTGCAGTTTCTCCGTCGGCCATTACCTCGTTGTGTATTTCGATTACTTGCTGGCGAACATCTTTGTAATTACGTTCGCTTTCACAGCCTAACAAGATTGAGGTAACGGCGAGGATTGCTAAAAAATTATTAAAGTATTTTTTGATGAAATTCATCCTGTTTATAAATGCTTAAAATCAATAAAAAATCGATCACATTGCTTACAAGTGGTTATACAATTGATATCCAATTCGTTAAAAGCGAATATGTTATTTAAATTGTGATCTGTTCTTGTGCTGGTTCAGGATAAAATCTTGTAATCACTAATCCGATAAACGGTAATTGGCGACGCTTATCCAGCAGGAAGACGATCATATCACTAAAAATAAATGCAAAAACTTACCGATAGAATTTTCATAAATGGTTTAATTATATTGAAGTGGTAATTCAATATTAACCCGAAAATCTAGATCAATAATAGGTAAGTTAAGCCTGAAAAGATAATGGCTTTGGCGGTTGGAAAATGGTAAAGGCCCGATGAACAGTATTAAGTACCGGCTGATCAGGATAAATGGTTTTGAGCACTGGTCTTCGAAAAGCAAAAGATGATGCGGCAGACGGAATTGCTTCCATATGGTGCATTCGCTGGTTTTCACGCTCTTGTTTCTTTTCCTTCTCTTCAGCCAGCTTCAGTTTCTTCATCAGAAAACATTTGCCATTACAATGCATCCATGGACGGTTTCTATTTTCACAAAGCTTTTCGGAAATGTACTTCTGGTTGACTTCAAAACCAGCGTAAATGAAAAAACGCGAAAAATTAGAGCCGATTAGTGCAAACAATAAAGATATGGCAATTAACCTGTTCAACATTTGGCAGCAAAGCTAAGCATTACAAGTTTTAAAAAAATTATATCGCCATAAAATATTAAAACAATCTTTCAACTTTTTAAAGCTGATGTTTTTTAGAATGGATTTTGATCCGCGGGATGAGCTAGCTTAAATAAATAATGATGCAATCACCAATAACAACGGAATGATCATCACAACAGAACCGAGTTTGAGGAAAGTCCAGCCGCTTACATTCAAATTCTCCCTGCGAAGTGCAACCAGCCAAAGAATGGAAGCCAAAGACCCGGTAAGGGAAAGGTTCGGCCCAAGATCAATACCAACCAGAATGGCACGCCTGATTAAATCTGGTGGATGAGAAATGGAAATGATATTACCTGCCGTAAGTCCTGCTGGTAAGTTATTCATCAAATTACAGGCAAAGGCTGTTAAAATACCGCTTCCCCAGGTAGATGCATTAAGGTTGCCTTGGGCAAAGCCCGTTAACGATGCGGCTATGTTTGCTGTTAATCCGGTTTTACCAATGGCTTCTACCAAAATAAATAAGCTGGCTACTAAAGGTATTACCTGCCAGGATACGCCTCTGGCTATGCGAACAGGATTCCTTTTTGTACCCGCAAAAACCACTAATACGGTAACTAAACCGGCTAAAAAAGTGGGCATACCAAGCGCAATATGCTTGGCAGAGGCCACAAGCAGAATGATAGCCGAGAGTAAAATTCCTAGAAAGGCAAATTTCCCTCCTCTTGAAAGCATCGGGATATCGATATCTGTCTGTATTTTCTGTGCTAAATCTTTGCGTTGCATGATAAACAGTACCATGAATGTGGCCACAACCGAAACTAAAGAAGGAATTAAAAAACTTGAGAGCCATCCCGATAAGTCTGGAAGGTGATCGCCATAAATTACCAGATTGGCAGGATTTGAAATAGGAAGCACAAAAGAAGCAGCATTGGCAATAAAGGCACAAATAAATAAGTAAGGCATAGGATTTTTGACTTTTCCAACCTTCATTGCTGCTATAACAGCTGGCGTAAGTACCACCGCGGTGGCATCATTAGATAAAAATACAGTGACAACAGTACCAACCAGGTAGATCAGAAAAAATAACCTGATGGAAGATCCCTTCGCCATTCGTGTAGCATGGGCTGCCAGCCAATCGAACATCCCTTCTATCCTTGCAGTTTCAGCCAGTAACATCATGCCGATTAAAAAAAGATAAACATCGAGGCCTTTGGTAATGCCGTGAAATCCTTCTGTAATGGTTAACAGACCTGTAAACAAAAGAATAAGTGCACCTGCAGCAGCCCAAAAATGTTCTGCAATATTAAAAGGCCTGAAGATTACTCCTGCTATGGCGAGAACGCAAATTGACAGAATCAACAGTGAAGTCATTTTGTGTAAATTATAATGTAGATGGCCATCAAATGAAGATATTTTTAGGTATTACTGACTTAAACAGTTGCTTGATCTGCCATACATACTTACGTTTTTTTAGGTGCTTTGTTTCAAATAGTCATGCACTTCGTTAGTTTTTATTTTAAAAAATAAATACCTGCTATAGGTTGATGTAATTCCATTTTTGAACTAGCTTTATACAAAAAAACTATGAAAAAATTTGTCTTCTCTTCCCTCCTTTTCATCGCTGGCTTTTCAGGATTTGCACAAACCTATCAACCGATTACCAGTACAAACAAAACTTATCTGGCAACTACCAAAGGTCTTACCTATACTTATAAAAGCGGTGTTATTACCTTGAAAAATAATGGTAAATATAATCTTGGTACGGTTAGCATCACGGCTTCTTCTACCAAAGATACGACGTTATTTGGTATTGCTTTATTTGAAGATGGATTGGAAAGGGGAAAATCCGATCAGTCTGCTGTGTATTTTACTTCCGGGATTGGGAAAGATGCACATGAAATTCCACTAAGCAAAATAGATGAAAAAAGTTTAATATTCTCTTTTGATAAAGCAACAAGGGCCATAAAATAGAGAAAATTTAAACCACTGATTAGCATAAAACGCTTTAGACCAATGTCGATAGAAGAGTATTAATCACCATTAGCTTTAACTAATAAAAGATAGAGCAAACCTCATAATAAATAATGCATAGCGCTGAAACGTAAATTCAGCGCTTTTTTATTATTAATACTTGAGATCATCAATTCCCTAACGGGATTTATACTTCATTTTCAAAAGAGCACACTGCCTCCAGATTTCTTTCCTTCCTAAAAATTTACCTTTTTGGCCTTCCTTATCATCAAAAACATCCTAATCATTCACTTTACGGTATCTCCTATTCCTTGCTTTTAGTAAGGCAAACTACATCCTAAAAACATTCATCATGCACGGTTTAAGAATGATTTTATAAACCACCTAAATTTCCAGGTGGAATTTTTATCTCCAGCATTATTTTATTCCTAAAAAAGCTGGACGAAAAGATATCCACAACAATGTGTAAAAATAAATTTAAATTGCTAATATTTTTAGCATTACATTTGTTAAATCACATTAAAAACAGGGAGGAGGAATATGGAACAGACAGGAAAAAAGGAGATTATTGACACTTTAAGGAGCCAAATACTCCATGCCCAAGGTCACAAAAATAATGAGGTAAATGTACGGCAGTTGGCAGGGCTCGAAATTTTTGCAGCAAGTTTTCCAGGTAAAGTATTTCCCCTACAGGGCAGCCACGAATTTATCACTGAAAAAAAAGAAGAAACAGCGGCCAGTAGTGGCTTTATCAGTGGATTACTTTCGGTATTAATGAAAGATGGGAGTCCTTGCATCTGGATCAGTTCTTCCAGAAAATTCTTTCCTCCTGCTGCCGAAAGGTTTTCCATCAAACCTGAATCCATCATTTTTATTGATCTGCATAACGAAAAGGAATTACTATGGGTTACAGAAGAGGCATTGAAATGTGAAGGGCTTGCTGCTGTTGTAGCAGAAATACCTGATTTGAGTTTTGCCACTTCCAGAAGATTTCAGCTGGTGATTGAAAAAAGTAAAGTTACCGCGTTATTTTTGAGGGAATCTCCAAAAGTAAGGAGCAATACCACCTGCCTTGCAAGATGGAAAATTAGTCCCATCCCCAGTATTTTACCAGAAGGCATGCCTGGTGTTGGTCAGCCCAGCTGGAGAGCGGAATTGATAAAAGTACGCAACGGTCAGGGCAGTACTTTTGAAATTAGTTGGTCAACATCTGGCTTTAGCACTATCCAAAAAGAAGAAACAAAGATCATCCATTTTCAAAATTCACAGGTGGGTTAATTATGGCAAAGCGTTACTTAAGTATATGGTTTCCTCACCTTTTAACAGATTGGAAATGCATCCGGCAGCCAGAGTTAAAAGGAAAGCCACTGGTTTGTGCAGGGCCAGCCCATGGCCGCATGCAAATAACTGCTGCAAACAAAGAAGCAATCGAACAAGGTATCCATCCTGGAATGGCCCTGGCTGATGCACGTGCTGTTATCCATGAAATTGAAGTATTTGATGAAAAGCAAGGCAGGAAACAAAAGTTACTGGAAGGACTTGCCCGCTGGGCCATCCGTTATACACCATTTTCCGCTACAAGTGATGATGGAATTATGCTCGAAGTAACCGGATGTTGCCATTTATGGGGTGGCGAAGCCGAATACATGCGTCATATTTTTTCCCGTTTAAACCGATTAGGTTATGATTTAAGCATTGCCATGGCCGATACCATCGGCGCTGCATGGGCAATGGCTCGCTTTGCAAAAAATGGATCGATAGTACCTGTTAACCAGCAACATCTTGCCCTTATAAATCTTCCGCCTGCTGCACTGAGATTAGAAACCGGCACAATAGAAAGACTGCATAAACTGGGGCTTAATCGCATTAACCGGTTTATCCAGATGCCAAGAAGTGTATTACGCCGTCGTTTTGGAGCACCTTTGCTCCTTAGAATTGATCAGGCCATGGGAACGGAACCAGAGGCCTTTAATATCATAGAACTCATTGCAGAGTATGAAGAACGCCTGCCCTGCATGGAGCCCATTCGTACTGCAAAAGCGATTGAGATTGCAATAGAAAAATTACTAATTTCTTTATGCAAACGATTAAAAGCGGATGGATTAGGGATCAGAAAGGCATTGCTAAAAAGCTACCGCATTGATGGTAAGATAATCTCTTCCAGCATTGGCACCAACCAATCTAGCGATGACCCTAATCATTTAGTTAAACTCTTTGCACTCCAGATTTCTGGCATTGCGCCAGGCATGGGTATTGAACTCTTTAGCATGACTGCCCTCCATACCGAGAAGATCAGCAAGGCGCAAGAAAAACTTTGGTTTTCCACGCAAGGCCTGGAAAACGGGAAACTGGCAGAATTGCTTGACAAAGTGGAAGGAAAAGTGGGGAAAAATGTAGTAAGAAGGTATTTACCAAGGGCAGATTACTGGCCTGAAAGGGCCTATAAAATGGCATCCAGTCTCACTGAAAAAAGTGAAAGTCATTTCCATAACCCAGCTGGCAGACCTATTCAGCTGCTTTCTATACCAGAAAGAATTGAAGTAACTGCACCAATCCCGGATTATCCGCCCATGCTTTTTATTTACCAGGGAGAACGCCACAGCATTAAAAAAGCAGACGGACCTGAAAGACTAGAGCGTGCATGGTGGTTGGAAAAAGGCGAGCACCGGGATTATTATATTGTTGAAGATGAAAAAGGTCAGCGTTACTGGCTATTTCGTTCGGGGCATTATGTTGCCGAAAATTCACAATGGTTTATTCATGGATTTTTTGCTTAAAAACAGACAATGGAATACATTGAACTACAGGTTACCAGCAACTTTAGTTTTTTAAGAGGCGCTTCTCACCCGGAAGAAATTGTAGAAGAGGCCGCCAGAATGGGTTATCAAAAAATTGCGATAACTGACCATAACACCCTTGCAGGCATAGTAAGGGCACATGCAGCGGCAAGAAAATTAGATATACAGATTATCCCTGCCTGTAGGTTAAACCTCATGAATGGGCCTTCACTACTTGCCTATCCAACCAATGCAGATGCTTACGGCAGACTTTCTGCACTACTAAGCCTGGGGAATCTGCGTACTGAAAAAGGAAGTTGTGAACTTTACCGGAAAGATGTTTTTGAGCACAAAAAAGGAATCATATTTATCGCTATTCCTCCGGAAGGACTTTCTGCTGAGTTTGAATTTGAAACCAGCTTTAAAAATGACCTTGAAGATTATAAGCAACATTTAAATCAAAATCTTTACCTGGCTTTCAACCGTACTTACCAGGGAGAGGACCAGAAAAGGATGTTCAGGCTTTCTGAACTTTCAAGATTGCTCAATATTCCTTTAGTGGCTACTAATGATGTATATTACCATAACCCAATGAGAAGGGAACTGCAGGATGTACTCACCTGTGTAAGAGAAAAATGCACCATTCAGAATGCAGGTTACCTGTTATTTAAAAATGCGGAAAGGTACTTAAAGCCTGCTAAAGAAATGAAACGCCTTTACCGCCAATATACACATGCACTTAGCAATGCAGTAAGTATTGCCAGGGCCTGTACATTTTCTCTTGATAGCCTGAAATATATTTATCCGGAAGAAATTACAACAGCTGGCCGCACACCACAGGAGGAACTCATCTACCTCACCTGGAAAGGTGCACACGAACTCTTCGGCGAAAATTTGCCTCAACGCATAATTGACAACATTAATCATGAGATGAAATTTGTGGAAGAAATGGACTACGCCTCCTATTTTCTTACCGTATATGATATTGTCCGTTTTGCCAGGGAGCAAAAAATTCTCTGTCAGGGCCGCGGATCAGCCGCAAATTCTACCATTTGTTATTGCCTGGGAATTACTTCTGTTGATCCAACCAAGTTTGACTTGCTTTTTGAGCGCTTCATCTCTTCGGCAAGGAACGAGCCGCCAGATATTGACGTGGATTTTGAGCACGAACGCCGGGAAGAGGTTATTCAATACATTTACAGAAAATATGGGCGCGATCGTGCTGCCATTGTAGCTACTGTGACTCAACAACGCCAAAAAGGTGCGATACGGGATGTAGGAAAAGTGATGGGTTTATCTGTTGACACGATTAATCGGCTTTCTTCTTCCATCTGGGAGTTTACCAATGAATGGTTTGAGGGCAGCAAACTTACTGAACAAGGCCTAAACCCTAATGATCCTTTATTAAAAAAAGTGCTCGACCTTACCAGCCAAATGATGGGTTTTCCGCGGCAGCTTGGTCAGCATACCGGAGGCTTTGTCATCACCCGAGGGAAACTTACCGACCTTTGTCCCATTCTAAATGCCCGCATGGCAGACCGGACTAATATTGAATGGAATAAGGATGATATCGATACCCTCGGATTCTTGAAGATCGATGTATTAGCACTTGGCATGCTCACCTGCATCAGAAAAGGATTTGATCTGGCTAAAAAACATTATCACCTTGACCTCACCATGGCTAAGATCAACGAAAACGAAGATCCAAAAGTTTACGAGATGATTAGCCATGCAGATACTATTGGTGTATTTCAAATCGAGAGCCGGGCGCAACAGTCCATGCTTCCCCAGTTGAAACCGAAATGCTTTTATGACCTTGTTATTGAAGTGGCTATTGTACGTCCGGGGCCCATTCAGGGTGACATGGTGCATCCTTATTTAAGAAGAAGAAATAATGAAGAATTAGTAGAATATCCATCTAAAGAGCTGGAAGCGATCCTTTACAAAACCCTTGGCGTTCCGCTTTTTCAGGAGCAGGCAATGAAGATCGCTATCGTTGCCGCAGGTTTTACTCCTGCTGAAGCAGATGAACTTAGGCGGAGCATGGCGACCTTTAAACTCAAAGGCATGGTGACGCAATTCGAAGAAAAGCTCGTAAAGGGTATGACAAAGAAGGGCTATTCAGAAGAATTTGCAAAAAGGGTTTTCAAACAGCTGGAAGGTTTTGGCAGTTACGGTTTTCCGGAAAGCCATGCCGCCAGCTTTGCTTTGCTCGTTTATGTATCATGTTACCTTAAATGTTATTATCCCGATGTATTTGCCGCAGCATTGCTAAATAGTATGCCTATGGGATTTTATCAGCCCGCACAAATTGTGATCGACGCACGTAAACACGGTGTAGAAGTTAGGCCTGTAGATATTAATCATTCTTCCTGGGACAACATTTTAGAAGAAAGATCTGGAAAATACTTTGCTTTACGCTTAGGTTTCAGACAGATTAAAGGCATTAGGACAGAAGATATTGAAAGCCTGACTAATCATAGGCTTAGCAAATATCAAAACATCCACTCCCTTCTTGATGCGGGTGTAAGTCTCTCGGCCCTGGAACAGCTGGCTGATGCTGATGCATTTGGTTCCATCGGACTTAGCAGAAGACAAGCCCTATGGGAAGTATCTGCTTTGGCAGACCGCCCGGTGGCTCTTTTCGAAAACCAACCTTCAGAAAGTAAACTCGAACAGCAAATCACTTTACCCTTGATGAGCAAGGCCGAAAATGTTATACAGGATTACGCAAGCACTGCACTTTCATTAAAGGCACACCCGGTAAGCTTTGTGCGCGAAGAATTAAGCCTGCTTAAAGTTTTATCAAACAAAAAACTAGATGAGGTAAAAGATGGACAAAATGTAAAAGTAGCCGGATTGGTACTTGTTCGCCAGAGGCCAGGAACGGCAGGTGGAGTATGTTTCATCACCATTGAAGATGAGACTGGGTTTACCAATCTGGTTGTATTTGAAAGCCTTTTTGACCAGTTCAGGAAAGAAATACTTCAAGCCAGATTACTAATGGTAGAAGGCAAACTACAAAGAGAGGGTGAAGTGGTGCATGTTATCGTAAAACGATGCTTTGACCTGACCAAACTACTTAAAAACATGGGCAATGAAAAAGAAAAAGATTTCCCACAGGTAGTTTTTTCAAGATCAGATGAACGATCAGCCCCTTATCCAACAACAAATAAAAGAACGCAGGTTAGAAATAATGTAGAAGAACAAGCCATCCCACCAGCAAGAAATTTTAGATAAAACACTTTAATAAAACCGTGAAGTTCAGATTAAAAAAGGTTCTGTAATAACTCAGAAAGAGAGATTGCTTCGTGCCTAGCAATGACGAACGCTTCACATAGCGATCGCCACTCATAGCGTTTACGAAAATAACACACTCGCAATAGCCGCCACGCTATCACCACCCTACTATCCGGCCTAAGAAATGATAGAAGGGGAAAACGTTCAAAGCTTAATTTATCAACCACCCCGCCCTACGGGCACCCCTCCAACGGAGGGGAATCGCAACCGCACCCTAGCGATCGACAATCTACTGTGGCCGTATCGCTATCATCACCCTGCTATCCGGCCTAGGAAATGATGGAAGGAGAAAACGTTTAAAGCTTCAACCACAATCTTTCAAACCACCACAAGCTAAGGCAGCGCGTCCTCTCCCGATTTTTCATCGGGTGCTTGTGCTGCCGAAATAAAGCTTTAACGATTTTATCCAACATCAGTTCCAAGCCTTGAGGTATTCATATGTTGTTTACGTTTTTATTGGCATTCATGAGCTCGCTGAAAAGCTCGGTTTTGCTTCTTTATTATCAAGAATAAAGAAGA
>JAZBLB010000027.1:0-75915 GCA_037032985.1 Bacteroidota bacterium
AAGTGTTCTGGGATAATTATTGCAGTGTTTTTAGAGATGTTTCTAGCAGTTTTTTGTGCTCTCTTTTTAACAACAAAGCTTCCGAAGCCCCTTACGTATACATTTTCCCCGCCAATCATGCTTGTTTTGATAACTTTGAAAAATGCCTCAACTGTTTCCTGTACATCAACCTTCTCAATTCCGGTTTTTGTTGATATTTCTGAAATAATATCTGCCTTAGTCATATTTACTTATTTATATATATTGTGTTTTAATATTATAACTGTTTTGGGGTTGCAAAAGTATTGCTTTTTAATGAGATAGGGAAATAAAAGATGATTTTTTTCTCTTCCCGGATATCAGGCAAATGCAAGATTTTTTTTTATCCGATAAATAGGCCGTTATTTGCAGTAATGACATTCCAGCTTGAACTGATAAATTGGTATCAAAATAACAAAAGAGATCTGCCCTGGAGGCATACAAACGATGCCTATACCATTTGGTTATCAGAGATTATACTCCAGCAAACCAGGGTAGAGCAGGGCCTTCCATACTTCAATAGTTTTCTAGAAAATTTTCCTACAGTAAGCGACTTTGCCGGTGCCACAGAAACAAAAGTATTGAAACTTTGGCAGGGATTAGGCTATTACTCCCGTGGTAGAAACATGCATGCAACTGCTCAACACGTAGTGAATAATTTCGGTGGAAAATTCCCAACCTTGCATGATGAGCTGATTAAACTAAAGGGAATAGGAGAATATACAGCTGCTGCAATTTCCTCATTTTCTTCGGGAGAGGCCAGGGCTGTTGTGGATGGAAATGTATTCAGGGTGTTGGCCAGATACTTTGGTATCGAAACGCCGATAAATTCTCCGGCAGGCAAAAAGGAATTTTTCAAGCTCGCCAATGAACTTCTTTATCAGGAAGATCCGGCAACTTATAATCAATCCATTATGGAGTTTGGGGCAATGCAGTGCAAACCTAAATCGCCAATTTGTCGAATTTGTCCGTTGAGTCAAACCTGTGTTGCTTTCAGACAAAATCAGGTCAATTTGTTGCCTGTGAAACTTCGTAAAGCAGCGCAAAAACATCGCTATATCAGTTATTTTATTTGCGAAAACGAGGAAGAGATCTTGGTACGGGAAAGGCAGTCAGGCGATATCTGGCAACACCTCTACGATTTCCCTTCTATAGAGACATTAGACGAAGTAAACTTTAATAGTTCCACATTTGCGGGAACGGTAACTGAAAATTTCGGTGAAGCTGCCAAGTTTATACCGTTGACGAGTAAGCGACATATATTAACGCACCAAATTATTCATATCAACTTTTTTTTATTAAAAAATTATATATTTAACTTCGATAAACAAAAGGAACTTAATTGGGTTTCTTTAGATAGATTGAATGAGTTACCGCAACCAAAAGTTATTCACGATTTTGTTCAGGAATATCTTTTAAAACGGAATGGCCTAACTATCCAGATACCACTTGATCTATAATTTTAAAAAACTAACCAAAAATATTTATGTCGGGCATTAACAAAGTTATTTTAGTAGGCCATTTGGGCAAAGACCCAGAAGTACGTCATTTAGATGGCGGCGTTACCGTAGCAAGCTTCCCTCTTGCAACATCAGAAACCTATAATAAAGATGGAAAACGAGTAGAACAAACCGAATGGCACAATATCGTATTGTGGCGGGGCCTGGCAGAAGTTGCCTCAAAGTATCTTCAAAAAGGAAAACTCGTTTACATTGAAGGTAAATTAAGAACAAGATCTTTTGAGGATAAAGAGAAAGTCAAAAAATATGTCACTGAAATTGTTGCGGAAAATTTCACCATGCTAGGCCGTAAGAGCGACTTTGAGCAAAGCCCTACCACAACCATCCAACAAGCACCGGCAGAACGTAAAATTGAAGATGAGTTTACCATAGGCCCATCGGATGAGAATGGTGATTTGCCCTTCTAGTATTATATGAGTAGTAAAGGTAAGCTTGTTCATCCGATCTTTTTACTTTCAATTAGCTTACTACTCGCTAATGATTTCTTTTTAAAAGCATTTTTCCATAACGAATTGACGGGAAAGCTCTCAGATTTTGCAGGTCTGTTCGCTTTCCCTTTTTTCTGGAGTGCTATTTTTCCTAAACATGTTAAATGGATACACTTGGTAACTGCCATTGCATTTGTGTTGTGGAAATCTCAGTGGTCAGAAGGACTTATAAATCTCGTTAATTCTCTGGGCTTACAAACATTCCGTTCGGTAGACTGGACAGACAACATTGCGCTCGTCAGTATAATCGGGTCTTATGGCATTTTCTGCCAATCTCAACAGCCTGAATCACGGCCGTTTGTAATCAGGGCGATTGCCATTTTATCGATATTTTCATTTGTTGCCACCACTCAAGAAAAAGCACCTACTTACCAGGATGAATTTAAATGGATTAATTTTCAAAATCAAGGTACACAACAGCTGATAGTGATTGTAAACTTTAAATATTCAAACACAGAAATAACTGCAGATACTACTTTAAACAATGAATTTAATCGGATCGATACGCTTCGAATTTCTTCGGGTAATTATGGAACCTTTAGAACGCCGATTTTCACCTGGAGAGATACAAAGTTTCCCAGATCTTTCAGGATTACTGTTTCTGATTCGTTAGGAAAGCTTCAGAAAGTTTATAACAAAGATGCCTTCTTTAAAGCCTTGGATACAACTGCTAACCATCAATCCGACAGCCTTGAACATGAAGAAGCCTGGATGCTCAGCATTGGAAAGAAAAAGCCTGAAAAGATTGCTGCCCATACCATTTACGGAAGGTGGCAGACTATTTCTTCATCAGCAAGGCTGCATACTTTTGAAATTCGGGAACAATATTATTATGACGTTGAACCTGAAGGTGATTTGGCAAAATATGAATTACAGGATAGTATCATCACCGTTATCTACCCTAAAAAATCTATAATGGGAAGAGTTACTCACCTGAATAATGAGGAATTATCTTTAAAATGGGATAATCTGGGAGCGTTGAAGTATAAGAAATTATATAGGTAGACCTATCCCCAGTAGAGATAGGTCTGATGTTTTATTCAACTGTAACAGACTTCGCCAGGTTCCGTGGCTGATCAATATTACAACCCCTTAAAACGGCAATATGATAAGATAAAAGTTGCAATGGAATGGTAGCCAGTAAAGGTAGAAAAGCTTCGTTGGCATCAGGGATTTCAATACAATAATCTGCCATTTTCTTTACTTCGGTATCGCCTTCGGTAACAATGGCAATTACTTTACCTTTTCTGGCCTTTACTTCCTGAATGTTGCTGATTACCTTTTCATATGAAGAGTTCTGCGTAGCGATAAAAACTACGGGCATTTCCTCGTCAATTAACGCAATAGGCCCATGTTTCATTTCTGCTGCTGGATAACCTTCTGCGTGGATGTAGGAGATTTCCTTAAGCTTTAAAGCGCCTTCCAGTGCCACCGGGAAACCGCTTCCCCGGCCAAGAAATAAGCAATTTCGAGAATCTTTAATTTTTTCAGCAACCTCTTTAATCAGTTTGTCAGATTCCAATGCCTTCTGAATTTTTTCCGGAATGTGATCTAACTCTGTTAAAAGTTCAATCATTTTCGATTCCGTAATGGTGCCCTTTTGTTGCGCCATGTAAAAGGCCATTAAGGTCAACACGGTAACCTGGGCGGTAAATGCTTTGGTGGAAGCCACTCCGATCTCCGGGCCTGCATGCGTATACACACCTGCGTGCGTTAAACGTGGGATGGAGGCACCTGCAACGTTGCAAATTCCAAAAATGGTTGCGCCACGTTCTTTTGCCATCTCAATTGCGGCCATGGTATCTGCCGTTTCGCCAGATTGTGAAATGGCAATTACCACATCTTTTTCGGTGATGATGGGGTTACGGTATCTAAACTCAGATGCATATTCTACTTCAACAGGAATTCTGGCGTATTCTTCTATCAGATATTCACCCACCAAGCCTGCATGCCATGAGGTTCCGCAGGCTACAATAATGATTCTGTCAATATTTTTTAATTTTTCGGCAAACTCTTTTATCCCGCCTAGTTGAACTTTTCCTTCGCTTGGATAAATACGCCCACGCATACAATCTTTAATCGATCGGGGCTGCTCGTAGATTTCTTTCAGCATGAAATGCTCAAAGCCACCTTTCTCCAGCATTTCTAACTTCAACTCCAACTCTTGAATTAATGGCGTCTGAACAATATTATCCAGTTGTTTCACCAATAAATCATCTTTGGTAACTAAAGCAATTTCACCATCTTTCAGGTAAATTACATTTTTGGTGTATTCGATAATTGGGGTCGCATCAGATGCAATAAAATATTCACCTTTACCCACGCCAATAACCATCGGGCTACCTTTTCTTGCCGCAATTAAACGATCTGGATGCTCCTTATCCATAATCACGATAGCATAAGCTCCACTAACCTCGTGTAGGGCCAGGCGCACCGCTTCAAGAAGGTCTAAATTCTCTATTTTCTGAATTTCCTCAATTAAATGAATGAGTACCTCGGTGTCCGTATCACTTTTAAATTCATGACCACGTCCCATTAGCTCCTCTTTCAAAGTTGCGTAATTCTCAATGATACCATTATGAATAATAGATAATTTTTCATTGTTAGAAGTATGTGGATGTGAGTTGCGGTCTGACGGTACACCGTGGGTTGCCCATCTGGTGTGTCCCATTCCGATAGTACCAGAACGGTCCTGGCTTTCAGCAAACTCTTCTAAAACCGCTACTTTACCGGCTTTTTTATAAATACTTTGTCCGCTATCATTCATTAGTGCTATACCGGCACTGTCGTAACCTCTATATTCTAACCTTTTAAGCCCTTTTAAAACGATTGGCCAAGCTTCTCTATAGCCGATGTAACCTACTATTCCACACATATATTTGGGTATTTCTAAAGTCGACGAATATACTAAACAAAGATTGTTTAGCATGAAAAAAAGTTCAGGCATAAAAAAACCCCGGCATTTTCGGCCGAGGTTGTTTGAAAGGATTGAATCGATTAATTTATTTTGGTATAATAAATATTCAATTTTATTTTGTTTGTTGTATTTCCAAAAGATCCGATAACAGTTCTTCCTGCAGAAGTACCGGATGGCGAAGTATCATATGAGGCAGTAGATGATGGTGCTAAGAAAGTTCCATAATCCGTAATGGTTTTATCAATAAGCCCCTGTACATATGAGGTAACGTTAAACACATATCTATTATTTAATGATTGGTAAGCACCACCAAACAAACCCGTAGCACTAGAGGCTACCAGGGCATTGTAATCCGGTAATGTAGTAGGTTGTTCTGCGATATCCCAGCGATACAATGCTAATCGCTCTGCAGGTACAAAAGGATTTGCAAATGAACCATTGCTCACATCAACTACTAATTCAGCCTTGTTTACTACAACCTTACCATAATTATTTGTGAAATTAGCTAGATTTGGAAAAGAGAGCTTTGTTTTTAAACCAACCAGCCCTTGCAAATACGTTACATTATATTGTGTAGCATTATTGGTAAGTTGTGTTTGAACATCCGTACCGGTATAATCATGTTTAATATTTGCGGCAGCACCATTTGCTAACGAAATTGGAAAATTCACGCTTGTGGTATCAATGCCATTAGTGGTATTAGGTTTTTTATAAACCAATTGCACAAACGAACTAGTACCTGCAAGATCTACAAAAGCTACTCCACCACCGGCAATGGTTGACGATGTTTTGTTCACTTCCGCATATAAGCCTTTAAAATAATCAATAAACCTTGCAGCTGTTGTAAAGGTAGCAGCAGGTTGCGCCAAAATGGTGCTCTGAATAAATGCCTTGTTTAATGGAATTCTGATCTGCGCTTTAACTGTTCTTAGCGTATCAGGCTTGCCAGCAATAATGTCAAAGATTTTAATAGGTGTTTTAGGGAATATCTTGCTATTGAAATTACCTAATAAAGTACTGTTATGTGGCTGTACATCAGAACTCTTAAAGTTGGCTATTTTATTGGTAAGCTGATAAACATCAATACTATATTTTGAAGTGGTAGTATCTCCGTAAAACTGGGTACCTAAATTTAATACCAACACAGCCGAATCTAATGTGGAATTAGTACCAAAATCTTGAGTAAGAGAAGTTGGTGGTGCTACAGTCATTGCTAGGCTAGCTTCTGTTTTTCCGAAAATCGGATCAACCATATAACCTATCGGATGCTGAGTTAATCCACTGGTTGTGATATCACTTTCTTTTATCGTTTGTGATCTGATCTGCTCATTGTTTACCAATGTACCTTCGATAGCTGTACCTGGATCAACATCTAAGCCAACAGCACCAGGGTTTTTACACGATGCAAAAAGAAAAAGACCTATCAACAGGGTTAATAAGTCTTGTTTTGTAAATTTCATATTTAAAATAATAATACCTGATTAAGCAACTGAAACCAATTCATCACTTGAAATTTCTTCGTAGAAAGTATAGAAGTTTTCAAAATTCTCGGTTAAGTTAAATGCTAATGTTGGTTTATTGGAATCTTTAACAAATTTTAACACAGCAGCATCTAGATTTTCATCTGCTAAAACTACTGCATCAGCGTGCGTAATCGCGCCAATATGCATGCTGCTGCAATCTGCAGGAACAAAAGCTTTAGTATCCTCTTCAGTCATGTTAGCCATTACTGCCTTGGATGCGAATTTATCATTCAATTTTTCTGTGAAACCATCTTCATAAATTGAATAAACTACTTTTGAATTTTTGAAAGTAGGATCATTTTTATAAGTAGTTTTAATATAAGCAGGAACTAAAGCGCTCATCCATCCATGACAGTGAACAATATCTGGAGCCCATCCTAATTTTTTGACCGTTTCTAAAGCACCTTTACAGAAGAAAATTGTACGCTCGTCATTGTCATCAAAGAATTTTCCGCTTGCGTCTCGAAAAACTTGTTTACGTTGAAAATACTCTTCGTTATCAAGGAAATAAACCTGCATGCGTGCAGCTGGGATGGATGCTACTTTAATAATTAAGGGATTATCATTGTCGTCGATAATGATGTTCATTCCAGACAAGCGGATTACTTCGTGTAAACGATTTCTTCTTTCGTTGATGTTGCCGAACTTAGGCATCAAGATGCGGATTTCAAATCCTTTTTCTTGCATAGCCTGTGGTAGTTGACGCGTGATTTCAGAAATTTTAGTAAGCTCGAGGAAAGGCGACATCTCGTGTGTAACAATCAGCAGCTTCGTTTTTGCCATCTCCATATTCTAAGAAAATATTAAGTTAAATAAAAGATAATGAGCTGCAAAGGTAAGCATAATAATACTATTTATCAATATAGCAAGCATTTGTTTGGTTTCGTTTAGATTAATTTACACCTTTACGACTTTAATTTAGATAGACCAAATTGGAAATATTTAAAACCAAAGCATCGCTTAAGGCTTTCTTAAAACCGTTAAAAGAATCAGGTAAAAAAATAGCACTTGTACCTACAATGGGTGCCCTGCATAATGGCCATATTTCTCTAATTAAACTTGCCCAGCAAAATGCAGACATCATAATCTGTAGTATTTTTGTAAATCCTACACAGTTCACCGACCCGAAAGATCTGGAAAAATATCCCCGCCCCGTTGAACATGATTTATCTATGCTTGAAACTGCTGGCTGTACTGGGGTACTCATGCCAAACGTAGAAGAAATGTATCCTTCAAAAGAAAATGAAAACTGGCACATTGATCTTGGAAAAGCAGAGTTTTTGCTTGAAGGGGAGTTTAGAAAAGGTCACTATCAAGGCGTAACTCAGATTGTGAAAAAACTTTTCGATGCGGTGGAACCTGATGTTGCCATGTTTGGACAGAAAGATTTTCAACAAGTTTTGATGATCAAAAATATGGTCAAATATTTCGATCTACCAATTCAGATTATCACCTGCCCTATCATTAGAGAAGAAGACGGACTGGCGATGAGTAGCCGCAACATTCACTTATCTGCTGATGATAGACAACATTCTTTAGTGTTAAACGAGTCCCTTCAGTTAGTGGTTAGACATTTTGATGAATATTCATTAGCAGAGCTTGAAAAAATGGCAAAAACGTTGTATAAAGATATCCAGGGAGTAGAACTCGACTATTTTACAATAGCCAATGGAAATACCTTGGAGCCAGCTACTTCCAAAGATGAAGATAATCTTGTCGCCTTAGTTGCAGCCAAAGTAGGTTCTACAAGGTTAATCGATAATATGATTATTAAGTAACGTTGAGATTTGAGTATCTAAAATCAAGATTTACCGATTTGCGAAACTCCAAACTGATGACTGAAAACTCCAAACTGATTACTAACTTTGCCAAATGGTTATTACAATATTAAAATCGAAAATACACCGTGTTAAAGTAACACAAGCTGAACTTAATTATGTAGGCAGTATTACGATAGATGAAGATTTGATGGATGCGGCTAATATTATCGCAAACGAGAAGGTGCAAATTGTTAATAATAATAATGGTGCACGCTTCGAAACGTATGTAATTAAAGGTGAACGTGGTACCGGAACCATCTGTTTAAATGGCGCAACGGCACGTTTAGCACAGCTAGGCGATATCCTCATCATCATGTCTTACGGAAGCCTGCCTATAGAAGAAGCAAAAAAGTACAGTCCCATACTTGTTTTTCCTGATGATAATAATCACTTACTAAAATAGCATTGTGACCTTCGATCTCAAAACGGCATTAAAATACCTCATCATGCTTTTGATAGGAGTAGGTATTTTATATCTGGCGTTTAGAGATCAGGATTTGGAAAGGATTTGGTTGGAAGTTAAAACGGCCAACCTTTTTTATGTGATTAGCTCTGCTTTATCTGTTTTGATTGCCTATCTGTTAAGGGCATTGCGCTGGCAGATGCTTTATGAGTCTATTCATTATAAAGTTAGTTTCTGGAATGTCTATCACGGAGTGATCATTGGTTATTTATCCAATTTAGCTTTGCCGCGGTTTGGCGAGGTGGTTCGATGCTCGGTAATGCAAAGAACAGAAAAAGTGCCGATCTTTTCTTCTTTGGGTACGGTAATAACAGAAAGACTTTTCGATGTACTGATACTTCTCCTTACAGGCTTGGCAATGCTTATTTTTCAATACGACTTAGTATTTGACTTTCTTGATCAACACATCTATCACAGTGTTGCAAATCGCCTGAGCCAGGTTAATTATATCTGGCTAATGGCATTTGGTATTTTAATCATGATGTTAAGCAGCGCATCATTCTACTTCTTGCGAAGTAGGGTAAGCAAAAAGTTTCTGAGGATTTTCGTGAGTTTAAGACAGGGATTCGGATCCTATAGCAAAATGAAAAACAAATGGAAATTTTTACTATTTACTTTCCTAATCTGGGGATTTTACCTCATTTCGATGTATCTCTGTTTTTCAGCGCTTCATGCTACCAGCAATTTGCATTTTAATGCCGGATTTACTGCGCTCGTTTTTTCTGGGTTTGCCATGGCTGCGCCCGTACAAGGTGGGATAGGGGTTTTTCATTGGATGGTAGGGCAGTCTTTAGTTTTATATTCCATATCCTTTAAAGATGGCTTAGCCTACGCCACAATTATTCATTCCTCACAGGTTTTACTTATCCTCTTTTTAGGTTGTTTAAGCATTTTTTTAACGTTGGCAAAACCTGAAATCAAACCAATAAACCCATAGAACCTCCTTCTGAATTGTTTGAGGCGTTTTCTTTTGACACAACGTCAAAACTTTTAGCATAAATATTTCAATAAATTACTATGCAGCCATAGTAATTTTGAATTTGAAATGCTACATTTGATTTACTAACCTTTTATATTTAAATGTTATGCATTTCGAATTAAGTGAAGAGCAAATAATGATACAGCAGGCTGCAAGAGATTTTGCAGAGCAAGAGCTTAAGCCTGGTGTAATTGAACGTGATGAACATCAAAAATTTCCGGCTGAGCAGGTTAAAAAGTTGGGTGAACTTGGTTTTCTCGGCATGATGGTGAGTGAAAAATATAACGGCAGTGGACTGGATGCTATTTCTTATGTTTTAGTAATGGAAGAGCTTTCTAAAATTGATGCATCTGCATCGGTTGTGGTTTCTGTAAATAATTCTTTGGTTTGCTACGGTCTGGAGGCATACGGTAATGAGGAGCAAAAAGAGAAGTATCTCAAACCTTTAGCATCCGGAGAGAAGATTGGGGCATTTTGTTTATCAGAGCCTGAAGCTGGATCCGACGCGACTTCACAACGAACTACTGCAGAAGATAAAGGAGATTATTACCTGTTGAATGGAACTAAAAACTGGATCACCAACGGTAGTTCAGCTTCCACATATTTAGTTATTGCGCAAACGCATCCAGAATTAAGACACAAAGGAATCAATGCCTTCATTGTTGAAAAAGGTATGGAAGGTTTCACTATTGGTCCGAAAGAGAATAAACTCGGTATTCGCGGGTCTGATACCCATTCTTTAATGTTTAACGATGTTAAAGTGCCTAAGGAAAACAGAATAGGGGAGGATGGATTTGGGTTCAAGTTTGCAATGAAAACACTAGAAGGTGGGCGGATTGGAATCGCAGCACAGGCCTTAGGAATTGCTCAAGGTGCTTTTGAGTTGGCTACCCGATATGCAAAAGAGCGAAAATCATTTGGAAAACCAATATCAGAACATCAGGCAATTGCCTTTAAGTTGGCTGATATGGCGACACAAATAGAGGCAGCCAGGTTATTGGTTTATAAGGCTGCGTGGTTAAAGGATCAAGGATTGCCTTATACACAAGCTGGCTCCATGGCTAAATTATTTGCCTCAAAAGTAGCAATGGATGTAACTATCGAAGCCGTTCAGGTACATGGAGGATATGGCTTTGTAAAAGAATATCACGTAGAACGATTGATGCGTGATGCGAAAATTACGCAGATTTATGAAGGAACTTCAGAGATTCAGAAAATGGTGATTTCGAGAGAAGTGATAAGGTAGGATCAAGTCTGAAGTCAAAAGTCTGTAGTATCAAGTCAGTTGGACTTCAGACTACAGACTGTTTTGTTTTATCGAAGAAATCTCTCGACTAAAGACTCCAAACTATTCTTTCTCTCCAGCAACAGCACCGAAAATTGCTTTGATCAGTGCAACAATAATTGCTAAAAATGCAGCAGCAAAGAAGCCTGAGGTGTTAAAGGATGTCATCATGCTATCTACCAAAAGAATCATCAATACAGTAATTATAAATGATACCAGACCCAGTGTTAAAAAGTTGATTGGAAAAGTTAATAATCTTAAAATAAAACCAATAGTTGCATTGGCCAGTGCAATTAACACGGCAGCACCCAGTGCACTCATAAATCCAGTTACCTCTACTCCAGGCACCAGTTTTGCGCCGATAAAAAAAGCCAGCCCCATTAAAAGGACTTCAATAATTAATCTCATAATGTTTAAATTTGTTAATGTTTAATATCTTATATAAATTTTTAACAGTTGCAGTTATGGCAACAGCTGTAATTTCTTGTTCTGGTACAAACAAAAAACCAGTAATTAAGTTTTCGGCGGATAGTACAACAATAGTGGTTAGTAATATTGATGAGGCGAGTTTGCTTCAGGTCAAAAATCATTTTCAGGCAAATGCAGATTCTATCGCGTTGATTTCTGTTTTAATAAAGCCCGGGGAGCAAGATAGTTTGCAGGATGATATCATGGTGGAAGGAAAAATTAACGTTGATGGCGATTCGGTAATTTTCTCTCCCGAACAACCTTTTAAAAAAAATAAAAATTACCTGGTAGAAAATTATATCGGAATCAAGTTTGCGGGCTTGAGTAACTTACTTAACGGTAGTGCAAGGCACAATTTGCAACCGCAGAAGCAACTACTTAAACGGTAATAATCAGCACAATAATGAGATAAGTATTTGATTTTTCGCAAGAAAGTACTATATTTGCATCGTAATCGAAGAAAAGAGAAGGGGACAATGTCCCCTTTTTCTATGAAATCAGGTTAAAATATGCAGGTAGAAAAGAAAGTTGCGAGCCTCGTTGAGGAGAAAATTGCAGATCGGCCAGAGCTTTTTTTGGTTGAAGTGAAAATGTTGCCAAACAATAAGTTAATTATTCATGTTGATGGCGACGAAGGTATTAGCATACAGGATTGTGTGGCCATTAGCAGGCATGTTGGTTTTCATTTAGAAGAGGAAAACGTAATTGAGCAGGCTTATAATTTAGAAGTTTCTTCTCCGGGCGTTGGTGAACCATTAAGATTAAATCGCCAATACGTAAAAAATATAGGTCGTACTTTAAGTATTAAGTTTAAAGATGGGCTTAAAAAGGAAGGGAAGCTTCTTGAAGTTACAGAAGACAATCTAGTTTTAGAAGAATCGGTTAAAGAAAAAGGGAAAAAAGCGGTAAATGTTAAAACAACGATACCGTTTAATGATATATTAGAAACAAGTGTGTTAATTTCATTTAAGTAAAAATGAGTACTACAACAATTAATTTAATCGACTCTTTCCAAGAGTTTAAAGATTTCAAAAATATAGATCGCCCTACGGTGATTAGTGTGTTGGAAGAGGTTTTTAGAAGTATGTTGCGTAAAAAATACGGAACAGACGAAAACTGTGATGTGATTGTAAACCCTGATAACGGGGATTTAGAGATCTGGAGAACCAGAAAAGTAATGGAGGATGGTTTCTCTGAAGATGATGATTTAGAAATTGAGTTAGCCGAAGTTTCTAAATTAGACAATACATTAGAAGTTGGAGACGATTATATTGAACAAATTACTTTAGAGAGTTTTGGTCGCAGAGCGATTTTAGCTGCACGCCAAACATTGGTTTCTAAAGTCTTGGAATTAGAGAAAGATGAAATTTTCAAGAAATATAAAGATCGCGTAGGTGAGATTATCACCGGCGAGGTTTATCAGGTTTGGAAAAAAGAAACTTTAGTTTTAGATGATGAGGGCAATGAGCTTTTAATGCCTAAAACAGAGCAAATTCCTGCAGATTATTTCAAAAAAGGCGATTCTGTGAGAGCAGTAATTTCTAAAGTTGAAATGATCAATGCAAACCCAAAAATTATTATCTCCAGAACAGCGCCTGAGTTTTTACAACGCTTGTTCGAATTGGAAGTTCCGGAAATTTTCGACGGTTTAATTACGGTTAAGAAAATTGTTCGTGAGCCAGGAGAACGTGCAAAAGTTGCTGTAGAATCTTACGATGACCGTATTGATCCGGTAGGCGCTTGTGTTGGAATGAAAGGATCTCGTATCCACGGGATCGTTCGCGAATTGAAAAACGAAAATATTGATGTGATTAATTTCACAAATAATATCTCATTATATATCACACGTGCTTTGAGCCCGGCGAAAATCACATCTATTAAATTGGATGATGAAACCAAACATGCATCGGTTTATTTAAAACCAGATCAGGTTTCATTAGCAATTGGACGTGGTGGACATAATATAAAACTAGCTGGTAAGTTAACTGGTTATGAAATTGATGTTTACCGTGAAGCTGGAGAAGAAAGTGATGAAGATGTGGATTTGGAAGAATTCTCAGATGAGATTGATAGCTGGATTATTGATGAATTAAAGGCTATCGGGTGCGATACTGCTAAGAGTGTTTTGGCACTTACAGTAGAAGATTTGGTAAAACGCACAGACTTAGAAGAAGAAACCATTAAAGAAGTGGTTCAGATTTTACAGTCAGAATTTGAATAAGTGGTGTAATTGCCAAATAAACACTACTTTTGTATTATATTAAAAAATAACAGGAGCTAAATGTCAGACGACAAACCAATCATTTTAATTAAAGCTATTAAGGAACTTAATATAGGCATGGGTACGGCCGTTGAGTTTTTAAACAAAAAGGGCTTCTCTGCCGAGAAGAGTCCGATGTTTAAACTTACGGGAGACATGTATAGTGCCTTATTGAAAGAGTATCAGGGAGATAAGATCGTAAGAGAAGAAGCCAAGCAAATAGTGATTGGTAAGATACGTCGTGACGAGCCTGAGACTGAAAAGCCAGTAGAAGCACCGAAGAAGAATACCGATTTCGAGAAAAATGAAGAGGTTCTGATTAAGAATACTCAAACATCAACTCCTCCGGTAGAAAAACCTAAGGCAGTTGAAACCCCTAAGGTAGAAACTCCGGCACCTACTCCTGCGGCAGCAGCGCCAGTAGTACCTGCTAAGGCAGAAGATAAAGCGGAAGAAAGCGGATTGCCAGGCGTCAAGATTGTAGGTAAGATAGATTTAAATGATCTTAACTCCAAAACTAGGCCTGCCAAAAAAGAGGAAGCTCCGGCTACTCCAGCACCTACGCCTGCTCCAGCAGCAAATAAACCAGAGCCAGTGAAACCTGTAGAACAACCAAAGACTGAAGAAAAACCAGTAGAGGTTAAGAAAGAGGAAACTCCAGCTGCTCCGGCACCTACGCCTGCTCCAGTAGCAAAAGCACCAGAGCCAGTAAAGCCTGTGGAACAACCAAAAGCTGAAGAAAAACCAGCAGAGGCCAAACCTGCAGAAGTAAAACCGGCAACTAACGAGCCCGAAGTAATTAAAGCCCGTACAGTTAAATTAACTGGTCCGAATATTATTGGTAAAATTGTTTTACCAACTACACCGGATAGAAGAAATGGTCCTGTAGCATCCTCTAGTGATAGTGAAGCTGCCAAACGCAAGCGTAAACGTAAAAAAACTCCAGGAGCGCCGGGTCAACCAGGTCAACATGGTGGTCAAGGTCAGCAAGGACAAAATACTGGAGGTCCTGGTCAGCCGGGTGCATCAGGTACGCCACGTACTCCTTACCAAGGCAATAGACCGGGCGGTGGTACGCCATACCAAGGTAACCGCCCTGCTGGACAAGGTGGTACTCCCTACCAGGGAAATAGAAATAACAACAGACCAGGTTTCCAAAATAGAAATGCTACTCCAAGCGGACCTAAAGAAGAGCCTACTGAGAAAGAAATTCAAGATCAGATCAAAGCAACACTTGCTCGTTTGAGTGGTGCAGGGAAGTCTGGTAAATTTGCACAGCGTGCTAAATTGCGTCGTCAAAAACGTGATGATGTGGCTTATAATGCGGAAGAAGCCGCAAATGAACTTGAATCGCAATCCAGAATATTGAAGGTAACCGAATTCGTTACTGCTAATGAGTTAGCAAGCATGATGGATGTACAAGTAACCAAAATTATTGGTACATGTATGAGTCTAGGCATGTTTGTTTCCATTAATCAGCGTTTAGATGCCGAAACCTTAACCATTGTTGCGGATGAGTTTGGATACGAAATTCAATTCGTGAAACCAGATGAGGACGAAGAAAATGTAATTGAGGAAGAGGATAAAGAAGAAGATTTGATCGAAAGAGCTCCGGTCGTTACGATTATGGGACACGTCGATCACGGTAAAACTTCATTGCTGGATTATATCCGTAAAGCAAATGTAGTTGCCGGTGAGGCAGGTGGTATTACACAGCACATTGGTGCTTACATGGTAACTACACCGACAGGAAAAAAAGTAACCTTCTTAGATACACCTGGTCACGAGGCCTTTACGGCAATGCGTGCACGTGGAGCGAAAGTTGCCGATATCGCTATTATTGTTATTGCAGCGGATGATGCAGTGATGCCTCAAACAAAAGAAGCAATTAATCACGCCCAGGCAGCAGGTGTGCCATTGGTATTCGCTTTCACAAAAGTGGATAAACCAGGTGCTAATGCAGATAAGGTACGTGAGCAATTATCAGTAATGAATATTTTGGTTGAAGATTGGGGGGGTAAATATCAATCACAAGAAATCTCCAGCAAAAGCGGCTTAAACGTAGATTTACTTTTAGATAAAGTTTTATTGGAAGCAGAGTTATTGGAACTTAAAGCCAATCCAAATAAAAGAGCAACAGGTTCTGTAATTGAATCTGCATTAGATAAAGGTCGTGGTATTGTGACAACGGTATTGGTTCAGGCCGGTACGTTGAGAGTTGGAGATCCCATTTTGGCAGGTAGTTTTAGTGGACGTGTTAAAGCGTTAACTAACGAACGTGGTGCTAAAGTAGACTCAGCAGGTCCATCACAGCCCGTACAGGTTCTAGGTATGCAGGGTGCTCCTACAGCAGGTGACCGTTTCAATGCACTTGAAAGTGAAACCGAAGCACGTGATATCGCCAATAAACGGATGCAACTACAACGCGAGCAAGGTTTACGTACACAGAAACACATTACCCTTGATGAGATCGGTCGTCGTTTGGCTATCGGTAACTTTAAAGAACTTAACATTATTGTTAAAGGTGATGTGGATGGTTCAATTGAAGCATTAGCCGATTCATTACTGAAACTTTCAACAGAACAAATCCAGATTAATGTTATCAGCAAAGGCGTTGGACAGATTTCAGAGTCTGATGTATTGTTAGCATCTGCATCTGATGCGATTATCATCGGCTTCCAGGTACGTCCATCAACAGGTGCACGTAAATTAGCTGAAGCAGAACAAATCGATATTCGTTTATATTCTATCATCTACGATGCAATCAATGAGATTAAATCAGCGATGGAAGGTATGTTGGATCCAGAATTTGAAGAGAAAATTGTGGCTAACGTTGAAATTCGCGAGACTTTCAAAATCACCAAAGTTGGTACCATCGCAGGTTGTATGGTATTAGATGGTAAGATTACCCGTAATAGCAAAATCAGAATCGTTAGAGATGGGGTTGTGGTTTACACAGGTGAATTAGCTTCACTGAAACGCTTTAAAGATGATGTGAAAGAAGTATTAAAGGGTTACGAATGTGGTCTGAATATCCAGAACTTTAACAACATTGAGGTAGGTGATATCGTTGAAGCTTACGAACAAGTAGAGGTTGCAAGGAAATTGTAAGATTAGCAATTAAATAAAATACCGGGGGCATCAATGATATTGATGCCCTTTTTGTTGTATTGGGATTATTTCGTGTTTATTAAATTTTGAATGTAGAAGGATTTGATGAATGGATGTTTCGTATAACTCTGCGATGCCAATTCTTGTGCAGTGTTATCTCCCGATTACAATTATGAAAACAAAGTATTTTTTTTACCAAATTATTTAGTTTTCATTAGTCTAAAATCTAAAGCATCAGTAAGTCTGAGAAGTTTTACTGCGTCGAACAGCTTCGACGATAAAATATATTCACCTGACGGCATTAGTCTTACTGCAAGTTTTGACTATGTTAGAGCAGGTGATGGATTTCTGATTACTGTTGAACTAATTTATGTTAAATCTAATATAGAAACTATTATAAGTACTGCCACGATTAGTAAATCTAGCTAGGGAACAGAAACCATCAGGTCTTTTTCCATTCAAGGAACGCTAACCCCAACACAAACGAAAGGAAGTGTTTTTTAAAGTATACTATCTATGTTGGTTTAAGTAATGGTACTTATCGTTCTGGTTAACGTCCTATCAACCATCTGGCCTTTGGTACCTTGTTAATCATTGAAACGATGAGGATTGAACCAGTATAGACAATAATGAATGTGGTTAATTGAATACTTAATACATAATAGGCTGATTTATTTTCAAGGACTATGTGTAGTGGTCTAAAAATCAAAGGCATTAATCTAAAAACTAAAATTTGATGTACAAGATATATCCCAAAAGTTAAGATGCTGGGGTTAAAGCGGTTGATTTGGATTTTAGAGCCAAGTTTATATAGAAAAACAAAGCTCAGTAAAGAATAAATTATATTGGTTATCCTTAAAGTGTTAAAAGGATCGGTAGGTAACAGCTTAAGTAGGTAATAGCTTTCCAAACTTGCCATAGAAAAGAAGAAAATTAGTAATATAAAAATCAAAGGAAATGAAACCTTTTCTACTATTGATTTAAACAGATCATAGTATTTATTAATCTGCACACCTAACCATAAATAAAATATAAATCCAAACAATGCTGTCGTATGCGAAGTAGGAATAACATCAATATAAAGGTTAACAGAGTAAAGAAGTGACAATAATAAAAGTACAACGCCTAGTTTTATAGAATATAAGTATTTCCTAAAAAGTAAAAGAATTGCTATGCAGAGTAGAAAATTCGGGATGAACCAATAACTGGTATTAAAAACAATATTTCCAAAGTCTGATATAATTGTTTTAATGGTTATATTCAATAAGATATTATCCCCAGATTTAATATTCTTAACAAGAATATCCAGATAAGTTGTTAACAGAAGTATTATAACCCAAAATAACCAAGGCTTTAATGTATTTTGTGCTCTCCGCTTAAGATATTCTTTTGTACTGTATTTTGTGAATCTATCACCTATCAAAAAACCTGCTAACAAGAAAAATATAATTGTTCCAAACTTGAATACTTGTAGGCTTAAAATTTGAACTATTTTTTCAGTTAACGTATTAAATTTAGCGACAAAAAAGAAAGAACTGTGTTCCATTACAATTCCTATCATTGAGATGAAGCGTAAAGAATCTATGAAGGTGTAATTTATTTTCGGGGTATGTATATTGGAATTGCTCAATTTTATTTTTTATTAAATACATTTTTAACTGCATCATCGAAGTTTTCTTTTTCATCCATGATTTTTTCTCTATAACTACGGAATAGCTTAATTTTCTCATCAAAATTATTTAACGTAAGTATAATTTGATTGACAACAGTTTCAGGCTGGTCTTTGGTTTCATCAAACTTAAACCCCACTGGTAACGGCACATCATCTTGAAATGCTGCTGATCCTTGACTCCCGGTAATAACACAGCAAGACATCAATATAGCTTCTCGCGGCATTCTTTCCTGACCAGGGTGGTATCCAAAGTCAATATAAAGTTTGCTTTTGTTCATCCAATGTGCAACTTCCTCTGAAGAAATGTCAATAAGGGCTTTCCAGTGTAGATTTGGGCTTAACTCCTTAATCCGTTTTAGAAATTCGCCATTCTTCTTAGGATTATATAACAAAATATCCTCTTTAGTTGGTTGATTGACTATTTTTTCATAAAATGAATCGCTCATATAGTCTGAAATTTTACCAACGATGTCCATTTTATTGTTTTTCAAAAAATTAAGAGAAAAAAATGAATGAGCTAGATTTGAAACCTTTTTTCTTTTTAAAGCTGAAAGTGTAGGTAAAGGACTATATCTTTTAGGATTAAAAAACGACTTAATACTATAAAATTTCTTGTGTTTTACTCGCTGTTTTGCTTGGTCGAGAATAATGTGATAATTAGTTACACTTAACCACCAAATGATTTTCTTCGTTTCCGAAAATTCAGATTTGAATATCGGATCTAAATAGGTCTCTGGAAGAATCAGAAAGTTGTTTTTATTATTTATTATCTTAACAGTAGATGGAACATCATATTTTACGTAATTTTCGTGAACAGGATTTACGTCTTTGGTAAAAATATAATGCATAAAGACATTGTGACCTAAGTTGTGGAGCCTATGTCCAAGTTGATGAAGCGCTTCTGGTCCTCCTGTTGCAAAATTTGCCGGGCAAAAGATATAAAGTATGGAATCGGAATTAATCTGCATGAAAGTTCTATGTATAAATCAATATCAAAATTAATCAATTATGTAAGTTTCAAAAGATAATTCTTTGAAAGTCTATCACCATGATATTCATCACCTTTATGATAATTCTGTACGATGAGTATTAGTCAGTTGGCGATGAAGAAAAGCTCACATTGACCGTGCTTTGCTTTATTAGCTAAGTCTTATAAATTCATAGCTAATTTGATTTTCCAAGTTAGTACAGATTTTTATTTTAATTTTGAGTAAGATGATATCAATAATTATAGCTTCCGTAAATAAAAATCAGCTTAGTGATCTTAAAGAGAATATTGCCACAACGATAGGAACGGAACATGAAATTATCAGCTTTGACAATGCTGATGGAAAACGTGGATTATGTGAAATTTACAATGAAGGGGCACGGCGGGCCAAATACAAGCTACTTTGTTATATGCATGAGGATATCAGTATTAAAACTAAAGATTGGGGTATAATTGTTCAAGGTGTATTTAATGAAGATCAGAAAATTGGATTAATTGGTATAGCCGGAAACAGTTATAAAACCAAAGTTCCGTCAGGATGGTTTTGTAGTGCAGGTGAAAGAAAAATCAATTATATTAATATTCTTCAACGCTATAAATTTAATGAAGAAAAAACGAAACACATTTCTCAAAACGTAAGAAATGAAAAATACTCAAGCGTAGTTGTTGTAGATGGAGTTTGGTTTTGTACCAAAAAAGAAATCGTTGAGATTAATAATTTTGATGAAGAAACCTTTAAAGAGTTTCATTGTTATGATCTGGATTTTTCACTTCAAGTACAAAAAACGCATCGTGTTGTTGTAACTTTTCAAGTATTATTAGAACACTTCTCCGAAGGAAATTATTCTAGAGCTTGGGTAGAGGAAACATTAAAGTTACATGAAAAATGGGCGTCAGATTTACCCATAGATCTAGAGGGGTTATCAAAAAAAGAACTTTTTTTTGCCGAAAAATATGCGTTCAAATTCTTTTTAAGGCAGATGAAAATATCTGGATATAAGAAGCTGGAAATAGCTAGGATATTTTGGAGAAGCAAACTAAAAAGCAGCACCTTTTCTCTATTTTTAATGATAAATAAAGAAATTTGGCGCAGTTAAATGTGATAACCTTGTTCTTCAAAGTAAGGTTTCCAAAAGCGGATGTTTTTATCCCATGCGTGGCAACCAAAAGGCATGTTTCCTTTTAGTAATGTCATTGCAACTTGTGGAGCGGTTTCAATTGAAAAGTTTAATGCCTCTTTATAGTTAGGAATTTTTATTCTCTTCTTTTTTCGATTCGCTTCTATGGTCCAAAACATGTCTTCATTATAATCACTGCTGTTCCGCCCCTGGTAACTTTCTACGAGTTCTTTTTCTTTAATACAGATATTATAAAAAGATTTAACCTTTCTCAACGAAAAGCCACCATTGCCGACATGGTTGTATAATTGTCGCTCAATATCAGGCCTGCCTTGTTTATCAAGTAGATTAAATTTTCTGTGCAGGTAAGATCTAACCCTTTCTTTATTTTTTTTAAATAAAGTTGGGAATTCTTGTTCCCTCAGCCATGGAGCACCTATATAATCGTAACCTAGGCTGCACCAATAGTCTAATTCATTTTTAAATACGAAAGCATCTAATTGATAGATGAGTAGATAAGTGTAATTTAATAATTTCTCATAAAAGAGTTCCGAAAGCATAAGATCGTTGTAACCAAATACGCTCTTAAAATAAAAACTTGGGAAGGATAACTCACTATAAGAAAATCCTATCTGCATATCAGATATTTTTAAATCTTCTGGCTTGAGTATTACAATATCGTAGTCAGACAATAACTTTCCACATTGAGTCAAAGCAATTTTTTCGTAAATTGAAAGCTCGGACTTATAAATTGGTATCACAATTACGCAAGAACTCTTCATCTTAGTTTCGATTAAATTTTGGCAAAAATAAAAGTATAATATTCATAAAGCCTTTCAAAATCTTGTAGGCTATTGGATACTTTTTAATATGCATAAATTGTTCTGCCTTTTTAAATTTTATATCTCTTAAATAGTCATAGTCCTTAACAAATTCGGGAAAATATCTATTCAAAGAGGCATCTCTTTCTTTCTTTATTTCTGGATAATTGTTAGAATTTGACGACATTCCAGTTCCATCATAAGTTACAATTACATTATCTAAATGTCTATATGAAGCTTCCCGTCTACAAATAGCATAAGTAAAAAACTCCCAGTCGGAGACAATTTTAAAATTTTCACTATACAAAAAAATATCCTTAAACAGCTTTGCCTTAATAAAACTTGCTTGATGAGAAATGTTTTGTTCATAAAAAAAAGCGAAATTCAATTTTTTAGGGAAAGTGCGAACCTCTTGTTTTATTCCATCAATGTAGAGGATATCTCCGTAATAAATATCATATTCACCGTTCAATTCTCCTTGTAACTTTTCTAAAATATTATTATCGATTAAAGCGTCTCCACTATTTAAAAACATTAGATAGTCACCTTTCGAAACCTTAATACCTTTGTTCATTGCGTTATATACACCACTATCCGGTTCCGATACAGAATAGGTCAAAAACGAAGAATATGTATTAAGGATGTCTTTACTTCCATCAAAACTATCTCCATCAATAATTATAAATTCAAAATCTTGCCAAGTTTGGCTTACCACGCTCTGCATTGTTTTTTGTAGCCCTGCCTTATTGTTATAATTGATAGTTATAATTGATAATTTTTTACCCATAATAATAATTTTAAAAAAAATTTACTTTTATCCACTACAATTGGATTCATGTTATTACAATAATTTTGGCAGATAAATTCTACACAGGTTATGCTATTCCTGTGCAAATCGACTTCTTTAATTCATATCTCTGTTTAATTATCTTGGAAAAACTTTTATAATGACGTCAAAGCACATTTGTTATTAAATGCCCTCATTTTAATAATTAAAAAATTGCACCAAAAATCTTGTCAAGTTTTTTATAGCACTCTTTCTTTTCGTAGTTGAGGTAAAAAGCAGCAGATGCATTTTCTGCTTGTTTTTTGTATTCCGACTTACTTGTCAATAGTTTGATGATATTGTTTCTAAATTCAGCTGGATCATCACTAACCAAACAACCGTTATTAGTTTTGTTAATCAACCCATCAACACCTCTGGTATTGCAAACTACTGGTAAACCATAAGATAGCGCCTCTACTACTTTTATCTTAGTTCCTGTACCAGTGAGCATAGGGCAAAGCGCTACTCTAGCATTTTGATAATAAGTTGATAAATCTTCGGCGAAGTTTACTAAGGTGATATTAGCGTCCTTTATAGAAAGATGTTCGTTGATCTGTCCAATAATACATATTTTCAGGTTTGTGGGTAATAGAGGATACACCTCATTAAAAAACCAATTAGCGGACTTTCGATTATGTATATTATCACTTGCTACATAAATCAGGTCGAACGACCTTTCTTCGATAGCATTAAGATTTTCAGGCTTATCCAGCATCATCGGCGCTAAGACAACTCTATTCTTACAAAATTGACTAAAGACATATTGTTCTTCAACAGAAATGGCTAAAGCAATATCAAATAGGGAAATTCTCCTGATTTCTTCTCTAAAAGATTGACCTATATCATTCTTTCTTTGATGTTGAGCAGTTATAAAATCATGTGTATCGATTACTTTAATTGCTCTTTTTGTAAAGGGGTTATTATCTACTAGTGAAGCCCAACTGGCATAGTTGATGAAGATATAATCATAATCCTTAGCTTTTAAAAGTTTGTTGAATGCCTTCTTAAATCTTAAAGTCACTAGTTCAGGGAATTGAAGTGGAAAGAACCAAGCTCTATTTTGATAAAAAAAGTTAGGTAGCTTATAAAAAAGCAAATAAAAAAGTATATTCTTTTTGGATGGCTTTTTTTTAATGACATAGGTATTGTTGGCCAGGCCTGCTTGCTCAAATGCTGTGATATCTGTTTCGTCCCAACGCCCGGTGAAATACTCGCTTACAAAATCGATTTCGAAGTTTCTCGATCTAAAGTAACTTAACATGCTTAAAGCCCTTGTTCTATTACCTGCATTTTTTTTTAGCGGGTTGTCAGGCATAAAAAATAGTACTTTCCTCATCTATCTATTTAGTCTGTAAAAGCCTGCATATCAATTAGTCTTCTATATAAACCGTTTTGCATTAATAATTCAGTATGACTTCCTTGCTCTACAACTTCACCCTTATCAATCACCACGATCTGATCAGCGTGTTGGATGGTACTTAAGCGATGAGCAATAACTACCGACGTGCGATTCTTCATCAAATTATTTAAGGCGCCTTGCACTAATTTTTCCGATTCAGTATCAAGAGCTGAGGTGGCTTCATCCAATAGCATAATTGGCGGATTGGCCAATACTGCTCTTGCAATGCAGACACGCTGTCTTTGACCGCCAGATAATTTATTTCCACGGTCACCCACTGATGATTGATAACCATATTCAGTATTTAAAATAAATTCATGCGCATTGGCAATTTTTGCTGCTGAAATTACTTCTTCTTCCGTAGCATAGGGCTTTGCAAACGCAATATTATTGAAAATGGTGTCATTAAATAAGAAAGACTCTTGGTTCACTATTCCCATCTGAGCGCGAAGGTCTTCAATTTTTGCATCTTTATAATCTACGCCATCAATTTTTAAAGATCCTGATTTTGGATCGTGGAAACGTGGAATTAAATCCATTAATGTGCTTTTTCCTCCTCCAGAAGGACCAACTAATGCTATGGTTTTTCCTTTTTGGATATTGATATTGATGTCTCTTAGAATTTGTTTATCTCCATAATAGAACGACACATTTTCTAATGCCAAAGCGCTTTCAAATTTATCGATTGCCTCTGCATTTGGCTTATTCACTATTTCCGGCTTGGTATCAATTAGATCTAATACACGTTCTCCAGCTGCAATACCCGAATGAATACCGCTAAAGGAATCTGTTAAGGCTTTTGCTGGTCGCATTACTTGAGAAAATATTGCGATATAAGCTATAAAATCAGCAGCAGCTAATGCATTTTTATCATTATGAAGAATCAAACTTCCACCATACCAAACAATAATGGCGATCATTAAAACCCCTAAGAATTCCGAAACCGGAGATCCTAATTGCTGTCTTCTGACCATTTTTCGGTTGATGTTAGAATAAAAAATATTTTCATTATTGAACTTATCTTTAGTTCTTTCGGTAGCGTTAAACGCTTTGATGATCTTTATGCCGCTTAATGCTTCATCTAAAAAGCCAATCATTTTTGCGAAAGACTCATGTGCTTCTTTTGCTTGTTGTTTCAACCTCTTCACAATTTTACTGATGATAAAAGCAGAAATTGGAATTACCAAAAGTGAAAACAGGGTTAGTTTTGCAGATATATTAAATAGTAATACTACATAAACAATTAGCGTAACTGGTTCTTTGAAAACAACCTGTAGTGTATTTGTAACTGTGAATTGCACAACTTGAACATCAGACGCTACCTTAGAAATAATATCTCCTTTCCTTTCATTGCTAAAAAAACCAACATGAAGGTTCATCACGTTATCAAATACTCTTTTTCTAAAATTTAGCAGTGTATGAACTCTCAAATCTTCCATATACCGTTGAGAAAAATACTTAAAAAGATTAGATAATAATACCGATATAACGATTACTACGCACACATAAAATAGTGTTTTTTCGATGGAATATTTAGCAATAGAGTCTGTAACCAATTCCCTAAGTTTTCCTAATAAACTAAAAGATTCAGCTGCTTTATCCGTAAGTGTAGGCGTTTTTGAAAGAGGCTTATTCGCATTTAGTAACGTTTCAAATAATGGTGAGAGTAGTGCCAAATTAAAAGTTCCAAATAGAATTGATAGTAGTGTAGCAATTACATAAGGAATAGCGAATTTCTCAATTGGTTTTGCAAAAGATAATAAACGAAAATAAGTTTTCATTAAGGATTTATAGATAACGGACTTTAGGTAAGTACCTGGCTGTAATAAATAACAAAGTAAATTATTGCAAATGTACGGTTTTTCATAGAGATCGATAAAATGAAAGAAAATCCTAAAGTTTGGAACTTATAACTCTTAATTTGATGAATGCTGTTTCCGTAATAATCGAATGTTGATATTTTAAGCTAGCAAAGAAAATTGCATTGCAATTTGAAGAAGATTATATAGGTTTAATTTGGAAAGAAAAACTTATTTTTCATTTTCAAAGCATTCATGATAGAGATTTATATATTGCTTTGCCGCGATATCCCAGGAGAACTTCTCTGCTTGTGTAATCATTTCCTGTTTACGATTTCTCTGAAGAAAATCGTCCATCCCGGTAATAAATACATTTTGCATGTGCTCGGGTTCAAAACTATCAAAATAATAGGCTGCATCGCCTCCAACTTCTGGCAGTGAGGTAAATTTTGATAAAAATACTGGTTTGCCAAAGTGCATCGCCTCAATAATAGGAAGACCAAAGCCTTCGGCTACGGATGGAAACAGGAAGGCGCTACAGTTTTTGTAGTACCATGCTTTATCATCGTCACTAATAGGTCCGGTAATATGTACTCTTTCCAGGCAATTATATTTTTTTGCCTCCTCTAAAATACGTTCCTTGTGCGATGTTTCTCTTCCGGATATTACAAGTTCGAAATTATTGTCTTTTAATAGTGCTGGCAACAAATGAAATCCTTTTTGAACCGATAGCAAGCCAATAGTAAACAAAAATTTACTTCTTGGTTTAAATGCCGGCTGATGATTATCATCTGCAATTAACTTATCTGCGCCATTGTAAATCACGCTTACTTTGTGTACTGCCTGGGGAAAATAGTGTTTCACATCATTTGCCACAAATTCTGAGATACAAACGATCTTGTCACATTGCGATATAAACTTCCCAAGTTTTTCTAAATAAACTTTAATTCTGTGTGGGCGGCTAAATTTTAAATGAACCTTATTCATATCATGAATGGTCATTACTTTTTTAGCATTTACTTTACTTGGTCTTAACCTACAGGTTTGATCAGAAAGGTGAACAATATCAAAGTTGTTTCTTTGCCTAAAAAATATGCGATCAAGTTTGGAAAGATATATAATATCAACTAGGCCATTAAATAAGTATTGCGTTTGTTTAAATAAGTAGAATTTTAACTTGAACTCCCCTTTATTTTGTTTAATTAATGCATCGCCTAGTCCTTTACCAAAAGAGAAATAGCCGCAATTGGCATCTTTCATAGAATCGAAAGTAACAAGAACTGAAGGTTTTTTCATTAGTAATAGACTTTCTGTTTAAACAAGTGAGTAGATATAGTAAGCTGGCAGGTGCATTTACTTTATAATTTTATAGTTGCGGTATTCGAACAAACGCAAACCGGTTAAATCTTCAATTTTTTGCAGCAACTTTCTTCTGAAATTCAATCTAGGAGTTTCTTTAGTTAAATCTTTTTCAAATTTCCAATTTGCTGTTGCTATTCTTTCTTCCATAACCTTTGGATGCGTCCCTTTAAAGTGCACTAATCGATCGGCATTGTGCATATCAAACGTTTCCTGAACGGGAAAATTTTGCTCAATCCATTCTTCCGTTTGATAAAACTGATTGAAGTTCCGAACTTTGCCCTGCAAACCCTTAGGCGGCTTTACCCAGCCATAGTGATAGATATAGGCATCAATGAGTTTAACTTTTAGTTTGCGTCCGTCAATTCTGAAACCTTGCGCATCACGATAAGAATGGACACCTGGCAAGTTTTTCAAAATCCTAACTTCCCTGCGGTACCAGCGGCGTGATTCTGCAAGGTAATCGTATGAGGCATAAAAGTGTTTATATTTTAAAAGAAGCGCCTCAATACTTTTATCATCCATGGCAATTTCCATTTCTTTTTTAATCAAATGAAGATAATCCTCATGAATGGCCTCATCGCCCTGAATGTAGATCATCCAGTCCGTATCCTTCGAAATGGCCGCAATCGCCTTATTTGTTTCATCTGCAAAAACGCGTCCGCCTTCGCGAATGGATTCATCCCAAATGGTATCTACGATCCTGATTTTTTTAGGATCTATACTTTTAATTAGCTCGGCAGTTTCGTCCGTAGAGTTTCCAAGGGCCACAACAAACTCATCACATAAGGGCAAAACAGAAAGGATCGCCTCCTTGGCAGGGTAGTCGTTGACAATTACATTTCGTAAAAAGGTAAACCCTGTGACTTTCATTGACTTTATATTGTTTGCGCTTTACGGCTGATAATTTTGTTAATTTGTACAAAGATAGTTTTATTGATGAATACCCCTCTATCCATTTTGAGTGAAGTTAAACAGGGTAATTTTAAGGCTTTAGCCAGAACGTTAACCCTGGTAGAAAATGATATTTCGCCTGCAGATACTATTCTAAAAAGCCTGGAGAGTCATTCGGTTACGCCTGTGATTGGTATCACTGGTCCGCCCGGAGCAGGGAAAAGTACGCTGGTAAATGCTATTACTAACTTTCTTGCCAATGAAAATAAACGAATTGCTATTTTAGCGATAGACCCCACCTCGCCATTTAACTTTGGTTCTCTGCTCGGAGATAGAATAAGGATGGCGAGTCAATTTAATAATCCGAATGTTTTTATCCGTTCGCTGGCAACAAGGGGCGCCTTGGGTGGCATTTCTGTTAAAACAATAGAAATGGTTGATGTCTTGAAGGCCGCTAATTTTGATCTTATTTTTATAGAAACAGTTGGAGTAGGGCAGTCGGAGGTTGAAATTGCGGGACTGGCAGATAAAACGCTTGTTGTGTTAGTCCCCGAATCAGGAGATGAGGTTCAAAATATCAAGTCAGGGTTAATGGAGGTTGCAGACTGTTTTGTGGTGAATAAGGCAGATCGCGACGGGGCAGATGCTTTTGCAAATAATTTAAAAAAGGTTGTGCATCAGGGGGTAAAGACCATTCCGATTTTGAAAACGGTAGCTGATAAAAATATCGGTGTGGAAGCAGTTTGTAATTGGATTGCAGAGCCTTTAGTGTCAAGTAATGAAAAGAAGGAATTTCTCTTTGCAGAAAAAGCTTGGCGAATTATTCAGCATCATAAAATGCAGACGGTTGATAAAGATAAATTAAGGACAGCTATTCAGGTAGCTTTGGTAAAAAAGGATTTCAATGTCTATCGCTTCGTGCAGGAGTTTACTTCAAACCTAGCCTAATCAAGGAGAAAAATAGCTGGGTTACAAACGAAACATTTAAAAGTGTGCGTCAAGAGTGCCTTATTCAGGGATAAAAATGACGTAAAATCTGCTCTGAGATCCTCATCAATGCTAAGATTCTGAGTGATTTCAGCGAATGACGAAATTAATTTCAAGTTTAAATGTGACCTAACGGCCAGTTAGACAGTGTATTTAGGCTTCTTTTGATTTATTTTAAATAAAAAATTGATTTATAGGTATTTAACTGTTACCTTTGGTACAAATTAAAATACAATATAATGCAACAAGGAACAGTAAAATTTTTTAATGAAACTAAAGGTTTCGGATTTATCACTCCATCTAATGGCGATGCCGAAATTTTTGTTCATGCTTCAGGCTTAATTGACAACATTCGCGAGAATGATACCGTAAACTACGATGTAGAAGAAGGTAGAAAAGGCCTTAACGCGGTAAATGTAAAAGTAGCTTAAGAAAACTCGAACACATAAATCGTAAAAAGTCCCGATAAAAATCGGGACTTTTTTTTGTGGTAAATTTTTTGGATGTTGGAAATTAATCCGGTGGGATTATAGTGTATTCGGTAACGAAACCTTTAGGGCATTGAGATCCTATTTTTCTGATAAGGCTTTTAGAAAGGCCGTATGGTGCATAGCTAAATTCCTGTAGATCGAGTCGTTGCTTAATAATTGTTCAGCCTTTTTTCAATCACTCAACAATCACCTAACCACGCTCTAAGCCTAAGCTTGTCCTCAGTCTAGGATGGCCGATTTCAACGCTGACCATTGGTTTTTCACTTAATCACAACTCCGTTTAATTCCTGAGGTAGGCTAAGGTAAGGATCGTTGCTTTTAAGCTTTTTTTCTGGAACCTAGGGAAAGGAAGCTTGCCAAGATTTACCTTATCTTAGTCCATAAGAACCTTGCGATATTTCTATAGTAAAGCATAGGGGATCGTCTAATGAATTTACTGGTACTGGAAAACCATTAAGTGATGCACTTAAAATGCTATGCAGACATCACTAGTCAACAGCTACCTGCGGATTTGCGTCCCATCTGTTTAAATATTATCTCCAGCTGAACTTTCTATTACTCGCCAATTCTTTCAGTTTCTTTCGTTTCTGGCTTAGAATGTTTCTAAATAAATGTTTTATCGACCATTTGTCATAATCGTTTATAAATTAAACTCATAATTAGATACTTTTGCAAGAAATTTAGATATAAATCCTAATCAAATGAGTGGTTTCGGAAATGCTCTTTCTTCATCAATAGGAAAGAAATTCATTATGGGTATTACAGGTATATTCCTGATACTCTTTTTAATTGTACACTGCGGTATCAACGCGTTAATTTTTATTAATGATGGTGGTTTAACCTTTAACGTTGGTGCTCACTTTATGGCATCCAACTGGATCATCCGAGCTGGTGAAATCGTGTTGTTTATCGGATTGTTAGCTCACATTTTTCAGGCGTTGAGGTTGACTTTGGAAAACCGTAAGGCAAGACCGGTGAGATATGCTGTTAACGACGGTCAAGCAAACAGTAAATGGTATAGCCGTTCTATGGGATTGCTAGGGACTTTACTGTTGATTTTCTTAGTGGTTCACTTGAAAGATTTTTGGGTAGTTTCACGTTTTACTGGAATTCCGACAGTTGATGCAAACGGACACGAAGATTTGTACGCAGTGATGAGAGAAAAATTTCAAGATCCAGTACGTGTAGTGGTTTACATTCTTGCTATGTTTTCTTTGTGCTATCACTTATTGCATGGTTTTGCTTCTGCTTTCCAAACAATGGGCTGGAATCACTCCAAATATAACGGCATCATCAAGGGAGCTAGTGTTTGGTATTCAATTATCATTTCGATTCTATTCGCATTGATGCCAATTGCAGTTTATACCGGTTTAATTAATTAGTTTTTAGCACAAAAGAGATATGTCAGATATTAATTCAAATATACCAGAAGGCGAATTAACCAGTAAATGGACAAAATTTAAGTCTTCTGTGCCGTTGGTTAATCCATCGAACAAAAGAACTATTGAAATAATTATTGTTGGTTCAGGTTTAGCCGGCGCATCTGCTGCGGCTACTTTAGCCGAAATGGGTTACAAAGTTAAATGCTTTTGTTTCCAGGATTCGCCACGTAGAGCACACTCTATTGCTGCTCAAGGTGGAATCAATGCAGCAAAAAATTATCAGAATGATGGCGATAGTACTTATCGTTTATTCTATGATACCATAAAAGGTGGCGATTACCGTTCCCGCGAAGCCAATGTGCATCGTTTAGCTGAGGTAAGCGTTAACATTATCGATCAATGTGTGGCTCAGGGTGTTCCGTTAGCACGTGAATACGGTGGCTTGTTAGATAACCGTTCATTCGGTGGTACGCAAGTTCAACGTACCTTCTATGCAGCAGGTCAAACTGGTCAGCAATTATTATTAGGTGCCTATTCTGCTTTAGAACGCCAGATTGGTATGGGTAAGGTAGAAATGTACACCCGCCATGAAATGCTTGAAGTGGTAAAAATCGACGGCAAGGCAAGAGGAATTATCGCACGTAACTTAATTACCGGCGAGATCGAACGTCATTTCGGTCATGCAGTGGTATTGGGAACAGGTGGTTATGGAAACGTATTCTATCTTTCTACCAATGCGATGGGAAGTAACGTTACGGCAGCCTGGAAAGCACACAAACAAGGAGCTTACTTTGCAAACCCTTGCTATACTCAAATTCACCCTACCTGTATCCCTGTTTCGGGTGATCATCAGTCTAAGTTAACCCTGATGTCTGAATCGTTACGTAACGATGGACGGATTTGGGTGCCTAAAAAGAAAGGTGATGATCGTAAAGCTTCAGAAATCCCTGAAGATGAAAGAGATTACTATTTAGAGCGTCGTTATCCTGCTTTTGGTAATTTGGTTCCACGTGATGTTGCATCTCGTGCAGCTAAAGAACGTTGTGACGCAGGTTATGGGGTAGGTAATTCTAAGTTAGCAGTTTACCTTGACTTCAAAGCAAATACTGAACGTTATGGTAAAATAGAGGCTTCGAAATCGGGCAATCATAATCCAGACAAAGAAACTTGTATGCGTTTGGGTACTGAAGTAGTTAAAGCAAAATATGGAAACCTTTTCGATATGTATGCACAAATTACAGGAGAGAATCCTTACGAAACACCAATGCGTATTTATCCTGCGGTTCACTATACAATGGGTGGATTATGGGTTGATTATAACCTAATGACAAGTGTTGAAGGTTTGTATTGTACAGGTGAAGCTAATTTTTCAGATCACGGTGCTAACCGTTTAGGTGCATCTGCTTTAATGCAAGGTTTGGCTGATGGTTACTTCGTTCTACCATACACTATTGGCGCTTATTTATCAAAAGAGATTTCTGTGAAAGCAATTTCTACCGATCACCCGGCATTTGTTGAGGCGGAAGAAAGAGCAAAAGGTATCTTAAATACTTTGGTAAATATTAAAGGAACAAAGTCTGTTGATCATTTCCACAAACGTTTAGGTCACATTATGTGGGAGAAATGTGGTATGGCCCGCAGTGAAAAAGGCTTGAATGAGGCTATCGCAGAAATCAGAGCATTACGTGCAGAATTCTGGAGCGATGTTCGTGTACCAGGATCTGCCGATGAATTAAATACCGAGCTTGAGAAAGCTGGTCGTGTAGCAGATTTTATCGAACTGGGCGAGTTGATGTGTATTGATGCATTAAACCGTAATGAGAGTTGTGGTGGTCACTTCCGTGAAGAATATCAAACTGAAGAAGGTGAGGCTTTACGTGACGATGAGAACTATGCATACGTAGCAGCCTGGGAATTTAAAGAAGGTGTAAAATTTGAACTCCACAAAGAAGAGTTGAAGTTTGAAAACATTAAAGTAGCACAAAGAAGTTATAAATAGCAGAGCGCATAGTGCAGGGAGTATAAAAACTCAATGTACCATGCTCCCCGCCTAAATCTCAATATCATGAGTACAGGAAATATGAACTTAACGCTAAAAGTTTGGCGTCAAAAAAATAACAAAACCAAAGGTGCTTTGGTAGATTATAAATTAGCCGGTATTTCTCCAGATATGTCTTTCCTGGAGATGTTCGATGTGTTAAATGAAGACTTGATTACTAAAGGTGAAGAGCCTGTAGTATTTGACCACGATTGTCGTGAAGGCATTTGTGGTATGTGTTCAATGTTCATCAACGGTCGTCCTCACGGACCAAAAGACCTGGTTACCACATGCCAGTTACACATGCGCTCTTTCAAAGATGGCGATACGATTGTTGTTGAACCGTGGAGAGCTGCTGCCTTTCCGGTAGTTAAGGATTTAACTGTAGATCGTTCTGCTTTCGATAGGGTAATTGCTTCCGGTGGTTTTATTTCGGTTAATACCGGTAATGCGCAAGATGCGAACAGCTTGCCTATTCCAAAAATGCAAGCAGATGCGGCTTTCGAAGCGGCAGCTTGTATCGGATGTGGTGCTTGTGTGGCAACCTGTAAAAATGCCTCGGCAATGTTATTTGTATCTGCGAAGATCTCACAATTGGCTCGTTTACCACAAGGACAACCAGAGCGTTACCGTCGTGTGCAAAGCATGGTAGCACAAATGGATGCCGAAGGTTTCGGTAATTGTACAAACACAGGAGCCTGCGAGGCGGAATGCCCGAAAGGAATTTCTCTAGAAAATATTGCCTTGATGAATCGTGATTTTGCAAGTGCAAAATTCATTTCAGAAGAATCGCTTTAAGAATATACTGTGCATTCAGCTGCAAAGTTGAATCTTAAGCCTCAAACCTAGTTTGGGGCTTTTTTAATTGTTCCAAACTAGGAGAAGGGTTAGCCGAATGACCTTTCTTTAACTTTAAAATCCATCATCATATCCCCTTAAGCTAGCAAGATTATTCCAAATTTAATTTTGTTGATCAGATCTTTTTATTATGTCTGCATATTAAAAATCTTTGTAGTAAAAAATTTTATACGTTTAAGCTTGTATATGCACTTAAAAAGTGATAAATTTATTTCTCCGAGACAGGAGTGAAAACACAAAACCCCGGCTAGTTTAGCAGGGGTTTTGTGTTTTTAAGTTTGTTAATTTGTGGAATTAATTTAGCTTAGACTGAAATTGATAGCCATCTGATATTTTTTTATACCCGGATTTTCATTCCCTGAACGAATATTCCATTTTGGGGCGGATTTAATTACCCGCACTGCTTCTTCATCTATCTCTTTCGTTAAGCCTTTAATCACCTCCACATCTGTTATTGCGCCATCTTCCTGAACGTTGAACGAAAGGTAAACCTTGCCCGCTATTCCCTCTCTTCTAGCTTTAATTGGATATTTTAAGTTTTGCGCTAAGAAGGCATGCATTTGAGTTTGTGCTACCGGGTAGTCAGGGAATTGGTGAAGTGATTGTTGAGTACTCGCTTTCCTGTCCTTGCTTTCATTATTGAGGTTAAAATTCACATTTAAATTATACCTCACCCTTACCGTCTTACCGTTTATCACTCCAGGTTCCCAATTAGGAGACTTTCCTAAGGCCCTTTTCGCCTCAGCGTCGGTTTCTTTGCTTAAGCCACAGGTTATGGATACGTCAGTTAGTTTGCCGTTTTTTTCTACAATGAACGAAAGAAATACCTTGCCTTCGGTTTTGGTTTTTATGGCTAGCTCAGGATACTTAAGCTCCCCAGCCAGGTACTTATAAAAATTTGCGATACCACCAGGATAAATAGGTGGTTTTTCAACAGATGTAAAGTCATAGATCTTCTGTGCCTGTGCGGAGCTGTTAAGCATGGCGATGCCGATTAGGGCTATAAATAGCTTTCTCATAATGGCGCTTTTTAAAATAGTAAGAATTAATTACCTGTGCTTCAGTGAGCAGGGATTTTTGCTTTAGTGGTAATGATGATTACGCCATTTTTGCCCTTGTCTTGATAGCTTGTCGTAGCACTCGCACCCTTAAGAACTGTTATGGATTCAATCGTATTTGGGGCGATGTCATCAATATCATTTTTTTCCAAGCCATTCACAATATATAACCGCTTAGCTTTTGGATCAGAATCCTTCTGAAGTAAATTCCTTTTAAAAATGGTTGGTTTCCCTGAATGCTTGAATTTTAAGCCAGTTATTCCATCATTAACGGTCAAGGAGGCGGTGTCAGTACTTTTATTCCAAAGGCTGGAGAGTCCGTTTTTGGTTTGGATCTCAATGACGCCGTTTGTACCATCTAAGCCATATTTATGGGTGGCTGATGCATCTTTAAGAACATTTACTGATGCAATATCACTAGGGCTTATGGAATTTGCTGCGCCCAGTCCTCTGATGTATTGTTTATTTCCATCAATTACAATCAGTGGTTCGATTGATCGCTGAGTAGCCGTCCGCTCGGTTATGGATGCAGATGTTTTCACGCTATCCATTTGCTGGGCGCTGCTTTGCAAGCCCAACAACATTATCAATGCCAGTCCTAATAATTTGTTGATAACCATGTTTTTTTCGATTTAGAATTTTGTGTGTAGATAATCATATGCTGATTTTTTTTCGATAGTCAATTCTGCTTGTTGTGGCTTTCTAAACGCACTGCCTTTTACCATCTTTGTGGTAACCAGCAGTACCCCCTCTTTTGCAGTTAACCCGTAAAGACTGGTTGCAGCGTTATCTTTTAATACGGTAACCGATTCGATATCATTTGAATTAATTGCATTTAAAGCATTCTTATCTGTCTTGACCCCATCAATAATTAGAATGCCCTTAAACCCATCCAAGGTAGTTGCTACTCCTGATCCCATAGCAGGCACTTTAGTTTGTTGCATACCTGTTTTTACCTCTGGATCAGTTTTGGCCTTTTCCGAGGAGGGATTTAGCGTAAAATTCACATTGATGTTATACCTTACTCTTACAGTCTTACCTTGGGTAACTCCGGGGTTCCAGTTCGGTGAATCCCTAATTACCCTTAGCGCTTCTTCGTCTGTACCGCTACCTAACCCTCTTGTGATCTTAACATCAGAAAGCTTTCCATCCCTTTCAACAATGAAAGTCAAAAAGACCTTTCCGCTGACCTTGTTATTAACTGCCATTTTAGGATACTTAATGCTTTTACCAAGATATTCATAGAATTTGGCGATTCCTCCGGGGTATTCAGGTTGTTTGTCAATGGAAACAAAATCAAAAACCTTCTCACTGTTTTCCAAATTTAATTTTGGAACAGAATTACCGATCACGGTAATGTCCGATAACCGCTGATAATTTGGAATGGATATAACTTTGGCGTTTTTAAGATTTAAAGGACTCTCTGAGCGTCTGAAGCCTACCTTAAACGTATATTTTCCGTTCGGTAGATTTTTAAAGCCCTTATAGGATAACACTGCACGCATCACCTCCTCATCGCAACCCTCGCCTAATTCTCGCACAGTGGCCAGGCTTCTAATTTTATTGTTCTGAAGGATGAATTTAACCTGCGTATTGCCTTGTATATTGTTTCTCTGCGCTTCTGATGGATAGCTTATTGTTTTGGCTAGAAAGCGATAAAAGGAAGTCCAATCACCTTCCAATTTAGTGGTTGAAGGACCAATAAGGGTTTGAACGGCTAGGTGATTAGTTACATCAGTCTTCTTGACGAATGCTTGTACCATCTCAAGGGGTTGCTCCAAGGGAATCTCATCCGATATAGCAATCAAATTTTCGTTTTTTCGGATAGTAGCTGAAGAAAAAACGATCAGAATCGCAAATAAAGGGATGAATACACCATATTTAATGATCGCTGTTTTCTTAGATTTCTCTTTTTGCAGCATGAAAATTCGTTTCTTAATAAGTGATTTATCAAAGAAACCATTGGTCAAACTATTTGGAGAGATGCCCAAAGACTGGCTTAAAATCAGCATGGCATATTCCGCTTTATCGCCCTGATAGGCTGCAGCATGCTCATCGGCCAAATATTCATGAATATTTTTTATTGATTTTTTGTATAGATAGATAACCGGATTAATCCAGGTTAGAATGCCCAATACCTCAAAAAATAAAATATCGGCTGTATGCCATTGTTTAACGTGAGCATCTTCGTGTACATCTATTACGGGGGCCAAAGGCAGGTCTGCATCGATTACTTTCTGTTGAAAAAATGAAAATGCTGAACCAGATTTGGCTGAACGAATTAGCTTCTTAACCGCAAATAAGTTAAATACCAACCTCCCCAAAAAAAATAAAATACCAGCACAGTAGATAAAAACAAAAGCATTCGCCCAGTTTAATCCAGATTGATCATCGCTAACGATTGTGGCTTGTTGTAAAACAGTATCCCAATTCACAGATGTATAGACTTTTTGAGCAGTCTCTTGTTGCGTAATCCACTCAAGACGGATAAATGGGATAGTGGTAGACAAGACACCCGCCGATACCAAATAAATGCGGTTGAGTATAAAATAGGTTTCTTTGTCTAACAGGAGTTTATAGCAAGCATAAAATACTATCAGATATAAATTTACCTGTAGGAGGTAGTGGGCAAAACTCATTTTGGATTCCGTTTAATGTTATTGATCATTTTTAAAATCTCGTCTACATCACTTAAATCCAGTTTTTCTTCTTTAACGAAGAAGGAGAACATGCTTTCTACTGAATTTTCGAAGTAGTTGCCTAGAAGCTTTTCGGTAGCATGGCGTTTATACTCTTCCCGGCTAATTAGCGGATAGTATTTGTGTGCCTTGCCAAAAGCTTCATGAGCTATAAAGCCTTTGGTTTCTAAAATACGGATAATGGTTGAAACAGTATTATAAGCAGGTTTTGGTATCGGTAACTCATCTATAACATCTTTAACGAATGCTTTTTCCAATTGCCAGAGTACCTGCATAATCTGTTCTTCGGCCTTGGTTAAATCTTTAATTTCCATAACAATTTTAAAATAAGTATAACTCAACTCAGGTTGATATCCTTAAAGTTAAAACTAATTATTTAGTTATGCAAATTAAATGGAACTCATTCGATTAGAAACGGATGAAACTAAATGGTAATCAGCTTAGTTCGGATGGCATATACAACCAATCCAGTGCGGGACTTAATGTTCAATTTAGCAAAAAGTGATTCCCGGTAGTTGTCTACAGTTCTCGGACTAACATTCATCAGGTCCGCGATTTCTCTATAGGTAAGTTCACTGCTGCAGTGTTGAAGAAACGTTAATTCTCTGGCACTAAACATGGGCTTTGTGTCTCCATCTTTAAGGGCGACCAACAAACGGCCAGATACCAGATCATTTACATAAAATCCCTTATCTACCACAGTTTTAATTGCGGTAAGCAAATCATTTGGGGTAGATTCTTTTAGCATATAACCGCCTGCTCCGGCTTTAAGCATTCCAATAATGGCTTTTTCATCTTCCAGCATGCTCAGGGCCAGTACGTTTACGTCCGGGTAATGTTCTTTTACCCATTTAGTTGCCGCAAATCCATCCATTATCGGCATGCTGATGTCCATTAATATTAATTGGACATCCGGATATTTTTTAATCTTTTGTTGGAGGTCCACTCCATTAATTCCTTCAAAAACGACATCAATTTCATCAAATTCATCTAGTAGGCTTGCCAAACCGGAGCGGAAAAGTGTATGATCATCAACGATAGCAATAGAGATAGGAGCAGACATGATTAAGGATAGGGTATTTCGATTAAAATTATAGTGCCAGTATTAGTCGACGAATTTAACGTTAATTTTCCATTGATCATTTCTATTCTTTTATAGATAGAATTTAATCCCATTCCTGATTTTTTTGCACTTGCCTTTTCCTGATCAAAGCCAATACCATTTTCTTTAATGTTAAGGTGAAGAATCTTATTCGTGGAAAACGCGTCGAAGGATATGGTAGTAGCATTCGCGTGTTTAATAATATTGTTGATGATCTCCTGTAACAAGCGTAAAATAATAAGATCCTTGTCTGGAGATCTTTCCACAAGATCAATTAGCCTATTGTTTATTTCTATTTGATAGGCACCGGTTTTATTTAGCAGGTTAATCTCCTGTTCGATTGCGTAGCCGATGCCATTTTCCACAATCTGTTCTCCATGCAATAACTTTGCTAGTTCTCTCAATTCTTTAATTGATTTAGTAATCAAGTTGAGAGAGCTTGAGATTTTTTTCTCCGCTTTTTCGGTCTGGCTTAAATCAACAGAGTTAAGAGTGAGGGTGGTCAGGCTAAGCAGTTGACCTACGTTATCGTGCAGTTCGGTAGCAATGGTTTGCATGGTTTGATCCTGAACTTCTATCCTGGCCTGTAGAATTTCTGATTCGAATTGTTGCTGCATTTGCTGTTTTTCTAACGCATGATTTTTTTTATGCCTGGTATAGGAACTCATGTATAGGATCAGAAAAAGTGGCATCAATAAGAATATTAATGTTGTTATCGCAATCAGGATTGCGATTTGCGTTGTATGGCTCTGCATATGTAGCTGTAAATCCAGTTACTGTAAAGAATGATATTGATAATGTAATAAATAAATAAGTGGAGTGGGATGTGGTCGAATAATTTTATTTTGAAGAGTCCATAGGTGAGGTTCGTTGCCGTGCTGCCGAAATAAAAAAACAATACCCCGCTTACCCACCAGAACTCCGGATGATATTTAAGTTCCAGAGTTTCTTCATCATTCAAAAGCTTATAGTAGTAGTAAAGGCAATAAAGGACAAAGATAACTGACATTACATTAACAGTTTGATCATTGAAGACGTCGTTGTAAAAACTTAAGCCATTCCTCAGGGCGAAAATGGCGAAGACCAGATAACTGATTCCAAGGCCCGCAAAAACAATAGGCCTTGGATCAATATATTTTTTTAAGCAATAATACATTCCATAGGAGATGAAGGCGATTTCAACTAATACGAAGGTGTTAAATAACCCAACGTTGTGCTGATGTCGGGCAGAAAGATATGCCCCTCGGGCTTCTGTAGCTGAGGCAATAAGCAGGTAGGCAATGTTGATTTTCCAAAACCATATTTTGTCTTTTACCACAAAACATAATGCCACAATCAGGCAAACGAGTTCTGCAATAACGATTGGGGAAAAGAAATCCATAATTACAATTCAACCCCGTCACATGAGGAAGGACAAAGGGAACCCCTGTTCTCAATATCTGTTAGATCATCCTCATGTTCTTTTGTATCCCTACCAAGATGATTGGTATTTCCAGCTGCCAAAGTGGGCACGAGCAATACCGTATTTCGTCCTCTGTGTGATTCAGGCAGGTCACTCAGGGATCCCTCTACATATTTGGCAAAGTATATTCTCAGTCCATCATATTTGCTGTCTTTAATCTTTTCCGCCATTTCCAGGATTTGAGCTGCAGGAAACCATACTGCTTTCGTATAGGCCTGCGCATTTGAATCTTTTGCATCCAAACCGAAAGCTTCAACCATTTCGCGAGCAAGATCTGCATCAATAGGTTCATATTTGTTCATTTTTTCCATACTATATTGTTACGTCTTTTATTCCCCTAAAGTCGTGATTTTGATTTTTGCAGGCAAGGATGATCACATTTTTTACTACCGTAAAAACACCTTTTTATTTAGGGTGAATTGTGCTACTCATAAATCAGTAGAGCGGCCTACATTTGAATTATAGAAACAAACAAAAACTAATTTGGAATAAGATCAGCTCCTATCAAACACTTGCCCAAGGTTCGTTAAGTTAGGCAATCGTAAATAGTATTGATTCTATATTCCATTAAGATTTATCACCGGTTTAATTAGCAATCGTATTATCTAAATTTAAAAGATGAACAGTGTTTCAAGTCAGGAAAATTGCAATTCGATAACTGAACGCGAAATAGATATTGTACGTCTTCTATCCCAAGGGTACAATAGTAAAGAAATTGGTGATATGCTTTTTATTAGTGAACACACTGTAAATACACATAGAAGAAATATGGTAAGAAAACTTGATTTGCGCAATTCTTATCAGCTCATTGTATGGGCCTTCAAACAAAGAATTTTGTCCTGCTAAAGGAATAACGCTCTGTATTTGACGCTTCTCTCTCTCTAAACAGCAAAGCCTGCGTTTTGATAAGAAATTATCAAAAAAGCAGGCTTTTGTAGTTTCAGGTTTTCGTTAAGATAGTTACTTGATACTTTTCTTAAGCACTATAAAATAGCCTAAGATAAAAAGCACTGCGGCGTAAATTAAACTGGTGTATATTTCTTGTGTGAAGATTGGAAATGTGGATACATCTGTGGCTGATTTACTGCTGTGTAAAACCAAAGTAGGATGACTGTAAGGGATTAGGTAAGCGTATTTCCAGCCTACATTCGCTGTAATAATACCCATAATGGTACCGATGAAGCCTATTCCCATTGGCTTTAAGAAATCGCCCCAGAGTAAACTCAGTAGAAATTGAATCGATAAAATTCCAAGTGATGATAAGAAGAGTTTGGCGTAAAATTTAATTAATATCGATGATGGATCATATTGATCAAAACTGTATTTCGGAATTAGGAGATGTAATAAGTGTCCGAATACAAAAGTAAGTCCGGCAAATAAAAATAGTGATATCAATATCAGTAGCACTGCATAGATATATTTGGCCGCATAAATAGAAAATTTGTTCAGCGGCTGTGCAAATAGTGATTTCCAGGTGTCATTTTTATGTTCAATGTTGTTTACCGAGAAGGCCATAAAAATGACATAGAAAGGCAAGATTAAGATTCCCATTACGTTAAGCGCGGCACTGATGTAACGTAACCAAAGAATCATTGGTGGTTGATGCAAGTTCAAGATTTTTTCTGAACTGCTGTAAAAACCAAAGGTAATCAGCCCGCAAATAATCAGGGGTAGTAAAATAGATGCCCAGAAAGCAAGGGTTTTTCTTGATTTATAGAATTCTGAGTAAATGGAGATGAATAAAGAGCGCATTTTTAAGCGGTTTTAGTGATGTCCAGGAAAAGGTTTTCGAGGTCTTTTCTCTGTTGTGAAAGGCTGCTTACGGTGAAGTTGTTTTGAATAAGCAAGGTGTTAATCGTTCCACTTTCTTGTCGAGAAACAAACGGAATACTAATCTTTGCATCTGTTTTGGCTACGATCTCATATCCTTTTGCCATAAGAAGGGTTGCAGCTTCGCCCGCATTATCCAATTCGATTTCTAATAAAGGCTTGTTAAGTAATTGAAGCTCCTGAATAGTTCCCTGAAAAAGTAACTGGCCCTTGTTGATGATGCCCACATGTGTAGCAGTTCTTTCTATTTCGGAAAGAAGGTGGCTCGACACGAGTATTGTTTTATTGTGTTTGGTGGTGAGTTCAATCATCAGGTTTCTAATCTCGATGATCCCGTTCGGGTCTAGGCCATTAGTGGGTTCATCTAGAAGCAGCAATTCAGGATCCGAAATCAAGGCAAGTGCAATACCTAGTCGTTGTTTCATTCCGAGCGAATACTTGCTTGATTTTTTGTCTGCGGCATCAGTTAATCCCACTAAGGTTAACATTTCATCAGCTTTGCTTTTTTTGATGCCGAGAAGTAAACAGCGGTTGATGAGGTTTTCTTTACCACTCAAGTGGCCATAAATGGCGGGTTGCTCTACAAGAGAACCGATTTGCTTAAGGATGGCGATTCGATTACTGTTGATTTCTTTCCCGAAGATGAAAACCTGATCTGCGGGAGATTTTAGCAGGTTTAGCAGGATTTTTATAGTGGTTGTTTTTCCAGCACCATTCGGACCGAGAAAGCCATAAATACTCCCATTGGGAACCTGCAAGGAGAGGTCTTTAACGATGGCCTGTTGCCCATAGTTGAAATTTAACCCAACGGTTTCTATTGTAAAGCTGCTCATTAGTTATTTGAAAATAGCTGTTGCCTGTTTTACAATACCCGAAGATGTTTTAGCCGGTTTTACGACAACCTCAGTTTCATTTTGATTTGTATTAACACTAAGCGTTAAAATGATCATCATAAAAACGGGTAACAAGAGAAGTAAGAATGGCGAGGTATTGGCTAATTTTTTCATAAGAGTGAGTTTAATTTGAGCAGTTGTGAAAGCATCATCAGTAATTACTGTTTGTGTTGTGAAGTTGATTGCTGATGAATTTTTCATGATTGTTTTGTTTTGTTGATTCAAAGAAACTCAAGAAAAGCAAGCTGGTAAAATCTATTATACCAAGTGTTCAAGATTCTAGATCAACGGGAGAATTTGGCGTTCGTCGATAAATTTTGGCCTTTGGACCGTTCGTAGAAAAAAAAAGCCAGTTGGTAGATTGTGTTGGGTTAAAAAGGAAAGTTTATTTACTTTGGATGCACAAATCGAGAGATAGATACGATTTGCGATAAGCGAAACATAATGACAAAAAGTAAAGGCCCGATTATATTGCATGCGTTGTACTGGGCGGTTATAGTAATCATCATTACATTAAGTGTCTTTTTTGATTCTGATACAAAGAACATGAAGCACTTCCTGTTATCGCTCGTGTTATTTGGAATTATAAACGTTTCGCTTTTCTATATTAACTACCTCATCCTTATCCCCCAGTTCATAAAAAAGAAAAAAAAATACTTTTTATATATCTTCCTTTTCGTCATTCTTCTGGGCGCTACGGCATTTGTAAAAACAGCGGTTGCGGTGTTAAATCCAAAAGAGATGATGGAATACATGATGGAAGGTAAGCGAAAAACCATTACCGTAGACCAGTATTTCTTCGCACAATTATTTTTATGCGGCTTCTTCCTGGTTTCGAGTTGCCTCATCAAGATTGCAGCAGACTGGTTTGCAAATGAACGCATTCAACGCAACCTGGAAAGTGAACGCCGGGAAATGGAACTTCAATTTTTAAAGTCTCAGTTGAACCCGCATTTCCTTTTTAACTCGTTAAATAATATTTACTCTCTTGCTTACCAGAAATCAGATAAAACCGCCGATGCCATTATGAAGCTTTCAGAAATTATGCGTTACATGATTTATGAGAGCAATACGCCCACAGTGGCTTTGAGTAAGGAAGTCGATTATCTCACCAATTATATTGAGCTGCAAAAAATCAGGTTTAAGGATGGTGCCTTTATTGAACTTACTTTGAACGGCGAAATTGATGATCAAAAAATTGTTCCCCTGATGTTAATTTCCTTTGTGGAGAATGCTTTTAAACATGGCGTCGTAAATGATCCGGAGCATCCGGTTAAAATCAATATCATCGCTAACCAGAAAATACTTCATTTCAGCGTGATTAATAAAAAGAATAACCAAAATAAAGATGCACAGGGTGGGGTGGGCTTAACCAATGTAGAAAGAAGATTACAGTTGGTTTATCCGGACAGATATAAATTAAATGTTGTAAATTCGGCTACTCATTACACCTGCGAACTGATGATTGATATTTAATTCGGGAACCAAAACCAGCGAATTCGAGTAAAAATCATTTAATAAATTAACCTAAAATGAACTTAAACTGTATTGTTGTTGATGATGAGCCTTTAGCGCTCGATATTCTACAAGATTATATCTCGAAAGTGCCTTTTTTAAACTTTGTGAAAAGGTGTGAAAACCCGATAGAGGCTTTACAAATTGTTCAGGCTGGTGGTGTTGACTTGGTATTTCTGGATATTCAGATGCCGGAGCTTACCGGGATTCAATTTCTGAAGATTGCAGGAAATAAGTGCCACTATATATTAACTACCGCCTATCCGCAATATGCGCTGGAAAGTTATGACCTTAATGTTTCTGACTACCTTTTAAAGCCAATCGCATTTGATCGTTTTTACAAAGCAGTTGAAAAGGTTCATAATCAATTTAAGCCTGTTGAACAACCAGCAAGCGCAGCCCAGCCCATCATTACCCCAGCACCGTTTTCAGCTCCGGCAAACCCGGTTCAGGATTATATTTTTGTAAAAACCGAGCATAAAATTCAAAAAATTTACCTGCACGACATTCTCTTCATTGAAGGTTTAAAAGATTATATCTCCATTTTTACGAAAGCAGAACGTGTAATTACCCTTCAAAGTATGAAGAAAATGGAAGAAGCGTTACCGCAAAGTCAATTTATCCGGGTACATAAATCCTATATTGTAGCAGTAGATAAAATCGAAAGTATCGAACGTAGCCGGATCACCATTAATCAGAAAATTATTCCTGTTGGAGATACCTATCGGGATGAATTTTTCAGGGTGATTGGAAATAAAAATATCTAGTTTGCAGGGAGAGGTTCCTTTACTAGTACAAGTCTTAAGCGGATGTTCATCGTGCAGTTTGCTGGTGCACGCTAACCATCCAATCTTAAATTTCCGTTTGCTGACCGAGTACTTTTCTGATTTCTGTCTCTACAGCTAATGTAATCTCGTTAGCCGTTTTATCGCCAGGCTCTATGGGTGGTAATACTGTCCATTTTAGGGCATGACCAGTGGTGAGGGGATACATGCCAAAACGAACAATTTTCCAGGAGTTTTCGATAGCAATAGGTACGACCAATGCATTTGGAACAGCCTTTAATATCGTAGCAATACCACCGAACTGGAAGGTTTTCACCTTTCCGTCTTTTGCTCTGGTACCTTCAGGAAATATCACGGTACTCCAGTTATTTTCTTTCATCCGTCGGCCAAGCTTGATAATTTCCGAGATCGCCTGTTTATTGTCCTTTCTATTAATGTTTGCTCCACCCCCTAAACGTAAGTTAATGGAGATCGAGGGAATTCCTTTGGTGAGCTCTATTTTAGAAATAAACTTTGCACTGTATTTTCTTAAAAACCAGATCAGGGATGGGATATCGTACATGCTCTGGTGATTGGCGGCGAAAATAATAGGCCGGTCTGTCGGTAGGTTAAAGTCATTTTTGAAAGTCACCGAATTCAGCAAAAATACCTGGCAATAAGTAAGAAAGAAATTTAAGATATCTACAGAAACCTTATGCGCTTTATAGCCAAAAAATCGGTAGCAAACCCACTGTATTGGGTGGAAAACGCAAAGTGTTAAAGCAAAGAAAAAATAAAAAACGGGAGTTAAAATATATCCGATAAGCTTGCTCATTTGATTAAAAGATTGGTTCGGCAAAGGTAATGATTAGATCTCGCCGTTTAAAATCATCAGCTTTACTTTCAAAATGGCAGCCACACTAACTGAGTCTGTAATTTCACCATCTATCACCATTTGGTAGACCGTTTGGAAAGGAAGTTTTCTAACCACGAGCTGTTCGGTTTCTTCTGGCATTGCAATGCCATGAATGAGGTCTGTAGCCAGGTAGATAATATTTAATTCATCACTTACCGAATTAGAAAGGTGCATCCGCTGAATTTCTTTCCAGTTCTTAGCACTCAAACCAGTCTCTTCTAAAAGTTCTCGTCTGGCGCTTTCAAGTGGTTGTTCATGAAACGGGCCACCGCCTTCCGGAATCTCCCAACTGTAGGCTTTTAAAGGGAAGCGGTACTGGCCAACTAACCAGGTATTCTGCTCTTCATCCAATGGTAAAATGCCAATAGCAAAATTTTTGAAATGAACTTCGCCGTAAATGCCCGTGCCACCAGATGGGTTTATTACCTGGTGCTCGGTTACCCGGATCCAATTGTTATCATATTTAACATCGCTTGCTAATGTTTTCCAGGGATTTTGTTCTTCCATGGCGCAAGATAGTAAATATCGGTTTTCGGGCAATAGGGAGATAAAAAAAAGGTATTCCGTTAATTTGGAATACCTTTTTCTCAATGAATTTAGAATGATCCTTCATCAGGGCGATTTTCCTGCTGATCTTCTTTTTTCTTTTTAGCGGCGGTGAAGGTTGTTTTTCCGAATCGGTAAGAGAAAGTCAGGTTACCCATTGTTCCCTGCATTTGGCGTTCGAAATCTACAATTGTAAATTTGTCTTCAGTGGTCATGCTCCATCTTCTGGTATTAAATACATCCCTTACGTTAAAACTTAAAGAAGCTTTTTTATTTGGGAAATCGTATTTCGCGCCACCGTCAATTCCATACATCGCATTGCGTTTACCTTGTGCCATCACCTCTGGTGCGCGATAATCTCCGCGTGCCTGGATGGATAAGTTTTTAACTACAGTTAGATTTGCAGTTAAGTTGGCATTCCAGCTAAAACCTTTACTATCGGGAATGTCAAATCTTGCATCGCCATCAAATTTTGCCTGGTAAAGGTTGACGTTTGTAGTGAAATTTAAAGCCTTTACTAAATCAAAACGGCCGATTAGTTCTAATCCACTGTTAATCTGACGGGACAAATTCTGAGGGGTTGAAGTGATAATACCATTAACTGGCGAACTTCTTACCCTTTGAATGACGTCATTGGTTTGACGGAAATATAAACTTGATGTTAAGGTTATTTTTTTCCAGTATTTACTGTAACCCAATTCAAAAGAGTGCACATCCTCTGGCAATAAATTTGGATTACCACCTCTATAGTTTAATGGATCTGAAACGTCAAGGAATGGGTTAGTGTCCCATGGACGTGGGCGGTTTACCCTGCGGGTATAGCTTAGTTGAACCTGATTATCACCTTTTAGTTTTTGCGTTAAAAATACACTTGGGTATAATCTTTTATAGTGAATGTTGCCTTCGCTGGTAGTTAATACATTGTTAGTATACCCTTCTAGGTGGGTGTCTAAACGGGCATCTTCAGCCCTCAAACCCAATTGATATCCGAAGTCTTTGATCTGGTTTTGGTAGTTTAAATAGAGTGCATGTACCTGATCCTTGCTATCAAAATTATTAATCAGCTTGTTATTTTCAATGTAAACATTGGTATTTGTTAAAATAGAATCGGCATACTGATTATTATCGCCTAAACGGATCTGACTGCGGTATCCGGCTTCTACTTTTCCAGCCTTGCCAACTGGCAGGCTATAGTCGGTTTGGATGTTGTAATTGGAATTATTTCCTCTGTTAAATACCCTTACCAGACTCAAGTTTTCATTTAAAGCAATGTTATTTCTGTTGGTTACCGTGGTACTATAATTTTGATCGTTGTTATTATCCCCGTTTGAATAGCCAAAGTTAAAAGTCAATTCTTCTTTCGGTTTTTTAAACTTCTGAACGTAATCCAAATTCAAGTCGTAACTGCTGCCGTAGCTATCGTTTAAGTTGGTTCTGTTGCTTAATAAAACCGGCGTCTGCGCCCGGTTCAATTGCCTGATGTCCAGCAATTCGTTTCGCTCATTTTCCCTGGAATTGAAGCCACCTGAGAAACTGATCACACTTTTAGGCGCCAGGTAATAATCTAACCCTGCCTTGGCGTTATGACCTTTTTCTAAAGATGTCGATCGCGTTACCTGGTTGGCAAAGGCTGTTCTGGAGGAGTCCGACTTATAAAAAATATCCTGATAGCCGCCACCAAGACGGTTTCCGTAACGGTAACTGTAATTTCCATAAAGGTTAACTTTGCTGTTCTGGAAACTTAAATTGGTGTTTGCATTGTAGTTATCACGGTTACCAGCAGTGATGGCAGCAGATCCATTGAACCCAAGTTTGGTGTTTTTCTTCAATACAATGTTAATGATTCCAGACTGTCCCTCTGCATCATACTTTGCCGATGGATTGGTAATCACTTCCACACTTTCAATAGAACTGGCGGGGATGGATGCTAAAATCTGAGCTACGTTTCCTCCGGCAATTAATGAGGGCTTACCATCAATTAACACCCTAACGCCTGATGAACCGCGTAAACTTACGTTACCGTCCATATCTGTAGAAACTGAAGGAACATTTTGCAATAAATCCGTTGCTGAACCGCCTTCACTAATTACACTTTGATCAACGGAGAAGATTTTCTTATCGATTCCCATCTGCATGCCTTGCTTTTGGCCTGTTACAGTGACCTCACTTAGGATATTTCCTTTTGCCGCATTCATTTTGATCTCGCCAAAGTTCATCGTGCCTGTTGCTGCGGTAATTGCGATGTTATCCCTTACCATGGTTTGGTAGCCAACGAAACTAATTTTAAAAGTGAAGTTTCCTTTTGGTAAATCGGCCATTACAAACGCTCCGTTTAGATCTGTCTGGGCTATTTTAACATTTTTTGCTGTGGCTTTATCAATTAAAACTGCGGTTGCAAAGGGAATGGTTTCTTGTGTTTTTGCATCTTTTAAGGTTCCGGTTATCTTAGCGGTTTTACCGGTTTGAGCAAAAAGATTAAAAGTTAAACTTAAGAGTAGGAGGGTTATGGGTAATGTTCGTAATTGTAAAAGTCTCATTAAAAAATAAAATTTGTGTGTGTATTGTAAAGGCAGACAAAGTAACGGCAACTTAGTTTAATTAGAGAGGCGTAACTATTTTATTACAGCGGTTTTAACGTAATATTCTTGTGGGCGTCAATCTTACCAAAGGTTTGAAATTATTACTGCTTTTAGCAGGTTAAGCATTTCTTTAAAATGTTACTTTTGTGCATCGCTTGGATCTCCTTAACCAAGGTAAATGGTAGAGGTAAAAGTGTGGCTGAAAACCGTTTCCTTGTTAACAATAACCAACTTAAGTATTGGGTTTAAAAAGAAAAAGTTACAGATGAAAAAAATATTAATAGTTGACGATTTACATCCGATTTTTAAACAACGTGCTACTGAAATGGGCTACCAGGTGGATGATGAGCCACAGATTACCCGTCAGCAGACGCTGGAGAGAATTAAAGACTATGTTGGCATTGCAGTACGAACAAAGTTTAGAATAGACGCGGAAATTTTTGCTGCTGCTCCAAATTTAAAGTTTGTAGCCAGGGCTGGTGCCGGCTTAGATAATATAGATGATAAAATCGCCTTTGAACGAAACATCGCATTAATCAATGCGCCTGAGGGAAACTGTGATGCTGTTGGTGAGCACGCCACCGGATTGTTATTATCGCTAATGAATAACTTTCGCAGGGCCGATCATCAAATTAGAAACGGGGTATGGGATCGTGAAGGAAACCGCGGTTATGAATTAAAAGGTAAGAAAGTTGGGATTATTGGCTATGGTTTCATGGGACAAAGTTTTGCGAAAAAACTTGCAGGTTTTGAAGTAGATGTGATGGCTTATGATAAGTATAAAACAGGGTTTAGTGACGCCTTCGCCCGCGAGGTGAGTATGGAGGAGATTGTTAAACACAGTGATGTGTTAAGTTTACATGTTCCTTTAACTACGGAAACAAAATTGATGGTGGATGATGAATATTTTTTTCACTTTAAAAAACCTATTTTCTTTATCAATACGGCGCGGGGAGAGATTGTGAGTATCCAGGCGGTGTTAACTGCTATTAGTTCAGGTAAAATTTTGGGGGCGGGATTGGATGTGCTGCAAGCAGAAAAATTTCCAGCTTTGGGCGAACAAAACTGGTATGAAGAGTTAAAAACCAATGATCAGGTTATCTTAACCCCACATGTTGGCGGCTGGACATTCGATTCTTACCGGAAGATTTCCGAGGTATTGGCAGATAAGTTAGCGCAGCTTTTGTAAGCTGAAAGCGATTGACTTTTGGTTTTACTCCGCGTTCCTTTTTTCCAATCTCATTCTAAATTAGAAACAGTTGTGCTTATGCGGATATTTCCCAGCTTTTTTTTGCTAAATTGGATTATACAATCTAACTAAACTATACCATGCCGAAAGATCATTTGTATTCAACAACAATAACATGGACAGGCAATAAGGGCTCTGGGACAATGGATTATCGCTCTTATGATCGGGATTATTTAGTTTCCGTAACGGGTAAGGCCGATATTTCGGGGTCTTCAGATTCTGCATTTTTAGGTGATAAATCTAAATACAATCCCGAAGATTTATTATTGGCTTCGATTTCGAGTTGCCACATGCTCTGGTATTTGCACCTGTGTTCAAAAAATGAAATTGTAGTTATTGATTATAAAGATGAGGCTGTAGGAACCATGGAAGAATCGGCAGATGGAAGTGGTAGGTTTAGAGAAGTAACCTTACATCCTAAGGTATTAATCGCCGATAAGGCACATTTTGAACTTGCAGATGCCTTACATAAAGAAGCGAATAAAATGTGTTTCATTGCAAATTCGCTTAATTTTCCTGTTAAACACGAAGCCAGCTGTAAAGCGGAGAATGATTAGTTTTCAGTTGGCGGTTCTTCGAATTGGAAACCGCCAACTGTGAAAACCGTTTATTTTACTTCATAAACATTGTCTGATGGTGTAGCATCCATAAAAATGCCCCCATCCAGTTTAATCGATTTTATTTTACGGTTGGTGTTAACCGTCATTGTCATTTCCTTTTGATTGGTCTTCCAAACTGCGGGTGTTTTATGAATGGTTTCGGTTTTACCATCGGTATCAGTAACTAAAATGTCGAAAGGAATTGCAAAGCCTCCTTTATTTTTGATTACAAAAGTTGCCTTACCATTAGTGATTTGAGGTTTCGACATCGCTAAATCAATATAGTTATTGGTGAAGAACCAGTTTTGAAAAAACCAGTTTAAATTCTGTCCCGAACCTGTGTTCATCGAATTAAAATAATCCCAAGGAATAGGATGTTTTCCATTCCAGGTATTCATGTAATGGTGTAACGCTTTTTTGAAAGTCGCATCGCCCAGCATATCTTTTAAGGCCAGGTAAGATAGCGATGCTTTGCCGTACGAATTATTTCCATAACCTACACCAGAAACCTGATCAGACATGGAAATTACAGGCTGGTCTTCTTCTGTAGCTTTATCATTGATGTAGCTTTGAACCCGAAATTTTTTATAAAAATCATCTGCAGCTTTTTTACCATGCTCGGCTATTCCGATTAAATATTCAAATGTAGTTGCCCAACCTTCATCCATGTAGGCATATCGGGTCTCATTGATGCCCATGTAGAAAGGAAAATAGGTGTGTGCCACCTCGTGATCCTGCACCAGCTGTGCGAAAACCGGATCGCCAAAGTTTGAATCGTTCACCATCATTGGATACTCCATATCGGCAAAACCTTGGAAAGCAATGGTTTTTACATAAGGATAAGGGATACCAGGCCAGTTATTTGAAAACCAGGATAAAGCGTTGATATTGTATTTCACAGAGTTAAGAAAATCCTTTCCGGTGTTTGCATCATAAGCCGCTTGCGCACTTGCCCTGCGGCCAGTTTTAGCATCTACCACCACACTTCCCCCATCCCACACGTAATGATTACTTAAGGCAAAAGTAACATCAGTAATATGATCAACCTTAAATTTCCAAGTATTCCAGTCTTTTTGAGTAGTGACTTTTCCGTTCTTTAATTCATCTTCAGTAGCAATATGCACCACCTCATCGGTTAGTAAAGATTTTTTTAAACGAGCGACAATTTCTGGTTGCAGCACCTCTTCCGGATTTAAAAAATCTCCGGTAGCGTATACTACATAATCTTTTGGTGCGCTCACAGCAAAAACATAGTCGTTAAAATCATTGTAAAATTCCGCTCTGTCTGTATGCGGGATACGATCCCAGCCATTATAATCGTCGTAAACCGAAATGCGCGGATAACTATAGGCAACAAAAAACGAACTTGGATCAATTTGCCCTTCTCGCCCGCTTTGTTTAGAGAGTGGATAATCCCAATTAATTTTTACGGTAATTTTAGATTTCGGATTTAAGGGTTTTTTCAATCTCACATTCCCTACAGTTCCCCAATCCTTGCTGTCGATTTTGTAGCTATCCCCATCTACGATAAACGAGGAAATATGCAGACCACTGGAAAGAAAATCTTCCCCTACCGAGCCACTACGCGGTGAGGTCGGTTTATGTAGGTTATTGACAAACCGGATGACAAGGGTTTTTAAGGTATCCTGACTGTTATTACTGTAGAGGATTTCTTCCTGTCCGCTTACCGTTTTACTTTCGGCATCTACCTTGATATCCATGTTGTACTTACCATGGTTTTGCCAATAATTGGGGCCAGGTTGACCGTTCATTGATCGGGTTCCTTTAGTATAGGCCGCTTTGATGTTTCTGGGCATATAAAGCTCTTGGGCAGAAACAGCATAATTACCCAAACAGATGAGCAGGGCAATGGTCAATAACTTTTTCATTTTTTTGAATAATTTCGATAAAAATAAAAAGAAATAAGGATCAATTGCGCGGGCCTGTGCGCAAATAATTTCTTTAGGTTCACTTTAAAAGAATTAATTTTCTTATTTGGCAAGATTCATCCGCACGAGTATGCTGCAGCACGGGTTAAAGCTTCAAAATCCGGTAAATGTTAATCTTTTATTTGCTTTTGTAATTTCCAGATTTTATCTTCGTTATAATTGAAGCAAGACTATGTAGGAACCAACTATGTAGTCTTGTTTGTTTTTTATAGCGTTTGAACAAAAATTAATAGAGCAATGACAGAGGTAACGTACTATACACAAGAGGGATTAGATAAATTAAAAGAGGAAGTTCATTATCTAACCACCACAGGGCGTCAGCTAATATCTAAAGCAATTGCTGAGGCCAGAGATAAAGGTGATTTATCGGAAAATGCAGAATACGATGCGGCGAAAGAAGCGCAGGGCCTGCATGAGGCAAAAATCTCAAAACTTAAAAATACCTTGGCCAACGCCAGGCTAATTGATGAATCAAAAATGGATTTATCAAAAGTATTGGCATTGTCTATCGTGAAAATAAAAAATGTGAAGAACGGCGCTACCATGACTTACCAATTGGTTGCAGAAACCGAAGCAGACCTGAAGACTGGAAAAATTTCCGTAAAATCTCCAATTGCTCAAGGTTTATTAGGAAAATCTGTAGGCGAATTCGCTGAAATCGAGGTGCCTGCAGGTAAAATGCAATTCGAAGTTTTAGAAATTTCCAGATAAGGCAAAATGCGGAGGGTTGAGGCCAAGGTCTTCACTCCGCTATTCATCCCTTTCACCTTTTAACCATTACCAATTATGACCATCTTTTCTAAAATTGTTGCAGGAGAAATCAGCGCACATGTGGTTGCTGAAACTGTAGAATATCTCGCGTTTTTAGATGTTCAGCCCTTAACCGCTGGTCACGTTTTAGTGATTCCAAAAATTGAAGTGGATTATATCTTCGACATGGATGAAGATTTATTCGTTGGGTTATGGATGTTCGCAAAAATTGTTTCCAAAGGGGTTAAAGCTGCCTTTCCCTGTAAAAAGGTGGGTGTAGCCGTTATTAGCCTGGAAGTTCCGCATGCACATATCCATTTAATCCCTATGAATACGGTAAATGATATGAACTTTAGTAAGGCAAAATTGAGTCCTACTCAGGAAGAACTGGCTGAGGCCGCGGAAAAGATAAGACAGGCATTGCTGGAAGATTAATCTATTCAGGATCAGTCTAGGTTTATCCAAAGGCATTATTATTCCTGGATATACCCAGACTATTTGACCCCTCGACGCATTGACCAGTCCGGCTCATTCTCCTCACACCTTAAACTACTTTTTCAAATAAGGATTTTGATTTGGCAGCGGAACAAAATCGGTTTCTCCAGGAACTGGCTTGAATAACTGTTCCTGCCAATTTTTTTTTGCTGTTTCGATTAGTGCTTTATCAGAGGCAACAAAGTTCCAATAAATAAATCGTTCCTCAGGGAAGGGTTCGCCACCAAAAATATAAACGGTAGTGTTTTCCAACAGCGTAAATTCACACACTTTCGCCTCATCTGCAATTAAAATCAAGCGTGGTTTGAACAAATGTCCTTCGCTTTCAATGCCACCTTCCAGAATATAAAGGGCACTTTCGCCAAATAACGCATTGCCAATATTAATTTTTTGCCGAGTGGTAGTTTTAAGTTCGATGAAATAGAGTGGGCAATACACTGGAACAGGTGATTTTCTGCCAAACGCTTCGCCTGCAATTAGTTTTATTGCTATTCCATCCTGTTCCCAACTCGGAATATCATTTGCTTCCACATGGAAAAATTCAGGCTCCATCTGTTCCAGGGCTTTTGGCAGAGCTACCCAGATTTGCAGTCCGTGAATCTTTTTAGCGGTATGGCGTAAATGTGCTGGGGTTCGTTCTGAATGCACAATTCCACTCCCCGCGGTCATCCAGTTCACTTGCCCGGGTTTGATGATAATTGCGGTACCCAAACTGTCGCGATGTTCAATTTCACCTTCAAAAAGAAAGGTAAGGGTAGATAAGCCAATATGCGGATGAGGAGGAACATCTAAATTTTCATGATCGCTAATTGTGGCAGGCCCCATGTGATCAATAAAAGCAAAAGGACCAACCATTCTTTTCTCCCTAAATGGGAGCAACCGGCCAACCATAAAATTGCCGATGTTGGCAGCTCGTTCTTCTATGATGAGTGAGATGTTTGACATAACTTGATTTTATGGGAGTGAAATTAAGGAATGTTTTAGTTAACCGCAAAGAATTGAAGGGAGTAGGTGTTGCACTTCAGTAACCACAACGATATCCCAGGCGGACTAAAGTTAAAATTGAGCGGAGTAGCTAAGGCCAACTAATTTGTTTTGGTAAGTAGGCATAAAGGCGGTATGGGGATGATTCAACGGTTTAAAGAGTTTCTTTAGTTGTGGATAGATTAAATAGGAGAGTTTTGTAGATACTATTCCGATTCCGGCGCCCGCAACCACATCGCTAAACCAATGTTTGTTATTATACATTCTCAAGGTTCCAGTCGCAATGGCAACCGTATATCCGGCATAGCCGTACCATGGCGAGATTTCCTTGTATTCTTGTTTCAAAAACTCTGCCGCGGCAAATGCAGTAGCGGTATGTCCTGATGGGAAAGAGTTAAAGGCTGAGCCATCCGGTCGTAGCCGATGCACGCTACCTTTCATCGTCGAGATTGTTCCGCCCATTACAGTGGTAGATATCGCGTAAATGAAACTGGCATCTTTCAGCGTATTTTTTCCTTTAATGCCTGATAGATGTAATAAGAAGACGGCCGCCGCAGGTGCAAATTGGCTATAATTATCAACATGAGCGGCGAACCTAGGATGATCTTCCTGCAATTCTGCCCGCGTATCAAAGTCAAGGGTGTTAAAAGGGTTTTTGTCGAGGGCAATAATGCCATAAGTAAGAAATGCCGCTGGGATAATAAAAGCGGGGATTTGAGGCTTATAATGATAAATACTTTCAATACTGTCTGGTTGCTGGCCAAACGAATGAAGGCTAAACGAGATGAACAGAAGTGTAATAACACTTCTAAGGGGTTGATTTTTGATGGCTTCCGTCTATTAGTTAAATAAGATAAGTATTATTCCGCAATAACAGTCAAATTCCGCTTATTGTTAACTGGACTTATACCAAAAAAGCACCTCGAAAGGTGCTTTCTAAACGATATAACTAGAAGACGCAATTAAACGAGTTCCGCTAAAGCTTCTTTGCTGAAACCTTTCAACTCCTCTAGACGGTTGTTTTTAATTTTTTCCACCCACCTTGCATCAGATAATAACGGGCGGCCCACTGCGATTAAATCGAAATCACCACGATCCATTCTACGTACCAATTCATCTAATGAACTCGGCTGAGAACTTTGTCCGGCGAATGCGCCAAAAAAATCACCATCTAAACCAACCGAGCCCACAGAGATCGTTGTCTTACCTGTAATTTTCTTCGCCCAGCCTGCGAAGTTTAAATCAGACCCCTCGAACTCTGGTTCCCAGAAACGACGTTGAGAACAATGCAAAATATCCACGCCTGCCTCTACCAATGGGGTTAACCATTGCTCCATTTCCACTTCATTTTTGGCCATTTTAAAGTCATATGCAGCAGGTTTGAATTGCGATAAACGAATAATTAGAGCGAAATCTTCACCCACACGTTTACGGACTTCTTTGATTACCTCTACCGCAAAACGGGTACGTTCTGCCAAGGTTTTGCCACCATAAATGTCGGTGCGGGTATTGGTTGCATCCCAAAAAAACTGATCAATTAAATATTGGTGGGCACCATGAATTTCAACGGTATCATAACCTAATGCTTTTGCATCGGCTGCGGCCTGACCAAAGGCAGCAATGGTATCTGCAATCGCAGAATCTGTCATCGGTACGCCGTTTTCAAAACCTGGTCTTTGCAAAGCAGATGGACCTTCGAAAGGAGTACTCGGCAACCAACCCGAAGCATGATTGTCCATAACACCCTGATGCCAAATCTGTGGACCCATTTGCCCACCGGCAGCGTGAACATCATTAATCACTTTTTGCCATCCGGCCAAAGCCTGCTCCCCATAAAAGTGAGGAATATTTGGATCTGCAGAAGACGAGGGGCGGTTAATGACTGTTCCCTCAGATAAAATCAACCCTACCTCGCCTGCAGCTCTCTTGCTGTAATATTCCGCGACAGCATCAGTAGGGATACCATTTGGAGAGAAAGACCTGGTCATTGGGGCCATTACAATTCTGTTTTTGGTGTTTAATGTTTTTAAGTTGAAAGGCTTAAATAAACTATCTGTGTTCATATATTTCTGGTTTTATAATTCTTTACTAATGATTTCAGTCAACTGTTTCAATCCCTCTTCACTGCGTTTGTAATATGTCCACTGACCCACTCGGGTAGCTGAAACTAACTTCGCACGCTGCAAAATGGAAAGGTATTCAGATATGGTGCTTTGAGATAAACCCGCTTTAATTTGAATCTGACCAACACAAACACCCACATTTTCAAAATCGGGATTAAGTTGATCAGGAAAATTTAGAGAAGGGTCTTTAAGCCAGCTTAAAATTTGCAAACGGGTTTTATTGGATAATGCTTTAAAGATTTCTACTTGATCCATGCAGCAAATATATATCGGCTTTTCCCGATATACCAATTAATCTGTTCAAGTTTACATTCGTGTGTAAAACCTATTGGTTGAAAAATAAAAAGATCAGCAAATCAAGCTGGTTTTGAACTAGGGGAGGATAGGATTTCCGAGCAAAAGCGCCAGAAAAAATAGGTTAGAAAAAGAACGGGGATAAATCATACCGACCTATCCCCGTCATCTAAATTAACGCTCTCATATACATAAACAACCAAAAGGATGTTTTATTATATGAGGGTGAAAATATTTTTTACTTTTTTAAAGCAGGCTTTTTTGTAGCCGCTTTAGGCTTGGCAATTTCTGTTGCTTCAGCTGGTGTTTCAGTTTTCTTTTTTGCAGGCGCCCTCACTTTTTTTACTGCTAAAATGGGTTCTTCACCGCTTTCCGCCTTTTTCTTGGCTGGTACTTTTGGTTTTTTTATTTCCGCAGCAGCAGTTTCTCCAGTGTCCGCGTTCTTTTTAACAGGCGCTTTTACTTTCTTGGGTTCAGCAGCTTCTGCTTTGGTTGTCACCTCTTTTTTTGATGCTGCTTTTGGCTTCTCTAGTTCAATTTCAGGAGTCTTTACAGCTTCTTCTTCCACTTTGGCTGCCTTAGGGGTGTCAGCATTTTGAAGGTAGTTCGCTAAAACTTGTTTTAGGTAAATCTCGGGCTTTGGCATGTTGATGATAGAGCCCTGTTCTTTATCCTGAGACTGTTTAATGTAAGCAGATTTAATCTTTCCCCAATCTTTTGAGTAAAGTCTGATAAACATTTCAACAAATTGTTCATCTGTATATTTTTTAGGCAACCTACCCAGCACTGCCTGAATTTTTTCTTCTTTTTTATGTAATACCGCCATCGAATTAATTTTGCGTAAAGATAGCCTAAAAATATGATTATCAGTTTTAACCTTTTTATGGTGAATTATTTACGGTTAAAACAAGGTTTGCCCTGAAAATGGGCTTAAATATTGTCTCCCGTTTGCAGCACGAAAAGCAACCGGTTTACTTTTTCCAACCTTTCTTCATTTTTTTGTATGCCTTCTTGCTCACCTTCGATTTTTTCTTTGAGCGCGATTTACCTTTTTTCTTGCGGGCATTAATATTATTTACCAACGAATTCTTTACGCCGAGTTTATTCTTCTTCGAACTTCCTTTTTTCTTTTTATCCTTCTTCTTGCCACCTTTTTTCTTAGTTGTTTTGTTCTTTTTCTCTTTTGCCATGGTATCTATTGGGTTAGTATATGATCATAACCTAAACGCTGGTGAAATGTTCGCAAGTAAAGGTACCCGTTAGTGATTATCGAATAGAAGGAGAAAAATTAAGACTCAAAACATTAGCAACGAAAAAAGCTGACCTTCAGCTCTTCAGCTCAAGGTCAGCTTCATCAGTATAGGAACACCTACTTAAATACCGTCTTAATGGGATTTCCTACCTCGTGCCCGGCAGATGCTTTGAAATCGAAGCCCAGTAAGAGAGCGAGGGTTTGTGCTAATTGTTTATGGTAAATTGTTGTCGGGGTCTTTATTTCACCGCTTGGTGGTGTATCCGGACCTAAAATAGCAAACCAGGTGTTTTCAGCCCCTTTAATGGTTGAGCCGTGGTCACGCCACTCATCCAGCGGAACATCTCCCCGCCCATGGTCACAAGTAATAAGTAGGGTAGTGGAATCTTTGTAAAAAGGGTCGTTCTGAATGATTTCCCATAAGTTTTGGATGTATCCATCTTCTTGTTTGGCCCGGTCAAGGTAAAATTTGTAATTACCTGCGTGGGCCATATCATCGGTTTCATCAAAAGCCATGTAAAGCACCCTTGGGTGATGTTGTTTAAGGTATTCCTTACTAAATTCATAAGTGATGAAATCAAGCCGGGTAGAATCGCCTAAATAATGTGGTACCTGATGCTGGAGTTCGTTCAGGTATTTCAACCTTAAATTGCTGTCGGCGTTTTTTACATCTGCATAACCTGAGTACACCGGTAAAGCTGACCGACTCGTGTTTAAAATCTGTGGAAAACGCTCCCAGGATGAAAATGCGACTACTTTGTCTTCCAATCCTTTTTGTTTATTTAGGAACTCCAGGACGTTCATGTTTGGATTGGCAACGGCATCATTGGTATTCATCCTGACATCTGGAAAACCAGTAAATATCTCATTATAACCCGGATAAGAAAACCGGTATGGATTGGATAATTCTTCTTTATTTCCTAGATCTCTATTGCCATAGATTTGTCCTTGTATGGCTAGGGTCTTCCAAAGAAAGGGGGAAAGCATCTGGCGCCTTTCAGTAACAGAAGGGGTCCAATATTTTTTCCGCACTTGGTCTTTATCTTCGGTGTATTTGGAATTGATAAGTGCAGAATCGGTGCCTCTGAATATTTCCTGCCAGCGTAAGCCGTCGAGGGTAACAATGATTATGTTTTTTGTTTTCCTGGCTTGGCTAAAGCATAAGGATGCAGCGGTGGTTAATGCTACAACCAGTATTAATTTTTTCATATTTCAGCTAAATAAATAGGGTTCTTGATGAGCTGTCTTCATCTCTTTAAAAAGGAATGAACAATGCCATGACGACACCTTCTTAACACGGGTTATTTTAAAATCCACATGATGCCGTTAATGTCATCATTGCCATTAAACTGACTGGCAAGTGCCCCTTGGTAATTTTTTGCATTGGCGGTACGCTCAGCAGTTGGATATTTGAACCGCTGGGCAATTCTGTTTCCATTGCCTGTTCCAGGTCCGGTGGTAAATGCCGGAATTCCAGTTCTGCGGTAGCTGAAGTAAGACTCTAAGCCGGAATGCCTGAATAGGGCCAGGTACTTCTGTTGCAGAATTTGCGTAATTCCCGTTGTCCCCGCCGTATACTTAACCGTGGGCTGGTTATAATAGCTATTGAAATCGATCGGAATAACAAAAGTATCATAGTTGGCGAGATTGGTGACATCCTGAGACCCCGGGCGGTAGAAATAAGCGGTGTAATTTCCATTTTCCGGAAGGCCGTAGGAGCCCATAGAGGCTTTAATGCCGGCCATGTAATAAGTTTCAGCATTTCCGGTAGCCCACCCCCTATTAAGTCCTTCGGCAATGTTTAGCATCAGCTCAGCATAACCAATCTGAATACTTGGCTCACCAGTGTAAGTCGAGTAAAAGCGCTTACGGTTGATAAAAGAGAACTTCTGCAAACCTGCATTATTATACATCATCCCTAAATCTAAACCGGCATCTGCACCAATAAAAGATGCGAAATCTGTTGCGCTTTGCTTGACATTATCAACTAAATCTCTGGAAGGTTCGGCAGTGGCATAAACCCTTGGATCCTTCAGGCGCGTAAGCAGACCAATATAAGTTGCAGAGGAGTTTTTTCGGGATCCGCTTTGTCCGAAATTGTTCGGGTTTTGAGGGTAGTAGTTATTTGGCGCCACAAAAGTATATTGAAGGTTATCCGCTGGGCTTTCCATTAAAGGGTATTTTGCTGGATTGGCTAAGATGCTCGCAAACTGGGTAGCCACATTTAAGTCCGGATCTGTTACTTTCTTGCTCAATTGGAGCAACAGTCTGATCTTTAGGGTATTTACTGTTTTTTGCCATTTACGCAAGTCATTATTGAAATAGATATCGTTGCTCAACGTTGCCCCAACACCTGAACCAAAATTAGCCGGGTTTTTAATTAATTGATCCAGATCGCTATTGGCACTTTCAAGTAAGGCCAGGCATTGTTGCATAACCGTTTTTTGAGAGTCGTAGACTGGCTCGAGTGTGTCCAGGCCTTTTAAGGCCTGTGTCATTGGGATATCGCCCATTTCTAAACTCATTTTACTAAAAAAGTAGGCTCTGAAGAATTTGCCCAGCGCCTCATATGGATTAATCGCAGCACCACCAGTCGCACCGGCACGTTTTTCCATTTCCACGACGTTTTTTAGCACCGTATAGTAGTCATCGCCAGCGCCAAGATCATAGCGATTATTGCCATAATAATCGTAGTTATTGAGGTAATACTGACTATAGGTTTCTTTTGAGCCATCCGGCAGATCTGCCAGATTAACTAACACACCATTAAACAGAAGGGCTGCAGATACAGCATTTGGCTTATTGGTATTTTCAGCGAGCTCTTCAAAACTCTTTTTACAGCCGGTTGCCAGGATAATCACCACCAATGGCAACAGGGATATAGAAACTAATTTTTTCATAATTTTCAGTGTATTCAAGATTAGAAGGAAACGTTGAGGTTAATACCAAAACTGCGAACTGTTGGCGATTGTAAACCGGTTGACGGTGTTGCATAATTATATTGATCCAGATCTACATCTTTGAAGCGTTTATCTTTATAGAAGTAAAGCAGGTTCCGGCCGTAAACTGACAGAGACGCCTTTCTGATGAAAGTTTTTTCTAGTAGTTCTTTAGAGAATTCATATCCCAGGGTAACCTCACGAAGTTTAGTAAAGGTTTTACTCATCAGGTTGGCCTCATCCACATTGTAATACTTACTTACATAATCCTGTACAAAGGCAACTTGGGTATTCGGTGCGTATTGCAAGGCTGAATAATTAAGGATTGCTCCGGTGTTCGAATCATAATTTATCGCTGCACCGTTGGAAATCACAACCCCCTCCCCAACGAAGCTCCCATTATAACCGGCCTTTCCAAAGTTCGACCAGTCCTGGTATCTTGCTGCACCTAAGGCGCCTTCTGCGGTTTGTGCATTAGCCCCCCCACGCATGGTTTTGTTGTGCATGTAATCGACGATTACCCCACCAACATTGCCGTCAAACTGTATACCTAGGCTCAGGTTTTTATATTGGAATTTATTGTAAATACTCCAGTTAAACCTGCCGATTTCATTGCCTAGAAATTGTGCTGTTGGATTAATTAATGGCTTTCCTGCGGCATCATTGATGATTTTCCCTTCTGGTGTTTTTACAAACGCAGTTCCATATAATTTATCGGTTCGATCACCAGCCTTAAAAAAGGTCGCGTAAATGCTCTGCCCTTCAGGAAGCTCTTTATACACCTCTTTGTAGGTAGAAATATTCGTTAAAATGTTCCAGCTGAAGCCATCAGCTTGTTTGAAAACGTCTCCGCTTAGCGATCCCTCATAACCCGTTTTTTTTGTTTTCAGTGCATTCAGGTATTCAATGGTGTAGCCTGTAGCTGTTGAAATGGCGTTTGGCAAAATCCTTGGACCATCAATATATTGGAAAGCCGTTCCACTGAAAGTTAACCTGTTTTTTAAAAATCTGATGTCAAAGCCCTCTTCATAATTTACACGAGTAGATGTTTTGATCCCGTTCTGGTATAAATAATCAGATGCATAACCTGCAGTTTGACTATTGTAGGGTTTGCTGGTTGCATAAGATGTATTTAATGAATAATCAGGGCCGTTGTATGGTGAAGTGTAAGTGGTGCCATATCCCAATGGATTATTAAACAAAGAAGGACCAGTGCTCCCGCCAAGTGCGGTAATGGAGCTGAATGGGGCAGGGCCTATGGTTGTCGACGTGGCATCTGAGCGAATATTGGAATAAGATGCCCTTACTTTTAGAAAGCTAATCAACTCAGGCATCTTAATATAATCCGATAAGACTGAAGCGATGGATAAGCTCGGATAGAAATAGGTGGTAGGCACCTGGAATGCAGAAGATTTATCCAGACGACCGGTGCTGGAAATGGTGGCGTATTTGCCTAAACCCAAATCCAATGAATAGTATGCACTTAGTACCCGCATTCCCGAATTGAAGCTGGTCGATTGGATTGGATTCTTTGAATTGCTGAAGGCGTAAACTTCCGGAACATTCAGGTAATCTGTAGAAGTCCAGCTGGAGTTGTAGGACATGTTACGCATGTTTCCACCAATTAAACCTGAGATATTGAAGAACTTTTTAATGGTATAGTCATAATTCAACATCAGTTCTGTGTTGTTGTCGAACAGGTCACGGCGGTCTTCACGGTAATCTCCCTCATTTCCTTCCCGTCCGTAAGGATGAGCAGAAAACGGCATTTTTTCGGTGCGCAGAATGTTGTAAGTATCAATCTGAGAGCGGATAGTTGCATTCAGATTTGTGTTAATTTTATAATTGGCCAGAAGGTAACCAGTCGTATTGGTTTTGCGGTGCCCTCTAGTCCATTCTTTCACCATAAACCAGGGATTATGATAACGGGTATATTCTGCAAACTGTTGCTGAATCCCTTCTTTTCCGGGCTGCCAGATGGCTTTAATATCCGGTGCGTTCACATCCCAATCCGCTCCGGTCCAAATGGCGAGGTTATAAATCAAACTGTTTGGTCCATATTGAACATCCGGAAAATTATCAGTGTTTTGACGGTTGAAATTAACATTACCTTCAAATTTCCATCGTGGACTTGGATTGAAGGAAGCATACATATTCACATTTGCAATATCAAGGTATTGTTCAGGAATATAGCTGTTCTGATGTTGCTGCGAGGCTGAAAACCGAATAGTATGGTTCTCCCCATTGGAGGTTAAGGCAATATTGTTATTGGTTTGAAAGCCAGTACGCAGAAAATTAGTTAAGTTGTTGGCTCCACGTGCGGTATAGGGGGTTGGCTGACGAACACCATTAATAATCGGACTATCGTATTGCGCAATCAACTGTCCGTTGAAGAAGGGTCCCCATACATCATAATCTGCATCTACACCACCAGGTGCACCGCCTTTACCATCAACAAACTGGTAAAAAGTATTTTCACCCGCCCCGTAAGCTTTCTGTACACGTGGAAAAGCTAAAAAGCCCTTGTTGATTACTGTGCTACTATTGACATCAATAGTCAAACCCTTTTTGTTTTTGTTCCCTTTTTTTGTGGTGATTAAAATGGCGCCGAAAGAGGCCCTGTTACCATAGAGTGCAGCAGCCGCCGGACCTTTTAAGACGGTATAACTCTCAATATCATCTGGACTGATATTGTAGGTGTCAGTGTTGATTGGAAAGCCATCTACTACATATAGTGAAATGGTATTTCCTCGGATGGCTACATTGGGTGAGCCCAGCAATTCAGCTGAAGGACCAACGGATAATCCGGCTACTTTACCGATTAAACCCGTCACCGGATTGGGATCGCGGGCAAGTGTCAGGTCTTCACCCTGGACTGTAGAAACCGCATAACCGATTTTACGGTTGTCTTTTTTTACGCCCAGGGCGGTTACAACCACCTCGTTAAGGGTTTGATCGTTTCCTTTTAAGGTAATGGTAATTGGATTGGTAGTGTCTCCCACCGTAACCTCTGTAGGGGTAAAGCCTAGAAACTGAAATTGCAGGATCTGCCCAGGGTTGGCGTTTAGGATAAAGCGACCATAATTATCCGTAGTGGTTCCGGCCTTGGAATCCTTGATCATTACACTTACACCGGGTAGCGGCTGGTTAGCCTCATCATTCACGATGCCGGAGATTTTGGCTTGTGCCAGTAAGATTAAAGGAGAAAGGAAGCACATCGCCAGGAGTACAAGCCTTTTTAAATGAGGGTAAAAAGCATCCATAATTGCCAAATAATTTTGTTTAAGATTACTTGGCAATACTAAACTTTGTTTATTATTTGTAAACTTATTTTACGTTAAGGATAGCTTAAACATTTGTTCGCTTATTGTTAACAGACCAGGTTTTTGGTAATGAAATCAATACAATTCTGTTAAGATGAATTAACATTATGGCAATACTATTTAGTCCTGATGCTGTAGATGCTGAAGGGCCAAATCCTTTAGCTCTTGTAAGTTATCTATTGGAATGTCAATTAATTTTGCTTCATCGTCCCAGAAACGCATGCGGAGAATAATTTGCAAATCAGGATCCTGCTCAAACAACAGGGCTTCGGTCGCATCCATTGGTCCGCCCTGGAAACCTAACGTTATCCTGCTCGCGGGAGACAGCTTTTCATAATATTGGGAATCTTTATATGTGAGGTAACGTTTGGCAGTTACATGTCCACTTACCAGCTTAGCCAGACGGGCTGAGAAACCTCGTTCCAGTAAATAATCTGCACCGATTTGTTCATGATCGATATTGCCCATGCCATCCATACTTCCCGCCTCATCCGTGGCTGCACATAAGTGTCCAATATCATGGAAAAAAGCAGCAAGCACCACCTCGTTATCATAGCCTTCCAATTGGGCCAGTTTTGCGGCCTGCGACATGTGCTCAAGCTGCGAAACGGGTTCGCCAATGTAATCTTCATTTCCATGCTTCGTGTATAAAGCAAAAACTTCGTTAACCACGACCTGAGCAGTTGATGATTTTTTCATGTTGCTATATTATAACCCGAATAAAAAGTTAATGTTATTTAGGAATTAAGCTTTTGTATTTCTCGAGCTAATCTTTCGAAATAATCTAAAAACTTTGTCTGCATTGAATTAATTATCTAATTTTCGCTCCAAACAAAATCAGATCAATGGAAGATGACGTGCTGATTCAAATCAGTAACCGGATTAAAGACAGGCGACGTGAAAAAAATATTACTGTGCAGGAACTAGCCATCAGGGCTAATGTGAGTAAGGGATTAATTTCTCAGATTGAAAATAGCCGTACAGTACCGTCTTTAATTGTGCTCATCGATATTATAAAAGCACTGGAGATTGATTTAAATGTATTTTTCAAAGACATTAAATATAACGAAAGGAATTTTCCATTGCTCATCCGCAGAAAAGAGGAGTATGATCATTTTGAAAAAGAAGATGCTGCGGGTTTCAGTTACCACCGTATATTCACGCAAACAATTAAACAATCAACTGTAGATGTTGTGATCCTTGAACTTGAGCCTAATGCACAAAGACCACAAATCCAGACCGAGGCTTTCGAATATAAATACATTATAACTGGTAGTGTTGACTATCACTTTGGTGATGATGTCTACCAGTTGAAACAGGGTGATTCAATGCTATTCGACGGCCGGATGCCACATACACCAAAAAATCCAGGTAAAACGAAAGCCAGTATGCTTGTCATTTATTTTTTTGAAGAAAACCGCTAAACTTAAATGTATCTTAACATTAAGGTAGTTTTGTAATAATAAACTAAGTTTAATTTTGCTAAACATTAAATTGTTAGCATGTCCATTAAACTTGTAGTATTCGATATGGCCGGTACCACGGTCAGAGATGAAAATAAAGTAACGCAAACTTTCAGAAATGCTTTACAGCATCACGGGTATGATGTTCCGGAGTATATCATTAATCCTTTAATGGGTTATAAAAAGATCGTGGCCATTACCAAAATGCTTCATTTTTATGAGCCTAACCAGTTAAAAATCACCTCAGATCTCATTTCCAAGATCCATGAAAGTTTTGTTCGCCTGATGATTGATTATTATCAAAAGGCAGATTTTCTGGAAGCCCTTCCGAATGCAGAGTCGACCATGTTAGCACTCAAAAAATCAGGAATCCAAGTTGGAATAAATACGGGTTTTTCCCGCGATATAGCCGAAGTGATCATTGGTAGATTAGCCTGGAGGGAAAAAGGGCTGTTTGACTTTTTGGTCTGCTCGGATGAAGTAGCCGAAGGCCGACCTAATCCTGGAATGATTAATCGTTTAAGGCAACTTGGTGGAATCGCTGAGGCAGATGAAGTGGCAAAAGTTGGCGATACCGAAGTCGATATTCGTGAAGGACAAAATGCAGGATGTAAGTATGCAATTGCGGTCACTACCGGTGCTTTTTCCAGAGCTGAACTAGAGCCTTATCATCCCACGCATATCATTGATGACATTGCTGAAGTGCTCGACATCGTTTTATAGATAGCTGCGATGAAACTGGTAGAAACAATCCGCTCAAAAACGGCTAAATGGCCTTATGCTATTACCGCTATAGTCTCGGCTTTGGCGGCCTTCGGCGCATATTCATCTATGTATGCTTTTCGTAAAGCCTTCGCCGCGGGCACCTATTCAGGCCAGGTGTACCTTCATGTAGATTTTAAGGTTTGGCTTGTTATTTTTCAGGTGGTTGGCTATACGCTGAGTAAATTTTATGGTATCCGCTTCATTGCAGAACTAAACGGGAAAAGCAGGGGGCTGACAATTTTGGTATTGGTGGGCATTTCCTGGCTCGCCTTGCTGGGCTTTGCGCTCGTTCCAGCGCCATTTAATATGGTCTTTCTTTTTATAAATGGTTTTCCGCTTGGTTTAATCTGGGGCTTGGTATTTGGATACCTCGAAGGACGGCGTTCTACTGAATTTATGGCTGCGGTGTTATCTATTAGCCTGATTTTTGGTTCAGGTTTTGTGAAAACAGTCGGGCAAACGCTTCTTTATACTTACCGGGTAAATGAATATATGATGCCTTTTCTCACTGGTGCCCTGTTTGTATTTCCCATCCTGTTTTTTGTGATTGTGCTCGAACTGATGCCCGAACCGACCGAGAAGGATAAACTGCTGCGGACCGAACGAAAACCCATGAGTGCACTAGAAAGGAAACAATTCATCACCCGTTTCCTGCCAGGAATTCTCTTAACGATAGTGATTTATGTATTGCTCACCGTGATGCGGGATGTCCGGGATAATTTTGAAGTGGAAATCTGGAATAGTCTCGGCATTACCGATAAGAACATTTATGCAAAGATTGATAGTCGGATCTCAATTGTCGTACTCATTGCAATGAGTACACTTTTTCTAATTAAGCGGAATCTAAAGGCTTTCGGCATCATTCACTTTTTGATTATCGGAGGATGTATACTCATAGGCGCATCTACCTGGCTTTTCAGTTTACACCTCATTGGCCCGGTTACCTGGATGACCATGGCTGGATTAGGTCTTTATCTTGGATATGTGCCCTACAACGCCATCTTTTTTGAGCGAATGATTGCTACCTTTCATTATAAAAGTAATGTGGGTTTTGTGATGTATATCGCAGATTCCCTTGGTTACCTGGCCAGTGTAAGTGTATTATTGATCAAAGAATTTGGGAAGCCGAATATCAGTTGGGGGAATTTTTTTAAAGAAGGTGTAGTTCTGGTTGCAGTCATCGGCAGCATTTTCGGGGCTTTGTCCTTCATCTATTTTTTCCTTTCTGCTCGAAAAATCAGCATTAGTAAGAAATCACCATTAAAATTTTCTTCCATATGAGTAAACCATCTGCTATTGTAATTGGTGCCGGTATCGTGGGACTGGCAACTGCCCGGGCATTAGCCATAAGGGGATTTAACGTAACCGTTTTTGAACGGAATGAACGTGCCGTTGGTGCATCAATTCGCAACTTCGGGATGGTTTGGCCAATTGGGCAACCTACAGGGCCGCTTTTTGAACGTGCCATGCTCTCGCGAGCTATCTGGAAGCAAATTTGCATGGAAGCAGCTATATGGCATGATGAAGTGGGCTCCTTACACATTGCTGGGAGCGACGATGAACTTGCAGTAATGACTGAATATGTAGACTTGAATAAAGGCGTTCGTGATTGCGCTTTATTAAGCCCGGCAGAAACTAAGGCAAAATCTGCTGCGGTAAATCTTCTTAATTTAAAAGGCGCCTTATGGAGCGGACCCGAAATGATTGTAGAAGCGCGGGTAGCCATAGGCAAAATAGCCAGTTACCTCGAGGAAAAATACGCGGTAGCGTTTCATTGGAATACGGCTATTAGTCAGGTAGAGAGTTCGAAAGTAAAATCTGGATCAAGAATTTGGCAGGCAGATGAAATTTTTATTTGTAGCGGTTCAGAATTTGAAACCCTCTATCCCGAACTTTTTAGTGCACAGGAAATAACCAAATGTAAATTACAAATGTTGCGGATTGTTAGTCAGCCTAACGATTGGAGAATAGGCCCTGCAATTTGCGGAAGCTTAAGTATGATTCATTATCCCGGTTTTCATGCCGCACCCTCTCTTCCTAATCTGCGCAAACGTTATGAAGAAGACTATGCAGCATATTTAAAATGGGGCATTCATGTAATGGCGGCGCAAAATCATACCGGCGAAATTACCATCGGCGATTCTCATGAATATGGCTTGGTTCATGATCCTTTTGATCAAGAATTCATCAACGAGATGATTATCAAATACCTTAAGACATTTACTAATTTTAAAGACAACAGTATTATTCAAACGTGGAATGGCATTTACCCAAAAATGAAAAATGGCCAAACGGAACTGATTCTTAAGCCGGCAGATGGAGTTACCATCATTAATGGCTTGGGCGGTAATGGCATGACTTTATCATTTGGATTGTGTGAACAAACCATAGGTGCTCAGTTCGATTAATATAATGCATCAGAATACATTTAAATAGTTCATTTCATTTAAACTTTCTGGCTATTATCCAAAACTTGCAAAAAGATAGTTATCATGCCATTACCTTAAAACTAATTATACATTAAAATTCAACGATCTTGCACTAGGACGGACCCGAAACAAATGCATTGCTTTTATAGCAACAGATTCGCTTTTGGTTCCTTTAACGATGGCGACAAGTGCACCTTTTTTAGCTTTCGCAGCCTTATTCGTCACAGCCGTATACAATTCTCCCTGGGAGAGGCTAGTTTCATCAATAGAAAAGATCTTACCCAGATTCTCTGGAAACAGAAGCCAATTCTCAGCATGCTCCAACTAATCCCAATTTGTAAATCCACTCAAATGACTTGCATACTGCTTCTCAAGACGTTTAACATCAACTCCAAACAAATTGCCTAAAGTTTAAAGCTTATCGGCCATGAATCCAAATAGTTTTTCAAAAAAACGCAAACTCACCAGTCATCTTCGTTCCCTCGGCAACCAGATTCCAGTCCCTGAAAGAAATTTTTTGGTATTGAGGTTTTGCCACTTGCGGCTTTTTACCTTCAAAAGCAGGGCTTTCCGCGCAAAGGAAACTCTCGAACAGTAATTTCATCGAAAAAGCCTTTTGAAATTAACTTTTCACCGGAATACTCTTCGGAATGAATATTTTTTTCTAAAAGATAAATGATAAGAACCCTCAGAAAGTTCGAACTTATCAAGTCCAAAGTATTCGGTTAGGCCTCCAGGTATTATAAAGATAATATTGAGGTGTCCAAAATAATAATGTTGTACAAAATTAAATAAACTTCTCAACTCCCCAGCTTTTTGCTTGATCCGTAATTCATCCTATTTAGATTATCGCAAATTACACCTAAAACTAATCCTGATTTTTTAGGCTGATCGGAGATCTTAGCCGGGATGTCTTACAGGCCTTCTCAAAGCAAAAAAGCATCAATCATTTTGATTGATGCTTTTGTAGCCCTAATCGGACTAAAATCGAACCGCTTGATGGAAGATGTAAAGCGGATAGTGTTATAAATGCTAAATAGAATAACTGTCGTAATATTTGTTTAAAGCTATGAATTAAATGAACTAATTATATCACTCCAAGCATCCAGTAATATGATTTATGTTAAATATGTAATTATTTATTTTACTCATATAATTCGCTTTACTCCGGGTAACGCCAAAATAAGATATCCCAGCAAAAAGCTACCTAGAACACCTAATGGAGCAATCAACAACAATTTTAAAGCCGGATCGGCATTCCAGCTGCGAAATGCCATCGATAATGCAATGAGTGTCAGCGGGTGGAAAATATAAACTGCAAATGAACACCGTGATAAATGGCTTAAAGCTAAAGAGGACGTATTCCAGTATTGCTTACCTATAGCTAAAAAAGCTATGATAATTGACATACCTATAGATTGCTCCCAAACGGAATACAGCAGCGACAATCCGTTAAATCCTCCCGAATACCATTCGATGGGCATGTGAAGCTTTGTTCGGATAAGAAAGAATACCGGGAAGAACAAGAGCAGTACAATGGCAACCGCCAGCATTTGCTTGCCGGTACGGTAAGGGAGCTGCTCCAGCCAGTTATTTTTTGCAGCGAGTAAACCAATTGTGAACAAGAAGATGTATTGCGTAAAGTGCCCCAACTGAAAGCCTAAAGGTTTAAGCACCCAGCCAACCGGGAAGAGAATCCTAACAATAAAACTTATACAACCCATTAGTAATGCAGCACATAAGATGGTTTTTGTTCCTGGAACTGGTAAGTAACTTTGCGTCCATTTTTTAAATAACTTTCGGCTAAGCACATAGATAAGCGTAAATAACAGCAATGCAGCCACAAACCATAGAACGCCGAAATCTATCCAACCATCAAACACACTAAGGTATTGTGAGTAGCTGATCGGGATTCCTTTGGTAAACCGGTATACCAAGAAGCTTAAAAAAGGTGAAAAAACGAAAGTATAGAAAATCAGGGGTATGCCGAGGCGCACAAGCCGGTCCGTGACGACCTGCCTGGTTCCTTTACGGTAAAAAGACGAGTAAGTAAAAAAGGCCGCCAAAAAGAAAAAGAACCCCATGAAAAATGACTGGTTCACGCTGACAAAAGCCGTCATTGGAATTAGCGCACCTAAATGGGTGGTCGGCTCCTTATAGTACCATCCGCCTGAGGCACCGTAAGTAATAAATGTATGATGCAGGATTACCAAGATGGTTAAAATAATCCTGATGTTATCAATATAAAATAGCTTTTCATATTGGGGTTGGGTAGCGGATAAAGGTTGGGTAAGCGCTGGCATGATTTATTCTTTTGTAAGTGATTATATGCTTACCGAAGTTTCTTGGCAAATAAACTTGCTTAACATTCGGAAGTGTGATGACAAACCTACTATGTTCTTAGATGCCATAAAAGGGCGTTGTGACCAGCGACAAACCTTTGTGATGAACAACAATCAGCCAGCAATAGCGCCCGCCAATTTTTCAAAGCGACTGTTGAATACTTCTAACTGCGTTCTAGAAACAGGCACCCGTTCTTCGGTCATGTGTAGCAAAAGCGTGTATCCTTGCGCATTACCGGAAACCTTTTTTATATGTTGTAAATTAACTAAATATGCCCGATGACACCTAAACAGGAAAGGGCAAGTCGCGAGCTGCGCTTCGAACTGTTTAAGCGATATTCTCTTCAACTCAGTAAAGACCTGGTTATTGATGCTAAGAGTGAGCTCAATGTAATTGCCATCTGCTTTGGCATAGAGAAGATTAGCAGGGTTAAAGCTGAAATCATCTTGTTTTACCTGCGTTTTAATAGACATTTTGGTATTCACAATACCTTTGCTTTCGTTCGGAAGATCGGTATCAATAAGATCTTCTTCTTCAGTTGCAAAGGGTGCTTGGTTTGACCGCAAGTACGCACCTGCAAATAGTAATAGAAAATAAAAAAGGATCCCCGCCAGGTAACAATTGCGGATCTCTTCTCCCAAATAACCCCATGACCAGTTATTCGGATTATTATAAATTAAGCTTCGCATTGAAAAACTTGCGAGCCCTACTAAAAAGAAAATAATGGCAAGGTGCGCATACTCCTGTAGTAGAGTCCAACTTTTAAGCCTGGAGGTATGCTCGTATACATAACTTAATAAATAAAAGTAGGCATAGATAATCAGGCTGGGCGAAAGGCTGTGCAGGAGACAGATGATGGAATAATTCACCCGGTGCTCCGGCACATAGGTTCCGAAAGGTTTAAACAGCAATAGGAAAAGAAAAAGAACGCCAAACTGAATAGTCACCGTCTTAAATAATACGCTTCGTTGGTACCTTAATGGGTATTCAGTTTCCTTAAAAAGATGCTGTTTTATTAAAAAAGTTTGCATATCCTGAGCATGCAAAGATTATAAGTTTGCGGTATTATATTAAGGATTTTATCAGAATTTACTTGATTCATAATCCGATGATTTAGCGGCACATGACTATAACCTATAATCGAAGTGCTAATGTGAGTCTGATAGATATTTGCGAAATGCAAAAAGCCTCAATCTTTCGATTTGAGGCTTTTTACTCGGGTAGCCCGTAGGGGAATCGAACCCCTGTTTCCAGAATGAAAATCTGGCGTCCTCACCCCTAGACGAACGGGCCATTTTAATCAGAGTGTCTTTCAACTCCTTTGGTAGCGGGGACACGACTCGAACGTGCGACCTTCGGGTTATGAGCCCGACGAGCTACCAACTGCTCCACCCCGCACTCTATATCTTCAAAACATTCTTCGTTTGAAGGAGTGCAAAGGTATATAATATTTTCAGTTTTCAAAAGGGTTGCTAAGAAATTATTTAATATTTAAATTATCTGCTTGATTTGTAGTCGATTATTTTTGCTGCTATTGATTTTTTATTGGTCTTCCGAAAGGGAGAAAGTATAGGGGAACCAAAACTCCCGACAGGCCCGATACCAAACGATACCCAATAGTGTAAATGGAGTTGCGTCAATCATAATAAATCTTAACAATACAAAAATACTAAATGTAAGGGAGATTCTTGAAGAGTAAAAATTCGTGAAACCAATAGTGCTATATAAGGCACTTAATGACGAAGTTTTTTGAGCAACAGTTATCTAATAGACATAAAAGTGCATTTTATTGCACATTTTATGGCTTTTTTTGAGCAGCATAATGCACTTCAGTAAGATCATTCAAGAGATAAAAATGAGAAGAAAATCGCTTAAAGTGACCCAGGATACCTTAGCGGAGCTATCCGGCGTTGGACTGCGTACGGTGAAACAGTTTGAAAGTGGCAAGGACAACCCAACACTGCTAACTCTGCAGAAGCTTACCGATGTATTGGGGCTGGAAGTTTCCCTTTCGATCAAAAAAACAACTGAACGATGAGAAAAGCGGATATACTGTTCAAGGCAGAAAAGGCCGGCGTGCTGGAACAGCATGACCATGGCTCCTTCACCTTTGCTTACCTGGGAAACTGGCTATCGGATCCGGCAAGGCCCGCCATCAGCCTGACCCTGCCGAAAACCGACTCACCATTCAATTCCGAGTACCTGTTGCCGTTCTTCTACAACATGCTTCCGGAAGGATCCAACAAACAGGTTGCCTGCAAGCTGAACAAGATCGATAGGAACGACCATTTTGGACTGTTGATGACCACTGCAAAGTTCGATGCGATCGGCGCGGTTACCATCGTAAAAAGGGAGGAAACATGAGCATACCAGAAATCAACTTCTGCCCGGGAACGCTTGCCGCAGGGTTCGACACCTATAGTCCGACCTGTCTGAAAAGGGGCTTCCAAGGAAAAAAGGTCTACCCTGTGCTGCCCTACGAATCCCCACAGTCAAACGCAGATACCGACGAGCTTTTTGAGGAAAACCGCAGGCGGATATCCATTTCCGGGGTCCAGGAAAAGTTTTCCGTTCTGCTTGAAAAAAACAAGCTCAGGCTCATTAACGAGGGGGAAATGAGGATGTACATCCTCAAGCCAAAACCATCTAACAGCAGAAAGCCCGAGCAGATGCCCGCCAACGAGTACCTGACCATGCAAATTGCAAGACAGGTCTACGGTATAGAGACTGCGGAGAACGCGCTGATCTTTTTCACCAATGGCGATCCAGCCTATATCACTAAACGAGTTGACTGGTTAAACGGGACAAAACTGGCCCAGGACGATTTCGCCTCCCTTGCAGGGCGCACCCCACAGACACACGGGGAACACTATCAGTACGAGGGAAACTGTCTGGAGCTGTTCCAAGTGATGGAAAAGTTCGTGCCTGCCTATACCATAGAAGCGCCAAAACTTTTGAAGCTCCTGGTGTTCAACTACCTTTTTTCCAACGGGGACGCCCATTTCAAGAATTTCTCGCTACTTGAAACCCCAATGGGCGACTATCGGCTGAGCCCGGCCTATGACCTGCTCAACAGCCGGATCCATGTAAAGGATACAGATTTCGCACTGGCCGAGGGCCTTCTGCCGAAAAACCTTGACAAAGACAAGATCTCCGCGCAGTTCTCCCTTCTGGCAGAAATGGCAGGGATTAGCAAAAAGGTTTCGTGCGGCATCATTGAACTGATGGGCGAAAGCCGCAAAGCAGTCGAGCAGCTCATTCTTGCATCTTACCTCGACGACACCACCAAACGGGCATACCTACAGGCCTACCAGGGAAGGATAAAGCAGCTGGCGCAGATTTGAATATCGCGCGTCACATGGATATTAATAGATAATTAGTCTGAAACTGTATAATTAATATGGTCGGTTAATCATACAGTTTCAGGTTAATCAACATCATCCTTTTCCCGAACCTAAGCAAAGAGAAAAATACCCAACAATGGACTAACCTTAAAAAAATCCTAATTTTAATACCCTTGGTATCGAAATCCAATTTATTTTAAAGTATCAACGCTATTAAAGAAATGAACTGTTCACTTTTACAGCACCGTAAACCCGCACCCATCCCAAACACTCCTTGAACACCAAACTTCCGATAGACCTATAAATCATCATTTCGTAGGAGCAGAAGTGAGAACCAGCGAGGGATGGTGCGGTGGCGTCTCGCAGGCCAAAAATGCGTGTGGAGAAAATATCGATCACAAACCCGTTTTCTTTGGCTGGCTAACGGCAGGACAGGTCTTAAAATAGCCAGATACCGAAAACTCCATATATCTATCATCACTCCTAGCTAATGTTAAAAAAGTCAAACCATAATCTTAACTTTATAAAGTCTACTCCCCAAAAAATAACGCTATTATTGATATTAAGGAAGTTTTTGAAAACCTGAACAAGATCGAGCCCAAGGTGATGTCGATCGAAAGCCTGTTCAACAAAGAGGATATATATGGTTGAAAAACAAAAAAGGCCGTAAAACTTAGTTTTACAGCCTTTTTGATGATTCGGTTTATTAACCTGTAGCCCGTAGGGGAATCGAACCCCTGTTTCCAGAATGAAAATCTGGCGTCCT
>JAZBLB010000028.1:0-74708 GCA_037032985.1 Bacteroidota bacterium
ATGGTCTAACGGTTAGTGACTCTTTAGAAAATATTATCATGCCTCAATATGCACTTTGCCTCGGCTAGCCGCCGAAGGGCCTCTTCTTTATTCTTGATAATAAAGAAGCAAACAATCAAGGCTTGGAACTGATGTTGGATAAAAGCGTTAAAGCTTTGTTTCGGCAGCACAAGCACCCGATGAAGAATCGGGAGAGGACGCGCTTCCTTGGGTTGTGGTAGTATGAAAGATTGTGGTTGAAGCTTTAAACGTTTTCTCCTTCCATCATTTCCTAGGCCGGATGCTGGGTGGTGATAGCGAGGCGGCCATAGTAGAGTTTCGATCGCTAAGATGCGGTTGCTAGTCCCTCTACTGGAGGGGTGCCTAAAGGCCGGAGTGGTTTTTGAACTGGCATGGTCTAACGGTTAGTGACTCTTTAGAAAATATTATCATGCCTCAATATGCACTTTGCCTCAGCTGGCCGCCGAAGGGCTTTTACTTTTTTGCTTGATCAAAAAAGTAACAAAAACCGAGTTTTTCTGCGAGCTCATGAATGCCAATAAAAACATACAGACTTATGAATAAATCAAGGCTTGGAACTGATGTTGGATAAAATCGTTAAAGCTTTGTTTCGGCAGCACAAGCACCCGATGAAAAATCGGGAGAGGACGCGCTGCCTTGGATTGTGCTAGTTTGAAAGATTGTAGTTGAAGCTTTAAACGTTTTCTCCTTCCATCATTTCCCAGGCCGGATGCTGGGTGGTGATAGCGAGATGGATAAGCATGATTTTGCCTTTTGTTGTCATTCAGCGCGCAGCGAAGAACCCTGCGGTTAACGATTGAAATCGTTATTACACATCCTTTCGCTTCAAGCGAAAGGTGCCGTTAGGTAGATATGGCTTGCCTATGCGCTCTATTACTATTTACTTCTTTCCCCTTCTTTATATTTTCTGCAACTTTGCTTTTCAATTCATCTATTTTCTTTAGTCATATGTTTAAAAGAATTCATCATATTGCCATCATTTGCTCCAATTACGATGAGTCAAAAGATTTTTATGTTAATAAATTAGGTTTCACGGTATTGGGAGAGGTTTTCAGGGCCGAGCGAAAGTCTTACAAATTGGATCTTGCTGTTAACGGCCTTTATCAAATTGAGCTTTTTTCATTTGAGAATCCGCCAGCGCGTCCGTCCCGGCCGGAAGCGCAAGGACTGAGGCATCTTGCTTTTGAAGTTGATGATGTTGAATTAGAAATAAATCGCTTAAGTGCCTCAGGAATAATTACAGAGCCTATCAGGATTGATGAATTTACCGGCAAAAGGTTTACTTTTTTTGCTGATCCGGATGGGTTGCCGCTCGAACTATACGAAGTATAAAATGAGTATCTTCAAATTCAAACGGTTCGAAGTCGACCAGACCGGTTGTGCGATGAAAATAAATACTGATGGCGTTTTACTCGGCGCCATTGCATCGCATGATGAACCTAAACTTGCTTTAGATATTGGCACGGGTACCGGCGTAATCGCAATGATGCTGGCGCAACGCTATCCACAGTTGTTCGTTCAGGCCGTTGAAATTGATGCACAGGCTGCGGAAACCGCCAAAAAGAATTTTGAAGGTTCCGAGTTTAGTCAGCGGTTGACCGTAGTACCTATCAACATTGAACAGTTCGAGACCAATGAAAAGTTTGATCTTATTGTTTCCAATCCACCGTTCTTCATCAATGATTTGAAAAATGAGGACTTGCGAAAGGGAATTGCCCGGCATGCTGATGAAGCTTTTTTCGAAATGCTGGTTTTAAAAGCCACTACATTATTAGCAGACAAAGGTCAGATTTGGTTAATCCTTCCTGTTAAGCAAGCGACCGAAGTAATTGATTTAGCTTCAGGCTTTCAACTCAGGCTGATTTCGCGAATAAATCTTCATTCCGATAATCAAAAGCCAACGTTTAGGCAAATTATTTGTTTAGGAAGAGAAGACGCTACATTCACAGAAACTGATTTTAATATTTATGAATCACTCAAAGTACATAGTGCTGCTTATAAGTTGCTTTTGAAGGATTTCTTCCTCGCTTTCTAACTGCACTGATATGATAAGATCGTACACAAAAAGAAAACATTGTGGTAAGCATTTTTGTGAACGAAAGAATCAGATCGTTTATTTTTATAATCATTAGTTAAACTTAAATAGCGTTGCTGGGGTTGTAAACATTCAGCACAATTAAATTCACAAAATGAGAAAAATAGGTTTAATTTCAGATACACATGGATATCTCGATGATGCAGTTTTTAAGCATTTTGAACAGGTAGATGAAATTTGGCATGCAGGCGATTTTGGGCCTAATGTTGCGGAACCCCTTGCTGCCTTTAAGCCCTTGCGTGGTGTATTCGGAAATATCGACGATGCCGCGATTCGGTCGGAATTTCCTGAGAAAAATCGATTTAGCTGTGAGCAGGTAGATGTCTGGATGACTCATATTGGCGGTTATCCCGGAAAATACTCTTCTTATGTTAAGCCAGAGATTTACACTAACCCTCCTAAATTGTTCATCACCGGGCATTCTCATATTTTGAAAGTGATGTTTGATGAAAAAATAAAATGTCTGCATATAAACCCCGGTGCAGCCGGAAAACATGGCTGGCACAAAGTGAGAACCTTGATCAGATTTTGCATATCTGAAGAAAATATTCATACCTTAGAAGTTATAGAATTATCAGGTAGATAATGTAAAATATACACTAAGTATGGGTTTTGGCGTAGTAACACTAGGGCAATTTATTATAGAAAAACAGGCAGATTTTCCTTATGCTAAGGGAGAGCTATCGAGGTTGTTGCGTGACATTGCAATTGCAGCAAAAATTGTAAACAGAGAGATAAACAAAGCCGGTTTGGTTGATATGATTGGCCATGTGGGTACTACCAATATACAAGGCGAGAAACAAAAGAAACTTGATGTTTATGCAGATCAGCAGTTTATTGCTGCGCTTACCAGTGGAGGCGAATGTTGTATCATCGCCACTGAAGAAGAGGAAGAAATTATTCACATAGATTCTCCCGTTTCGGCAAACGCGAAATATATTGTATGTATAGATCCGATGGATGGCTCATCCAATACGGATGTCAATGTAGCGGTTGGAACGGTTTTTTCGATCTATCGACGGAAATCATTAGAAGGAAAAGCAAGCATTACTGATGTTTTGCAAAAAGGTACTGAGCAGGTGGCGGCCGGTTATATCATTTATGGTTCGTCTACTATGCTGGTTTATACCACCGGAAAGGGGGTAAACGGGTTTACCTTAGATCCGTCAATTGGTGAATTCTGTCTCTCTCATCCTGAAATGAAAATCCCGGAAACCGGAGTTACTTATTCCATAAATGAAGGAAATTACGTTCATTTCCCGGAAGGGGTAAAACAATATATTAAATATTGCCAGGTGGAAGATGAAGGTTCTGAGCGGCCTTACACTTCACGTTACATCGGCTCTATGGTGGGTGATATCCATCGAAGCCTGATCAATGGAGGGATTTACATTTATCCAACTACTTCGCGTTCACCAGAAGGTAAACTGCGTTTGCTTTACGAATGTAATCCTATGGCCTTTATTATCGAGCAGGCTGGGGGCAAGGCAAGTACAGGTTTTGAGCGGATTCTAGAAATACAGCCCACTGAAGTTCACCAGCGTGTACCGATTTTTATAGGTTCTATAAGGATGGTGGAAAAGGCGGAAGAAATGATGTTACATCATGCAGTAAAATCTACAACGACCACTCCGAAAGTTGAAGCTAAGCTTGAAGACCTTAATGTAATTGGCGGTATCGACTAAGTTTAATCTAACGATCAGAAATCTGGATATCTTAATAACAGCTATCCGACTGTAATTTACAGTCGGATAGCTATTTTGAAATTGCTAATTCAGCGCAAATTATTTTATCTGTCTGTTAAAAACTAAAACCTGCTATTGGATTTTACTGCGTTCAACTTCAAATGCTGTATCTATCGCCAGGTTCTGTTTATCCTGCGAAGCAAATACAGCTAAACGATCGCAGCGTTCATTTTCTGGATGAGCGTTATGCCCTTTAATCCAGACGAATTTTACCTGATGCAGTTTATAAAGCTCCAGGAATCTGATCCATAGGTCTTTGTTCTTTTTATCTTTAAAATTTTTAGTTACCCATCCAAAGAGCCATTTCTTTTCCACGGCGTCAACCACATATTTTGAGTCAGAGAAAACGGTTACCTGCTGGTTGAGGCTCTTCAATGCTTCCAGGCCTTTAATAACTGCCAGTAATTCCATGCGGTTATTGGTGGTCATTCTAAAACCACCACTAAGTTCTTTATAATGTTGTCCGGCTCTTAAAATAGTTCCCCAACCGCCGGGTCCGGGGTTGCCACTGGCGGCGCCATCTGTATAAATCTCGATCATAAACGCAGTAAAGTTATGTTTTTCGCTTTAAAGTAATCGGTTTTATATACTCGTGAAAAAATATTTTAAATTCAAATAATTGAATGTTAATGAATTAAAAAAATGTTTCTGGATCTTTTAAAAAAATATTTGCAGTGAAGGGTAAAAATCGTACTTTTGTCACACTGAAAAATACGGTGGTTGTAGCTCAGTTGGTTAGAGTATTGGTTTGTGGTGCCGAGGGTCGTGGGTTCGAGCCCCATCAGCCACCCATTTTTAAAAGGTCTTAGCTTGCTAAGGCCTTTTTTTGTTTCAGGTACTTTTGCTTCCAAATCAAATCCTGATCAATACGGAAGTTGTGGACAAATGGGTTAATAAATATTTTGCCTTCGCATCTTCACGCTCGCAATAGTTGCTCCGAGATCATTTTTCTTCTTTGACATAATGAGAAAACTGAATATGTTGAGGTTATTGTTGGTTTTTGGGTTAGAGTTAAAAAAAAATCACGCCATTTTGATACTTCCGTTGTGTTTTATTTCGTCATTTAGCCAATGTGATAGAAATGAATACTAAACAGTCAAAAAAATGACCGGTTTTTCTCAAATAATAAAGATTAAATTATAAAAACAAATCTATACCTTCCTTTGTTATACGGCCATTACTGATAAAACAGGATAAAATGGTTGCTGAGATCCTCTGGTATAATCATAAAATAGGTTTTATTACGTTATAAAATACCGCATTTAATTTGCCGAACCTATGAAGATTCTGTTAAGCTATTTAAAAAAACACAAGTACATTGTCTTATTGGCGTTGCTGATGACTGCAATCAATCAAGGTTTTTCACTCGTTGAACCGTTGATTACTGGAAAACTTGTTGATGACTATATCAATAAAAGAGACCTCCTCACCAGACATGAGTATTTTACAGGGATTCTTACACTGATCGGTTTGGGGATAGGCGCAGCGCTGGTATCCCGAATCGCGAATAATTTCCAGGACTTCTTTACCATCACCGTGGCCCAGAAAACGGGAGCGGAAATGTATGCCGACGGTATGAAACACTCGTTAGATATGCCTTATTATGTTTTCGAAGAGCAACGAAGCGGTGCGAAGCTTGATATGCTGGGCAGGGTGAGAAGCGACTCTGAAAATTTTATTAAATCCTCAATCAATGTTACCTTTATGGCCTTATTTGGGATTATTTTCGTGAGTGTCTATTCTGCCTTAATTAGTTATAAAGTTACGCTGGTGTTTGTTGCTTCTGTTCCGATTATTACCTATTTGAGCTGGAAGTTATCTGAGAAGGTAAAGGTTATTCATCGGGCGATTATATCCAAGACTTCAGTGCTGGCCGGGCGTTCTACAGAGTCACTCAGGAATATCGAACTGGTGAAAAGTCACGGTTTAGGTGAACAGGAAATTGACCGTTTAAATACGGCAACTTATAAGATTCTAAACCTGGAGATCGTAAAAACCAAGATTTTGCGAATGCTGAGCTTTATTCAGGGAAGTACAGTAAACATTGTGAGAAGTATAATGATCGTGGTGATGCTAATGCTGATCTTTGATAAGGAACTTTCTGCTGGTCAATATTTTAGCTTCCTGTTGTACTCTTATTTTTTATTCGGGCCACTGCAGGAATTTGGTCACATGGCATTAACCTGGCGGGAGGCGCAGATATCTTTTGGGAACTTCAAACGCATTATGGATATGCCTGTGGAAGCAATACCAGATGATCCTACCTCACTGCATAAGGTTGATCATATTGAATTTAAAGATGTGTTTTTTAAGTATAAGAACAGCAATCGCAATGCGCTGAACGGCATTTCATTCCATGCAGAAGAGGGGGAGACTGTCGCTTTTGTTGGGCCATCGGGATCTGGGAAAACCACATTGATTAAATTATTGGTTGGCTTATACAAACCTTTTAAAGGGGATGTATTCTACAACAAAACGCATACAGACGAGATTCACCTTGATGAGTTGAGGAGGAAGATTGGTTTTGTTACGCAAGATACGCAACTGTTTTCTGGCAATATCAGAGACAACCTCAGGTTCGTAAGACCTGATGCCACGGATGAAGAGTGTATGGAAGCGCTCGAAAAAGCTGCCTGCCAATCATTGTTATCTAGAGCGGAAGATGGCCTTGATACACTAATCGGAGAGAGTGGCGTAAAAGTTTCTGGTGGTGAAAAACAAAGGTTATCAATAGCGAGGGCATTGTTAAGAAAACCAAATGTTTTGCTGTTTGATGAAGCTACGTCTGCATTAGATTCCCTTACTGAAGAAGAAATTACTAAAACGGTGAATAAGTTGTCTGCACTTAAAGATCATATCACTTTGATTATTGCCCACCGTTTGTCAACAATTATGCACGCAAACAGAATCTATGTTCTGGAGAATGGCGAAATTGTAGAAAGTGGTAATCACGATGAATTAATTGATCAAAAAGGGCTTTATTATGCAATGTGGCGACAACAGATCGGCAGGCGTAAACTGGTTGATGAAATGAATAAACTCGATGAATTATTACTTAACTAATCAGCGCTGTTACAGTATTTTTTAAGGAGCATCAAAGGTTTTAATTGATAATAAGGTACTATAAATGAAGGGATAGCCGTCTATGTAGGCGTGTTAACCTCTGGCAAACCAAACCATTTGAAGGTGTTGTTGTTTGAAAGAAGGGTGAAATTATACCCTTAAATTTAAAAGCTTATGAATTCAGGAAATATTGAATATGTAAACCTTGAGGAATTATCTCAAGGAGATTACAGGGTTATTGATGGTGAGACTGATATTACCGGATGGCCGGTAAGAGATGAAAGCGAAGTAAAGATTGGTAAAGTAAGAGACCTGTTATTTGATCCGGAACAGAATGCGATCCGATACATTATTGTAGATCTTGATTCGGCGATTGTAGGCGATGAAGATAAGGCAATATTAATTCCTATTGGATATGCCAATTTGGGCAACGACAAAAAAGAGGTAGTTGTACCGGTAATCGAATCGAGTCAATACCTGGCGATGCCCCGTTACATCATTGGCGAAGTAACAAGAGATACGGAAGTTCAGATCAGGTCGGCTTTAGGCAGTGCTGCTACTTCACCTGCTGAAACTGAAAGTGCAGAGATTCCGCACACTGAGTTTTACCGTCACCATCACTTTGACAGGGGAAATGTAGTTGCTCCGCAGCACCAAACCCACGAGGCTGTTGCAGAGGTTTCTACTACCAACCGGGTAGAGGAAGAGCAAACAATCGAAAAGCTCATTGACCGTGCTGAAACACATAGTTCTGTTGCACAAGAAATTGAACCTCAGCATACCGCTCAGCATGAGCGCTTCTCAGTAAATACCACTGATGGAACTTTTGATATAGAACCGCAGGAAAACGGGACTTACCGTATTTTCGATCAGGAGAACAAAATAGGTGTGATTTATGCCGAAGCAGGTGAAGAGGGAGTGCAGTGGCGTACCATGGATCAGTTGGGAACCCGTTTCGTAACGATGATCGGTGAAGCGATTACGGTACATAATGATGCATCAACAAACTTATAAGCAAAAAGGGCAGCCATTTAAATAGCTGCCCTTTTTATCTTTATCCTTTTTCATCGCTTAAAATCGGAGAACTCGATACTAATATTATTGAAATATTTTTATCATCCAAACTATCCCAACAACGATTAATCGAACGTGGTTGTTCAAGAGCGTCAAGACATTTAAAAGTAAATGTCAATGTAATCTGTGGTTTGACCATCACAATTTAGCATTTGTTGCAATCTCCAGTATTTCCGCTGGCCACTGGCCTTAAATATTGATAGCCCGTTTATTTCGCAGGGTTTGCCATCGTTATTGGTATTTATTTTCGAAATAATCTTTCCGTTAAATTTTAAGACGTTACCCTTGTTGAGGAATGTTCCTTTAATTGTTACGTATTCCTGAGAATTTGGATCTCTTTGTTCACCCTCGATGCTATATTCTTGCTCACCGATTTCCTTGATGAGTACTTTACCCGGATCAACTTTATTAAACATTATCCATTGAATGGTAAAGGCATGCCATCCTTTTCGCACTGGCTTCGTTTGCGCCTTAACAAGTATTGATGTTAAAATAAGAAAAGAGAAAATCAGGCTATATTTCATAATCGTTCCGGGTGTAAATTTATTGTACTTGCGTCTTTTGTTTGTCTAAGGTATGAGTTTGAAAAGCATTTTTTATATCGAAATAATACGTACAGTTTTAAATCGGGTTATTTAGCCCACTGATGAAAAGCGGCTTTTGACTTTTTACCTGTTAAACATCTAGGTGCATACTCTGAAGACCTAACGCTTGAAGATCGTATTAAATGATGAAAAGCATAACCCTGCCAAAATTAGTCGCAACAATTCTCGAACTTTTTTCGTTGATTCTGATTATGGATGCATCATTAAAGAACTATTATTCCGGAACGAGCGGACTTCTGTTGCCTGTTCCAAACAAACTTCATTATCCTCCGGCGTTTCAAGAAAAATCCCGTTTGAGTTACTATGCCTCACTAATGAATACCATTGAAATTAATAGTTCTTTTTATAAGATTCCGCTCGCTTCTACAATGCGAAAATGGTCGGAAGATGTACCGGATGATTTTCGGTTTACCTTCAAATTATTTAAAGAGATTACGCACAACAAAGACCTGGCGTTTGATCCCCAAACCGTCGCCCGGTTTTTCGAGGTAATCTCAACTGTAGCGTCTAAAAAAGCCTGTCTTTTAGTGCAGTTTCCACCAAGTATAAGCATTGGTAATTTCACACAAATCAGCTATCTGCTATCAGTATTAAGGGAAAACGATCAGGATTTCGAATGGAAAATCGCATTGGAATTCCGAAATAATTCACTTTATGTGGAGGAGCTATATGAGCTCATGGATGAGTTTAAGATGGGGATGGTTATTCATGATAAGTCACCTGCGAATTCGCCCCTCAAAGATTCGGATGTTGATTTTGTCTATTTGCGCTTTCACGGCCCGGAAGGTAATTACCGGGGAAGCTATAGCGATGAGGTGTTATTTGAATATGCTACCTATGTAGAAAGCTGGCTGGCAGAAGGAAAGGAAGTTTTTGTCTATTTTAATAATACGATGGGAATGGTGCATGCCAATCTCAATACCTTGCGCAGTTTTGTTAAAAATCTCGTTTAAACAGTCTCCTTACCTGATTTCTGCTGAATCACTAAATCTTTAACAGCTTAGTTTTGGACTGATGTTTTCACTGATCATCTGTTTATCTGCCCATTCCCTTAAGTGATTGATAAATGGGATTAATTCCTCGCCTACTCGTGTTAATGAGTATTCAACTTTTGGAGGTACTTCGAGATAGACCTTTCGGTTTACCAATTTATCATCTTCCAACTCCCTTAAGGTTTGCGTTAGCATTTTTGGCGTGATGTCAGTAAATGCTTTTCTCAGTTCGCCATATCGCATGACCGATCTGTTGTGCAGGTACCACAAAATACGGCCTTTATATTTTCCTCCAATTCGTTTAAAGGCATAATCCACTGCGCAGATTGGTTTTTCAGAATTTTCATTTATCATTTAAAATTATTTAGCTGATTTTCAGATTGGTATACTTTAAGTGCGTAGGATACAAAATTGTGCCTACTTGACACAAAGATACCATTCGAATACTTTTGACTCAAAAAAAAATGAAAAGAAGGCAATTGATTAAATACGTAGGTTTACTAGGCGCTTTAACCGCATTACCCCTTTATAAATTTGATGTTCAGGCCGCTGAGTCAAGTCAGGAAATAAATTCTCCGTCAGGTTATATGAAGTTTAAGTTAGGGAAACTGGAATTGCTGGTGGTTACTGACGGACATATTTTTATCCAACCGGCGCAACCGATCTTCGCACCAGATATTGATGCCGAGCAGGTAAAACTGGCCATGAAGGATAATTTCATTTTCGATGATGCTGTAGATGCCGCAATTAACATCTTAGTGATCAGAAAGGACGATAGAATTATTATTATTGATGCAGGTAGCGGATCAGCACTTGGAGACCAGGCAGGCAGATTTTTAAAGAATTTAAATGCTGCAGGAATAAGTGCCAGTCAGGTTACCGATGTATTGATCAGCCATTTGCATGTAGACCATATTGGCGGGATATTAACGGCAGATGGTAAGCCAGTATTTAGCAATGCTACTTACTATCTGTCTGACAAAGAACATGCCTTTTGGACCGCTACCCATCCAGATTTTTCAAATAGTAAAAGCCAAAAAGGAGATGCAGCGAGTATTTTATTGGCACGTAATATCATTCTTGCGATTAAAAGTAAATTGAACCTTTATCATTTTGGGGAGACATTGTTCGGTTGTATCAAGACCGATTCAGCTGAAGGGCATACACCCGGACACCCGTTATTGAAGATTTTTTCAGAGAAGGAATCACTTACACATATGGTAGACGCAGTTCATACTACGTTGTTGTTATCTCACCCGGAGTGGGGTACGGCGTGGGATAGCAATTTTCAAAAGGGAATAGCTACCCGAAAGAAAATCTTAAAAGATCAATCGATTTCCGGCGGCTTAACAATGTCTTGCCATCTTCCATGGCCAGGGCTGGGGTATATTACCAGGAAAGGTGAAGGTTATGGCTGGAACCCAATGCCAATAGCGACTCCGAGTCTTTAAACTCTATTTTAAGGGCAATGAAAAAATTTCATTGCCCTTAACGTTGCAAAATGCTTCGGCATCATCTCGGAATCTGCAGGTTGATTTTTTTGCTGGTTGTTTTATATTATTCGTTTGTTTCAAACTCACCAAAATGCCAGAGATTACCGGCGGGGTCATGCACAAAACATTCTCTTCCCCAGTCTTCTTTGCGGATTGGAATCAATTTCGACTCCGGATATTTAGCGCTTAAATCAAGGTTAAGCAGATCCAGGTAAACCTGATCCAAGTTCTCGACTTCCAAAAACACCATAGTATTGTCTATCCAATCTTTAACGAAAGCATCCTGAAGGTAGAACCCGATATTTTTATTTTGGAAAAGTGACATTTTTGGCCCAAGTGTGATTTCTGTAAAACCAAGATCCCGATAAAAATTACGAGACTGTTGAAAATCCATCGCTCCAATAAATGGCCGGATAGAAAGTGCATTATAGTTCATGTTATTTTTCTTTACATAACAAAGGTATTAAACCAAAATTATACCTTAACTTGATTACGATCAAGAATTGCCTATGGCCTAGCCACCTTTTCCCGCACCCTGCTCAATGTTTCAGGAGTAATTTTAAGATATGAGGCAATCATCTTTAAGGGGAAAGCCTGAATAAGCTTTGGTTTGGTATTTAATATATGAAGATATTTTTCTAATGGGGTAGCGGCTTGATCAAAGAAAATAATTCTCGAGACCGCATTATCCATCATTTTATTTAATTGAAGAAAGGATAACGAATGTCCGATCAGAGTATGAATGGAATCTATCGTTAGTTCCAGAACTATGCCACCTGTCAGTGATGATAAATTAACGTCTGCCGGCTGTCGGGTAACAAAACTTTTGTGATTGAGTACCCATTCATTTTCTAAATGTAAATCTATGATGCTGGTATTTTCTTCTTTTTGACAATGTTGAAATAGCAAACCTTTCGAATTGAAAAACACTGAGGTAGCTATGTCGCCTTTCCGCAGCAACGTTTCATGCTTAGCGACATGACGAAGCTTTATTTCCTTCTCAAAGAGGTCTTTCTCCCAGTTTTTAAAATTGCCGACCGTATTTAATACCTCAGAATGCATCATCAAATCTAGCTAAAATGGCCTAAATCTTTATAATACGATTAGCCCGTCTTAAAGATGGATAGGCATAGTCAAAAATAAGCAGGCCAATTTTATTTGTATGATTCATCAATTCGGGCTAATCACGGCAGCATAACCACCATTACGAACCATTTGTATGTCGATCTTATCTCCGGATTTTACCTGAACGGTTTTCTTTCTATAATCCATAGCCTGACGTCCGGCGTTTATGCCATCCTCAAAGTAAACCATGGTATAGCTTTTGCCCGGCTTCAGGAAACTAAAATCCAAAGTTAGTTTTCTAGTTTTTTCTACGCCGTTTGAAATACCGCCGATGAACCATTTACTGTCCTTGCGTTTTGCCACAACCGCCACTTCGCCAACTTTTGCTATTAAGGCTTTTGTTTCATCCCAGGTGGTAGGTACTGAAGTGATAAATTCGGTACAGTCCAGGTTCCGATAATATAGAGTTGGGTTGTCAGCGAGCATCTGGATGCCACTTTCAAAGACAACAAAAAGTGCCATTTGATAGGCTCTTGTTCCAATGCTGGCCGCGTTCGGTCTTTCTGCACGGTAAGCTTCTGGCTGCATACTAATCATTGCGCCGGGGGTGTAGTCCATGGGTCCAACTGCATTCCTCATAAACGGAAGGAATAAACTATTTTGTGGAAGTGTTCCGCCCATTTGCTCCATGCCTCTAACGCCTTCGTAAGAAATTACATTTGGATATTTGTATTCTAATCCAGCAGGCTTAAACGCTCCATGGAAATCTACAAATAATTCGTTCTTGGCTGCCTCTTTCGCTACGCGCTCATAATAGTTAACCATCCACTGGTCGCTTCGATCCATAAAGTCGATTTTTACGCCCTTGATTCCCCAGTCTTTGAAGGTTTTGAACAATTCCATATGATTGTTTACCGTAAGCCAGGTGAGCCAAAGCACCACACCAACATTTTTTTCTTTGCCATAGCGAATCAGTTCATGAACATCTACTTCTGGATTGGGTGTATACGGATCTATTGTACTTTTTGCCCATCCTTCATCCATAATGATATATTTCAAACCAAATTTAGCAGCGAAATCAATGTAGTATTTATAGGTAGCCAGGTTATATCCAGATTCGAAGTTAACATCAGGGCCGTATGGCGCTGCGTCGTTCCACCATTCCCAGCTGGCCTGACCCGGTTTAATCCAGCTTGGGTCTTTAATCACGCTTTCAGAAGCAAGTTCAAGTGTCATGGTGTTCTCTATCAGTTGCTTATCTTCGGTAGTGATGATCAAATATCTCCAGGGAAAATTTCTGCTGCCAGTTGTTTTAGCGATATAATCTGCTTCTTTGGTTATTTTAAGGCTTCGGTCTCCATCTTCAGAAAAAGCAAGGGGCGCTTTTGGAAAAGCAGCACTAACTTTATTCTCGCCATTCCCTTTCAGAAAAAGACAAGGATAATCAGAAAGATCAGCTTCGCTAATTAAAATTTTATATTGCTTTTTGGTGTCGATTAAAACCGGTAAAGTACTCATTTTCTCCTTCCAATCTGCAGAACTTGTCGTCGAATACTTTTCTTCATAGGCAGTTTTAAAACCCGCGGGTTGTTGCACATGCAAATCGTATGCTGCAGGAAAGTTTATCGCTACTTCTTCATCTTTAACCTCAATCTCTCCTTTTTTTCTGGTGATGAAACGGTAAGCTATACCATTATTAAAAGCCCTGAATTCTACCGCGTAATTTCCTTTGAAATTCAATAATAACTGGTTGTATTTAGAAACTACCGTAGCATATTTTAAGGATATATAAGGTTTGATGGTATTTAAACCTGCTGTCGGTTTTGTCGAAACTAACTGTGCGTTATCGCCGAGTTTTTCACCCTTTAAGGTCAGTCCAAGGCTATTATTTATGAAAAGCTCATCGCTATGATAGGAAACGGAATAATATATTTTATCCTTAATATTAATGGATACGGTTATCGCGCCGTCAGGGGATTTTAACTGTAATTTTTCTTGTGCAAAGCTGCTTCCTGCAGCTGCTAAAACTAAAAAGAGGAGGGTTAAGAAGTTTTTCAATGACGATCAGATTATTTGCTTACTAAATAACCCAATCTGTATGCTAATTCCAAATGTTTGCCTGTAACACAATGGTTATCAAGCGTGGCTGTGGCTTTGACAGCAGCACAATAGCTAAAACGTTACAAATTGAAATCCCTTGGTTTCAGAATATTGTTCGTTCTGAAACCAAGGGCTGGAAAATCTATTTATTCAATCTTAACACCTTTCCAAAAAGCGATGTAACCTTTAATTTCTTTAGCCGCATCTTTTGGGTTGGGGTAGTACCATGCGGCATCTTCATTTTTCTGACCGTCTACAGCAATGGTATAGTAAGATGCTTCTCCTTTCCAGGGGCAGGTGGTGTGTTTATCTGATGCTTGAAAAAAATCCTTGTTGATGGATGAGGCAGGAAAATAATGATTGTTTTCGATAACAATGGTGTCGTTACTTTCTGCCAGGGTTTGGTTGTTCCAGGTTGCTTTCATAATTTTAAATCTAGTAAGGTTAACGGTAAATACTATGATTTGTTTCGACTAATCCTGGAACTCAATCCATTATATCAGAGGATGGTTCCATTATATTTTTATAAGGTTAGCTTCATAAACTAATTTATAATTTGCTGTTGATTTATTTCTGCTTTCTACATCGGGTTTTCGAAATTTATTGCAGCTCCAATAAGTTAAGTTAATTAACAGGTTATTTTTTAATCGGAATACTAAAAAAGAAAGTCGAACCATGCCCAAATTCGCTTTCTACCCAGATCTCACCCTGATGCCTTGCGATAATTTCTGAACATAAATAAAGGCCTATTCCAAAGCCAGAAATGCTGGTGTTTGGGGTATTCACTCTAAAATAGCGTTCAAAAAGTCTTACCCGATCTTCTTCTTTGATTCCAGTACCTTCATCTTTTACGGCAACCACTACACGATCTGAAAGTTGATTGCAGGAGATGGTGATTTCGCTTCCAAACGGAGAGTATTTAACGGCATTGCTGATCAGGTTGGTGATGACGTGGCTCATCTTCTCCTTATCTGCATCTACAAATAGGGGATTGGGGTGGTCGAATAAAATTGGATGACTGTTCATCGTCAATTTAAATTCGTTTTGCACTTCATTTATGAGTTCGGTGATGTCAAATGACTGATAATCAACTTCGATTTTTCCAGATTCTAATCGCGAGACATTGAGGAAGCTATTGATCATTGCTGTCATTTTTTTCAACTGGTGATTGGCTTTATCCAATGCTGTTGATGAAAAATTATCTTCTTTTTTCCTGGCCTGATGTTGAAGAAGCTGCATATATCCGCTAATGGAAGTAAGCGGCGTTTTCAACTCATGACTTACCATTCCGATAAAATCATTTTTTCGTTGTTCATCTGCTTTGGCTTCCGTAATATCTGCGATAATTCCTACCATTTTTACCGCGTTCCCGTCATTATCGTATCTGGCCCGGCCGTGCGCACTTATCCAGTGAATGGAGCCATCCGGCCAGCTAATTTCATATTCTGCACGGTAAACGCTATGCGTTTCTTTAGCAATAGTAACCAGTTCTATAATCTTTTTTCTGTACTCAGGAAGCATGGCATTAAACATTTCAGGATAAGTAAAATCATCTTCAACATTTCGCCCAAAACAACGCTTAAACTGGTCGTTGCAATTCATTTTTCCAGTTGCAAGCTCTACCTCTGTTGATCCTAATGACCCCGCCTCAATGGCGATTCTAAGTCTGGTATTGGCCTCTGTAATATCTTCCCTGGCATTTACCTGCTCGGTTACATCCTGAATTACGCCACTCAACCTGATGGGTTGCTGCGCTTTATCAAAAATTGTTTTCCCTTTAGCGCGTAAAATGCGTGGCTCCGGAGATTCGGTTGTGATGATGGAATAATCAATTTCGTAGTCGCCACCAGAGCTGTATTCTAGTACCCGCGTGATTTCAGAAATAACACGTTCACGATCCTGATCAGTGATCACGTCAGTTGCCATGCTCAATTCCAGGTCGTCTTCCGGTTGCAATCCAAACCAGAACTTAAGCAAGTCGTTGCCAGTGAAACGACCTGTTCTCGGGTCGAGATCAAAGGTTGCCATACCCGCGGCATTAATTGCGAACTGCAATTCCGCTTGGCTGGTGCTTAGTTCCTCATAAAGGCTACTCAATTGCTGGTTAAAAGAGATCATTTCTTCATTAGATGCACGCAACTCTTCATTCACAGCAGCCATTTCCTCATTCAGGGTAGCCAGTTGCTGATTCAGCTGCTCTTTCTCATAGGCAGATGCTTCTATCTGTTGCTTGGCAAGAACTACATCTGTTACATCTGCTGCGGTATTCATTACCCCATAGATTTTTCCAGATTCTTCTCTTAGCGCAGTAAAATTATAATTAAAATAAAAGGTCTTGAGCAAGCCATCAACTACAAGATCTATTCGCTGATGACGTGCTTCAAATGGGATCCCGGTATGAAAAACATGATCCAATTGTTGATAAACTGATTGATTTTCTAATTCTGGCAGCACTTCTGCATAACATTTTCCCACTACATCATCGCCCTTACCCCACACATCTGTTATGGCTTTATTGGTAAAAGTGATTCTCATCTCTGCACCGGTATATACCCCAATTGGAAAAGGGGCGCTATTGATGATATTTTTTGTTCTCATTTCACTGGAAGCCAGTTCTGCTATTGAGGCTGAAAGCATGTTGCGGTGCTCAGCAAGCTTTTCATTCATGCTGTAAAGCTCTTCATTAGAAGCCCTGATCTCTTCATTCGAAGCCTCCAGTTCCTGGTTCAGAAATGAAATTTCTCCGATACGTTCTTCCACACGTTTTTCGAGGTGATCGTTAACCGATTCCAAAGCATCTTTTGTTAACTGGAGTTCTTCGTTGGTGGCCCTTAGCTCTTCGAGGGCTGCAGCCAGTTCCTCGTTACTTTCTGCCAGTTCTTCGTTCAGGGCCTGTTCCCTGCCCAAACTTTCTCTGCTTTCTTCTGCACGGGCATAGGCTGCCTCTTTCAAAAATCTGTCTGTTACATCTATCGCCGTATGCAGTATACAGGTAGTTTTTCCATTTTGATCTAAGATGGCTTTGTATTCAAAATCAAAGTAAACGATTTCTTCCTTACCCGCGATAATAAGTGTTGCAGGCGTATTCGAACCGGAAACTGTAATTCCTTCGCGCCAAACTTTTGCAAACGTGTCAATAAAAGGCTGACCCTTTAATTCAGGAAGCGCCTCCTCCAGCGATTTACCAATTACAGAGTGATCTTTTCCCCAGATTTTGATCATGGCATCGTTGGCAAACTGAATATGAGCCTGTTCACCTACATGCACCGCAGTGGCCGTTTTAGTATGAGAGAGTATATCAATAAGGGTGTTGGCGCTCAAGAACGTAGGGTTGAATAGCATTTACTTTTATTTTTTTGCTAAATTAACATAATCTTAGTTTTAGGTCAAAAAATGTCGGCATATCCAGGTCAAAAGATTGTTGCCAATGGATTTGTCGGTCAAAATTTGTTCTAAAATATTTATATGATTGCTAAAAATTTCCATCTTTATTATTAATGAGTTAAGGTCTTTTTGGATAGCGATAAAATGTAAATCTGTAGTTATAATGTTTTGGAAAAGCTATCCTACAGATTATCCCTTTCCTTCTTGTAAGTATTTTTCGAGAATGCATACCACTCCCGAATTTAGCGGTTGAGAATGCTGGATGAGACCAAATAAGGCCATTACGGTTTGTTTACTTACATATCCGTTTGTTTTTAAGAAGATTTTTATAGAGAGTTGCTCGCTGGATGGCGCATCATTTATATTGAAGCCACATCTTTTTGTCAAATCCCTCTTTAGCATTTCAATGTCTTGGTTAGCCAACATGATGTTCTAATTAGTTATAAGCAACTACTTATTTGATGTTGCTGTAGATTTCCGGGTCTTCAAAAATAGGAAAATCCATTCATTAGGCGGGATGTTAAATTACATGAAGTGATTGAAAGTTTCCGGCTGGAATATTTTCGCAGGTGCTAGCTTTTCGATTCAATTTCCCCGTTCCACATGTGGTTTTCTCGCTGTTTAATCCTTTCCAAATTGCTTTCGCCGATCTTGAATATCAGATTTGCCCAGCGAACAACGTTCTCATTCTCACCGTTTTCGTTGAGCAGTTTAGCCGCAATCATTTTTATTGTCGCAAAAGATCCGGCCAGTTCATGTAGAATTTTCTGAATATCCTTATTTTCCATATTTTTTCGGCAAATAAAGATCTGTATTGATGCCAAATTCCAAAAAGAAAAAATACGGGATTAAATACTGGAAAAGTTTGGCTTTTGAAATGGAGATTGTAACTTTTGATGTTTCCGTAATTGATCAAATACTTTTTTTAGCCACCGGACTTATCGCCAGGAGATGAACCAGTTCTTTTTCACGGAAACTCGAAAACTTCAATTTCATACTGTAGTATAAATTCTCATCGACGGATATGATATCATATTGTTTTTTGGTTTGCTCCCTGTTAAATAGCCCGATGATGAGTCCGAGTTCTTGCTCGGCATATTGATCAAAAGCTTTGTTCAGTGCAATCAGCTTAATTTTACTTAGTAAACGGCATGCATGGTCATCAATACCAATCTTTCTGAAATCACTATCTGCCTGATAATATAAAAGCCGCTCTCTTTGGTAACAGGATCGGTCGAGGTAGACGCCCATGACATGTGAAAACCCCCTTAATGCGTTAATCAGCTTATTAGGAAGGATATCATTTTTCATTAACTCATTTACCGATTTGTATAGGAGGGAATATGGTACTTCAGCTTTTAAATTGCAGTTTTTAATCAAAAAAGTGTTTAGCCAGAAAGCATCTTCGCAATTTACTGCCGGTTTGGATTCATGTCGTTTCCTTATTTCTGTCAAAACTTTTTTCTAGTTATTATCAGTCAATTATACAGCGATATTGCTTCGGATGTTAAAAAAAGAACCCGAAGTGCGCAAAAAAGGTTTTGAAGCTGATGTTTTACATGCCGAAATGAAAACTGACATCTGTGATAAGAAATATCTCAACCATTCACCCATCGGAGCCGCTTTCTAATGTGTTTTTAATATATAGGAATCCAATAATAGATGGATCTCATGTGCTAATTGTGATGATGGGAAAAATATTCGGCTGGTTTTTAATGAGTTATTGCATTTCGCATTATTCTGGTGCAACATTTTAGGCAAACTGGCATCTAGTATATTTAAACAGATAGGATTTTTAACGGAACAGACAAACTTTATGAGCAGATACTTAATAATTGCATGCCTTGCCCTGCAATGTGCTTTTACAATTACGCTTCATGCGCAAGACACTAAACATAGTATAAATGGTGAAATTATCGATAGCCTCACTAAAAAACCAGGCGAGTACTTTACCATTGCGTTGAAGAAAGATACTGCTGTAATGAAAAGCGCTGTTTCGAACGAGCTGGGAAAATTTTCTTTTGCAGGAGTAGTCAAGGGCAATTACACCATTATCATCGGTTCGTTAGGTTATAAATCCAAGCAAATCAGGTTTAACGTTACTGGTGATGTTAATCTCGGAAAAATTCTGGTATCATCTTCAGGGAATGAGCTTAGTGAGGTTTCTGTAGCGGGGAGCAGGCCCATCATTAAGCAGGAACCCGATCGCATTATCTATGATATTCAGGCAGATCCGGAGAGTAAAGTGCTTTCAGTATTAGACATGATGCGAAAAGTACCACTTCTATCAGTCGATGCAGATGATAATGTGAAACTGAAGGGAACCGGTAATTACCGGATTTTAATTAATGGAAAGCCTTCCGGGATTCTAACCCGCGACCCTAAAGAATTCCTGAGGAGTATGCCGGCAGCTGGTGTACAAAAGATAGAAGTAATTACTACGCCACCGTCTAAATATGAAAGTGAGGGATTATCGGGCATTATCAACATCATTACTTCTAAAAGGATGGATAATGGTTATAACGGTACTGTAAATGTTCGTCAGCAGTTTCCTGGCGGGCCTAGCGGAAATGTTAACCTCACCATTAAGCAAGGTAAATTCGGTGCAAGTTTATATGGTGGTACAGGGATTTTCCAGTTAGATGGTGTTAAATTAACAGATGTGCGGAACAGTCGTGGCACTGCCATACCCTCCAGTCTTTCTTCAGTTGGTTTTCAAAAGGTAGATAATAAATGGCGTTGGGGCGGGGGGGAGCTCAGCTATGAAATCGATTCATTGAACTTGATTACCGTAGAATTAAACCCATATGGGGGATATAATCAGCAAGACCTCAATCAACATTTCGACCTCAGGGATGGTGCGGTAGCTTCCGCTTATGATATGGACAGCAGAACGAGGTACGAATGGGGAGGAACAGATTATACGTTTAACTACCAAAAGGGTTTTAAGAAGAAGAAAGAAGAATTGTTGACTTTTTCTTACAAGTTTTTCGATAGTGAAGAGCCTCAACTTAACAATGTAGGTTTTAGCAATAGACTTAATTTTTCCGGTTTAAATTACAGGCAGGATAACATCAGCAGTTCGAAAGAGCAAACGGCACAAATTGATTACATCAATCCATTTAAATACGTTACCGTAGAGGCTGGTGTAAAAGCCATTTTAAGAGATGGAGAGAGCAATTTCCAATACCTGAATTTTAATGAAGCAGATAACACTTACATTATTGATCAAGCCCAAAGTAATGTATATAGCAATGATCAAAATATTTTTGGGGTTTATAACACTTATACGTTAAAACTGAAGGACTGGACATTTAAAGCTGGTGCACGGTTGGAGGGGACTTATGTAACAGGAAATTTCGAGAGCACTAATTCTACTGTGAAAACTGATTATTTTAATTTAATCCCCTCAGTTTCTTTCAATAGAACGTTAAAAAATAGCCAGAGTATCAGTTTAGGTTTCACCCAAAGGATTCAAAGACCAGGTATCTGGGATTTAAATCCTTTTGTGGATAAATCAAGGCCGAATTTCGAATATTATGGCAACCCGGATTTAGAGGCGGCGCTAAGCAATAATTTTGAACTTACTTACAGTAACTATAAAAAAGGATCTTTGAACTTAAGTTTATCGTACAACTTTGCAAACAATACCCAGCAGCAAATCTTTACCTACAGCGAAGCAGAGAACCTTACCAGGGTAACTTCATTTAATGTAGGTAAAAACAAATTACTAGGTACGAATGCTAACTTTAATTATCCGCTCACTGCAAAGTGGAATTTAAATGTCAGCGCCAATCTGAATCACATTTGGCTGGAAGGTATGATCAACGGCATACTTACCAAAAATAGTGGCGTAACAGGATATGTCAATTTAAACACCAGCTATAAATTCGAAAAAACCTGGAAAGCGAGTGTATCGGTAAATTATGGTGCACCAGATGTGGTGTTGCAGGGGCAGTCGAATGATTATTATTATGTTGGATTTAGCGGTAGCAAAGACATCATTAAAGATAAATTAACTTTCTCTGGTATGATAGCCAATCCTTTTCAGAAGAACAGGGCTTTCAGGAATTATACTGAAGGTGTAAACTTTACACAGGAGCGTATTCGTGAAAATCCGTTTAGAAGATTTAGCCTTGGGTTAAACTGGAAATTTGGAAAACTGCAAGGGTCGATCAAAAAGAGCGAACGAAGCATTAGTAATGATGATACCAAAAAATCCAGTAATTAAGGCTTAAAAATTAACAAAGGCTTATGATTATTGAGTTAAGCGCTGTGGAATGGCAATAAAGGTTGTAATTGCTGTACAGTTCTGTAACTGGTCAACCTGATATTAATTGGGTGAGCCAAAATGAGCACTGTGGAAATTTTGTAACATTCTTATATCTTTACGGCTGTTAATCAGCAAACCATGCATGCGAACCTTATAGCTTATATTAATAAACATAACAAATTGCCGCTAACGAAGGATGAGGAGGCCCTCATCACTGCAGTTTTTCAACCCAAAAAACTTAGGAAGAAGCAATACTTCTTACAGGAAGGAGATGTTTGTAAGCTAACCGCTTTCGTAGTTAAAGGTGCTTTAAGACAATACAGTCTCGATGAAAAAGGGGGTATGCATATTGTACATTTATTTATAGAAGATTATTGGGCAAGTGATCGCGAAAGTATGACCATGCTTACTCCATCCGTTTATCATATTGACGCCTGGGAAGATTGTGAACTCCTCACTATTTCCAGAGCGGATATGCTTGATTTAATGATGAAAATACCTGGACTGATCGAAATGCTTAGAATAATGGATGAGCGCAACGCAATTGTTAACCAAAGAAGGCTCAACTCTACCATTAGTAGCAGCGCAGAGAAGCGATACGAAGAGTTTACGACTAACTTTCCGCAGTTTACCCAAAGGTTTCCACAACATCTTATTGCGTCATACCTTGGCATCACTAAAGAAACGTTGAGCAGAATCAGAAAGCAATCCTTAAGGTAGCAGATATAAATTTATAGGACACCATTGATATTTCTCTGCGTTTTTTTATTATACATTGCTGCAAGTATCGGGTTGAACCACTTCTGTATAAGGCAACGAAATTAAAATAAGTTTTTATACAGGAATGGAAAGTCTCAAAAAACTATCGCTCCAGAACTGCTCCATCACAATGAACTACCTTTCTGGCAAAAGATATGAAAAGTTGGGCAATGCTTTGTGCTTAAGTATTATCGCCGATTCAGTGTTGCCTGAAGGCATAGAAGCGTTTTACTATTCCCCTCTTGATTACGTGCATCTGTCTTGGTGGTCGTAAATGGAAATCTTCACTGAATGACCTATGCGACATTCTATACTTGCTGTGAAGGCGTATTGTCAATTATCCAAAAGCCTGTGGATTCAATTAGCCCTTATCATTTAAATTGCTGCTATACTAACGCCGTTGATATTTATCAACGGTTTTTTTTATCAAAAATCATCTTTTTAGGTTGCGCTTCTGCTGCAACTTTGCATCATCAAACAAAGAAAAAATTTAACAAGGAAAATCACAAAAAAAAAGATGAAAAAGAATAAGATTATTTACTGGGTTTCAACAGGGATTATCGCAGCAATGATGCTGTTTAGTGCATTTGGCTATTTCACTAGTCCTGATATGGACGCTGCTTTTAAACACCTAGGTTTTCCAGCTTATTTTAGAATTGAGCTTGCTGTATTAAAAATTATCGGTGTGATTGTGTTATTGGTACCAATGCTACCAGAAAAAGTAAAAGTAATTGCCTACTTCGGCTTTGCAATCACATTTGTTTCGGCCATGATAGCACACTTGTCAAGCGGAGATCCATTAAGTGTAGCGATGGTGCCAATTGTTCTTCTGCTCATTTTGGGAATCTCTTATTACTTTAACGAGCAGTTAAAAACAAAGCGCTAAGATGTAAGCAACCTTCTGCCTAGGTGAAAATTAATAACAATTTAAACAGTCCGATCAACATCTTGATTTTTGTTCACGAAGACCTGGAGGATTATCGCTGCAGAAGGCTGTTTAATGAATTCTTGAGCAGGAAATACGGTTAACCAGTCAATAGTGATGATTAATAATATATAGCTTTATAACATGGAAATTGGAATAGACAGTTTTGCATCAGGTACGATTGAGAAAGCAAAAGATGGGGCAGAGGTACTAGAAAATTTGCTTACCCGGATTGAATATGCCGATCAGGTTGGACTTTCAAGTTTTGGAATTGGTGAACACCACCGGCGGGAATTTTTCGATTCAGCACCTGCGGTAATCTTAGCTGCAGCAGCGGCAAGAACGAAACAAATCAGGTTAACGAGTGCCGTTGCGGTATTAAGTGCAGCAGATCCGGTGAGGGTTTTTCAAGCGTTTTCTACCCTTGATCTTATCGCTAAAGGCAGAATAGATTTAGTAGTTGGACGTGGATCTTTTGTAGAATCGTTTCCTTTATTTGGCTTCAATCTTCATGATTATGATGCATTATTTGCAGAAAAACTGGAATTATTAATCAAAATTCAGCAAAACGAAACAGTAACCTGGTCTGGTAAATTTAGACAGCCACTTAATAATCAACCTATTTATCCGAGGCCTTATCAGGATCAGTTACCGATATGGGTTGGTGTTGGTGGTACACCGGAATCATTTATCAGGGCTGGCCGTTTAGGTCTTCCATTAATGGTTGCCATCATTGGCGGTGAGCCCAGGCGTTTTCGCAGATCAATAGATCTTTACAGAGCAGCAGGAGTACAGGCAGGACATGACCCGGCGAAACTAAAAGTAGGTCTTCATTGTCTGGGATATGTGGCTACAAGCCGGGAAAAAGCATTGGCAGATTATTATCCTGGCTATGCAGAAGCTTTTACAAGAGTGGGGAAAGAAAGGGGATGGCCACCAATCACTAGGGAATATTTTGATTCTCAGGTGGGAAAAGACGGTGCGCTGATTGTCGGTGAACCAAATGAGGTTGCAGAGAAAATCTCAAGATTTAGTAACGATCTGGGCGGAATTTCCAGATTGACTTTTCAGATGGATAACGCAGGCCTTACACACACACAATTAATGGAATCTATTGGATTAATTGGTGAACAAGTCATTCCGATACTTAAGACTGAATAAGGCTAAAACAATAACAATATAAAATTACTAGTTGTCTTTAAGCTTTGATAATTAGTTTGTTGCAGTGTAGAGGTTTAATAATGGTCAAACGCAGGAAGGGAAAAACTTGCGTTTGATTCTGGTTTAGTGATTAATGATCAGGTTTTCGCTTTACGGTTCTCTTCAATCTTTGATTTTAGAATCTGGTTTTACAATTACGACTGGATTGTACCCATAACAGCTGAACTTTCATTTCCGTCAGTAAGCATTACATGCAAAATAAAGATTTTAGATAACAGTTTCAAGTGTTATTTCGGATCCTTCATTAGTAGTTTAAACACTCAATTCGCAATCCTCATCATCAGATTTATGTTTAGGGTTTATAAAATATCCGTCGGTTCAAATGTGATCTTCTACCAGTCTTGACTAAATAATAATAGGTTTCTATCTCTTACTGATTTTATTCTGGCTTATCGACTTCTGTAATTTGCATTTAAATCGCGTAATGCCATCACCCCTTAGCGATGCATGTTTAGTGGCTCGCCCCTTAGTTCGTTTCCGCCACATTTTAAAGCTGGTGGTTTTCATCTCCCGGCGCATCAGCGAAATTACTTTTTCCTGGTTCAGTCCAAACTGCATTTCAATCGCTTCGAAGGGGGTACGGTCTTCCCAGGCCATTTCTATAATCCTATCAATTTCTATTAATGTCAGTACTTCACTCATTACTTTAGTCTGGTAGCTTAAATCGTTTATAATCTGTTTGTTTTGAATCGGATAGAGGCGCCAAACATTAACGTAAGCTTGCGGAAATTCGAAATTCTAATCCTCTCCTGCATCACTTGTTCAGCCGTTTTATTTCTGATTTTCTGGAAAAGCTTTTGATAATAGGTGTAAGCCAGGTAAACTCCGTTGCGCGATGATTGCGGTAACTCCCGGATTCCGGCCAGTGCAGATGCAAATTCCTGAGCAATATCTTCTTCTATCTTTAGTTTCTCAGGATTGGAGAATTTTGCCAAATCCACATCAGGGAAATAGGTTCGGCTGAGCAGGAAGTAATCTGCATTGATGTCTCTCAAGAAATTTACTTTTTGAAAAGCAGACCCAAGCTTCATCGCGGGGCCCTTTAGGCGCTCGTATTCTGCTTTGTCTCCCTCAGTAAAAACCTGAAGGCACATTAAACCCACTACCTGGGCAGAACCCAAAATGTATTTTTCGTATTTCTCAGGCGTGTAAGTTTCTTTTTTCAGGTCCATTTCCATGCTGTTAAGGAAAAGCTCGATGAGCTCACGATCAATCTGGTATTGATTAACTACTTGCTGGAAAGAGTGGAGTACAGGGTTGAGGCTAATGCCATCCTGAATAGCTTCAAAGCAATCTCTTTTAAATTTACGCAGCAGTAACTCCTTATCATAATCATGGAAGGTGTCAACAATCTCGTCGGCTAATCTCACGAAGCCATAGATGGCATATATCGGTGTGCGCAGTTTTCCGCTAAGAAACTGGATGCCGAGTGAAAAACTGGTACTATAACGTTTGGTCACTATTTTACTGCACTCAGCAGAAACATGGTCAAATATTTTTTTCATTTTAATTCGGGGCTATATGCCTTAGGCAGAACGATGATACAATGGCGGCCACAAAGACTTTAGTAGGGTTTAACGGTATATTTTTAAGGTGTTTATTCTGTTCCGAAATGCAGGATCAGGTGATATGTCAAACCAACATTGTTAGAACTTACCTTCATTTTGAATGCCATGAAAATCTTCCAGTTTGGTTAATAACGTAATTAAATTCATTTTTTCTCCATGAGAAAGTGGCTCAGTAACATTTGCAGATGCCGCTCTAATCCGTTCTATACATCTTGTGAGCTCCTGCGTTCCTTTTGGCGTGATGTGAATGATCCGGCTTCTTTTGTCTTCCTTTATAGATTGCTGCTCTACCAGTCCTTTGTCGATTAACCTGTTAATAATCAGTATTCCCGTAGGTTTTTCATGAACGTTTTGTTTAATTAGTGTGCTCTTACTCATGCTTCCTCCAGAGGCCAGACTAATCAGGTAAATAAATTCATCTGGAGTAGAAAACGATGTTCCGGCAATGGCTGTTTTGGCATGAAGTTTAGCATAGCGATAAAGATGAACCAGTGATGTATTGATCACGCTATCAGCTGATCTGCCATTTATTTTTCCTGCCCATTCCGGTTCTATTGATCGCTGCTTTGGATTGGACTCAAGATGCTTTTCCAGCCAATTACAGAAGGAACCAATGTCTTCCGTGCGATTCTTGTCGCTATCCTCATATATTTTAACAAGGTTTACAAGTTCATTAATCAGGTTGTACATCATGGTAAAGTTCTTTTATGTTTTGATCAGCCATTGCGGTTAAAATATAATTGTTGATTGTTTTTTGAGGACAGCTTCTACCGCTATTGAGGCACTACGCATCGCGCCATTTATAGAGCCGTTGAGTAGGTAATCACCGCATCTGTAGCAATTGCCCTCGAGCTGAGCATTTGATAATTTAAGGTCATTACAAACCGTTTGGTTTTGAGGAAGTGCATATGGAATCGAATAGGTAGCCAGATGTTTCCAGTCAACAGATTTTGGATACCATTGTAAAAGTTCTTTTCTTACCACTTCTTCCACAGCAGATGCGGCTGTTAACTTATCTGTTTTGATTGATACAGATACCAGGGAGCGGCCGGGTGGCGCATACTCGCTCGCTACGTGGTCGATGAAAGCAATGTTATTGATGAGTTGACCGGGAAGCGCATTTAGTACTATTCTTTTCGTGGCCTGCGTTTTCACATTGGTAGCAAAATATAAAGTACGTGCAGATTTTCCATCCGGCTGATTGTTCGGTGTTAACTGCTGGTTTGGTGTCGCAATAATGATGTCTTCGGCATGATAAGTATTTCCGGAAGCTAACGTAACTATACCGCTTTCAAAACTACTCACGCTTTCATTTAATAGAAGTTCGTCATCACTCAAACCTTCAGCGAGTTGTTTGCTAATTTCGCCCATACCTAATGCCGGAATTGCTGCATCGCCTTCACCGAGCATTTTAAATACAAATTCAAACATTCTGCTTGATGTCTCCAGTTTGCTTTCCAGAAAAATTCCGGTAAAGAATGGCCTGAAAAACTTTTCAATAAACTTTTTGCTAAACTTTAGTTTTTGTAAGTGTGTAAATGTATCAGTTTCAGGGCTACTAAAAATTTCATCAACGGTCTTGTTATAAAGTCGTGTCTTGAGTCGCAATAGTCGCAACTTATCTGCCAGGCTACCTACCGGTGAGAGCAGCGTTTTGAAGAGCATCAATGGCTCTCGTAGTGGATCACCAATTTTATGGCTTCCTTCTTCGTCATGTATTTCAGCACCTGGAAGAAAAGATTTTAAATTTAGCCGGTTATAATCCAATAGTTTTTTTGCTTCGGGATAGGCGGTAATTAAAATCTGAAATCCACGGTCTAATATGAAACCTTCTTTTTGATCGCTTCGTACTCTTCCGCCAACAGCATCAGATAATTCTATCAATAAGATTGTTTTTCCTGCTTGTTTTAGCAATTTAGCAGCAGATAGTCCGGCTATTCCGGCACCCACAATAATCACATCAAATTTAGCCTCTCTCATATCTATTGATCTTATTTCGTGATTTGAATCGCCTGTTCAGCCTTGGCATACGCTAGTCTGGCTAAGTGCTTTGGCTGGAAATAGCTATCAAGTCCGCTTACCGTAAGCGTATTGGCCTTCTCGTGATCTACATAACCGTCAGCACTAAGCAGGTCATCATTCATAATAATGTTAACGACTTCTCCAATCACCAGCGTTGTGCCATTGATCTTAATGGGAATGATTTCTTTTAAGGCTAATCCAATTTTAACCGATGATTCGGCTACAAACGGAGGATTAAAATCAGTAGCGAAATATTCTGTGAATCCACATTCAACAAATTCTGAGTAACCAGACGGATATCTGGCACTGGTTTGATGTGCCTGTTTTAAAAAGGCGCTCGTTACGTTATTGAAAGTATAAACTCCGGTTCGCTCAATATTGTTTAGAGTATCATGATCCGCAGATTTTGGCCTTACGATCATTCCCAGAAGCGCAGGAGCCGCACCTATATGAAAGATCGAGTTGAAAAGGCCTAAATTGCTGTGTCCGTTCTCACTATTTGTACCAACTAACTGCAGGCATTTAAAACCAGGCAGAGAATTGATGAGTATGGTGCGGAAAGCAGGCTCCATTTCCAGTATTGTAGCATCGCTAATTTCCATAACTAAAGGTTTGTTCTTAAACTCCCCATACCTCCATCTACCGGGATAATCTGGCCGGTGATCCAGCTACTGTCTTCAGAAAGCAAAAAAGAAATCGCTGAACTAATATCTTTAGGCTCTCCGGATTTACCGATTGGATGCCTTTTAGCAGAGGCTTCGATTTTTTCAGGAGTGTTCAAGAGTTTTGCGGCAAGCCTTGTATTGGTTAGGGATGGTGCAATCACATTAACCCTAATCTGGCTCCCTGCAAGTTCAGCTGCCAGCGATATCGCCAGTCCTTCAAGCGCAGCTTTTGATGCGGCTGTACTTGCATGAAAGCCCATGCCTGTTCTTGCCGCCACAGAGCTGATCAACACAACGGAGGCACCTGCTGAATTTTTCAGCGCCTTAAGCGAAGCTTGAATAGCTAATGCTGCACCTACAACATTTAAGCGAAAATCATCAACCAGGTCAGTCTCACTAACTCTTGCAAATGGTTTCAGGTTGATATTGCCCACACAATAAGCCAATCCATGGAGATCCTCTGGAAGGAATGACGCCAGATCCTGACTTGGATCCAAAACATTATGTGTTTGATAATGAACACCTAAAGGCCATTCTGCTGAACTTGTTCTCGAAGCGGAATAAACCACTGCACCTTCGCTAGTCAAGTTTTTTACCAGTTCCAGGCCAATACCAAAACTGCCGCCAATCACGAGGATATTTTTGTTTTGAAATCTCATTTGCCTATGTATTTTAAAAATTCACTTTTAGTATCAGCATCTCTAAATTTCCCGCTAAAGGAGGTGCTTACTGTTGAACTACCAATGTCGCGTATGCCTCTTGAAGACACGCAATGGTGATTGGCGTCGATCATCACGGCTACATCTTCTGTTTCCAACACGCGTTTAATTTCTGCTGCAATTTGTATGGTTAATCTTTCCTGAACCTGCGGACGCTGCGAATAGTATTGTACAATGCGGTTGAGTTTAGACAAGCCGATTACCTTTCCTTTACTGATATAGGCGACATGAGCTTTGCCGGTAATGGGAACAAAATGGTGCTCGCAATTGCTAAATACAGCAATATCTTTTTCTACGAGCATTTCGCTGTATTGATAATGGTTTTCAAAAAGCGTGGCTACAGGTTTATTGGCTGGATTTAACCCGCTAAAAATTTCCTTTACATACATCTTCGCGATTCTGGAAGGAGTATCTTTCAGGCTATCATCAGTCAAATCAAGGCCAAGGATGTTGAGTATGCTGGTGAAATGATCTGAAATAAGCGAAATCTTGGTTTCGTCATCCATTTCAAAAGCATCAGCTTTCAAGGGTGTTCTATAAGGGTCAATGTTAATCACGTATTCTGCGATATTTTCTTCCGGCATATTTTGATAGTATATTTATAAACTAAGTTATCTAAATAAAGTTTATTAGTATACTAAATTGAAGCATTTTTGTTTTAAATAATTAATTTGAAATTGTTGTGACAAGAAAATTTTGTTAAACAGCGTTCGTTATTAATCGTAAAATCTAGTAAATGAGTAGTTAATGAAAATGATGTAGTCATTTTCGATTTAAAATAGAAGTTAGTGGCGGATCTTATTTGTAATATTTAATCAAAGCATGCGTTTTCAATCAAGAGAAGCATGTTTTATTCTACTGCGCAGCTGCAGATTGTTGAATAATATGTGTTTTTATAGTAGTTGTTTATCCCTTACTTTATGAACAGTCAACAAGTTAGCCCTAAAACTTGGACGTCACCAATATGTCCAAAATGTAAAAACCCGGAAACCTATAGAGTTCCACGGAGTTTCTTGTTTAAGAAAATATTAACCATTGTGCCAATCAAAAGATATAAGTGTTACCGTTGCTTTAACCAATTCAACGTAATGACCTAGTTGAAGTGATGATATGGATTCTGCTGGCTTGTCAGTGATCAGCTACGACGCCAGTTCATGACGTCAATTATTGACGCAAAAGATTAATGATGAGCTTCTAGAAAATATAGATTTAGCTATTGCTCATCCGTTGCAATAATTGTTTAGGAGTGTGCAAGTATTTCATCCTCTTCAGCCTTTTCCTCTTCTATGGCGATCGTTTTAAAAACCCAGAATTTCATCATTGGGTAATTGAAGCCATAAGAAACGACACTATCTACCAATAACCTGCCCAGGCGATAATCGAGATTGAAACTTCGCTGCAGCAGGTAAGTTCCTCCTGATTTTAGCGAAATACTTCCCAATACAACAGCAGCAAATTTAATAAACTGGTTTCTAGCAGAGGCGGTATATTCGCCGCCATCATTGAAAGCCCAAAATCTGTTCAGGCAAAAATTGACAATGCCACCCAAAGTTCCGGATAGGAGGATGGATATGGCAAAGTGGATGCCAAGAACTTCCGTGAAAAGAATCATCAAACCATAGTCGGTTATACCCCCGGAAAAGGCAGATACCTGGGCTCTAAGGAAAATGCCAATAGATTTCTTCTTACTCATTATTCCTTTTCTTTGCGGTCGCGGTCGTTTCCAAGTTCTAACAAAGCGTTCGTATCTTTCAGGTTGATAATTAATAAAATAATTGCGGTAGCAAAGGCAGAGTAGGTAATTGAATGTGGGATAAAAGCCTCCAGAATCAGAATCGTGGCAATAATTACCCGCAGTTCTGTTGGGCCAACCAAACCTGCATCAATTCGGTATACACCAAGTATTTTGTACCGCAAAAGCGAAATAATCATAGACCAGCCGTAGAGCACAACAAAGAAGAAGCTTAAGATTCGGGTTGCCTCTGAGGCATAGAAATAATATCCCATTCCAATGAGGATAATGCTAAGCCAATCCATAATGATATCAAGTGCAAACCCATACCATTTTCTGGCAATTCCGCGAAAATAAGCGAGTCTGCCATCAAGAGAATCGCCGAACCAATTAATGAAAAGGCCTAAAATTCCGATCAACACATAAAAGCTGCTGAATTTTGCGGCAAGCAGAAAACCTGCGCAAACGATTATCGAACCAAACATGCCAACTCCTGTCATGATGTTCGGCGAAATAAAGCCCGGAATATGTTTTAATAAAAAGTGAATAAACTGTTGTTCCCCCGATCTTAATATGTTTGTACGTTTTCTGTCTGCAAAAATCTGTGCCCGCTCTGTAATTTTCTCTTTCATTTAATTTAGTTGCCTAACGCTAAAAGGCAAGTCAATATCACTGTTTCAGGTCTAAATAGCCTTCCGCTAATTTTTTTTGGTAATGACCTGACCATGGTAATTTGACGTTTTAGTTTGCCCGATCGCGCAAGATAACTCAAAAATAATATTATTAACATATCTTACTTCACTATTCCAGCAAAACGCTGATAAAACACGGTTGGACTATTCTCATTTTTAGGTGCATATTTTCCAGCGATTATTGGAATATAAATCACCCTTCTGCGACTTTCTTCTCCACGAAGAGAAGATTGTGCTACCCGGTGCCAAAGCCTTCCATCATGAACCGTTAAATCTCCTGCTTCCGGCAATATGGAAATCTCATTTTTATCCGGGCGGTTATCAATGAAATATTTTTTACGGAAAAGCATTTGATAAATACTCTGTTTGTGCGTTCCTGGAATAATTTTTAGCCCACCGTTTGCTTCTGTCTGTGTACTTAAATGCACGCCTACATTTAGCATTGGGTTCAGTTTGCCACCGTAAAAAATATCTCTTAAACCATCGGTGTGCCAGCCCATTTTGGTAAAGCCACTTTCAGGACCATTTACATAATGATTAAACACCATTCCATCTTTTTCCTCAATGCCTAGCCGGGATTCGTCTCCAGCAAGTGGCAAAAGGGCAGATAAGCGTGGATCCATCAGTAAGCCGCTCAATGTTTGATGGTGCTGATTGATAAAGGCGAAGCGCTGAACAATTTTTTCACCATCTATATCTTTTCCGTATTTGATTGGTACTCCATTAATTTTACGGATGTCAGCATCTATCCAGTTTTTTTGAACTTCTTTCGAAGCTTGGATAATCGACCCAACAGTTGGTTTAGTGATGAAGTTTTTGAAGTGAATAAATCCGTGAATATTGAAAAATTCAATCTGTTCTGCAGTGAGTTTTTCAGATAAGGTAAAGGTTGGATACGATGAAGCCATGGAAAGGAAATTAGTTGTAGAATTGAAGAATTGGTTGGGAAGATTATGCGGAGCAATAACACATTCGCATTCGCGATGAGTTCAGTGCCATTGAAGAATAAAACATTTTTGTTTTATTATACATAATCTATAGATTTAGTAGTGTATGATACAAACTTAACATTTTTTTAATGTTAACAAGAACAATGTAACAATTTTTTTTCTAAATTATTTAGTGATCTTAAATATTTAGTTTTAAGCGTTGGTTAGAAAATTAAGAAAGATTGGATTTAGTGCGGTGAATATGGGCTATTCGTTTTCATTTGGGGCCAAAGTTCAGCCTCACTTCATACATTTTGTCTGGCTCGTGCAATTCCTTTAAGTTGTGGGATCAATTGAAACCTTAAATATTTACAGCTGTAAATTCTAACTGGCGAGTTGATTAATAGGAATTATAGCAGCTTATTCGTTAAAGTTTGCATTAACCTTCTAAGATTTGAAGGTTAATGCAAACCATATTAAGGCTGACCAGAACCTCCGGCAGCTCCATATATTTGTCCGGTTGAAAAACTGGCATCATTTGCAGCAAGTTGCACATAAATGGAAGCCAATTCTGCTGGCTGTCCAGGGCGGCCAAGCGGCGTATCCTTACCAAATTCTTTTAGTTTTTCTGGCGTAGATCCGCCTCCCATTTGTAAAGGTGTCCAGATCGGTCCAGGTGCCACGCCGTTTACGCGTATTCCTTTAGGGCCGAGTTGCTTGGCCAAAGACTTTACAAAATTAGTAGTTGCGGCTTTAGTTTGGGCATAATCAAATAGGTCGGGTGATGGGTCTGTTGCCTGAACAGACGTTGTACCTATGATAGATGAGCCCGGTTTCAAATAGGGAAGTGCGGCCTTGATGATCCAGAAAGGAGCATAAATATTGGTTTTAATGGTCCAATCGAATTGTTCGGTAGTGATATCTGCAATGGATGGGTTAGATTGTTGACGGGCCGCATTGCTGATGATGATATCTAAACCCCCGAGTTGTTTTGCTGCTTCATCGACTAGCTTCTTGCAGAAATTCTCATCCCTGAGGTCGCCTGGAATGGCGACAGCTTTTCTGCCTTCTTTTTTGATTAAGGCTACAACTTCTCTTGCATCGGGTTCTTCCTGTGGTAGATAATTTATGGCCACATCGGCGCCTTCACGTGCATAAGCAATTGCAGCGGCTCTTCCCATTCCCGAATCTCCACCCGTAATTAATGCTTTTCTGCCCATTAATCTGCCCGATCCTTTATAACTCGTTTCTCCGTGGTCTGGCTTCGGATCCATTTTACTCGCTAGTGCGGGCCAGGGCTGATTTTGGTGAACAAATGGTGGCCTCGGATATTTTGTGGTAGGGTCTTGTAAATCTGCTGCAGCAAAGCCAATTCCTTCCGGTACTGCCGCGCTGCTTAAAATAGGGGAAGCTGCAACTGCAGCCATTGCTAAACTCAGGCCGCCCAAAGCCTTTCGTCTACTCATTTTATCATTTTCCATACTGATGTTTTTCTTAGGTACATTTTTATAACCAGCCCAAATTTTTTAAGTTTTAAAATTTTGAAAAACAGTGGGATACGTCAGTATTGGAATGAGAAGCATCATCAGACTATTTCTTAGGCAATGTCGCTGATGATGCTTATCATGGAAAGTTAGAAGCTTACAAATTTTACACCCAGGCTAACCCATCGGGATGGAAGGGGGATAGCACCGATTTCAAAGTATTGTGTGTCAAAAATGTTTTGTGCATCTACATAAACTGTAAATTTCTGTATAGACCGACTGATTCTGAAATCGTTAATCCAATAGGATTTTCCTGCAATCCGCTGGTTATAACGCGTGGCGACTAACAGAGAAAAGTTAAGGTATTTGATGTCTATCGTATTGGTAACCTGATGTTTCAGAGATGCAAGTTGATATTTAGAAGCGATGCCAGGCTGCATGTCTCCAAATTTAGAATCGAGATAGGAATATGCCAGGTTGAGATTCATCTTAGCACGTTGGTTAATTTCTAAAGCATAATTTGTTCGGAAGTTAATGCCTTTCGTAATCATAGTACCTAGATTATTAGCCTCAAATGGTTCTGTAGTTACCAATCTGGTATAGTCGATAAAATTGCTGATTCGCCTGTAAAAGAAATTCGAATTGAATGTAAAGTTGCTTTTCAAATACTTGAAACCAATTTCGCTTTGAAACGCATTTTCTGGCGTAACGTTGGGATTACCTATGTTTCCTGGGCGCTGGTTAAGGTATAGATCTGTGAAAGAGGGAAGTCTTTGACTTGTACCGATACTGCCGATGAACTTAAAGGCATCCGTCAAGGCGTAGCTGGCATCAAGACCAGGATAAATCTGCCATTTATATGAAGAGTTGTAGTTAAGGTAAGTACCTAAATTCACGTTGAGTTTTTCCGTTAGAAAGGTTCTGTATTGTGCATAAATTCCAACATTTTTGCGTTGGTGTTTGCCAATATTAGAGGAGTTAATGGCATCGCTTCTGATCTCCGCGCCCAAGCCAAGTTCGCCTGTTTTAGTTTTATAGGAACTGCTTACCTCGGCTGCGAATGCATTGGTAGAATGCTTGCTTATGCCTGCATTTGGATTGGTATTTCCAAAATAGCGGTAATCATCAAAATTATACCGATAACTTAATCGTGGCATTAACGTCCAGTTCTCAGAAAGCAAGTGCTTTGACTGAATCGAAGCCAATGTGGTTTGTACTGCTTCTGTAGAATTTCGATCTCCGGGTGCTGCGTAGAATCCATTGGCACCAAATTCGTTTTTGGTGTAGCCAAAAGATGTCATGATTTCATTTGCACTATCAATCTGAACGCTTCCCTGGTAGAGGATTTTAACGTTTTCAAACTGAGTGTTAAAACGGTAGCCATTACTTTTATCGCGAGAGCCGAAAATAGAATGCTGGTGTTTTTTCTTACTTAATACTGCACCGGCCTGAATCCCGGCACCATAAAATGTTTTACCATTGCCTTCTTCATTTTTCTTAAAGTTAGAGCCTGCGTAAGAATCAATCAGAAAACCTGATTTTGTTGGTTTTTTGGTAATGATATTAATTGCACCCGTTAGGCTATTGATGCCATAAATCCTGGCAGCTGGTCCGCGAACAATTTCAATACGTTCAATGGCTTCTACCGGAATTGGCAAATTAAGCATATTGTGGGCGGTTTGCGTATCAATAATTTTAATTCCGTTTAAAAGCAGCACCGTTTGTTCAAAACTTCCGCCATCAATGCTAATATCTGCCTGACTGCCGAATGGGCCTCTTTGGCGAAGATCTACGCCATTTGCATATTGCAAAAGTTCCTGAATGGTACGCCCGGGTAGTTTGGCAATCATCGCCTGATCGATGATGTATACATTTCTGTTTTGCTTGGAAATAGGGGTATTGAAACCGTTCTCATTAATGATCACATCTTTAAACGTAATTACGGTGTCTTGCTTTTGCTGCGCAAATACATTAGCACACCAAAGCATTGGTATGGCAAGGTAGATTTTCTTCATTCCTTATAAATTTCAGCAAAAGTAGTACCTTGCCGTACCACTAAGGTATACCAGTTTAAAGATAATGGATAGTCCGGTTCAAATTCCTTTCAAAAGTTTTATACAACTCAAGGCAGACGATGCCACACCTATTTACTTGCAGATCATTTTTGCGTTCATTAAGGCCATTCAGTTGGGGCTGCTTCCCGAAGGTACAAAACTTCCGGGTACACGCATTTTGTGTAAGCTACTGGCGATCAACAGAAATACGCTGATTAAAGCCTTTCAGGATCTTGAATTGCAGGGCTTCATAGAAATCAGACCCAATCAAGGCACGTTTATTTTATCAGATCAGAAGCAACAAAAACCCAAAACCGGCATTTCAAAGATGGATAAAACCACTACCAATGGTTTTACTTTTAAGCATTCTTCGGTTTTGGAAAGTCCACTGGAGATGAGCAATTTACCCTTGCAATTTAATGACGGTTTGCCAGATTTAAGGTTGATGCACACCGATATCCTAGCGCGGCTATATGTAGCTAAGCTGAAGCGTCAAAAGATCAGACAGCCTTGGGAGCAGATTCAATCAGAATCGCATCAGCAATTCAAAAAGCAGTTCTTCAACTACCTGAATTTAACCAGAGGCTTACGGATTTCAGCTGCTAACTTACTGACCACAACGAGTCATGAAATAAGTCTCTACCTTGTTGCAAAACTTTTAATTGCTGAAGGAGATGCAGTGGTAATTGGTTCGCCCGGTTATTATTTGTCGAATATGACGTTAACAGATAGCGGCGCGAAGATTGTACCTATTCCGGTCGATGATGAGGGGCTTAATTTGGCTGCGCTAAAAAAGGTTTGCGAAACCCAGCTGGTTAGGATGGTGTACCTCACTTCCATCTATCATTATCCTACTGCTGTTTATCTAAGTGCCAAGCGGCGAATGGAGCTGCTGGAACTGGCCAGTCAATTCGGTTTTGTTATTGTGGAAGATGATTATGATTTTGACTTTCACTTAGATAATAATGCTATTTTACCCTTGGCTGCAATCGACGCCGATGAGCGGGTTGTGTATATAGGCTCTTTTGCAAGGTCTTTACCTGCTGGTTTTGGTTATGGTTTTGTAGTGGCTCCCGCACCTTTTATAAAGGAGCTCGAAAAGCATCGGGCAATTCTTGAGCCTGGTTTTGATGTCATCAAGGAGCAAGTCTTAACCGACTGGATTCAGGATGGCGAAGTTCACCGTCTTTCGAAGAAAAACAAAATGGCTTACAAAGTTCGGCGTGATCATTTTGTAGAATTGTTGGCGGAAAAGTTAGCAGGGCGGATCCGGTTTAAGGTTCCTGCAAGAGGATTGGCAATTTGGGTGGAATGGCTTGATTCATTTAATTTGATCAGGTTGCAAAAGAAATGTGCTGAAAATGGATTGTTTTTGCCGAAAACTTTATTGTATCAAAGTAAAAGTCTTACGGCTACCAGGTTGGGATTTGGGGGATTGAATGAACATGAAATGGAGAAGGCGGTTTCGGTTTTAGTGAAGTCGCTTGATGCTGTAGTTTAGGATTAGCGTTAGTTTTTGCAGTGTATGATTATTGATTTGTTACGCTGCGCTGGCTTGCCTCGGCTGGCCGCCGAAGGGCTATCTTCTTTTTCTTGGCAAAAAGAAGCAAACCGAGCTTTTCTGCGAGCTCATGAATGCCGATAAAAACATAAATAACTTATGAATAAACCCAAGGCTTGGAACTGATGTTGGATAAAAGCGTTAAAGCTTTGTTTCGGCAGCACAAGCACCCGATGAAGAATCGGGAGAGAACGCGCTGCCTTGGGTAGTGGTGGTTCGAAAGTTTTTGGTTTAAGCTTTAAACGTTTTCTCCTTCCATCATTTTCTAGGCCGGATAGCAGGGTGGTGATAGCGATCGCTATATAAAGCGATCGTTATTGCGAAGCACGAAGCAATCTCTCTTTCCGGTTCATCACCGAACCTTTCTAACTCACCAGCTGAGCGAACTCGTTTGTTACGCGCCCTTTCACCTTTAGGCAAAGATGCCTATAGGCGGATAGGGGGTTTTCCACTGCGCTGGCTTGCCTCAGCTAGTCGCTTAAATGATTAAAGCTTTCAGGAATAAAAGTTTAAACGAGAGAATAAAATGTAGCCCAACGCTTATAAGTGTTATATTTGAGCGAATATGATTCGCTAAGTAAATGTCTATCCCACAACTTCCAAACGAAAGTGATCGCCTCAAGGCTTTACAATCGTACAACATTCTCGATACCTTATCTGAACGTGAGTTCGACGATTTGACTGAACTATCCTCCATTATTTGTGGAACGCCAATCGCATTGGTTAGTTTAGTTGATCAAGACAGGCAATGGTTTAAATCTAGAAAGGGACTAGATGCTACGGAAACGCATCGCGATCATTCTTTCTGCGCGCACGCAATTCAGGATCCCTTCGAGATCATGGAAGTTCAGGATGCCAAAAAAGACATTCGGTTTATGAATAATCCGCTTGTTACCGGTCAACCACACATTGCTTTCTATGCAGGTGTGCCACTGGTCAATGAGGATGGTTTTGCGATAGGATCACTTTGTGTTATCGATTCCGTGACAAGAAAACTTAGTGAACAACAGCGCTCAGCATTGAAGATTCTTGCCAAGCAAGTGATGGATAAAATGGAATTGCGGAGGAAGATTTCATTGTATGAGCAAGCTAAAGAATTGAACATCGCATTACTTGACCGCTCTGTCTTAAGCGAAACGAGGAGTCATTTGCTGATTCAACAGGCGCCGATTGCCATCGTATTGTTCAAAGGAGATGATTTTATCATCGAGTCTGTAAATCCGCCGATGTTGCGAATTTTAGGACAAAAGCCTGATGTTCAGGGAAAGCCATTGCTTTCTGTAATTCCAGAGCTGGAAGGTCAGAAACCTTATGAACTGCTCCTCAAAGTTTACAAAACGGGTGAGCGCATTCAGGGGAATGAACAAATCGTAAAGCTCATCCAGAACGGTATAGAACATATTGGATATTATAATTTTACCTATTGTCCGCTAATTGAAAACGGCGAAATTACGGGGGTGATTGACATGGCTATTGATGTAACTGAACAGGTTAGTGCGCGGAAATTAATAGAAGAAGTAAGCAATGATCTTCATGCATCCTATATCAAATTAGAACAAAGCGAGCAAAAACAAAGCAGCGCGATAGAGCAAGCTAAGCTAGGCACTTATACAATCGATGGTTCTACACGCGAGATGCTGGCTTCCAGCCGACTGAAAGAAATTTTTGGTTACCGAAGCGATGAAGAAATGAGTTATCAATCAGTCATCGATCAGATCAGTGCAGATTTTAAGGCAGAGGTGCTACAGTCAATTAGTACCGTTATTAAAGATGACCTGATTTTTGATATGGAATTTACCATCATCAAGCACAACGATGGGATGTTAAGATGGGTAAAATGTACTGGAAAACACTACAAAACAGAAACTGATCCCCGCGGACACTATTCAGGAACCATTCTCGACATTACAGAAGAAAAAGAGGATGATATCAGGAAAGACGACTTTATCGGAATGGTGAGCCATGAACTAAAAACACCGCTCACTTCATTGAAAGGTTTTGTTCAGTTGTTGCAGCTTAAAGCGCAGAAAATAGACGATTTATTAACCAGAAGTATATTGGATAAAGCTGAAAAGCAGATTACCAAAATGACGCGGATGATCAATGGTTTTCTAAATGTTTCGAGACTTGAATCTGGTAAAATTCATATTGAAAAGGAGCTTTTTGATATGAAAGTATTAATTCAGGAATTGGAAGACGATACCATTTTAAATGCGGATGGGCATACCGTAGTCTTTGATCCTGTTGAAACGGCATGGGTGAATGCAGATAAGGATAAGATTGGGCAGGTAATCAACAATTTCATCAGCAATGCGATCAAATATTCTCCAATGGGTACAGAGGTAAGGGTTTCCTGCATCTCTGATCAGCATAATTCTGTAGTTAGTGTTTATGATCAGGGCATGGGGATTGAGGAATCTGATATTCCTCACCTTTTCGAACGCTATTATAGAGTAGAAAAACACGATACAAAATCAATCGCCGGTTTTGGAATTGGTCTTTATCTCTGTGCAGAAATTATGAAAAGGCACAATGGCAAAATTTGGGTAGAAAGTGAATTAAAAAAAGGCTCAGTGTTTAACTTTAGTTTGCCTATTGTTGATCCAACTGCCTGAGACAATTTTTCTACTGTCAGGATGCTATCAGAACGCTTGGTATGATTTTTTTTGATTCGACTTTCGAATCGTAATCACAGCGTCACCTTATTATTTCTATTCCTATTAGTGGTGAATCCGCCAAGTGTAAACAGCTCTGCGCGTATGCTTTATCACAGTTGTGCTAAATAATGAATTCCGTGCGACATTTCTTTTCAATTACCAACACCAGATTGATTTATATTTGTTACTAGCATTATTAATCTAAACATTTTATGATAGCAACAAAAGGATATGCAGCACAGAGTGCTGAAACAGATTTAGCCCCATGGGAATTTGAACGCCGTGAGGTTGGGGCGCATGATGTACAATTTGAGATACTTTTTTGTGGAGTATGCCACTCAGATTTGCATCAAATTAGAAACGATTGGTTTCCGGGAATTTTCCCAATGGTACCAGGTCATGAGATTGTTGGTCGCGTAACCGCAGTAGGCGATCATGTAACGAAATTTAAGGTAGGCGATCTTGCGGGTACAGGCTGTATGGTAGATTCATGCCAGGTTTGCGAAAACTGTAAACAAGATTTGGAACAATACTGCCTGGAGGGTAACACCCAGACGTATAACGGTATGGAACGCGATGGGTCATCACCGACTTATGGTGGCTATTCAAACAACATCGTAGTAAGAGAAGAGTTTGTATTGCATGTTTCAGATAAGTTAGACTTAGCCGCTGTTGCACCTTTACTTTGCGCAGGTATTACCACTTACTCACCACTTAGACACTGGAAAGTGGGAAAAGGACATAAACTTGCGGTTTTAGGTTTAGGTGGTTTAGGCCACATGGCTGTTAAATTTGGTGTGGCTTTCGGTGCTGAAGTAACCGTTCTAAGTACCTCACCAAAAAAAGAAGAAGATGCTAAAAAATTAGGAGCGCACCATTTCGTGGTGACTACAGATCCAGATCAGGTTGCTGCTGCAAAAGGTACTTTCGATTTTATTTTAGATACCGTTTCTGCAGAGCATGATTTTAATATGTACCTATCGCTTCTTAGAACCAACGGAACGCACATTTGTGTAGGTGTACCTCCAAAACCAGCAGAAATTGCTGCTTTTAGCTTGTTGGGTGGACGTAAAAGTCTTGCAGGTTCTGGTATCGGCGGAATTGCTGAAACTCAGGAAATGCTTGATTTCTGCGCAGAACACAATATCGTTTCCGATATCGAAATGATCGATATGAAAGACATTCATCATGCATACGAACGTATGGAAAAAGGTGATGTGCGGTATCGCTTCGTAATTGATATGGCTACCTTATAAGTTTAACCATCAATTAAATTAATAGAAATTCCCCTCCATGTAAATGGCGGGGAATTTTTTTTCAATGACTAATTGTGGGTTACTTTTTGAACATTCAATGTCGCATCTGTCGATCCGGTTAAGTAAATCGAATAAATTTTTCCCGCTTCCAGACCGGTTACTTCAAAATTGCCTACGGTATTTCTCAACGCCGTTCCAACTAGCCTTAATGAAAGTGTTCCGGGATTGATATCCTGATATCCGCTATCTGTATACCTGCTAATGTTGGTTACAAGATTATCTCCTGATGAATTTCTGATGTTGATATCAGATGGTGCCGCATCGCTTAAGTGAACGAATTTCACCCGGGCTCTTCCGCTGGCAGGTAAGGAGAGATTATCTTTAAAAGATTTCACTTTACGGGAAGCACCTTCGCCTACCAGATAAGTGGTGAATCTCACTCCGTTATCCGTATACAATTCGCCGGTTGCAGTAACTGCTCCGCCCGATTCATTTTTGAATTCTGCAATAAGTCGCGTACCGGAAGTGGTTGTGATATAAGATGACGCGTCGCCATAATTTAAGCCACCCACTAAAAACTGACCTGCCAGGGTGAAAGTCTGCGTGCCAGAATTTTGAGATGCGTTAACAACTTTGATATCAAAAGATTCTGAGGAATTCAAGTCGTTTTTCTTACATGATGATAGCGCGATGATTGTAAAAGCCACAGCTGCTAACAGACATATCTTACTGTAAATTGATTTTGTTTTCATAATGATGTTTTATAATATTTTTAGATTATTGATTGAGGTAGAATTTTGGGCAGCCGTTCAACTACATGTATTTTGCCTTAATTTCTATTTCTGTTGATCCCGGCTTGATTTCGAATTTGAACTCGTTGAATGTTGGTTTTTTCATTTTAGTCATAAAAAAGTTGGAGAAACCAAAGCCTTCTTTAGGGATACCAACAAAGTTTTTTTCGAGTTTACCGTTGGCGTTTTCATCATCAATCAAAGTAATGCCGTAGGTACCCGTGGCTACTGAACCGTTCACATTTAGAACGCCATTTTTTAACGCTTTCTTATCGAAATTAAGCGTAGTGAAAGGCTGCTGTTTTTCATAGCCTGCCTCGTCTTTAAACACATTAAGGATAATTTTTCCTTTTGCCGAGCGGATGCCACTAACCTTAACCCGAAGTTCTTGAGTCTGTGCTTTTACGGAGGAGACAATAAACGGAATGCTGCCTAGCAGTATCATCATTAAGATCCTGTTCTTTTTCATTGCTTTAATGTTTAATTGAATAATCTTCGGCTAAGGTAGTTTTGAGCAATGGAGGCTACGAGAACAAAAAGGCCGAAGCGGCCAAAATTGAATATGAAAAGCCTTTAAGCTAAATCAAAAGCCAGTGAGACAACTTGGTTTGATGAACCTTTAAGTTAAAAGAGGTAATAATTTGAGCAAGATCCTAAAAGAAACAGCCCATAATGTAGATAAACTACAAGTTTGAAGAATTAATACTTTTATCGTTCAGTCAGTACAAACTTTCTTGCAGTCGCCCTGTTTTAGATTTGAATTATAATGCAGCAAACAGCAGAAGGTTCAGCAATGAGGGTGTCATATCGCTGATTAATATTTCAATATTAACTGCGCTTACCTTAACTTTAATCGATAAAATATACTAATATGAATACTGAAAAAGCCATTTTAGCTGGCGGTTGTTTTTGGGGTGTAGAAGAACTAATTCGGAGTCAACCAGGCGTAATTTCTACGGTAGTAGGCTATACTGGAGGCGATGTTCCGAATGCTACTTACCGCAATCATGGTACGCATGCTGAAGCCATAGAAATTGTTTTTGATCCAACGATCTTGTCATACAGAAAACTACTGGAATACTTTTTTCAAATTCATGATCCTACAACCAAAAACAGGCAAGGAAATGATTTGGGAACATCTTATCGCTCTGCCATCTTCTTTGAAAATGAAGTACAAAGGGAAACCGCAACAGCACTTATTGCCGAAATGGACAGCTCTGGGATCTGGCCAGGAAAGGTAGTAACAGAAGTAGTACCGGCAGGTGATTTCTGGAATGCGGAAGAAGATCACCAAAATTACCTCCAAAAGGTTCCTTACGGTTATACATGCCATTTTGAAAGGCCGGATTGGAAATTAAGTTAAGAAACTTAAATTTATAAGTTAAAGTTGGGCTTGTTGAAAGGCATCATTTACAATTTTGAATGCCTTTCAATAAACTCTTGATGATCATTTTCTCAATTATTTGAAGAGGTATTTATTGATATCCTTTCGCCTGTAAATAGAAGAGCTCTGAATATCTTCCTGCTTTGGCGAGTAATTCTGCATGGGTTCCAGATTCCAGAAGCGTACCTTGTTCCAACACCAAAATCCGATCTGCCAAACGAGCTGTAGAAAAACGATGTGAAATTAGGACCGCTGATTTTCCTTTGGTGAGTTCCGCAAATCGCTGGAAAACCTCGTATTCGGCTCGGGCATCTAAAGCCGCAGTAGGTTCATCTAAAATTAATACCTGCGCGTCTTTCATATATGCCCTTGCTAAAGCCACTTTTTGCCATTCGCCACCAGAAAGCTCTATGCCGTCATTAAATTTTCTTCCTAACCATTGTTCGTAAGCACCTGGAAGTTTCTCTGCCAATTGATCTGCAAGACTTTCTTCAGCCGCTTTTTTTACCAACTTACGGTTTTCGATTTCCTTGATATTTCCTACAGCAATGTTCTGGTAGAAAGTCATTTGATACCGAATGTAATCCTGGAAGATAATCCCAAGGTTATGGCGCAAATCGTCCAGGTCGTAAGCTTTTAAATCCTTACCATCCAACAAAATTCTTCCTTCTGTTGGATCATACAATCTTGCCAGCAGCTTCACCAAGGTTGTTTTGCCTGCTCCATTCTCTCCAACCAAGGCCAGTTTTTCTCCGGGGCGCAACTCAAAACTTAGATTGCGGTTTGCCCATCGCTCCGAGTTATGGTACTGAAAGCCTACATTCTCAAATACGAAACCCGTTTTAATCGGATTCGGAAATGGTATCGCATTTTCTGGTTTTGTGATTTTGGGTTTGATTTCGAAAAAGTCGATGAAATCGTTCAGGTAAATTGCACCCTGAGATACTATGGTAAATCGCGAAAGCATGGTTTCCATTAACCCACTTAACTGGCGAAATGAACCGGCAAGGAAAGTCAGACTCCCTACGGTAGACTTCCCGACAACCGTGTTATAAATGATGAAACCGTATGCAGCATAATAACCCAGGGTGCCGAGCACCGAAAAAAATGTTCCCCAGCCAGAGCGGCGAACAGCAAGTTTGCTATTATCTGAGTAAAATTTGTCTGATAGCATTTTAAACCTAGCAATTACAAAATCAGAAAGGCCGAAAATTTTTACTTCTTTAGCTGTTTCATCACTTGCACCCAGATATCTCAGGTAATCTAATTCTCTGCGTTCTGGTGTCTGGCTTCTGGATAGGGCATAATTTTTACTATTAAAATAAGATTCACCCAAAAATGAAGGTATAATGGCGAGTAAAAGAAGCAAAATTAGCCAGGGATTGAAGGCAATCAGGCCGGTAAGCAAAAAAGCCATCGAAATGAAATCCTGTACCTGGCTCATCACCTGCGACAATAACACCGTTCTGCCAACCGTTTGCTGGCGTGCCCGTTCGAGTTTATCATAAAATACCGAATCTTCGAACTGATCCAAATCGAGTGTTGCTGCATGCTTCATAATCCGCATGGAGGTATAATTTGAAAATAAATCACCCAGCAAACTATCAGTGAGGTTAATCATGCGGTTCAATCCGTCAGTAAGAATGGCCAGGGCAAACTCCAGGCCAACTAATTCCCAAAGTTTTTGCATATCGCCGGTGCCAGCCTGGCCATGCAACTTCACCACCTCATCAATAATAAGCTTGCCAACATAGAGTAAGGCAACCGGCATTGCCGATCTCAGAATTCTTAAGGTAAAACTGATTGCCGTTTTTCGTGGACTGCTCTGCCAAACCAGCTTAAAAAAATCAGGAAGGTTTTTAAGGGAGGAGAGTCGGTCTTTAAAGGATATATTTTCTACGGGGAATGTGTTTCTGTTTTTTGCCATTTTTTTAGAGAGCTACAAAGCTAGAATTATTGTAGCAGTTTGATGTAGGGCTATAGTAATATCTTTTATCCAACTGAGCAGATACCGTTTAATTTTTAATCGATTTAATTCCTTAAAATAAGCTATTTTAGTTTTTTAAAAATATTTAACGATTCTCATGTTCAAAGCTGTTTTCTCTTTTAAAGGTCGTATTCGTCGCATGGAATATGTTTTGACACAATTTGTTTATGGCATCTGCCTGTATTCAATTGAAGCAATCTCAAAACCTGTGGGTCGGAAGTTTTTTTGCCTCCTGTTGCTAATCCCAATTTACATCCTTATCGCACAAACCGCAAAGCGTTGCCATGATCGCGGTAATTCAGCCTGGTTTATGCTCATTCCGCTTTATGGACTGGTCTTATCTCTTTTTCCGGGAGAACACGGACCAAATGAGTATGGAAAAAATCCTAAAGGCTACGGTAATGATAAAGCAGCATTTGTAAATAGTGAAGATTCTTTCAGTTAATTTATCTTCAGAAATCGCTTGGTAGATCGGATGCAACATTCCTTCAAGCCACGCTTACGCGAAGAATCAATATTTTTTGGCTTTTAATGTTCTTAAACTTTATGATCTGAAGTGAATTTTAAACCATATTTTTGAATAAAAACCAAACGATATGAAGATTGCAAATCTAATAACCTGTGCATTTATGCTGGTAGCTGTATTTACAAATGCGCAGGCACAAACCACTCCTGCAGATGTGCTAAAAGAATGGGAGCGCGCTAAGGCCTACACTAAAGACTATTTAGAAGCAATGCCGGAGACCGGTTACGCACTTAAACCTACACCTGTAATGCGGTCTTTCGCAGCGCAAATGTTGCATCTTGGTGCAGATAATTATGTTTTTGCAGCTGCGGCCATGGGCGAAAAAAGTCCTGAAGGAAAAGATCAGCTGGAGAAAACAAGTGAAAAAACGAAAGCTGAAGTAACTAAAAATGTACTGGATAGCTATGACTATGTGATTGCAACCATCAAAAAAATGAACGCAGCACAGTTGAATGAAAAAGTAAAACTTTTTGATCGATTTGAGATGAGCAGAGAATTGGCCTTAGGTAAAGGTTTCGAACATCAAACGCATCACCGTGGTCAAACCACCGTTTACCTGCGCCTCGCAGGCGCAATCCCTCCACAAGAAAAATTATTCTAAGTTTTCCAGCTCACCTGTTTTAAGATTTATCGCAATTACTTAAATGAGGTGAGCTGATTTTTGATTGTGATTACAGCGTTCTAAAATATACTACCAGTCGAGAAGTTCCGTTATCAACTGGATACCTCGTAATGTTTACTAAAAAAGAGTAGCTAATTCTATGGTTTAGTCTGATCTGTGATAAAAAAAACACTTCAAATTTGAGCGCATTTTTTCTTTCGACAATTCAGCTTAATCATTAAAATGTTTCTACTTTAGTACCAAAGAATTAATCATTAAAAAATCGCTTCGGCCTGGCACATATTTGTTATATGACAGCACTCTATTTGTATGCATAAAGCAAAATCATTTTTATCCAGTCTGGTATATAACAAGTTTTTCTGGCAATTTTTTCTGGCGGCCTTCATGCTGGGGATGGCGGTATTTTTTATTCGGTCAGAGCATGTAGAGGTTTTTCAGATTAAGGCGCAGTTAACCACTGCAGTGCCCTTATACATCGCACTTGGCATATTGCTCACCGGAATTTATATCCTCGCGCAAGGGCAAATGTATGTGCACAGTTTTAAAGCGCTTAACGTGCACATCAGTTTGGGTAATGCCATTAAGCTCTTTTTAAAACGTAACTTAATCAGTATTTTTCTTCCCGCCGGCGGTTTTTCTTCACTGATATTTTTTACCAGGGAAATAGAGGAGGAGGGGATTTCTAAATCAAAAATTCACCTTTCGTCTACTTTATTTGCCTTTTGCGGTATCTTGTCTGTGGTTTTGGTGGCTATCCCCGTATTGGGAATCGCCCTGCTTTCTACTAAATTTGGCAAAGTAGAATTGCTGAGTTTCGGTTTTCTGCTTCTTCTTACAGCCTTCCTTTTTATCGCAATCTATTCCATTTCCAAAAAAGGTTGGGCATACCAGTACCTCGCTAAAATAAGGCCATCATTAGCAACCATTTTTGATGATATGATTGATGAGCATATCAATAGAAAGCAATTTTGGCTAACGCTATTGGTATCGATAGGCATTGAATTTATTGGCATCCTTCACTTATACGTTTGCATGCTTGCACTTGGATTTAATGCCAGCGTTCCTGCCGCCATTGTGGGCTACATTGTAATGGTGATCTTACTCATCGCTTCACCATTTTTACGCGGACTAGGCACCATCGAAGTATCTTTAACTTTTATTCTGGGTCAATTTGGTTTTCCGTTAATTGCGGCAGCTACTATTACCCTAATGTTCCGGTTTTTCGAATTCTGGTTACCACTTATCGGTGGAATTATCAGTTTTATCTTAAAAAAAGACAGCATTGTGCTGCGGGTTCTCCCAGCCTTTATTATTCTCATTTTGGGGGTAGTTAATATTGTTTCAGCAATTACGCCATCTATACCTGCAAGATTAAGTTTAGTAAGAGATATTTTACCAGAAAACCTTATTGTAACCAGTAATGCACTCGTGCTGATTTTTGGTTTAATCTTGATAATGGTTAGCATTTTTTTACTTCAGGGATCTAAACGCGCCTGGCAGGTAGCTATTTCCTTAACCTTATTTTCAGTCATCGGGCATTTGGTTAAAGCTGCAGATTATGAAGAATCTTTGTTAGCCCTCCTTGCCGGATCTGTACTCTTTTACACCAGGGCTAATTACAAATTGAAAGCCCACAGTAAATTTATGAAAGTGAGTTATGCAGCTTTCGCTTATGCATTAATTGCCGTTTTTGCTTATGGGGTACTGGGCTTCTACTTTATGAATAAAAGGCATTTCGGGATCGACTTTAAACTCACAGAGTCGGTTCAGGCTGTATTAAAGGTGATTTTTTTTATTGATGACAACGCCTTGCATCCGCTCACCAGGTTTGGTGCCCGATTTGAAGAATCAATTTATGTGGTTAGCGGTCTGGCAATTTTATTTATCATCTTCAGTTTACTTAGGCCATATTTTTCTAAGCCTTATAATACTCCTGAAGATTTTGATACTGCCAACGAATTGTTAAGTGCAAAAGGGACCTCTGCGCTGGATTATTTCAAAACCTATCCGGATAAGTTTATCTTTTTTAATGAAGACAAAACTGCTTTTATCAGCTTTAAAATAACCCGGCACTTCGCTTTGGTATTGGAGGATCCTGTTGCAGATAGCGAGGAAGCAAAACTGGCGATGATTCTACAATTTGAGAAACGATGTGAGGAGAATGGCATTATTGCAGCCTATTACCGTGTGCCCGAAGCTTCTTTGGCTTTCTATAAATCTATCGGTAAAAAGTCGATTCCTATTGGGGAAGAAGCCGTTCTGGATCTCCAATCTTTCACACTGGACGGCGGAAAAATGAAGACCACCAGAAGCGCCATAAACAGGCTTACGGGAGAGGGATATATTTTTAAAGTTTACAATGGTTCTCAGAAAGAAGGATTGTTGCAAAAATTACAAACTGTATCAGACAATTGGCTTCGTGATTTGAACCAGAAAGAAGTTGCCTTTACACAAGGAGTGTTTGATAAATCGATTCTAAAAAATCAAACCATTCTTACGATAGAAGATGGCGAAGAGAAGATCTATGCTTTTTTAAATATTGTACCAGATTATGCGCCGGGTGAAGCCACCTATGATTTAATTAGAAAGGAAACAGATGCACCAAATGGCGTGTTGGATATGTTATTGGCTAAGACATTTATCTACTTAAAAGACGAAGGATTTACCAGCGTAAATATGGGTTTAGCGCCGCTCTCTGGTATTGATGGACCTGATTTTACGCAAAGAACCATTAAGTATGCCTATGAAAACATGAGTGCATTTGCACAGTTTAAAGGCTTACGGAAGTACAAAGAAAAATTTTTCCCTTCATGGAAAAAGAAATACCTCATCTACAGCCATCATTATCATTTATTGCAAGTGCCAAATGCGCTGAAACGCATCTCTGAGGGAAGTTAATTTTCTTAAAGAGCTGTTTGGATGGTAGAGGAAACTTTTTGAATATCGCTGTCAAATTTGTGTGATCCCGGGATTTTTGTTTTTGTAATATTTTTCTTTTCCGGAATAACATTATACATGGATGCGTCTTCATCCTTCCCGAAAATAAAAAGTAACTGACTGTTAATTTTAGTTACCTCGGGCAAGGTTTTATACTTGCCCTCTTTGTTGCCGAAACCCATCATATCCGTCAGTTTTATAACAAAGTTTGTTGAAGAAGAAGGAGAGAGCAATATGGTAGATTTCAATTTAGATTGTAGTTCTTTCGACAATCTGGGGGTTAAAAATAAAGCTGCATCTGCACCAAAAGAATAGCCCAATACAGAAAACTCAGTTTTGTCCCAGGTTTTTAAATAGTAATTTATGATGATGCTTAGATCCTGGGTCATTTTTTCGGGTGTTTTTTGATCCCAAAAGTATTTTTTGCTGTCCAGACCCACCACTGCGTAGTTTTTTTCTGAAAGTGATTGGGTAAGACTTTGAGAAAAGCTGTTCATTCCGCCATCACCGCTCAGGTAAAATATAATTCGCTTTGCTGTTGCCTTCGGTTTTAAGCTAAGGGTATATTTGGATAAATCCTGTGCCTGCGCAAAACGGAGGCTAAATCCAAGAACGAAAAATAGAAAAAGTTTAAGCTTCATGTTATTTGTTATTCAGCGCGGAAACGATTTTTTCATACGCACTTTCTTCGTAATGATGATCTCCAGTTAAACTCCCCAGAAGGAAATTATTTTGCATAATGGATCCCAGTGGTTTTTCATTTTCATTAACGCCATAAAAACAGAAAACCGGTACCGCTAATTTCTTTACTTCCAAGTCAACTTTGTAGCGGTAATTGTCGCCAGACATGTTGGTGAGATCAGCAAAGCGAACTTTAAATGCCGTGGTAGCAAATGGCGAAAGCATTTCTAAAGCCATGACATGTTTTTTAGCCCGGTGCGGTAAGTTGTTGTAAATGAAAGGAATTACATCTGCACCGAAAGAGTATCCACATAAATAGACCTGGTGAGTATGGTACATCATGGCATATTTCCTCATCAGCATTGCAATGTCCCTGCCGGCCTCTTCCGGAGTTTTTTGTTCCCAAAAATAATCTCTCGAATTAATTCCCAAGGTATAAAATCCATTTTCTGCAAACTTTAAAGACAAATTATCTTCAAACTTAACCCATCCGCCATCTCCGGAAAATAGAATAACCAGCTTTCTTGAAACTAAGTCTTTCGAAGGATAGAAGAACACCGGTAAGTTAAATTCTTTCAATTTAATCCCTGTATTGCCTCTGACTCGGTCTCGCTTGAAAAGGGCACAACTACTTATTGTTACTGCGCAAATTACAAGCAAAAATCCGAATCTTTTCATTGTTTAAAGGATATTAAAACCAAGTGTAAATGATAAACCATGAGGGTTAATGTCGAGGTCGTTTGTACTCATCTTATATCCCTTTAAACCAGCGGCCAGAAAGGTATCAACATTTTTTGTAAGTGAATACCTGGCGCCAAAGCCGGCATAAGTATAAAAACCAGCTTCGCGAACCTTCCTTTTAAGGTGAGGTGTCGCGTCTTCTGCAATGTTATAGTGATTAAATGATGCGCCTAAGGATGTTTCGGCATAGGGTTTAATCTTCCTTGACGTGTTGAAATTATATTTCAAATTAGCGTAAAGAGGTATGAATCTGAGTTTGTGAAGGATGAAACCATTATCATGGTGCACAGGTGTGGTAGCATATTCAACACCTATACCCGGCTCCAAACCGTTTTGGAAACGATAATTTGCCTTTAGGGAAGGCGCATAAAAAAGGTTACTGTGCGTAGATCGTAAAATTTCAAACGCAGGCGAAACAGAGAAGCCGTTTGAGGAACTTTCTACTTGCTGCGAAGCGCCATAGAAAGGAAGGCCAATAAATAAAAAGTAGACTAAGATTTTTTTAGACGTCATCAGGTTCAGGTAACTAGCGTAAAATTACAAAAAAAGCAAGTGTTCTTTTCACGACATTGGACAACTTTAACATCTTTTGGCAAAACTTAGCCTGCTACCCTGTAAATGATATTAAAAGTGATGATGCTAAGCGCGGTCATCATAATAATAACATAATGCTCGTTTCTCCTTGGCGCGAATATCGTACCTGCTATGGCATATAATATAGAATTTCCCGAACGGAGGAGGTTGCTATCGAAGCCAGCAGTGCAGCTCCGATAGCATAGGGAATATCAACATCGTAAATCAATGTCAATAAAAGGATAACAATTACGCCTCCTCCAAGGTCGGTGATGGAACCAGTAATCCTGAAAAACAAGCACTCATTTATAAGATACAATTAGGAATAGTTATATCGAATGCACCGGTTAGGCTTGATCGGGATTAATTTTCTGAACTTTTTTCTGGTAAGACCAGTAAAAAACAATCGGATAAACAAAAAGGTTAAATAAAGTATTGGTAATTAAGCCACCGATCACCACAATGGCAAGTGGTTTCGAGGCTTCAGAACCGATACCTGTAGATAAGGCCGCAGGCATTAAGCCAATTGCGGCCATTAGGGCAGTCATTAACACCGGCCTGAACCTGCTGGCAATCCCATCTCTCATGGCATCTGTAAATGTCCAGCCTTCGTGGTGTTTCAAATCGGCAATGTTAGATTTGAATTTGGTGATAAGAATCACGCCATTTTGAACGCAAATTCCAAACAGGGCAATGAAACCAATTCCTGCAGAAATATTGAAATTCACGCCGGCCGCCAACAGCGCCAGGATTCCGCCAATCATAGCGAAGGGTACATTATTCAATACCAATAAGGCATCGCGAATGTTGCCGAACAATACAAACAAGATAAAAAAGATAAGCAATAAACTTACCGGAACAGCCTGAGACAAACGTGAAATGGCCCGTTGTTGATTTTCAAAATCTCCTGCCCATTCCAGCTTGTATTCTTTAGGAAGCTTAATGTTGGCATTCACTTTTTGTTGGGCCTCGGCAATTACACTGCCCATGTCTCTTCCCCTGATGGAAAATTTGATTGCGCCATATCGTTGATGTTTATCGCGATAAATCATACTCGGGCCGGTAATCTTTCTGATGCTGGAAATTTCTGCCAATTGCACGTTTGAACCCGATAAGGTTGGAATCCGCAGTTTTCCAATCGAGCTTTCATCGTTCCTAAAATCTTCCGGATAGCGGATAATGAGATCGAACTTTCGTTCGCCTTCATAAATCTGAGTGGCTGCTTTTCCACCAATGGCCATCTCAATCACCGAATTCGCATCTGCTGTGCTTACACCATAAAGGGCCATTTTCTTTTGATCAAGGTTGATTTGCAATTCCGGCTGACCAAGATTACGAAGGATGCCCAAATCTTCGATTCCCTCAACAGTTTTTAAAATTTTCTCAATTTTCTCCTCTTCCTGTTCTATAAAGTCAAAGTTATCTCCGAACATTTTCACTACGATAGAACCTTTTACACCAGAAACAGCTTCTTCCACATTATCAGAAATGGGTTGAGAAAAATTCAAGGCAATTCCGGGGAAGCTTTTAAGTTTCTCCTGCATCCGCTCAATCAGTTGCTCTTTACTTTGTTTGCGTTTCCATTTCTTTCTTGGATAAATATCAACGTGAAATTCCATGTTGTAGAATCCGGTGGCATCCGTTCCATCATTTGGCCGGCCAGTCTGCGAAATTACCTGTTTGACTTCTTCAAAGCTCAGAAAGATCTTTCTCATATCATTCGAAAGCTTTTTTGTTTCATCCAAAGAAATACTGAGTGGTCCTGTTGCCCTAACATAGATCGAGCCCTCATCCAGGCTTGGTAAAAACTCTGTACCCAGAAACTTAAAGCTGAATACACCGGCCACCAGAACGATGATGGAAATGATAAAAACAAGCCTTTTCCGGCTAAAACACCTGTCGTAAAATTTTAAAGTGGCTTTGGTAATCCATTCCAAAAAGACATTGCGTTTTTCTTTTACATTTTTTTTCAGCAATACACTGGCCATGGCTGGTACGAGTGTAAAGGTTAAAATCAACGCCCCGAGCAAGGCGAAACTAAGTGTCCAGGCAAGTGGAGAGAACATTTTTCCTTCTACCTTTTCGAAGGTAAAAATGGGTAGTAAACCCGTAATGATGATCAGCTTTGCAAATAAGATTCCCTTCCCGTTTTCTAAACTTGCTTTTTTAATAAAGCCAAGCTTGCTCATCTTATTAAAGCGATCCATACCGGTTTTTTTCGCCTTCAAGTCCAGCGTAACAAAAATCCCTTCTACCATTACGACGGCACCATCTATAATAATCCCAAAATCTATGGCACCCATCGAAAGCAGGTTGGCTGGCATCCCCTTTAACTTCAGGCAGATAAAGGCAAAGAGCAAGGCTAAGGGAATGATGATGGAGACGATAAGCGTAGTCCGCCAATCGGCCATAAACAAGAATACAATCAGCGTTACAAATAGAATCCCTTCAAGCATGTTTCCCATCACAGTGTGAACCGAATAATTGACAAGATCTTCGCGATCATAAAAAGCTTTAATCTTCACATCATCCGGGAGAATATTATTGTTGATCAGCTCAATTTTTTCTTTTAAACGACTGATTACCTCACTTGGATTTCCACCTTTACGCATCACTACAATTCCTTCCACCACATCCGGATCGTGGTCTCTGCCCACCTGGCCGAGTCTAGGTAAAGCCGACTCTGCCACATCAGCGATGGTTTTAACATAGATTGGTGTGCCGTTCACATTATCTACCACCACATTTCTAATCTCATCTATATTATTCAGCACCCCAATTCCTCTTACTACATAGGCCTGTCCACTTTGTATAATAACATCGCCACCAACATTGATATTGCTCTTTGAAACGGCATCAAAGAGCTCGGTTGCAGTTACGCCATATTGAATCGATTTTTGAGGATCGACCGTAATTTGATAGGTTTTCACTTCCCCGCCGAAACTTACCACATCAGCAATGCCAGAAACGGAAAGTAATTCCCGCTGAATCACCCAGTCTTGCAGTGTTTTCAATTCCCGAACCGTTTTGGTGTCACTGGTAAGCGTATAGCGGAAAATTTCTCCGGTAGGTCCGTAAGGTGGTTGCACTTCAGGCTGGATGCCTTCGGGAAGATCGGCCTCATCCAAATGGTTGTTTACCTGAACACGGGCTTCCGCGTAATCTACATCATCTTCGAAACCTACTTTCACAATCGATAAGCCAAATAAGGAAGAAGAACGGATGCTGGTTCGTTTTTCGGTTGGATTCATGGCGATTTCCAGCGGCCGACTTACGAATTTCTCTACCTCTTCGGCACTTCTGCCCGGCCACTGTGTAATGATGGTAATATTGGTGTTTGTTACATCAGGAAATGCATCAATAGTGGTGTTTTTGAAACTTAAATATCCCGCCAGGATGAGGATAAAAGTGGCAAAGAAAATAAAATATTTATTCTTCAGCGCAAAGCCAATAATGCTTTTGATGAATGTATTCATAGGGAGAAATTCTAACGGATGGAAGGAGGGTTACTTTGTTTTTAAGTTTTCGAAAAGAAAAACCTGTTTGGAAGCGATCACACGGTCGCCAGCATTTAACCCCTTGCTGATGTATATTTTACCGGCGGATTTTCTGCCGAGTTGTACTTCCTGAATGTGAACTTTGCGCTCATGGTCTAAAATCAAAACATAGTTTTTATTATCATCGAAAATAATAGCACGGGAGTTTACTGTAGGGAGATCAACACCGGAATGGGCAGAAACTTTCACGGTGCCTAACATGCCTGGTTTTAACAAGGAGTTGTTGTTGGCAATCACCACACGGGCATTCATTACTTTGCTTTCCTGATCAATGAGGTTATAAATTTTGTCTATTTTGCCTTTAAAAACTTGCTCAGGATAGGAGAGGGTAGAGAGGCTCACTTCATCGCCTGCCTTAATTCGGGAGATATCTGATTCATAAATGTTGATCATTGCCCAAACATTCGAAAGATCAGCAATGGTGAATAAACTTTTGTCGTTATCGCTTCGAAGCTGCATATTATCGGTTACATTTTTTTCGATGACATAGCCGCTAATGGGTGATTTAATGGAATAATGCCCGGTGTTGCTGCCGCCGTTGAGCTTCAAAACAGCGTTAGCCCGTTTTAACTCTGCTTTTTTGATGAGGAAATCATTTTTGGCTTCTTCTAATTCTTTGGCAGAAGATAAGCCGCTTTCGAACAGTTGTTCTGCCTGCTTCATGGCACGATCTGCGTTTTTCAATTCGGCATTGGCCGAAATCACTTCCTTATCAAAGCCGGCCATTTCGGAGCTGGTAACGGAGGCAAGTGTTTGCCCTGCCATTACCTGATCTCCTAAACGCACATTTACGCGGTTTACCGAGCCGCTCACCATTGGGAAAAGTTCTGATTTTCGATCTTCATTTGCAGTTATTTTTGCCGAGAAGATGAGGTCTGATTTGTTGTTTGCCTGTTGTACAGTATCTATCAATAACCGGTTTAATAAGGAGTCTGTGATGATTGGTTCTTCTGGAGCAGCTGCTGTTTTGTGCTCACTGCAGGCCAAACTGAATCCGATTGAAGATAATAGAAACGCTTTTATAATATTTTTATTGATAACTTGCATGTGGTTATTTGAATAGGTTAGATCCGGTTACATAATTTAATTCTTCTCTTGAGTTTAGTCTTGCCAGCTGAACATTGTTGATCTGCAAAACAGTTTCTTTATAGGATTCATAGAGATCTAAAAATTCCATTAAACTGATGTTCCGGTCTCTAAAGTTTTTGGTCAATCCTGAAATAAGCTGAGCGAAACCACTGTTAAAATCTGGATCGATTTCGGTATACAGTTTTTCATTTCGAAGTGCGGTACGGTAGCTGTTGAAAACCTCGTTATTTAAAAGCAACTCTTGCTTGCTGATACTGGAGCTTGCCGCATCTACTCCAATTCTTGCCTTTTTAATTTCGCCCTGATTTCTATTGAAGAGTGGAATGGGAATTTTTAAACCTAAACCGGTATACTTTTCAGGATAATTACCTTTTAAATCATAGCTGATGGAAATCTCCACATCAGGAATAGCCATGGATTTCTGGAGCTGCAGGTTGAGTTCGTTATATTCAAGCGCCACTTTTGCCAGTTTCAAATCGCTCCTGTTGGTTTTGGCTGAGTCTAGTAAAATGGTATAAGGAATTTTATCCAGCGGAATGCTGACATCAGATTTTGGGAGTATTAAGGAAAGGTTTACTTCTGGTTGCAAACCGCAAAGCAGGCGTAAATCCAGGTAATCATCTTCCAACTCATTTAATAGATTTGTTTGCTCTGCTTTTAGCCCGATGAGTAATGATTTAATTCTGATTACATCTTTTAATGCGACGTTGCCCATTTTCAACTGTGTTTCGTACGCATTGATGAGGCTCTGGGTCGACTTTAGTTGTGTTGTATACACCTGCAAAGATTGATTAGCAAAGTAGGCTTTATAAAATGTGCTGCGGAGTTCGAATTTAAGCGTTCGCAACAAGTCGAAATATTCCATTTCTGCCATTTTAGCACCCGATTGTGCCAGTTTGATGTTTTTGTTTCGTTTGCCAGCAAGCTTAATTAGCTGGGAAATGGATCCGGCGAATTGACCATAGGCGTAAGAAGTTTGAAAGAACTTTCCAGTTTCGTGGTTATAAAAAAGGTTTTCGTATTCGAGTTCAGGGTTGTCGAAAAGTTTAGCGGTTATAATCTCGGCTTTCGTCTGATCGATTTGATAATTAGCGGCCAGTAATTCGAAATTTTGTTTTAAGAACAATGCTTCTGCCTGAGGCAAACTTAATTTTACGCTATCATTTTGTGCAAAAGATGTGTGACAGAGAAAGCTTAGTGGGAGAAAAAGTAGGGTACCTATTCTTGTCATGCAGCAAATCTATCCCAGCAGAATTAAACGCGAATTAAATCGAAATTAAAAGCAGATTAAAGTTAGTAAAAGCGTCTGTCGCCGCGTTCTTAGTGCTGGTTTTACTATAATGAAAGAGGTAAGGTAATGGTGAATTCGCTTTTCTTTTCTGTGGAGATTTCAATTTTACCCTTAAAAAGATGAACGATTTTGTTGGCAATATACAGGCCCATGCCTTCGCCTTTTTGTCCTGCTTCGGCAGATCTGGTATAGAAAGGTTTTAATACGGATTCATGTTCTGATGTTGGAATCCCCGGGCCCTGATCTACGATTTTAATACTTACTGCATTTGCTGCTGTTTGCAAATAGCAAAATACTTTTTGATTACCGGAAAATTTAAATGCATTCGAAATGATGTTGTCCATCGCAATTTGCAGCAGTATCGGGTTTGCTAAAACCAGCGGCAGAGGCGGGTTTTCAGATTGATTAATTACCTTCAGGTCCAAGTTTTTACGTTGTTTCCATTCTTTCTGGATTTTGGTTAGCAGTTCATCCAGCTCAACAGGTGCCATTTGCGATTCAATTAAGTCGAGGTCCATTTTTGCCAGAGCGAGCAGACCTGTAATAATGTGCTCCATATTTTCTGCGTCATCCACAATAGACTGAATCACTTGTTGGTATGCTTTGATATCTCTTTTTTTTGATAAGGCCAGCTCTGCAGTCATCATCATTCTGGTGAGTGGTGTTCTTAACTCATGAGAAGCATTGGCAACAAATGTTTTCTGTAAAACAAAAGCTTGCTCTAATTCGGCCATTAGGTGATTAAAACTTTGGGCAATCAGATTAATCTCATCTTTTGTCTGGCTTTCGGCTACCCGAAATTCCAGGTTTTTGGAGCCAACTTGTTTCACTTCTTCCATGAATCTTTTTAGTGGTTTCAGCATCTTTTCTGCTACCCATCTGCTTAACAGTAAAACGATAACGGAGATAAATACAAAAGTGAAAAGCATGATTTTAAGCAGCTTTTCCAAACGATTATGTGTGCCCTGATCGGTAGCAGAAGCGAGAATAACGAAATCTCCCTGATTATCCTTATAATAAATGCCTACTACCTGCCGCTGGCCATCTATATATTGCAGATATTTTTTCTTTCGAACTGTATTGATGGTTGCTTTTGTCCAGTATTGGGCAGAATCGCCAATGAAGGTGGCCCTGTTTCTATCATCATAAATCCTGATGACCTCCCCGTTGAGTTTTTGGAGGTATTTATGGCGAACATTACTTAAAGCATCGCGACTGATTTCATCCGCTTCGAGGTAAAGTTTTGCGGTAACCATGGTTCTGTCCGTAAGCCGTTCGAAGAAATCTGCTTGTAAAAATTTCATGAAGGTAAAATAAACTACGCACAGCACCGCCAGCAGCATAGAGGTGCTGATAAGTGTGAAATACAATGCGATGCGGTCTTTTATCTTCATTATTTCATGATGTAACCCATATTTATCTTGGTATGAATTAGTTTACGGTCGAAGTCCTTATCAATTTTCTTCCTTAGAAAATTAATGTAAACCTCAATCACATTCGTGCCGGTTTCAAAGTTAATGTCCCAAACCTGTTCTGCAATGAATTGGCGGGAAAGTAAACGATTCGGGTGGCGGAGGAAAAGTTCGAGCAAATCAAATTCTTTAGCGCTTAGGTCGATTTTTTTGTTGGCCCGCATCACTTCCTTGCTATAAGTATCCAAACAAAGATCGGCAAAACAAAGTTGATGGTTTTTACTGTTTTCAATACCGGTTTGTCTCCTTAATAAAGCATTTACCCGGGCAAGTAATTCTTTCAAATGGAATGGCTTAACCAGGTAGTCATCAGCCCCTGCATCTAAGCCCGTTACCTTATCGTCGATAGTTCCCATTGCAGTAAGCATGAGGATTAGCGTGCTAATATGGTCATTCCGGAGGTGTTTGCAAAGCTGAATCCCGTTTAATCCCGGCATCATGATGTCGATAATAAAGAGGTCAAATTTTTGGCTTAAGAAGGTTTGGAGCGCAGCTGTTCCGTTATAAACGTTGGCTACTTCGTAGCCGTTTTCTTCTAAAGCTGTTTTAAGGAGGGCGGCAATTTTAACATCATCTTCTGCAATTCCTATTTTGACCATGATACAAAAGTAGTCATCTCAGCTTAAAAGGAGATTAAAATTGATGAGGTAGGTGATTGATTGTTTTAACTGGTTTTCTGTACTCCTCTGTAACTACCTGAAAGAGTTGCCAGCGAGGCTGGGGCGATATAAAGCGTTCGCCATTAGGAGGCATGAAGCATCTCTTTTTTCGATTAAACAGCCTTTCCTTTCAGGTGAAAGGTGCCGCGAGGCGGATAGGGGTTTTTCATGCTGCGCTGGCTTGCCTCGGCTAGCCGCCGAAGGGCTTCTACCTTTTCTTGATAAAAAGGTAGCCAAAAATCAAGGCTTGGAACTGATGTCGGATAAAATCGTTAAAGCTTTGTTTCGGCAGCACAAGCACCCGATGAAGAATCGGGAGAGGACGCGCTTCCTTGGGTTGTGGTAGTATGAAAGATTGTGGTTGAAGCTTTAAACTTTTTCTCCTTCCATCATTTCCTAGGCCGGATAGCAGGGTGGAATAGCGAGCGGCAATGGCGGGTGTAGCTACCTGCGAAAGTGATATTAGTTGCGGTCGCTATGGTGCGATGGCAATTCCACTCCATTGGAGGGGTCCCCACAGGGCGGGGTGGTTTTTGAATTAGCATAGTCTACTGGTTGGTAACTCACTAAATGAAATTATTATGCCTCAACAACCATCCTTGCCTCAGTTAGCCACCAAAGGGCTTCACTTTTTTGCTTGATCAAAAAAGTAACGAAACCGAGCTTTTCTGCGAGCTCGTGAATGCCTATAAAAACATAAACAACTTATGAATAACCCAAGGCTTGGAACTGATGTTCGATAAAATCGTTAAAACTTTATTTCGGCAGCACAAGCACCCGATGAAAAATCGGGAGAGGACGCGCTGCCTTAGGATATGATAGGTTGAAAGATTGTGGTTGAAGCTTTACACGTTTCCTCCTTCGATCATTTCCTAGGCCGGATGCAGGGTGTTGATAGCGATCGCAATAACAGATCTCGTCATCGCAAGGCATGAAGCAATCTCTTTTTCCGATTTATTACACACCCATTTCCTTTCCCGCTGCGCTGGCTTAACGTTAATCTTCTACTATATGAAAAAATCGCGCCTCAACTGCCATAATCGGAGTTAAGGACGCGATTCATCATTGAACAACTTGTATTTAGCCCTTCCTCGCCATGTCGATCATCATTGAAATTTCGTCGACAGCAGCTTCGTTGCCACCATCGAAACCCATTAGGTTGAATCTTATATTTCCCTGCGGATCGATCACAAATTTCGACGGGATTCCATTTACTTTGTAATCACTTACCACCTTATTGATTTTCGTTTCTGGATCTTTGTTATCCATCAATACTTCAAATGTATAGTTCTGCGATTTGATATAATCTGCAGCATCTTTCGTTGGGGTAGGGGTTTTCTCCCAGGTATGAATAAATAAAAACTTCACGGTTGGATCATTTTTATATTTATTCACGGCCATTTGCATCGCGGGAAATGATGCCTTGCAAGGTCCGCACCAGGTTGCCCAGAAATCTAAAATTACCGTTTTACCTTTTAAACTGCTCAAGGTTACCTGTTTGCCATCTAAATCTGTTAGAGTGAAATCTACGGCTGGTTTTTTAATAATTTCTTTACTCAATTTTTGCTGAAGATTAGCGATGATTCCCTTTCGGATCTCCGCTGCATATTGATTAAAACCTGCTTCGCCACCTTTGAGTTTAATGTAAAGTTTTTTGAAAGTAGCACTCATTTCGTCATCAGCTTTGCCAGATTTAACTGCCTCTTCTAATTTTGTATATGCTTCCTGGTTCCTGTTTAAAGCCATTAGTATTTTTGCATACTGGAAATTGGCCCTTGGTGATGCAGTTTTTGGATTCGTTGACGCTAATTGCGCATATTTTAGGGCTTCATCATATTTCTTTTGTTCAAATAGAATGTTGGCGTATGTCATGGTTAAACCCGGATAACCAGACGCAGCAAATTTGGAAGAATTTTCATTTGGAAGTTTACCGTCGTAGTAAACTTTTGAACTTTCCATGGCTTTTTTATAATAGATGGATGCATTTTTTAAATCACCATTTTTGTAAAATCTTTCTGCTAAACCTCCATAACCGTTTCCTTTCCAGAAGTCTACTAGCAGCTTATCAGCATATTCAATGGCTTTAGCGGTATTTTTTTCTTCGGCATAGCCGCTGGCAATACTACTGGTCACATAATCGTAAATAATTAAATCCTCCCCGCTATAGTTAGATGGTGGAAATTTTTTAATCCATTCCTTATAAGCTTTTTCTTTTTCTGCCGGTGTCTTCAATGGGAAGATTTCATCAGAAGCTACTTTGTTTCTGGCACGCATTCCGTTCGGAAACTTCGTTAATTGCACTTCCAGGAGCGAATCAGTCGCTTTTTGATTTTTCAACTGATAATAATAATTAATGGCAAGATTCATTTCCTTTTCATTAGCTGATGCAGCAAGATCTTTCAGCTTATTTGTCAATACGATTTTATCCTCTGGTTTAGAGGATGCGATCAATTTATCTAGATCATTTTTGGTGTTGTCTAATGGCTTGGTTTGTGCACTTAACTGTACCGAAGTTGCAGATAGCGTAACGGTGGTAATAATGATATTTATAGTTTTCATTTTTAAGAGTTTTGGAGGTGTTTACTAGTTGTATCCAGGGTTTTGTGTTAAGGTATTGTTAATAACAATTTGTGGCTGAGGAATAGGGAACAAAACAGCTGTAGTTTTCCACGTGGTTGGTCTCAAAGCTCCTAAAACAGCATCAGCACGATTGGTTCGCTTTAAATCCAGCCAGCGGTGTCCCCATTCACCAAACAATTCAACTTTCCTTTCCTGCTCTATTGCAGCCAGCATTTGTTGTTGGTTGAAATTAGCATTTATTCCAGGTAAGCCAGCTCTTGTTCTAACTGCGTCTAAATCAGCTTTAGCGCCGTTCAAGTTGTTTTGCTGCGCCCTGGCTTCTGCACGAATAAGGTATTGTTCGGCTAATCTGAGTGCTACATTGTATTCATTGCCAACGCCAGAACCTACTTTGTATTTTGTAATCGAATAATAAGTTTTTCCACCCAGCGTTTTAGCAGCTGTCCAGTTTGTCCTGCGTAAATCAGCTGTGCTTTCGAAACTTTGATAGGTAACGTCAGCTAACGAATAGTTTGGAATGGCAGCTGCCGCTGATACGTAGCCATTTCCTGGAACGGAAACACCTGTGGCGTTACCAATTTGCCAGATAATTTCGTTGCTACTGTTTATAAAGGCCAGATCTGGAGATGGTAGACTATAAACACCGCTAGAAATTACTTGTGTGGCTTGTATTTCAGCATTCGTATAATCTTTTTGATATAGATAAACACGTGCTAATAGTGACGTTGCAGCAAGCTTATTCGCCCGTCCTCTAAATGTGCCAACGTATGCAACTGGTAAAGCGGCTTGTGCATCTGTAAGGTCTTTGATGATTTGTGTATATACCTGAGCTGCAGGTGTGCGTGGCAGCAAAGCGTTTTCAAATGCAGAATAATCATCTTTCAATGGAAGCGGAACATCACCATAAAGATTAACCAGATAGAAGTAGAAATAAGCCCTTAAAAATTTTGCTTCTCCCAGTAATTGTGCTTTCGCTGAAGCGGTTATGGTTGTGGAAGCCTCAATACCGCTTATCGCATTATTAGTGTTTTTAATTAGCGGGTATGTAGTCCCCCAAATATTAGCTGCGGTTAGATTGTTGCTTAAAATTGCATTTCTCGAAAATTCCTGAATATTTGCATCAGAACCATTATACTGTACGTCGTCTCCAGAAATTCCAGGATAAAATGTAATGTTGGTTAAAAAGCCATTCACAGCTGCCGACGACAGAGAATAAATCCCCATAATCACGCTCTGTGCAGACGCGTCCGTTTTAAAAGCATCTGCAAATAATATTTGAGTAGGTGGAGCACCTAGTTCTACAAATTTTTTGCAGGACGAACCTGAAATTACTGCTCCAAGAATCAATGTTTTATAAATGAAGTTTTTATATAGTTTTTTCATGATTTTCTAATTAGAATGAACAGTTAATGCCAAATACGATTGTTCTTAATGGAGGTAAAACCTGTCCAAGTGTACCGGTGCCTAATCCTGAAGGGCCGCCCTGGATAGTTGTTTCCGTGTCTAACGTATATTTATTTTTGGCCCAGGTATATATATTTTGTCCCTGTACATAAAGGCTGGCATTGGCAATATTCAAGTGCTTAAGCCAATCTTGTGGTAGATTGTAGGAAAGATTAACTGATCTTAATTTTAAATAAGATGCGTCTCCAAATACCGCGTCAGATTGAGTAAAATTATTGTATGAGGTAGAAATAGCAGTTCCGGCCGTTGCAGATGCACCCGGAATATTAGAAGAAGTATTTGTTGGTGTCCACCTACCCAACCAGTAGTCATTCTGGTTAATTAAGGCACCCGGGCGGGTATTCAAAATTTGGGTTACCCCGAAACGGTGATTAAACTGGAAGAAAACGCCAAGTTCAAAACCCTTGTAAGTAAAGGTATTGTTAAAACCACCAAAAAACGGTGTTCCCAAATCTGCCACATACCTGTCATTAGCGTTGATTACTCCATTTCCATCTTTATCTTCATATGTCGCAGTGCCATTTGAAGGGTTTACGCCTAAGTAATGGTAGTAACGAATTAAGTTTAGCGACTCACCAACTAGATACGTAGAGGCCAGGAATGATTTGTCCAGATTTGGAAATTCTAATAATTTATTATCTGTGAAGGTGAAATTTATGCCTGTTTTCCACGAGAAGTCCTTCGAAACAATATTGGTCGTATTTAACTCCAGTTCTAAACCTTTATTTTGAATTAGCGCAGGGAGGTTTTGAGTATACGCATTATATCCACTTTGAAAGGCAATGGCATTTGTACTAATCTGATTTGAAGATCGGTTTCTGTAATAGTTGGCTGAAAATGATATCCGGTCTTTCAGAAACCCTAACTCAACGGCAAGATCGAGCTTTTTAGTCGTTTCCCATTGGATAAATTCATTCGGCAGGCTGGTTACATTTGCGGCTGCGTTACCAAGGTAAGGTGTTGCAGTTGAAAAGAGTGGTAGATAAAGATAGTTAGGGATTTGATCATTGCCTGTGGTTCCAAAACTAGCTCTTAATTTACCGAAACTTAAAAATGAAGCGTTATCTTTCACGAAGTTTTCGTTAGAGAAAACCCAGCCTGCGCCCAGTGCTCCAAAGTTACCAAAACGATTTTTAGGACCAAATCTGGATGAACCGTCTCTTCTAAACGTGGCGTTGATCAGATACTTTTCTTGCCAGTCGTAATTAAGCTTCGCAAATACAGCGTTATACTTATATTTTACAATATTATTGTAGCGAACCGAAACAGTTCCAGCTGCACTCAATGTACCTAATAATTCCTCTGAACTGTAATTGTTTCCAAAAATCGACTGGCCGTTGGATGTGTTTTGTTGAAAGCTTGTTCCAACAAGCGCAGTCAATGTTCCGCCACCTATAGTCCTGGTATAATCGAGCGTCGGTTCAATATTCCAATTTTGTGCATTTAGATTAGCAAACGTTGCGGAACTGATTGGATTATTTGCAGGATTTTGTGTGGAAGCCGGATCAGTGTTAACCTGTTCGAGTCGGGTGTTTGTATAGCCAAAGCTAGATTTAGCAGTTAAGCCAGGTAAAATGGTGTATTTCAAATTCGCATTAGCAATGAGGTTATTAGTTAACCCCGTATATCGTTTCAATAAGCTGGCGAGTGGATTTGTAATGCCCGACGACCAAAAAAGTTTCCCTGCTGAATCATATAATGGAAAATTAGGTGCGATATTATACGCAGAAGAAACATCATTCGCAGGTAGGTCTGTATTGTCATTACTATAACTTACGGAAAAAGACGCAGCAAATTTCTTGTTTTGCGAGGTATGATCTAAATTTAAACGTGATGAGAATCTTTTCGAAGAATTGTCTCCCAAGAAAACTGTACTTTCTCTGCGATAAGCCGAATTAAAAAAGAAACGGGTTTGATCATTACCGCCAGACATAGAACCTTGAATTTCGTTCACGTGCCCTCTGTTTCCGATCAATAATTTTTGAAAGTCAGTTTCACTGTTCTGATCCCAAACCGTTAAATCTGGCGCATTGGTTGCATTGGGTACAACCCCATCATTTTGAAAAGCTTCTTTTCGCAAAGCCAGATACTCCTGAAGATTCAAAGTTGGAATAAAACGATTAACCTCGGTGAAGCCAGTGCTTAAGTTCGCACTGATCCTTACTTTTCCGGATTTGCCTTTTTTTGTAGTAATCAAAACCACACCGTTTGCACCTCTTGATCCGTATATTGCTGTCGCATCAGCGTCTTTTAAGATATCAATCCGCTCAATGTCGGAGGGATTAATCATACCAAATGGGCTCACACCACCGCTTGCCCCCGAAGTTCCAAAAGCATTCAGGTTATCTGTTGGAGGAGAACCGCCATTAAAATTTGTAAAAGGTACACCGTCTATCACATATAATGGGATACCACCAGACGACAAGGAGTTTTGTCCACGAATCTGAACCTGAATGGTACTTCCTGGTACACCGTTGTTTTGTCCGATCAGTACGCCAGACATTCTACCCGCAAGTGCTGCCAATGGATTTCCAACTGGTTGCTTCTCAATTTCTTTTGCCGATATCGATGCAACAGAACCAGTATTTAGTTTTCTTGTGGTGGTACCGTATCCGATAATTTGCACTTCATTCAGACTTCCCGATTCAGGAGTCAGAGAAATTTTTAATGCTGTGTTTTGGTCTACAAGTATTTCTCGCTTCACGTAGCCAACATAGCTAAGGATTAGGGTGATGCTTTTTCCTTCCGGAACTGATATACTGAAATGGCCGTTTTGATCTGTAGCTGTACTGAATTCCTTATCGCCTTTTATGCTGATCGATACTCCAGGAAGCGGATTTCCATCTTCATCTGAAATCATTCCGGTTAATCGAACGTCATTTCCCTTCTCACTTTGAGTTGTTAAAGGAACTTTGGAAATTAAAATTTTATCTCCCAGTTGGTTATAGGTAAATCCGGTGCCGCTCAGGATGATATCCAATGTTTCTTTAACCGATCTTGAAGCAAGGATGATGCTCACCGGTTTTAGGTTTTTAAGTTCATTATTACGGTACAAAAAACGAAACTGACTGTTTTGCTCTATTTTTTTGATAGCCGAAATGATGGTTTCCTGTTTCAACTCCATGGTAACCTGTACTTGCTGGGTAGATTGGGCATTTACTTCTATAGCTAACAAACATTGGAGAGAGGTAATAAATACGATAGCAATAATTAGGCTGATACGCATAAGCTGACGAATTAAATGTCGTGTTTGGGATGTTGCAGTGAAGAAAACATATTTCTCCTTTCCCTCTGCCGATTGTGCAGAAAAATACATAGTTTTAAATGTTTTAAATGAATTCTGGAAAATTGTTTAAACGCGTAGATACAGTTAGCGCTGTATCTGCAACGGCTCCTTGTTTAGCGACAAGGAGTTTTTTATTCATTTAAATTCGCAGCTGGTAAGTGTTTTTCATGTTGTTTGGTTTAGTTAATAATAGTTGATTTGGGTTAATTATTTAGTCACATCCTTCGCCTTTGATGGTTATGCCGCCGGCGCTTGTTTGGTATTGGGCATTATTGTAAGCACAAATGATTTTTAAAATTTGATCCAGTGATTCTCCTTTCAAGAAAGTAGCGGTGAACCGACATTTTTTAGCAGAAACATTGTCTACAGTAATCGTGGTGTTAAATCGCCTTGACAGTATCTGGGCTGCATCATCAAGCGAAATATCGTCGAAAAAAATATCGCTCTCCTGCCACTGAATAACATTTTTTGCCACAACATGAGCAAGATTTGCCTGTTTGTGGCCCTTGTTGAAAACCATCTGCTGGTTAGGAGTTAAAACAGCTAAAACCGCATTGTTATCTAGCACACTTACTTTTCCTCTGGTTACTGTAACCAAAATTTCATGGTCGCTGTCATACGCCTTAATGTTAAAGGCTGTACCTAAAACAGTAGTGCTTAATTTACCAGTAAGTACGGTGAAGCTTTTTTTTGCATCATGCTTGATATCAAAATAACCCTCGCCCGCTAATACAACAGTTCGCTGATTACCAAAAGCTTTTGGAAAAGTGATTGAACTGTGATTATTCAAGATTACGGTGCTGCCATCTGGTAACGTTATTTTTTGGTGCTCACTAACAGTTTTAACAGTGACGAACTTTAATGATTTGAGATGTTGAGTGATATTGGAAGCGCTCTTAACTGGTTTCTCTGAATTGCCAGTTGTATTTTTATGCAGAAAGAATGTTGCCAGGCAAACGATCAGGAAAGCGGCAGCCCATCCAAGCCACTGAATGGAAAAGTCCGGCATTTTCGGTTTTCTTTTACCAGATGCAGATAGCACCTGATCTAATATCAAATCTGCCTTTGCTGGATGAAGTTCCGCCTCCTGGCTTTGGTTCCAAAAGTTATCCATCAGCAAATCCAGCACAGTCTGATCGTCAGCATTTCTTACAATTGCCATAAACTCCTTAAATTCTGCAGGAGTACACGTTTTATTGACGTACTTATCGAATAAATAGGCAGATCTTTCCTGTTCCATTTGTTTGGTTTTACCGAAGAAAAATGAGGTTTTCTAAAGTTCTTCTAAGAAGATGACAGTTCTGGAAAGAAAAGGAGGTAGTGGATACTGAATTATTTAAGAAAAAATAATAAAAGCGGTATCGCTTTCAATTCATCATGTACCATTAAGTAGTTTTTGATTGATTTTACAGCATCTCTGAGATGGCTTTTGACAGTAAGGGGAGATAAATTCAACTTTTCAGCTACATCTTTCTGTTTTAAACCTTCAGTATGGCAAAGATGGTAGATTAATTTTTGCTGAGGAGGAAGTTTTTCAATCGCATCATCCAATAACTTTTTCGTTTCCCTGAACTGAATTTCATTTTCAGTAGCTAAATCAATATCGGTATTGTTTTGTTTGGCTATTTGATAGTTTTTTTGCTGGATAGAAATTTTTTTTAATGCATTTAAGGTTTCATTCTTGGTTGTTGTGCGTAAAAAACCTCCAAAATTTTCGATTTTCGCTAAACCTTGCCTTTTTAGCCAAAGCTTAATAAATACCTGCTGAACAATTTCTTCTGCTGCGGAATCTTCTTGGAGAATGGCCAGGGCATAACCAAAAACCTTATTTCTGTAGAAATTAAAAAGAACGCCGAAAGCTTGCTGATCTCCGGTGGCAATTCTTGCCAGGATCAACTTTTCATCCGCCAGTTCCTTTTGCATGGTGCTAATATATCAATTAAACTAAAGTGTTAAACTTTTATTTGATTTGGAAGCATTTATCGTAGATTTATGGAGACTATCTGGCGGTTAAATGCAGGGCAATTCGAAGCCTTTCGTTATAACTTTAAGTTGGGAATAAGGTTTAAAAAAGCCTGAAAGTTCGCCTTGTATTTCTTCTTATCTAATTTGAAGTAAAAGGCACCTTTTTTCGAGCCTGATTTATCTTTTTCTTCCAATTTAATCAATAATCCCGTTGAACTAATTTTTCTGCTGAAATTCCGGGTATCTATTTTAGTATCATTCACTTCTTCAAAAAGCATCTGCAATTGTGGGAGCGTAAACTTCTTGGGTAGCATTTCAAAGAGAATAGGGTGGAGGGCTGCCTTGTATCGAAGCTTCTTACGGGCATCAGAAACCATTTGCGCATGGTCAAAAATCAGTTTAGGACTTTCGTTAATCAGAAACCATTCTGCATGATACTCATCACTCAGTTGAGCCTGGTATTTATTGATATCAATTAAAGCAAAATAACCTACAGATAAGGTGCGTTCAATCGGATCGCGATTGGGTTCTCCATAAATCTGTAGTTGTTCCAGATAAATTCCTTCCAGGCCTGTGTTTTTCTGAAGTACCCTGTTGGCGGCATCATCGGGGCTTTCGTTCGAACCCACGAAACCACCAATTAAACTCCATTTGTTAATCTCTGGTTCTAAGCCCCTTTTTACCAATAGCAACTTAAGGCGCTCGCCATCAAAACCAAAAACTATGCAATCTACAGCTACCAGGTAATGTGGTTGGCCTGAATATTCTATCATGCTAAAACTAAATTAAATCTGCCTGAATATCTTTAAATTTTTGCGAAAATAGAAATTATAAATAAAATATTAAATGTCATTTTGACAAATAATATTTTATTTATAATTTAGCCGAATCACAAGTTCATTTGTAGAACAACATGCTAATCAAAACGACAATATGAGTAACATTTTCGATCTCGATTCAAATCCTCACAGAAGATTAAATATCCTAACCGGCGAGTGGGTGCTGGTATCTCCGCATCGTACCAAGAGACCATGGCAGGGTAAAGTGGAGGACGTGTCAGACGATAATCGTCCGGCATATGATCCAAAATGTTACCTGTGTCCGGGAAACGATCGGGCAGATGGTGATGTTAACCCGGATTACAAAGAAAGCTTTGTTTTTAAAAATGACTTTTCGGCATTGCTGGAAGATACTCCTGCCGATAGCCTGAATGACGATGGTTTATTGGTGGCTAAAAATGAACGCGGAATCTGTAAAGTAATTAGCTTCAGCCCGAAACATAACTTAACCTTACCAGAATTAAGCGCGAGTGAAATCACTGCCGTAGTTGATCTTTGGCAAAAAGAATACAACAGTCTTTCAGAAAATGAGTGGATTAAATATATTCAGATTTTCGAAAACAAAGGTGAAATTATGGGATGCAGCAATCCGCATCCCCATGGACAAATCTGGTCGCAAAGCGAAGTGCCTATGGAGATCATGAAAGAGACCGAGCGTCAGAAAAATTACTACGCTGTTCACCGCGAAAGTATGTTGTCTGCCTATTTAAAACTTGAACTGAAAAAGAACGAGCGGGTAATTTTTGAAAATGAACATTTCGCAGTACTCGTGCCTTTTTGGGCAGTTTGGCCTTATGAAACAATGATCATCAGCAAAAGAACAGTGAGTAGCATTAAATTTTTCACGAACGTAGAAAAGCAGGCGCTTGCGGAAGCAATCAACGCATTAACAGTTAAATATGATAATCTTTTCGAAACTTCTTTTCCATACTCTGCGGGAATGCACCAGGCACCGGTAAATGATGGCGATCATCCGGAATGGCACTGGCATATGCATTTTTATCCACCACTGCTTCGTTCCGCAACAGTGAAAAAATTTATGGTAGGTTATGAAATGTTAGCCAATCCACAACGTGATATCACGCCCGAATTTGCTGCAAATCGCCTGAAAGAATTGCCTGCCGAACATTATAAAACAAAGAAACACTAACCAAAAAATAAAATATTAGAGCGAATGGATATTGAACGTTTAAGAAAAGCATTCAAAGATGTTTTTCAAACTGAGCCAGTACTGGTAAAATCTCCCGGAAGGATTAATATCATCGGCGAGCATACTGATTACAATGAAGGCTTTGTAATGCCAGCGGCTATAAATAAAGCCATCTATGTAGCGGTTTCGAAAAGAGAAGATGGTGAAATTCACTTATATTCAGAAAGCTATCAGCAAGCTTACCAGTCATCAGTCTCGGCAATTGAAAAATCTGCGCTTGGCTGGGCAAATTATGTATTGGGCGTAGCTGATCAGCTGGTGAAACGCGGCTATAAAATAGCAGGTTTTAACCTTTATCTTGATGGGAACGTACCGCTTGGTGCTGGCCTCTCGTCATCGGCGGCATTGGAATGTGCTACTGCTTTTGCGATAGATCACCTGAATGATCTTCAGATTTCTCAAATGGATTTAGCGTTAATTTCACAAAAAGCGGAACATGTATTTGCAGGTGTAAACTGTGGCATCATGGATCAGTTTGCTTCTGTATTTGGCAAAAAAGATCACGCTGTTTTATTGGACTGCAGATCGATGGAATACGAGTATATCCCGCTAAAACTAGAAGGCTACAAACTCGTTTTGCTAAATACCAATGTAAAACACTCGCTAGCTGATTCTGCTTATAACAAGAGAAGATCGCAATGCGAACAAGGCGTGGCCTGGATTAAAGCTGCACACCCTGAAGTAAACAGCTTAAGAGATGCTACTGTAGACATGCTGAAAGAACATGTGGAAACAAGAGATGCCGAAGTTTTTCAAAAATGTAAATTCGTTGTCGAAGAAATTTCAAGAATTCAGCAGGCAGCGCAATCGCTTAAACAAGGTGATTTAGTGGCGTTGGGTAAGTTAATGTTCGCTACGCACGACGGCTTAAGTAAGGATTACGAAGTAAGTTGCCAGGAACTCGACTTTTTGGTTGACTACGTGAAAAATCTTGATTTTGTACCTGGGGCCCGCATGATGGGTGGTGGATTTGGGGGTTGTACCATCAATATCGTTAAAGATGAAGAAATTGATTCTTTAATCTCAGAAATTAGTACGCTTTATTCGAAAGCATTTGGCTTAACACTCGATGCCTATATTGTAGAAACTGATAATGGATCTGAACTCATCGCTTAACAATAATTGATTCTGCAAAGCGCTTAAAATAATACCTAAATAAATAACTGAATGAAAAATAATATTCTCGATACGAAAGATTACATCGTTTTCGCGGTGTACTTTGTTATCGTAGCTGCCTATGGCCTCTACATATACAATAAGAAAAAATCTGTATCAACAGGCTCTAAAGATTACTTTTTAGCCGAGGGATCGCTTACCTGGTGGGCGATTGGTGCTTCTCTAATTGCCTCGAACATATCTGCAGAGCAATTTATAGGAATGAGTGGCTCTGGTTTCAAAATGGGGCTTGCCATTGCAACTTACGAATGGATGGGAAGTTTAACGCTCATCGTGGTTGCGGTATTCTTCATCCCGGTTTACCTCAAAAACAAAATTGCCACGATGCCGCAGTTTTTACATCAGCGCTACAATGGTACCGTAGCCATGATTATGGCGGTGTTCTGGCTTTTACTTTATGTGGTGGTTAATCTAACCTCTATCCTCTATTTAGGCGCCTTGGCAGTAAGCAGTATCTCAGGTTTCAACCTAGAGCTTTGTATGTACGCCATCGCCGCTTTCGCCATTATTATCACCCTTGGTGGGATGAAGGTAATTGGATATACCGATGTAATTCAGGTATTCTTTTTAATTCTAGGTGGTTTAGCTACAACTTATCTGGCTTTAAACCTGGTTTCGAGTCACTATGGAACGACAGGCATTTTTGAAGGTTATAGTTTAATGACCACTAAAGCTTCGGAGCATTTCCAAATGATTTTAAAGCCTGATAATGAAAATTATATCGATTTACCAGGTTTAAGCGTGCTGATTGGTGGAATGTGGATCGTAAATTTAAACTATTGGGGTTGTAATCAATACATCACACAGCGTGCTCTTGGTGCGGATTTAAATACAGCAAGGGGCGGTTTATTATTTGCTGCTTTCTTGAAACTATTAATGCCAATTATTGTGGTACTTCCAGGTATAGCGGCCTATGTCCTTTATAAAGACGGTGCTTTCCAAACCGAAATGTTACAAGGTGGTTCTGTTAATCCAGATCGCGCTTATCCGGTACTATTGAATTTGCTTCCGGCAGGATTAAAAGGATTATCATTTGCCGCCCTAACGGCAGCAGTAGTAGCTTCTTTAGCAGGTAAGGCAAATAGTATCGCAACTATTTTTACGCTTGATATTTACAAGAAAGTGATCAATCCGGAGGCTTCTGAGAAGAACCTGGTTTTAACCGGAAAAATCTGTATAATCGTGGCCATGATTTTAGGTGTATTAATTGCACCTCATTTGGGGATCGATAAAAAAGGTGGATTCCAATATATTCAGGAGTATACCGGTTTTGTTTCCCCAGGTATTTTCGCCATGTTTATTTTAGGTTTCTTTTGGAAAAGAACTACTTCAAACGCGGCATTATTTGCTACAATTGGTGGTTTCGGAATGTCGTTATTGTTGAAAGCTTTACCGAACCTAACAGATCTGTCTTGGCTATCTGGCGCAGGCTTCGCGGTAAAAAATTCAGCCGGTATTTATGAAATTCCTTTCCTTGATCGAATGGGCTTTGTATTTGTTTTCTGTATCATTGGGATGGTAATCATCAGTTTATTTGAGAATAGAAAAGGTGTTAATCCGAAAGGCCTGGATATTGATGTTAAAATGTTTAAAACCACCACAAGTTTCGCAGTTGGAACTTTGATTATTATCGGAATGTTGGTGGCGCTTTATAGCGTTTACTGGTAGATATTTGCCAAATACTTTTTTATGAGTTAAGGGATAGCAGCTTCGGTTGTTATCCC
>JAZBLB010000029.1:0-72251 GCA_037032985.1 Bacteroidota bacterium
AGCCCTAGAAAAACAATATAAAACTCAGCAAAATTAACAAATATGGACAAGGCAAAATTTACCAGTCAGTCGCCCATTGTAGTAGGATTAGATATCGGTACTACAAAAATATGTGTTATCGTTGGTCGCAGGACACAACACGGTAAGATAGAAATCTTAGGAATTGGCAAGGCAGAATCGGCGGGGGTGACACGTGGCGTAGTTTCTAACATTCAAAAAACGGTACAGGGCATTGTGCAGGCAGTTGAGGTTGCCAGCGGACAATCCAATGTAGAAATACAGGTGGTAAATGTGGGAATTGCTGGTCAGCACATTAAGAGCTTGCAGCATAGAGGAATTTTAACAAGAAGAGAATTAAACAACGAGATTGGTAAAAAAGATATCGATAAGTTGATTGATGATATGTTTAAACTGGTAATGCCTCCTGGAGAAGAAATTATCCACGTATTACCGCAAGAATTTACCATTGATAACGAACCGGGAATCAAAGATCCGATTGGTATGGCAGGCGTGCGCCTTGAAGCCAACTTCCATATTATTTCTGGTCAGGTTACGGCAGTAAAGAATATTATTAAATGTGTAAACAATGCAGGTTTACAAACTCAGGATCTGATTCTTGAGCCATTGGCGTCTTCTGAATCGGTGTTGAGCGAGGAAGAGAAAGAAGCGGGAATTGCATTGGTAGATATTGGTGGGGGTACAACTGATATTGCAATTTTCCATGAGGGCATTATTCGCCATACGGCTGTAATTCCTTTTGGTGGAAATAGCGTTACGGAAGATATCAGAGAGGGCTGCTCTGTTATGCGTAATCAAGCTGAGTTATTGAAAACGCGTTTCGGTTCTGCACTTGCTGAGGAGAACAAAGAAAACGAAATTATTTGCGTACCAGGTTTACGTGGCCGCGAGCCAAAAGAAATCTCTGTTAAAAATCTTGCTTATGTAATACAGGCAAGAATGGAGGAGATCATTGAACACGTTTACTATGAGATCAAATCTTCAGGATACGAGAAAAAATTAATTGGTGGTATTGTTATTACCGGTGGTGGAGCCTTGTTAAAACACCTTTCTCAAGCAGTAGAGTATGTTACAGGATTAGATTGCAGAATTGGTTATCCAAATGAGCATTTATCAAAATACGAAGATATGCCTAAAACCATTTACGACGATCTTAAAAGCCCAATGTATGCAACCAGTGTTGGGCTGTTGATCAAAGGAATCCAGAAAGCAGAAGAGCTGATTGAGGAAATGAAACAACCAGGAGTTTTTGTAGAGAAACCAAAAACTATTAAAGAGAAAGATAAACGCGGACCAGGTTTGTTCGATAAATTATTAGCAAAAACGAAGACTTTCATTCAGGATGATATGAATGTAAGCGACGAAGATTACTTGAAAAGCTAAAACTTTTCAACAAAAAAGGAGTTTTCCACATTCTTAACAAATGTGGAAAACCTATGTTGAAAAAGTGTTAATATTACATTGAGTAATGAACAGAATTTAAAAATTTTTAAACAACTGATTCATAAAGATATGCAGTTCGAAATGTTAAAAGATAAGTCTTCAATTATCAAGGTAATTGGTGTTGGAGGCGGTGGCGGCAACGCAGTGAACCATATGTACCTGTCGGGTATTACTGGTGTGGATTTTATTATTTGTAATACAGATGCCCAGGCTTTGGAATCTAGTCCTATACCTAACAAGGTACAATTAGGCGCTAGTTTAACCGAAGGAATGGGTGCTGGTTCTATTCCTGAGGTTGGTAAAAACTCAGCTATAGAAAATATAGATGATATTAAGGCAATGTTAGGTAGCACAACCAAAATGCTTTTCATTACAGCTGGAATGGGTGGTGGTACTGGTACAGGAGCTTCGCCTATTATTGCTAAAGCTGCAAAAGAACTTGATATCTTAACTGTTGCCATCATTACTACTCCGTTTTCTTTCGAAGGAAAAAGACGCCGTCTTCAGGCCGACGAAGGAATGGAAGAACTTAAGAAATATGTTGATTCATATTTAGTGATTTCTAACGATAGACTGCGCGAGATTTTCGGAAACTTAACATTAGGTTCTGCATTTGGCCAGGCAGATGATATTTTAACAACCGCTGCAAAGGGTATCGCAGAAATCATCACAGTTCCGGGATATATCAACGTGGATTTTAAAGATGTGCGTACCGTGATGAAAGATAGCGGTGTGGCCATCATGGGTAGCCATTCAGCTGATGGCGAAGACCGTGCTTTAGAAGCTGTTGAAGGCGCTTTAGCATCTCCGTTATTGAAAGATAATGAGATTGAAGGTGCCCGTTATATTCTATTAAACATCAGTTCTGGTCTTCGCGAGGTAACCATGGATGAGGTTTCGATCATTACGGACTACATTCAGGATAAAGCAGGTTTATCTGCAGATTTAATCTGGGGTAACTGTACTGATGAGTCTTTGGAAGATAAATTATCGGTTACCATTATTGCAACAGGTTTCCAGACATCAGAAGAGCGTGTTCACGAAGAAAAAAATAAAAAGAAAATATCATTATTAACGCCAGAGGAAGCACCATTAGTTCGTCCTATTGAACCAGTAAATTCTTTCATTCAGCCTAAAGTAGATCCGTCTTACGAGCCGGTATTAAAAGCTAAAGAAGAAGTTTCTCAGGCAGATCTTTTCGGTGGAATGTTCAATAAGCCAGAGCACCAACGTGTTCAGGAGCCAGATACGCACATTGTTCGTCATACACTGATCGAAGAAGAGCCGCAGATGGAAGAGCCTAAAGAAACCGGATTTGAGTTTGAAGTAAAGTTAGCTGAACCGAACTATGTTTTTGAAACTCCTGTTGCTGAAGCAACTCCAGAGCCAGAAATGCCAGTAGTAGGTTTAGATGATGACAAGAGCGATGAGTCTATGGAAGAGCAATTGAAAAAATCTAAAGAGCGTATTTTACGCTTGAAAGATTTAAGTATGAAGTTGCGTACCACAAACGGATTGCAGGAATTAGAAAACGAGCCTGCTTATAAGCGTAAGCAAATGCAATTACAGCAAGTTCAGCACTCATCTGAGTCGCAAGTAAGTCGTTTCACTTTAAGTAACGATCAGGATGGCGGTACGGAAATCAGACCGAACAACTCTTTCTTACATGATAATGTTGACTAAGTCAACCCAGATATAATTTTAAAGCCCCCGATCAACATCGAGGGCTTTTTTAGCATAATAGCGGCTGGTCAGAGGCATAAATTTTTTGATCCTCTATTGTTAAAGGAGTTAAAAAAAGTTAATTGACAAGCAAAGGACTAAAACTGTTGATTTTAAGCCTAATAAACCGTAAATTCGCAACAATTTCAGTACAATAAAAACATATTACATTGGATATATTTGATAAAATAGCAAAGCACATGGGGCCACTTGGTCAACACCAGAAATGGTCTCATGGGTATTTCTCATTTCCAAAATTAGAGGGAGAAATTGCACCGCACATGCAATTTAAAGGAAAAGAGCATTTGGTTTGGAGCTTAAATAACTATTTGGGTTTAGCCAATCATCCGGAGGTTAGAAAGGCAGATGCAGATGCGGCAGCAGAATTCGGTATGGCTTACCCAATGGGCGCCAGAATGATGAGCGGTAACTCTAAGTATCACGAACAACTGGAGCAAGAACTTGCCGAATTTGTAGGCAAGCCTGATGCATTTTTATTGAATTATGGGTATCAGGGTATGGTATCGATCATAGATACTTTAGTAGATAGAAATGATGTAATTGTTTATGATGCAGAATCTCACGCCTGTATTATTGATGGTTTACGTTTGCATATGGGGAAAAGATTTGTGTATCAACACAACGATATCGATAGCGCCCGTAAGCAATTGGAACGTGCTACCAAGCTAACTAAAGAATCTGGCGGCGGTATCCTTTTGATTACTGAAGGTGTTTTCGGAATGAGCGGTGCACAAGGAAAGTTAAAAGAAATCGTTGAACTTAAAAATGATTTTGAATTCAGGATCCTGGTTGATGATGCTCATGGCTTTGGAACTATGGGTAAGACGGGTGCCGGTACGCACGAAGCACAGGAATGTATTGAAGGGATAGATGTTTACTTTGGTACTTTTGCAAAATCAATGGCGGGTATTGGAGCATTCGTTGCATCTACAGAAGAGATCACTAACTTCTTAAGGTATAATATGCGTTCTCAAACATTTGCCAAAGCATTACCAATGCCAATGGTGAAAGGTTTAATCAAACGTTTAGAGTTATTAAAAAACAAACCGGAGCTTAAAGATAAGTTATGGGAAATAGCAATGACCTTGCAAAAAGGTCTGCGTGAAAGAGGCTTCGATTTAGGCGTAACCAATTCTGTTGTAACGCCGGTTTTCTTAAAAGGAGAATTAACGGATGCTACAGCTATTACTTTTGATTTACGCGAAAATTATAGCATTTTCTGTTCTATTGTTGTTTATCCGGTAATTCCTAAAGGAATGATCGAGTTGCGTTTGATTCCAACTGCAGTACATACATTAGAAGATGTACAACGTACTTTAGATGCTTTCAGTGAAGTTTCTGAGAAGCTACAAAACGGTTACTATAAAGAGAATCAGTTTGCTACTGCGTAGTTAAAGTTCCTTAAAATACAAGAGCCAATCATGATAATGATTGGCTTTTTTGTTCGGTAATTTGAGCATTACGAATTGAAATGATGGTACAAATCTTACGTTGTCAACATAGAAGGTAGTTACTCACTATTTCAGCTTGTGAAAGGCTTTAGCTTTCATGGCTTAAAATTCCCCCACATTTTGTTTAACTAGCGTTTTAAGGAAACAATATGCTCCGAATTGCTACCTGCACAAAAAGGTTACAAAGGCCATTTTATTGCTTTAAGGATTAGCAAGCGAGTCTTTTAACGAAATTTGGGTGTGGACTGATGCTAACAATTTTAAAAAGTAGTCTTAAAGGCTATTTTTCTCTATTTATATTTTTGTTTATCCACTAAACCGTTTAAATTAGAGTTAGGTAATTAACAATCAAACCTTTAAAATTATAGGAGTACTAAAAAATGAAAAAATTTGAAGAAGTGAAAAGTTTAGTTGCAGCTTTAGAAGCTGACGCGGATAAGTTTTATAGTAAAGGCAACAGTGCTGCTGGTACACGTGTGCGTAAAGGTATGCAGGATTTAAAAAACTTAGCCCAGGCCATTCGTTTGGAAGTACAGGAAGCAAAAAATAAAGATTAAAGAAGTATTTAAATAGTTAATAAACCTGCCCCTGATGAATTCTGAGGCAGGTTTTTTTGTTAATTCAGGGACAAAAGCTTATAGTCATCAGCATAAATCCCTTCACTAAATTGTACCAGTTTTTGGTTTGTGAAACGGAAAAACTTGAAGTGTTCGTTCATGTCATTATAGGTTCTATAGATAAGTATATTACGCTCATCTCCATAAACTTGAACGGCAGATCGCTTAAGGTTTTTAAATTCCTCTTCAGTCATGCCAATAGAAAATTTAAGTTCGTAATGTGGAGTTACATTACAGCCCATTAGCGTTGCTGCCAATAGGCACATTAATAATAGTTTTTTCATCTTATGTTTAATTTGTGTGTAGAATTTTATATTCATTTTTATGCCTACAAATTATTCTTTTAAGGAATATTAAACAAAAACAAAGAGAATAACTATTATATGGTTCATCTTGCTCGTTATAAGGGGAATAGATGAGGTAACATTTAAAATACTTTTTAAAAAAAAACAGGTTAACTGTTGCGAAGATATGCAAACGTTAACCTGTTTCTTGGTAAAAATAAATACTATTATTCTAGCGCGTCTATTTCGAGCTACGCTAATTGAGAGATCTTTTCAATTTCATTCATAATTGATTTTTCTAAATCAGATGATGCTTTAATGAGTGGTAATCTAACCGTGTCGCCGCAAACCCCTAAATGTTTAAGGGCAGCTTTAATTCCTGCCGGATTTCCTTCGGCGAACGCCAAACGCGTAAATTCAACTAAGCCCAAGTGTGCCGGAACAGCGCCTTTAAAATCGCCGGCTAAACATTGCTTTACCATATCAGAAAACTGTTTCGGTATCGCATTGGCAACTACCGAAATAATTCCGGCTGCACCTAAGGCAATCATGGGTAACGTAATCGGGTCATCACCAGAAATTAGCAGAAAGTCTTCCGGTTTATCCCGCATAATCTGGTTAAACTGATCAAAACTTCCTGAAGCTTCTTTAGTTGCGATGATATTTTTGAAATCATGCGCCAGTCTGCAAGTTGTTTCCGGAGACATGTTGCTCATGGTGCGTCCAGGCACGTTATAAAGAATGAGGTCTAAAGGAGAAACTTCCGCAAGATATTTGTAATGCTGATAAATCCCCTCTTGTGTTGGTTTGTTATAATAAGGGCTTACCGATAAGATTGCACTGTAACCTGTGGCATCAAAAGCTTTAATATCTTCTCCAACGGCAAGCGTATTATTGCCACCAATTCCGGCAACTAACGGTAAACGATTGTTGTTAATTTCAGCAGTATATGCCCACACCTTCTTCTTCTCATCCTTGGTCATCGTAGCGGTTTCGCCGGTTGTACCTAAAGAAACGAGGTAATCTATCCCTCCGTCGATCAAATGATTAATCAGGTTTTTTAAGCCGTTATAATCAACCGATCCATCTGCATTGAAAGGTGTAACCAATGCTACACCAGTACCCTGAAATTTGTTCATTATATATTGTAATTATTGAATTTTGTATGAGAGATTGATCGAATGCTCACATTCTGCCGCTCACTAAATCTATCATTTATTCATTTTTAGTTTAGCATTTCTAAAAGCATTTCATCTGTGATGATCGGAACTTTTAACTTAGTTGCCTTTTCCAGTTTCGATGGCCCCATATTGTCGCCGGCAACGAGATAATTCAGTTTGCCTGATATTCCACTTAATATTTTACCACCGTTGGCTTCAATCATATCTTTGAGTTCATCGCGACTATAGTTTTCAAAAACGCCCGAAATTACGAATGTTTTTCCAATAAGTTTATCACTCGCTAATTCAATTAGCTTTTCTTCAATTTCAAAGTGCAATTTCGCCAATTTTAGTAATTCTATTTGCTCCAAATGCTCTTTTTTTGCGAAGTACTCAACAATACTCTCAGCAATCCGTTGTCCAATCTCGTCAATGGCAGTCAATTCTTCAACCGTTGCTTTAGAAAGCCTATCAATGTTTTTTACGCCGGCAGCCAGTTTCTTTGCTACAGTTTCGCCTACATAGCGGATTCCTAAACCAAAAAGAACCTTCTCAAAGGACATGTCTTTTGATTTTTCAATCCCCATCAGCATGTTTTCGATTGAGCGTTCGCCAAAACGATCAAGCCCTTTCAACTGATCAGATTTTTGATACAAGGTATATAAATCGCTAATGTGATTTACCAAGCCATGTCTATAAAAGGTTTCAATGGTTTCATCACCCAATCCATCAATATTCATGGCCTTACGGGAAATAAAATGTTGTATTTTTCCCACAATCTGTGGAGGACAGCCTTCGTCGTTTGTACAATAGTGAACCGCTTCACCTTCTTTTCTAATCAACTCAGTGCCACACTCCGGGCAGTTATGCAGATAGTGGACTTTTTTAGCATCTGGCAAACGTTTATCAATATTTACCTTGATTATTTTAGGAATAATTTCTCCGCCCTTCTCCACAAAAACAGAATCGCCCTCATGCAAATCTAGTCTTTCAATTTCGTTGGCATTGTGCAACGTGGCTCTTTTTACTGTAGTACCTGCCAACAGAACAGGTTTAAGGTTTGCAACTGGTGTAACCGCTCCGGTACGCCCCACCTGGTATGTTACTTTATCTAAAATTGTTTCTACCTCAGCCGCTTTATATTTATAAGATATTGCCCAACGGGGAGATTTTGCTGTAAAGCCTAATTCCTGCTGTTGTGCATAGTTGTTAACTTTGATTACAATACCATCAATATCGTAGCTTAACTTGAAACGCTCGTTTTCCCAGTGGTGAATAAAAGCCAGTACTTGATCAATGTTTGAAACCAAACGGTTATGCTCGCACACCTGAAACCCCCAGCTTTTCACAGCCTCCAAGCTTTCCCAATGGTTTTTAAACTCATTTTTATCCGTGTATAAAAAGTAGATAAATCCATCCAGCGGCCGTTTCGCTACTTCTTTACTGTCTTGCATTTTGATGGTTCCGGATGCAAAGTTTCTTGGATTAGCATAAGGAATTTCGCCAAGTTCTTCACGCGCAGCATTCAGGCGTAAGAAGGCAGCCTTATGCATAAAAATTTCGCCACGAATTTCAAAATGTTCCGGTGCCTGATCCGTTTTGATTTGATGCGGAATAGTATGAATGGTTTTTACGTTATTGGTTACATCATCCCCTTTAGTGCCATCACCACGGGTTACCGCTCTAACTAATTTTCCATTTTCATAGGTTAAACTCATTGATAAACCATCGAATTTTAACTCACAAACGTATTCAAAATTATCACCTATGGCTTTACGAATCCGCTCATCGAAGTCGCGGAGATCCTGTTCATTATAGGTATTGCCCAGTGAAAGCATCGGGTATTTGTGCTGAACAGTGATGAAGATTTTGGTGATATCACCTCCAACACGTTGAGTAGGGGAGTTGGGATCAGCAAAATCTGGATTTGCTAACTCTAACTCTGTCAGCTGCTTTAGCTTTTTATCGAATTCAAAATCGCCGATAGTCGGCATGGCCAACACATAATAATTATAATTGTGCTGGTTAAGTTCGGCAACCAGCGCATCCATTTCTTCTTTAATTCTAAACAGCGACATAATACAAAGATAAAAAAGGTTAACTTGCTTTTATGTTTTGACAAACAAAAAGCTGGCAGAAATAATTCGGCTATTACTACTTTATACCGCTAGTACGGTAGCTAATATTTGCTAGAATAAATTACCAATATTCTCAAGCCGGATCCTGATTGGTTTTTTATTTAACAGCTGAAGAGAGTCAATTAAACCAATTTCTTCAGTATTATTTGGAAGAGGATACCGTTCTGTACCGGAATAGACAACAAATTTTTCTGTTGCACCAATATCTTCACAGGCTATATGAAAGCCTTTTGTAATTTTTGGTGATGCAGATCTTTTCACCTCAACCGCCCAAATTTTAAGATTCGGACCTTCCAAAACAGGATCAATTTCTGATTGTGTGGCCGATCTATAATAACTGTATTGCCATTTACTGGATAACTGACTAATAATATTTTCCACTACAAAGCCCTCCCAACTGGTACCTAAAGCAGGGTGACCGAGCAGATCATCCAGACTGGATATATTGAGTAAATTATGAAGAATACCAGTATCGCGAATGTATATTTTACCAGTCTTTTTTTTGTGTTCCCTGCCCATGGCTGCAATTGTCTTACCAGTAAAAATCAGTTAACACATCCAGATATAGCTTCAACTTTTGATAGCTCACTTCCAGGCTTTTAGCGAAATCAGTATAAATTACTTGCTGCCCATTAAAGTGTGCCAGCATAGACCAGAATGTTTTTAATCGGTTTTCCGGGATGCTTGGTCCCATCAGGGGAATATCACGTTGTACATAGGTAGAAATAAAATCATTTAGCCATTCCAGCTTTCCTCGGCATCCAGGGCAATAAAGCTTTCTGAAAAACCACCCCTAACCATAGCTTTTCTATATTAAAACCCAATCGATCATTATTGTAAATTTCCAGGGCATTAAATGGCGTAAGTTCAATATATCTGATTCTTCCGGCTAAATGTTTCTGATGAGAGTTGCAAAAGGTCTCTCGATGCTGAACCCAACAAAAGAAAATGACCGGCTTGTTCGCCTGCACGCCTCCGTAGATCCACAATCCCTCTTAAATTTGGAAATAGATCCGGCTTCGGTTGCACTTCATCAATAATCAAAATACATTTTCGAATCTTTTCAGATAACTTTCAGGGCCTTGTAGTTTATTGATATCAGTATCCAATTCAAGAGCTAAATAGCTTGTCTTTTTCTTGGAGAATTCTCCGGAAATTTGAAATGCAAGTGTGGTTTTACCTACTTGCCTAGGCCCTAAAAGCGCTACGATTGGAATACTTTTTAATCCTGTGATGATTTTTTGTTTAATTAGTCTTTCAATCATAACCTTGTAATTTGAAAGTGTAACTTTCAAATTACAAAGTTAGTGAGGTGTATTTAGGTTTTTATGTCAGCTTATTTTCAATATCATCAAATATATTCATGAAATCTTCTTCCAGTAGCGGTTTGAAAATTCCAAGTTGAAAAGTAAGTTCCTGCAGTTGAAATTCATTTAGTGTTTCAGGCCAAAGGCGCATACAGATTCTGTTTAAAGCATAACTGATATTATCCAGTTTTTGATAGCTCAATAAATATTTGCTGCTGATGAAACTTTCGAGGAACTTTTCAAAAACAGCCTGGTTTTTAAGACCGCAATGTTCCAGAAAGTCGGCTAACGAATTTCGATTAACAGCGATCAGCTTATCATAAAATCCATTTACCTGAATCAGGTTATGCTCAATTAATAAATGATCCAGCAGTAATTCTAAACCAATGTGTGCTAAAAATGATGGACGAACTAACGTATCCACTACAATGGGTTTGATCAGCTCTTTTAATACGGCTGTTTTTTCCAGAAAGAAAAGAGAGGAATGGAAATGTAAGTCAACGGCCAGGTGCCTTTTCCATCCTTTGAGGAGGTTTTCTTCATCTGGATTACCTTTAAAAAGAAACTCATTTTTCTGTGGATAAAGATTTGCTTCTTTCGAGGCATTTTTAATCAGATCAGGCAAGACCGTTCCCATTACCACATTGGCATCCTGTGTTAATTTATCAAAATAATAATGGGATAGGAAGTTCATGCTGCAAGGTAATATTTTCTTTAGTTATGCAAAATATCTCTGCAAAAAGGTATCGTTGTAATCTTTATTCTTTCGTAATTTGTTGTACTACACAATCACCACAAAAGACAATGCAAAATCTCAAACCATATCGAATTCTCGCGCTAGATGGCGGTGGCACCTGGGCCCTTACCCAAGTGAAATGCTTGCGAAAACTATTTGCTGAAACCTTTAATAATCCAGATGCTTCCGGACATGAAGTGTTGAGTTACTTCGATTTGGTTGCAGCCAATAGTGGTGGAAGTTTGGTTGCTGCTGCGCTTGCTGAAAATCTTAGCTTATCTGAGATAGAAAAGATTTTTGAGGATGAAAAAATCAGAAGCAAAGTGTTTTCTAAATTAAGTTTCTGGGAAAAAAGTCTCCTTTCCAGTGTTGCAAGGATTTTTAAAATTGGTGCTAAATACGCCACCAAAAGAAAACATATGGCCTTAAAGGAAATCTTGCCAGGAATTGCTGCAATAGACCTGACACAAGTACCATCTTATGTTGCGGTGAAAGGGGAAATAAAAACACAGTTCCTCATCATCGGCTATGACTATTACCGCAACCGGGCCGAGCTGTTTCGATCTGACAATAACAGCCTTGCCGCTACAGTGAGGATAGCACAGAAACTTAGCGATTCAGTTGCGGAAGCAGCAGGTAAGCTAACTTTGGTAGATGCTATTCATGCATCAAGTACTGCACCAGTAAACTATTTTAATGAGCCTGCCATGTTTAAGGTGAATGATAAAATGAAATATTATTGGGATGGTGGCGTAACCGGCAATAATAATCCGGTACTGGCTGCTGTAACCGAAGTGCTTTGCAACCGCGATCAGTATAGCATCGGACCAGTTCAGGTGTTATCTATCGGTACTGGCTCAGTTGTTCAATTGCAGTATGATGAGAACAGGCCGGTTAAATACGCAGCGCTCAAAGCAAAATATGAAGAACCTGGCCTAATCAGGGATATTCAAAAAATGAGTACGAGCATTTTAAATGATCCGCCAGATACTGCTGCCTTTGTAGCTTACATGATTCTAAATGCTTCCATGCCAGCGAAACCAGTTGATTTCATTCGGATGAATCCTGTGCTCCGTCCAATATTAATTAATGATTCAAATGGAAAATACTGGGATTTGCCTGCTGGAATCACAAAGGAAGCGTATGCTGCTTTGAATGCAATGGATATGGATGCGACTGAAGAAGAGGAACTATCGCTCATAAAAATGATGTGCGATAATTGGTTAAATAATGCCGGAATCCCAAATCAGTCGATCAGGAGTGATGCTATGCTAGAATGCCTGATTGGTCATCAGGATTTCGATACAGCTAAAACAGATTTCAAAAGCTGGTTTGCCTCAGCAAGTAATTTGCATTAAAGTAAGTGAAAATTTTATCTTTGCACGCACTAGAATTAAATTGCTTATACAATGACGAATTTTGTTGAAGAGTTGAGGTGGCGCGGCATGCTGCATGATATTATGCCGAATACTGAAGAAAAGCTAAACGAAGGCATGACTTCCGGTTATATCGGTTTTGATCCTACGGCTGATTCCCTTCATGTTGGTCACTTGACACAAATCATGACTTTAATTCACTTCCAGAATGCAGGACATAAACCTTTTGCATTGGTTGGGGGTGCTACAGGTATGGTTGGTGATCCTTCTGGTAAATCGGATGAGCGCAACCTGCAAACACCGGAAATGATTGAGCATAACCTGAAAGGGATGAAGACACAACTTTCTAAATTCTTAAAATTTGAAGAAGGTGGAAATGGCGCTGTGATGGTAAATAATGCCGATTGGTTTAAGGACATGAATCTTTTTACTTTTATCAGGGATGTGGGTAAACACATTACGGTAAATTACATGATGGCAAAAGATAGCGTTAAAAGACGTTTAGAAGGGGATTCGGGCCTATCGTTTACCGAGTTTTGCTATCAGTTAATTCAAGGATACGACTTTTATCATTTATGGAAAAATGAAAACTGCGTGGTTCAAATGGGTGGATCAGATCAGTGGGGTAATATTGTTACCGGCACCGAACTTATTAGAAGAAAAGATGCAGGAACTGCTTATGCAATTACCACTCAACTTATTAAAAAAGCAGATGGAACCAAATTTGGTAAAACGGAAAGTGGCGCCGTTTGGTTAGATCCTGCAAAAACATCTCCATTCAAATTCTATCAGTTTTGGTTAAATGCATCGGATGATGATGTAAAAAAATGGATTCGGATTTTCACTCTAAAAACGCAGCAGGAAATTGAAGCGCTAGAAGCGGAACATGATACTGCGCCGCATTTGCGTATTTTGCAAAAGGCGCTGGCTGAAGATATCACCATTAAAACGCACTCGTTAGAAGCACTTGAAACTGCCATTAAAACCTCCGAATTTTTATTTGGAAACGGTTCACTTGCATTTTTAAGTGGTTTGTCTGCAGATCAGGTTTTGGATATCTTTGAAGGCATTCCACAATATAGAATCTCTGCCACGGAACTAAAAACCGGTATTGATGCAGCAAGTCTGCTGGCAGAGAAATCAACGATTTTTCCGTCAAAAGGAGAAGCCAAGAAAACCATCCAGGGTGGTGGCGTGGCCGTAAATAAAGAAAAAGTGGCAGACATGGCCCAAATTTTCAATAGCGATCATTTGATCAATGATAAATTCATTGTTGTACAAAAAGGAAAGAAGAATTACTTCCTGCTCATTGCAGAATAAAATAAGGATTTAGCAAAAAAGACTCAATGAAAATTGAGTCTTTTTTATTTATATACGGTGAGTTTAATGCTTGGCATCAGCTGGAGTGTTTGATATTGAATCAGCCAGCATTTGCCCTTTGGCAGTGTCTCTTGTAACAGTATCAACTTTGTTAGTGTCTGTATAAGTCATAGTGCTATCTGCATTTTCCTGATCGGCTTGTTTTCCATTGCATGCGGCTACGAATAAACCGGTAACCGTTAGTGCTGCTAAAAAAATATTTTTCATAGTTTAAGTTTTGTCTTAAATAATCGTTTTTAGCTTAGAATTGTTTTAGCAAATTTGGTTTCTATAGTTTTATTAAAGCACTTTTAATTTCAATGCACTGTTTGAAGAGCTTATTGCACAAGCAAATTACAGCCTCTGATATCTGCATTATCAAACCTGCCGAGCACCTCAAAATTTCCTTCCAGTTTAATTCTGCCCAAATCCTGAGTGGCAATAAATGAACAGGAATTGATATTTGCGAGGTCGATCACATTAATTCCTCCAGTTCTACCTTCCGGAATCAAAGTTAAAGGATCATTGGTATCGCGAATGAGTATCCTCATCCATCCCGGACATTGGAAAACTCCTTCTCCCAAAGAATATGCCTGAGATAGTAATTCCGTCATTCCATATTCGCTATGAATTGCTGGCACGCCAAATCCTTTGGTAAGTTGCTCATGAAGTTCCTCCCTAACCATTTCCTTTCGTTTCCCTTTCATTCCGCCAGTTTCCATTACAATTAGCTCAGGGAAATGAAGATCGAATTTTTCAATAAAATCCAATAAGGCATAAGTAACGCCAATAAGAACAGTAGGTTGTTTTTTACTTTTAAGATCGGTTAAAGTATGTAAAAGATCATCGTGGTTCTCAAGAAAATATCCGCTTTGCGGATGGCCACTTTTGGCTATCAAATCGTTAACCATATAAATTAAAGACGAACCTGCTCGCTGTTGATAGGAGGGAAGTAAGGCCAGGAAACAATAATCAGACACTCGACCATAAAACTGCTCGAAAGCGCAAAGGTAACTTTGTTCATATAGCGCTACGTCAGTTACGTGATGGCTGCTTTGTACCATTCCAGTTGTGCCGGAACTGCTAAAAGTGATCTCGATCGGTTCTTGCCTGCTTAAAACCGAGTGCGTTTTGAAAAATCCAATAGGCAGAAATGGGATTTGTTTGATGCTGGATACTTGATCAACAGCGATTTTTAAGTGATGGATATATTCCTTATAAACCTGACAGTTTTTTGCCTGAAATTTAAAAGTATCTAGCGCTTGTGCTTGAAATGCCTTTTCATCATCGATCGAAAAGATGTCTTTTGATATTGAATTCACTCCACAAAAGTACGAAGCCTTATGCTATTTTATCGTCAGTTTTTTTGGCAAGCATAGCCATTCTAAACTGATAACCGCAATAACCACTAATCCCAGCAGCCAAGCCGCTAATTAATCCTGTAACCAATAATAAAATCCACCATATTTTAACGCCTGTCATTACTGCCACCCTACCTGCCAGCAAATTATCATTCGGTAAACTTTTAAATAAGGCATAGCCGATCCACAGTAAGAAGATTGCGAAAAAAGATTGCCAGAAAGCAATTTTACCTGTTTTACCAATAATGCCGCAGGTAGCAAAAGCAACCACGATGATTACCCACCAGGGCGCAATCATTTGAAAAAGGAAGCAGATGATAGCAATAACAATGAAAACCATTTTAATTATTTAGAAATTTTTAAACGAGAGATAATTTTACCAGATTGATCATCTGGCGTTTGCATATAAAACAAATCGTAAAGCTGGCCGCTTGCCCAGGTATCGATCATGTTGTCATAAAACTTACTTCCGGGATTTCCAGATTGACCACCAGGATAAACACCATGGCCTTTTGGGGTTTTCCCAAGCTCAATCACCATCCTCCAGGAAGGGCCATTGGTTTCGCTGATGGCATTGATGGTACTCTTTGCTCCGCCAATTTGTAATACCTTAGAACCGAAACCGGGTATTTTTGCCAGGTGCGGCACATTTGTTTGTTTCACGTTAGACCATCGCCAATCTTTGTTGATCGGGCCAAATCTACGTTCCAGACTATCGCAGCTATATTTAAAAGCTTCATTCACCAAATCTGAAAGCGATTCCTTTTTGCTGGTATTTATATTATCATACCAGCTAGCCGTTGGTTCTTTCAAAATCATTTCAACGGTGCGGTCTCTCGACGGATAGCGCATCGGCACTCCCTTTACCGTAAATTCATCATCCCAGATATCAAAAGCCAGTCGTTTAGTCCAGATTTCAAAAACGCTCGCACCAATTTCGTCAGCATCATAACGCTTATTCCATTTACTTAAATAGCTCAAAGCTTCTTTTTGAGTGGCGTTTAAGTTATCATAATTAAGCATTGGGAGTACAGCAGGTAGCAGGTTTTGGGCGAGGATACTGTAGCTGTCAATTTGCATCAGCCTGATACTGTCCATTGTTGCTTTATTCATTGCGCCCAGCAGGTCATTAATTCTTTTCCCGCGTTCATAAGGAGCAAATTCCCAGTTAAGGTAATATGGGTAAGTTTGATCTGTAGAAGATTGATTTGCAGAGCTGACAAAACCCCTTGATGGATTTTTTACAGTGGGATTTTGAGCCGCCGGAATCCAGCCCTGCCAATCGTATGCAGGATCTGTTCCATCTAAAATAAATTTACCCTGATCTTTCCATTTCAATGGAAATTTCCCATTAGGCGTAATGGCGATATCATTATCAACACTCGCAAACACGAAATTTTGTGCTGGAGCGGTGTAATAAGTGAGCGCTTTTTTGTAGTCATCATAATTTTTGCCGCGGTTCAGGTAATAAAAAGTCATGAGCTCATTAGATTCATCGTGTGCAATCCAACGAAGTGCATCACCCACAGGTACATTTCCAGCTTTTGCAAAGTTTGCCTTTTGAAGGTAAACCACCGGCCCCTGATGCGTGTAATAAACGGTGTCGATTAAATCTTTGCTTCCGCGTATTTTAATTACTTCCAATCGTTTGGAGGTTTTATTCCATTTATTATTGTACCAGTATTCGTTGTGTGAGTTGTCTTTAAATTTAACCTGATAAAAGTCAAGTACATCGGCAGCGACATTGGTTACACCCCAGGCAATTTTTTGATTGAAACCAATAATAATTCCTGGTGCGCCGGGGAGGGAAACACCATAGGTATTTACGCCAGGTGCATGGAGTTGAATCTGATACCAAATAGATGGGAGGCTTAGTTCCAGGTGAGGATCGTTAGCCAGAATTGGAAACCCGGAAGCTGTTTTGCTTCCTGATAATGCCCAGTTGTTGCTTCCGATACCTTCTATTTTTTCTTTTGTGCGTACTTCTCCCGTTTGAGACGCCGTAAAACTTTCTGGCGCTTTAGGAATCGGCAGTGGTGAAAAATTCCATTTTGTGCCAACCGGAATAATAGGGTCTTCTTTATAAGGATAATCTGGAAATAAATTTGCGGTGATTTCAGGGCCGAACTTTTTCAAAATATTAGTCATGTAAAATTCGTCAGAACCCATAGCCAACACCGCCGACATCTGTTTCAATAGCAAAGCACATTTTAGGGGTGTCCAGCTTTCTGGCTTAAAATCAAGTATTTTATATTCGATCGGATAGTTGGAATGAGAAAGTGTCTTAATATAGGCGTTAATTCCTTCGGTGTAAGCCAGAATCATTTCTTTCGATTTTGGATCAACCATCATCCCTTTTAGCGACTTCTCTGCGCCGTAAACCATTCCCATTCTCCGTTGATAGCGATCACTTTCTCGCGCAGGTTCTGAAACCACCACTTCACTAATTCTGCCCGCGGCAAAACGGGTTTGGAAATCCATTTGCCAAAGGCGATGCATGGCAGTTACATAGCCTTGTGCTAAATAAAGATCATGGTCGTTCTGGGCGAAAATATGCGGAACCATGTGGTCGTCGAAATCAATTTCAATCTTATCAATCGCGCCTTTGATCTTCACGTTGTGATTAAACATAAAATGGTTATTTTCGGCATTTTGCCAAAAACCCATAAATGGATTTAAAAATTTTAAAACCGGTGGTGCACTCCCAATTTTGGTATTGAAAAGGAAAGCCAGGCCTATCGGTATGATAATGCAGAATAGCGCTTTTAATTTGTTTTTCATGGTTAGCAAAAATCTCAGAATTACGGTGTTAAAGTAACTGATGATTTATAATGATTGCAAAATACAACAAACTGAATGTCAATCAAAATTATAAATTCAATACTGAATTATTATGCTTACATAATTTGTTTTATTCGAAAAAAGAGTTTAAGTTTAGGTAACTAATAATACAACTAACCAAATTAATAATCGTTTATGAGCAGAATATTTACACAGGTCTTCCATGTGTTGTTATTTGTATGCGCAATTCATTCAGCGGTACAGGCACAAACTATTACGGTAAGTGGAACCGTTAAAGACAGGCAATCCAAAGAAGGACTTGCCGGAGTAAGCCTTATCATTAAAGGTCAGTCTGGCGGAACTGCCTCTACTTCAAATGGCACATTTAGTTTTTCTACTACCGCGAAGCTCCCGTTCACCCTGGTTGCATCTTATGTAGGCTATGGTTCGGTAGAGCAGCAAATTACAACCACTACTTCCGCCATTGTTATTGAAATGGAAACTGCAGTAGTTTTGGGTGGCGATGTAGTAGTATCTGCCTCCAGAACTCCAGAACGTATCTTAGAATCCCCGGTTTCCATAGAAAGAATGAGCGCCGCCACGATCAGAGACATCGCCGCGCCTTCATTTTATGATGCGCTAAACAATATGAAAGGTGTGGAAACCAGCATGCAAAGTTTAACATTTAAATCCATCAATACCCGTGGTTTTAACTCTAACGGAAACACGCGTTTTAATCAATATATAGATGGAATGGATAATCAGGCACCCGGACTGAACTTTTCGGTCGGAAATATCGTCGGCATCACAGAGTTGGATGTTGATAACGTAGAGCTTTTACCAGGAGCATCTTCGGCACTGTATGGTGCTGGCGGGATTAATGGAACTTTATTAATGACTTCTAAAGATCCTTTTAAATATCAAGGACCAAGCTTTCAGTTTAAAACAGGGGTAAATCATGTGAATGATGATAATAGCAGTGTGCAGCAGTTCAGTCAGCTGGATGTTCGGGTAGCCAAATCATGGAATAATAAATTCGGTGTAAAAGCAGCATTTTCGTTTCTTCAGGCTAAAGATTGGATAGGAAGCAACTTTTCTAATTTTGACCGTAATGCCAGAGCGCCAAAAGGTGGCGATCGCAATAACGACACTAACTACGATGGAATCAATTCTTATGGCGATGAGGTAAGTCAGAATATGCGTAACGTGGCCATAAGCGTGCAAAATGCAACAATTGCAGGTATAAACGCGGGCTCAGGTGGTGCCATTCCAAACATCAAGGCGTTAATGGATGGTGCCTTTGGTGCTACCATTCCAAATGCTAACCAACAAGCGCGCTTTTTAGCCGGATTACCCTCGGTATTGAGACCAGCTGTTCAAAATTATCTTCCTTTTTATGTAGGCTTAAAAGCCAATCTCATTCCAGATCAAAATGTATCCAGAACAGGCTATAATGAAGAGAGTCTGGTAGATTACGATACCAAATCGCTTAAGGCTTCAGGAGCCGTTTATTATAATTTTACCAATACCATTCAAGCAGTAGCACAAGCCAACTGGGGAACAGGTACGTCAGTGTATACCGGATCAGATCGATACTCTTTAAGAAATTTTAACATTGGCCAGTATAAAATAGAGTTAAAAGGGCAAGACTTTTATCTAAAAGGTTACACTACCCAGGAGCGTTCAGGTGATTCCTATATTTCTTCCATTCTTGGAAGTTATATCAATGAAGTTTCCAAGCCATCAACCACTTGGTTTCCCCAGTACATTGGAAATTATGTGGGCGCAAGAGCAGCTGGTCAAACTGATGCTGCGGCACATGCACTGGCAAGGGGAGTAGCCAATCAGGGAAGGTTCATTCCTGGTACGCCTCAGTTTGAAGCAGCTAAAACTGCAATCTTAAATAATACCATCAGCTCTACAGCCATCAATGCCCAAGACCCAACAAAAAGTATTTATGGAGCTAAATTTGACGATAAATCCAACCTGTATCACTACGAAGGCATGTATAATTTTACCAATGCCTTCAACAGTGCAGTCGAGTTTCAGGTGGGTGCTTCGTATCGCTTATATGACCTCAATTCTGCCGGAACCATTTTTAACGATCTAAATGAATCGATCGATATTGATGAATATGGTGCATTTGCTCAGATTGGCAAGAAACTATTTAACGATAAGGTGAAAATTACCTTTGCTGGTCGGTATGATAAAAGCCAGAATTTTGAAGGTCGCTTTACGCCAAGAGTTACCGGAGTATTTACCATAGCGAAGAACAATAATATCAGGGCATCTTACCAAACCGGTTATCGTAACCCAACCACTCAAAATCAATATATCGATCTTTCTGTTGGTGGCGGATCGCAGCGTTTGATTGGTGGTTTACCTGAAATCATCTTCGGCAAATATCAATTGGATACCAACCGTCCGTTTACAGACGTAAGTTATCGTGCCTTTCTGGCTTCAGCAGCAGCTGGTACCCCGAATCCTGCACTCTTGCAGCAATATACTTTAGATAGCCGAGGCGTTCGTCCAGAAAGTGTTCAGTCTTATGAACTGGGCTATAAAGGTTTGATCATGCCTAATCTCCTGATTGATGCCTATGGATATTACAATGTTTACAAAGACTTTATTACTGCAGTGGATGTTTATCAGAATGTGGGTACGCTGGCAAGTCCTACTTTCGTTAAATTCGGTATTCCGGTTAATGCAACAGGTAAAGTAACCTCTTATGGAGCGGCTTTAGGGCTTGATTACCTGATTAACAAATGGACCATGAGTGGAAATGTTTCTTATAATCAAATCGGCGATTTACCAGTAAACTACATCAACGACTTCAATACCCCCAAAATTCGATTTAATTTAGGTTTGGGCAATAGAGAAATTATTAAAAACTTTGGTTTTAATGTAAATTATCGCTGGCAGGATAAATTTTATTGGAACTCTTCTTTTGCTTCTGGCGATGTCCCTGCCTATAGTTCTCTGGATGCGCAAGTGAGTTTACAGATTCCTTCAGTAAAATCATCTATTAAACTAGGCGGCTCAAATGTGATGAATAAATATTACATCACATCGTACGGTAATCCGGCTGCGGGTGCGATTTATTATATCGCCTATTCTTTTAATCCATAATATACCTACACAAGTGATAATCCCCTCTATGCCTGAAAAAGTATAGAGGGTTTTTTTATGGATTTGGATTCCTAAAAACAGGCATTATCTTTGACAGTAATTTTTAAACGCTATAAATTAAATCCTTCCCGACGAGCTGATAAGATGAAAAAAGTATTGATGATTTTCGCCATGTGTTTGGCACTGGCAGCGTGCAATAGCAAGCAAAAAAATGATGCGGCTGCAGATGAGCAAGATACGAGCATGGTTTCAAACGACAGACCTATAATCCAAAATCCAGCGGTAAGTGCAGATACGATTATATGGGAAAAAGTCCCAGAATTGAAGGGTATAGGTGCGTTTCCATTCTTTATTCCGACAGGTGAGTTAGCGGCCAGTGATGCCAAAGATGGAGTCTCAGAATTAATTGAGTATGCACAATTGAATAATTATACCGGAACCGGGATTTATCCAGCCAAAGGTAAATTAGCACTGCTCTCGTTCCAGGAGCAAAATGGTAAACCATTTAATAAGCTTTTTTTCGACGACACTTTTGATGGCTGGATTGAAAAACTAGGTGCTGCACTTATCTATGAGGGACCGTTTCCAGCAGATGAAGCTGCGAAAACTAAATTGAAAGAAAACCTTTATAATGGTAAAAAGAGGACCTTTGCTTTAGGTGATGATGAACCGTTTGCAGTATATGCCTTTAGGAATGAAGGGAAAAAATATATCATCCATGTTCAATCTAATTCGGCAGAAGGCCAGGTCTATGTGATGGAGTTGAAGTAATGATATAATAGTTTAAAAGGCCGAGCAGGAAATTGAAGACAATGGGCGAAAACCACAGGGATTCTTTGCTGCGCCTGAATGACAGCGAACCGCAAAGCCATGCTTATCCATCTCGCTACCGCCACCTTGCTATCCGGCCTGGGAAATGATGGAAGCAGAAAACGTTTAAAGCTTCCCTTACAATCTTTCAACCCACTACAACCCAAGGCAACGCGTTCACTCCTAATTCTTCATTGGGTGCTTGTGCTTTCGAAATAAAGCTTTAACAATTTCATCCAACAGCAATTCCAAGTCTTGAGTTATTCATAGTTGTTTATGTTTTATTGGCATTCATGAGCTCGCTAAAAAGCTCGGTTTTGGCTACCTTCTTGTCAAGAAAAAGGTAGAAGCCCTTTGGCGGCAGGCAAGGCAAGCCAACGCAGCGGGGAAAAACCGCCCACTTATCAGCAGCTTCTTCTAGTTGGTGAAGTACCTGTAAAAATGGATTAGCAAGCACAATACTCCAAGCCTACAGTATGCTTTTATTTGTCAACAAGACAGCAGCTTGGTGTGCAAAAAATGCGTATACCTTTTTTGTCATTTTCTACGCCCTTCTATAAAATATGTGTATAATAGTACTTTCTTAAGCACATCCCAAGTTTAAGAGTTAAAACAAATAAATTTTGAATAAATAAAGGATGGAAGAGCAAAACGATACGCCAAATGAGGTAAATGAACTGATTGATAAGGAGCAGGAAATTCAGCATTTAAACAATCCAGTAGATATATCGGTAAAGCCAATTGTTAAGCAATATCTTGGCACCGTAAAAAAGGTGAAAAAGGAAGGAAATCGCTTCTATTTCTCTGACGGAGATGCTCGTGTAGAAATCCGGGTAGTAAGTGATGATATTATTCGTGTACGGATGGCACCGCATGGTGTTTTCTTAGATGATTTTTCTTATGCTGTGCCAGAGGTGGATCAAAAAGTTTCTGTTTTTAAGATGCAGGAGCACGAAGATCATTATACCATTTCTACACATTCGGTTACTTGTAAAATAGAGAAAGAGAATTTTCACATTTCCTTTTCTGATAACATCACCAACTTAGTGATGGTGGATGAAGCCAATTCAATGCATTGGGAAGAAAATGTAGATTTCGGCGGCTATTATATTTACGCGACCAAAAAATGCCATCCTGAAGAGAATTTTTTCGGCCTTGGCGATAAATCCGGAAACTTCAACCTCCGCGGCCGCCGCTTTGAGAACTGGAATACGGATGCGTATTCTTTCGGCTGGAATCAGGATCCACTTTACAGAACAATTCCATTTTATATTGGATTACACAATCAGGCTGCATATGGTATTTTCTTCGATAATACCTTTAAATCTTATTTCGACTTTGGAGGTGAGGATGTAGGCAAAACCAGTTTCTGGGCCGATGGTGGCGAACTTCAGTATTACTATATCCATGGTCCACACATTATGGATGTGGTGAAAAGATATGCAAGCCTTACAGGTACACATCCTATGCCGCCAAAATGGACTTTAGGTTATCAGCAATGTCGCTGGAGTTATTATCCCGAAACCAAAGTAAAAGAAATTGCCAAACAATTCAGGGATCGTAAAATTCCTTGTGATGCTATCTATCTGGATATTGATTACATGGACGGCTATCGCTGCTTTACCTGGAATAAGAAATACTTCCCTGATCCACGCAGAATGATCAAAGAGCTTTCTGCAGATGGATTCAAAACGGTTGTAATGATTGACCCTGGAATTAAAGTGGACGATGATTACTGGGTGTTTAAAGAAGGAAAAGACAATAAATACTTCTGCAGAAGAAGTGATGATTACTTTATGGAGGGGCATGTTTGGCCAGGCCGATGCCAGTTTCCAGATTTTACAAATCCAAAAGTTAGAAAATGGTGGGGTAAATTATACGAAGAGTTGGTAGATATGGGTGTTGCAGGCTTCTGGAACGACATGAATGAGCCAGCTGTTTTCGGTTCTGGTACGTTCCCAAATGATGTGCGCCATAATTATGATGGTTACCGCGGTTCTCACCGTAAAGCGCACAATGTTTATGGTATGCAAATGGTTCGCTCTACCTATGAAGGGCTGAAAAAATTAATGCGCAATAAACGCCCATTTACCATTACAAGAGCAGGTTATGCCGGAATGCAACGTTATGCAAGCGTTTGGACAGGCGATAACATTGCGACGTGGGAACACCTTAAAATTGGTAACATACAGTGCCAGCGACTATCTGTTTCTGGCGTGCCGTTCTGCGGAACAGATATTGGAGGTTTCAGTGGTGAACCGGATGGTGAATTATTTACCCGTTGGATACAGTTGGGGACATTTTCGCCATTTATGCGTGCCCACTCCGCAGGAGATACAGCAGAACGCGAGCCCTGGAGTTTTGGTGAATTTTTTGAAGACATTAACCGTAAATTTATAGAACTGAGGTATCGCCTGATGCCGTACTTATATTCGGTTTTCTGGGAACATCACCGTTACGGTTTCCCGATACTAAGGCCGTTGGTAATGCTTGAGCAAGAGAATATCAGCAATAGCTTCCGTCAGGATGAATTCTGTTATGGCGATAAGCTATTAATCTGCCCGGTACTTGAGCAAGGTGCAATTTCACGGCAGGTGTATCTTCCGAAAGGAACCTGGTACAACTTCTGGACAAACGAAGTATTAGAAGGTGGAAACGAATATAACATTGAAGCAAAAATAGACAGTATGCCGATTTTTGTAAGAGCAGGTTCGGTTATTCCAGAGTATCCGGTAATGCAGTATGTAGATGAAAAAGCGATTACTGAAGTTTCGCTGAATATTTATAGCAGCGATTACGAAGTAAACTCTTACATGTATGAAGATCATGGAGATACCTTTGCCTTTGAGCAGGATATTTACTTGGAAAAGAAGTTCACTGTTAAAGCAGATGCAAGCGGATTAAAAGTACATCAAAGAATCGAAGGGCTTTACACCCCGAATTATGAGTTTTACGCCTGCCAGATTATGGGCTTGAAATTTCAGGTTAAAAAGATCATCGTAAATGATAAAGAAGTAAATGATTATGTTTTAGATGATAAAAATGTGCTTCATTTTAAATGTCTTAAAAACTTCAGTGATATACAGATTTTAAGTCTGTAAATCTTTTAGCCCCAAAATCTGTTTAGTTTTTGGGGCTATTTCACATTTAGCCTAATGACTATGCCAACAAAAAAAGTTTCCGAGAAGATTATAGCCGCACCTCCAATAGATACCAGTAAGCCAGTTTGGATATATAGCTTGTTTACCGATTATGATATTGACCTTTTCTCAGTTGGAAAGCATTTCAGGTTATATCAAAAACTGGGTTCGCATCTTCTTACTATTGATAAAACTAACGGGACATATTTTGCAGTCTGGGCCCCAAATGCAAAAAAAGTGGGCGTAGTCGGTACTTTTAATGACTGGAATATAACCGCCCATCCGCTTCATAAAAGACAAGACAAGTCTGGTATTTGGGAGGGGTTTATCCCCAATATTGTTAAGGGAGAAATATATAAATATTTCGTTAACGGGTTTGACGATTCGGAACATCTCAAGGGTGATCCATATGCGAGAAAATGGGAACATCCACCGCAAACAGCCAGTGTGGTTTGGGATACAGATTATGAATGGAAGGATAAATCCTGGCTGGCAAAAAGAGCGAAAATTAACACGCTTAACCAACCAATTTCTGTATATGAATTACATCTGGGTTCTTGGGAACGTGATCCAGAAAATCCTAAAAGGGTATTAAATGCCAGAGAAGTTGCCGAGCGATTAGTACCTTATGTTAAAGAAATGGGTTTTACGCATGTGGAGTTGATGCCTGTAATGGAATTTCCATATTTTCCAAGCTGGGGTTATCAAATAACAGGCTACTTTGGTGCCAGTTCCAGGTATGGATCGCCACAAGACTTAATGTTTTTGATTGATGCCCTGCATAAAGCAGATATTGCTGTGATTTTAGATTGGGTACCTTCGCACTTCCCCGGCGACAGGCATGGACTTTATGAGTTCGACGGAACACATCTCTATGAACATGCCGATATGCGCAAAGGCTTCCATCCGGATTGGAAATCTTACATCTTTAATTATGATCGTAATGAAGTCCGCTCATTTCTGATTAGTAATGCTATTTTTTGGTTAGATCAGTATCACGCCGATGGCCTAAGGGTAGATGCTGTAGCATCGATGTTATATTTTAACTTCTCCAGAGAAGATGCAGATGCGGCAACTAATGAGTATGGCGGAATGGAAAATTTAGGAGCGATTCAATTTTTGCAAGACCTGAATGTAGCTGTCTATGGAAATTTTGACGGTGTGCAAACTATTGCGGAAGAGAGTAGTACTTATCCTGGTGTAACGCATCCGGTACATTCTGGTGGTTTAGGCTTCGGAATGAAATGGATGATGGGATGGATGAATGATACCCTAAAATACTTCAAAATCAATACTTTAGAGCGGAAACATTACCACCATCAGCTAAGCTTTAGTCTGACTTACGCTTTCCAGGAGAATTTTATGCTTCCGTTTTCACATGATGAAGTGGTGCACGGTAAATCGCCAATGTTATACAAAATGCCTGGTGATGACTGGCAGAAGTTTGCGAACCTAAGGGCATTATATGGCTATATGTTTACCCACCCGGGAGCAAAATTATTGTTTATGGGGAACGAGTTTGGCGATACAAGCGAGTGGAACTTTACCCAATCACTAGATTGGCACTTACTTCAGTATCCAGGACATAAGGGGATGCAGGAAACAGTAAAAGCTTTAAATTTTTTATATCGAAAAGAACCTGCGCTTTATCATTTCAACTTCAGTCATGAAGGTTTTGAGTGGCTTGATGCAGATAATACGAATGAATCCGTTTATGTATTCATGAGGAAAGGACCAAAAGCAAAAGATACTTTGATTATCGCAATTAATTTAACACCGGTTGTCCGCGAGCATTATCGAATTGGCGTACCTTTTAAAACGAAATGGAAAGAAATTTTCAATACAGATGATATTGTTTACTATGGAAGTGGAATCAATAATAGAGGAGATATTTCCACGAATAAAGAGGGGCACAATAATCAGGAGTATTCAATTAATATCACCTTGCCACCACTGGCCGTTATAATCTTCAAAAGCAAATAACGATAAATAAGAAAAGCCTTTCATTGCTGAAAGGCTTTCTTAAACTCTGGAGTGGAAGCTTCCAGAGAGGGTGCAAAGATACAATAATAGTTTTCTTGTGCAATATTTTTTTAAAAATAGACAAAGAATCTTTTTTAAAGCTTCAGTTTGATACCGCCATTGAAGGTTCTACCCTCCGTATGTGTCCAAATGTCATCGAATGTTGGGTTTAAATGCGATCCATTTACAACACTTTTATAACGGCTCTGCCTGGTATCAGTGAAGTTTTCAGCATTAATAAATACAGAAATCTTTCCGAAAACTTTTTCTGCCATAAATCCGAATTCCCAGAAAGCATCGGTCAGTTGATTGTTATACAGGTATTGACGATCAGTAAAGTAACCTTCTAATCCTAATTTGAAGTTACGCTCTTTCTCATAAAGCAAAGCCAGATTTACTTTGTTTTTAGGCAGTAACCTGATGTCTTGAATCACGGGTAAGTAATTAGCCTTCGCATCTGTAAAAGTGTAACCTGCAAATAGCTTAAAGTATTCCTTAAAAATGATTTTGGCATTACTTTCAAAGCCCATACTCCTTACTGGTTCTTTTGTGTTTTCAAAATGAAAGATTTCCGAAGGATTCTGGATTAAAATGGTTGAATTGTTGATTTTGGTATAGAAAAACATCTGATTAAGGCTGATCAACCAATCATCTCCAATGGCCGTTTTAAAATTGATATCTGCCGTTCCTCCATAACTATGCTCTGCCTTTACATTGTTTAGTGGAAGGAGGTTTTGATACTGGAAGGTTTCCGTCTGTTCAGTGAAAAGAGTGGGCGTTTTGTAACCCAAGCCACCCCCAATTCTCGAACTCCAATGGTCATCAATCTTATAAAGCCCGGATATTCTTGGTAAGACAAAAGCTTGATTTTTACGGTAGAGTGCATTAAAATAGCTAACCAGATCTAACCTAATGCCACTTTCTAATTTAAATCGGTCTGATATATCCCAGGTTTGCTGTGCATAAAGACCAGCTGTTCTGGTAGTAAAGTTTTTAGCCAGTTCAGGAATTTGATTTTGTTCAGCGAATTTATCGTAAACAATGTTTAAACCAAAAATTAAACTTTGATTGCTGATATTCTTTAGGTAGCTAATATCCGTGTAGGCGTTGTAGTTAATCCCATTAAATGTATAATCAGGAATGGCAATGTCCCTTTTAAAGTAATTGAAACTGGTTTTAATTTTAAATAAGTCTGATTCATTTACTTTATAACCGAAGTCTAAAGTCGACGTGTTGCGAATACTCTTATTGCTTTCAAAGTATTGGTGGTTGGCGTCTGCTCCATCATTAACTACAAGAATATCACCACCTGTTCTGTTACTTCTGGTAAAAGCATTTCCGATCACTAACGTGGTTCTTTCATTTGGATAATAAAACAACTTTGGATGAAGCGTGAAATCATCAGTTTTGGGCAATTCGGTAAAATCGTCATTATCTACATCGTAGGCTTTTTGAAAATTAGTGAGTGCCAGGATGCTGTAACCGAGTTTTCCTTTCCGCTCCATGCTAAAAGCACCAATATTGGTTTGCCCGACGTTTGATTGATTGAGGATTAAATTAAAGTCAGCTTTCTCTCTGGGTGTCCTTGAAAGGAAGTTAACCACTCCAGCAATCGCACCTGCGCCATAGAGCGTGGATGAGGGACCCTTAATAATCTCTACCTGGGCAAGGTCTAGCGGTGGAATCTCAAGAATACTCAACCCGCTGGCAAAATTGCCAAAGCTAGCGTAGCCGTCTTTCAGCAATTGTGTATATCTGCCATCAAGCCCCTGAATTCTGATACTCGCATTTGCACTTGTTGCAGAGGTTTGCTGCACGGCAATACCTGTGCTTTCATGCAAAATCATTGATACATTAGCTGGGCGCATGTTGCTTTTCTCATCAATCTCTTCGAGTTCTATGGTTTCTACCCGGGTAGGGGTGTTTTGGATTGTTCTGCTAGTTCTGGTTGAAGAAACAATCACTTCTTCCAATTCATCTGTAGCAGGCGCCAATAAAATTTCAAATATTTTATCTTGAGATAGTGGGAATGTGAAGTTAAAGCGCTGCTCCTCAAAACCTACGCTTCTAACGATGACGGTTTGGTTGCCATTTGGAATATTCGAAAAGGCTGCGGTTCCATCTGCTGCAGTTTTCGCGATCAAACTGGAGGCCTTGATCAGGATGGTTGCATCGCTAACTGCCTGTTGGTCTGTGTGGTTTTTTACTAATATTTTTAAACTATTTTGTGCGTAGGCACTGGCTACACATAAGAATGTGCATAGCAATAAAGTTATTTTTTGCATCTGAATGTTATGAATTGAATAAATAGACCATAAATGTTGGTCACAGTTGAGATCGGACTAACCGATAAAATTATTATTCAATTTTGGCGGCTGCCAGATGTTTCTGCTAAATTCAGTTACAGTTCTGCTTTGATAACCAGATTTAACTTTATCGGAAGAAATTACTTTAAGGGTAGTGGTTAAATTGCTGTTATTGATATTCACTGCCGGCTGGCCACAACAGTTGCAAGTGCAAAGTGGCGAACAATTATCATCATCAGGTACATTATGGCTTTCAGAGATCCTTGTTATTTCAGCTTTATTCAGTTTATTTTGATCCACTTCTAACCGGTCTTCGCATGTAATGCAAGACAGCAGCAAAATAGACAGACTCAAAAAGTAAACTAAAATTTTCATTTCCGAGGTCAAAGGTACAAAACCTGTACAAATATTAGCAATACTTATGTATTTCCTGCTGATATCGGTTAAGGTAGCTATATTAGCATGATTTGCAGTAAGTTTTTGATTTTAAAGTACATATTCCATTGGGTTGTTTGATAAGTACCATTAAGCGTGAACAAATCAACCTCATCAATGTTAATCAACTATAAGTCTATTCAATGCAGCCATCACTTCATCCATCTAACCAACAAATATTAAGATCCGGTCCAAGTATTTGGTTATCTGATCAGGAAGTATTTCTAGAACGTCTAAAAGCAAATGATCCTGATGCTTTCAAATTGCTTTATAAGCATTATTCTGCTGCGCTGTTGGGTATGGTATTAAAAAGGGTAGGAGACGTAAAGAAGGCAGAAATTATTTTAGGGAAAATATTTGTTGATGTCTGGAGTTTTATCAGCACTTATGACGAGGACAATGTAAAAATATTTACCTGGCTAAGTCAGCTTGCTGCTCGTCATATCAATGGACATTTAAATAGGATTTAAAACTAAATTTATTCTTCTCAGGCGGCTACTACTTCGTTTCTCATTATTTCTCATAATTATACATAATAAAGTACAACTCCATTTTAGCTTTGCTTTGCGTAATTCAATCTTGTAACTTTATCATAAGTTAGAATTGAAACTCGGGACGGTTTAGATTAAAACTTAAAAGCTTTTCGAAAGAAAGGCTTTTTTTGTTTCTGCTGATTTGGAAATGTAGACGACTGACAGTTCATGATCTGTACTGTGGCGTTCTGCAAAATTCTTTGGGTTTGATGTTGTTGCTGTTTCTATTCTTTAGCAGGCATCAATAGTTGATAATATTCCAGCTATCAAATAATCTGGTTAAATTTCCTGTAAAAAGAAAAAGGAGACCTCATCCAAGCGTCTCCTTTTTTTCTAACCAAATATAAACCTGTTATGAGCCAGGCTTTGTCTTTAATCCTCCATCTAAATATTATTTTTCAAGAGAATGATTTATCATTTTTTGTTTAAATAAACATCGTTCCGTTTATTACTCTACAAATATAGTAAAAAAAATGATAGTGTAAAAAATACACTATGAAATTTTTATATATTTTTTTTGTCATTTTTTGTTTGTAACGCGTTTTATGGTTGAATCCTTCCTTAAAACTATCGAGTTGCGAATATACGTCGAAAATATGTTAAGTAAATGTTAAATTTTATAGGTAAATGAGTTTTCCTGTCTTGATTTTAGTTTTAAGATGAGATTTTGAATTAAATACGGTCTTGAATTCTAAATATTCGATTTCTTTTAACATAATAAGCATTTTTGGATCTTCCTTTTTGATGTTTACTAGATTTGTAATCAAATTAGAGATCTATTTTATTAGTGAAATCTGTTTTTAAAATAAAAAAGCGACAAATGCCAATGGCATTGTCGCTTTTAAACTACTTTTATTTCAGTTTTGTGAAATTTTGTATTACAAACTAGCGTAGTATTCTACAAATTTCGCAAGTGCAGATGAATATCCCCACTCGTTATCATACCACGAAACAACTTTTACGAAGTTATCATTTAATGAGATACCAGCTTTTGCATCAAAAATAGAAGCGTGGTCATCACCAATAAAGTCAGAAGAAACTACTTCGTCTTCAGTGTAAGCCAATACGCCTTTTAATTCACCTTCAGAAGCAGCTTTCATTGCAGCTTTAATTTCTTCGTAAGTTGCAGCTTTTTCTAAACGAACTGTTAAATCAACTACTGAAACATCAGCTACAGGAACGCGGAATGACATACCTGTTAATTTACCTTTCAATTCAGGTAATACCATGCCCACTGCTTTTGCAGCACCAGTTGATGATGGAATGATGTTAGAGAAACCACCACGTCCACCTCTCCAGTCTTTAGCCGATGGACCATCTACGGTTTTCTGAGTTGCTGTTACTGCATGAATAGTACTCATTAAACCTTCAACGATTCCAAAGTTATCGTTTAATACTTTAGCGATTGGCGCTAAACAGTTAGTAGTACAAGATGCATTAGAAACGATAGTTTGATCTGCCGTTAATTTATCATGGTTAACACCCATTACATAAGTAGGGATATCACTGTCTTTAGCCGGAGCTGAGAAAACAACTTTTTTAGCACCTGCAGCGATGTGTTTTTCAGCATCAGCACGTGTTAAAAATAAACCTGTAGATTCGATTACAACTTCAACACCAACTGCATCCCATTTCAAGTCAGCAGGGTTTCTTTCTGCAGTTACACGAATTGTTTTGCCATTAACGACTAAGTTACCATCTACAACTTCAATTGTACCATCGAATTTACCATGCGTTGTATCATATTTCAACATATAAGCCATGTAATCTGGCTCAATTAAATCGTTAATTGCTACAATCTCCAGTCCTCTTTTTAATGCAGCTCTGAAAACTAGTCTGCCGATACGGCCAAAGCCGTTTATTCCAATTTTGCTCATTGTTTTTGTTAATTAGTGTAATGTTTTAATAAATTTAGTATTGGTTCTTTAATAATGGACTTAATATTAAGGTGATGCCTTGTAGCAACCAACTGTAGCTGATCTTCTAACTCGGCAGCCACTTTTCCAACAAAGTGTAAATCCTGGTCATGATATTTCGATACCATGGGTAAGATATATGTTTGAAAATATTTTTCAAATCCTTCATCAATCAAATGAAGGATGTACTCGTGTTTTATATTCTGGGTAAAAAAATCAAAAAATGAAGTCAGGAACATATTTGCCTGCGGCTTATTATATATCCTTTCTAAAATTTGAGGGCGATCCAGGTTAAAACTTCTGGTAAATTTTGTTTCAAGATCTTCTGGTAATTGCTCGCTGAGAAAACTTTTCAGTAACATTTTACCAAAGTAATTAGATGAACCTTCATCACCTAATATATAACCTAAACCAAAGCAGTTGTTAACCGGTTTTTTGCCGTCAAAATAGGCGCAATTTGATCCGCTTCCCAACATTCCAACAATTCCAGGCTGATCATAACATGCGGCTTTGGCAGCACCAAACAAATCATTTTCGACAAAAACCTTACTGTATCTAAAGAATGAGGATAAGGTATTTGACAGTTCTTCTCTTCGATCTGCCGAGGATGCACCAGCAGCAAAGAAATATATCTTTTTTATATTTTCTGCATTGTTTACCAGAACAACTTTCTTGTTCAGGATCTGCAAAATCATTTTAGAATCAACAAAAGTTGGGTTTATGCCTGTTGTGTTGCAATGTGCTACAACTTGTCCATTTTGTGTTAACTTCCAAAACGCGGTTCTCGATCCACTATAAACAACTGCTATCATATATTAGATTGATAAAACTTCAGTCATTTCCATTAAATCAGGCTCCAGTTTAAAGCTATGTGCTGTCAGCGCTTCTGTAATACTGGTTAATCGAATAGCATTTCCGTGCAAGCCCACCATCTGCTCTGTTTCTCCTGCAATTAGTGCATTCACAGCTGCAAAGCCAAGTCTGCTTCCTAAAATCCGGTCGAAACTGCTTGGACTTCCACCTCTTTGTAAGTGTCCGAGGATAGTTACTTTGGTGTCGTAATGGTCAAAAGTTTCTTTTACCTTTTTAGCAATATCGTAAGCGCCACCTTGTTTATGTCCTTCTGCAACAATTACAATGCTGGATGACTTTTTGGTTGCAGCACCTAAAGCAAGTTTATTGATCAGTTCATCTACACTGGTTGCTCTTTCTGGTAATAACACCGCTTCTGCACCGCTTGCAATAGAACTTCTAAGTGCAATACAGCCAGAGTCTCTTCCCATCACTTCGATAAAGAACAAACGATCATGTGCGTCTGCGGTATCTCTGATCTTATCAATCGCTTCAATAACAGTATTAATTGCCGTATCGTAACCCAAAGTAAAATCAGATCCTACCAGGTCATTATCAATCGTTCCAGGGATTCCGATTACCTTCACGCCAAAAGTTTCTGAAAAACGTTTTGCTCCGGTAAATGTTCCATCTCCGCCGATCACTACCAGGCCATCAATGTTATTTTTCTTTAAATTCTGATAGGCAGTTTGCTGCCCTTCATCCGTTTTAAATTCTAAACAGCGTGCAGTTTTTAATATGGTTCCCCCTAAGTGTAAAATATTGCTTACAGACCGGGCATCCATTGGTTTTATATTGTCTGTGATCAATCCTTGGTAACCTTGCATTACACCAAACATATTGATGCCATGGTAAATTCCGGTACGAACAACAGCTCTGATTGCGGCATTCATTCCTGGGGCATCGCCACCAGAAGTAAGTACAGCTATATTTTTAATATTTGGCTCCATCTATGATACGAATATAGTGTGTAATTTTTACACTAAGTAATTTTTTTTATTTTTTTTACTTATTATTGAAAGTCATACCTTTATCTGCTTAAAATAACTAAATTTTACCTTGGAACAAATTTTACCACATTTAGATTCAGTATTCTCAATAGATTGCGTTTTGTTCGGATTTGATGGTAAGGAACTAAAAATCTTACTCATCGAAAGAAATGAAGAACCATTTAAAGACTGGTGGGCTTTGCCCGGTAACATTGTTGGTGCAGATGAAAGTCTGGATCAGTCTGCCTCCCGTATTCTCTATGAACTTACTGGTTTACGGGGTATTTATATGGAGCAATATTATGCTTTCGGAGATCCCGGCAGGCACCCGCAAGGTAGGGTAATTACACTCGCTTATTATGCTTTGATTCGTTTGGGCGGTGATAAGGAGCTTCGCCCAATTAGTACTTATGCTAAACGTGCGAACTGGTTACCCATAACTGATTTGCCTAAACTCGCTTTCGATCACCAAAAAATTTACGATAAAGGTTTAGAAAAAATTAAGCGAAGAATTAAGCACCAGCCCATTGCTTTTGAATTATTGCCTGAGAAATTCACCTTAACTCAATTACAGCATGTGTATGAGCTAATTTTGGGCAAAAAACTTGATAAGCGAAACTTCAGGAAGAAGATTGTGAGTTTTGGAGTGTTAAAAGAACTGGATGAAAAACAAAAAGGTGTTTCTTATCGTGCTGCAACTTTGTATCGTTTTGATAAACGCAGATATGCCAAATTGTTCGGTAAAGAAATTTCTTTTTAGGAGCAAAGAGCAAAGAATAAGGAGCAAAGATTAAAGAACAAATACTAAAGAACAAGGAATAAAGAGCAAAGATTAAAGAGCAAATAAATATTTCACAAAAAAGGTCCCGATTGAATTTTCAATTGGGACCTTCTTGTATTAGTGAATTCTGACTCAAGACTTCAGACTCCCAACTCAAAAACTAAACTTTCTTAGCGGCTTCTAAATGGTAGTGAACCAAATCATCTATAGGTGAGCGGATGATTTTACCTACACCCATTTCGTAACGATCTGCAACAATGCTCAAAATATCGCGGAAGCTGTAACCTACAGAACCTACACAGTTTAATTTGTGGTCTTTGTAGTTTGGATAGTGAATTACCAAAGCTTCAAAGAAAGAAGTAAATGCGTAATCTATTGTGCTGAATGCATAATCCTCATAATTATCTTTAAAATCATATAAGAATTTACTGAAACTTGCGCAGAAACGATTTGGCAATGGCTTGTTGTAAATGTTATCGAAAATGTCTTCGTTAGTTAAAGCATAATTATCGTAAAAAGCCTCACGTAAACCCTTCGGCATGTAACCTTTCATGTAATCGCTTAATATGCGTTTACCGATATAAGAACCGCTACCTTCATCTCCAAGGAAGTAACCTAAAGAGTCGATATTTAAGGTAATGTCGTTTCCGTCATATAAGCATGAGTTTGTACCTGTTCCTAAAATAGCAGCGAATCCTGGCTCGTTTCCAAGAAGCGCTCTGCATGAGGCAAGTAGATCATGACCAACAAAGATTTCGGCATTTGTAAAAATCTGTTTCATGGCATCAGCCACAATCTTTACATTACCCGGGGTAGAACATCCAGCGCCATAATAATAAACAGCAGTTAGTTTTTCTCTTTCCAAGTGGTCTGGAAGAGTTTCATTTAAAGATTTTACAATGTATTCTCCTTTTGAAAAATATGGATTGTAGCCCTCGGTGTTAAAGTAAATTTTTCTGCCGGCCTCGTTAATCAGACACCAGTTTGTTTTGGTCGATCCACCGTCTGCAATTACTATCATTTTATTTATTTTTGGTTTTAGCACGATAAAAGTATAAAAACTCTTATATTTTGTATCCTTTTTTTTAATAATTTTTTAACAATTTATTGTTGTTGAAATTTAAGTGTGTAAAAAATACACTATATAGGTGCTTTAATCGCCTCAAAACCCTATTATTATACTCGAAAAGCCATTAGTCTTTTTTTTCAACGTCAAGAATATTTTACAATTTTAGTTCAAATGAATAACAACTTTTTAGATTTTAGGAGCGATACGGTAACCAGGCCAACAGTTGGTATGCTCGATGCTATGATGAGTGCAAAGGTGGGCGATGACGTTTTCGGGGAAGACGAAACGGTAGCTGCGCTGGAAGAAAAACTCTGCAATACCTTCAATATGGAAGCCGGTTTATTTTGTCCTTCGGGAACAATGACGAACCAGATTGCCATTAAGTGTTTTACCCAGCCAATGGATGAGGTAATTTGCGACCAAACTGCACACGTTTATCGTTATGAGATTGGAGGTATTGCGTTTCACTCCGGTGCATCGGTAAGGTTGCTTCATGGCGAGCGGGGGATTTTAACGCCCGAGCTGATCGAGCCTGAAATTAACGAAGACAATATTCATTACCCGAATTCCAGTTTGGTTGTGCTGGAAAATACCGTGAATAAAGGCGGAGGAAAATGTTATAACCTGTCTCAAATCGCACCGATTCACCATTTGTGTAATATTAAGGGTTTGAAACTTCATTTAGATGGCGCAAGGATTTTTAATGCATTGGCAAAAACCGGAGATAGCGCGCAAGATTATGGTAAGTATTTCGACGGCATTTCTGTTTGCTTATCTAAAGGCTTAGGTGCACCAGTTGGGTCTGTTCTTTTAGGAAGTAACGAGATGATCAAAAGGGCCCGCAAGCTTCGCAAAGCATTTGGTGGCGGAATGCGTCAGGCAGGTTTTTTAGCCGCTGCTGGCATTTATGCGTTAGATAATCATGTAGAAAGATTACAGCAAGACCATCAGCATGCACATGCCCTGGCCGAAGCTTTGATAAGTACAAAGTATGTGGTTTCTGTACTGCCCGTTGAAACTAATATTGTAATTTTCGAGGTAGCAAAAGGAACGGCCGAAAATGTGGTTCAGCAATTAAAAGAAAAAGGATTACTTTGTGGAACCACAAGTGCAAGTACGGTAAGATTGGTTACACACTTGGATCTTAGCCCCGAGATGATTGATCGTGCAATTGAAATATTATTACATTTGTAATGAAGCTGGAAGTCTTTTAGTTTTAAGTCCTGCGTTTGAAACAATCAATTTGCATTGTTTAAATAAAAAAAGTGAATAGCCAAATGCCTGAAAACTCCAAACTCCAAACTCACATTTCCAAACTCCTCATCGCTAATCGGGGTGAAATTGCTTTGCGTATTATGCGCTCGGCAAAAGAAATCGGAATTAAAACTGTCGCGGTATTTTCTGAAGCGGATCGCGATGCATTGCATGTACGTTATGCTGATGAGGCGATCTGTATTGGTCCGGCGCCATCAAATCAGAGTTATTTAGTGGCAGAAAAAATCATCGATGCCTGTAAAATAACTGGTGCAGAAGCAATTCATCCAGGCTATGGATTCCTATCAGAAAATGCTGCCTTTGCGAAAAAGGTTGCTGATGCGGGGCTGATTTTAATCGGGCCATCAGCCAAAGCGATGGAGATTATGGGGAATAAATTATCGGCGAAAGCAGCTGCTTTAAAGTATAACATACCAATGGTTCCGGGTACAGAAGAAGCGATTACAGATGTAAGCGAAGCCAAAGAACGTGCGATAGCGGTTGGCTTCCCAATATTAATTAAGGCAGCAGCAGGTGGTGGCGGTAAAGGCATGCGTATTGTTGAGCGTGTTGACGATTTTGAAGAGCAAATGGACCTTGCTGTGAGCGAGGCTAAATCAGCATTTGGGGATGGTTCGGTATTTATTGAACGTTATGTAACTTCTCCCCGCCATATTGAGATCCAGGTTTTGGGAGATAATTATGGGAATATCGTTCATCTCTTCGAAAGAGAATGCTCGGTACAACGCCGGCATCAAAAAGTAGTAGAAGAAGCTCCATCATCTGTACTAACGCCAGAAATCCGTGCGGAAATGGGTAAATGTGCGGTGGATGTGGCACGATCCGTAAATTATACCGGTGCTGGAACGGTAGAATTCATTTTAGATGAAAATCTGGACTTCTTTTTCCTTGAAATGAACACACGTTTACAGGTAGAACATCCGGTAACTGAGCTAATAACGGGAATCGATTTAGTAAAAGAACAAATAAAAATTGCATCAGGCGAAGAATTAAGCTTTAATCAAAGCGACTTGAAAATTAGCGGACATGCTGTTGAACTTCGCGTTTATGCAGAAGATCCTCATAATAATTTTTTGCCTGATATTGGTGTACTTGAGACTTATAAAACCCCAAAAGGGAATGGTGTAAGGGTAGATGATGGCTTTGAGCAAGGGATGGAAATTCCGATCTATTATGATCCGATGATCGCGAAGCTAATTACTTACGGCAAGGATAGGGCAGAAGCCATCGCCAGAATGGTAAGAGCCATAGAAGAATATGAGATTACGGGGATAGAAACTACTCTTGGTTTCGGTAAGTTTGTAATGCAACACGAAGCTTTTAAAACTGGCAATTTAGATACTCATTTTGTGGCTAAATATTTTCGGCAAGCTGATGTGGAGATTATAAATAATGAAGAAGCTTTGATTGCTGCCATTGTTGCCGCCAAGTTTTTCCAGGAAAATGGATCAACCGGGAAGCATAAAGAAGTTACCCAAAAATCGTCCGACTGGAGAAAAAATAGAATGAAATATTAATACTGGTTGTTAATCGCGATAGTGAGGATACACCTCAAAACATCAATAAGGAAAATCATGTTTACTGGAATTATAGAAACGCTGGGCGAGGTTACCGCCATCAAAAACGACCATACCAACATTCATTTTACTATTTCATCGGCCATTAGCCACGAATTGAAGATCGATCAGAGTGTGGCACACAATGGCGTTTGCCTTACCGTTGTTGCTTTATCAGACACGGCACATACGGTTACCGCCATTGATGAAACTTTGAATAAAACGAGTTTAGGTAATTTGAAAGTTGGCAGCCGTGTAAACCTGGAACGTTGCATGCAAATGAATGCCCGTTTAGATGGTCACATTGTTCAAGGCCACGTAGACCAGACAGCAGTTTGTGTCAAAAGAGAAGAATTAGATGGCAGCTGGGAATACCGTTTTAAATACGATAGCACTTCTGGAAATGTAACGGTAGAAAAGGGTTCGGCTTGTGTAAACGGGATCAGTTTAACGGTTGTTAATTCTACTGCAGATGAATTTTCTGTTTTTATCATCCCATATACCTTCGAGCACACCAATTTACAGGAAGTTCAGGTGGGTGATACAGTGAATCTGGAATTTGATATCATTGGAAAATACGTTGCCAGATTGATGAATAAGCAGACGATTTAAGGTTCGTCATATTATCCAGATATCTTCTTGATAGCGTCGAATGGCAGAAAAATAGCAATTTAGTCCATGTTGCTGTTGGTCTTTTATTATCTAAGTACGCCGACTGTATTTCCAAAGACCTGGTATAATTTTTTATTTTACCTTCCGAATATAAACATAATCAATAGTGTAGTTAATATTATTGATCTGAAGGGTAGCGATATTTTTCAATTCGTTATTTACAAGGTTGAAGATTGATGTAGTTTTGAATATGAGGATTAATGCTTTAGTTTTGCGGCTTTTGGAAGTTGAGGTGCTCCTTTAGCCCAAGTTTTATTGCGAATAACAAATTTAGATGTACAGTAAAGATGAAGCCGCCAGGTTAAGGCAGCAGTTTTGGATTAGTTTCGGACAATACATGAAGCCTGTTCCTTCGGCAAGTGGAAGCACCGTACATTGGATTAATTACAAAACTGGTGTAAAAAATATTTCCTTTAAAATGGATGTGGATAATAAAAAGGCCAGTATCGCCATTCAGCTAAGCCACTCAGATCCGGAGATTCGCCACTTGATTTTTGATCAGTTCGAAGAATTTAAATTAATGTTTTCAAATGCTGTAGCTGAAGACTGGGATTGGATAAGGGATTTTACAGATGAATACGGCAAAACAATCAGTCAGATTTCAATCACGTTAACTGGCGTTAGCATTTTTAACCAACAACATTGGCCACAATTGATTTCCTTTTTTAAACCTCGAATCATCGCCCTGGATGATTTTTGGGATAATGTAAAACCTATTTTCGAAGACTTGGTTTAATCCGCAATGTTCAATCGAGCGATGCGATCTTTTGTGAATTTGATTTCTTCTTTGTCTTCTGCTGCGTTTGGTTTGCTTCTTAGATAGCGTTGATAATAGTTCAGTGCGGCTTTGCGCTGGTTCAATTTGGTGTCGTGTAGGGTAGCTAACCGATAGTAAATGGTTGGATTATCTTTAAACTGGAGTCCTTTTTTGTAGGCTGCATTAGCGAGTGTAAGCTGGCTGTTTTCTTCATAAACCAAACCCAATAAAGCATAGTAACTGGAAGTATTTGGTGAAATTGCTTCATCAATAGTTCTTTTTGCATAAGCAGCAGCCATTTTATAGTTTTTTAAGTATCGATAACTTAGGCTAGTGTAGTATAAAGTATTCTCATTTTGCATCAAAAGTTCTTCCAGCAGCGAAAAAAGCTTAACTGCTTTGCTATAATTTTTTGTGTAGTAATAAGCTTTTGCAACATCTTTAATAACCCCCGCATCAGTTCCGTCTTTCATTAAGCTTTCTCCAGAGGAAATTACTTCCTGATATTTTTTTAATTGATTAGCAATTGGAAGGATCGCCCGCTGTAAAACCAAATTTTCACTATCAGCTTTAATCGCGATATTGAGTACCTCGTAGGCCTTGTCATAATTCTGAGAAACAGAATGTAAATCAGCCAAATCGCCAGCAACATCACCTTCATGTGGATTAATCTGATTTGCTTTAAGCAGGTAAACATACCTGAGCGAATCTTTTGCAGACGGGTATAAGTTGGCCAATAGCTTATAAACTTTGAAATTATTGCTATCTATTTTCACAATTTCGCCGTAATATTTCTTCGCTTTATTGTTATTTCCTCTTTTGGTGGCAATATTGGCTAAGTTGAAAAGAACTGACAAATTTTGTGGCTGAATCTGATAAGCTTTACCATAGTATTTTTCTGACTCAACACTATTTCCTGCCATTGAAAAGCAGTAGCCCATTTGGGTTAAGGTTTTGAAGTCTTGTATATCCTCTCCGAATATACTTTTGAGGTATATACCAGCATCAGCATAACGCTGACTTTGGTACAAATCGAATAATTTATCCTTGTCTAAGCCGGAGGTATTCTGACCGAAGCAGAAAGAAGCAAACATAACCAGGAGGAGGAGTCCGAAAAGTTTTTTCATAACCTTAAATATTTAAAACTAATTTATTAGTTGTTTTTGGTTATTCCAAATTTGAATAGAACATTTCGTAAATAAAACAAATTGAGGGCGAGCGGGTTTATAGAGAGAACAGTATAAAAATTTAAAAATTAGAACCTATGAATACCTTACAGAAATTCGAGTTAATGGAGAAAATTGTGCGTGAATTAGAAGATTTACAGAACTCTCAAACTGCACTTATTCAGAAAATTGGTAAAATTGAAGTGGATAATATCGAATTAGCCGATAGTAGATTAGAGAAAGATTTACCAGATATTCACCAAAATTTAGCGGATAACTTAGATACTATCTCAGGAATTTTAGATTACTTTGCAGGCAAAACACAAAATTTTGGCGATAAAAACAATGTTGATGCCTTGAAAGAACAAGAAGCAATCAACAATGCAACTAGCTAATTAAACTTAAAACCTATTATTTTATGAAATCTTTATCATTAACTATTGCCTGTTTATTTGTATGCTTTTTCGCAAGTGCACAAATATTACCAACTTTCCAGCTTGGCGTTAAAGCCGGAGCCAACTTTTCAAAATTTGACAGCGACAACACTTTCAGCAGTGATAACCGCGCAGGTTTTTACGGCGGTTTATGGGCAAGGATTGGTGGCGCAGGTATACATTTCCAGCCAGAACTTTATATTTCTGGTAAGAAAACGAACTTAGTTAGTGATGCAACAGGACAAGTTAACAAGGTAAGTTTTACCAGTCTGGATGTACCTTTATTAGTTGGAACTAAAATAGGTGCTTTAGGTTTAGGTGTAAGATTAAATACAGGTCCTATGGTTTCATTCATCTTAGATGAGAACCAAAGTTTTACACAGGCTACCGGCAATGTTTTTAATGGTAGGTTCAAAAACCAGGCTTTTGCATGGCAGTTTGGTGCAGCACTTGATATTAAAAAATTAAGTATTGATGCACGTTACGAACTAGGTCTATCAAAATTGAACAAAGATGGATACCCTGGAACAAAATTGAATTTGTTTACAGTGGGTTTAGCATATAGAGTTTTTTAAGCGATATCATTATCCTATAACAAAAAAGAGCGGACATTGTCCGCTCTTTTTTGTTATAGTGTTTTTTCTGAATCGATTTCCGTTAGCTCGTAAGCGTATGATCCATTTTTGGGAATAATTGGTGTTTCCCGTCCAACACTCAGCGCCTTGATATATGATGCACCAAAATAAAAGATAAGTGAAGAATAAAATACGAAGAGCATAATTACAATAATGGATCCTGCTGATCCATAAATATTACTGATATTGCTAAGGGGCAATAGAATCCTTAAAATGTATTTCCCGGCAGTAAACAAACAACCTGTTAGTAAGCCTCCGGAAAAAGCTGCCTTCCAGGTAGGTCTGCCATTGGTTAAAAACCGAAAGAGCATCGTGAACCAGGTGGTTACAATAATGACAAAAACAATTTGATTAAGAATTGAGGTAAGAATTAAGCTAAATGATGGAGAATTCGTTTTTAGATAAGCGCCAATAATTGCCTGAACACTGTCGGCAAGTAAACCAATAAAGAACAAAATGCCTGCAAACAAAATAATTGTCATCGATATTGCCCTTGATTTCAAAGTCGCTATTATTCCTTTTTTATCTTTCTGACCAATGTTCCAGATTTGCTCCAATGAATTTTTTATCACATTAAAGAGGGTAGTGGCTACGAAAAGAAAAAAGATGAAACTGAATAGCGTAATGTACCATGCCTGATCAATCCCCCTGATGTTTCGCAGTGTTAACTTGATCTGTTTAATGCTATTCTCATCAAGAATATTAGCCAGCCGCTCAAAAATATTGGTAAATAAAGTGCGTTTATCCGTAAAAAGGCCGAATAAGCGAATTAAAATAATCAATATTGGAGGTAAAGCAAAGTTAGTAAAGAAGGCAGTAGCGCCCGCCAAACGTAAAGGATCATTTTGTTGAAATAAAACAAATGCATTTCTTCCGGTTAAGAAGAAAAAGCGTAATTCATCCGTTATTCTTGACAGCATGTTCGATTTAATAAGAGGTCGAAATTACTTAAAATACTTTATTTCGTTCCATTTGTAGATAGATTGTTATTAATCAACCTTTTTGAATACCAATAGCTTCTTGTCGGCATTCCACAACTGCAGTTCCTCTGTCAATATCTTTGCGTCAGTTACCTGATTGATGGCTTGCATATATGCCCTTTCTGCGGCATCCGTTTCCTGGCAAAACATTCTGGTGCTGATAACATCTTTCAATATAATTTTTTGGTCTTTGATTTCGGCTTTACCACCATAGCTATTGCAAAACGACTTACCACTGATGTTTAAACTGTCTCCGAATACAAGTGTTGCTTTCGTTGTTGCAGGCAGCGTTAATCCGGGAAGCTCAGTAAGCTCCCATTTTGTTTCTTTTAATTTTTTTGGGTCTATTTTCTCTAAACAAGCACTAAAGAGGCAAAGGATAATTGCGCAAAAGAATAAGTTTTTCATAGCTGATGATTTTACTGGTTATCAACAATAATTAATCCAATATGCGTTCTGGTGATTTTTTTTACTCAAGTTAATGCGAATAAAATTCAAACTTTATTTAAGGGATAGAAATAAAGGTAATAAATTAGCAAAAAAAAGCTTCAATCTTAAGTCTATGAAAATTACTGTATTAGCCATTTTTCTTTCCGTTAGTTTATTTGCTTGTAAACCTGGCAAGCTGGAAACCGTTTATACTCCAAAAGCGTATGCAAATGATGATTTTAATGAATTTCCGAAAGTTCAGAACCAGACCTTAAATATCGTGACCATTGCTCCAGAGACACCAGAAGGCCAAGAAAGTTATGCAATAACATTTAAGGATACTACTGTGGCTGTGCAGGATAACCCTAAACCGTTGGCAAATAAGTTTAAGGAAGCCAGATTTATTAATACCCAAAAAACCGCCGCATTAGTGCAGGTGGAGGATGGAACGGGGTTGGTTTCTCCATTTTATGTAGTTTCGCTAATTGATGGAAAGGTAAATGTGACCAGTTTAAATCGGGAATCGAAAGGCAAGAACGATAAAAAATATACCAAAGGTATCGAGGAAATGAGCCTCAGTAACATCATTGTAAACAATGATTTTGCTATTGCGCTGGTAAATGGAAAAGTTTATCCAATAAAAAGGCAAAATGAAGATGAACGTATTCAAGGGGATTTTTTATTTAATTCTTCCGATAAAAAAACACTTGTTTTTGTGACTGGAAGTTCGCTTTATCAGGTAAACTATCGTACAGGTGAAACCAATAACCTTGCGCTTCCGGCTAAGGTTGCGCAGTCTTCGAATGTGGCAGATGAGGTGAGAAAAGGTTACAGCTGGGCTACAAATGCCAAAGGAACATCATTCTTAAAGCCAAATCCGGATGAAGATCGAATTGTTGATATTAGCGAATTTAAGAAGTAGACAATTATCCGGCAACCATCGATCGAAAGGTGAGGTTTACCCTTGCCGTGATAATCTTTTTTGTTGGAGGTAAACGATGCAGCCAGTTTGTTTGTGTTGTATCTTTCATCTCCAACAAACTTCCATTTTCTAAAAACATGCCAATTGTTTCTTTGGAAACTTTATGTTTAAGAAGAAACTTTCTTTCTGCACCAAAACTCATCGATGCAATGCTGGTACTTTTGCCGAGGGCCTTCTCATCATCGCTATGGTAAGCCATGCCTTCGTTACCATTGTGGTATAGGTTTAACAAGCAGGAGTTATAGGTCGAACCTGTATGTTCTTCGGCAATGTTCCTAAGTTCCAGCAATTCTTTTGTCCATGGCAAAGCATATTTTGTTGATCTTGAATAGGTGTATGCGTATTCATCATCTCCATACCAGGCCACCTTTCTTTTTGTATTGATATGTTTTCCCATGATAAACGCTTCATCGTTCTTCCACTTAATAGTGTTTATCAGTGCTTCGAAATAGGCATTGGCTTGTGCAACTGGAAATAGTTTTCCGAAATAGTGCACCGTGCCATCATAAGGCAAGAAGTTTTTATTTTTATCTATACTTGAAATAAATAAATCCATCGTTTATATTTTGTGTGTAAACAGTGTGCGCAAGGTCTGAAGCCTGCATCAATCGCTTGCTTTTCTGACTGAAAGAATACCCGGTTTTCTCTTCTCATCTTCTTACCAGACTTACATTGCAGGCTACCGTAAATTTTGAGTTTAAGATTTCCTCCAAAACAAACTTCTTTATTTTTTATCTTATTTGTTAAGTCGGCGGATGATAAACTAACATGTTTTAACATCTTTATAGAGAATTGCTCTCTGTTTTTGCTGCTTCCCATCCAATAATGGCAGTTTTACGATTGGTACCCCAATGATAGCCTCCTAATGCGCCACTGGCCTGGATTACCCGATGGCAAGGGATTAAAAAGGCAACAGGATTATCGCCAATAGCAGTGCCTACCGCTCTTGATGCTTTAGGGTTATCTACCTTTTTGGCAATGCTCCCATAAGTTGATAACCTCCCCATCGGGATTTTTAAAAGCATTTCCCAGACTTTTAACTGGAATGCAGTGCCTTTTAAATGTAGCTTCACCTGGTTTAGTTTCGTCCAGTCGTTTTGGAAAATTAAAAGTGCATTTTGCTGAATGGGATCAAATTTCCGGACAAATTTAGCCGCTGGAAATTTAGCTTTTAACTGCATCAATGCAATTTCCTCTTCTTCAGAAAAAACGAGATGGCAAATTCCTTTTTGTGTTGAGGCTACAATAATAGTTCCGAAAGGTGTTTCTGCAAAACTATAAATGATCACTAAATTTTCACCCCCATTTTTATATTCCCCAGGTGTCATTCCCTCAATATTTACAAATAGATCATGTAGTCTGCTGGTTCCTGATAAGCCAGTTTCTAATGCTGTTTCAAATAGCGATGCCTGATTTTCTTTCAGACATTTCTTGGCGTATCCAATGCTGATGTATTGAAGAAATCTTTTCGGACTTGTGCCTGCCCATAGGCTAAATAATCGTTGAAAATGGTAGGGGCTTAAATTTACTTTCTCAGCAATTTCTTCCAGACTTGGTTGACTTTTAAAATTTAATTGAATAAAATTTATAGCCTCCGTAATCCGCATAAAGTCGATTTTTTCTTGTGCTTTCATTACTTTATTAATTATACACAAAACTACATCGGTAATTAGATTTTATACACCCGATAATTGCTATGTTTTACAGAATAATGGTCATAACTTCTCCTCTCTCTTTACCAGTAGAAACTCTTCGTTACTTAACGCTAAGTAACCAAATTCGTAACAAAATATGTATTTATTGCCGTTTTGAGTTTGATGAGTGTGCGTATGGTATTCGAAAGTGAAACGCTAGGAAACCATCTTCTTTTTCGAAACTTTCACCTTTCCTTTCGGATTGAATTTTGCGAGCAGGTTATAGTTTTTTTTAAGAATGGAGTTGATCTTTTTAAAAACCAATCCGTTTTCACTTTTCAAGTGATTGTTATAGTTATTTCTACAGTTATCATCACAAAATTTTTTATCGGTTCTGCCTCTTACAGCTTTCCCACCATCTAAACACGAGCGTTCCATAATATATTAGGTTAGGTATTATGGGATGATAGCTAAAACTGCCAAAAATTTAGTGCAGGCCAAAATAATTCTAGAATTGACAATTGATCTTAATTGGCCTCCAACATATTCCGGAACTCTTTTTTAATTTTTTTCATTTCAATCATATTAAAATAAGCGTGAAAAAGTGATCTGACCTGATAACGGCCAAAAGTGGTTAGATTTAGGAATATGCGATCTTGATCAAAGATTACCGTAAGCTGTTTTCCCCAGGTAAGAAGCCCTGTCGATTTAGTACACCTGATCACCTGTTGTCCTGAATCATTAATCTTCAAATCCGGATATCGAGATTTTATAATTTTTACAATAATCATCCTGTTCAGGTTTTCGTTCGAGCCGCTGATGATGGTTAATGAATTAATGAAATAAACATGCCATAGCGTGAATAGCCAGAACAATAAAATGGCGTAGTAAACAAATGAGGAGTTATGATAATTATGATTTAATGCTGCAAAAACCGGAAGCATCAACAAAATGATCAAGATGGCGTTTTCGTAAATTCTGTGGAATAACAATTCAGTATTGAAATGATAGCTCAATTTCGATCTTTTAATACTAAGTTCCTTATTGATTTTAAGTCTCATAAATAAATGTAAACATATCTTTTAATTGATAGCCTGCTATTATTGAATGTTCTATTAAAATTAAACTTTTGAATGTATGTACCACCATTATCCGTGTTTAAACGCTTATAAACGAATATAAATGTTTAGTAACCGGGTAATGTTTTGCTGAGTTTGCACCTTTGTTTTGTCGGTAGCGAGGAAGCTACTGTTCATTAGTTATTAAGAAACTAAAATTTAAAAGATCATGGAAAGTACAATCAATAAAGTAGTATTAAGCGGTTTTGCAGGAGCAGACGCAGAGGTTAAAAATGTATCAGGCAATCAAAAATTAGCCAGAGTAAATCTGGCAGTAAATGAGTATTTCAAAAATGCATCCGGAGAGGAAACTAAACGGACGCATTGGTTTACCCTGACTTTCTGGAATGATAAAGCGGACCTCGCTGTGGCTCAGATTAAAAAAGGTACCAGACTAACTATAGAAGGAAAATTGATTACAGGCTCATCCGTGGCAAAAGACGGCATAAAAAAGTTTACGATAGACATTGTCGTTAATGAAGTTGCCATCAAAGAAATTGATTTAGCAAACTAATCCGTTCTAAATTATATTCAATAAAGTAATTAGGCTTGTTTAGCCTGATTACTTTATCCTTTAAAGTTTAATTGAAGTGCCCAGGTAATAGTTAATTCCTGCAGCCGCATTATAATATCTGCCGCCAACTGCATTTAAATCGTTTCCTAAGCTGTAGTTTTTGTTCAGCAGGTTATTAACTCCCCCAAAAACTTCAAGTTTGATACGGTTAATTTGAATATCACGCATCCCTGTTTTAAGCTCAACTAGGTGATAGTTTTTTGCAAAAACGGTATTACCATCATTTAGAGGAATACTGGAAGTATAGTTGTGTTGAGCAAAAAAGAATAAGCCTTTGTTAAATTCAAAATTTAGACTGCTCACCACAACATTTGCCGGAACACCTGTTAACTTATTCCCATCGAAATTTACATTCCCTGTTGTAAACTCACTAAATCTAAAATGACTGTAAGTGTAATTGCTTTTGAGTTCAATTGCTTTTAAAAATGAATTGCTATTCCTGAGCAGCCAGAACGCGGTCTCCAGTTCAAGTCCTTTTTGTGAGGTACCGCCAGCATTGATAAAAAATTCTGTATCATTTGCATTCAGTCTCCGCACAATCGCATCATTCAGGTTAAACTGAAATATGTTCGCGGCTAATCTAAGGCGATTGTTTTTTAAATGATACCGAAAACCAGCTTCGTAGTTCCAACCCAGCTCTGCCTGAAGATTGTTATTAATGTTGTTATCGGATGCTCTTACCTCTGCAATAGTAGGAGGCGAATAGCCTTTACTTACAGAAGCCCTGATTACTAGCTGATTAGTGATCAGATAGGATGTTGCGAGTTTTGGCATCAATTCGGTATCAAATTTTCTTTCCTTTGTAGTGATCGCTACAGGGAAGAAACTTTCATATCTATACTTGTATAAATTTAAACTGGAAGCCAGCTCAATCAGAAGCTTATCGTTTATATCCAAATTTAATCGAAGAAAAGCAAAATTCTGATAAGCTTTTAAGTGATCAAAAGCTTGCATCGCAGCAGGTGAACCTGTATTGTTATCAAAGTTTTTTATTTCTGTTTTGGTTGTGCCGCTTTCTACTCCCAATTGGGCATTGAATCTTATGCGATTGTTTTCTTGCCGATATGCTAAGAAGGTTCGCAATCCTAATGTGCCCTCATATCTTTTTTCATAGTTGGTTATGAATGGATTTTTAAAATCAGTATAGCTTCCAAAAAGTGAAATGACGTGTTTAAAGTTCTTAGAGATTTGGTATTCATTGGATAAGCCACCGAATAACGTTTTATTATAAATTGCCGCTTGTTGCGATTCTGCTCCTGGCAGTGTTGCAGTAGCTGGTCTTGCCGCTCTGGGATCGCGCTCAAATTGCGCAAGTGTTAAACCTCCGGGAGTTTCATACTTCAGGTCGCTATAGAACGCATAAAGTTTTAAATTCCCCCTGTTGTTGTAGTTCCACCGGTGATTGGTTTGAAAGTATTTTCGTTCCATAGCGCTGTTTGCTCTGAACCCATCGCTTCGTTGATACCCCTGCATAAAGCTGAAACTGTATCGCTTGTATTTTTGAGTAATGCTGGCTGTTTGGTGAAACAAGCCATATGACCCAGCAGTTGCAGATGCCGAAATGCTACTTTCGTTTATTAGCTGCGGTGATATTAAAATCGTTCCTCCGGTATTGGCACCAAAGATACTGGCCTCCGGACCTTTGTAAACCTCAATACTACCAAGAGATAGTGGGTCTATTGCATTCAGATAGGTATTCCCTCCGGCATCTGTTAAGGGAAAATCATCAATGTAAATTTTAATATTTCTAATTCCGAAAGGAGAACGAAGCAAACTACCGCGCAAGGACAGGCGATAGCTTCCAGGAGATCTTTCTTCCATCCGCATGCCTGGAACAGTATTAAAGGTGCTTACTAAGGAGTTGCTTTGTTGTGTGCTGATGATGTTGCTATCAATTAGGTTCACTGCCGAAACCGACCTCAACAAGGGTTGGTGATTATAATAGCCTCTCACAATAACTTCATCTAATTTTTTAGTAGAATCGGTTTCAGTTATTTGCGCAAATGACGTAATGGAAAGCAATAATGAGATTGAAGTAAAAAGTATTTTCAATATTTTAAATTTTAGTAAAAACAGCGAGGAGATGTATGCTTCCACCATCTCCTCGCTGTTTCATTGAATCAATTATTAATTATTTCGCCGCTACTCTCCAAACTACACCACTTACATCGTCGGCTACCAATAAAGCGCCATCAGGAGTCATGGTTACGCCAACGGGTCTTCCATATACATCTGCTTTCTCTGCATCAGCGATAAAACCTGTCAGAAAATCTTCGGGTTTGCCTATTGGTTTTCCATCTTTGAAAGGTACGAATACCACTTTGTAGCCAGAGATTTCTGAACGGTTCCAAGATCCATGTTGCCCTACAAAAGCTCCGCCTTGATATTTGGAAGGATACTTTGTGCCTTTATAAAAGGCTAAACCCAGAGATGCCGTATGCGATCCAACGGGAACATCTGGTACTATTGTTTTTTTAACTAACTCCGGATTTTTTCCTTTAAGTCTAGGATCTTCATTTTGTCCGTAATAAGCATAAGGCCAACCGTAGAATGCTCCTTCTTTTACACTTGTAATATAATCAGGAACTAAGTCATCACCTAAGCCATCACGTTCGTTAACAGCTGTCCAAAGCATATTTGATCCTGGTGCCCAATCTACTCCAACAGGGTTGCGCAAGCCAGCGGCAAAGATTTTTTCGCCCGTACCATCTGGATTAATTTCAAGGATATTGGCTCTTCGCACTTCATTTTCCATTCCGTTTTCCCCAACATTACTGCCGGAGCCCACGGTAACATAAATTTTGCTTTTATCTGCATTGGCTATCAGGTTTCTGGTCCAATGGTTATTGTAACCGCCTGCAGGCAGACTCATGATTTTTTTTCCTGTGGATGTGATTTTGGTGTCTCCGGTTTTATAAGGGTATTGCCAAACACCATCAGTATTGGCTACATAAAACAAATTGCCAATAATTAACATGCCATAGGGTTGATTCAAGCCAGTAAGAAATGTTGTGGTTAATTCAGGTTTACCATCTTTGTTGGCATCTCTGTAAAGCAAAATGGTATTGGCACTTTGACCTGCAACTTCTGATTTTGCTTTACCACTTACCGTATTGGCAACTTTTTCTTTAGTAGAACGTTCAGAATTTGAAAGCGCAACAAGTACATCACCATTTGGTGCTACAATAGTATTTCTAGGACTCTTAATATTGGTTGCAAATCTTGTTACGACAAAGCCTTCTGGTGCTATCGGTGTTTTATTTTCGGGCCAGCCGATTACTTTACTGAATTTATTTTTAGCGGCGGTAGTATCTGGAGCAGGTAAGTTAAGCGATTCACTTTTTGTTGTAACCGTAGTATCTGTACCCTGCGGGCCTGACTTTGAGTTTGATTGGCAACTCGCAAGGACAGCCACGGAGAGCATCGAAGCATAAAAATAGTATTGTTTCATTTTCTTCTTTTTTCGTGAATGATAGATTTTGAAATGATAACATTTTAAATGCTTAGATGTTTTCTAAAAAACTCCTGCTCCAGATTCACTGAAAGAATAGCATTCAGTGATTTCTCCATCACCAATTAACTGCTCAGAATCTTTCCTTTTTCAGCATCAAATTCTTCCTGAGATAAAATTCCGGCATCCAGCAATTCTTTTAGATCTAATAGTGCTTGTTTTTTGGCTGCAAGGTCTAATTTTGGTTTTTCATCAGCCACTACAGGTTCTGACGGTTTATTGTAGGTAGCTTGTGTTGATGGATTATACTGAAGTAATAAAACCGTGATCTCGTTAAAGCCTTTAATGTTTGCGTAATCTATTGCTTTTTGTTCCTTCGCATTGACAATGTTTCCATCTGCCTGTTGTTCTAAGAGCAATTTTACAATGTCTTTTTTGCCATTAGCGGCGGCATAATGCAAGGCTGTATTACCACTTTCGTCTTGAATATTGATGTTTGCATCTTTTTCAATCAGTAATTTAACCATACTTACGTTGCCGCTTTTTGCCGCAACATGAAGCAAACTCTCGCCACCATAGCCGTATTCTGTATCTAATGAGAATGTGCTTGATGAAGAAAGATTGGTTGCACTTTCTACCCAATCAAGATAAGAATACATCGATGTCTCATCGCCCGAAACTGGTTTAGAATAATTTACATCTACACCATTTTCTAAGAATAAGGAAACGATTTCTTTCTGGTTGTTTGAGCAGGCATACCAGATTGGCGATTGTCCGTTTTTTGAAGATACCAATACATCAGCACCTTTATCCATCAATAATTTGATCAGCATCCTGTTGCTATCATAACAAGCTTGCAGCAAGGCGCTTTCTCCGTTATGGTTAACATGATTTATATTTGCACCGTTAGCTAAAAGAAGTTCTGTTACCGGGATGTTTTTAGAAGCTACAGCAAAAAGTAAAGGGGTATTTCCGCTTTTATTTGTTGTATTTACGTTAGCTCCTTTATCCAGTAAAAGTTTTACGATCTCTTTATTTCTCCAGCTGGAAGCAATAAGGAGCGGAGTTTCTGCTTCATTATTTTCTTCATCTACGGCCAATCCATTCTCCAATAATTTTTCTAATACTTCAATCTGTCCACTTTGAGCGGTTAAATGTAGTAAACCATTTCCATCCAGATCTTTAATTTCGGCTCTTGCACCTTGAGATAATAGATATAAAGCGGTTTGTTTTTGCTTCTGTAAGCAAGCAAAATAGAGCGGTGTTTCGCCTGCATGATCTTCATAGTTGATATCGGATCCGGCATTAATTAACAGCTGAACAAGATCTAAATAACCACGGTGGGCTGCATAATGTAAAGCTGTTCTTCCTTTTTCATCAGTGTAACCTACTTCCACTTCACCATTTGCCAACAAAAGTTCGGCTATTTTTCTTTTGCCGCTTTCGCAGGCAATTATAAATGACATTGACATATTTTTTCTTGAATCAGATTAAGCGTTTTTCATTAATAGTTCTACTGTTTTTATCTTCAGGTTATCGTCAGAAGCAAGCATAAGTGCCGTTTTATCTTCGTCGTTACTAATAGAGGCGTCTGCTCCATTTTCCAGTAAAAGTTTAACCTTTTTGTAGGTCTCTTTGGCTTTTTCTGCTTCGAAGTTTACGTTAAAGGCACAAACCTTATGTAAAAGTGTATTGCCATGATTGTCTTGACGGTTAACATCTACACTACCAGAATCTAATACTGCTTGCAAAATTTCAGGTTGCTTTTCTGCAACCAGATCTAAAGGTGTTTTATCTTTACCATAATAAGTACTGGTCTGGTTAAGGTCTGCGCCATCGCTAATCATTGCAGTTAATAGTTCAAGATTCTTGTCACTTACGTACATCATCCTCAAATATTCGAAGAGCATACTTACTCCATTCTTATTAATCGTTTCAAAATCAGGACTGCCGAAGTCTCTTAATTTTAAATAAATGTTGAGGTCTTGTTTGTGTGCAACAGCATAGAAGAATGCAGAGTTTTCATCCTGATCGAGATCATTCGGATTTGCTCCATTTTGTAATAATACATCCAGGTAATCTGGCTTACTAGATTCTATAGCGGTTATAAGTGGAGTCTTTTTTACGATGTTTGTTGCATTCACATCTACACCTTCATTTATTAATAACTCCAGATAGGAAATAGAAAGCTGCGGTTTCATCAGGTTGGTTTTGATCACCTGGTGGATAAGGTTTTCTTCTGCATTGTTGGTGAAGTTGATATCACAGCCTGCATCAATTAATATCTTAATCTTTTCTACACTTGCGCCTTTCTCCAGAAAATAATTGATAAGTGTCTTTGCTTCAACCTCATCATTCAGGTTGTCAAATTTAGTCATGAATTCCTGAAAGAAGCTCAGCGCTTTTTCATCATTTTTCAGGTTCCATACAATTTTACCAAAAACACTTTTATCGAAACTATCAAACTCATAAACATCGGTTTCAATCCATTTGCTAGCCCCTAACTCATTAATCAGCTCATATTGTTCGTTACTGAATAAACGTTCCAGGATTTGCGATTTTTGATGTTCAGGAATATTTTTTGATAATTTTTCACCAGACTGGAGAGCGGATAGTGCTTTTTCAAACTGTCCTTGCAATAATAGTTGTTCTAAATTCTGTTCACTCATAGATGTAATTTGTAAAGGTTTAATTTAAGAGCTATGCGTTGTAGCGCGTTTCATTAGGGAGATACACCCACCGTCATAGATTGCCCGTTCGATTCGTCTTCCATCATAACAAATCCTGATCCAAATATAAAAACGTCATTATTAAGGTATATGTTATTTCAAATCGAAAAATAGTATAACGCCTGTTACTGTTCTTAAAAACTGATCAAAATTTAGTGTTTTGCAAAACACAAATAACATTGCGATGTTCCTTAATTCATTCGATTATTTTATCTTTAGGCGATTTTAAGAAAAGGTCGGTTTGCAATTTTAACCGATCAGATAGTTAACCTTATAAAGCAAAATCAATATAAACATGTCAAATACATCAAAAATTATTTACACCAAAACCGATGAGGCGCCAATGCTGGCAACTTATTCACTTTTACCAATTGTACAAGCTTTTACTGCATCAGCTGGTATTGATGTAGAAACCAGAGATATTTCTTTATCGGGAAGAATTTTGGCAAACTTTCCTGAGTATTTAAAAGACGATCAAAAGATTGGCGATGCTTTAGCTGAACTCGGTTCATTGGCCACCACACCAGAAGCTAACATCATCAAGTTACCTAATATATCTGCATCTATTCCACAATTGGTTGGCACCATTACAGAGTTACAGGCTCAGGGTTTTGCCATTCCAAACTATCCGGATAATGCGCAAACAGAAGAAGAAAAAGCCATCAAAGCTAAATACGCAAAGGTTTTAGGTTCTGCGGTTAACCCGGTTTTACGTGAAGGTAATTCAGATCGCAGGGCACCAAAAGCAGTTAAAAATTATGCAAAGCAAAATCCACATTCGATGGGTAAATGGTCTGCAGATTCAAAAACTGTGGTGGCAAGTATGACTGAGGGTGATTTCTACGGTTCGGAGAAATCTACTACTGTTGCTGATGCTTCCCAATTCAAAATTGAATTTGTTGATGCTGATGGAGGCATTACAGAATTAAAAGGTTTATCTCCTTTAAAAGCGGGAGAGGTAATTGATAGTTCTGTTTTAAGTTTATCTGCATTAAAATCTTTCGTGGCGAAAGAAGTGCAAGCTGCTAAAGCCGCTGGAGTATTGTTGTCTGCCCACTTAAAGGCAACGATGATGAAAGTTTCTGATCCGATTATTTTCGGAGCGATTGTAGAAGTTTATTTCGCTGATATTTTTACTAAGTACGCAGCTCTTTTCAAAGAAATTAATGTTGATACCCGTAATGGTTTAGGTGATGTTTTCGCAAAGATTGCAGGTCGCCCGGAGCAGGCTGAGGTTGAAGCTGCTATAGCTTCGGCGATTGAAAATGGTCCGGCATTGGCTATGGTAAACTCTGATAAAGGCATTACCAATCTCCATGTTCCAAGTGATGTGATTGTAGATGCTTCTATGCCAGCAATGATCCGTACCTCCGGTCAAATGTGGAATAAGGAAGGAAATGCTCAAGATACTATCGCGTTGATTCCAGATCGTTGTTATGCTGGTGTTTATACTGCAACAATTGATGATTGTAAGGCGCACGGTGCTTTCGATGTAACTACAATGGGTTCTGTTCCAAATGTTGGTTTAATGGCTCAAAAAGCTGAAGAATATGGATCACACGATAAAACTTTTCAGGCAGCTGCAAGTGGAACTATCCGTGTAACAGACGCTGACGGCAAAGTTTTCTTCGATCAAAAAGTAGAACAGGGTGATATTTTCCGCATGTGCCAAACCAAAGATGCACCGATTCAGGATTGGGTAAAGTTAGCGGTAAACCGAGCACGTTTATCTGAAACACCTGCAGTTTTCTGGTTGGATGAAAACAGGGCGCACGATAGAGAGATAATCGCTAAAGTAAATACCTACTTAAAAGATCATGATACTGAAGGTTTGGATATCCGTATTCTTGCACCAATCGAAGCAACTAAATTCACATTAGAACGCATTCGCAAAGGCGAAGATACCATCTCTGTTACGGGTAATGTACTCCGTGATTATTTAACAGATTTATTCCCAATTTTAGAATTAGGTACCTCTGCTAAAATGTTATCTATCGTTCCACTGATGAATGGTGGCGGTTTATTTGAAACAGGTGCGGGCGGTTCTGCGCCAAAACACATTGAGCAATTTATTGCTGAAGGTTATTTACGTTGGGATTCATTAGGTGAGTTTCTGGCACTTCAGGCCTCATTAGAACACTTATCGCAAACACAAAACAATGCTAAAGCACAGGTTCTGGCTGATGCCTTGGATGAAGCAAATGCTAAGTTCCTTGCAACTGACAAATCTCCAGGTAGAAAACTAGGTACAATTGATAACCGTGGGTCTCATTTCTATTTGGCTTTATATTGGGCAGAAGCTTTAGCGGCTCAAACTAAAGATACTGAACTTCAGGCCAGATTTGCACCATTAGCGAAAGCATTAATAGAAAACGAATCTAAAATTACAGAAGAGTTAATTGGTTCTCAAGGGAAACCTCAGAACATTGGTGGTTACTATCATCCAAATGATGAATTAGCAAGTGCAGCAATGCGTCCGAGTGAAACGTTAAATACCGCTTTAGCTTCTTTATAGTAGTATACTTATTACGTAAAAATCTCCGGTTGAATAAAATTCAATTGGAGATTTTTTTTGTAGCATTAGAACAAGGATCAATCTTTATTCGTTCGCATAAAATTTATCAATATCCCATTTTTCGGGGTTGTTTACGATATAATTCGAAATATTTTCAAAAGCCCTTTCATCGCGAATGATATGGTCATAGAAGCGGGTTCGCCATCCAAATTCAAAACCCAATCGGTTACAATATTTAGTTAAGGCCGATTTCTATGAGCCAGTAATAGATGAAATGGTATTTTTCCCTTGATTTTGAAATCGTTATTGGCCAGGGGATTTTAGAGACAGGGCATGCCCTGTCTCTATATTTCGCAAAGGATTTACATCATTTAAAATCAAAATCCCATGCACATGATTAGGTATCACAACAAATTCCCCTTGCTCCACGTTTTTGCCATGGTTCTTGATTTAGTACCACATCAAATTAGCAATTACACCTGCATTTGATAACACCATTTTTCCATTCTTGACCGCTCGAAAATAGTGCCGTCTATCTTTCGTAGTACAAATGGTGATAAAATATGCACCCTCATTCGCATAATCCCAGCTTTGTAAACGCGCAGAAGCGATTCTGTATTTGTTCTGATATTTTTCAGTCATAGATTGAAGAATTATTTGGCTGTATAAATCGTTTGATTGTGGGTGATTTATAGGGAGGAACCTTAATATAAGAAGTATTTGATAATTAAAAAAAAATCATAGGAATATAGATCCATTTAAAATGCATTACGTCCCAAAAACCATCTGCGAAATCATTTGTTGTGATAAGAAATAAACAGGAGATAATATCATGGCTGAAAACGAAAATAAAGGATCACAGGATAAAATACACAGCACCACAGAAAGCAGCGAAATTAATAGCGAAAATTTAGCTTTTGATGAAGTTAAACAGAGTTATGGATTTGACGTAAAAGCGGATGATGATGAATATGATCATCCAATGGGTTATGAAACTGTTTCTGCAGGTGCCCGGGATGATGACTCTACTTATGATGAAGCCAATCCTTATGTTGGTGATGAGTATGCCAGCAACGAGGATATTGCAGATGACAATTTAGAAGAATTAGCCATGCACGTTGATAATGGAGAGAGTGTAAAGCTTAATACCGAAGATGAAATCTTAGCCCGTACCCCAGAAGATGATCGCGACGATTTGGATGAAGAGGGTTATCCTATTAACGACGTACCAGAAAAATAAGTACGAGAACAACGATTGGTTCTTAACTGAAGAAAACCATCATCCAGAAGCAGGATTAAGCATTACACAATGTCTGATCCTGCTTTTTGTTTATAGTGGGTTAATTGATTTTCAATAGAAAGTTTCCATGCGTCCCGGTTATTGACTACAAATTTTTCAACTTCACCATCGATTAAGCTGATTGACAAACCATTTGGAACGATGCCAAGCGTCTTGTAAAAATTCAGTTCAGCAATTTCCGTGAGGTAGATGTTGAAAGCATGATTCTGGATATTAAAACCATGAGATTTAAACTCTAATCTATCATTAAGCAAATATAATTTTCCACCTACAGCTTCTGAATTTTTAAAATGATTTGCCGCACCTGAATAGAGCGTGCCTTCCTGATCTTTTACTGATCTTGAGGTCTGTTGTTTTACTTTTTTAGAATTCAGGAATAGATACATAAATAAGCCGAAAAAGAAACCAGCAATGGGCGCAGAAATAACGGCATAGCTGATGCCTGCTATAAGTGCCTGTATTGTGCCAAAAAGAATGGTAAATATAAGCGCACTTATCGCAATATTTTTCAGCGTTACTTTTTGATCTGCATTCATAGCCGCTAAGGATTAATATCTAAATTAAATCGCTTGCGTAACTCATCCAGCTTTGGGTTTTTAGTGACCAGGTAATCGTATTTTTCCCGGTTTCCATAAAGCCTGTTTTCAATCTTTCGTTCAACAAGTTTAAAGGTGATGTCTACCGCAAAATTATTCAGTTGGTTTCTTAAATAATTCATTAATTCAACAGATTCCTGAACAACGAATTGTTCCTGAGTTTTGCTTTCAACCGAAATTTCAATCAACACTGGGCTAATTAGCTTAGGGGCGAAGTTATTTAGAATCGTAAATAAATTAATTTTATCTGCGTTCTTCAAGAACTGAATGTATTTATTCCAGATTTCCAGTAGTTGCTCATAAGTAAAGGGCTCGCGAGCTTCTCCTGTAGCTTTTTTCGGTCCGCTTTCTTCCTCTCCACTTGCTAAGCGCTCCAAATCATTTAATGATGGAATTAATGTACCTACATTTTTTTTAGGAATGTTTATGCTAATAGAAGTTGCAGATGAAGCCGGCGTACTTTTCGGCGCTTCTTTTGGTTTATCTTCTAAAGAAATACTTGCCGAAGATGCAGGTTTAGCTAAGCTTTCTGAGGTATGAGCAGGTTGATCACTTTCAGCTTTTTGCTTTGGGCTTTCGACTTGTTCAGCTACAATATCAGTTTTTTTTTTATCCTGATCTTGGTCAGTTGCTGTGTTACTAGGGTTTAAAGGCTGTTGGGCTAATTGGACGACCGATCGAATATGGCACATCTTAATTAATGCCAATTCTACCTGTAGACGCTGGTTTTTAGAGTTTTTGTAGTTTAGATCGCAAGTATTGGCTAGATTTAAAGCCGTTAACAAAAACGACAATTCGGTTTGCCTGCATTGATCTAAATATTTCTGTTTAATATTCTCACTTACCTCTAATAATTTTATGGTTGCGGCGTCTTTACCCACTAATAAATTTCGGAAATGCGTAGCTAAACCATTTATGAAGTTATTCCCATCAAATCCATTATTTAAAATCTCATCAAACAGGAGCAGGGTTTGACTCACCTCTGCAGCGGTTAAATAAGAAGTAAGTTTAAAGAAATAGTCGTAATCGAGGATATTCAGGTTATCAATTACCGCTTTATAAGTAATGTTCTTATTTGCATAACTTGCAATTTGGTCAAACATCGAAAGCGCATCGCGTAGACCGCCATCAGCTTTTTGAGCAATGATGTGCAAGCCATCAGATTCGAAAGCGATATTTTCACGTTGTGCAATTGTAGCCAGGTGATTGGAAATATCTTCCACCTGGATACGGTTAAAATCAAAAATCTGACAACGTGATAATATTGTAGGTAATATTTTATGCTTTTCTGTTGTCGCAAGAATAAAAATCGCATAAGAAGGTGGTTCTTCCAATGTTTTCAGAAATGCATTGAATGCACTTTGAGATAACATGTGAACCTCATCAATAATATAGATTTTATATCTTCCGGCTTGTGGCGGGATCCGAACCTGTTCAATTAAGCTACGGATATCATCAACAGAATTGTTTGATGCCGCATCTAATTCGTGAACGTTAAATGAATGTCCGTTTTGAAACGATAAACAGTTGTCGCAAGTTCCGCAGGCTTCCATTTCTGCTGTAGGATTAGTACAGTTTATGGTTTTCGCTAGGATTCTGGCACAAGTTGTTTTACCCACACCGCGCGGCCCACAAAATAAAAAGGCCTGCGCAAGCTGGTTATTTTTGATGGCGTTTTTTAAAGTACCGGTAATATGCTGTTGTCCAACTACGGTTTCAAACGTGGCCGGACGATATTTACGGGCAGAAACAATAAAATTTTCCATCGGCACGAAAATAGGAAAATTTTAGATGTGGTTTGGTTGAAAAGTTTAAATGTTGAAAAGTAGCCTGCTGACTTGGTGAGGCTCAGGTGAGCTAGTAAGTGGAAGTTTGGTTTGGTAATGTATTACTGAAGATTAAATTGAGAAGGCGGATTTGAAGCATTAGACTTGGAAAGTTAATCTTGATATTCAATACTTTGTCCTCCTTGCCGAACATTTACTTTATAATAGATTTCAATTCATTTCTGTACTCAGAAGCACTTTTGCCTGTAAACTCATGGAAGATTTTATTGAAGTGGCTAAAATTATTGAAACCACTTTCATAAGATATTGCAGTAATGCCCATGTGTTTTTCTGATAAAAGTTTGGAAGCATGTACCACACGGTATTCATTTACAAAGCGTGTAAAGGTTTTTTTGGTAATTTTTTTGAAGTATCTGCAAAATGAAGGAACAGTCATAGCAGACATTTCAGCAATATCTTCCAGACTTATTTGTTCCTGAAAATGATCCTTCACATAATTAAAGATCATATTAATCCTGTCGTTATCCTGAATTTGTGTTTCAATAGAAAATCCCGAAGCATTTAGGATTTTAAAATCTTTTGTCGCTTCGAGTGATTTCAGTACACCTAGCAGCGTCAGCAACTTATTAAAAGGTGATTGAAATTCCATGTCCTCAATCAATTTACCCACCTCTTTCTTCGTTTGCTCCCCAAAGGCAATTCCACCTTTTGCCTTATCAAATAATTCAGCGATCCATTTCGCTTCCTGAAGTGTCATAAAAACTCCCCCTAAAAAGTCTGGCTTCATTTGAATCACCGTTTCATTTTTATTGCCAGTGTGCGTATCAGTGAAGCCACAATGAGGAAGGTTGCTGCCGATGAGAATAAGATCGCCGTCGGTATAATAAGAAACGTGACTTCCAATTTGTCTTTTACCGGCGCCTCCGTTTACAAAGACCATTTCTATTTCCGGATGATAATGCCATAGGTGTGCCTTATTATTCTCGTTTTCCACGTATTTAGAATAATAGAAAGAACTTCCGAAGGATGGTTCTACAACTTCAAAGCTTGGTTTTAAAGTTTTCATGGCTTTTGCTTAACAAAAATAACAATAAATATGCTGTATTGATGTTTCGATGACAAAAATTAATACTTCGGGTTAATATTGCATATATATTGGTGAATATGGTTTCTTTTTAGCTGCTAAAAGCGAAGTAATTTTACATCATAAATTAATTGTTCACGCATAAAGCTATTTAATTATGAAAAAGTTCTTACAAATCGGCCTAATCGCAGCGTTATTTTTAACTGCAACCACTACTTTTGCAAAAGATGGTGATTTCACTCTTAAGGTTAAAGGTGAAAATGAAAAGTTTCTACGTTTTTCTTTCGAAGGAAGTGAAAATGTTAACCTTTCTTTTATAGGGAGTAATAATGAAGTATTATTTCAAGAGAATATCCAGGCAAAAGCTGCATCCAGCAAATTATATGATTTAAATGCTTTGCCAGAAGGTAAATATACAATCAAAATTGAATCGGATACTAAGTTAGCTAACTATAAGGTGGTAATCAATAATGGAAAAGCAACAGTATCTGAGCCAGTATTTTCAGATGTTTTTCATCCACTAATTAAAAAAGAGGGAGACTTTATTATCCTGAAAGTGGAAAATGAAGAAGGTAATCCAATTGAAGTTCAGGTAATGAATGAATATAACGACAGTGTTTATACAGAAGTTTTCAAAGATAAATCTGCCTTAAAGAGAAAGTTTAATATTAGTAAAACTGATTCTCAGTCTTTAACATTCGTTGTTAACGTTAAAGGGAAACAATTTTCTAAAACAATAGAATTATATTAAGGTTAAACATTGCTAATTGGACAGGAGGTTACTTTTAAAGTAATCTCCTGTTTTATTGTCTAGAAATTTGCTTTTTTATTTCTGCTTGGCTTGGTTAAATTCTTGCGATTTAGCCTTTGGTCTTTCCGCTTTAGTCTTTATTCTTTCAGCTTTGCGCTTTCCTTTTTTAATTTCTAATCTCTCTTCACTATTTTTCAATTAAAGGTTTGATTTAAAGAAATATATTGTTACTTTTGCATCCCCGTAATATACTTCGGGATTAAAAAATTAAAACATAATTTATAACAATGAATCAGTACGAAACTGTTATCGTTCTAACCCCGTTGTTATCTGAAGAAGCTGCAAAAGAGGCATTAGCCAAATTTAAAGCAGTTCTTACTGATAACGGTGCCGAAATTATCCAAGAGGATAATTGGGGTTTGAGAAAATTAGCGTATCCAATTGAGAAAAAATCAAACGGATTCTTCAACTTAACTGAATACAAAGCTTCAGGAGATTTGATCGCAAAATTAGAGCTTCAATTAAAACGCGATGAGCGTGTGTTACGTTTCTTAACTATCCGTTTAGACAAACACGCTATTGCTTACAATGAGAAAAAGCGTAGTGGTGCTTTTAACAAAAAAACTAAGGAGGTTGCAGCGTAATGGCAAGAGAACAAATTCAATACGTAACTGCCCCTAAAGTAGAGGATAACCGTAAAAAATATTGCCGTTTCAAGAAAAACGGAATTAAATACATCGATTACAAGGATGCAAACTTCTTGTTGAAATTCATTAACGATCAAGGTAAATTATTACCACGCCGTTTAACTGGTACTTCGTTAAAATTCCAACGTAAAGTGGCTCAGGCTGTTAAACGTGCCCGTCACATCGGTTTGTTACCTTTCGTTGCAGATCAATTAAAATAGGAGGCTAGAGATATGGAAATTATTTTAAAACAAGATATTAAAGGCCTTGGTGAGAAAGATGATGTAGTTAATGTAAAGCCAGGTTATGGCCGTAACTATTTAATCCCTCAAGGATTTGGAGCACTAGCTACAATTTCTGCTAAAAAAGTATTGGCAGAGAACTTAAAGCAAGCTGCTTTTAAACAAGATAAAATTAAGAAAGATGCTGAAGGTATCGCTGAGCGTTTAACTGCTGTTAAACTTTCTATCGGTGCTAAAGCTGGCGAAAGCGGAAAAATCTTTGGAGCTGTTAACACAATCCAAATCGCTGAAGCATTAAAAGCGCAAGGTTTTGATGTAGATCGTCGTCGTATCACTTTCGAAACTGAACCTAAATTTGTTGGCGAGTATGTTGCTAACTTAAACTTACACAAAGAAGTAAAAGTTCAGGTTCCTTTCGAAGTAATCGCTGAATAATCTTTTTTATTTAGATACTAAAGATCCCGATGAAAATCGGGATTTTTTTTTGCCTTCATTTTGGTGGGTTATTATTGTGATTAGTATTTATTATTTGTAACAAAGTCAGGGTTGTTTGCTCGGATATTTGTAACAAAGTCAGGGGTGATTTATTACAATAGCAAAATTAGATCATGTAAGATGGATTGGTGTTGTTCCCTTTTCCATCTTACATGATTTATTACCCTTTTGGAGTAGTTGGTCTGATCTCAATTTTACTAGGCAGCGTTCTAGCTGGCATAGCCAGTAAGTCTACAACGAGTTTACCCATATCTTCTGGTTGGATTTTCCATGCATCATTTTCGGCATCCGGACTGTGATCATTGAAATGAGTAGCCACAGAGCCTGGCATAATTGTACTCACCTTTACGCCATACTTTCTTAAATCTAGCATTACCGATTGGGTAAAACCAGTGAGCCCGAATTTACTGGCATTATAAGCTGAACCTCCGGCAAAGAAATTCGTGCCTGCCAAACTTGAAATGGTGAAGATATGTCCTTGATTCTTTTTAATCTCTTCAACGCTAGCTTTAATACTGTAAAACACGCCGGTAAGGTTAGTGTCGATAATATCATTCCAGAGTTCAATATCCATCTCGTCGATAGGTGCAAAACTGCCTACACCCGCGTTAGCGATCAAAATATCAAGCTGTCCCCATTTCTCAATGATTAAATTTACTGCACTTTGTTGCGACTCGAAACTTTTCACATCTGCCTCTATGGCTAAAACATCACCATGAGCTACCAATTGCGATGCTGCCTGGTTTGCGCTATCTATGGTTCTACTGGTGATGGCTACTTTGTAACCGCTTTTTAATAGTGATTCGGCTATTCCAAATCCAATACCTTTGCTTCCGCCTGTAATTAATGCTACTTTCATAAGTTATAAACGTATTCAATCCTAAAATGTTTATAGGGTCTTTTAAAGTTTTTTAATAAAGATATCTTTGAAATCTACAGGTTGTCCTTCGCTTTGTAAAGCAATAAAACCGCTCTTAAGGGCCTTGCCATCAACTTTCAATTTCGGGTTGAAGCCATTTGCTACGCCGCCGCCAATTTGAGGTTTGCTATACTGTAAAACTGTATCCCCGTTAATAATGTGTTTAACAATAGAATCTCCCATCACGATTAATTCTGCAGATACCCATTGATCTCCATCGTAGGTTTTAGATTTTGAATCTAGGCAATGTTCTGGATACAACTTTCCCTGGTAAAAAATTTCAGTGCCCGGCGAACACATGTTGCCTGTAGATCGTGGTCTTCCATCACCTAAACCACCAAGGAATTGCATTTCTACTGAAATTGGCCAATCTTGCTCTTTCGGCATGGTAGCCGGATCCTGGCTGTGAAACATCACGCCACTATTTCTTAAGGTATAACTGGGTGCGCCTTTTTGCAATTTACCAACAAAGCGGTACTTTAATTTTAAGTGATAATTTGAGAAAGGAGTTTTGTAGTATAAATGGCCAAATTGATCATTGAAATCTCCATATTCATCATAATTAACCCTGATCATGTTATCTTCTACTCGAAAAGTATTTCCATAATTTTCATTGTATTCATGGTGATGGATTTTAACATTCCAGTCTTTTATATCCTTTCCGTTAAACAAGGAGATCCAACCGTTTTTAGTAGGAACATTTTTCAGGGTGGTGGTGCAGCCCCAAAGTGTGGTTAATAAGATGAAATAATGTAGTTTCTTCATGGCAATATTTTGGCGGCAAAATACAAAAAAGGAAACAAGAGTTTATACCTTTGTGTCATGCCTAAAAAACGATCTGCTCAATCAAAATCCAGGAATCCCTTGTCAAGGAAAATTATTACTATTGTTACTAAAGTTTTTCTATATTTTTTGTTTGTTTCCGTGATTTGGGTTGTTGCGTATCGCTTTATCAATCCACCTTTAACGCTACTCATGGCGCTGCGGAACATTGAACGCAAGGCTGATGGAAAAACCTTTAAAACGGAAAAAAAGTGGGTCGATTTTGCAGACATGTCTAACAATATGAAACGTGCGGCTGTATCTGCTGAAGACCAGCTCTTTCTGACGCATATTGGTTTTGATATGAAGGCGATTGAAAAAGCTTTCGCCAGTAATGCTAAGGGAAAAAAGGTAAAAGGCGGTAGCACAATCTCTCAACAAACAGCCAAGAATGTTTTTTTGTGGCCTGGAAGATCGTGGATTAGAAAGGGTTTTGAAGCCTATTTTACCTTGCTAATTGAAATTTTCTGGAGTAAAGAACGAATTTTAGAAGTCTACCTCAATGTTATTGAAATGGGAGATGGGATCTATGGTGCCGAAGCTGCTGCCCAAGAATATTATGGTAAATCTTGCGTGAAATTGACGAAAAGGCAAGCCGCTTTAATTGCTGCGTGTTTTCCAAATCCAAGAAGATGGACGCCAAAAAATGCAACACCCTATATTCGCCACCGTCAGTATCTAATTTTGAGGAATATGAATAGGCTGGGACCGTTGGATTTTTAGTCTTTATCGTAAGTTCTTAGTCTGTAATCTAATCGTCATGGCATAAGTTATTGAGAGTAGAGACTTTCACTTATGACTCACGACTAAAGACTCAGAACTCATGAATAAACTACTCGTGATCTTTGTTCCACCTGATTTTTATTCCACCTTTATCATCATCAATGGCTTTCAAGTGAAGAACAATACCACGCATCCTCGCTTCACGTTTCTCTGCCTTAGTCAGGTTTTCATCGCCTTTTGGGTTTCTTAGGGGAATATCCATTTCCACATTCGTGCCATAACCTAACGCATAAATTCCCTTCACATTAAAATTCATCGCGCTGGAGTTAATCTGCATCGGGCTGATTTCTATTTTATCCTTTCGAATTGTAAGCGTACCATCTAACTTCTTAATTTCAACATTAGAAAAATTTCTATTAGCAAAAGCAAACTTTCCGACATTAACCATCGGTTCAAAATTTACCAATGCTGCATTATTTAAATTGAAAATCACTTTGCCATTTATGGAACGTGAAACAATTTTGCCTGAATGAGATATTTTGCCTGAAATATTAACCAATGATGATAAGTAGCCTTTTAAGTTCTTATTAGTGATTGTATTTTGCCCGAAGTTATCGAAAGAGTAAAAGAAATCCTTCACACTTACATGACTGATCTTTGAACTGAGTTGAAAGGTGTTGGAGCCGGGTTGCTGGATAATGCTGCCATTCATCCCAATTAATCCTCCTGCATGTTCTACACTAATTTTATTGAAGTATATTCCTTCTCCACGAAGGGAAATATCTGCAGCGAGGTTTTTTGCTAAAAACTTATTGTAAATCGCCTTACCAACGGTAAGGTTAATGTTCATTTTTGAGACTTCCAGTACGTTACTCAACTCTCTAGAAGCTGCTTTCATCGACTTGCCCGCTGACGCTTTCTTTTTCGTACTCCTCGGCCCTAAAAATGGAAGGAACTCATTGAGGTAAAGCTGTGGGCTATGCATTTTAAGGTTAACGAGAATTTTTTCCGGATCTGAATAATATAAGTTGGCGAAATTGGCAATGGTACAACTTACATTTAATTCACTTTTTCCAAGCTCGAAGTGTCCATTCTGAATCGACAGATCGTTTTCATTAAAATTAATATTTAGCGCACTCTTTTCAAGGTGAAGTTTTCTGGGAAGGTATGTAATATCTGCGTTTGCAATTTTTATGGCACCAGAAACTATCGGTTTTGTAAAAATGAAGTTATCAATATCAGCCTTGCAATACAATCGTAAATCTGCAGTACCATCTTTAAAATCAAAATCCTGGGTACCTATGGAGTTATTTAAGTTTGTTAAAGGGAATTTTGAAGTTACTAAACCAGTGGCTATGGGTCTCGCCAGGTTATTGACAGTAAATGTATCTATCTTAATTGGCGCATTAAAGTATTTAGCTGTTAACCGATGCAACTTTATTGACGAATTCTCATCGCCAATGATCCCTCCAACGGTATCCTGGTTAGTAAATGAGCCATCAAAGCTGGCAGCTGTAAGTTTTCCAGCTGGAATAGAAAGTATATTGTCACGAACCTTAATGCCTACTTTGATTAATGGATCGCCGTATTTGCCAGATCCATCGTCAATGATATTACCACGGATATCAACTGGTTTTTCGATCCCGAATTTAAGCAGTTTGGACGAAATGTTAGGTGAAAGCAGCAGCGCAACTTCCTTAAATAAAATTTGATCAACAGCTATACTAATAGCGAAAGCTGATTTTCCCAAGTCAATTTTAGCACCGATTTTGAATGGGTGACCGCCGATGTTCAGGTTCTCAGGATCAAGAATAACGGCATCAAGATCTCTGCTGTAATGCGCGGATAAGGTGCCATCTAAAGTTTTACCTTTCAGGAAACTTCCTTTTCTGGTGTTAAAAGCAAAGTTGTTAACTAGTGTTTTAAGCTTGATTTTTCCTGTCCAGCCACTATCTGGATATTGCATTCTGCCCTGAATCTGATCAATATTGAAATTAAATAATTTAAATCTTTTCTGGTTATCCAGGATTAAACTTAGCCGGTTAAAATCTATTTTCTTCACTTCAAGTGCAGATGATTTTGGAGAAGATTTCTTTTCTTCAGTTTTTGGCTTGCTTTTGAATATGCTGGTATTACTATAGCCCGTAGAATCTGTGTAGATATAAACCGCGGCATCATTAATGGCAATTCTATTGATATTCACATTGCCCACAATAAGTGAAAGGATGTTTAGAGAAACATCAATATCTTTTGCTTTCAGCAGATCATGTTTATGTTGTGCCCATAAGCTATCTCTTAATAAAACATCGTTTAAAGAAACTGAAACGCCAGGAAAACTCTTCAAAAGAGTAGGTTCCATGCTGCCAGCGGTAATTTGACCATTTAAGTTTTTGTTAAGCTGGGCAAGAATAGATGACAGGATTTCTTTTTTGTTGCGGCTAATGTAAAAAGCACCGGCAAGCCAGGTTAGGATAATCAGAATTACAATTGCGGAAAGTATGCTTAAGGAGATTTTGAGCCAGCGCTTCATAGATATCATTTGGATTTATTCATACAATATGTTTTCTGGCGCAATTGTTTTAAAACGCATCAAAAACATCATCACAAACGCGTTACCCGAGGCTGGCTTAAAAAATGGTTTTACAACAAATGTGCAAAAACGGTAGAATGCCAGCTATCACGGAAGGGCACTTCCCACTTCGTATTCAGCTCCTCCAGATTTTGAACCATGTTATTGAATACAATCGTATCAGCTGTTACCTGCTTAATATTTACCAGAGTTTCAAAATCCTCTTTGCCTTGTACTTTCACTTCTTCATCAATTTTATAAGCGATGTTAAACCGGTTAAATAGATCCACCTGGAATGCTTGCTCTATGTCTTTGATCAGCCTTACAGAACTATCGATTGAGCAGCCTGTTACGCCAGCCTGACTTTCATCAACGGTTAAAATAATGAAATACCCATACCGAATCTCCGCTTTTGCAAGCAGTTCATTACCGTGGGCTTTCCATTGGTTGGTGAATGTAGATAACTTATCTAATATTTCTGTTTCTTCGCTTACTGTGAATTTACGGTCGCTTTGGTAGATCCAGACTCTTGATTGTGGAGAAAAACTCATATACAAATTTATAATTTTAATTAAATTGGATTACCCTAAAATCATTTCCTTATGAAAAAGTTTACATTGTACTTGAAAATGTTGCTCCTTTCGGCTGCAGCAGTATTTCTATGTGCTTTTTCAGATCCCGAATCATTAGAACAATACGTTGGTTTTTTACAAAAATCCTTCATTGATCATTACGATAACAGTCAGGATGTTAAGCAAATTAAGCGTTACGAGCTTAATATTACCAACAATGGCTTCTGTAGATACAAGCGATATTTTAATAACGGAAAAACGGAATATTTCGCATTTAAGCTGGCGAAATTTAAGGATCTGGATTATTACGGAACAACCGCTGCCGGCAAGTTATACCTCCGCACCAAAGGGGATGATGTAATTGTTCAGACCTATAAGGATCGGGGAGGAGATGTAGATTCGATGGCAACAGAAATAGTGATTCCGGTTAAAAATATGGAAGCTGAAGATTTGAACGCCATCCGTGATAATTTAACAAAAATTTGCGGCTTACCTGCTGTGCCTACTCCATAGCAACTGAGGTTTTTTGAATTTCAAACCTCGCAGGTTTTTAAAGCCTGCAAGGTCAATCTAAAAAATTACAAGCCATTTGCTCTCGCTGTAATTTCAGCAATATCCAATACTTTTACTTCTTGTTCTTTATCTTTAAGTTTAATGCCATCGCTTAACATGGTCATGCAAAAAGGGCATCCTGCCGCAATCACCTGAGGATTCATTTCCAGCGCCTCTTCAATACGCTCTACATTAACATCCTTTTTACCTTTTTCTGGCTCTTTAAACATTTGTGCGCCACCGGCACCGCAACATAATCCATTGCTTTTGCAACGTTTCATTTCCACAAGTTGAGCATCTAACACTTCCAGTGCTTTCCGCGGGGCTTCGTAAACGCCATTTCCACGACCTAGATAACAAGGATCATGAAAAGTAATTTTTTTGCCTTTAAAACTCTCACCGCCTTCTGCTTTTAGCTTCCCTTCATTAATTAAATCATGAATGAGCTGCGTATGGTGAATCACTTCGTAAGATCCGCCTAGGCCTGGGTATTCGTTTTTGATGGTGTTGAAACAATGTGGACAACCAGTTACAATTTTTTTAATGTTGTAGGCATTTAAAACCTCAATATTGGTCATGGCCTGCATCTGGAAAAGAAATTCGTTACCAGCACGTTTTGCAGGATCTCCGGTACAACTTTCTTCTGTTCCTAAAACGGCGTACTTTATACCCACATGATGCAAAATCTTGCAAATGTCGCGTGTAATTTTCTGTGCTCTTTCATCGTAACTTCCTGCACAGCCTACCCAAAATAATATCTCTGGTTCTTCACCTGCGGCCATTAACTCGGCCATTGTAGGTACTTTAAATTCCATTTTTTAGCTAATATTTAGTATCACCATTTTAGTATCATGAATCAAGACTTGGAGTGCACTGATAGACTTATGACTCCAGACTATTGACTCCCATCTAACTTTCATTTGCCCAGTTAAAGCGATCGGCCGGAGAATATTTCCAAGGTGCCTGGTTATTCTCAATATTGCCGAGCATATTATTAATGCTTCCCGGGGCTTTCGATTCTTCCATTACTGCAAATCTTCGCAGTTCCATAATAATTTGAAGGGGATCTATATTAACCGGGCAAGCTTGTACACAAGCATTGCAGCTGGTACAAGCCCAGATTTCTTCTCTGGAAATGTAATCATCCAATAAGGATTTACCATCCTGATACTCTGGACCATGTTTATCAATATTCTTCCCAATTTCGTTAATGCGATCCCGGGTATCCATCATAATTTTTCTGGGTGATAATAGTTTGCCTGTAATGTTCGCCGGACAGGAATCTGTACAGCGCCCGCATTCGGTGCAGGTATAGGCATTCATCAAATTTACCCATGATAAATCTGTTGCATCTTTGGCTCCAAACTTTCCAGCCTCGGCTTCTGCAGGCACAAAAGAAGGATCGAGCATGGCTTTAACTTCATTGGTTACAGATGTCATATTGGTAAATTCTCCCTTAGGTTCCAGGTTTGAAAAATAGGTGTTAGGAAAAGCAAAAAGGATATGGAAATGTTTCGAATAAGGCAGGTAATTTAAGAAGGCCAGGATTCCGATAATGTGAAACCACCAACACCCACGCTCTATGGCTACTAATTCGCTTTCTGAAGATGGCAAAAGATTGATGAGGTATTGACTGATTGGAAATGCGCCAGCAGTAGTGTAATGAGCGGAGCCCAATACCTGCAATTTAAGGTCTGCCGCATTCATCATCAGAAACGCAGTCATCAATAAAATTTCGGTGATCAGAATGTAATTGGCATCAGATTTTGGCCATGAAGTCATCTCAACGCCGGTAAAGCGCTTCAATTTTAACACATTTCTACGGATAAGGAAGATGACACAAGCTACCCAAACGGTTAACGCCAGAATTTCGAAAGATGCAATGAGGAAATCATATAAGCCACCCAAGTCGTGGAAAATCCGGTGCGTTCCGAAAAGCCCGTCGATCATAATTTCGACAACTTCAATATTTATAATTACAAAGCCGATGTAAACGAAAAAGTGAAGAAATGCAGGGATTGGCCGCACTACCATTTTAGATTGACCAAAGGCCACCCAAAGCATGGTCATTAACCTTTTTTGCGGCTGATCACTACGATCTGCAGGTCCACCCAGGCGAATATTCCGAATAATCTTTCGGGAGTTAAATGTAAACAGCACAATTGCTGCTAGTGTAATTACTAGAAAAATGATCTGAGCCACCATGCACTATTAGATTGTTTTAACGCTAAAATAAGATATTAATCCAAATAAATTACTATGCATGCATAAAAAAATGTTTAATTATTACTGTTTGTATTGATTCTAAGCTAGTTTTAACATTACTTTTTTCGAGCTAAAAATTTAATTAATTGATAATCAGCAGGGCACTGAATTATTTGAAAAAAAATTTTGCTTTTGAAAAAAGAACGCTACATTTGCAATCCCAAACGGTTGGTGCCTTAGCTCAGTCGGTAGAGCAAAGGACTGAAAATCCTTGTGTCGCTGGTT
>JAZBLB010000030.1:0-70034 GCA_037032985.1 Bacteroidota bacterium
TATTTGCCAAATACTTTTTTATGAGTTAAGGGATAGCAGCTTCGGTTGTTATCCCTTTTTACTTTAAAAATTAATTGATGATAATCTGCGATGGTTTACAGGCAGGATCAACCATTCGCCAGATGGCATATGAAAGAAAAGAGGGCAATAAACTTTATTTAGCGGATAATTTATATAAGCTGCTACTAGAAAAGGCATTGCTGTAGAAACCTTAACTTGGGCATAAATATCGTAGACGGACAGGCTTTTAGAACTTAAAAAATATTTAAATTATATTTAGCTCAATTTGAAGAGATCAATTGAAGGTAGTATCAAAAAAAAACTAGACTTAGAATAGTTAGCGTTGCAAACGAGGTCTTTTGGATTTAAATGCTTCGTTTGATCTTGGCTTAGGTGCGGGTTTCTTCGGCGCTGTTTCTTCTGATAGTTTAACCGTAATCACATTGCCCTTAAATGTTTCACCATTTAACATGGAAATGATATTTTTGGCATCATCTAAACTAGCAACTTCAATGAAGGCGTAACCTTTGCACTTTCCGGTAGCACGATCGCGAACGACTTTTATGGTGTCGATTTTACCATGAAGACTTACAAAAATTGCCAGATCCATCTCCTGAATATTATCTGCCAGGCCACCAACGAAAAGCTTGTTCATTTTAAGATTGTTATTATGATTAGTCATACTGCTTTTGATAACATTTTTCGCCAGCGATATGTTTTGTATTTAAATATGCTGCAAAATAAAACTTTAAAATTGTGAAAACAAATCAAAATTTACCCTAAAGACGTATAATTGTCCGTAATAGTATGCCTTTATTTGGATTTTATGCAGTTATTTTCTCCGTTTTTCCCAGAATGTAAAGAAAGTTTACAAGTACCGTAACCGCTAAAACGTTTTTCTTCTAAAATGATCGTCGTCAAATTTTTTAAATTAATTTAATAAAGTATTAATCGGCAACTTCGCTTAAAAGGAAAACCCGTTTGTTATTATCTTAGTTATAATCAGCTGTTAAACCAACAAAAACAACTATCCATATCTTTTTTATTAAACGTTAATTAGCAACCCTTTTTCTAACCCTTTAACCCCCTAACCCTCTAACCAAACCAACAATGAACAACGAATAAAGATCAACCAATAACCCATATTAACACTCTTTAACAGGGCTTTGCGGGCTTTTTGAACTTTACGGCAAGGAATTTGTTAAATAATATTCGATAAAAAAAAGATAAGATTATGAAATTTTACAAATCAATCCCGATAATGCTCTTAGCCGGAATCATGATTTCTGGTTGTGTAAGTAATAAGAAATACACAGAGTTACAAGACACTTACTCAAAATTGCGAGAACGAAATCAAGAGCTGAGTAACAAATATCAAGATAGCCAAAGAGAACTTTCTGGTTCAAGTAGTAGAGTGAAGGGTTTAGAAGAGCAAATTGCTTCTGAAAAGTCAAATGTTGCTGCTTTACAGGATGCATTAAATAAGTGTTTAAGTTCGAGTAGCCAGGGTAATGTGAATATTTCCAAACTGGTTGATGAGATCAATAGTTCAAATAAATACATCAAACAACTTGTTAATGCAAAAAACAAAAGCGACTCGCTTAACATGGTGCTAACGAATAATTTAACCCGTTCATTAAGTAGGGAAGAATTAAGCGATGTGGATGTTCAGGTATTAAAAGGAGTGGTTTATATTTCGCTAGCAGATAATATGCTTTATAAATCAGGAAGTTATGAGGTTTCTGATAAAGCTGGTGAAACACTAAGTAAAATTGCCAAAATAATTACGGATTACAGCACTTATGATGTGTTGATTGAAGGTAACACTGATAACGTACCAATTACCCAACCAAATATCAGAAATAACTGGGATCTGAGTGCACTAAGGGCATCATCAGTGGTGCAGGTATTGCAGTCAAAATACGGAGTTGATCCGAAAAGGTTAACAGCTGGCGGCCGTGGAGAGTTTAATCCAATCGCGGATAATGCTACACCAGCCGGCAAAGCACAAAACAGGCGCACACAAATTATCATCACACCTAAATTAGATCAATTTATGGACCTGATTGGTAAAGCACCAGAACAATCTCAGAAATAAGAAATCTTAAATGTAGGGCAGTCTGTTAAGGCTGCCCTTTTTTTATGCGTATAGATTCCAGAAAAGTTAAAGTAAATACGAGTAGCAGACTTGCTTGAATTGCGAACCGGCCTGAGTGATCTGCCTACAGATAATGGGCTATAACCTAGTAACTTTCAAATTTCTATTGGCTGATTGACTGGAGCAACAGCCGAAGTGAAGTTATTTCAGGCTTAAAGATTTCGTTTATCCTTTGGCAAGCTTAGGAAAATACAAATCGAAAACCTGATTGCATAAAAAAACCTCAGCGGGATGAGCTGAGGTTTTTTTGCTATGCGCTATACGCTTCCTTTGCGTATGTTTTTAAATATTTTTTTAGCATTTCTCTCGCCACGTGGATTCTGGTTTTAACCGTGCCAAGTGGGATTTGTAATTCATCAGCAATTTCATGGTATTTAAACCCCTCGAAATATTTTACAAATGGTACGCTGTAAACTTCTGGCAAATGATTCAATGCTTTTTGGATGTCATCTACAATCATCTTACCAACGCTTGCATTTCTTTCAGAGCTGTACATCAAGTTGGCAGATGAGATTTCGTCATCTTGTGTAATTAATGTCTTTGCCTTTGCCGTCTTCCTGTAATTATTGATGAAGGTGTTTTTCATTATCACAAAAAGCCAACCTTTGAAGTTCGTGCCTTCCTGAAAATTTTGATAAAATCTAATGGCTTTTAACATCGTGTCTTGTACCAAATCGTTTGCATCTTCTAAATCTTTTGTGAAATTCAAAGCATGCATTTTTAGCGATACGGAATGGCTGTTAACCATATTGTTAAATTCAAACTGTGTCATGATGTTCTAGGTTAAGGATGTACGTTCAAATCAACAAATGTTATACCAAAAGTGTATTCCTACATGCATGTTACAAACCGCTCCTGAGGTGCAAAAATACCCCTCAAACTTCACCTAAGGCATTAATGACCAAAAAGCGCAATCTGGAAGCAAGTAGAAAAGGTATAAATACGGGTGTTTATACTTGTGGATATAAGTAGTTTCCGAATTTGTGTTTTTTTATTTGAACAATATTCAAGACATATTTTTCTAAAACATTTTAGCCTTTTACAGACTTACTATTTTATAAATCTAAGATATGAAAGAGTTAATGGCTCAGATAAGCACTTTTTTAGGTGATCATGCTAAAGAGGTGGGTAAAACAGGAACCGCGGAGATAGAAATTATAGTTGAAGATCGGAACAAAATCCCAAAATTATCAGAAGATTTGAAGAATCACATTGTCGAAATAGGAGGGGAAAATACACTCGCCAAAATCAACTTTAAAGATGGTAAAGGTGTTTTAGTTGATAGTTTTTCACTTACGCAATAATTAACTTGTAATTAATAGCACGCAAAACCATTGCAATGTAATCTTGGTTTTAGTAACAGTGCGACACAATCTTTCTGGTTCTTACCTTCAGAATTTAAGTGAATATGCTTCGAGCTCAATGAGTACTTGCATTGCATATTAAAACAATACATAATAACTTAAAAATAAGGGGCATGAGTCCTTAATAATATGGAAATTGATATTCGAAAAAGAAAAGTAGGTTTAAATTTCAATGAAAACGGTGCTGCAGAGGTTCATTTATGGGCACCAAAGGCAGGTAGGGTTTCGTTAGTTTCTGATGATTTACAACTTGATTTGGTAAAAGAAGACCATGGCTATTGGTTTTTAGAAACACCAGAGATTAAAGAAAATGACCGGTATAGTTTCAACATCTGGCCTGTTGATGATGCTAATAGCCCACAGCCTAGAGGTGAGTATCTCCAGCGGGCAGATCCCGCTTCACTTTGGCAACCCAATGGCGTAAGTGGAGATTCTGCAGCTTATCATCTTCACACTTTTCAATGGACGGATCAGGATTGGGGATGTGTCCCATTAGCAGAATTTGTGATCTATGAGCTCCATACCGGAACATTTACCGACGCTGGAGATTTCAAAGCAATAGAAAGTAAGCTTGAATATTTGAAGGCATTAGGCATTACGGTAATAGAATTGATGCCTGTGGCACAGTTTTCTGGAGATAGAAACTGGGGCTACGATGGGGTTTTTCCATTTGCTACTCAAAATTCTTATGGCGGACCAGAAGCGCTTAAATCCTTAATTAATACCTGTCATCAAAAAGGGTTAGCCGTAATTTTAGATGTCGTCTATAATCATATGGGGCCTGAAGGAAACTATTTTAATGATTTCGGACCTTACTTTACGGATAAATATCAAACGCCCTGGGGGCAGGCAATTAATTTTGATGATGCAAATTGCGATCCTGTTAGAACCTATTTTATCGAAAATGTTTTAATGTGGTTTCGCGATTTTCACATTGATGCTTTGAGGTTGGACGCCGTTCATGCCATAAAAGATTTTAGCGCGAAGCACATTTTGCAGGAAATCAAAGAATACGTGAATGAACTTTCAGCTTATACTGGTAGATCACACCAGTTAATCGTTGAGCTTGATTTGAACGATCCTAAGTACATCAATCAATTAGATAATGGTGGATATGGAATGGATGCACAATGGGTTGATGAATTTCACCATGCCCTTAGGGTTGCAGCAGGACAAGAGACCAATGGCTATTATTCAGATTTTAAGGGAATTGAGGATTTGGGCAAATCTTATGAAGACGCCTATGTTTATGATGGACAATACTCTCCGCACCGCGAAAAAAAGTTTGGCGCAGAGGCGGCTAAAAACGAAGGCAAGCAGTTTATCGTTTTCTCACAAAATCACGATCAGGTGGGCAACCGGATGCTCGGGGAGCGAACAAGTGAATTGGTAAGTTTTGAAATGACAAAATTAATGGCTGCGGCTGTTCTTTGTAGTCCATTTTTACCACTTCTTTTTATGGGTGAAGAATATGGAGAAACGAACCCGTTTCAATTTTTTACCAGTCACAGCGATAAGGAGTTAATTGAGGCAGTAAGAAAAGGGAGAAAGGCGGAATTTGCTGCTTTTCACAGCGGCGAGGAAACCCCCGATCCACAGAGTGATGATACCTTTCTTCATTCAAAATTAGACTGGAAGAAGATTGATCAAGAGCCACATTATAAACTATTGCAGTACTATAAAACGCTCATTGCGTTGAGGAAAGAATACAAATCTTTATCTGTTCTAAATCGCGAAAATGTTAAAGCCAGAGTGTTTGCTGATCAAAATTGCCTGATCCTGGAGCGTTGGCATGAAGATGAAACGCTGCTCTGCGTAATGAATTTTTCAAATCAAGAACAAGTTTTAAAGCTGGAAAGCACCTATAACTATCAAAATATTTTTAACTCAGCATCAAATTTATGGGGTGGCGTAAGTGAAGAGGATTTCTCTTCTGCACATGAACAAATAGCCATCTTGCCTGAATCGATCCTAATTTTTCTTTGCGAAAATGTATAAACCATCCACTACTTACAGAATTCAGTTTAATAAAGATTTTCCGTTCAAATCATTTGAAAAGATTATTCCATATCTTAAAAACCTTGGGATAGATACCATTTATGCTTCTCCAATATTTGAAGCTTCACCAGGGAGCACACATGGCTATGATACTATAAATCCACATATTATCAATCCAGAAATTGGAACTGAAGAAGAATTGTATCGTCTTTCTGCCCAATTGAAAGCAGAAGGGATTGGATGGCTTCAGGATATTGTACCAAATCATATGGCCTTTCATCCCGGTAATGCCTGGTTGATGGATGTGCTCAAAAACGGAGAAAAATCAGAATATGCATCGTTTTTCGATATCGATTTGCTGCACGATAAAAAGCTGATGGTTCCTTTCCTGGGTGAGGATGTAAACGAAGCAATTGAAAATGGTACGGTCAAATTATCCGCTTCAAACAACGAATTTTACTTGAATTATAGTGGAACGGAATGGCCTGTAAATGCCAGTACCAAACAGCGTTTAACAGGTAAAAACCTAGCGGAGATCAATAAAAATAAACATGAGTTGATCAATATCGTAGCAGAACAATATTACCGCCTTTGCAACTGGCAGGAAACATTTTCTAAAATAAACTATAGAAGATTCTTTACCGTAAACAGTTTAATTTGTTTGAACATCCAAGACAAAGCGGTCTTTGATACTTACCATCAGTATATTTTGAAACTGGTAAAGGATGAGGTCTTTCAGGGGCTAAGAATAGACCACGTAGATGGGCTTTACGATCCGAAAGAGTATTTAGACAGGCTTAGGTTGGCAGTTGGTGACGACGTATATATTGTTATTGAGAAAATTTTAGAAGATCAGGAGCAATTGCCTTTAGATTGGAATACTCAGGGAAATACCGGCTATGATTTTCTCGCCATTACAAATAATCTCTTTACCAATAAATCGGCACAAAAAGCTTTCGATAATCTCTATCAAAAAGTAACCGGTAAAAATCAGGACCTGGACACACTGATTCACCAGAAAAAAGAAACGATCTTATACGAACATATGGGGGGCGAGCTCAACAACCTCTATCAATTAGCGAAAGATCTGCATTTAATCTCTGATCAAGAGGAGCAAGAGTTGGGTGCCGATAATATTAAAAGGGGATTAGGCGAAATGATGATTCAAATGCCCGTGTATCGCTATTATGATTACCAGTTTCCATTAAAAGATCAATCGCTGCAACAAGTTTCCAGATTGATCCAAGGGGTAAACCAAACAGCAGAGTTGCAACCGATCGCTAAGTTATTAGCTAATTTATTAATTGAAAAACCACTCCACGGCGATGCTGATTATTTAAAAGATATAAGTAAATTTTATCAGCGTTGTATGCAATTCACGGGCCCATTAATGGCAAAAGGGGTGGAAGATACGGTGATGTTCACTTATAACTTATTTGTGGGTCACACAGAAGTTGGAGACGCACCTCATGCCTTCGGAATTACTGTAGACGATTTCCATTCCAGAATGCAGCAGCGTCAAAAGTTTTGGCCGCTTTCCCTCAACGGAAGTGCTACGCATGATACCAAAAAAGGGGAAGATGTAAGGGCAAGATTAAATGTGTTAACAGACATCCCTAATGAATGGGTTAACGTAGTGGATCGATTAATTGAAGCCACCGATCAGCTTAAAAAGGAAAATGAATCATTTAATCAGTTGCATAAAAATGATATGTATCTGGTGATTCAAACCATTTTAGGTGCTTTACCTATGCCTGGAGAGGATCTGGATAATATCGAGGAACGATTATCACAATATATAGAGAAGGCCTTACGAGAAGCCAAGAAAAGATCAGAATGGGCCTCCCCGGATGAAGACTATGAACAAAATGTTAAAAATTTAGGAAAGGCGTTGCTACTGGACGGTAATCCCGGCAATCAGATTATCAAAACGTTTATCAGTAAGGTAGCCGATTTTGGAATTGTAAATGGCTTATCTCAATTGGTGCTTAAATTTACTTGTCCGGGCATTCCCGATGTATATCAGGGAACTGAACTATGGGATTTGAGTTTGGTGGATCCAGATAACAGAAGGGCAGTAGATTATGATAAACGCGCAGAATTTCAATCAAACGGAGATCAAACCCTTACAGATTTATGGGAAGGGCGTTATGCTGGAAAACCCAAACTTTGGCTCACAGAACGTTTAACGAAAATCAGGAAAAATAACCAGCAGCTGTTTGAAGATGGAAGCTATATCCCGCTCCGGGTGGAAGGCAAATTCAAGCTCAATATTGTTGCATTCGCCAGAGAACTAAATCATGAGTGGATCGTAATCGTGATTCCATTAGGCTTGGGCGGTTTAGCTCAAAAAGATGCTATTGCACCAAATAAGTTCGATTGGGAAGACACACAAGTCATTCTTCCATCAGGAGCACCGATGGAATGGGAGAACCTCATTACCGAGAAATTTGCTGTGAAAGATATGCTCTACAATGGTGTGCTGATAAAAGACGTTTTAAGCGAAATTCCAGTTGGGTTAATTAAATTAAAAGAGAAAAACAACCCTCGGGCAGCCGGTATTCTAATGCATATCAGTTCATTACCATCTCCATATGGAATAGGCGACCTGGGTACGGAAAGTATAGCTTTTATTGATTTTCTGGTAGATACTGGTCAAAGGTACTGGCAGATTTTACCCATTAATCCAACCAAAGGAGAGAATGGACACTCGCCATATTCCAGTAATTCTGCCATGGCTGGTAACACGCTGTTAATTAGTCCGGATGCTTTAGTAGCTGGTGGACTGCTTACTGTTGCAGATTTGGAGGAGGTAACCGTCGCAGCCGGAAATAAACTAGATTATGATCAGGTTGAGGTTGCTAAACGCAAAATATTGACAACAGCTTACCAAAATTTCAGGCATTTGGGAGAAGCGGTATCGAATACATCTTTTAAAGATTTTTGTTTGAAAGAAGAAAGCTGGGTTAACGACTTCGCTTTGTATTCTGTAATTAAAACGCAGCACCAACATTTGGAATGGTATAACTGGCCGGAAAATTACAAAACCAGCGATAAACAGACTTTGGAAGACTTTACGTTAAAGTTTGCTGAAGATATTGAAGAAATTAAGTGGCAGCAATATATTTTCGATCAGCAGTGGCATGCGTTAAAAAATTATGCTAACGAACATGGGGTCGAAATTGTTGGCGATCTGCCTTTTTATCTGGACCTGGATTCTGTTGAAGTTTGGTCAAAAGCCCATCTCTTTAAGCTAGACGAGAATTTGAATCCACTTAAAATTGCAGGAGTTCCGCCAGATTATTTCAATGAAAACGGTCAGCTTTGGGGAATGCCAATTTTCGACTGGGAATCAATGAAGTCTGATCATTATGCCTGGTGGATTCAGCGTTTAAAAAAGAACATGGAGTTGTTTGATTTGTTGAGACTGGATCATTTCAGAGCATTTGCCTCGTTCTGGGAAGTTGATGCTGGTGCAGAAACTGCCATAAATGGAAAATGGATTGATGGTCCGGGAAGGGACTTTTTTGAAATCGTAAAACGAGAATTAGGCGAATTACCTTTTATTGCAGAGGATTTGGGTGAGATTACCAACGATGTCGAATCACTTCGAGATCAATTTAAATTACCTGGTATGAAAGTGCTGCAATTCGCTTTCGGTGGTGATCTAATTGTCAGTCCCCATATTCCGCATAATTTTGATACCCCTAATTGCCTGGTTTATACTGGCACTCATGATAACAATACACTACTAGGCTGGTTTAAACACGAAGCTGACGATAGTATCAGGAAACGAATTGATTATTACTTCGGAAACAAAGTAACCGAAAAAAATATAAATCAAACCATTTTAAGAGCTGTATACTGTTCAAGTGCAAAAATTGCAATTGTACCCATTCAGGATATCTTAATCCTTGATGAAAATGCGAGAATGAATATGCCTGGTGGTGTTTCAGGGAACTGGAAATGGCGTTTAACAAAACAAGATTTAAATCCCGAATTAGCAGAATGGCTAAGAAAAGAGACTGAAATTTCAAACAGAAAAAGCTGATGTGCAAATCTGAAATTATTAAATATTTTTCCTGATAAAGTAGTTAAAATGGTCGTATTGACTGCGGCCATTTTAATTAACTTATGGAAGTCTGATTTTTATACCGTGTAATTCACTACAGAATTAATCAACCATTAAGCTAAAATCAATAATAATTTTCCGGCAGAATCATGTTTAAACTGAGCATTAAGCTAATGCGCTGATTGATTGAGGAATAGTGTTGTGATGATAAACAGCGTACCGCCTTGTAAAACTTGAAAGCAATAGCCGAAAGTTGTTTGAAATGTCAGTAATGTGTATTTCTAATTATACTTATTTTATTATAATTGCATAACTTTTATTCATATAAATAAACAATGAGCGGCATAAGACATGGAGTAGTTCTTCAAATTGATATTGAAGAAGAACACGGAACAATTATCGATGACAATTGTCAAGACATTCATTTTCTAACAGAAAAACTAATTGCTGATATCAACGTCGGTGATAAAGTATCCTTCGAAATTCATTTTGGTTCAACAGGTCTTTCTGCAGTAAATATCAATCTTCAGTAGTTTATAACCGTTATTTTATCTACCGTTGGGCTGAAAATTTAAGATTTCTTTCAAAAGTTTAAAGTGTATAAATTTTAGCAATCAGGTTCATCTATAAATTTTCTAGCTCTTTCAGAAATTTGTTGCTTATAATTACATTGTAGTTAGCTAAACCCTTAATACTGTAGAAAAGGCAACAATTTGAAAACACAAAGTTAATACAGTGATATTTTGAAAATATATACAGGCGTATAAAATCTTGAAATAATTGATCAATAAGTATAATTTATCAAGTGATTTTTGTCTTATTTAAATGGCTATTTTTCAAATAAACACCATTTTTTTAACTATTTGCAGCTCAAAAAAATAGAATATCGAAAATTATTTAATTGATTATCAATTGCTTATTTAAATAAGAAAAGATATTTGAGCCTTTTGCATAATTTAACAGTTCGCCATTATCTTTTCTTGAAAAAATATATATATTTGTTCTTACCCTTTCGAGGGTATGTTTTTCATAGGTAGATGTAGGGTCGAATACTTGTATTCGGCCCTTTTTTTGTTTTGCAGCGTTTTAAAAATGTATGTTTGTGGTATGATAAAGAAGAAAGTTGTTGTCGCAATTACCGGTGCCAGTGGATCGATTTATGCCAAAGTTTTGTTAGATCAATTGATTAAACTTAAGGACCAGATTGAGGCTGTTGGAGTGGTAATGAGCGACAATGCAAAAGAAGTTTGGCAGTTTGAATTGGGAAACCAGAATTATACCAATTATACTGATTTTACTTTCTTTAATAAGAACGACTTTAATGCACCTTTTGCATCAGGTTCTGCGAAATATGATACCATGATTATCGTACCTTGTTCAATGGGAACCTTGGGCAGGATTGCGCATGGCATTTCAAATGATCTCATTTCCAGAGCTGCAGATGTAATTTTAAAGGAGCGGAGAAAACTTATCGCGGTAGTGAGAGATACTCCTTTTAGCTTAATTCATATCAATAATATGAAAACTGTTACAGAAGCTGGCGGAATTATTTGTCCGGCTAATCCATCTTTCTATAGCTTGCCTAAAACCATCGAAGAAGTTGCTGGCACTGTCATTAGCAGGGTAGTAGATTTGGCTGGCTTTGAACAGGAAAGTTATCGCTGGCAAGAGAAATAATCGCATAAATTTTAGATTCATCGTCTGTGATTTGTCAGTTCTCTAAACTGCAAACCAGCAACATCCAACTAATTTCTTATCTTCGCAGGCTAAATGAAAAAGGTCGCATTTTATACATTAGGTTGTAAATTAAATTTCTCTGAAACATCTACTATTGGTCGTTTATTTACCGATGCAGGTTATGCTGTGGTAGAATTTCAGGATCAGGCTGATGTATATGTTATCAATACCTGTTCCGTAACAGAACATGCCGATAAGAAATGCCGCAAAGTGGTTAAGGAGGCCTTGAAATATTCTCCAAATGCCTTTGTTACCATTGTTGGGTGTTATGCGCAATTGAAACCACAGGAAATTTCAGAAATTGAAGGAGTGGATATGGTTCTTGGTGCGGCTGAAAAATTTAGAATTGTTGAATACATCACTGATTTAACCAAGCAGCCGAAAGCGATCATTCATCAACAAAACATAGAAAATGTAAATCATAATTTTATTGCGTCGTACTCCATCGGAGATAGAACGCGTACCTTCTTAAAAGTGCAGGATGGTTGTGATTACCCTTGTACCTATTGCACTATTCCTCTAGCTAGAGGTGCAAGCAGGAGTGATACCATTGAAAATGTAGTTAACCGTGCCCGGATGATTGCTCAAAGCGGGGTGAAAGAAATTGTTTTAACCGGTGTAAACCTTGGCGATTTTGGCATTCGTAACGGCGCAAGAGAAGATAAATTTTTCGATTTGGTTACCGCATTGGATGAGGTAGATGGAATTGAAAGAATTCGTATTTCGTCAATCGAACCTAACCTCCTTAGTAATGAGATTATAGAATTTGTTGCGAGCTCGAAGAGGTTTGTTCCTCATTTTCATATTCCTTTGCAATCTGGATCCGATAAGATTTTGGGTCTGATGCGTCGCCGGTACCGTACCGATTTATATTTAGAGCGAGTAGCAAAAATCAAAGAGGTAATGCCTCATTGCTGTATTGGAGTAGATGTTATCGTGGGTTTTCCTGGCGAAACTAAAGAAGATTTTCTGGATACCTACCAGTTCCTGAATCAATTAGATATTTCTTACCTCCATGTGTTCACTTATTCTGAACGAGAATTAACAGCAGCAGCCGAAATGAAAGGCGTAGTTGCTGGTAGTGAGCGTAATGAAAGAAGTAAGATGCTACATATTTTATCAGATAAAAAGCGTAGGGCTTTCTATCAATCTCAAATCGGCAGCAATGCGGAGGTGCTTTTTGAAGCAGATCAAAAGATGGGCTACATGCACGGGTTTACTAAGAACTATGTGAAAGTTCGTGCCAAATATGATCCGGTAATGGTAAATGAACTCAAAGCTGTTAAACTTCTGGAAATTACCACAGAGGGTGAAGTAGAAGTGGCTGAATTGGAAACTACGTACGCACATCATTAAGCGAAGACCAGCAAGCGTTTATCGTGACTCGTTTTTCGTTGTTCGTCTTCCGTTTCCCTGACAGCTGGTGCCTTGCAAAACCAGAATTTGCTTTGGCCTTTAATTTTTGTTTTCTAGTCATTCAGCAGTGGTCTTTATTCCTTGCTCTTTGTTCCTTTTTCGTCTATCGTTTTTCGTTTCGCAGATAGGTGGTGCCTTCCAAAACGAAAAAATTGCTTTGGCATTTAATTGTTGTTTTCTAGACGTTCCGCATTGATCTTTATTCCTTGCTCTTTGTTCTTTACTCTTGTTTTTTGCTCTTTCTGCTTTCACCTTTAGTCTTTGCGCTTTAGTCTTTAATCTTTGTTCATTGCTCTTTTCGCTTTCACCTTTAGTCTTTCCGCTTTCTTTGTTATCTTCGCAACAAAATATTTTTATGTTTCCAACCGTTTCGCATTTTTTAGAATACTTATTTGGTATTAACCTGCCTTTGCCATTCAATACCTTCGGGGTTTTTGTAGCTGTTGCTTTTGTTGCGGGTTATTGGGCTTTTACTAAAGAGCTGCAGCGAAAAGAAGCATTAGGAATTCTTCATCCGATTACTAAAACAGTTATTGTTGGGAAACCAGCTACAACGGGCGAACTAATCATGAATGGTTTGTTTGGCTTTTTGATCGGTTATAAACTCGTTTATGCGTTATTAAATTATTCATTGTTCGTAAATGATGCGCAATCTGTATTGATGTCTACACAAGGTAACATCATCGGCGGCTTGTTATTTGCGGCATTATTTGCCTACTGGGATTATAAAGAAAAAGACAAATACAAATTAGACAAGCCAAAAGAAACCAAAGTAACAATACATCCTTACCAGTTAATGAGTAACCTCATTGTTTGGGCAGCAGTATGGGGATTTTTAGGCGCGAAATTTTTCGATAATTTAGAGTACTGGGATGATTTCGTGCAACATCCCATAGAACGTTTGCTTTCATTTAGCGGCTTAACCTTTTACGGAGGTTTAATTTGTGGAGGTGCAGCGGTACTCATCATCGCGAAAAGAAATGGTATAAAACCCCTACATATGTTGGATGTAGGTGGGCCTGGAATGATGTTAGCTTACGCGGTGGGAAGAATTGGTTGCCACTTATCCGGTGATGGAGATTGGGGTATTGTAAATCCAAATCCTAAACCTTTTAACTGGTTGCCAGATTGGTTATGGTCTTACACTTATCCTAATAACGTAGTAGGCGAAGGGATTCCAATTCCAGGCTGTAATGGTAAATTCTGCAATGAGTTGGCACAAGGTGTTTATCCTACTCCGATTTATGAAGTAATTGTTTGTTTAATTCTTTTTGCATTCTTGTGGAGCATCAGAGATAAAATAAAAGCACCAGGATTAATGTTCGGTATTTATATGATCTTAAATGGAATTGAGCGTTTCTGCATCGAATTAATTCGTGTTAATTCCAAGTACCATGTATTTGGATTATCGTTTACGCAGGCTGAAATGATTTCTACTTTTCTTGTAATTGGCGGCATCGCACTATGCGCTTATGCACTTCGGAATAAAAATACATTGAGTTAACTTTTATTACAAGAGATTCCAACACATAACACTATTATTCTTTGTTAAAACAATATGAATTACGAATTACTATGCAATAAGGTTATCGCTATCGTTAAGCTTACCGGAAATTTTATCCGAAAAGAGGCTTTACAGTTCGATGCCAGCAAAATTGAGTATAAGGGTTTGAATGATATGGTTTCTTATGTAGATAAAACTGCAGAACAGAAACTAGTTCGTAACCTGGAGAAGCTCATTCCTGATGCCGGATTTATCACAGAGGAAAAAACAATAAGCAGGGAAGGAAAAACCTACACCTGGATTATCGACCCTTTAGATGGTACCACTAACTTTATTCACGGTATTCCTGCATATGGCATTAGTGTAGCGTTATATGAAGACGGCTTACCTGTTGTTGGCGTTGTTTATGAACTGAACAGGGGTGAGATGTTTTATTCTTATAAAGGTGGCGATGCTTTTATGAATAAAAAGCAAATTAAGGTCTCATCAAATCCGGATTTACCATCCAGTTTGCTAGCTACTGGTTTCCCATATTATCAATTTGAAAAGCAGGCGCAGTACCTGAAATTATTGGAAGAGATGATGCAGAAGAGCCATGGCGTACGCCGAATTGGAGCCGCTGCAGTAGATTTGGTTTATACTGCCTGTGGCCGTTTCGACGCCTTCTTTGAGTACAATTTACAACAATGGGACTTTGCAGCAGGATGTTTTATTGTTGAGCAGGCTGGAGGAGAAGTTTTTGATTTCTCGGGAGGAAACGATTATTTCGAGAAAAGAGAAATCCTGGCAACTAATGGAAAGCTAACAGCAGAGATGCTGGAAGCCATAAAAAGGTATTTTTAATTACTAACAGAAGTTTGGATTGAGAGTCAGATTGATGCTGACTAACCTTACCATTAATAATTTCACGCGAACTAGTATTGTAAAATTTGTATATTACAGAAATGACTCACCTTGGTGAGCCATTTCTGTAAACTACTACTACTATGAAAAATATTTTATTATAATGCCTCTGAAACCACTTCGGTAACTTCAGGAACCATTCGCTGTAATAGATTCTGAATCCCTGATTTAAGTGTTATGGTAGAAGATGGACAACCACTGCAAGAACCACGTAATTCTACAGTTACTACCCCTTCATCAAAAGATTTGTAAGTGATTGCACCACCATCTTGCTCAACCGCCGGACGAACGTAATCGTGAAGGATTTGCTGAATTTTAATTTCAGTTTCAGTTCCTTCAAAAGATGGCGCTTCTTCTGATGTTTCCTCTTTAATTTTTAATTCAGATTCTACAGCACCCTTAACAAACTCTTTCAATATAGCCTCAATATCAGCCCAGTCTGCATCATCCGTTTTGGTAACTGTTACGAAGTTACTTGCGAAAAATACACCAGCAACAAAATTGAACTTGAATAATTCTTTTGCAAAAGGAGAATGTTCTGCACTTTCTTTAGTTGCAAAATCCTCACTACCGTTAATTAATAACTTGTTAACCATGAATTTCATGGTAGCCGGGTTAGGAGTCTGTTCTGTATATACGTTAATCGTCATGTCTTAATCAATTTGAATAAACAAAATTAACAATTACTCATTAATAAAGCCTTTAGAGGCTGTCTGTTTAGCGTCAATTTAATGCCTAAAAAATACCAGTATAATTGAAAGGCGTTATTGTTCTCAATTGTGCCTTCACTTCCGCTGTTACTGCCAGACCCTCGATAAAGTCAGCAATGCTGGCTGCATTTATTTTTGAATTTGTTCTGGTCAGTTCCTTTAGTGCCTCGTATGGATTAGAGAAATTTTCTCTACGAAGAACCGTTTGGATTGCTTCAGCCACCACTGCCCAGTTATCATCTAAATCTGCGTGCAAAGCGGCCTCATTTAATAAGATTTTATTAAGTCCACGCAAAGTTGAATGAATTGCAATTAACGTATGACCAAAAGGAACGCCTACATTTCTTAATACGGTAGAATCCGTAAGATCTCTTTGCAAACGTGATATGGGTAGTTTAGCCGCGAAGAACTCAAATAATGCATTGGCAATGCCTGCATTTCCTTCCGCATTTTCGAAATCAATTGGATTCACCTTATGTGGCATAGCCGATGAACCAATCTCTCCTGCTTTAATCTGCTGTTTGAAATAGTTTTTAGAGATGTAAGTCCAAATATCCCGGTCTAAATCAATAATGATGTTATTGATGCGTTTCAATGCATCGCACTGGGCGGCAAACTGATCATAATGTTCAATCTGTGTAGTATGTTGTGCTCTAGTTAAGCCAAGAGTTTCATTTACAAACTGATTGGAAAATTCTACCCAATTTACCTGTGGGTAAGCAATGTGGTGGGCATTAAAATTACCAGTTGCACCACCAAACTTAGCGCTGTTTGGAATTAACTTTAAGTTTTCAAGCTGAATATTTAGGCGATCTGCAAAAACTAAAAATTCTTTTCCCAATTTGGTTGGAGAGGCAGGCTGACCATGGGTGTGAGCAAGCATCGGGATATCTTTCCATTCTGTCGCTAAGGCTTCAATTTTCGCAATCAAAGTCGTGATAGCGGGATAATAACTTTCTTCAAGTGCTAACTTGATGGAATATGGGATGGCGGTATTATTGATGTCCTGAGAAGTTAATCCAAAATGGATAAATTCTTTAAAATCCTGAAGAGATAAGGCATCGAATTTGCCCTTGATAAAATACTCTACTGCTTTAACGTCGTGGTTGGTAACTTTTTCCGTTTCCTTGATTTCCAGTGCGTCAGTTTCAGAAAAGTTTTCATGAATCCTGCGGAGGTCTGCATAGAGATTTTTATCAAATTTCTCTAGTCCAGGTAAACTTGCTTCGCATAAAGAGATAAAATATTCAATTTCTACAAAAACACGGTATTTAATTAGGGCTTCTTCAGAAAAGTAAGCAGCTAAGCCTTCAGTTGTTTTTCTATATCTGCCATCAACTGGAGAGATAGCTTGTAGTGATGTTAAATTCATTATGCGGATTATATTTTTGCCGCAAATTTACTACAATTGCCGGGATATCAGAATTGTTTTAATTGATGTGCATAAAAAAAGGTATTGACTTTTAAATCAATACCTTTTTATTAAAGCGGAGAGGGAAAACTAGTGTTTAACTTCTTCTGTAGTTTTTGTAGTTGCCTTAACCGTTGTATCTTTTACTGTAGAATCTTTCACGGTAGTATCTAAACCAGTTGTATCAGTAACAATTGTTGAAGAATCAGTAACTGTTGTGTCTGTTCCTTCTGCTGTTTTGTCTGAACCGCCACAAGCAGCAACAGTTAATGATAACGCGACAGCCAAGAAGCCTAATTTGAATGCATTTTTCATCTTGATATATGTTTTAGGATTAATATATACCATTAATACCCTGAATATAGAAAGGTAACCCAGAAAATTGCGATAGAATAAAAAAGGCCTCTGAGAAATTATCTCAAAGGCCTTTTTTATATAAGTAAAGTTAGACTAGTGTTTAACTTCTTCTGTAGTAGTTGTAGTAGCTTTTACAGTAGTATCTTTAACTGTAGAATCTTTAACTGTAGTATCAACAGCAGTAGTGTCAGTAACGATAGTTGAAGAATCAGTTAACGTTGTATCAGCACCTTCAGCTTTTTTTTCTGAGTTACAAGCAACAACTGATAAAGATAAAGCCAAAGCTAAGAAGCCTAATTTGAATGCATTTTTCATGTTTGAATATTTTTTTAGTTATTAATTAATTTACCCTTAATACGAGGAACTTAAAAAGGTAACCCATAAAAGTGAAAAAAAATAAAAAAGTCCTTAAGACGTTGATCTTAAGGACTTTTTTATATAAGTTAAGTTAGACTAGTGTTTAACTTCTTCTGTAGTTTTAGTAGTAGCTTTTACAGTAGTATCTTTTACTGTAGAATCTTTTACTGTAGTATCAACAGCAGTAGTGTCAGTAACGATAGTCGAAGAATCAGTTACAGTTGTATCAGCACCTTCAGCTTTTTTTTCTGAGTTACAAGCAACAACTGATAAAGATAAAGCTAAAGCTAAAAAGCCTAATTTGAATGCATTTTTCATTTTTGAATTTTTTTAGTAATTAATTTCTTGTTAATGCCGCAAAGGTAGAAAGGTAACCCAACTATTTTAAAAAAAGTGAAAATATTTTTTTTCGGAATTTGGTGGGTTACTGTTGCTGAAGAAGCGGTATTAATCTTCGTTAGCGGCTATAATTTTTTTTGTCTAATATTGGGTTACTATTTACCGAAAAACGTATTAACTAGTGAATAACAGTTTAAAGAGTTCAGTTCCAACAGATAGAGAAGTTATTTTAGGTATTCTAAATAACTCTGAAGATACACTTAACAAGTTATATAAGGGTTACTTTGCGATGGTTTTGCAGTTTATCCTCAATAACAATGGTGATGAAGATGACGCAAAAGATGTTTATCAAGAGGCCATTATTATCTTATATAATAAAATTAAGGAAGGAAATTTCGAACTCAGCAGTAAGCTTAAAACATATATCTATTCAGTTTGCCGAAGGATTTGGTTGAAGAAACTAAATCATAGTAGTAGAAAAACAGGCAATATTAATGATTATGAGGATGTTTTTGCTGTCGAGGAAGATGTGGAAGAACATGAAGAAAAGGATTTGCAGTTTGTGAAAATGCAATCAGCGCTCGAACATCTTGGAGAACCTTGTAAAACCATTATTCAGGATTTTTATATCCACAGTTTATCCATGCAGGATATTTGTGAAAAATTTGGCTACACCAATACCGATAATGCCAAAACACAGAAATATAAGTGCCTGCAGCGGTTAAAGAAAATATTTTTTCAACCATAATAATTGAAATGAGAAACGATTTGGAGTTAGATGCAATTATTGAAGATTATCTTTTAGGTAAACTTAACCCACAAGAAACCGAAGCCTTTCAACAGCTACGCCGGAACGATCCCTCTGTAGACCATAAGGTGGTTTCTCATAAGTTCTTTATGGAATCTATGGAAATGTTTGCTGCACAAGTTCGTTTAAAAGAACAATTAAACAGCATTCATACAGAAATAGATGTAGATACTTTGGCATCGAAGTTAGGGCCTCATCCGTCACGTGTAGTACAGCTTTGGCGTAAACATAAATCAGTCATCGCGGTTGCAGCTTCGTTTCTGGTTTTATCATTGGTTTCCGTATATTCTATTCAACATAATACCAAGCAGAAAGAGCAACTTGTATTATTGAGCAATCAGGTTAACAAGGCGATTAAAACACAAAACAGTTTAATCAGAAAAATAAATAATACCAATGCTAGTCCGGGTAAACCTGCTGTTCAAAACAGTTTTGGCGGTACGGGTTTTGCGATTTCAACCAATGGTTATATCCTGACTAACTTGCATGTAATTAACGGTGCAGATTCTTTATATGTTCAAAACAATAAGGGGGAGTCTTTCAAAGTAAAATCAATTTATACAGATCCTCAGAATGATATAGCTATTCTTAAAGTAAGCGACAAGAATTTTAATCACTTATCTGCAATCCCTTATTCTATTAAAAAGAATATAAGCAGTATTGGTGAAACTGTTTACACATTGGGTTATCCTAAAGATGATGCCGTGTTGGGTGAAGGATATGTAAGTTCTAAAAATGGTTTTATTGGTGATACTACACAATATCAGGTTTCTATCCCCGTAAATCCAGGTAACAGCGGTGGACCATTATTAGATTCAAATGGTAATTTGGTTGGTATCATAAGTGGAAAACCAGATCAGACAGAAGGTGCTGCGTTTGCCATCAAATCAAAATACATTTTGGAAGCCATGCGTGCAATTCCTCAGGATTCATTGGGTACTAACAAACTTTCTTCTACTAAGAAAAGCCTTCTTTCTGGATTGAAACGTACAAAGCAGATCGAAAAGCTACAGGATTATGTTTTTATGATCAAAGTATATAATTAAATAACCCAAACAAATTAATATTTAGAAACCCCTGTTGCTAACTTCTTCAGGGGTTTTTTGTGTGAATATAATTTGGATGTCTGAAAACAATATTAACTCTATGTATTTACTATAGTATTGATTAGATTTGTTGAAATCAACTTTAAATTAATATTATTATGAGCATAAGATTAGGCGATACCGCACCAAATTTTCAGGCGGAGACATCAATTGGAAATATAGATTTTTACAAATATTTAGGCGACAGCTGGGGCGTTTTGTTTTCGCATCCGGCAGATTATACACCTGTTTGCACAACAGAACTTGGTAGAACTGCTGCTTTAAAAGAGGAGTTCGAAAAGCGTAACGTGAAAGTATTGGCTTTGAGTGTTGATTCTGCCGAGTCTCACAAAGGTTGGATCAATGATATTAATGAAACTCAAAATACTTCTGTAGAGTTTCCGATTATAGCTGACTCTGATAAAACGATAGCTAATTTATACGATATGATTCATCCAAATGCTTCAGAAACCCAAACGGTAAGATCGCTCTTTGTGATCAGCCCTGATAAGAAAGTAAAACTAACGATCACTTATCCCGCTTCTACAGGAAGGAACTTTAATGAAGTGCTTCGTGTGATTGATTCGTTGCAACTTACAGCTCAATATACAGTGGCCACCCCAGCAGATTGGAATGATGGTGATGATGTAATTGTAATAAATAGTATTAAAACGGAAGACATTCCATCAAAATTTCCTAAAGGACATCAAGTGATCAAGCCATATCTGCGTACTACACCTCAACCAAACAGATAAATACGTGTTTTTTCGAAAATACGCAACATTATCGTTAACAAGGCATCGTTTACGTTTGGTTGTACCTGTATTTATTATATTTGATAGTTTTGTTCGAAGATTAGCGCTTAAACACTTTTAAATTTTTAATTGTTTTAAGAAAATAAAGAACAGGATGTAAGGATTATTTATTTATTATTATTTTTTATTTTTTTATGGCGACTGGAAAAGTTAAGTGGTTTAATACTCAAAAAGGTTTTGGATTTATATTGCAAGAAGACAATACGGATTTATTTGTGCATTTTAAAGATGTTTTAGGTGGGATTGATAGTATACAAGAAGGAGATAGTGTAGAATATGAAGTTGCCGATGGACGAAAGGGCTTACAGGCAATAAACGTTAAAAAAATTAGCTAAGCTATAAAGCTTCTTCAACAACAAGCGCCTTACGATATGAAAGGCGCTTGTTGGTTATACTCATAGTTGAGAAGGTTTCAAATAAATCATTAGGAATAACTTAATAGTGCTGAATAATTGAAGCCTGAATAATAATATTTTCTCCACTAGCCACTTTGGTAAAAATAAGGAACTGCTTCTGACTGGATTTGATTTTGTACTTCTTCACTAAATCTTCTGGCTTTGCCGGATAATGCCTAGCAATTACATTTCCTTTTAATGCGCCTGACTTCTTTAAATCTGCCGCCAGTAATTCGTGTTCTATTTTAAAAACTCTTCCTGGGAAATTGCTGTCAAAATTATTGCTTGTATAAAGCTGTGTTTGCGGGTGGAGCTTCACCAAATGAAACCTCGAAGCAATCAGGTTAAAAGCGCCAGTTTTAAGCAGCGCCGCATCCGGCTCGTATAAATAGCTGAAGCTTGAAATATCATCGGCAAAGAGCACAGCTGCATCACTTTCCACTTTTTCAAAGTTAAATACTTTTTCTTTTTCATTTAGGGTGACTGCAATAATCTTCGGCCTGCCCGAGAAACCCTCATCAAGAATCCATAATAACTCTCTACACTCGTTTTTCACACTTACAATATGGATTTCGCTAACCGATTTTAGTTCTGATAAACCCGCTGTGATGTCAAGCAGTGGAGCGGTTTTAATGATGATTCTGCTGGTTTTTTGAAATAGCAGATCAAGATTGGAAGTAACATCCGGAGTACAATCTTTCAACATAAATACCTTGCCTTTATCTGCCCTGCGTGCAGGATCGATATAAATGGTATCATATTGTTGATTGCCATTTGCAACGAATGCCATACCATCTACGGCTTCGAAACTTATATTTTCGGCACCAAGTATTTTCGCATTGCGTGCCGCCACCTCAGATAATTCCGGATTGATCTCACAATGGGTTACTTGTGATATCTCCTTCGCGAAATAATAAGCATCAATCCCAAAGCCTCCGGTTAGATCAATTAATGAATCGCCTATGGCTAATTTTGATTTATACTGCGCAGTAACTTCTGACGAAGTTTGCTCAATAGACAAAGCGGGGGGATAATAAATATCAGGAGTTTGAAACCAGGTGGGTAATTTTTTCTCTGCTTTTTTCTTGCTCACTAATTGGCCGGCTAACTCTGCCGCAGTGATCCCATCGAATTTACTTTTCGCTAAAGCAATCTCATTAATATCTGCATTTAAATTTGCATTTATAAATTCCTGAACAGCTTCTGCTAAAAGTTTCTCGTTCATTTTTTTGCTATAAAGTGTATAATATCATAACGTACTCGGGTTTCTAACCTCCGACTTCTGACTTTTACCTATTTATTTTTCATCACCATCTGGCAGGTATGGCGGCTTTTAACTTCAAGCAGAATATCTTTATCGACCGTTACCCGATCAATAGTGCTTTGGTTGTAGTACCTGATAGTAACCAGTTCAAGGTCCTTATTATATTTTACTGTAAACTCCACTGATAGATCCTGGATCAGTCGCTCAATTCGTTCTGGTTGGTCATCCACACTCACAGAAAAGCTAATAGCAGAGTTTAACATGGTATTGATCTTAATCTTATGTTTATGAAACAAGTCGAAAATATTACTCAGGTTTTCTTCAATAATGAACGAGTAATCTTTCGGAAAGATGGAGATCAAAGCCTGGTTAACCTTGAATATAAAAGATGGAACAGGCAACGGATTACTTTCCTTGGTGATGGCGGTACCAACGCCCTCTGGCTGAATAAATGAACGCACAAATAATGGAATCCCTTTATTCTGTAGTGGCTTGATTGTTTTTGGATGAATTACGGTGGCTCCATAATAAGTTAGTTCTATCGCGTCATGATAAGAAAGCTGAGCAATTTTTTCCGTTTCATCGAACCATTTCGGGTCTGCATTTAGCACTCCCGGAACATCTTTCCAAATGGTTAAAGCTACCGCATCCAGGCATGAAGCAAATATCGCAGCAGAATAATCAGATCCTTCTCTGCCTAGGGTCGTGGTGTAGTTTTCGCTCGTTCCACCAATAAAACCTTGTGTAATGATGATATGATCATTTAGCAACGGCATTAGATCACGTTGGATAATTTGATTGGTTTTTGCCCAGTCTACCTTACCTTCACGGTAGGTATTGTCTGTTTGAATAAAATTCCTCGCATCCAGCCATAACGCTTTGTTCCCACTTTCGTTTAGCCAGGCCGCCACAATTTTGGTAGAAACTACTTCACCGATGGATACAATCTGGTCGTAAATATAATCCGCACCATTATCCGGCTCATCTTCAATCAGCCAGTCAATTTCTACAAAAGTATTTGCAACATCATCGTATACGGAATTGGATCTGCCTTGAAAGAGTTCTTCTATAACCTGAAAGTGGAAATGCTTAATCTCCTCAAAAATTGAGTGTGTATCATCACTTCCAGTTAGATAGGCCTTTGTTAACTCTTCCAGCTTATTTGTGATTTTACCCATTGCGGAGATTACAACCAGCAATTTGCCGTTTTTGTAATCTCTTACAATGTTGCAAAGGTTTTTTACGCCAACCGCATCTTTTACTGAGGCACCTCCAAATTTAAAAATATCCATATTAAAATGCATTAACCTGTTCTGTAGATAGCGCGGCATTTAGCCAGCCGCTTTCTAAATTTGCATTATATTTATTGTAAAAGTTAATTGCTGGTGCGTTCCAGTCCAGAACCTGCCAAACCATGCCATTGAAGTTGCCGTTTTTTGCCTCTTCGATAACCTTTTCGAAAAGAATTTTGCCTATGCCACGGCCTCTGAAATCTTCAGTTACAAAAAAATCCTCCAGATATAATCTCGAGCCCTTCCATGTAGAGTAACGGGTGTAGTACAGCGCGAAACCTACAATTGTGCCGTCGACTTCTGCTACAAAAGCCTTCCAAATAGCATTAGCACCAAAACCCGTTTCAATAAAATGATCTAGCGTTACTGTAACTTCCTGCGGCGCACGTTCATATACAGCCAGTTCATTAATCAGTTCCAAAATCCTCGGGCAATCCCGGTCTGTTGCACTTCTAATATTTAAATCCATTAAAGATCTTCTGAAGTATTTTTAAAATGTTTAATTGTACGCTTTCCGAAAATACTGCTTCCAACACGAACCATTGTACTTCCTTCTTCTATCGCAATTTTATAATCTGCACTCATGCCGGTGGAAATTTCCCTGAAAGAATCATCTTTTGGAAAAAAGCTAGCCTTGATGCCATCAAAAAATACTTTCAACTCATTAAATTCAATGGTTATCTGTTTCTCGTTCTTTGTATTTGTTGCAATGCCCATTAAGCCAACAATCCGTACATTTTTCAGTTCGGCAAATTCAGCTGATCTAAGTAATTCAATGGCTTCATCATGAGCTAATCCAAATTTCGTTTCCTCATCGGCGATGTAAATCTGGAGTAGACAATCAATAACCCTTTTATTTTTAAGTGCCTGTTTGTTTATTTCCTGTAATAGTTTCAGGCTGTCAACGCCATGTATCATGCTTACAAACGGGGCGATGTATTTAGCCTTATTGCTTTGTAAATGGCCGATTAAGTGCCATTCGATGTCTCCTGGTAGCTGCGCCTGCTTTTCAACCATCTCCTGCACCACATTTTCGCCGAAAATACGCTGACCAGCATGATAAGCTTCTAGTATGGTCTCTGCAGATTGTGTTTTGGAAACAGCAATCAGTTTCACCCCATCAGCCTCAACTTCGTTTTTATATTGTTTAAGATTATCAGCTATGCTCATTTATAACTATTTTTGGGTAAAATTAACAACCTTGCCGCAATTTGGGCAAAAAATAATATTTTAATTGAGCATGAAAAGATTAATGTGGGGTTTGGTAGTTGTTGTGCTGGCGTTTGGTTGCAAATCAAAAACACCGGATGGCATCATTGAAATCTCCAGAATGGAAGGTATATTATTTGATATTCACGTGGTGGATGGCTATATATCAACTATTTATGTACCAGATTCAGCCAGGAAAGTCGCTTCAGCTTACTATAAGGGTATTTACAAAAAATTCGATACGGATTCTGCCGAATACACTAAAAGCTTGAACTATTATTATCAGAATCCCGAAAAGTTGCAGGAAATGTATAAAGTGATTTCGACTCGGTTAGACAAGCAAAAAGCCAATATTAAACAGGCTGATTCCTTGCTGTTAAAAAAGAGATTTAAAACTGATTCGATTAAAGTTATTAAAAAATTCAAAGCAGATTCTTTGTCCATTAGAAAAAAGATGAAAACTGATTCTTTATCTAAGGTAAAAGCTGATGCACAAATTAAAAAGAAGAAAACACAGGCTGATTCCATCTTAAACACCAAACGAAGTGGTAGTTTAACACCGGTATCAGTAGCAGTACAATAATATGTTATATCCCGAAAATTGTTTAGAACGTTTAGGTTTTGTAGAGATAAGGCAACTCATTAGCAAGCATTGTTTAAGTCCGATGGGACAGGGAATGGTGTTAAAGATGCAGGTGATGAATCGTTTTGATCAGATCGATAAATTTTTACGTCAAACCAGTGAATTTAAAAGTATCCTGCAAAATCAGGAGCCATTACAAATAAATACCTTTTTTGATATTAAATCCCTGGTAGACAAAATCAGGGTGGAAGGGACCTATCTCCTGGAAGACGAGTGGTTTCAGGTTTATACTTCGCTGCAAACTGTTTTTTCAGTGTTGCGGTTTTTCGAAGAGCGTGCAGAGGTTTATCCAACGCTGGAAGCACTTTTCGAGCATTTACCAATCGAGAAAAATATCCTTCGCAAAATAGAGACAGTAGTCGATCCGAAAGGAAAGATTAAGCCAAATGCATCCAAAGAATTACAGGAAATTACTTCTGCTATTGCACGTGCCGAGCAGGATGTACGGAAGCGAATGGATTCGATTTATAAACAAGCCATTGCGAATAATTGGGTAGCAGATGGAAGTTTGACTATTCGCGACGGGAGAATGTGTATTCCGGTATTGGCTGAGAATAAGCGAAAGCTAAAAGGTTTCGTTCACGATGAATCCGCTACAGGGCAAACGGTTTATATTGAACCCGAAGAAGTTTTTACCCTTAACAATAAACTCCGCGATTTGGAATTCGATAAACGCAGAGAAATTATTAAGATTCTAATTGCCCTAACTGATGATTTGAGGCCATACTCGCCTTTGCTGCTCTCATACCATGGTTTTTTAACGAAGTTGGATTTTGTGAGGGCAAAAGCATTATTTGCCTTAGATGTAGAAGCAGAAATGCCTGGTTTGTTAAAAGAACCAAAAGTGAAATTGATTAATGCAAGGCATCCGTTGTTGGCACTTTCTTTTGCCGCGGAGAAGAAAACCGTTACGCCGTTAAACATTCATATAGATACGGAAATCCGTGTGGTTTTGGTGTCTGGACCTAATGCCGGCGGTAAATCTGTTTGCATGAAAACCGTAGGCTTGTTACAAATTATGTTGCAAACTGGTCTCTTGATTCCGGTAGATGCCAACAGTGAAGTTGGAATTTTTGAAAACATATTTGCTGACATTGGCGATGATCAGTCTATTGAAAGTGATTTGAGTACTTACAGTGCGCATTTGAAAAAGATGCGGTATTTTGTAGAACATGCATCACCAAAAACGATGGTCTTGATTGATGAATTTGGTACAGGAACAGATCCTCAATTTGGAGGGCCAATGGCAGAGGCCGTTTTAGAAGTGTTGAATAATAAAAAGGTTCGGGGCGTAATTACTACTCACTATTCAAACCTGAAATTGTTTGCAGGTAATACGCCTGGCTTAGAAAACGCTTCTATGTTGTTTGATAATGCCAAAATGAAGCCACTCTACATTTTAGAGATGGGCAAGCCAGGAAGTTCTTATGCTTTTGAAATTGCACAAAATATTGGCCTGCCCAAGGAAGTAATTGCGTTGGCAAGGGAAAAAACGGGATCCAATCAAAATCGTGTGGATACCATGCTGGTTGATTTGGAACGTGATAAAAAGAATGTTTATGATGCCAAGGTGAGCTTGGCTAACCAGCAGAATAAGGTAAAGAACCTGATTGCAGAGAATGAGAAGTTACGGGAGTTTTTGGATGAAAACAGGAGAATCTTAATTAAGGAAGCAAAGCAAGAGGCGCAGAATATCATTAAGAATGCCAATAAGCTGGTTGAAAATACCATTGCGGAGATTAAGGAAAAACAAGCTGATAAAGCCGTTACGAAAGAACTTAGACAAAACTTACAACAGGAGCTGATCAAGAACACGGTTCCTAAAGAGGGGCCAAAACCTGCGCCAGTGGTAGTGGGTGGTGAGATTGCCATAGGCGATTGGGTGAAATTTATTGACAGTGAAACCACTGGTACAGTGATGGAAATTAACCGCAACGAATTGGTGTTAGCCATAGGAGATCTGCGCTCTACTGTTAAAAAGAATCGTGTGCAGCGAATTAGTAATAAAGAAGCTAAAAAGGTAGTTCAAAGTAGTGGAAGTTCGTTTGCAGGACGAATGAATGATGCTGTTTCCGGCTTCAGGGCGGAACTGGACTTGCGAGGCAAACGTACGGAGGATGCTTTATTCGAAGTAGAAAAATACCTGGATAAAGCCATTATGCTTGGTTTCCCATCTATTAAATTGATTCATGGTAAAGGTGATGGAATCTTAAGGAAGATGATCAGAGAATATCTGCGAAAATACAGTCAGGTAAATCGGATGGAAGATGAACACGCTGATAGAGGTGGCGACGGGATTACTTATGTTTATCTGAATTAGGAAATAGAAAATGGAGTGTTAAGCGAAAAAAAATCGAGGAAATAGGGAATAGATCTGACCATTAAGACGAAAAACGAACAATGTCAAACGAAAATGATCTGGAAAATAGGGAATAGATTAAGAAACTAAAAACGAACAACGTTAAACGACCAACGATTGTGGAAATAGGCAATAGACTTGGGAACTAAAAACGAACAACGTTAAATGACCAACGATTTCGGAAATATGGAATAGACCTGCGGCTAAAAACGAACAAAGTTAAACGACCAACGATTGAGGAAATAGGGGATAGACTTGGGAACTAAAACGAACAACGTTAAACGAAAAACAATAACTTAACTGAAGCGTCTTTATTTCTTTTTATCTCCCGGGCACTTCTTACAGCGTTTTCCTTTTTTATATTTTTCGCAACACTTTTTGTGTTCAGCCGTACAGCTGAAAATAAATCCCATCCCTTTTTGAAATTCAGGATCGGTAGGGATAATTTGTGTTTTGTCTTCGTCTCTCTCGTAAATCATTGCGTTACAAAGGTAAGCGTTGTTTAGAACAATTCCAATTTAATGTTATGCTAAAAAGATTTAAAAACAAATCCTTGTTTAATATCTAAACGCATTTACTAAATTAGCGAACTAACCAAAAATTCGTAAAATGATAAATAAAGTCGTATCGGGCGCTGAAGAGGCGATCATAGATATTTCAGATGGCGCGACAATTATGCTTGGTGGATTCGGGCTTTGTGGTATTCCAGAAAATTGCATCAATGCCCTGGTAAATAAACAAGTTAAGAACTTAACGTGCATCTCAAATAATGCTGGTGTAGATGATTTTGGTATCGGTTTGCTTTTGAAAAAGCGACAGGTGAAAAAAATGATCTCTTCATATGTAGGTGAAAATGCTGAATTTGAACGACAGCTATTGAGCGGAGAGTTGGCGGTTGACCTTATTCCACAAGGTACTTTGGCAACCCGCTGTATGGCAGCTGGATACGGAATGCCAGCCATCTTTACACCTGCAGGTGTAGGAACAGAAGTAGCCGAAGGAAAAGAAATCAGAAATTTTGATGGTAAGGATTATTTACTGGAATACGCATTTGATGCAGATTTTGCCATTGTTAAAGCCTGGAAAGGCGATGCGGCCGGCAATTTAGTTTTTAGATCTACCAGCAGAAATTTTAATCCTGTGATGGCAATGGCCGGAAAAATCACTATCGCTGAAGTTGAAGAGTTAGTGGCAGTTGGAGCATTAGATCCAGATCATATTCATACACCAGGAATTTACGTTCATCGCATCTTTCAGGGCAAGGATTATGAAAAAAGAATTGAACAGCGAACTGTTCGTATGAAGCCTTAAGGCCTTCATTCGCACCATCCATCCATTCAATCAATCAATCAATCATTCAGTCACTCATTCGATCCCTCAAAAACATTTTATGCCATTATCGAAAGAAGAAATCGCGCAGCGCATCGCAAAGGAAATAAAAAATGGTTATTATGTTAACCTCGGAATTGGAATTCCCACTCTGGTGGCAAACTATATTCCTAAAAACATTAATGTTGTTTTACAATCTGAAAACGGCTTGTTAGGTATGGGGCCTTTTCCTTTTGAAGGGGAGGAGGATGCTGATTTAATTAACGCCGGAAAACAAACCATTACCACACTACCTGGTTCATCGATCTTCGATTCGGCTATGAGCTTTGGGATGATCAGGGCGCAAAAAGTAGACCTCACCATTTTAGGAGCCATGGAGGTTTCTGAAAACGGAGATATCTCCAACTGGAAGATACCAGGTAAAATGGTGAAGGGAATGGGAGGTGCCATGGACCTTGTAGCATCCGCTAAAAATATCATTGTAGCCATGCAACACATTAACAAAGTGGGTGAGAGTAAGTTGTTAGGTAAATGTACCCTGCCTTTAACTGGTGTGAAGTGTATAAAAAAGATCGTTACAGAACTTGCGGTGTTGGCAGTGTTACCGGAGGGTGGCTTCCAGCTTTTGGAACGTGCACCTGGGGTAGCTATTGATTTTATTCAAAAAGCTACCGCTGGCAGATTAATTATTGAGGGAGAAATTCCGGAGATGCAATTCTACTAAAGCATTTCTATTTAACTAAAAAAGGATAGCCATGCTATCCTTTTTTAGTCTACTGTATGTTTACCAGAATATTGTTTCGAAGGTTATTTGAAATATCTTCTGTAATGGCAATCAGTTCATCTGGTTCGTTGGTATTGTTCATCACCACTTTATTGCATTCATTCCTATAGGGTAAGAGGTATTCTTTATAGGCAGGTACAACATGATTGTGCCATTTATAAATCACATCTTCTTCTGGATAACCACGCTCTAGTCCATCTCGCTTTACGCGTCGATCTAGCGCGACCTGCTCATCTGCATCAACAAAAATTGTATGATCAAGCAGGCTGGCAATTTCTTTAAAATGAAGGATGAACAGCCCTTCCACAATAATGATCGGAGCCGATTTGATCTCTAAAATTTTAACTACAGCAAGGGGATTATTAAAATTGTATTCTTTTTTATAAACCACTTCGCCGTTTAACAGTTGCTTTATGTCTTTTAAAAACTGTTCGCTATCTATGGTAGACGGCAGGTCGAAATTATAAAGTTTATTCTCTTCCTGGGTCATGTCTCCTGCAGGAATGTAATAATCATCCTGAGAAACCAGTGTTACCTCATCTTGTTTAAAGTGGTGAAGAAAGCAGTTTAAGAAAAAAGTTTTACCAGATCCGCTACCGCCGGCAATACCAATCACAAAGGGTTTTTTGTTTAAACTCATTGAGCACTATAGGTTAAATTACATAAAAATCGCTTGTCTAAAGCACCTAATGAGTCGGCAACAGCTTTAGTCATTACAATGATAACATCTTTTGTCGATTCGTTCTCTGTAAATTTACCAACAACCTTGGCAAAGGTAGTGCGGTTTGTCATTGGGTTGGTTAATTTAATTACGCGTCCAACCGGAGCGCTGCGGTGCAAAACCAACATCTTTGTTCCATCTAAATCAGCGTCTGCAATCCAAATAGCAGCACCTTTTTCTTCGATCTGACTTAAACCATATACGCTCGGATCGCGACGAAGTTTCGGATCTTTAACCATTGTGCTGTCTGGCTCGTTTTCCTGCTCTTCTTTAGATAAATCATTTACTGATCTCGGCTGAGGTGGTCTTGGAATAATCAATTTTTGATCAGTTTTAATGGTGTTTTCATCCATTTTATTTGCTGACCTAATTTGATAAGCAGTAATGTTATATTTTTTAGCAATTGTAAAAATGGTTTCTCCATCTGCTACGGTATGAATGAAGCTTTCATCTTTCGATGCTGGCACGGGTTTCGATGTTTGTTCTACCTGCTTCTCTTTTGGAACCTGAACATCCGTAACAATACCGCCTGGAACTTTTAATACCTGGCCAATGGTAATTGCATTATCAGGCAGGTTATTCAACTTTCTTAATTGGTAGGCCGTAACACCATATTGTTTAGCTACAGTGAAAATGGTTTCATTTCTCAGTACTGTGTGTGTGCCAGCAGCATCTGGTGTTTTTGCTGTATCATTATTAGATGCTGTGGCTGATGAGGTCGGTTCAGAAACACTTACCACTTTATTTTCCGAAACATTTTTAGTTGCCGGGATTTTTAATTTTTGTCCAATTCGGAGATTATTCCCCGACAGGTTATTGGCTTTTTTAACTTCCTCTACCGTGGTACCATATTTCTCAGCAATTTTACCTAAAAACTCTTTCGCCGCCACGGTGTGTTCAATCATGGTCGGATCTGTAGTAGTCGCCTCGGTTTGTTGAGATGCCGCAACAGGCGTTTCAGCTTTTGCAGTTTGTGAAGGTACTGCCGGAGCATCTGCTACGGCACCACTTTTCGAAGCAATTTTAAGCACCTGGCCAATGCTCAGGTTATTTCCTTTAAGGTTGTTAAGCTTTTTGATTTCATTAACCGTTGTGCCATATTTTTCTGCGATAGCATTTAGGTTATCCTTCGCTTTAACAGTGTATTCGATAATACCCCCATCTGTAGAAGCAGCAACAGGATTCGAATTGCTATTTGATCCCCATGGAAGATTGGTAGGTACCTTAATGATCACACCAATTTGCAAATACTTATTTTCATTGAAAGCCATGATGTCTTTTGCAGAAACATTATACCTTCTTCCGATAGAATAATAGGTGTCTTTGGCTACAATTTGATGAACGATAAGTTTTTTGCCATTATTATTTTCGACGCCGATAGAGTCTCTTGCTGTGTTGGCTTTAGCATTTGCGATATTTAAAGCAAATAGAACAACAGCAGATAAATATATTTTGTGCATTTATTTTGTATAAATTTTTAAGTCAAATTAAGCAATTATACGAATAATATAATTAACCATATTCAGATTTAAAGGGCAACAGCAAGGAGAAAGATGGTAACCTGATATCGATTTTAAATCTATATAATTCATTCACAATTACTTGTAAAGGCGCTAATTGCTACAGTATTGATTAATAAACGAACTTATAAATAAGGTATTGCATGAATGGATGTTTAGATCAAAACTTTTATAAAACTTGTTTGTTACGTACACATCAAAACAACAATAAATATTTTATAAAATGGACGCTAAAGAAATAAGCTTAAACGAAAAAGAGGTTAAACCAGTAGTTGATCTTTTAAATGATTATTTGGCTAATTATCATATTCATTATCAAAAGTTGAGAGGTTGTCATTGGAATATCAAAGGACAGAACTTCTTTACACTTCACGTTAAATTTGAAGAACTTTATACTAACGCACAATTAACAATAGATGAGATTGCTGAACGTGTGCTTACATTGGGTAAACCGCCACATAGCCGTTTTGCAGATTATATTCAGGAATCGCAGATTAAAGAAATTGATACCATTGGGATGAAAGACCTTGATATGGTTGATGCGTTGCTCGATGACATGGCAAAATTAATCGAAATTGAAAGATCGCTTTTAGAAGCAACTGATGAAGCCGGAGATGACGGATCTAACGATATGGTGAACCGTTTCATGCAGTTTAAAGAGAAAAACACTTGGATGTTACGCTCTTTTGCTGGGAAAAAATAATCTTAAAAAAATAAATTAAAGCCTTGGCTAGATGGATTTAAAATGAAATCTGTTTATCTGAGGCTTTTTTGTTTTTCGGAAATACTAAATATTTATCTTTGAGCATGGCGTACAGAAGTTTAGCAGAATGTGTATCAGACCTTGAAAAAAATGGTCATTTAATCAGGATAAAAGAGGAAGTGGATCCTCATTTGGAGATGGCTGCCATTCACCTGCGTGTTTATGAAAACCAAGGGCCAGCAATTCTGTTCGAAAAAGTGAAAGGGAGTCCTTTTCCTGCGGTTTCAAATTTATTTGGCACACTAGAACGCTCCAAATTCATTTTTCGAGATACCTTGCCAAAAGTGCAGCAACTGGTTTCACTAAGAAATGATCCCATGAAGGCTTTAAAAAACCCTTTTAAATATGCCGGGTCAGCAATGTCTGCTTTATCAGCTTTGCCCATGAAGACGCCATCTGCTAAACATAAATTTCTAAAAACAACCATCAGTGCGTTGCCACAAATTGTAAACTGGCCAATGGATGGAGGTCCGTTTGTAACCATGCCCCAGGTTTATACAGAAGACGTAGAAAAACCTGGTGTTTTAAATGCTAACCTTGGGATGTATAGGATTCAGCTGGCTGGAAACGATTATATTAAGGATAAAGAAATTGGTTTACATTATCAGATTCACCGCGGGATTGGAGTTCATCAATCGAAAGCGAATAAACTTGGCCAGCCCTTAAAAGTAAGTGTTTTTGTGGGTGGTCCGCCGTCACATCCATTAGCCGCTGTGATGCCACTGCCAGAAGGGCTGTCTGAGATGACTTTTGCCGGCGCCCTGGGCGATCGAAGATTCCGTTATTTTTATGATGATGAAGGTTTCTGTATTTCTGCAGATGCAGATTTTATCATTACCGGAACAGTTCATCCAAATGAGAATAAACCTGAAGGGCCTTTTGGAGACCATCTGGGTTATTATAGTTTAACGCATCCTTTTCCTCTGATGAAAGTACATAATGTTTATCACAAGAAAGATGCGATCTGGTCGTTCACAGTCGTCGGCCGACCGCCACAGGAAGATACGAGTTTCGGCGCATTGATTCACGAAATTACGGGATCAGCCATTCCTCAGGAGATTCATGGTTTGAAAGAGGTTCATGCCGTTGATGCAGCTGGTGTTCACCCGCTTCTATTTGCCATCGGAAGCGAGCGGTATACACCATATTTAAAAGAGCGGAGACCACAGGAAATTTTGACGATTGCCAATCATATTCTGGGTAAAAATCAGCTTAGCCTCGCCAAGTATGTTTTTATCACCGCAAGGGAGGATAATGAAAAACTCAGCACACATCATATTGAAGCATTTTTATCGCATGTGTTGGAAAGAATTGACCTTACCAGAGATATACATTTCTATACCAATACCACTATAGATACTTTGGATTATAGCGGTGATGGATTAAACAGCGGTTCTAAAGTGGTTATTGCAGCAGCTGGCGATAAAAAACGCGAGCTTTGGAATATTATTCCTGCTGGTTTAAAACTCGGCGATGGATGTTATACATCCAGCATCGCCATTCCTGGTGTGTTGGTTTTGGAATGCGACAAGTATATAAGTGCCGAAAAAACGGCTGCGGAAATTGCTGCTTTAAACATCGCTTTAATTGATCAGGATCTGAATGGATTGCCTTTGCTGGTGATTGCAGATGATGCTGAATTTACGGCAGCCAATATCAATAACTTAGTTTGGGTGACTTTTACAAGGAGTAATCCGGCCGCAGATATTTATGGTGTGAACGATTTTACTATAAATAAGCACTGGGGATGCAAAGGTTCGTTAATTATTGATGCCAGGAAAAAGCCACATCATGCACCCGAACTGATCAAAGACAATAATGTCGAGCAAAAAATAAATGACTTAAGCAAACAGGGGCAGGCGCTTTATGGTGTGATTTAATTGAATAATTAAAATAAAATCTCGAATTTTAAGCATATCACTCTTTATGCTTTTAAAATCCATTTTTATTTGCTGCTTGCTTCTGTTAAGTGGTTTTGCGAAGGCACAGCATCATGAGCTCGATAGTGTCGCCGTCAATTTGAGACAATATGGCTTGAATACCGTTCGTTCGGGACTATTTGTTCATTTTGACAAAAATATTTATACCAACAATGATCAGGTCTGGTTTACGGGCTACCTGCTAAGTACCGTAGCGAAAGTTGAACAATATCATACGCTTTATCTATCATTAGTTAATAATGCAGACACTTCAATCATTTTAAAGGAAAAATTCTTAATTGAACAAGGCGTATCCTTCGGAAGTTTAGTGCTGCCTGATTCGCTGCCGAGCGGTGATTATCGGTTTGTTGCCTATACCAATATGAAGTTTGGCGATCAGTTTGATGCCGAGTTTACACAGCACGTCACTATTAGATCGACCACTATCAGTCCGCTAATTGCCAATATTTCCATCTTCAAAACTTACGATGAAAGAACTAAAAGAGGAACAGCCTTATTGCAGGTTTTAACCGGGGATAATCGTTTCGTTGAAAATGCTGAAATTACTTATGCCATAGGCGATACCCGTCAAGCTATTGCAAGTGGAAAGGCTAAGAGCAGTATAATCGGCGAATTGATGATTGACTACCCGGTAGAACAAATCACAAAGGAAAACAACTTGCTTAAAATCTCCATAAAAAAAGGCAATCATGTAAAACATTTAGACTTTAATTTACCAGTTAAAAACAAATTACCCTATCAATTAAAATTTTACCCGGAGGGAGGGTATTTGGTAAACGGATTAACAACCAAAGTTGGCTTAGCGCTAAATTTGAAGGATGGACATGGAATTCAGGGTAAGGTTGTCATATATCAGGATGATGAGGTTTTAGATACTGTTAGCACTAGTGTTCAAGGTATCGGAAGCTTCGTTTTCCGGCCAGATCGCAGGAAACATTATTATGCAAAAATATTAGGCGAGGTAAATACAACTTATCAATATGATTTGCCATTAATTTTAGCTCATGGAGTGGTGCTTAGATTAGGTTCTGCGATTTCAAATCATGAATTAAAAGCGCAGATAGAAAGTTATGATCAGCAGCGAGTACATCTTATTGTTCATGATTTTTCAAACATTTTATTGCAATCCAGTTTGAATTTGCAAGCTAACCGGCCTCAAAACATTAGGTTTAAGCTGGATTCTCTTCCAATCGGCTTATATACACTTACTGTATTAGACAACCAATATAAGCCTATTGCAGAACGAATATTTTTTGCCCATTATAATAACATAAACAGGGTTGAGATTACAACAGACAAAGATCGTTACACTACCCGCGATCGTGTAGAGGTGGATTTGCGCGCTGTCAATCAGGATAAATTGTTGCATGGACTAGTTTCTGTAAGTTGTGTTCAGGCGAATCGGTTATTGATTCAAAAAAATCAAAATATTACTGATTTCTATTTTTTTGAGAACCTGCTTGCCGATTTGCCTCCTCATCAATTTGGACTGAAGTATAATGATGCAAATTATTTGAATGAGGTATTACTAGTGAAAGGATGGAGGAGATATCAATGGCCGATAGAGAAACTTCCTCAGGCAATTCCGAAATTTTCGTCATTGGAATATCGTGGTCAGATTTTGAAAAAGAATAAACCACTAAAGCTGCCGCTTGTGTTGAATACCTTTGGTGCCTCTAATATTAATACTATTAAAACCGACAGTACTGGAAGATTCAGTTTATCAGCTGCCGATCTATTATCTGGAGATAGGGGCAGAGTTTGGTTAAACAGTAGTGATAAAAATTATGCGAATTATACGATCCTTTTGAATGATCCTTTTGATGAAGTTAAAAAAGAATTAAAGAATCAAATATTTAATGTTCAGAAAAATGAATCAACACAGCTGGACGATTTCAGTCAATCTGTAAAGATAAATAATGGCATTAAGCTAAAGGATGTAGTGATAAAGTTTAAGAAAGACGATGTTACTTTCGCTAACAAGGGATCGAATAGCTGTGGCGATTATGTATGCCTTTATAATATTTTAAATTGTGCGAATCACGCCGGAAATCTGGAAAATAGAAAACCGCTTAAAGGCAAAAGTTACATGCGGACTGGCGGAGGTACTATTATATATGCAGGTTGCACAGACCATGATGATAAGCCAAATCTGAAAATTCTGAAGGGAATCAGTTTGGCTAAGGATTTTTATATGTCTGACGTTTACAATGTGAACGAGCCGATCAATTTTCCAACCCTATATTGGAATTATCAGGTAGCGCTTAATAAAACGGGTAGCACTAAGTTAGTTTTCAATACCGGAGATGTTAAAGGGAAGTTCAAGATTATTGTGCAAGGCATAACTTCAGAAGGAGTGGCCTATGGAGAGCAAACGTTTGATGTTGTAGCTAAATAAGAATGGTGTCATGATTTTAAGCTTTCACTTAATGGCTAGCTAAATTAATGTTTTTGTCAGGGATTAATTAATATTTTAGGTGTAAAGTCTATCATTTAGTGGTTAACTGATGATAAGGTAGTATGGCAGAAACTAATTTATGTAAAGATTCACAATTAAAGATTTAGGTAAAAGGATCGTATAGATCAGCCGCTATCGGTTGGTGTCTCACCAACAGCAACTAATTTATGTTAAAGTATTTATTAAAAGGAACAGGGTTGTTTGGAGATACCACCAGTAGGCTAATGGACGCAGTAGAATGGGAATTAAAGTCCTTATTTGAGAAGATATAGAGAAGTCATTATTATCGCTAAATAAAAATAGCCTTTGATGTTTAAACCAAAGGCTATTTTTACTGCATTTTCTAAATTAGAACCTCACTCCAAAAGTTAAAAAAACATTATTTCTAGTGCTTTTTACATCAGCAACAGGCTCAGAAAAATCGTAAAGCTCGTAAGGTGATGAATTATAGTTGGTTTTGAAATTCTGATAAGCAACATCAAAGTAATAATTATTTACACGGTAGCCGATACCACCAGTATAATATTGACCTTGATAAAATGATTTATCACCGCCTTTAATGCCATTACCATTCAATCCATAACCACCTCTCAAACTAATCTCCGGGCTAACTTTAACTTCAGCACCAACTCTATAGTTAACAGCCTCTTTATATCTATCTTTTACATCAAGGTTGTTTACAGCTATATCATTTATATTAGAACCGTTATCAGCAGAAAAACGGATTGATGAATAATCAATATAATCAACATCCGCAGAGATTAAAGCCATTCCACCAATTACATAACTTAAACCTGCAGACGCTTTTAATGGAGTGCGAAGATTGTAAGTAAAGGTATAATACTGAGGAGCATTGTTAAATGAATCAGCACCATTAATGCTGTTTCCAGCTAAATTTGCCTGTAATGTTTCTGCAGTGTTATCCTGAAGATTCATCCAGGTTGGCGTTTGGAAATTCAAGCCAATTCTCAATTCACTAATCGGTCTGTAGATCATCCCCAATTTTAGATTAAATCCGCCACCTTTTGTTTCCTGATTTCTAAGTTGAGTTAAATTATAATTTTCATTTCCAGTAAAAGCACCCTGGGTTTCATTAAACCAGTTCGTAATACCAGATTCTGTAAAAATAGCATCACTAACATATCTCACATTAACAAAACTAGCTGTTGCACCTAAATATAACTTATTAGAGAAATTTAAAGCACCTGCTACATTAAATTCAGAAGTAGAACCAGATCTGTTTTCAACCCAATTTTGATTGAAATTATTATTACCGAAAGGAGCAGCAGAGTAACTGTTTGTGAAACCAGGTGCACCATAATTGATCAGTGTACTATTATAAGCATCACCTGCAATTGTTCTGTCAATACCAACATCATTGGCCTGGTCTACATAAGCATTTCTAATTGAACTGCTATTGTTAACACCATTATAAGCAATGTTACCCAAGAAGTCATTGTTTCTGGTGTAACTCACACCAAAAACGGTACTAACCAAGCCCTTATTGACATCAGAGCCTTTCATTTTGGCAGCAGGACTATAGAACACAACTCCCAGATTATTTAAATTAATCTGACTTTTACTAGCCTTGGTGTTGGTTCCTATAAACGCACTGTTGTTATCAACCGAATTGAATTCAGGTGTGATACTAAATTCTGATTTTGTGAATAAACCCAATCCCGCAGGGTTAGCGCTTATGGAGCTAATATCTCCCCCAACACCAATTTGGGCACCACCCATTCCTTTGAAACGGGCGCTACTACCATAATTTGTCTGAGAAAAACGGAATGCATCGGGAGCATAACTTTGTGCGTGCAATGTGCCTACAGAAGCTACTGTAGCTACAATAGTTGCTAAAATATATCTTTTCATTTGTTGTGTATGTGTTGCTAAAAATTACCCCCTGCCAGATCTTGTTGGTCTAGAGCCGCCACCGCCTCCGCCGCCAAAGGAACCACCTCCGCTACTGCCTCTACTTGTTGGAGGAGCTGAGTAGGTTGGTCTGGTTTCTTGTCTCTGAGGTTGAGGTGCATAATTCTCATTTCTGCCTGGTCTGCTAGAATTTGCATCTGGTCTGGAATATCCTCCAGATTGTCTTCCATCGCCATTAACCTGACTTCTTGTTGGTCTGCCTGCATTATAATTAGGCGAATATCCCTGTCTGTTGTTACCATTTTGAGGCGCTACACCAGATCTTGTTGGTCTGCCAGTATTTGTACTTCCATTATTGTTACCGTAACCCCTGCTGTTTAGCGTGTTTCCTGGTCTTGCTCTATAGTTATTGTTTCCTGTATAAACACCACCACCGTAGAATCCGCCGCCATAGCCCCAGCCTCCGCCGAAACCACCGCCGCCCCAACCGAAGCGATCGTAATAAGAATAGGGTCCCCAGTTATTCCAACCAAAGTTGTTCCATCCAAAGCCCATGTTACCATAGTAAAAAGGATTATTCCAAATACTACCATAACCTAATCCGATACCAAAGCCGCTGCCCCAGCCACCTAAACCGTAACCGCTGCTCCATCCTAAGCCGCCATAACCAAGATAATTAGTAGCGCCATAAGAATTGCCGTAAGAGAAATTATCATAATATGGATCATAATATCCACGCCAGCTTGTACCATTAGAAAAACGATTTATTCTGGATGAATAATCCATGTCGTAATAAGGATTACTCGTGCCATAATATTCGTCGTAACCCTCCTGATCTTGACCCTGATCCTGGTTTTGGTTTTGTGCATATTGCTGTTGTGGAATTACCTCCACCTCTCTGGCTTTCGCCACAGAGTTATAAACATCATCATTTTGACTAGTTGTTGCCAATTTCGATGTTGAACATGATGCCACCAGCCCTGCGGCGGCAATCATAACAATGGGAAAAATTTTAATTGGTTTCATTGTGTTTATATTTAGTTGTGTGTGTGTTTTACTTATTAATTTAACGAAAGCTAAAGGCAATAATTTCACTCAATTATTAAGATATCATAAATGCCAGCAGTTGATAATCGTTTTGTAGGCATAAATTTATAAATTTGTGATCTAATGTCACATTATTTAACACACAAATTACGTTCCAAATACATAACATGAGCAAAGAAATTACAAGTAGAGAAGCAGATTATTCCCAGTGGTATAATGATATCGTATTAAAGGCCGACCTTGCTGAGCATTCGGCAGTTAGAGGATGTATGGTTATTAAGCCCAATGGCTATGCCATATGGGAAAAAATGCAGGCAGTACTCGATAAAATGTTCAAAGATACAGGCCATAGCAATGCTTACTTTCCATTGTTCATTCCTAAGTCATTTTTTTCTAAGGAAGCCTCTCATGTCGAGGGCTTTGCTACAGAATGTGCAGTTGTGACACACTATCGATTAAAGAATGACGGTAATGGCAATATTGTTGTTGATGAAACCGCGAAGTTAGAAGAGGAATTAATTGTTCGTCCTACTTCTGAAACCATTATCTGGAATACATACAAAGGGTGGATTCAATCTTATCGTGATCTTCCTATCTTAATTAACCAGTGGGCAAATGTAGTGCGGTGGGAAATGAGAACCCGGCTATTTTTACGTACTGCAGAATTTTTATGGCAGGAAGGACACACTGCGCACGCTACCGCACAGGAGGCCATTGAGGAGACAGAACGCATGTTGCATATTTACGCAGATTTTGCAGAGAACTGGTTGGCTGTTCCAGTAGTTAGAGGAAGAAAATCGCCAAATGAGAGATTTGCTGGTGCTTTAGATACCTATTGCATTGAAGCCTTGATGCAGGATGGAAAAGCACTACAGGCTGGAACATCTCACTTTCTGGGGCAGAATTTCGCGAAGGCTTTTGATGTGAAGTTCACTGGTAAAGATGGTAAGCTTGATCACGTTTGGGCAACATCCTGGGGGGTATCCACCAGGTTAATGGGTGCATTAATTATGGCACATAGTGATGATTCAGGATTAATCATTCCTCCAAAGTTAGCACCAATCCAGGTTGTGATTGTACCGATTTACAAGGGTGATGAAGATTTGGCTAAAATCACTGCTTATGTGAACGAATTAACAATGCGCCTGAAAGGAATGGGCGTTTCCGTTAAATATGATGACCGTGATACACAACGTCCGGGATTCAAATTTGCGGATTACGAAATGAAAGGCGTTCCTGTTAGAATTGCGATTGGTGGACGAGATTTAGAAAATAAAACAGTAGAAATTGCCCGAAGGGATACTAAATTGAAACAAACTGTTCCGCAGGAAGGTCTTGATATTTATATCGTTAAATTATTGGAAGATATTCAGACTAGTATGTTCAATAAAGCACTGGCCTACCGGGATGCGCATATTACAGAAGCGAACTCTTACCAGGAGTTTAAAGACTTACTGGATACGAAAGCTGGTTTTATCTCTGCCCATTGGGATGGTACACCAGAGACGGAGCAAAAAATTAAAGAAGAAACTAAGGCGACGATCCGCTGTATTCCTTTAGATAATAAGCTGGAAGATGGCGTTTGTATTTATTCCGGACAGCCCTCTATTCAAAGGGTGCTTTTCGCAAGAGCGTATTAGAAAGAGTCTGGAGTCATATGTTCGGAGTCTGTAGTCTCCCTCTAGTGTATCAACGAGCGTTAGGAGTCATTACTTAATGCTCAATTTATAATAAATAAATGGGCTGATTGTCGTTAAAACTGATCAGCCCAAATCTATCATCTCATATCTATTTAAGAAATGAAATTCGGAACAAAAGCAATACATGCAGGCCAAGAGCCTGATCCAACAACTGGCGCAGTAATGACGCCAATATATCAAACCTCTACTTATTGGCAAAAATCTCCAGGCGACCATAAAGGTTACGAATATTCGAGAGGAACAAATCCGACCCGTAAGGCTTTGGAAGATTGCCTTGCTGCATTGGAAAATGCAAAATACGGCCTCGCTTTCTCAAGTGGCATGGGCGCTACAGATGCCGTTTTAAAGTTGTTATCACCGGGTGATGAAGTGATTACCGGGAACGATTTATATGGCGGTTCTTATCGGATGTTTACCAAGATTTTTACGAAGTATGGGATTAAGTTTCACTTTCTGGATCTTTCAAAGCCTGAAAATATTTTACCATACATCACTGATAAAACCAAATTGGTATGGATAGAAACACCTACAAATCCAACGATGCAAATTGTAGATATTGAAGGTGTTGCTAAAATAACAAAAGAGAAAAATATCTTACTTACAGTAGATAATACGTTTGCATCACCTTATTTGCAAAATCCAATTGATCTGGGTGCAGACATTGTAATGCACTCTGTTACAAAATATATTGGTGGTCACTCTGATGTAGTTATGGGGGCGTTGGTAACAAATGATGAGCAGTTGTATAAAGACTTGTTTTTCATCTACAATGCTTGTGGCGCAACCCCTGGCCCACAGGATTCTTTTTTGGTTTTAAGAGGGATTAAAACCCTTCACCTGCGCATGAAAGCACATTGTGAAAATGGTGAACGCATTGCGCAGTTCCTGAGAAATCATCCAAAGGTAGATAAAATCTATTGGCCTGGTTTTGAAGATCATCCTAATCACGACATCGCTAAAAAACAAATGCGTGGTTTCGGTGGGATGATTTCTATCGCACTTAAAGGTGCAGATTTGCAGGAAACATTTAGAATCGCTTCTAATTTTAAAATTTTTACTCTTGCAGAATCCCTGGGCGGCGTGGAATCATTAATTAATCACCCTGCAACAATGACACATGGCTCTATCCCAAAAGAAGCGCGTGAAGAAGTAGGCGTTACCGATAATTTATTGCGATTAAGCGTTGGTGTTGAAGATATCGAAGATCTTTTAGAGGATCTTGGAAATGCCCTTTCTTAATTTATAAATTTAATTTGGGTAGATGATACCGGTCATCTGCCCGAATTAAATGCTATTGACCTCTTTAACAGGATTGTTTAAATTGACATGAAAGATTAGCATGTTAAGATTAGCAACGGCTGTTAGCTTATTTATCGCAGCAATCAGGCTGCTTTTTTCTTTTTACAACCGTATTGATGCAGTTTTTAGAATTAAAAAATTTCTTAGATCATAAAGTTGAGCAGTATAATCAACCAGATTTTATCTGGAACGACCCGGTTTGTATTCCTCACCTTTTCTCCAACAAACAAGATATAGAAATAGCAGGTTTTTTTGCTGCAATTTTAGCCTGGGGACAAAGGAAAACCATTATCAATAAGTGCAATGAGTTGGTTGCGCGTATGGATAATGCACCATATGACTTTATGATTAACCATACTGAGGGAGACTTAAAAGGTTTGTTGGGTTTTAAACATCGAACCTTCAATGATACTGATTTGCTCTATTTTATATCCTTTTTTAAAAAACACTATCAAGAGTGTGAGAGTCTCGAGCAAGCATTTCTGCCTCGAAAAATGTCTATAACTAATAAAATGGAATCAAATGTAAGAGAAGATCAAGCTAACAGGATTTCCATTGAGAATTCTTTAAATTATTTCAGATCTTATTTTTTCTCGCAGGAGGATTTTCCGCACAGGACAAAAAAGCACATTTCATCTCCACACCAAAAATCTACCTGTAAGCGGTTGAATATGTTTTTACGCTGGATGGTTAGAAAAGACAGTAAGGGAGTAGATTTTGGGATTTGGAACACGTTGAAGTCTTCAGACTTGGTTTGTCCTTGTGATGTTCATGTGGATAGGGTAGGGCGGTTATTGGGATTGATTACCCGCAAACAAACAGATTGGCTCACGGCGTTGGAACTTACACAGAATCTGAAACAATTTGATGCAGAAGATCCTGTTAAATATGATTTTGCGTTATTCGGATTAGGAGTAGAAAAGATTTTGTAAAAAATATCTAAACTGAGAAATGTCAAAGAAAAATTTCTTTTCTTTGAATAACGCTTGCTCTAATTACTTCTGAGTGCTTGAAGCCGTGTGTTGTCATCTTCTTACTTATTTATAAATGATCGCTGTTAATTTGTCTGATGAAGATAAATGGAAAAAATTCAACAATTTTTCTCCATTTATTTCGATTTTCAAAAAATTTCATCCCCTAAATAAGGAAATTGAAGATCGCATTAATCAGCATACTTTTCCGGTTAGTTATAAGAAGAATAAGTTTATTTTATCTCCCATAGACCGTAATAAATATCTTTATTTAATTGTTAAGGGTGTTGTACGTGGGTTTATTAAAGATGGTAATACAGAAATAACCACCTGGATTGCCCGTGAAAATGAGATTGTGGGTACCATTCGTAATTTGTGGCTTGAGGGAGATTCAGAGGAACATTTACAGGCGCTTGAAGATGTAGATTTGATTGCCATTCCCCATGTATTGTCAGAATACCTCTATGAAAATTATCCTGAGGCAAATATCGTCGGCAGAAAGATTATGGAACTTTATTACAGGTCGGCTGAAGAACGTGCTTATTTATGTAGAATTTCGTCTGCAGAAAAAAGATACCAGCGATTTTTAGTTTCTTTCCCAGATTTGATCAACAGGGTTTCATTAAAACATATTGCTTCTTTTTTATCGATTCGTTTGGAAACTCTAAGCCGGATCAGGGCGAAAATTTAAGTTTATTTACTTGCATTTGATAAAAGGGCCTCAGAAGGATAATTTATATCAAGGCTCATCTTAAAATCGAAAAATAAAAGCCGCGCTTTTTTTATTTTTCTAATGGTGTTTTAATGTAATTTTTTTGTTAACTATGCGTTCATAATCGCAATTAGTGTGTACTTAATAAATAGGTTGTTAATCATCAGCCGATTTTTAATCGTAAAATAATAGTTTGGGAATAATTTTAGATATCAAGTTGATCATTTATACGTTAAATCAGATCAAAGGTAAATAGGCATCTTTAAGATGTGCCAAACTAATATTTTACACTTTATTAACTCACTTTTAAGAATTGGTCAGCTGCAGTTTCATGTTTCGACAACTTTTCTTATTTGAATGTGTATTTATCTAAGGATAATTGTTCCTTAAAAACCAAAGTAAAACCATCTATTCTCGTTCTTCTCAGCATTTAATGTTCGTTATTTAAAACCACATAGATTAATCGATTTAGTGCTTTTACTAAAACTGGTACAACGATTTAGTAAAATATACTAAAAATTTATAGCTTGCACGTTATTAGTCCAATGTAAAACTTATAGGAGAAGAATTTTTATAACCGAAGTGTGTAAAAATGCGTAAAATTGTATAATAATGTTTACATTTGTGAGATCAAAAAAGAAGGCTTTTTTTGATATGAATAGACTACGAATTTTGAGAAAATTGATAACTTTGATAATATTTACATCCTTTATTAAAACACAATGAAACCTAAAAACACTGGTAGTACTTTTACCGTACTGATTGCGGATGATCATGAAATCATCCGCAGGGGTTTAAAGAACTTGATCTCCGATTTCTGGACTGGAGTTGAAATTATTAACGCCTCAACATTAGAGCAAGCTTTAACTGAGGCTGCAAAATCACCAAGCTTGATTATTATTGATGTTAATTTACCAGGAGGAAATAACCTGAAGGTAATTGATCAAATTAAATCTGTTCAGCCCGGTGCAAAGATTTTAGTTTTCTCTTCTCTTAACGAAAATATTTACGCTGTTCCTTACTTGAAATCTGGAGCTTCCGGGTATCTGACCAAGAACGCAGAGGAATCTGAAATTGTAACTGCAATTACTACCATTTTAGCTGGAAGCCGTTATTCTAGCAGAAATGTTAAAGAAAATATGTTCAATAGCATTTTAGGAAACGATGCTGATAATCCATTTACAAAATTATCTGGTAGAGAACTAGAAGTAGCTGAACTTTTGACAAAAGGTATCGGTGTATTGGAAATCTCAAATCAACTTAATTTACAAATGGGTACCGTGAGTACTTATAAGTTGCGTTTGTTTCAGAAGCTTAAGATAAAAAGTATTATTGAACTTGCTGAAAAGATGAGCATTTATGAAAAATAGAAAGAGGAAACTCTTTCTATTTTTTTGTTTGCTTTTTTGCTGTACCTACACCATTTTCGTCTGCAGATTCGTTGGGGGTAGCTCCGGCTGCGCCATACTTATCTGATGCACCTTTTCCGTTTTGATCAAAGGTTGCTTTCTCTTTTGCAGTTCCTTTTGTTTTATCGTTTGTGTTGTCTTTATCTTTACTCATCTTATTTTTTTAATACGCTTGTTAGAAATGTTACTAAGCTAACAAGCAAAAAGAGCCAATAGTTTTATCCTTTTGAAACAATTCAAGTTCAACTGGGGATATTTCGTAATTTATTTTTGTGTTTTTTGTAATTTTGAGTCAGTTTCAGTCTGTAACTATATGATTTCTCAGTGATTATAAATATTTTTGTTAATAACCATTCCAGCTTTTATTATGTCATCCCAAATCATTACCCATCCCAACAAGGTATGCCCTGCATGTCCTTCCTGTAAGAATCCTGAAACCTCACGCGTTCCAAGAGGATTTGTATTTAAAGTGCTTATGCCATTTGTGCCCGTAAGACATTTCAAATGTTACCGGTGTTTCAAGAAATTTTATGTTTTTTCCAGATAAAAATCTGCTGCATTTCGAAGGTGAACTGAATGTTTTAACGCTGATTAAAGTCAGTATTTTTCTAATGTAAGGGAGGATCTAAATCAAACACTTTTTCCTTGATCTGCAATATGCGCGATCACCGTTGTCTATGATAACCGTCCCGTAGTTATCTTAGTTCTTTAACTTTCCTTACTGAACAGGATTATTTCTATTTTCTTGATTCCCGGCTTTCCATCCTTTTCTTTGAAAGGTATTGCACGGCTCGATTTCCTAAATGATTATTGAATTACTTATAGCATAAGCTGAAGAATAGGTTCCAAGGTCTTACGCTTCCAAGTCATACCTTAATAACTTCACAATTGATCGTTTTAGCTTCTGCAATTTGAAGATACAGATTGATAAAAGTCAACTAATTATAAAAATGTATTTTTAATAATACAAATTGTTTGTTTCGTGAAATTTATGTTGGATTAAGCGTGATACCTTTGCGTTGAAAAGTGGTGCCAAATATTGTCAAATAAAATTTACTATTCTCAAAACCGTAAGTTCTGGAATTTCGTAAATAGCCACTAGTCAAACAAACTATAGTAACATGCATCGCAAGATGCAGATCTTTACCGTCCCCTGTATGAATAAAATTTTACTATCTGGAAGTGTTCGCACACTAGATTCTCATAGTATTAATAATTACTTAACGAACAAAATCGGTAATTGTTTTGCTCAATTTCTATTTTTTTTATTTTTCTTTTTTTGTACAGGCTTAAGTGACGCTTTTGCAGATGGAAGTAAGGATTTGTATCAGGGTACAACGGTAGGCAGAAGAGCTTATCTTTACAGTAATAACAATATTTCTACTACAGATCCAAACGCAACTTTAAATTCCTGGCCGTTTAAAACACTCGGGGCGCATTATGTCTATGCGAATTCGGGTGAGACGCTGGCCCTTGCATTCAGTTCTGCCGGAGTTGGAAACGCTATCATCAGGGTTACTGGTCCCTCTGGCGGTGCACCTGTTATTGTTACAACATCTGCAACAGTAGGTAAGATAACCAATCGTGCAAATGAAGTTGCGGGTCCGAGGCTGAGTGCCGGAGACCTGACTGCAAATCGCTATTTGCCGGCTTACTATCAGGTACCAACTACAGGAATCTATAAGGTTGAGTTTCTGCCCGCCGGAGCGCCAGGCGAAACCGCACTAAATACAACAGAACTTGGTACAACGAATTTTTTATCCAATCAGGATTGGACTGCACCAACTACAGCTAATAGTACAAGTTTAATTGCAGCCTGGGATGTTTCTGTCATAAACGCTACCGCATCAGCTGTAATACCAGGAAGGGTATATGCGAATGTTTTAAATTTATTGGTATATAATTCTGATTTTTCGACGGGCTTTTATGGTACCAACTATATTTTAACTAAAAATGGACGTGCCTATCGGGTTCAAACAAATGGTAACCATGGCGCTTTCTTCTCCTTTTTTGCCAATAATAAAGGCTTTTTAGATGCGAATAAAAACGCAACTTTTAAAAGTTTAAACTTTTCTGATCGTGCAAATATTTTACAAAGCGTAAATGATCCGACTGCGCAGGATTTTGCAGCTCCAAGTGTGCTGATTACACACAAGATTTTTTATACGCGACCTGCAAGTGATTTGCCAACAACCGATCAGCCGGTAACGCTTACAGGCACAACACCAACAACAACATGGCTAAAGAAAACTGCCAGTACTCCAACAATCTCTAACGTAGTATTGGTTGGTAAGGAAGGAACGAGTGGAAAGGCCGGGCAAAAAGGGGGGAATATTACATTCGATGCATCAGAGAATGGAACTTATCAAATCACTATTCCAACAGCTGTACCACGAATCCTTAGTGGCGATGCTAATGCAGGATCGAATACTATTGCCTGGGATGGAAAAGGTGGGAATGGTGCTAATATGCCGGCTGGAACGGTAATCAGTGATATTAAAGTTAAATTGTTAACGGCTGAAGTGCATTTTCCTTATATCGATATGGAAATTAATCCCAACGGGCTTATTGTAGAATTGGCTGAAAATACCAATAACTATCTTGTTAGAACAACCAACACAGATCCTACTGTGTACAGTGATAAAGTATTTTGGGATGATTCTAACGTAAACGGGGCTGGAAGCTATGCAAGAAGTTCTTCACCAGTTGTACAAACTGCAACAGGGTCTTCATCAACTACAAATGGTGGTGGACATAAATGGGGTGCCTATTTTACGGGCTCCGGTCAAACTAATCCGGCTCCTACGCCTTCAAACAGTGGGAATGGTCTTTTCGATTTTGGTAATGAGCGTTCAATGGATACCTACGCCTACATTTCAGGGGCTGAGGTAACCAAGCAAGTTGATATCAGCGTAACTGTTGCCGATTTAAAGACAACCAGTATAACACCATCACCGGCAGGGCCTGTTGCCGTAGGCAACACCGTTACTTATACGGTGGTTGTCGAAAATATAAATAGTACTGCATCGGGAAGTTTAAGTCCGGTAACAGGCGCTGTATTCAGATTCCTTCCGCCAGCGGGATTTACCATCACCGGTGCGGTTATGAGTGGCTTCACTGGTACTGTAAGTGAAACCAGCAAAACAAACAGTGGAACGGTTTTCAATTCAAGACTGAATATGTCTAGCGGCTCTACCGCCACCTATTTGATTACCGGAACAATCGGATCAACACTGGCTGGAAATGCCATCAATGTGGAAGCGAGTATGTTACGTCCGGCTGATACCACAGACCCCGATGCGACTGATCCGAACACCACCTCAACACCTACCAATCCGAATACGGAATGTGCTAATAATGGGCAGGGCGGTGTGTGTAATAATATTTTAACAAATAACCTTCTGCTGGTAAATAATTACGTAAGCGTTACCACTGCTACACCAAATGTTACCGAGGGTGGTTCAGCTGGTTCTTATACCTTCACAATTCAGAATGCCAGTGCCAACCCGACTGTTATTAATTATAACATGGCAGGAACGGCAACAAACGGAACCGATTACACCATTGCTGCTACGGCCACAATTCCGGCAAATGCTACATCAGTAACAATCCCTTTAACGGTTACGGATGACGTTCTGGTTGAAGCACCAGAAACCTCGGTATTAACGATAACCAGTGCAAATAATGGCGTTCTGGTCACACCGGTCCCGGCCAATGCCACGGCAACGATCACCATTACGGATAATGACGTAGATCTAGCTGTAAGCAAAACAGTGAATACTAAAACACCTCTAATTGGTAGTCAATTAACTTTCACAGTAATGGCAAGCAATGTTGGTGCATCTAATGCTGCTGGCGTTAGCGTTACAGACCTATTGCAATCTGGTTTTACGTTCGTTTCGGCAACTCCATCAGCGGGAACATATAACTCAACTTCTGGTGTATGGACTATTGGCGCATTCAATGCTTCAGCTAATGCTACCTTAACCATCATTGCTACGGTTAAAGATGCTGGCGGAATGACTAATATTGCCACCATTTCTGCAAACCCACAAATAGATCAGGTTACTGCAAATAATACTGCTGCCATCAGAGACATTAATCCGCAGGTATCAGCAAATTGCAGTACCAATACTTTCCCTTTAAATGAAAACGGGTTTGATAATCCTGTTGTGGCCAATACGAATGCCGATAATATTCAGGCCGGAAGCAATTTTGCAGGATGGACTACACAAAGCGGTGGAACAAATAAATTTAATGTGATCAAGGTTGACGGAACAGGATATGCCGTAGGACCTGATTTTGCACATAACGGATCGCAATATGTAGATGTTGCAAATGCTGCTGACGTATTGATTCGCTCCTTTACGCTTACGCAACCTGCTATTTTATCTTTTAGCGGCTGGTTTTCCAACAGATCTGGTATTACCCCTTATGAGAACTGGACTGGATCTGTAGAAATCAGAAATCAGGCGAATAATATCGTGGCTATCTCGAGCACGGTGTCTTTCGTAAGTACAACAGATTTAGAAACCTGGTTTTTTGTAAGTGGAAAATCTGGAATTTTGCCAGCCGGAACCTATACTTACCGGGCGAACGTTGGAAACTTTGGAAACTTTGATGATGCTTATTTGTGCTCATCGGAAGTGCCAACTGTAAATTTAACAACCACAACGCCTACCATTACGGAAGGAACGGCTACGGTAACTTACCGGGTAACATTAAATGGAACCCAGGGTGTAACTTCGCAAGATGAAATTAAAGTAAACGTTGGTGTTACCCCGGGTACGGCAACAACAGCTGACTATGGTTCGCCTAGTGTGACCACGATTACTTTCCCAGCGGGCAGTGCTACAGGTGCCTTTCAGGAGTTTACCATTCCAATTACGAATGATGTAATTATTGAACCAAGTGAAACTTTTACGGCGACTATTGGTGGCTTAACCGGGTCTGCTGTTTTAGGTACAACCAGTGTGATTACCACAATAAATGATAATGACAATGCTTCAGTAAGCGTTTCTGGGTCCACAATTGTGAGAGAAACAGTTGGAAATGCTCCTTACTCAATTGTATTAGGAGGAACAACTGGTGCAACCCTTGTTAACGCTGTAACTGTTAATTATACTACAACTTCCGGAACGGCGACTGCTGGGAATGATTTCACAACGGTTTCAGGTACCTATACTTTTCCTGCAAATACTGTGGTGGGTTCGCCAGCGGCAACATTTAGCTTCAATGTTCCAGTCACTAATGATCAAGCAACTCAGGAGGCAAATGAAAGTTATACTGTAACCATTTCGGCAGCCGGCGCTATTGCTCCGGTAAATATTGGTGCCAATTCGGTTACAACGACTATCATTGATAATGCATGGCCGGTTACCAATAGTATTACCAACACTGCGGTAATTCCAACAAGTTCAGCAATAGCATTAGATATTGATAATCCAACCGCTACAGATACTGATGGCACGGTGGTGAGTTATCTGGTAAATACAAACGGTTTGCAGGGTATGCTGTTTTTAGCAGATGGTACAACGGCGGTGGTATCGGGTCAAACTTATACTGTTGCACAGGTTAATGGTTTTAAATTCAGACCAAATGGAACGAATACTGCGCCAACTACCTTCCAGCTCACGGCTATTGATAATGATGGTGCCAGAAGCGCTTCTTCTGCAACTTTTACGATTAATATCAATAGAAATCCTACTGTTCAAAATAAAACCAATACGCTAGCTGAAGATGTGACCTTAACGGCAACCGCAGCTAATGGCCTTTTAAATGGAGCGAATGATCTCGACGGTAATGCGCTAACTATTAGCGGTTATACAATTGCAGGTGTTGCTGGTACACAGCCAACTGGAACTGCTATGCTAATTCCAAATATTGGCACGATCACCATTAATACAGACGGAAGTTATTCTTTCGTGCCTTTAGCTAATTACAATGGGCCAGTTCCAGTAATTACTTTCACTGCTGTGGACGGGCAGGCTGGAAGTGCAACAGGTACACTTACTTTAACGGTGACACCGGTAAATGATCCACCGGTTGTTTCGGCAATTTCCAAATCCGGTAATGAAGATACGGTGATTCCTTTCGCAGTTGCTGATTTTACCGGCAAATTTGTCGATATAGACAACGATGTTTTAAATCAGATTCAGGTAGTTAGTTTACCAGCAAATGGTCTACTCAAACTGAACAACGTTAACATTACTGCTGGTCAGGTGATTTCTGTTGCCAGTCTTGCCAGTATCACCTACACTCCAAATCTAAACTATAATGGTAGTGATACCTTTAACTGGAATGGTTTCGATGGCACAACATACGCCGCGACAGCTGCTCCTGTTAACATTACTATTACTCCGGTAAATGATCCGCCGGTTGTTTCATCAATTGCAAAGGCGGGAAGTGAAGATGCGGTGATCCCTTTCACATCTACTGACTTTACCAATCGGTTTACCGATGTAGATGGAAATACCCTCACGCAAATCCAGGTGGTTAGCCTGCCAGCAAATGGTGTACTGAAACTGAATGGTGCAAACGTTAGCTCAGGTCAGGTAATTGTTTTAGCAGACTTGGCTAATGTCACTTATACTCCTAATTTAAACTATAATGGCAATGATACATTTAACTGGAATGGTTACGATGGTACCACATATGCTTTAGCAAACGCTCCGGTTAACATTACGCTTACTGCAGTAAATGATGCGCCTGTGGTAACTGCAATTCCAAAATCAGGAAATGAAGATACGGTAATTCCATTTTCAGCGCTGGACTTTACAAGCAAATTTACTGATATTGATAATGACGCATTAACACAAATTCAGGTAGTAAGTTTGCCTGCAAACGGACTGCTAAAATTAAATAATGTTAACATCATTGCAGGTCAGGTTATTCCCGCTGCCAGCCTTGCAAACATCACTTATACGCCAAATGGAAATTACAACGGCAGCGACGTTTTCAACTGGAATGGTTTTGATGGTACAACTTATGCTATAGCGAACGCTCCAGTCAATATTTCTATTAATTCAGTTAATGATGTTCCTTCGTTTACAAAAGGAGCAGATCAGTTATTCAATGCTAGTGCTGGCGCACAAACAGTAACCAATTGGGCAAATGCTATTAGTGCTGGTCCGGCAAATGAATCTGCTCAGCTCGTTGACTTTATTGTTACGAATAATAACAACACCTTATTTACAATTCAGCCATCGGTATCACCTAACGGAACTTTAACTTATACACCAGCAGGCAATTTTGCAGGCAAAGCAATTATAACCGTTTTTATCCACGACAATGGTGGTACAACAAACGGCGGTGTTGATTTAAGTGCTGCCCAAACCTTTATCATTTCTGTTAAACCAGTTGGGGTTGCAGACAGTATCACTACGTTCGTGAATACGCCGGTAACTACTGATGTTAAGGTAAACGATGGTGCCACAGCTACCAATGCAACTGTAACCGCTACGAACGGTGCCCATGGAAGCACTGCTGTTGATGCTGCTGGAAAAGTTACTTATACACCAAATGCCGGTTATACCGGAACTGACACTTATACTTATACCTTAACTACGGCCGACGGTGTGGTGAGTGATCCGATAACAGTCACCATCAACACTTATCCAACTGTTGTTTTATCTGGACCGGCGGTTGTAAATGAAAACGCAGGAACGGTTAACTATACGGTTACGCTGACCGGAACACCGGGCACTACATTAGCAGCGCCTGTTTCGGTAGTAACCAGCCTGGCCAATGGCACTACAAGCGGAGGCGATTATACCTTCACCTCTTCAACCGTTATCTTCCCCGCAGGGACAGTAGTGGGGCAGCCAAGCGGCACCCTCACTTTTCCTTTTACTATTAATGATGACACCATTGATGAAAACGATGAGGATTATATTGTTTCAATAGGTACAATCACGGGTCCGGCTTCTTTAGGTAATGCAACAGTAAATACAACCATTACAGATAATGATAATTCGAGCATCGCGATTAACGATGTGACCGTAAATGAATCTGCAGGGACGGCAACTTTTGTAGTTACCCTAACCGGAAACGTTCAAAATACGTTCACGGTAAATTACGCAACTGCTGATGGCACCGCTAAACAACCAGGCGACTATATTTTAAAATCAGGAACCGTAACTTTTCCACCGAATTCAGTATCAGGCAGCACACAAAGTATCACCATCAATATTGCAGGTGACAACTTTGCTGAAGCGACTGAAAATTTCACTGTTGAGTTAAGTGCCATCACCGGACCTACCAGCGTTTCAAAAGCAACAGGTACCGGTACCATAACAGATAACAACCCGGTTACATTGGTACTAAGTGGATCTGCTACGGTAACAGAGGCTGCCGGAACGACGGTAGTTTATACTGTTACGCTTTCAGGAACTCCTGGTACCACACTTCAAGAGCCAGTAACTGTTCTTGCCAATGTGGCAAACGGTAGTGCATTTGTAACTACAGATTATACGTTTAGTTCTCCTACCACAATAACTTTCCCGGCGGGATCAATTGTTGGTGGTTCAAATGGTACGCAAACTTTCACCATCAATATTGTTGATGATAATAAAGCAGAAGCTCCGGAGAATTATACAGCGAGCATTAGTTCGCCAACAGGAATTGCAACGCTTGGATCAACGACCTCAATTAACACGACTATTAATGATAACGAGGTAGCAACAGTAAGCATCGCAGCTACGCCAACCAGCGTTAGCGAAATTGCTGGTGCATCAGCAACATTTACCATCACTTTAAGTACGGCCGTTCAGGATGCTTTTACCGTGACTTACGTTACTGCAGATGGAACTGCTAAAGCTGGTACTGACTACACCAATAGCCCAGGAACTTATTTTTTTCCTGCAGGATCACTGGCTGGTGCAACCTATACTTTTACTGTTCCGATATTGAATGATAATGTGGTTGAGCCAAGTGAAAATTTCACCGCGTCAATTACCAACGTTAGCGGCTCAGTAGTTACAATTGCTACAGCAAATGCATCAGTAAACATCACTGATACGGATGCTGCCACAGTGAGAATTACAGCGGGTGTTAACGGAAATGAAAACAATGATGTACCGGGAACATTTACCGTTACCTTGAGTAATCCATCAGCTACCGATACAAGAGTGAACTTCAGCCTTGCCGGTACAGCAACAGAAGTTGATGACTATACCGAGGTTCAGAAATTTATCATTATCCCGGCAGGTACCGTTTCTGGCACCATTACCATTCCAACTAAAACAGATAATGTTTTAGAAGGTACAGAAACCGTTATTGCGAGTTTGGTTTCTACAGATAACACTTCGATAACTGTTTCAAATGTGGTGGCTGATCAATCTGCCACGATCAACATTCTGGATAATAATAATGCTTCCGTTAGTATTTCTGCAGCACAGACGGTATTAGAAAATGTTGATCTGGTTACTTTTACGGTAACCTTAAATGCGGCAGTTCAAAATGCGTTCAGTGTAAATTATAATACTGTTGATGGAACTGCCAAAGCGGGGCCAACATTAGATTACACTGCAACATCGGGTACGCTTAATTTTGCAGCAGGTTCTGCTGCCGGCACAACGAAAACTTTCACGGTATCAGTGAACGATGATCTCACAGTTGAAGCTACAGAAGCTTTCAATGTAGTGTTGAGCGGGATTACCGGAAATCTAGTAACGATTGCCACCGGAACCACCAGTGCAAATATTACAGATAACGATTCTTCAGTTGCAAGTATTAAGGCCGGTTTAAACGGGAATGAAACAGGCCCGGCTAACGGAACCTTCATCATCACGCTGAGCAATCCATCATCAACGGATACACAGCTAACCTTTAGCTTAGCTGGGACAGCGAATGAGCCTGATGATTACGGACCAGTTACCAAAACAATCACCATTCCAGCCGGACAAACCACTTACACCATTAACATTCCGGTTAAACAAGATAATATTACCGAAAATACCGAAACCATAATTGCTAATTTGTTATCTATAAACAGCACATTGGTAAGTATTACACCGGTTGCAGCAGACAAAACCGCAACCATCAGCATTATCGATGCCAACACCGCGAGTGTGAGTATTGCCACCACGCCAACTATTAATGAGGCTGCGGGAACTGCGACATTTACGGTTACCTTAGATAATGCCATTCAAAATCCATTCAGCGTAAATTATACTACCTCAAATGGAACGGCCTTGCAAGGAGTAGATTATACAGCCACATCAGGAAGGTTAGACTTCCCGGCAAATGCTCCGGCTGGTACTGCTTTAACTTTCACTGTGCCAATTATTAACGATGCTGTTGCAGAACCTACTGAAACCTTTCCGGCAACAATAAGTGGAATTACGGGTGGGGTAGTAGTAATCAGTAATGCTACTGCCACCGCATCTATTATAGATAATGATGCTGCCACCGTATCCATTACCGCCGGAACAAACGGCAATGAAAGTGGTCCTGTAAATGGTACCTTCACGGTAACACTCAGCAATCCATCTTCAACAGATTCCGAAATTGATTATACCGTTGGCGGAACAGCCACTTCAGGTGTTGATTTTACCCCGTTATCGGGTAAAATTATAATTCCTGCAGGAGCGACAACAGGGATCATTACCGTTCCGGTTAGAACGGATTTAATTGTAGAAGGTACTGAAAATGTGACGATCAACTTAACATCGACCGACAGTCCTTTAGCGACCATCTCTACTATTCCAGCCAATAAAACAACAACAATTTCTATTGCTGATGCAACAACTGCAACGGTAACTGTCGCTGCAACTATCAATGCATCAGAACCTGCAACAAATGGCTTATTCTCCTTTACTTTAGATCACGTATCTACCACAGATACTAAAATAACCTATTCCATCACGGGTACGGCAACTGCCGGAACAGATTATACGGGTCTGGGAACAACCATCATTATTCCTGCAGGACAAACTTCAGTTACCTTGCCTGTTCTTGTTCAAAACGATACTTTTGCAGAAGGTACTGAATCCGTTATCTTAACGATGACTACAGCAACTGATAATCCATCAATTACTGCAAATACAAGTGCAATAACCTTAAGTATAGCAGATGATGACGTAGCAACTGTAGCAGTGAATAGTGTTACCGTTGGAGAGAATGCTGGTCGCGCTACTTTTACAGTTATGCTTACAGGAGATGTTCAAAATGCGTTTACTGTTAATTTTTCAACGGCAAACGGAACTGCCCTTTCGGGAAGTGATTATGTAGCGAAAACAGGTTCATTAACCTTCCCTTCGGGCGCCACCACTGGTGCGCAGGAAACCTTTGAGGTACTGATTACTGATGACAACGTTGCAGAACTAAGTGAAACTTTTACGGCTACATTAATTGGAACCAGTGCAGGCGCTTTAATTACCATTCCAGCAGCCGGTGCTACCGGAACGGCTACCATTACCGATAATGACATTGCAAGTGTGGCGATTAACAGTAGTTCTGCCCAGGAAAACGGTGGAAATATAATCTTCACAGTTACCTTAACCGGAAATCTCCAAAATGCACTTTCGGTAAATTACGCAACCGCTGATAATACTGCGATTGCGGGATCAGATTATACCGCTAAAACTGGTGTGGTTACTTTCCCTGCAGGATCAGTTAGCGGCGATGTACAAACGATTACGATTGCCATTACTGATGATGCTGTAACAGAAAGTTTAGAAAATTTCAAAGTAACATTAAGTGGTGTGTCTGCTCCGGCAGCCATTACACAGGCAGATGGAATAGGAACAATCGTAGATAACGATGCCGCAACGGTAAGCATCGCTGCTACGCCAACCAGCATCAATGAAGCCAATGGTACCGCCACATTTACGGTTACCTTAAATGCTGCAGTTCAGGAGGCATTTAATGTTACCTATACTACGGTAGATGGAACGGCTCTGGCCGGAAATGACTACAGTACTACCGGTGGAACGTTAACATTCCCTGCAAATTCTTCAGCCGGAGCACAACTAACGTTTACTGTGCCAGTAACAAACGATGATCTGGTAGAATTAAGTGAGACATTTAGTGCGTCAATCAGTAATGTTACCGGCTTAGTTACTATTGGTACAGGAACCGCAACCGTAACAATTGTTGATAATGATTTAGCCATCGCCACCATCACTGCCGGAGTTTCTGGAAGTGAGGCTGGTCCGGTAGCCGGAACTTTCACCGTTACGCTAAATAAAGCATCATCAACACCTACAGAAATTACTTTTACCTTGGGTGGAACAGCAACTGAAGGCGCAGATTATGGAGCCATTACAACCAAAACGGTAATTATTCCGGCTGGAGAGCTCGCTCAAACCATTACAATCCCTGTAATTACTGATCAACTGGTAGAGGGTACGGAAACGGTGATTGCAACATTAACAACTACTAACAACTCTGCCATCAGCACCAATACTACTCCTGCAACCATTAGCATTACGGATAATACCACAGCAACAATTTTAGTTGCTGCAACAGCCGATGGGGCAGAGCCTGGTACTGCCGGTCAGTTTACTTTTACCTTAAGTAAACCTTCATCAACAGATACGAAAATTGATTTTACGGTAAATGGATCTTCCCTTAGCGGTACAGATTATACTTCAATAGGCACAAGTGTAACTATTCTTGCAGGGCAGACTTCTGCAACAATTGCGGTTCCGGTAACGGATGACAATATTGCAGAAGGTACAGAAACCGTAATCTTGACGATGAATGCTTCAACAAGCAATCCGTCGATTACCGCCAGTACGAACCCTGCAACAGTAAACATTACAGATAACGATACCGTAACAGCAACAATAGCTGCCGGAACTGCGGGTAACGAAACGGGCCCGGTTAACGGAACTTTTGTGATTACGTTAAGCAATCCTTCTGCTCAGCCTACTACCATTACCTTTGCTTTAGACGGCACGGCTACAGAGGGAACGGATTATAACGCCGTGACCAAAACCATTACCATTCCTGCAGGAAATTTGACTGCAACAATTACCATCCCTGTAAATGCAGATTTAACTGTAGAAGGAACGGAAACTGTGGTAGCTAAATTAGTAAGCGCTACCAATCCATTAGTTACAGTAAATACAGCACCAGCAACAATTAACGTTACAGATGCCAATACGGCCACGGTGAGCATTTCTGCAAATCCAAATGTAAGCGAAGGTGCGGCCACAACTACCTTTACCATAACCTTAAGTGATGCGGTACAAAGTGCCTTTACACTGAATTATGCTACCGCGAACGGAACAGCACTTGCCGGAACAACTTTAGATTATATCGCTACTTCCGGAACCTTAACATTCCCTGCAAATTCTGCAGCAGGTACACAGCTCACTTTTACCGTACCTGTTAATGATGATGATCTGGTTGAACAAACGGAATCTTTCAATGGAACGATAAGCAATGTGAGCACTACGCTGGTAAGCATTGCTACCAATACCGCCATAGTAAATATTACCGATAATGATAGTGCCATCGCCACCATCACAACAGGTGTGAACGGAAACGAAACTGGTCCGGTTAACGGCACATTTATTATCACCTTAAGCAAAGCTTCTGCTACGCCTACAACTGTTACTTTTACCTTAGCTGGTACAGCTGCCGAAGGCACGGACTATACACCTGTAATGAAAACAATTGTGATTCCGGCCGGACAAAAAACAGCTACCATCACAATTCCTGTATTAACTGATGCCTTTGCAGAAAGTAATGAAACCGTTATCGCCACGCTTGCCTCATCTGACAATCCGGCGATAACCATTAATGCAACAGCTGCAACAATCAATATTTTAGACGCAAACACAGCTAGCGTGAGGATTGCAACAGCAGCTTCAGTAAATGAAGACGCTGGCACAGCAACCTTCACGGTTACTTTAAATAATGCGGTGCAAAATGCGTTTTTAGTGGATTATGCAACGGCGAACGGAACAGCAATTGCCGGAAATACGCTTGATTATCTGCCTAGAAACGGCACCTTAAGTTTCCCTGCAAATTCAGCAGCGGGTACACAGTTAACTTTTACGGTTACCATAAACGATGATAATATTGCAGAATTAGCAGAAACTTTCACTGCAACATTAAGTAACATCAGCGGCGTTGGTGTATTGATTAGCGATGCAACTGCAACCGCCACAATTATTGATAACGATGCATCTGTAGCGACTGTTACGGCGGGCACTTCAGGTAATGAAAATGGTCCGGTTAACAGCAGTTTCACAGTTACCCTGAGTAAACCATCATCGCAAGCAACAACTATTACCTACACTTTAGCGGGTACTGCAAAAGAAGGGGATGACTATACACCTGTGGTAAAAACCATCACCATTCCTGCTGGTCAGACCACAGCAACAGTAACCATTCCGGTATTGGCGGATGATATTATTGAAGGCACCGAAAACGTGATCTTAACTTTAATTAATTCCGGAAACACTTTAGTTACCATCAGTAACACGCCGGCAACCATCAATATTGCTGATAATACAAAAGCAACGGTTGCGGTGGCTACTACCAATGATGGGGCGGAGCCGGCAGCACCAGGTTTGTTTACTTTTACGTTAAGCAAGTTGTCAACAACAGATACCAAAATTACCTATGTTGTAACTGGTACGGCAACCAGTGGAACTGATTACACGCCAATTGGTACGGAGGTAACGATTCCTGCCGGACAATTATCGGCAACTGTTTTTGTACCTGCATTGAACGATAACATTGCAGAAGGTACTGAAACCGTTGTGTTAACAATGGCGGCGGTAACCAATAATGCTGCAATTACAGCCAGCAATGCGCCGGCAACTGTAAATATTGCAGATGACGATACTTCGGTGGCTACCCTTACTGCCGGAACTACGGGAGATGAAAATGGCCCGATTAGCGGAACATTTAACGTAACGTTAAGTAATCCATCGGCACAACCAACTACCATTACATTCAGTTTAACTGGAACGGCAACGGAAGGGGCGGACTATGCACCGGTGATCAAAACCATCGTTATCCCTGCAGGAGAGACCATCGGAACAATCATCATTCCGGTAACCGCTGATGCCGTTGTTGAACAACCAGAAACGGTAATTGCTACCTTATTAATTTCTTCGAATCCATTAGTTACCGTAGACGCTACGCCGGCAACCATTGCTATTCTGGATAATACTACCGCAATAGTAACCGTGGCATCAACCAACAATGGTGCTGAACCAGGTACTGCCGGCTTATTTACCTTTACATTAAGCAATGTTTCCACTATCAATACTGTAATCACTTATAACGTAAATGGTACAGCAATTAGCGGAACGGATTATACTTCGATTGGTACTTCAGTTATCATCCCTGCAGGACAAACTTCCGCTACCGTTAATGTTCCTGTAATTGATGATAACCTGGTAGAAGCTACTGAAACAGTGGTATTAACAATGGTGGCTTCAACAAGCAATCCATCAATAACAGCAAGCACTACTGCAGAAACGATTAATATTACCGACAATGATAACGCGGTGGCAACCATTACGGCCGGAAATAACGGATCCGAAAACGGGCCTGCAAACGGAACATTCACAGTAACGTTAAGTAATCCATCGGCTACGCCAACTACTATAACTTATACGATTGGAGGCACTGCAATTGAAGGCATTGATTATAACACCATTACTACGCATACCGTAACGATCCCTGCGGGAGAAACGACCGCAACGATCACGATTCCAGTGCTAATGGATAATGTTATAGAAGGTACAGAGAGTGTTGAAATTACTTTAGGATCATCAAACAATCCGGCAATAGCGACCAATAAAACTGCTGCCAATATTTCGATTGCTGATAATACGCAAGCGATAGTAACCGTTGCAGCAGCAACAAATGGCGGCGAACCCAATAACGCTGGTCTGTTTACTTTTACTTTAAGCAATTCCGCTACTACCAATACCATTATAACTTATAGTGTAAGTGGTATAGCAGTGAGCGGAACAGATTATACTGCCATCGGAACTTCGGTAACCATTCTGGCAGGACAAACCTCTGCTACTGTTTCTATCCCTGTGTTGGATGATGATGTTGTGGAGCCGACAGAAACAGTGGTACTGACCATGTCTGCAGCGACAAATAATCCAGCCATTACAGCTGCTACAACACCTGCAAGCTTAAATATTACCGATAATGATGCCGCTGTAGCCAGTATTACTGCAGGTGTAAATGGAACGGAAAACGGGCCAGCGAATGGCACTTTTATCGTGACGTTATCACATGCATCTGCAACAGATACGCAAATTAGCTATACTGTTAGCGGTACGGCTACGGAGGGAATTGATTATACAGCGATTATCAAAACAATTATTATCCCGGCAGGACAAACCACCGCAACCATAACCATCCCAGTTTTAGCGGATGCTGTTGTTGAAGGAACTGAAACGGTGAGTATTGCTTTGGCCAGCTCAAACAACCTGGCCATTAGTGTGAACAATTCACCTGCTAGCATTGATATTGCCGATAACAGTACTGCAACAGTGAGTATTGCTACTGCACCTGTAATTAATGAAAATGCTGGCATTGCAACATTTACCGTGACCTTAAGCGCTGCCGTTCAGAATTCGTTTAGTGTAGATTATGCTACTGCTAACGGAACAGCTACAGCTGGTTTAGATTATACCACAAGAACAGGAACATTGACATTCCCAGCCAATTCAGCTGCGGGAACAACAATAACCTTCACTGTTCCGGTGATTGATGATCAATTAATTGAAACGCCTGAAAGCTTCACAGCAACACTAAGCAATGTTAAAGGCGCAACAGTTACCATTGCTGCACCAACAGCGGCAGTTACGATAAATGATAATGATACAGCAGTCGCAACCATTACTGCCGGAACTAACGGAAATGAAACCGGACCTACAGACGGCGTGTTTAACGTCACTTTGAGTAATGCTTCATCAACCGATACGCAAATCACTTATACTTTAAGTGGTACCGCAAGCGAAGGCACAGACTATACTGCCATCACAACGAAAACAATTACTATTCCTGCTGGTCAAACTACAGGTACCATTACCATTCCGGTAATTGTTGATGCGGTTGCTGAAAGCATAGAAACTGTTGTTGCAACTTTAAGTGTATCAAATAATCAGGCCGTTACCGTTAACGTAACATCTGCAAGTATTAATATTCTTGATGCCAACACGGCAAGTGTAAGCATTTCGATCAGCGCAGCGAGCGTACCAGAATCTATAAATTCAGTTACCCTTTCGGTAACCTTGAGTATTGCTGTTCAAAACAGTTTCACTGTTGATTATGCCACAGCAAATGGTACTGCCCTTGCGGGATTAGATTATACTGCAACCAGCGGAACATTGACTTTCCCTGCGAATTCACCGGCAGGTACCGTTCTAACAGTGGCGATTCCAGTTTTGGAAGATAACATTGTGGAAAATGCCGAAACATTTGGTGTTGGATTAAGCAATGTTGTGGGGGCTGATGTAGCCATAGGTGCAAGTCCGGCTAATGTGACGATTGCTGATAATGATACCGCGATAGCGACCATTACGGCTGCAACCAATGGAAATGAAAATGGATTAGTAAGTGGTGTATTTAATATTTTATTAAGTAATCCATCTGCTACGCCAACAACATTAACATTCACCTTAAGCGGAACAGCAGATGAGAGTGGCGATTATGGTGCAATTAGCAAAACAGTCATCATCCCAGCGGGTCAGACTTCAGCAACCATCATCATTCCAATACTGGCAGATGATTTAGCAGAAGGCATAGAAACCGTAATAGCAACGCTTACCAGTTCGAGTAATCCTGCTATAACAGTAAGTAATACGCCTGCAGGCATTAGTGTTGTTGATGAAGATGATGCAACAGCAAGCATTTCTACCACACCGATAGTTAATGAGGGCGCGGGATCAGCAAGTTTCACGGTAACCTTAAACAAAGGTGTACAAAATGCTTTCAGTGTTAATTACGCAACTACAAATGGAACTGCCATTGCAGGTTTAGATTATACTGCCACTAACGGCACCTTAAACTTCCCGGCAGGTGCAGCAGCGGGTACAACGTTAACATTCACTGTGCCAATTACCGATGATAATTTGGTGGAAACTGCCGAAACGTTTACCGCCACAATTAGCGGTGTAACCGGAAATGTAGTAACTATAGCAACATCGACCGCAACAGTTAATATTACCGATAATGATACGGCTGTAGCCACAGTTATTGCTGGCACGAACGGGAATGAAAACGGACCGGTTAGTGGAACGTTTACAGTAAATTTAAGTAATCCATCATCAACCGATACACAAATTACCTTTGCGCTTAGCGGAACTGCAACAGAAGGCAGCGATTACAATGCCATCACTAAAACAGTTACCATTTTGGCAGGCCAAACTACTGCTACCTTTGAAATTCCGGTAGTAACAGATCTAATTGTAGAAGGAATTGAAACGGTAATTACTACGCTAAGTGGTACAAACAGTTCATTTGTAACGGTGAATAATGCACCGGCAACAATCAACATTACCGATAACAATAGTGTAACGGCGAGTATCTCGCTCTCACAAGCAACAGTAAATGAATCTGCAGGTACAGTAACTTTCACGGTTACTTTAAGTGGTGCGGTACAGGATGCCTTCAATGTAGACTATGCTACTGCGAGCGGAACGGCTACTGCAGGTTCAGACTTTGTGGCCACTACCGGGACTTTAACATTCCCTGCCGGATCTACGGCTGGTGCAAACTTAACGTTCACGGTTCCGTTAATTAATGATAACATCGCAGAACCTACCGAAGTATTTGATGGAATTTTAACCAGAGTTACAGGAGGATTGGTAACGATTGGCAACGGCCGGGCAACAGTAACTATTTTGGATGATGATACCGCTACGGCAACCATTACTTCAAATGCAAACGGTAATGAGTCTGGTCCTGTGAGTGGTAGCTTTACGGTAACTTTAAGTAATCCTTCAGCAACAGATACGCAGCTTACTTATGCTTTAGCTGGATCTGCCACAGAAGGAAGTGATTTCACCAACATTGCTTCAAAAACAATCACCATTCCAGCTGGACAAACCACCGGAACGATTACTATTCCAGTATTAACGGATGCATTAATTGAAGCAACAGAAACTGTTGTGGCTACATTAACCGCGTCCAGCAGTCAATTAGTTACGGTGAATAATACGCCAGCAACTATCAATATTTTAAATAATACCAATGCACTGGTTGCGGTAACCGCAACTGCGGATGGTGCTGAGCCGGTAACTTCGGGGCAGTTCACGTTTACTTTGAGTAATGTATCTACAACAGCTACCATAATTACTTACTCGGTAAGTGGTTCAGCTACCAGTGGGACAGATTATACCTCGATTGGAAATACCGTAACGATTCCGGCAGGACAAAAAACAATTACGCTAACCGTTCCGGTATTAAGTGATAACCTGGTTGAAGGGACAGAGACTGTTATTCTAACCTTGAATCCAGTCACTAACAATCCTGAAATTACAACAAGTACAACACCTGCAACAGTAAATATTACAGATAATGGCTCCTCTATTGCAACCATTTTAGCAGGAACAAATGGTAATGAAAACGGCCCTTCAAACGGCATATTTACGGTGAGTTTAAATAATCCATCATCAACAGATACGCAAATTATCTATACATTGGGTGGTACAGCAACTGAAGGATCTGATTATACAACCGTTGTAACTAAAACGGTTACCATTCCGGCTGGTCAGCTTTCTGGAGTGATTAACATCCCGGTATTAATTGATGGAATTGCTGAAGGTACAGAAACTGTGATTGCTACTCTTGTAAGCGCAAGCAACCCATCAATCACTACCAGTAACGTTTCTGCAAGCATTAACATTGCAGACAAAGATGCGGCTACGGTGAGTATCTCAACAGCGGCTACAGTTAACGAAGATAGTGGAACCGCAACATTCACCATTACATTGAGTAATGCTGTTCAGAACGCATTTACGGTTGCTTATGGCACTGCCGATGGGATGGCTTTATCTGGTCTGGATTATACCTCAACCAGTGGTACGTTAACATTCCCGGCAGGATCTGCAGCGGGAGCTACGTTAACTTTTACCGTTCCGGTGAATGATGATAATGTGATTGAATCGAATGAAACCTTCCGCGCAATGATCAATAGCGTAACCGGTAATTTGGTTACCATTGGAACAGCAACTGCAACAACGACTATCATTGATAACGATTCATCTATCGCAACAATTACAGCCGGAAATGATGGCAATGAAAACGGAAACATCAGTGGAACATTTACGATTGTGATCAGTAAACCATCGGCCAGCAACACTGTAATTACGTATACCTTAAGTGGGGCGGCGATAGAAGGAACCGACTATGCTGCTATTGTGAAAACAGTTACTATTCCTGCGGGAGAAACTGCGGCAACGGTAACCATTCCTGTGTTATCAGATGTATTGGTGGAAGGAAATGAGACCGTGGTAGCGACACTTACTACGACGAGCAACCCATTTGTAGCACTGAATAACGCACCAGCAACCATCAACATTATTGATGGAACAACTGCAACGGTGACCGTTAGTGCAACTGCAGATGGTGCTGAGCCATCAACAGCAGGTGAATTTACTTTTACGATTAGCCAGGTTTCAACAACTGACACAAAAATTAATTTTGCAATCTCTGGAACAGCTACCAGTGGATTAGACTACACTTCAATTGGTACATCAGTAACCATCCCGGCCGGCGCAACATCAGTAACTTTAGCTGTACCGGTATTGGATGATAACCTGAACGAAGGAAACGAAACAGTTATATTGACTATGGCTGCGGCTACAGACAATACGCTGGTTACCGCTAACACCACGCCAGCAACGGTTAATATCCGCGATAACCACCCACCTGTAGCGTCTGCTCCAGGGGTTACAGGGGATGAAGATACCCTTGTAGATGGTGCAATCACCGCAACCGATCAGGATGGCAATTCATTAGTCTTCACCGTAACTACTCCGCCAATACATGGTGCAGTGGTGGTTACTACAGATGGGACGTTTGCTTATACGCCAGACGCTAATTACAATGGAACTGACAGCTTTGTGGTAACAGTGAGCGATGGTAAAGGTGGAACAACCACCGTAACAATTCCTGTATTGATTAACCCGGTGAACGACGCACCAATAGCGGCAACCCCTGTAAATGTGGTAACCAATAAAAACACACCGGTAAGCGGATCAATTACGGCAACTGATGTAGATGGCGATCCGTTAACTTACACAGTGGGTACTGCACCTGCAAACGGAACAGTAGTGGTGAACCCTGACGGCACTTACACTTACACCCCAGCCAACAACTATAGCGGAACAGACAGTTTCACGGTAGTGGTGAGCGATGGTAAAGGTGGCTTAGTTACCGTAACGGTGAACATCACCATCAATCCAACCAATGTGGCTCCTGTGGTAAGCGCTCTGGCAATTACAACTCCAGAAGATACCGCGGTAAACGGAACGATCACGGCTACAGATGCAGATGGCGACGCCTTAACTTATACCATAACTCAACCTGCACATGGCGCAGTGGTGGTTAACCCTGACGGAACTTATACTTATACTCCGGCAGCTAATTACAACGGTGCAGACAGCTTCACGGCAACAGTGAGCGATGGCAAAGGTGGCACAACCACAATAACCATCAACATCACGGTAACACCAGTGAATGATGTGCCAGTGGTAACGGCTCCTGCAAATGTGGTGACCAATAAAAACACACCGGTAAGCGGATCAATTACGGCAACTGATGTAGATGGCGATCCGTTAACTTACACAGTGGGTACTGCACCTGCAAACGGAACAGTAGTGGTGAACCCTGACGGCACTTACACTTACACCCCAGCCAACAACTATAGCGGAACAGACAGTTTCACGGTAGTGGTGAGCGATGGTAAAGGTGGCTTAGTTACCGTAACGGTGAACATCACCATCAATCCAACCAATGTGGCTCCTGTGGTGAGTGCTCCGGCAATTACAACTCCAGAAGATGCAGCGGTAAACGGAACGATCACGGCTACAGATGCAGATGGCGATGCCTTAACTTATACCATAACTCAACCTGCACATGGCGCAGTGGTGGTTAACCCTGACGGAACTTATACTTATACTCCGGCAGCTAATTACAACGGTGCAGACAGCTTCACCGCAACAGTGAGCGATGGCAAAGGTGGCACAACCACAATAACCATCAACATCACGGTAACACCAGTGAATGATGTGCCAGTGGTAACGGCTCCTGCAAATGTGGTGACCAATAAAAACACACCGGTAAGCGGATCAATTACTGCAACTGATGTAGATGGCGATCCGTTAACTTACACAGTGGGTACTGCACCTGCAAACGGAACAGTAGTGGTGAACCCTGACGGCACTTACACTTACACCCCAGCCAACAACTATAGCGGAACAGACAGTTTCACGGTAGTGGTGAGCGATGGTAAAGGTGGTTTAGTTACGGTAACGGTGAACATCACGATCAACCCAACCAATGTGGCTCCTGTGGTAAGCGCTCCGGCAATTACAACTCCAGAAGATGCAGCGGTAAGCGGAACGATCACGGCTACAGATGCAGATGGCGACGCCTTAACTTATACCATAACCCAACCTGCACATGGCGCAGTGGTGGTTAACCCTGACGGAACTTATACTTATACTCCGGCAGCCAATTACAACGGTGCAGACAGCTTCACGGCAACAGTAAGTGATGGCAAAGGTGGCGCAACCACAATAACCATCAACATCACGGTAACACCAGTGAATGATGTGCCAGTGGTAACGGCTCCTGCAAATGTGGTGACCAATAAAAACACACCGGTAAGCGGATCAATTACTGCAACTGATGTAGATGGCGATCCGTTAACTTACACAGTGGGTACTGCACCTGCAAACGGAACAGTAGTGGTGAACCCTGACGGCACTTACACTTACACCCCAGCCAACAACTATAGCGGAACAGACAGTTTCACGGTAGTGGTGAGCGATGGTAAAGGTGGTTTAGTTACGGTAACGGTGAACATCACGATCAACCCAACCAATGTGGCTCCTGTGGTAAGCGCTCCGGCAATTACAACTCCAGAAGATGCAGCGGTAAGCGGAACGATCACGGCTACAGATGCAGATGGCGATGCCTTAACTTATACCGTAACCCAACCTGCACATGGCGCAGTGGTGGTTAACCCTGACGGAACTTATACTTATACTCCGGCAGCCAATTACAACGGTGCAGACAGCTTCACGGCAACAGTAAGTGATGGCAAAGGTGGCGCAACCACAATAACCATCAATATCACTGTAACGCCAGTGA
>JAZBLB010000031.1:0-64344 GCA_037032985.1 Bacteroidota bacterium
ACATCTGCTTAGCTAACGCTAAATCGATCTCTTTCTTATTTAAGGTAGCTTGCGCAAGTAATGAGACCATCGCACCTTCTAACTCACGAACATTGTTATCAATATTGTGCGCAACGTATTCCACAACTTCGCCTGGTAATTCAATACCATCTGCATACATTTTCTTTCTTAAGATGGCAATACGCGTTTCCAAATCAGGAATTTGTAGGTCTGCAGATAAACCCCATTTAAAACGACTTAATAAACGTTCTTCTAAACCAGCTAAGTCTTTCGGCGCTTTATCAGATGTTAAGATAACTTGTTTACCTGATTGGTGCAAATGGTTAAAAATATGGAAGAAAATATCCTGAGTTTTCTCTTTGCCAGCAAAGTTATGTACATCATCCATAATGATTACATCCATTGCCTGATAAAAATTAACGAAATCGTTAATGGTGTTGTTTTTCAAGGAGTCTACAAATTGCTGGCAGAACTTTTCACAGCTTACATAGATTACCAGTTTATCTGGCATGCTACGTTTAATCTCGTTACCTATTGCCTGAGCAAGGTGCGTTTTACCCAAACCTACTCCGCCATAAATCATTAAAGGGTTAAATGATGTACCACCTGGTTTAGCAGCTACAGCATAACCTGCAGAACGGGCTAAACGGTTGCAGTCTCCCTCTATGTAGTTCTCAAAAGTGTAATTAGCATTTAATTGTGGATCAACGTTTAATTTTTTTAATCCAGGAATAATAAAAGGATTTTTAATGTCCTTATTGATTGAAACGGGAATCGGCATTGACTGTACTTTAGCTTCTGCTCCATTTCCATTTGAGGGCATGTTTGTAGTATAAGGATTACCGCTATTTGACGATTTGTCAACAACGATGTTATATTCCAACCTGCCGTCCTCTCCAAGTTGTTTTTTTACTGTCTTACGTAGCAAGCCTACGTAGTGTTCTTCAAGCCATTCGTAAAAGAACAAACTTGGCACTTGTATGGTTAAAACCTTACCTTCTAACTTAAGGGCTGTGATAGGCTCGAACCAAGTTTTGAAACTTTGGGTCGGGATGTTATCCTTAATGATTTGAAGACAGTTCTTCCACACTTCTGTACAAGTTTTTTCCATTGCGATTTCTATAATTTATTGATTTCCAGATCCATTGGGACAATACTGGATGGTCCGTTTAGGGATTACGAATATTGACAAAATTATCAACATTTTAAACAAAAATTTCAAATAATTCGTAACCTACTGACAGGTAATACCGTAGCATAGTTAACCTCAATTTTTTATGTTGATAACTATTTACTAACATCGTTTATCCACATTTTAATCTCAAACAATTTAATAAACCATTCCAGATTAAACCAATTTCAATGCGCAAATGCCAGGCCATTTTCCTTTCAGTTTTAGAACAATTTGTAGTTTTATTCTTTCAGATAACCCAATCAACTGATTATCAAAGCACTCGAAATATTAATATTTTCTGTTCATTTTTGCGCCCTAAAATATCACCCAAATTACACCTCAAAATATTACTTTTCAGTTAGTGAATGAACAAGATTTTCTATTGGTATTCACCAAATATTTTACGCATCACATCAGAAATTTCTCCCAAGGTTGCGTACTTTTCTACCGCATCTATGATGAGCGGCATTAAATTTTCAGTTCCTTTTGCTGCATCTTCCAATAAATTTAACGCATTTTGAACAGCGATGTTATCGCGAATACCTTTTAACTGCACCAGTTTATCTGTCTGAAGTTTTCGAATAGAGTCATCGATATTAAAAACTTCTGTAATCCCTTCCTCTTGCTGGGTAAACTTATTTACACCTACAGAAACACGTGCTCCAGTTTCTATCTCTTTCTGATATTGATAAGCCGAATTTGCAATTTCATGTTGCATATAATCACTTTCGATGGCATTAACCGATCCACCCATGGCATCTATCTTATCTATATATAGCCAGGCCGCAGCCTCTACCTCATCTGTAAGGTTCTCTACAAAAAAGGACCCTGCCAAAGGGTCCACAGTATCGGTTACACCACTTTCAAACCCAATAATTTGCTGAGTACGCAAAGCGATTTTCGCCGCAGCTTCTGTTGGTAAAGAAAGTGCTTCATCATAACCATTGGTATGAAGCGATTGTGTGCCTCCTAAAACAGCAGCCATAGCTTGATTTGTTACCCTGATTACATTATTAAGTGGTTGTTGTGCGGTTAGTGTAGACCCGCCTGTTTGCGTATGAAAGCGAAGCATCTGTGCTTTCTCATCTGATGCACCGAGTTCTTTTGTAATTTTTGCCCACATTCTGCGTGCTGCACGAAATTTGGCAATCTCTTCAAAAAAGTTGTTGTGACAATTAAAGAAAAACGAAAGTCGTTTAGCAAATACATTAATATCTAGTCCTTTATCTATTGCCGCTTTCAGATAGGTTTTTCCATTTGCTAGAGTGAAGGCAAGCTCCTGTACTGCACTTGAACCTGCTTCGCGAATATGATAACCAGAAATAGATATCGTATTCCACTTGGGCACTTCCTGGCTGCAAAATTCAAAAATATCGGTAATTAACCGCATGGACGGTTTAGGTGGATAAATATACGTTCCCCTCGCTGCATATTCTTTCAGGATATCGTTCTGAATGGTTCCTGAAATCTGCTTCAGATCTGCGCCCTGTTTTTTAGCCAGCGCGATATACATGGCTAGTAAAATAGATGCAGTTGCGTTAATGGTCATTGAAGTGGTGATGTCTTTCAATTGTATCCCATCAAAAAGTATTTCAATATCCTTTAATGAATCAATCGCAACGCCAACTTTTCCTACCTCTCCGTCTGCCATTTCATGGTCAGAATCATAGCCAATTTGGGTTGGCAAATCAAAAGCAACGGATAACCCTGTAGTTCCCTGAGCCAATAAATAATGGTATCGCTTATTAGATTCTTCTGCAGTGGAAAAGCCTGCATACTGCCGCATGGTCCATAAACGGCCACGATACATGTCTTTTTGAATCCCCCGGGTAAAGGGAAACTCACCTGGCTTTTCCTCAAGTGGCTTTGCGGATGTATAAAGTTCTTTAATTTCAATCCCTGATGTAGTAGTATGTTTCATGGGAAATTCGGTTAGTTGGTTAGAAGATCATTATTAGCAGTTAGCGCTGAACGGAAAATAAAAGTTAACACTAAAATGTTTACATCCATATCAACGATAGGAAATATAAACTGTTTGCGCTAATCAAGTCTTCTAATTGCTTACCAAGTTCACAGCAAACCTTTTAATATTAGTTCAAGCTCAATCTTTTGTTAAAACAATCGCTGAATATCCTTTTTTATCAATTCAATGGTTAAATCATAGGGATTTTCGTCGATGCTGGCCATGTGTGTTAAAATTGCTTTACTTAATTCTATTCCGTTTGCATCTGCAGGCAAACCACTAACCGCATTATTAATCATTGCGATGGTATCATCCTTTAATTTGCGAACAACATTCCAGGTAATACTATCGACATACAATTGTTGTGTAATGTTGTGTTGATATTCAGATTTTACTTCATTCAAGATACCAGCCTGAAGCGTTGAAATTCCGATACCTTGCTGATGCAAACGAACCAATAAATTTGCTGGGTTAATGCGATCTGTAAAAATAATCAATCTTTCATGGGCCTGTAAACGCAAAGGTAAAAGATGTGTCCTGCTTTCTTTGTTTAACTCAATTTCTTTTAGGTTGAAAAATCGCTGAATATCATTTTTTAAAAGGTAATAGACACCCATTAAAGCTGTAAAAATGCCTGCAAATAATATAACTACGTCAGTTAAAATTTGTTGAATGTTCATAGGTATTGTTTAAATACGGTAATTTTCTCTGACCGTTGAAAGCAAAAATGTGCATTATTATTTATATTTGTAATAGATAAATTTAAATAGATATGAGCACAACAGTTGATACAACATTTGCACCGGTTACTTTCTCTGAAGGAGCATCTAAAGAACTATATAAATTAAAGGATCAACAGGAGATTGGTGAGGATTATGGTTTACGCGTTGGCGTTGAAGGCGGTGGTTGCGCAGGAATGAATTATATTTTAGGTTTCGATCAAAGGAAAGAAGGCGATCAGGAATTTTTTATTGATGGCATTAAGGTTTTCATGAACAAAGCACATCAAATGTACTTAATGGGCATGATGATCGACTGGCAAGATGGATTAAACTCACGTGGTTTTACTTTTGTAAATCCTAATGCAACAAGTACCTGCGGTTGCGGAACCAGCTTCTCTGCATAAAAAAAAAGATTATTGTAACATAAAGTATAGTCCCGATGTCTAAACGTCGGGACTTTTTTTATTTTTACAATAGGGGTTTACGGCGAAAGATTACGGCTTTCATGCCTATTCTTGATACTTAACACTCGATACCGCAATAATGAATTACAGAGAAAACATCAGACTGGCGTTGGAATCTATTAAGGGAAACCGCTTGCGTACCATGCTTACGGCCTTGATTATCGCTATCGGATTAATGGCCCTGGTTGGAATTCTCACTACGCTTGATGCGGTAAAAAAAAGTATGACCGATGCTTTTAGCAGTATGGGTGCCAATTCATTTACCATTAGGAACCGTGGTACAGGGATCAGAATTGGAAACGGTAAACGTCCAAAACCTTTTAAAGCCATTCGTTATGAAGATGCCATTAAATTTAAAGACAGTTTAAATGCGCCAGCAACTGTTGCCGTAAGTGTGATGGCCAGTGGTGGTTCTACTGTTAAATATGGTAATCTTAAAACTAATCCCAATATTAATGTACAAGGCATTGATGAGAATGGCCTGGCATCCCAAGGATTAAATCTTTCTGAAGGAAGAAACTTCGGTTCCTCAGAGGTAAAGCTTGGCAGTAACGTTTGTATTGTAGGTGGTGAGGTGGTAACGAGACTTTTTAAAGATGCTGATCCTATGGATAAGTTGATTAACGTAGGAAACAATCGCTTCAAAATTGTTGGTGTTCTAGAGAAAAAAGGGTCGAGTATGGGGTTTAGTGGTGATAGAGCCGTTTATGTGCCGCTACTAAAAGCAAAACAAATCAATGCAAATGCCAATCCATCTTACACCATTACGGTTATGGTATCCGATAATAATAATCAGGAAACTGTAATTGGAGAATCGACTGCGTTATTTAGAAATATCCGAAAGGTTAAGGTGCACGATACTAATAATTTTGAGATTACTAAAAGTGATGCCATTGCACAAACGTTATTTGAAAACCTGGCCTTTGTTGCTGTAGGCGGAATTGCAATTGGAATTATCACCTTAATTGGTGCATCGATTGGTTTAATGAACATTATGCTGGTGTCGGTAACGGAGAGAACGCGAGAAATTGGAATTAGAAAGGCAATTGGTGCCAACCCAAAAGTGATTCGCAGACAGTTTCTTATTGAAGCTGTGGTAATCTGTTTAATGGGTGGTGCATTGGGGATATTTTTAGGAATTGTTTTAGGCAATATTATATCACTTGCCATGGGTGGCGCATTCCTCATTCCCTGGGCTTTTATTTTAGGTGGTTTTGTACTCTGTGTAGGCGTAGGAATTCTTTCCGGGTATTATCCAGCTAAAAAAGCGTCAAGGTTAGATCCGGTAGAAGCTTTAAGGTATGAATAATGACTATAGTTTAGAAGCTACCTAGTGGACCCTTAAATTAAGACATTATTTAATTGATGCTGACTTAATAATTGCTGCATGAGCGGCGTATACAGGCTTTCTTCAAGCGCAGCGGCATGTTTTAGATGATGCATATCGCTTCCAATGAAATCAACAAGATGGTATTCTACCATCTCTTCTGCTGCTTTTCTAGCACCAGAACCATAGTAGCCAGTTAAAGCAATTGAATTCATTTGAAGTAAACAACCTGTTTCCCTGATTTGATGTAAACTTTCTATAGAATTATTGAAATACGGGTATCGTTCCGGATGTGCCAATACGGGCTGATATCCTGCATCTTGGATAATCCTAATAAAATCAAAAAGATTTGGCGGTGCATTGATGTAGGAAAGTTCAAAGAGTAAATATTCTTTCCCGAACGTTAAAACTTCCTTTTGCCTCACTTTCTTCTCTAGCGTTTCATCCAGATAATATTCAGCGGCAGCATCTACCTCCAAATCAAGTTGAATATCGCTAAGGCTTTTCCTCAAAAGATCAAGTCCTCTGTTAATCGTATCAGGGGTATTCCTGAAATAATCGGCCATAATGTGAGGCGTAGCAATTAGCTTTTTAAATCCCAGGGCTTTAAAACGTTTTGCCAATTGAATAGAATCATTCAACGTCTGTGCTCCATCATCTATCCCAGGAATAATATGCGAATGCATATCTACTCCAATACTGGAGAAATTAAATTCGGGTACTATTCTATTTTTCTTAAATAATCCGAACATGGCAATAGTTTTTAATTTAGTTCTTTTGGAAGATTTGACGCTTCTGCTGATGAAGCCAGTTTTGAGGAATAGATTTTAGAGAGTAAATTATTCAAATCTTCACTCAAATCGAATTGTAAATCTTCATGCAGTTTTTTGTATTTGTTTAGGGTTACAGCAACTGTTTTTAAATAGAAGGTTGAGAATAGAATCATGTAATCTCTATAACCAAGTGTTGATCTTTTATAATCGAAGGGAACCATATTTAAGATAAAAATCTTTAATTCAACTTCACCAATAGGGTCTTTAGTTACCTTATAAAAATGATTTACAGCCGTAATCATCTTTCGAACTTTCACTAATGCTTCTTTTGCATTAAGTTTTTTTAAATCGATGACTTGTTCTTCTACATCTGCCCTAATCTGTTCCTTTCTGTTATCCAGATCGGTTTCATCCTCTAATAATTTAAAATGAAGATGTTCGGTAAGCACTTTGTCTTTTGCAATCAAACGCAATAACAGCCTATCTTTTTCCTTTACGGGTAGATCTGTTATTGCATTTTTTAAATCTTTGTGCTCAGACAGCTTCATCTAAAAAGGGTTTGCCTTAATGTATTTTTCCCATTCCCAGGCCGATCGCATCATCTCATTAACATCAAGCGAAGCTTTCCAGCCCAATTCCTCATTAGACTTGGTTACGTCGCCGTAAATCTGAACAATATCTCCAGCTCTGCGTGGACCAAGGTTGTAATTAAGTTTCTCTCCGTTAACATTTTCAAAGGCAGAAATGATTTCCAAAACTGAAGATCCTTTTCCGGTTCCAATATTGAAAACATCATAATTGGATTTACCCTCATTTTTCTCCATTTTCTTTATGGCAGCCACATGTGCTTTCGCTAAATCCACTACGTGAATATAATCACGGATAGCCGAACCATCAGGCGTATCGTAATCGTTACCATAAACGGTAATCGGACCGCGTTTTCCAATAGCAGACTGGGTAATAAAAGGAACAAGATTTGCCGGAACGCCATTTGGCAACTCACCGATTAAGGCGGTTTCATGTGCTCCTACAGGATTAAAATAACGCAGTGCAATTACATTTAACTCTGGAGTTACAGCGGCAGTCTCTGCCAAGATTTCTTCTGCAACCTGCTTGGTATTGCCATATGGAGATTCTGCCTTTTTTACAGGAGCCGCCTCGGTAACCGGTAAACTATCTGGTTGCCCGTAAACAGTGCATGACGAAGAAAAGACAAAGTCTATTTTCCGGTTGAATGATGTTAAAAGGTTAATCAATCCAAAGAAATTATTTTTATAATATTTCAAAGGCTTTTCAACGGATTCACCTACGGCTTTTGATGCTGCAAAATGAATAATGCCAGTAACATCTTCCTGAGCCGCTGCAAATTCTTTCACTGCATTTTCATCCTGAAGATCTATCTCCTGGAAATCAAACCACTTGCCTGTAATGGCATGTAGCTGAGTTAAAATTTTGATATTTGAATTGGAAAGGTTATCTACTATAACAACCTCATAACCTGCATTATGCAATTCTACAACGGTATGAGAACCGATATATCCTGTTCCGCCGGTAACTAATATTTTTGACATCTTAACGGTTAAATGTAGTAAAATCTTTATGATCTATTTTTTCTAAAGCTTCTGCTGGCAAGGATTTGAAATATTCATAAGTAATTCTCAACCCTTCTGCTCTGCCTACTTTGGGCTCCCAACCCAGAATTTCTCGGGCTTTGGTAATATCTGGCCGTCTTTGTTTTGGATCATCCTGAGGAAGTTCTTTATAGACTATTTTTTGTGAGGTGCCGGTAAGTTTGATGATCTCCTCGCAAAATTGCTTAATCGTGATCTCATCTGGATTACCAACATTAACCGGTTGCGCATAATCGCTCATCAGCAAACGGAAAATCCCTTCGATTAAATCATCTACATAACAAAAGGAACGTGTTTGACTTCCATCTCCAAATACTGTTAAATCTTCACCCCTTAATGCCTGACCGATAAAAGCCGGTAAAACGCGGCCATCGTTAAGTCGCATTCTTGGTCCATAGGTATTAAAGATTCTAACAATCCTGGTTTCTACACCATGAAAAGTATGATAGGCCATGGTGATGGCTTCCTGAAAACGCTTGGCCTCATCATAAACACCGCGGGGACCAACGGGATTTACATTACCCCAATATTCTTCTGGTTGCGGATTTACATTTGGATCGCCATAAACTTCCGATGTGGAAGCAATCAGCATCCTTGCACCCTTATTTCTGGCTAAACCCAGAAGATTATGTGTACCTAATGATCCTACTTTCAAAGTCTGAATTGGAATTTTCAAGTAATCAATCGGGCTGGCCGGAGAAGCAAAATGAAGGATATAGTGCAGTTTCCCCGGAATGTGAACAAATTTGGAAACATCATGATTGTAAAACTCGAAGTTCTCCAATTTGAAGAGGTGCTCGATATTTGCTATGTCTCCAGTAATCAAGTTATCCATTCCGATAACGTGATAATTCTCCTTTACAAAACGATCACAAAGGTGAGAACCCAAAAACCCGGCAGCACCTGTAATCAAAATTCTTTTTCGAAACCCTGAATCTCCCGATAGATATTTTTCCTGTCTTTCGCTCATATTTATTTTCTTATTATCTTCCCTTTGGTTGCCATATCTATTATGCAATTATGGGGCTAATAATTTTCTTCCTATACTGTTATAATAATAGCCAAGATCGATCATTTTTTGCAAATCATACAAATTCCGTCCATCGAAAATCACTTTATTTTTTAAGACCTTATCTATTTTTTCAAAATCCGGATTGCGGAATACTGACCATTCCGTTGCGATTAATAAGGCCTCGGCATTTTCCAACGCTTCGTACTGGTTTTTCGCATATTTTACCTGATCTCCAATAATACCTTTTACATTTTCCATTGCTTCAGGATCGAATACAGTTACTGAAGCACCATTTTCGATTAAGGCATTGATAATATATAAGGCTGGGGCTTCGCGAATATCATCTGTTTCTGGCTTAAATGCTAATCCCCAAAGGGCAAAATGCTTTCCTTTAATATTATTTTTATAATATTTAAGCACTTTATCTACCAATATGGTTTTCTGCCGCTCATTTACTTCCATTACAGACTTCAAAATCTGAAAATCATATTCGTAATCATCGGAAGATTTAACCAGTGCCTGAACATCTTTCGGGAAACAAGAACCTCCGTAGCCAACACCTGGAAAAAGGAAACGTTTTCCAATCCGGTCGTCGGATCCAATTCCCTTTCTGACGGCATCTACATCCGCTCCAACCAGTTCGCAAAGGTTTGCCACCTCATTCATAAAGGTTATTTTTGTAGCCAGGAACGAATTTGCAGCATATTTAGTCAACTCAGACGACCGCTCATCCATAAATAAAATCGGATTGCCTTGTCGAACATAGGGTCCATAAAGTTCGGCCATCAGTTTTTTAGCTTTCTCGCTTTTTGTACCCAATACTACGCGGTCTGGCTTCATGAAATCATCAACTGCTACACCTTCTCTCAAAAATTCAGGATTGGAAACCACATCCACTTCAATTGATGTATTTTCCAGAAAAACAGCTTTAACTTTATCCGCAGTTCCAACTGGCACTGTAGATTTGTTTACAATCACTTTATATTCTGTAATCAAATTGGAAATATCTTTTGATGCACCAAGAATGTAAGACAAATCTGCAGCCCCATCCCCTCCCGGAGGGGTTGGCAGCGCCATAAAGATGATTTGCGCATCTTTCACGGCATCAGCAAGATTTGTAGTAAAAGTCAATCTTCCCTGGGCTATGTTTCTATGAAAAAGCAGGTCTAACCCTGGTTCGTAAATCGGCACTTCGCCGTTCTGCATTTTCTTTACCTTACTTTCATTTATATCTACACAGATTACGTCATTTCCAGTTTCTGCTAAACAAGTTCCGGTAACCAAACCTACGTACCCGGTACCAATAACGGCTATTTTCATATATTCTTAAGCTTTTTAAATATATTCGTTTTATCTTGGCACGAAGATATGAAATTACACTTATGCTTTTGCTTTACACCGTAGGAATTCAGTTTTACTCCCTAATAATAAGAATATTTTCACTCTTTAATCCGAAGGCTAAGCTTTTTGTTAATGGCCGTAACGGCATTTTCGAGCAGATTGCAAAGCGGATAGATGCTACACAAAAACACATCTGGTTTCACTTTGCCTCTTTGGGAGAATTTGAACAAGGCAGACCTGTTTTAGAAAAACTGAAAAATCAATATCCTGATAAAAAAATCGTGGTCACTTTCTTTTCACCATCTGGATATGAAATCAGAAAGAACTATGCTATGGCTGATGTATTTTACCTTCCGATAGACACTAAAAGTAACGCCAAACGCTTTATTGAAGCCATAAACCCTGAAATGGCAATATTTACCAAATATGAATTCTGGCATTATTACTTTAAAGAACTGCATGAACGTAACATCCCTTTATATGTAATTTCCGGTATCTTTAGGCCTAGCCAGGCTTTCTTCAAATGGTATGGTAGCTTTTATCGTAATATTTTAGCCAACGTTACCTACTTTTTTGTCCAGAATGAGGAAAGCGAAGTTTTATTAAAATCTATCGGAATAAACAAGGTGACCATAAATGGCGATACGCGTTTCGATCGGGTTTTTGAAAATGCACAATCGCCAAGAAAGTTACCTTTAATTGAAAGATTTATAGGAAATTCACCTGCACTGATTTGCGGCAGTACCTGGCCTGAAGATGAAAAACTGCTTTCGTTATTGCCAGAAAAATATCCAGATTGGAAATTGATCATCGCACCTCACGAAATTCATAAAGATCACATCGAAAGTATCGAAAAGCAGTTTCCGATTGGCAGTTTAAGGTTTTCGGATTTCAGTTCTGGTATGCAAACGGTAAACAACACGTGCCAAACGTTGATTATTGACAATATCGGCATGTTATCGGCCCTTTACCAATATGGCCAGGTAGCTTATATCGGCGGTGGTTTTGGAACCGGGATTCACAATACCCTGGAGGCAGCTGCCTTCGGTTTGCCAGTAATCTTCGGTAATAGATATGATAAATTTCAAGAAGCGAAAGACTTAATTGCAATAGGTGCCGCCAAGTCCATTGGTACAAAAGAAGCGCTTATAGAGGCATTTGAAGGATTAAAAGGCAATAATATCGCTGCGAAAGCGGCAAGGAAATATGTTGAGGACAATAAAGGTGCCACAGACCAGATTATTTCGATGATTACGAAATAAGGTTAGCCTTTGCAATTTCAGCAACAATCTCAGGAACTTCCTGATCGATTGAAACAACAAAAACATCTGGTTCATCACTTTGTGGCTCTTCCAACGTTTCAAATTGACTTTCCAACAAACTGGATGGCATATATTGATGAGATCTTTTAGAGATTCGTCCGTAAATTAACTCAAAACTTCCCTGCAGGTATACAAAGCGAATAGTATCGTTCTCTTTTCTAAGTAAATCTCTGTATGCTTTTTTGAGCGCAGAACAAGCAATGATACAACTTGTTCCATCGGCCACATGCTTATGCCCAACCTTTGCGATTAATTCAAGCCAATCTTGCCTATCGGCATCGGTTAATGGAATGCCGGCAGCCATTTTATCTACATTTCTTTGTGAATGTAAGTTGTCGCCATCAATAAATTCGGCATGGATGGCTGGAGCAAGCGCTCTACCAATAACGGTCTTGCCGCTTCCGGAAACACCCATTAAAATTATAAAATTTGCCATTTAAAATTATTTTATCATACCAGCCAGGGCTTCAATAAATACCGGACTATCATTTAAACTTTCCACCAGCTGCACATGTTCGCCACCAAGCTCCCTGAATTCTTCATGATATTCTACGGTAATTTCATAAAGTGTTTCCAGGCAATCGGCTACGAAAGCAGGACTAAAAACCAATAATCGCTTTTTACCTTCGGCTGCTAATTTTTTCAACACATCTGTGGTATAAGGTTGCACCCATGGTTCTTTCCCTAAGCGGGACTGAAAGCAAACTGTGTATTGATCTCTTGTTAAGTTTAATTCTTTTGCAATTAATCTAGCGGTATCATGGCCCTGTGCAGAGTAACAAAATTTATTGGTATCGTTTAGCGTCTGGCAACAATCGGCAGTTTTTAAACAGTAGCTTCCGGTGTGATCACATTTTAAAAGCTGGCGCTCAGGTAATCCGTGAAAGCTGAAAAGTACATGATCGAAATCTTCCACCTTGTGTTTTCTGGCATTCTCTGCAAAAACCTTAATCATCAAATCGTTATCATGAAAAGAATTTACGAAGGAGATTGGCGGAACAGTTTGCCATTTACTTACCAGTTCCATTACCAGTTGCATTACCGAACCAGAACTGGCAGAAGCATATTGTGGAAACATTGGAATAACCTGTATACTTTCAACCAAACCTGCCTTTAGATTTGATAACGCTGTGGCGATGGATGGACTTTGGTAACGCATTGCCAACTCAACATGGTATTCATCACCTAATCGCTCTTGCAACATTTTAGCTTGTAAGCGGCTATAATAAAGTAGCGGAGAACCGTTTTCATTCCAGATTTCTTTATACAATTTTGCAGTTTTAGGACTTCGGAAAGGAACAATAATTCCTTTAACCAATAACGTCCTGTTAAATTTAGGGATATCAATCACCCGCTCATCCATCAAAAACTGATCAAGATATTTTCTAACGTCAGGTGTTTCCGGACTATCAGGTGTTCCTAAATTTACAAGTAAAATTCCCTTTTTGCTCATTGATAAAAATATGTTTCGTCGCGCAAATATCGCGTTTTTAGTGCCAAGTAGTGAGTACCAAGTATCAAGATTTGGTAAAAAGCTAAGCTTTTGTTTTGTACAATTGCCACCATGGTGTACCGGGTTTCTGATGGTGTTCTAAATGATATCCAAAGAAATAACAGCTAAAGAATGCCAAGAAATGATTTTTCTGAAGTGTTGACGAATGATATTCATTTTCATGCTCACCTTTATGAGGCAAGTAAGTTCCAAAGTAGAACAATTGGAAGGTACTTAAAAGTGAAGGCAAGACCCAAAAAAGCAATAAGTTTTTTTGCTCAATCCAGATTTGCAGAACGTTGAAAGCAACAGCCATGATTACCAGCTGGATGATGGTTACATAATTGAGCATGAAGCTTAAATACCATCTCCAAAAACCATGGGGAGCAAAATCCGGATCCTCTTCTGTGTGCACATGCCTATGGTGTTTATGGTGTTTCGTGTATAATTTATTATAAAAAAAACCTGCGTAAAGGAAAACGGAAAGGTAGCCAATAAAGTTATTGATTGTTTTATTGGGAGAAATTGTGCCATGCATGGAATCATGAGCAGTAATAAAAAGGCCCGTATACAAGTGCATTTGAACAAAAATCATTAGGTAAACGATTGGATTACTCCATTGGAAATTCCAACCTAAGAGGAAAATAAGTGAAGTGAGCCATAATGCAATTACAGCTAACGCGACAAGAACTCCTAAATATGCGTGATTTGTTTTCAAATGAACAATAATGAATATTTACAATACAGATAACAGCTAACGCTAAAGAAAGTTAGAAAAGATGACGTGATTAAAATTCTTCTAAGGCGACTTTCACTTTCTCCATTAGCCACATTGGAGTTGAAGTTGCGCCACAGATTCCGACTTGATCATTTTCGGTAAACCAATTTAAATCCAATTCTTCGACGTTTGAAATGAAGTATGATTGTTGATTAAATTTCTTACATACATCATAAAGAACCTTTCCGTTAGATGATTTTTTACCTGAAACGAAAATGATCTTGTCGTAATGACCAACGAAATTTTCTAATTCCTGATAACGGTTAGATACCTGTCTGCAAATGGTATCATTCGCTTTCACCTCGTAACCGCGACTTAGTAATTCATCTTTAATGTGATAAAATTTATCTGTACTTTTTGTGGTCTGACTGTACAGGGTAAATTTAGCAGGCAATTCTACATGATCCAGCTCTGCTAAATCCTGAAATACGATGGCTTTTCCATCTGTCTGGCCTTGTAAGCCAATTACTTCAGCGTGACCATGTTTACCAAAGATCAAAATTTGCTCATTATCATCGTGAGAATTTTTGATTCTGTTTTGCAATTTCAACACTACAGGGCACGATGCATCTATCAGGGTAAGATTGTTTTCTAAAGCCAATTGATAGGTTGATGGTGCCTCGCCATGCGCCCTGATTAGAACTTTCTCATTGCGTAAGTTTTGCAAAACCTCATGATCAATGATTTTTAATCCGCGTTTCGTTAAGCGCTCTACCTCTTCATCGTTGTGAACAATATCGCCAAGACAGTATAAATAACCTTCGTTATCTAAGATATCTTCTGCCATTTCGATAGCGTAAACTACACCAAAACAAAAGCCTGATGATTTATCTATATTGACTTGTAAGTTTAAATCGCTCATTATATTACAAAATTACGCAAAAATATTTGTTCCGGTTGTCATGTACAAGACAACAAAAAATACCAATTGCGCAATAAACATTGCTGCACCAATATACTTTTGTTGCTTAAGCCCTAAAGCATAATAAAACTTCAATAAAATAACAGATACGATAAACCATGCAATATAGTTTTGGAGGGGGATTTGGTGCCAATCCCATTGCCAGTAATCGAATTTCATGGCTACAGGCTCCATAAAAAAATCGAAGGTAATGAGCATAAATGCACCAATTAAGGAGGCAAGGATACTATTGTGTATTTTAAAACTTTTGACCATTTGGCCTATACTAAAAATCAATATTACCCAGTTCACCCCCATTAATAAGGGTACAGCGGCAATTTTATAACCTAGAGTATCGCCATAATAATAGCGACCAAAAATTTTACCTGTATGCACACCAAGAACTTCTACGAGCCAGCCGCACAAAAATACGCCGCAAACGAATAGGAGAAGTCGTTTAACATCCCCAACATAGGTATAAACGATGATGGCAAACATTAACAGCAGGTGAAATGGCACCATCTTCATGAAGTAAGGTTGCAGTGCCGGAATCAAAAACCCCACCAGGCCAACCAAATGAAAAATGACAATTATCGCGACTGCAATCTTTTTTATTCTTATATCGCTTTGATCGATCTGCCCTTCCATGTGCCTGTTTTAAAGATGTGTTGTATAATAGATAAAAATGAAATGATTAAGAAGAAAAACATCTGGAATGGATGAAGTATCAAATTGATTAAAACATTCTGACCCGATAAATAGGAAATCATTATTCTGCTTAAAAAAATTAATGTTAATGGTAATACAAGCAAAGAGAGGTTAAACTTTAATAATAAAAATAACGGCCCTATGGTAACCAAAAGCTGGTAAAATAGCAAGATAATCACATTACTACCAAAACCTGCAAGTAAGTTTTTACTAAAGCCATTTAAACTTTCGCTCAGGTTTTTATACATCCGGCAGTAAATCAATCCATTGCCTAATAAAGCTTCCCCATTATATTTTTCCAATTTTATGGCTTTCATAATCTCAACATCTTCTACTACCTTATTCCTAACCCGTTCATGCCATTGATTCTCTTTATAATTCTTTGCATTGAAAAACATGCATTGACCACTTGCTGCTGAAAATGCTGGGTTGCCAGAAAATTTCACTAATCTTAAAGGCAGCAGGTTTAATAAAATAAAATGCATTAACGGCACAGTAAGCCATTCGCCCATTGATTTCATTACCTGATTTGTAAAAATACTTATCAATGCTAAATGACCAATCTCCATCCTACTAATCAGGCTATTTATAAAACCTCTTTTGATGGTTTCATCAGCATCTAAAAAAAGCAGATATTTTCCTTTTGCCAATGCCGCCAATTGATAACAGGCATAATTTTTTCCCAGCCATCCTTTAGGAAGTTCATTTCCACGCTCCACCCTAAACTGAATGTTTTGAGCGGAAAAAGCAGCTACTCTGGCATAGGTTTGATCGCTACTGTTATCATCTAATACAATAACTTCAAAATTTTTGTAGTCCTGGGTCTTTATAGAATCGAGCAATTGAAGGATATCATCTTCCTCATTACGGGCAGGAATTAAGATCGAAACAAAAACATCATAGTGTTTAATCACTCTCGGCAACTTAGGGTTCGAAAGAAAGTTGAAAACTGTGACCGAAAAACGGATCACCAGAAAAATTAAAACAGCATAAATAAAGATGGTCATTCAGTAATTTGTGTTTGTTTAACAACCGATTGATCGTAATGTTTATTATATGCGCTTTTTAACAATTGTAAACTCATATACTCTTCGCTTTCCCAATGCTGAAGGTAGGTTGTAGCAGTTGGTTTCCGACTGGAAAAATAGTCAATAAATGTTGCTGCAAAAATGATATTCAATCGCTTCTGACTGGATTTTATAATTTGCATTACCCCTTTTTCAAAGCTGATATTTCGCAAATGATTAGAATGTAACTTACCCTGAGGGAAGATAAGTACCAAATTATTTTTGTCATCCAACAATTTTCCGGCGTAATTCAACATTCCTAAAACATCTTTCCCACTGTTTTCTGCAGCAAATGCGCCCAAATATTTTAAAAAACCCACTTTACCGTAGTTTTCTGCATTCACCAAAACATGAAACTGCTTTTTAAATAATTTCTTATTGATGTAAAAGATAAAGAAACCATCCCACCAGCTAAAATGGTTGGCTAAAATTAGAATCGATGCATGCTCATGAGTATCGACATTATTGTATTGGAGATTTGTAAAATCCTTTTTAATAATATACTCAATGTACCAGGAGAAAAAGCGATGGATTAAAGAATTTTTTCTAGGATAGTACATGTTGGGAAAATGCAAAAAAAAGAGCTGAATTGCAAATTTAGCCCAGTTTACTCTATAAATATCCGAATCTAAACCGCTAAGAAATTAAAATTGCGAAATCTAGCTTAGGTATACGCGATCTTCTTCACCTTCAACATCCATAATTACATCAACATGTTCTTTCAGTACTGTAGCAAGTTCTAAACCGACAAAATCTGTGGCGATCGGAAAAATTTTATGACTTCTATCCACCAGCACTACGGTACGGATTTTTTTATGTGGCGTATTTAGAAAAACGCCAAGGCCGTAGGCTAGTGTTTTTCCGCTATTCAATACATCATCGACAATAATTATGACTTTGTTTTTCCAGTAACTTTCATCTAAATCTGTTGTGGCAATAAGTTTACTACTTTCCTTTTGAAGATCAATGCGTAACAATGTCAGTTTAAAACCTGAAATCTTTTTCAAAACCTTTTCCAAACGGACTGCTAGTTTATAGCCACGATCCCAGATGCCAGCTAGAACCACCTCTTTCTCATTTAAGTTATCTTCCAGAATTTGATATGCGATTCGATCTATCTTCTGCTGAATCTGTTTCTTATTTAGTATGAGAATTTGCGATGTCATTGTATAAAAGGATTGAATACAAAAAGAACGATTTTAAGGGTGAAATTCAAACTATTTGGAAAATAATTTCGATTGCCTGCAACGTTTCCATTCTGTCTGCGTCTAATAAACAACCAAAAACAAAATTATGAAAAACCTGATTAGAATATCTGCTGTTTTCTTTATTGCCTGTTTCGCCTGTACCGCAAAAGCTCAGGATAGCAAAAGCTTCCCTGTAAAAAACTTCAATAGTATTGGCATTAGCAGCGGAATAGACCTATACCTCACGCAAAGTAATAGCGAAGGTGTGATGGTAAAATCTGATAGTGAGACGCTGAAGGATGTAGTGGTAGAGCAAAATGGAAATGATATCAGAATTAAGTTTAAGGATGGCATTAAATGGGGCGGCATGTTTAAAAACCGTGTAATCAAGGCTTATGTGAATTATAAAACATTGAATGAACTTGCGGCATCAGGCGGATCAGATGTAATTAGTCAGAATCAAATTAAAACTGATAAGCTGGCAATCCGGGCTTCAGGTGGATCTGATATAAAATTAACAGTTGTCAGCAATGATTTAACCTTGCAATCTAGCGGCGGCAGCGATGTGAGCCTAAAAGGTAAGGCTACAAATATGACGATCCAATCTAGCGGTGGCAGTGATGTTAATGCCTTTGAATTAATTACTGATTATGCAAAGGTACAGGCTTCCGGAGGTTCTGATGTAAACATATATGTGAACAAAGGATTAGAAGCTTCTGCAAGTGGTGGTGGCGATGTAACCTACAAAGGAAACGCAGCGCTAAATAAAACTTCAAGCTCAAAAAGCGGCGAGGTACACCATGCCAATTAAAAACTTTAGTTTAGTTAATGATAAATTCGCCGCTTTGTGGATGCAAAGCGGCTTATTCCTTTTATCTAAAACTTCTCTGAATAGCAAATGAGTCACAGTCAAACCTTTGCGCTATTTTTTAGCCTTATTGTAAGGGTAGTAAACAAAATTTGCACCCTCCGGCACGATTACGAAAACACACATATAATCTTCCGGCCTTTTATACACCTTTAAAAAAGGCTCTTTCTTTTCTTTGGTGATGATGCCTTTTTCAACAAATTCTTCTAATGTAGAAGCCTGAATAGACCAGTCTGTATTAAGTTCTTCTTTGTTTAAAATCATTTCACCTATACTAACCTGATGTTGGTGGGCAATAAAAATTGGATGAGCAGAGATACCTTCTACCATAATTTCAATGCCTACCTCTTTAATTGCATCAGCATAAAATGCTAAATCCTTTTCCAAACTTATGAGTGGACTTTCCTGCTTTTTCTGCGGTTCTCCGCTATCCTCTGGTGTGGCGTTTAATAACTCTTCTCTATCCATTACTAATTAAATTTTGAATGAATAATTGAATGAAGGCCGATAACTATGTACATTCAATTATTCTTAAATTCTATCCTTTTAACTTCAATAAAACCACATTTTCTACATGCTGCGTATGTGGAAACATATCTACAGGTTTGATACGAACTACCTCATACTTCTCAGTTAATAATTCTAAATCTCTGGCCTGAGTTGCGGCGTTACAGCTCACATATACAATCTTTTCTGATTCCATTTCCAGTAAACGTTGTACTACATCAGCATGCATACCTGCTCGCGGAGGATCTGTAATTACTACATCCGGCTTTCCATGTTCATTGATAAAATCGCTCGTAAGAATGTCTTTCATATCACCTGCATAAAAAAGCGTATTCTCTATTCCATTCAAATTGGAATTAAACTTGGCATCTTCAATCGCAGTTGGTACATATTCTACGCCAACTACTTGCTTTACGTTTTTGGCTACAAAGTTGGCAATGGTACCAGCGCCCGTATATAAATCATAAACCAGCTCGTCGCCTTTAAATTCAGCAAAATCTCGGGTAATTTTATACAATTCAAAAGCCTGTTCTGAATTTGTTTGATAAAAAGATTTTACACCAATCTTGAAGCGGATTCCATCCATCTCTTCAAAAATATGATCTCTACCAGCGAATACATGAACATCCTGATCAAAAATAGTGTCGTTTTTCTTTTGATTAACGATATATAATAACGACGTAATTTGAGGAAATTCTGTTTTGAGAAAATTCATTAAGCCAGTAATTTGCTCCTCATCTGGATAGGCGAAAACAACTGCAATCATCACTTCACCTGTAGAAGAAGTACGAATAATCAAATTGCGCAATACGCCTTCGTGGTTTCTAAGATCATAAAATGATAACTGATGATCCAAAGCATATTTACGAACAGCATTTCTAATCGAGTTGGAAGGCTCATCCTGTAAATAACAATGTTCAATGTCTAAAATTTTATCAAACCGCAGCGGAACGTGAAAACCTAAGGCATTCATATCGAAATCTTCATCACGATCGATATCAGCTCTATCCAACCAACGTTTATTGGAGAAAGTAAACTCTAATTTATTGCGGTAATACCTGTTTTTTAGCGATCCTAAAATAGGTTCTGTATTTGATGTATCTATTTTACCCAGGCGCTGCAAGGCAGCCTCTACATTCTTTTGTTTAAATTTAAGCTGCGAATCGTAACCCATGTGTTGCCATTTACAACCACCACAAGTTCCGAAATGGGGACAAAAAGGATCTGTACGTAATGCAGATTTCTCATGCAATTGCTCAATAATCGCTTCAGCAAAATTCTTTTTCTTCTTGGTTAACCGAACATCAACAACATCGCCAGGAACAGCTTTGTCTACAAAAATCACTAACTCATCGGCCTTGCCAACGCCTTTTCCCTCTTCAGCAATATCAATTATCTGTACGTTTGGAATTATTGTTACCGTACCTGGTTTTCTTCTACTCATTATGCTGCAAATATAATGCTAAAAGCTGAAAGACTAAAGTAGAAAGGCTAATGCCTATTTAGTCAAATAAAACCCAGGAATGAATGATTTTGGTTTGGAATACAGAAAAGGAGTCGAAAATTGAGGCAATAAAAGCCTGATTAGGCGAAGGACACCTTCAAACAAAAAACGGCTATAAAAAATTACTTTCCGAAAAACTTAAATGCCACGCCCCAAAAGCCATCCAACCAATTAAATTTTAGGTCAAATTTTTCATCTACTAATACAGAAAACTCTAAAATTTCTTTGCTCATGATAAAAAACCTCTCTATTATTACAATAATACAAATTTTATACCGAAAACCAAAACGGTATAGATTAAACTTATATCAAGATTACATTAATTTTATAAAACTAAGAGTTCTGATGATGATGTCAGTGATGCTACGTCAGTTCAGCATCAGCATTCAACACAATTACATTACTATAATCAGGATAAATATTCTTAGTATCTTTCGTTTTTATTATCATTAGATGAAAGCCAAAATTTCTTTCTTTTTATTATTTGCCGGAATAACCAGTTACGCGCAAACCCCCATTGATGAAAATTTTAAATTAACCCGTGCTGGGTTCAATGATAAAAATGCCTATCAAACTACCGCCTTCGTTGAGAAATATTTTAGGGTTCCAGGCAATACTGGTTTTAATGCCAGTATCAGGTATGTGGAGAATATTTTAAAAAAAGCTGGGTTTGTAGAACAGAAACTAAATGAATTAGAGGCACCACTAACTTATCGCATAGAAAAACGTGCGATGAAAAACAATACATGGGAGCCGGTAGATGCACGTATCGATATTATTGGTAATTCAACACCGTTAATTACTTATCAAACTAATCGCAATATGATTCCCATCAACTGCGGCTCTACTCCTCCAGAGGGAGTAATGGCAGAGGTCCTCTATTTAGAAAATATCAAACCTGCTGAAATTGAAAAACTGGATTTAAAAGGAAAAATTATTTTTGCGGAGCATAATCCCGCCAGGTTGCTCCAATTGGCCACCAAGGCAGGTGCAATTGGCGTTTTAGGTTACGCTATGCCTGAGTATACAAAACCAGAGGTGCACCAAACGTCTATCCAATTTGGAAGTATGAAAGCCGATAGTAATGTCTGGACCTTGTTCCTTTCCTATGCGGCCAAGGAACAATTAAAAGCTGCTTGTTTAAAGGGCGAAACAAAGTTGAAAGTAAATATCCAAACCCAGGTTTATCCGTCCGAAGAGCTGACAATCGTAGCCAACGTGAGGGGAAGTGTGAATCCTGACCAACGCTTTGTTTTCAGCGCTCATGTACAAGAGCCTGGTGCAAATGATAATGCCAGTGGTGTAAGTACTCTAGCAGAAATGGCAAGACTAACTGCTGAACTTTACCGCGCAAAGAAACTTGCGCCCCAGCGAAGCTTGACTTTCTTATGGGGAGATGAAATTGTATCTACAAAAAGATATATTACCGAAGATACACTGAGGGCAAAAAACATTATGTGGGGCATGAGCCTTGATATGGTTGGCGAAGATACCAGAAAAACCGGCGGCTCGTTTCTTATTGAGAAAATGCCGGATCCTTCCGCCATATGGACCAGAGGAAATGATAAACATACCGAATGGGGCGCTGGAGATGTGAAAGAACAAAATCTTTTCCCACATTACTTTAATGACTTCATCTTCGATATCTGCAAAGCTCAGGGGAAATTTGCGAACTGGACGGTTAATTATAATCCATTCGAAGGTGGAAGCGACCACACACCCTTCTTACAAAATAAAATTCCCGGCTTATTGATGTGGCATTTTACTGATGTATTTTATCATACAGACAATGATCGAATTGCCAACGTATCAGCAACGGAAATGAAAAACGTAGGTGTTTGTGCATTAACAGCAGCTTACAGCTTGATCTCTGCTGATGAAGCCCTGGCAGCCATAACGGTTACTCAAATTAAAAATGATGGTTTGATTCGTTTAAAAACGGAATTTGATTTGAGTAAAAAAGCAATTGCTGAAGGAAAAAATGCCGCAGATGAAAAACATATTCTTCAGGATTGGAGGAATTGGTATATTGATGCTTTAGCAACGGTGAATCAGTTGCCTGTAAAAAAGGAAACAACCAAAGTAGGTTCTGCGATCAAATTCGCCAGTGGTGAAATTGAAAAGCAAACACAAATTTATTTAACAGAATTAAAGTAATTCAATGCCAAAAGCAATAGTTATCGGAGCAGGAGTTGCCGGAATTGCCTCCGCGATTCGACTGGCTATAAAAGGTTATAGTGTTGAGGTTTTCGAAGCCAGCTCGAAACCAGGCGGCAAACTTGGGGAGATTAAAATGAAAGGTTTCCGCTTTGATACCGGACCCAGTCTTTTTACAATGCCCCAATATGTTGATGAGCTTTTTACGCTCGCAGGTAAAAACCCAAAAGACTATTTCGAATATATCAAGTTGAAAGAAGTTTGTCGCTATTTCTATGAAGATGGATTAAGGTTAACCGCCAAATCTGACACCGCGGCCTTTGCGCAGGAGATAGCAGATAAGACCAATTCTACGGCTAACGAGGTACATCGGTTCTTGGCTAAAAGTGCCACCATTTACAACATCACACACCGTGTTTTTTTAGAACGTACATTACACAAATTAAAAAGTTACTTCCACTGGGATACACTTAAATCTGTTTTTAGATTTCTACAGATCGATCCTTTCCGATCTCAAAGCAAAGCTAACCACCATTTTTTTAAGGACGAAAGAATTGCCCAGTTATTCAATCGCTATGCCACCTATAATGGCTCCGATCCTTACCAAGCACCCGCTACCTTAAATGTTATTCCTCATTTTGAATACCACTTTGGTGCTTTCCTTCCAAAAAATGGCATGTATGGCATTGTTACCGCTTTGGTAAAATTGGCTGAAGAATTAGGCATAAAATTTCACTATAACCAAAAAGCGGAAGAAATTCTATTTACGGATGAATCAAAGTCTAAGATACACGGCATAAAGGTTTACGATAAAATTTATAAAGCAGAAATTGTAGTTTCTAACCTGGATATCTGGTTCACTTATAAAAATCTTCTTAAAGGCATCAACGCCCCAAAGAAGTTATTGAACCAGGAAAGAAGCAGTTCAGCCTTAATTTTCTACTGGGCTATGGATGGAAATTACAGCGATTTGGGCTTACACAATATCCTTTTTGCAAAAGATTACAAAAGGGAATTTGATGCCATCTGGAAGCAGAAAGTGATTTGCGACGATCCTACCGTTTACATTAATATTACGGCAAAGCACATTAGGGGAGAATCGCCAAACGATAGTGAAAACTGGTTTGTAATGATTAACGTGCCGGCCAATAATGGACAAAACTGGGATCAATTAATCAAAGAAGCCAGAATAAATATTGTCAAAAAAATTAGCCGCATTCTGAATAGAAATATAGCACAGGAAATCCTTAGCGAGCAAATCCTTGATCCCAGAAGCATTGAAAGTAAAACAGGTTCATACCAAGGTTCGCTTTACGGAAATAGCTCAAATAACCAATTTGCAGCTTTCTTAAGGCATCCAAATTTCAGCTCAAAAATTGATGGCCTTTATTTTTGTGGTGGGAGCGTACATCCTGGTGGCGGAATTCCGCTTGCATTGCTATCTGCGAAGATAATCGATGATAACTTACCGTCTTAAAAAGCTTCAGCTATCACTTTTTCCAACTTTTCTGCATCCAGATCGAAGGCATTTACAATTACTTTTGCCTGGGTGTAAAATGGATTACGCTCAGAAAGCTTTTCGTTAATAAAGTCTAGTAGTTGTGCGTCGTCGAGGTCCTTGATTAATGGGCGCTTTTGCCTGTTTTGCAATCTGGATACCAATTGAGCAGGCTCCATCTGGAGGTAAACGGTTGTACCATTAGCATTCATCCACTCCATATTATCGAAAAAACATGGCAATCCGCCACCGGTTGCAACCACACATTGTTCTGGGTAACTGAAGCTTTTTAGCATTTCACTTTCGTAATCACGAAACCCACCTTCACCAAAAGCAGTAAAAAATTCGGCTATTGTTTTTCCAGATTTATTTATAATCTCGCCATCCAAATCAATAACCGGGCAGCCTAAACGATGCGCCAATTGTTTTGCTTTGGTACTCTTCCCACAGCCCATATAGCCAACCAAAAAGATAACTCCAGCTTTTGAATCTGCTAATGTGGAATGCGAAACTTCAGTATTCATGTTAATAGTGTTAATGATTTATTTGATAATGGTTGGTGTTAAGCCAATTTTACACGCGGGTCTACATAGGCATAAAGGATGTCTACCAGTATATTGATCACCACAAAAACAAATGCAATAAATAATATAGACCCCATAACTACCGGAAAATCAGACATTTCTAATGCTGTAACCGTTGTTCTGCCCAAACCATTGTAACCGAAAATATATTCTACAAAAAACGAACCTGCAAGTAAGGAGGCGAACCAACCAGAAATTGCAGTGATTACCGGATTCATCGCGTTTTTTAAAGCGTGTTTATAAATAATGGCATTTCTACTTAAGCCTTTTGCTTTAGCTGTACGAATATAATCTTGCGCCAAAACATCAAGCATTGCACTTCTTGTTAATTGCACAATAATTGCCAAAGGCCTTAAACCTAAAGTAATCATAGGGAGCCACAAATTTCTCAAGGTTAAAATTTCACCGTTAAAAGGATCATATGAGTATAAACTTCCACTCATCTTTAATCCTGTATAATCACTGAGCATAAAGCCAAAAATCCAGGCGATAATGATTCCTGCAAAAAAAGACGGTGCAGAAATACCGAGAATAGCAAAGGCATTTGCAGATTTATCTATCCAGGTATCTTTGTAAACCGCAGATAACACGCCAAGGAAAACACCAATTACGGTTGCGAAAATCATTGCGGTTAGTGCCAGTACAAAAGTATTCGGAACTGTTTCTGATAAAATAGCCGTTACGTCTCTCTTGGTTTGATAAGAACTGCGTAAGTAGGGCCACTTCAGCGCTAACACTTTTCTGTCAAAATCGATCAACTTGACAAAGTTATATTTCGACCGAGTGGCACCGTCATTATCAAGCATACTAACTGGTGAAAGGTCATTAATATATAATAGAAATTGAACTGGCTTCGATTTATCCAATCCAAATTCTTTCCGAACCGCTTCTAGAGACTGTACATCAGCACGTTGTCCCATCGTCATCCTAGCAGGGTCTCCGGGCAAAATATTGAACAGGACAAAAACGACCAACACCACGCCACCCATTACCAAAAGGCCGTAAAGCAGTTTTTTCAGGGCATATCCAATCATTGTACGTCAAAGTATTTCCTGCTTAGCTGATCGAATGTTGGCATGTTATGGTTATGCCACTTGTTAACCACTACCCCATTCTTTAATAACAAAATTCCCGGATTAGCACGCACCATACTTTTTAGCGGAACTGCATCGGCATAAAAAACTTCCGAAAAAAGGTTATTCTTTTTTACAAAAGCTTCTGCATCCTGTGCCGCATTCGAGGTTAATAACACAGTACGAATATTAAACTGCTGCGTGGCATTAATAGCAATGGCATTTAATTTACCAATGGCACTTTCGCTGGTGTTTTTTAAGTCGTATGCTACAAAAACGAGGCTGTAGTAAGGATTTTCAATAATTTCTTTAGTATAATCTGTACCTGAAGCATCGCTGATGACGAGATCTTTAATCTTTGGTTCATAGCCTTTCTTCACCAAACGCTTAACTGGTTCCCCAATTATTTCCCAGCTATTATCTTTCCAGATTTCAGTTTTAAGGTAATCCTTATCACTCATATCCTTTTCCGCTTTAGTCTTCTTGTTTTTGAGGTGATACATGATCTCAAACTCATCCGGTTTTTCTCCAGGCGGAATCACCATCAAAGAAGGAATATGAGCACCCACCTTATACGGAAGAAAATCGATTACTGGCAACACATTATAAGTATATAAGCCAAAACCTAGCGATAACAGAGTTACAGCGAGCGCAACGTTACGCTGAGTAGATGCTTTTTTAAGTAAAGGTTCAATTGCATTTTTATTGATAAAAATAATCAAAATCAACACTAATAAAATCAGATCTTTTGTAAAGGATTGCCATGGCGTGAGTGGAATGGCATCTCCAAAGCAACCACAACTGGTTACCACTTTAAATGCAGCTGAGATAAATGTTAATAGTGTAAAGAAGATAATTAAGAGCAACAGCCCCCATGCCACCTTTTTACTCCAAAAGCCTAAAATCAACAGCGCACCAAACACAATTTCTAATGTACAAAGCAAAATCGCTATACCAGTGGCTACCGGACTCAAGAAATTCATGTGGAAGACCTCGAAATATTCTTGCAGCTTATACCCAAATCCTAGCGGATCATTGGCCTTTATTAACCCTGAAAAGATAAATAATGCGCCTACAAAAAATCGGGAAAAGCTTAAAAGTATATTTCTCATCAGTACTAATTTATTTAAAATTTATCTGCCGCAACAAAGCAAGATTATTTAGCCTTGCTGTAAGTTACCTAATGCCTAACTTAATCAATGCAAATACAGCATAATTAAGCATATCCTGATAATTGGCTTTTACACCTTCGGAAGCTAGCGTCTGCCCATCATTGTCTTCGATTTGTTTCACCCTAAACACCTTCATTAAGATCAGATCCGTTAAAGAACTTACACGCATATCTCTCCAGGCCTCTCCATAATCATGATTTTTAGCAAACATTAACTCTTTGGTTTCCGTTATTTTTTCTTCGAATAAGCTAGCTACCTGCTCAAATGGCAGTTCATGTGGATCGGCCTCGCTTAGCGTTAACTGGATCATGGCAATTGCACAGTAATTGACAATGCCAATATACTCCGAGATAATGCCCTCACCAACCATACTTACCTTTTTCTCTTCCAGGGTACGAATACGTTGCGCTTTTATAAAGATTTGATCGGTGATTGAACTTGGTCTTAAAATACGCCAGGCAGTTCCATAATCTTTCGTTTTTTTCAAAAACAATGATCTGCAAACTGCAATCACTTCATCAAACTCTACAGCGGTATTTGTTGGTATCAAAGCCAATATTAATTAAGTTTTAGTGTATTTTTGTTGTGAAAAAACAAAAGCTAAAGATACATTTTTATAGTGAAACTCAAATCCGAAGGGCTTAACATGGCAGAAAAAAACTTTTTTGAACCCAGGCAAAGTATAAATATCAAGGGAAAACTTCTGGATTTAAGTTCGCCAAAGGTAATGGCTATCCTGAACATTACACCAGATTCTTTCTACAGTAACAGCAGAACAAAGTCTGTAGATGAAGCCCTATTAAAAACCGAAAGTTTTTTAAAAGATGGCGCTACATTTATTGATATTGGTGGCTATTCTTCCAGACCAGGAGCAAAAGACATTTCTGAGAATGAGGAGGCAGATCGCTTGCTTCCAGTAATAGAAAGTATCATGGAAGAATTTCCTGAAACCATTATTTCTGTGGATACTTTTAGGGCGGGCGTTGCAAAAGATGCGATACTCGCTGGCGCCCATATTATTAACGATATCTCGGCTGGCGATATGGACGAACGAATGTTCGAAACTGTCTCGAAGTTGCAAGTACCTTATATGTTGATGCATATGCAAGGCACCCCACAAAACATGCATAGAAATCCATCTTATGAGCATGTAACTCTCGAGGTGATTGATTATCTGGCCAGAAAGGTGGCCCAACTCAAAGCACTACACGTTCATGACATTATTATCGATCCCGGATTTGGTTTCGGCAAAACCATGGAGCATAATTACGAGTTACTTCATCAGCTTGATGCTTTCAAGATTTTTAAGCTTCCGCTACTTGTGGGCTTTTCTCGTAAAGGAATGATTTATAAAGCCCTTAATACTACTGCTGCTAATGCATTAAATGGCACAACTGTTTTACATACCATTGCCGTGCAAAAAGGTGCTGGAATCTTGAGGGTTCATGATGTGAAAGAAGCCATAGAATGTATTGAATTATTGAAAAGACTAAACGGTTAATTATCTAAACAGGATTGTGATCAGTAAAAGACTTTAAACTTATTTTCATAAATTGCCCTTAATGAAAGGATTTGATTTCGATTTTCTTAAAATTTCCGTAACCGATGTAGTAGACATTGTGCTGGTTGCACTTTTGATCTATTATGTTTATACGCTGATCCGTAATACCCTAGCGGTGAACCTGCTGGTGGGCATGTTCATTATTACTGTATTTTATTGGGTTGTAAAAGGCCTGCACATGGAATTGCTGACCACCATCATAGAGAAATTTATGAGTGTGGGCATCATCGCTTTAATTGTGATCTTCCATCCTGAAATCAGAAGGTTTCTATTGTTGATAGGAAAGAATGCATTTCTACAAAAAAATAAGGCCTGGTGGGGATATCTGTTTGGAAGAAAGGAAATAGAAAGAAATAACCTCACTCGCATCAAACCAATTATAGATGCCTGCAAAACGATGAAGAAAACAAGAACGGGTGCTTTGATCGTTTTTGTAAAGTTTTATGATGAACAGTTCTTCGCTAATAGTTGTGAGGTAGTTGATGCTAAAATCTCTAAACGTTTGCTCGAAAGTATTTTTCAGAAGAACAGTCCATTACATGATGGTGCAGTAGTAATTTCGGAGAATAAAATTAAAAGTGCGAGTTGTATTCTACCTTTAACAGATAATGACCAGCTGCCTTCTCAATTTGGATTAAGACATCGTGCTGGGATTGGCGTTTCTGAAACCACGGATGCGGTTGCAGTAATTATCTCAGAAGAAACAGGTGAAATATCTTATGCCAAGCAGGGCCGGGTGAGAATGAACGTCTCGTTTGGAGAACTGGAGAAATTGCTTAATAAAGACTTCTAGGAGTAAAGATGAAGGAGCAAGGAACAAAGATCAAGGGTTGCCAGACATCATATCTTTAATCCTTGCTCTTTGTTCTTTTATCGTTTATAACTAGCAGTATTGTTCAAAAGCACCGATAAGGTTATCAGCAATCATTTGTGCTGGTCTTCCTTCAATTTGATGACGTTCGATCATGTGAACCAATTTACCATCTTTGAAAAGTGCCATCGCTGGTGATGATGGAGGAAATGGCATCATATAACTTCTAGCTTTATCTACAGCTTCTTTTTCCATACCTGCAAAAACGGTTACTAATTTATTAGGATGTTTTTCATGTGCTGCTGCTGCTCTTGCAGCCGGACGAGCATTTGCTGCTGCGCAACCACACACCGAATTTACAACAACCAATACAGTACCTTCGCCTTTAATCGCCTGGTCTACATCTTCTGCATTTTTTAATTCTTCAAAACCTACGTTAGTTAATTCCTTACGCATTGGTTCTACTAAATATTCTGGATACATTATCGTTAGTTTTTATTTACAATTTCAATGATACAAAAATAAGAAAATCGGATGGCATGCGTCATCCGATTTATATTCTTTACGTAAAATTAGCAGCGTGTTATTTTATTCCTCTAAAGAATTGATCGTAACCAGCGGGATTTGTAATTGCACCTACAATAACTAAGATTACCAACGCAATGAAAACAATACTTAAAATAGTTGCAATCATTCCGCATATCTTACCTGCTTTTGCATTTTTATACGATGATTCGGTATATAAGCTTGGATTTAGTTCATATTTTTTCACATCTCCAGCGCCTAAAACCCAGGCAATAATCCCAAAAACTAATCCGAAGATACCATAGAAACAGCAGGCAGGGATGGCTACAATACCCAATACTAAAGCAGCGGTGGCATTAGGTAAATTTTGCTGCCCCATGCCTCCGCCAAACTGTCCAAAAGGTGGATTTTGTTGAAAGGGCGGTGGTGTGGTATAACCTGTATTTCCAGAGTTGGCTTGTGGTATTTCACCTTTGTTTAAATTAATTGGTTGGTTTTCCTGAGGTTTTTCCTGTTCTTCTGACATAATTTAGATGATAAGTTGATGAGTGTATATTTTATAAATGTAATTGATTAAGATAATTACTGCAATAGTAGCAACTGTAATTTTAATGATCCAGGCTCCAAATTTGAAGTCGTACTTCAAGTGCACGAGCAAAAAAATTACAACAAACAAAAATGGAATTGTTGCAGGGTATAACGTTAGCGATGTTAAAAAGTTTCCTTTCAATAAGGCAATTACCGATCGCTGGAAGCCACATCCCGGGCAATCAATGCCGAAATTCGCCTTAAAAGGACAACTAAGCAAGTGCTGGCTAAGCCAATCAACAAAGTTAGATTGTGCCTCCATCAATATCAATAATTTGCGCCTGACTATCTTTCCATTCTTTATATTTTTCCAGATCCTTGATCAACTGCTTGTAAACGAGGTTAAGGATAAAAATATCGTCGATAAATCCTAGAAAGGGTACAAAATCCGGAATAACATCAATCGGTGACAAGAAGTAAATCAAACCACCTAAAATAGCTACAATAGATCTCTTGGGAATTTCTGTGTACTCACCATTCACATAATCTTTAGCTACCCCAAATAACAGCACCATCTTTGCCCAAACACCATCTAGCGCTCCTTTATTGGTAATTGCCTTACCTAAAGCATCTTTAATGGTTTTATTAGCTTTTGATTTATCTTTCAATATTACGGTTGCCCTATTCTCAGATTTTCTGAAGAAATCTAATATTTTCTGCCTGTTCAACTTCATAGTTCATTCCTCACAAATTAACGGCCAAAAGTGTCATAATTATCTTCAGCATATTTGGTAAAGCGATCCAATAACTTTACATTTTTATTTTCGATAGCCGTTAAATCGTTATCAACATTATCCTTGATTGGCACATACCACTCCACCGGATCGAAAAAATTCCTGAAAATCTGCTTTTTAAAAGCATAACCATGTCGGGCGAAAATCGTATTCTTAATAATTTGTAGGTCGAGCTTCCGCAAATTTTTCACATCCGCTTCTGTGAGCAATGCTGACGATGCATTTAATTTGAATATCTCTGCAGATGCGCTTCTAAAAAAAGCATTTGCATTCAAGGAGTCTATGGTTCCATCTTCTAACGTATCCAGCGTTTTAACCATTTTATGTTCACTCCAGTCTATGTAACTGGCCTCGTTAGGCAACATCAGATTAGCATTATAGATAAATTTCCTTTTTAATAACTTGAATTTTTTTTCAGGCCATTTTACTGCGGTTTGAAACGCATTCCATTTTCCAATGAGCGTATCACCAACTAGTGTAATTTCAAATTTTCCATCGTATTTATCTGTGCCGGGTTCATCGAGTGTGAAAGTAATTTTACCACCATCATCCGAAAGCTGACCAAACAATGGACGACTATTTCCTGAAACTACGCTTTGGGCAATGACAGTATCTTTAGTGATTTTTTTAATATTGATATTGAGTTTTTCTACGGCATCAGACATATCGCCTTCATATTCAAGCTCCTCATCCGCTGCAAAATCGCCAATCCAAAAACCATAGAGTTCTTTGTGAATTTCCTGTTGAGGAATGGCAATTTTGGTCGTGTTGCCCTTTCCAACCTTTTTGGTGTCTTTACAAGCCAGCAGTGAAATGGCGAGAATGGAGAGTATTAAACTTTTTTTCATCAGAGATTTTTTTTTCTAATCAGCCACTCGGCGATTAACAAATTGGGGATCCAACCTAGCCAGGCAATTACCTGATACACGTCCATTGGGGCGGGATGAAATAAATATACTAAAATAACTTTCCAAAGCCTTAACGTAATAGCAGATGTAGCTAATGCGAAGCTTCGGTACATCATATTTCTATGCGCTTTGATTTTTCTTTCAATGATGAGTTTAATTGCATTTGCAGTAAAGCAAAACCAAAAAATACCCAATACTATAAATGATGTTTGAGCGATTAAACCTCCGTTGGCAAACCATCCAATATAGATGCCAGATGGTGCCGCCAACAGCAATACAAAACCTGCATATAAATAACCAACCACTCGATGAAGCACGGGGTTCTTCCCTAAAATTCTAGGATTAAACTGTGTGAAACCAGCCAGCAAAACGAATATTGCACTGTAGACATGAAGATAAAAAATAGGAAGATATGCATTGTTCTTAACTACTTCTGTTTGCTTAATCTGGAGAAAAGCGACTTCACTTCCAAATGGCAGATAGCGTAATGTAATCTTCAACATGAGGAGAAAAAAATAAGTGAAGAATAAAAGCCACGCGATTTGGAAATAATTGATGTTTTTTCTCAATTTACTTTCAGCTTAAAAATAAGGCAATTATTTAACGATAAATAAAAATTCATCAATTGATAAGAAGTGTATTGTCGGAAAATCTACTTGATTTAAGATTTTAAAATGATGGTCATTTGTCACAAAATAATTTGAGCTACTGGAAACATATGCATTTACATACTTATTATCATCAGCTAAGATTAATTTCCATTCAAAATAGATTTCAATCTTTTCAACATCTTTAAGGTTAAGTAGTCTACTAATGCATCAAAGATTGGTCTATATCTCGACTTTCTTGGAATAGAAACCAGTAATGCATTAATATCTAATATGACTTTCATTAATGCTCTTTCTTCCTCAGGTGATCATTTTTCCAAGATTCCATAAGTTTCATCGGTCAAATTCTGTTCATCCCAAAGCTTGTCCATTTGATTTTAAGAGCTCTAATTGAATATTGGCAGTCTTCCTGTAGCTTCCATAGTTTGTTAATTTCAACTAATGCAAATGTAAATAATATATTAGGCATAACTTTTCATCATTTCCAAAATATCATCAACATATTTTCGCTCATTTGCCAAGCGGGGCACCTTGTGTTGTCCACCCAATTTATCTTTTGCTTTAAGCCAATTGTAAAAAGTATTTGCCGGGGCATTATGTACTTTTGGCCTGCACAACGCCATATCATTGAAGCGCTTCGCATCGTAATCTGAATTTATCTCTCTCAAAGTTTCATCAAGGATATCCACGAATTGTTCAAACTCATGGGGTTGTTTATCAAACTCGATAATCCACTCATGTCCGCCAGCTTTTTCGCCTTCAAAATAAATAGGACCGGCGGTATAATCTTTGATTTCTGCACCAGTTCCTTGGCACGCCTTTTTCAAAGCCTGCTCTGCATTATCGATGATTAATTCTTCGCCAAAGGCATTTATAAAGTGTTTGGTACGGCCGGTAATTTTTATCCGATAAGGCGAAAGCGAAGTAAACTGGATGGTATCGCCAATCATATAGCGCCACAAACCACCATTTGTAGAAATTACGATGGCATAATTTTTATTAAGCTCTACTTCGCCGAGCAATAATGCTTTCGGGTTATCTTCGCCAATATTTTCCATTGGAATAAATTCGTAGAAAATACCATAGTCTAACATCAGCAGCATTTCTTCAGAATTATCCTGATCCTGAATTCCGAAAAAGCCTTCAGAAGCATTATAAGTCTCCAGATAATACATCTCAGCAGAAGGAATAAGTTGTTTAAACTGTTCGCGATATGGCGCAAAATTAACCGCGCCATGAATGTAGACTTCCAAATTTGGCCAAACCTCTAATAGATTACTTTTCCCAGTAAGTTCCAGCACCTTTTTAGCCAAGACGATTGTCCAGGTTGGCACCCCTGAAATACTGGTTACATTTTCCTGAATAGTGGCTTCAGCCATCCTATCCATTTTAATTTCGTAATTATCCATCAATGCGATAGACATATCAGGTGTACGGTAAAACTCTGCCCAAATGGGTAAATTTTTTATTAGCACAGCTGATAAGTCACCATAAAAGCAGTCTTCATTTAATTGATTTACCTGGTGGCTACCTCCCAAAACAAGCCCTTTACCCGTAAACATCTGGTTATCTGGGCGGTTATTGCAATAAATGGAGAGCATATCTTTGCCTCCTTTAAAATGGCATTCTTCTAAAGATTCTTTGGAAACAGGAATAAATTTACTCCTGTCGCTTGTGGTGCCTGATGATTTTGCAAACCATTTAATATCTGACGGCCATAAAATATTCTGTTCGCCAGCCAGCATTCTTTCGATATATGGCTTAAGTGTATCGTAATTTTGAATAGGAACACGCTCCTGATATTGTTGAGGGGTGAGTATAGATTTGTAATTATACATTCTGCCCCATTCCGTATTTTCTGCACTATCAATTAAATTATGAAACCATTCCTGTTGCACATCATATGGATATTTCATAAAAAGCTCGATCTGATGAATCCGCTTTTTCATCAACCAGGTAAAAATTGAATTTACAATCGCCATGCTTTGTGGTTAAATATCAAATTTTTTGCGTTTCAATACAAAGTTTGATCCCAGATACACTTTCCGAACCATTTCATTCTCTGCTAAAACCTCCGGCACACCTTGTTCAAGAATTTTACCTTCAAAAAGCAAATAAGCCCTATCCGTAATGGAGAGTGTTTCCTGAACATTGTGATCGGTAATTAAAATACCAATGTTTTTATGTTTTAGTTTGGCAACAATACTTTGAATTTCTTCTACCGCGATGGGGTCTACGCCCGCAAATGGTTCATCTAACAAGATGAAACTAGGGTTTGCAGCAAGTGCACGGGCAATTTCTGTTCTTCTTCGCTCACCTCCTGACAATAAATCACCGCGATTTTTTCGAACTTTGTGTAAACTGAACTCGTTAATAAGTTCCTCTAATTTATCTTTTTGTTCTTCCTTACTCAGGCTACTCATTTCCAGAATCGCCAGAATATTGTCTTCAACGGTAAGTTTCCTGAATACTGATGCTTCCTGAGCCAGATAACCGATACCCTTTTGTGCCCTGCGGTACATGGCATCTTGCGTAATGTCTTCGTCTTCCAGAAAAATACGCCCTTCGTTTGGCTTAATTAAACCGACAATCATGTAAAATGAAGTCGTTTTACCAGCTCCATTCGGGCCCAACAGGCCGACAATTTCACCTTGGCTTACGCTGAAGGATACATCATTCACAACGGTTCGTTGCTTATATTTTTTAACCAGATTTTCGGCTCGTAATATCATTCATATTTATTTATGGAGAAAAGAACGAAGATCAAGGAAAAACTGGGCGGTTAAGCTATTATATTTTTTTCCTTATTCTTTTAACCTTACTCTTTTATTTTAATTCCTTTAATATTTAACTGTAGTCTGCGTTTTTCCCGCCAAACATTTTCTTCAATTGTATAACAAACAGAAAATGGAACCTTTGGTTGTAAAAGATTCTGAAATTCTCCCAAGCCAAAGGCGATACATTCAAAAGTAGGCGAATTTTGTTGCTTTATATTAATTTTTAAATGATTTGCACCAACAGCCATTGGGGCCCGATCTAAATACACTTGATTCGACACAAATACCGGAGATAAGTTTTCTGGTCCGAAGGGGCCCATTTGCGATAAAACCCTAAAAAATTTGCCATCAATTTGTGCCAGTTCAATCTCTGCATCAATCTTAATCATCGGGGTAAGTAGTTCTTCGGTAATGGAAGCAGAAACAATTTCTTCAAATTTATTCGCCAAAGCTTCTACATTATGTTCCTGCATGGTTAACCCAGCGGCAAACTTATGTCCACCGTATTGATCCAGCAGGTCTGCGCATCCGCTAAGCGCCTCATATAGATCGAACCCAACTACAGAGCGACACGATCCCGCCACTTGTCCGTTAGATTTAGTGAGAACGATTGTTGGACGATAATACTTCTCGGTAAGCCTTGATGCTACGATCCCGATAACCCCCTTATGCCAGTTTTCATTAAACACCACCGTGGTTTTACGGTTTATAAGAATGTCACTATCGCCAATTAAAGCAAGAGCCTCCCTGGTAATGTCTTGATCATAAGTTTTACGTTCTGTATTCTTAAGATTAATCGATTCACTTTGTTCTAATGAATTGCTGTCTACCTGGCAAAGTAACATCGCTACCGCATGTTTTGCATGGTCGATTCTGCCAGCAGCATTAATTCTTGGACCTAAGGTAAACACCACATCTGTAATGGTATAATTTTCTGTTTTTCCGGAAACTTCCATCAATGCCCGTAAACCTTCGCAGGGATTTGTATTGAGCTTCTTTAAACCATAATATGCCAAGATTCTGTTCTCTCCTACTACCGGAACAATATCAGCAGCGATACTAACCATTACTAAATCCAGGTATTGAAGATAGGTTTCGTCTGGATGGTTGTGCTTTTGTGCATATGCCTGAGCCAATTTAAAGCCGATTCCGCAGCCTGCCAGTTCTTTAAAAGGATAATCACAATCTAACCGTTTTGGATCTAAAACTGCAACTGCTTTAGGAATTTCCTCCCCAGGTAAATGGTGATCGCAGATGATAAAATCGATGCCAAAACTGTTTGCATAATCCACTTTATCCAATGATTTAATACCACAATCTAATGCAATGATTAATGAAAACCCATTTTCGTTTGCGTAATCTATTCCGGCTGTAGAAATGCCATAACCTTCCAGGTAACGGTCTGGAATATAATATTCTATGTTTTGGGTAAGCTGTGAGAAAAAACTATATGCGAGCGCTACAGAGGTTGTTCCATCTACATCATAATCGCCATAAATTAGAATTTTTTCATGTGAGGATAATGCATTTTCTATTCTTTGAATCGCTTTATCCATGTCTTTCATCAAAAACGGATCATGTAAATGAGCCAGTTCTGGTCTGAAAAAGTATTTGGCTTGATCAAAGTCGCAAATGTTTCTTTGTACTAAAATTTGAGCTAATGATCTGTCTATATTAAGTTGTTCCGCTATGTTCTTTACCGTGTCATCATTACAAATTGATGTCGGCACCCATCTTTTTTCCATTATATTTGTTTCCGAACAGTAAATATACTTTTTTAATTTAAATCTCCATTACCTTGCAAGTTCACACCCTATTCGAAGGAACCTATTCGGTTGACGCAACAAAAAAATTCATTCCTTTCGATTCTGCGATTCACAGTTTCAAAGATAGACCGGCATCGCTTTTCATCAATGTTCAGCCTTTCTTGGTGGAACTGAAAAATGATTTAGTTCTTTTTGATACTGGGCTGGGTTTCAGCGATGAGCAGGGAGAATTAATTTTACATAAAAATATCCGGAATGTCGGCTTTGATCCAACGGATGTGACAAAAGTTTTGATGTCGCATTTGCATTATGATCACTCCGGTGGAATGGTCCATAAACATCCAGAAGGAAAAATGGAACTTAGTTTCCCAGATGCTGAATATGTGATTAACCGCGGTGAATGGGAAACTGCATTCAGTAGTACATCAGACTCTTACCATACTGATATCTTTGATATTGTGCAGCGCAATGCACAGCTAAAATTTGTAGAAGGAGATGGTAATTTAGATGAAACCATCGCATATGAATTAACAGGCGCACATTGTCCGAACCACCAGGTTTTTCTATTAACAGAAGGCAATGCAAAAGTATTTTTTGGAGGTGATGTTTTACCAGAACCGGGCGAACTGATTAAAAACTTTATAGCGAAATATGACTTCGATGGACGCAAAGCCATGGAGCTTAGAAAAGAGTTTGGAAAAAAAGCAGCTGCAGAAAACTGGGAATGCTTGTTTTACCACAGTAAAGAACAGACAACGGCTTTCGTAGATGAAATTGAAGGTGGATTTAAGATTAGATAATGTGAATACTGACGCTTAAAGTCTAAAGCTTAAACAGCAAGACTAAGGTATAGGGCTAAAAAAGAAAAACGCTCAAAGAAAAACGACATACGATTTACAGTCCAAAAAGCAAAAGGTCTCGACATTAAAGGAGGGCACTGAAAAAGTAGACTTAAAATGGTCTATAAAAAGATGAGCGGATGAGTAGGTCATAAGATCTCCATCCGCTTTTTGTTGTTTGAGTGTTTTTATATTTTTTACTAATTCCAATTCATTAAGTTCTCTCGACGAATTTCAGCGTTTTATGGCCCTTTTTGCCATGTTTTTTTTGGTAATATGATCCCGCTTTAGAGTTCTAGTATTCTTTTTAGATTTACTACGAATATCGCAAGTGCACCTTGCATTCTCATGCTTTCAAGGCCATAGGAATTTGCTCTGTCATATCCATGCACATTTTTCACTTCACTATTTTTCGCCTCAATTTTATATCTGTGTTTTGACTTTTCCCTGAATTACTCGCTCTGTTGGAATATTTCCTGCTCTTTGTGCTCATCTGGTTTTATTGCAACCGAGTACGTCCTGCTTTTGGCTTCTGCTTTGTAGCAGCCATCCTTTAGCGGGCATACTTTGCATTTTTCGATATCGAAATAATAGGTCATCACCTGATTGCTCTTATCTACCTTTTTGCCCTGCACCCGTTTATACATAGCCAGGTGCCCTGCAGGACATACGAACATATCAGCGTCTTTGCTGTAATCAAACTTTTCTTCCTCTTTTCTGGTACCATGAGTAATAGCAGGGTTCATCCTGGCAACAATCTTAATCTTATTTCCGTTCAAATCCTTAAGCTTAAGGTTGTTCTTGCCGGCATAGGCTGCATTACCTATGATAGTATCAACCTCCATTCCATTTGACTGTGTCTGGTTCAATAATTTTGGCAACTCAGGACCATCGCCCTTCTCAGCTGAGGTGACAACAGCGGCCGTTATCCTACGTTCCTCTGTCATTGCCAAATGAGTTTTCTAACCAAAAAAAACTGCTGTCAGCTGTTTTATGGCCAACCTTGGCATCCATATCTTTGGTTATAGCATAACTCTCCCGGGTATCATCCACTGTTTCCTTTAAGAGGTTTAGCTTCTCTTTCACAGCAGGAATCTCACTTAATGCTTCATCAGACTCGATAAGTTTTTGTAACTCCTTGCAGTATGCTATTTCTTTAAGGATATCATTTGAATCATTTTTCTCAGGCATCTGCCCCTTAAGATCATCATCCATTAAATACACTGCCTTTCGAAGCAGTTTCGAGCGTTGCCTGAGCATTTCAATAGGTGAGTATGGATTGGATCTGGAAAGTGAATGCGTCGCATCGACAATGATGAACCTGGATTTAATAATGCCTTTTTCCAAGGCCAGGGAAACGGTTTTGCCAATTAGAAGGTTTAAGGTCCATATCCTTAAGGCGGAGCTTTCGGAACTTGGTCAATGAGCTTGAATTGATCACATCTTCCTCCGGGGACATCTCCATAAAATATTTGAAGGACATATCATAGCGAGAACGCTCTACCACATCGACATCTGAAACGCTGAATATAGTTTTCAAAAGCAAGTATTTAAACATGCGTACCGGACTCTCAGCATTACGCCCGTTGTCCGGGCAGTATTTATGTAGGAGCTCATCATATACAAAACCAAAATCTATAAGCTCATTAATCTTGCGCAGCAAGTTCTCTTTGGGAACAATCAGCTCATAAAGCCTGGAAAACTCGCTAAACTGGATTTGTTGTTGTTGAAGAAGCATCTTAAAAGCAGTAATAATACACCTTTAAAATACAAAAAAAGGAGCAGAAAAACTAGTTTCTACTCCTTTTATCCTTTTCAATTCAGGGACTTTTTCAGTGCCCTCCATTAATGCCGAGACCTTTTTTTATGCGTTGCGTTCTTCTTTCGAAAGAGACTGCAATGCTTATTTCTTAGCTACTAATTTAACGCCGATTTCGAAGTTATCATCAATTGCTTTGTCGCCAATGCTATCAAAGAATGATTTCGAACCGTAACGAATATCATATTTAGTTCTATCTACAGTAATTTTTCCTGCTAAAGCAGAAACAGTACCATCAGCGTTTACTGCAACAGTAGCTGGGAAAGTTACTGGCTTAGTGATTCCTTTGATAGTTAAGTTACCGGTAACTGTTAATTTAGCACCAGAACCTGCAACTTTAGTAATTACAAAAGTTGAAGTTGGGAATTTAGCTGTTCCAAAAAAATCATCAGCTTTTAAGTGACCTTCTAATTTCGCACTACCATCTGCATCTTTGATCGAGTTCATATCGATAGTGAAAGTTCCACCAGTTACTTTTTTACCATCAACATTTAAAGTTCCTGATTGTAAAGCAATTGTTCCGTTGTGAGAACCTGTAACTTTCTTACCAATCCAAGTGATGGTAGATTTTGCAGGGTCAACAGTATAAGCTACTGGCTTAACCGGGCTTTTAAAAGCTGACAATGATACTACTGCCACTAATAAGAAGATTGAAGTGATTTTTAATTTCATGTTTGGTTTTTTTAATTGTGATACAAAGATATAACTCAGGCACATCCTTTATTATTGACCTATGTTAACTTTTTCAAAAGTAATAGATTTATTTAAAATCATTCTATGGACGCAAAAATATTGATTTAGTTTAATCAACGTTTATTTAAACTTGCACCAACCTGGTGAGTTTTTGACATCTGCTATGGATGATTCGTTCTATTGCTACTGCTCATAACAAAAAAATCTGCAGGCTTCATGAAAATAGATTCATAAAACTTGCAGATGATTTGTATCTAATGAGATTGCTTCGTGCCTCAGCAATGACGGAATTGGTCTTTGCTTTGGAAGGAAACCTTTAACCCTGTGCCTTCAGCCTTGATTAAGGTACTATTTCCTCTAAGTAACTCTCTACTGGCGGACAAGCACAAATTAATGAGCGATCACCATGACTATCATTTACGCGACCTACTGATGGCCAGAACTTGCGTTCTAACACGTAAGGCAGTGGGAATGCTGCTGTTTGACGGCTATAAGCATGTTCCCATACGTCAGAAGTAATTACAGCTACCGTATGAGGTGCATTTTTAAGCGGGTTATCTAGTTTATCAAAAGTTAAATTTTCTACCTGAGAGATCTCTTTTTTGATCGCGATTAATGCGTCGCAAAAACGATCTAACTCATGCTTAGGCTCAGATTCTGTTGGCTCAACCATTAAGGTGCCAGCAACCGGGAAGGAAACCGTTGGCGCATGGAAACCATAATCCATTAAACGTTTTGCAATATCCACTACTTCGATTCCGAAAGCTTTGAATGAGCGGCAATCTAAAATCATCTCGTGTGCGCAACGCCCCTGAGCACCTGAATAAAGCACCGGATAATGTTGCTCTAAACGAGCCTTCATATAATTCGCGTTTAAGATTGCATATTTGGTAGCGTTGGTTAACCCTTCAGCACCCATCATGGCAATATAAGCATGAGATATAATCAAAATTGAAGCCGAACCCCAAGGTGCAGACGATACCGCAGAAATTGATTTTCCTTTATCAATATCTACCACTGCATGACCTGGAAGATATGGAACAAGGTGTTTTGCCACCCCAATTGGACCCATACCAGGACCTCCGCCACCGTGAGGGATACAGAAGGTTTTGTGTAAGTTTAAGTGACAAACATCAGCACCGATATTGGCCGGGCTTGTTAACCCAACCTGTGCGTTCATATTTGCACCATCCATATAAACCTGTCCGCCGTTAGCATGAACAGTTTCACAAATTTCGATAATGCTTTCTTCAAATACACCATGCGTTGACGGGTAAGTAACCATCAAACAAGATAAATTGTCTTTATGCAATTCTGCTTTGGCCTTCAAATCCTCTACATCAATGTTTCCATTTTCTAAAGATTTAACCACAACAATTTTCATATCTGCCATTGCTGCAGAAGCTGGATTTGTACCATGGGCAGAAGCAGGAATTAATGCCACATTACGGTGAAAATCTCCCCTATCATGGTGATAAGCACGAATAACCATTAAACCGGCATACTCGCCCTGGGCACCAGCATTTGGCTGTAAACTCATTGCGGCGAAGCCGGTAATTTCGCTTAACCATTTATCCAGCTCATTGAAAACCGAATAATAACCCAACACCTGATCGGCTGGTGCAAACGGGTGAACCCTACCGAAGTGAGACCAGGTAACCGGAATCATTTCTGCCGTTGCATTTAATTTCATGGTACAGCTACCCAAGGCAATCATTGAATGGCAAAGCGATAAATCTTTTGCCTCTAAGGATTTAATATAACGCAACATTTCGTGTTCAGAGTGATGCGAATTGAAAATTGGGTGTGCTAAATAAGTAGAAGTACGTTGTAGAGCTTCAGGAATAGCTGTTTCAACATTTTCTATTACCTCTACCTGATCGGCAGCGATGGCTTTAACTTTAGCAAAAATCTTCGCAATTAATGCGACATCAGCAAAAGTGGTTGTTTCATCTATGGAAATAGTAGCAACATTACCAACATAATTTAAATTGATTTCGTTATCAATACAACCCGATTGGATGCCACCTTTTAAATCACCCAAATCGAAACGAATGGTATCGAAATATGTGGAGTTTAATTGTTCAAAGCCTAAGCCTTTTAAAGTCGAGGCTAAACTTACTGCTAAACCATGTGTACGCTCTGCTATTGCTTTTAATCCTTTCGGACCATGATAAGCTGCATAAAAACCAGCCATGATCGCCAATAACGCCTGCGCTGTACAAATGTTAGATGTTGCTTTATCTCTACGGATGTGTTGCTCTCTGGTTTGCAACGCCATACGCAAAGCGTAATCTCCATGGGTATCAATAGTTACACCTATGATACGGCCCGGAATTGAACGTTTGTATTCTTCTTTAGTTGCAAAGAATGCAGCATGTGGCCCGCCAAAGCCCATCGGAATACCAAAACGCTGGGTGGTACCCACTACAATATCAGCCCCCCATTCTCCCGGAGGAGTTAATAAAGTTAAGCTTAAAATATCGGCAGCAACGGTTAATTTGATATTTTGATTGTGCAATTCTGAAGCAAAGTTTCGGTAATCGAAAACCTCGCCGTTACCTGCCGGATATTGAACAATTGCCCCGAAGAAATCTTCTGTAGCAACAAAATCAACATGATTGCCAATAACCAATTCAATCCCATAAGGATTGGCACGTGTTTTTAAGATATCAATGGTTTGTGCAAAAAGCAATTCAGAAACGAAGAACTTTTTAGCAGCCTGATTTTTACGCGTACTGTATTGCATAAACATCGCTTCAGCCGCAGCTGTACCTTCATCTAGAAGAGATGCGTTAGCAATTTCCATTCCGGTTAAATCAATTACCATCGTTTGGAAATTCAACAAGGCTTGTAAACGACCTTGTGCAATTTCTGCCTGATAAGGCGTATATTGCGTATACCATCCTGGATTTTCGAACACATTACGCAAAATTACTCCCGGCGTAATGGTATCATAATAACCCTGACCGATAAAGCTCTTGAAAACTTTATTCAACAATGAAGTTTGTTTTAAAGCGCCAAGATATTCAGTTTCTGACTTTGCTGCAGGCAAGTTGAGCGGTTGTTTTAACCTGATCGTTGCCGGAACTGTTTGTTCAATCAGCTCATCAATCGAGTTTACGCCAACAACGTCCAACATTTCAGCAGTATCTGCCTCATTTGGTGCAATATGGCGATTTTGAAAATCTTCCTTGTAATGGATATTTAAGCTCATGCGGTATGAATAATAAATTTCCCGCAAAGGTAACAAAAAGGCAACTATCTTTAAGCATGAAAAGCATTCCCAATCGTCATATTTTCGTAGCGAAAGGCAAGATAAAATCTATGTTTTTAGTAGGATAAACTGATTTAATGTAAGTGGTTGGCTGAATCTAAAGTTAAGTGCTCCAAATTCATTTCCTGGGTAAAATTCCGGTTCATAAACAGATGCAATTTAAGTAGCTTTGCAAACCATTTTATTACTACTTAATGCCGAAAAACCAGAATAATGTCGCTTTATTAGTTCACGCCTGTGATCGATATGAGTTTTTATATAAAGGCTTCGACTATTTCTTTTCAAAAAACTGGGATTTTGAAATTCCCTGTAATTACTATTTTGCAACAGAGGTTAACGATGCAAAAGTAAATGGCTTTCAGAATATCAAATCCGGAAAGGGAGCCTGGGCAGACCGATTGGCTACCTTACTAAATAGCATGGAGGAGGATTATGTGCTTTACTTTCAGGAGGATATGTGGATGAGCAAACCTGTAAACGCTGATTTCTTTAAGCATTTATTTGAGTTTGCAACGCAGAATAACTGTCAGCAGGTTAAGCTCCATAGTTCTGGCGTATACGATACAATACCTTCAGATCATTTTGTTGAGGGTTTTAATGTAGCTACGATAGATAATAAGACATCAAATTTTTTAATGTCTCATCAGGTTACCCTTTGGAAAAAGGATTTTCTCTTGGCACAACTTTATAAAAAAGAGCATCCATGGAGAAATGAGCGAAGGGGAACGAAGCGACTGAAGAAGTTGAATCCACTCATTCATCACATCGATTATTTTTCTGAAAATGGTTCGGAGGCAATAAATCAGAACAAAAAGCCGGTTAAGCAAAGTGAATATTTTGCTGTTTCCTTTAATAGTACCTTAAACCACAATGCTATTCGTTTTATTGACCTACTAAATTCTGGTAGAAAGGGGGATAAAGATTATGCAGCCGAACTACAAAATCATTACGACAACTCCTTGACTCACGATGGTAAAGCGAAACCTAAAAAGACAGATTTATTTAAAAGGTTCAAAACCTGGTTTCTGAAAAAGAAAGATTAGCATTATTTAGCTGATCTTTCTTTTATAGATGTTATTTCTGCACCCGCCAACCCTCTGCCTTATCTAGCTTCAACTTGTAGGTTTTCGTAATAAAGTTGCTGTTTTTACTGGCATCTTTATCAAAAGGCTCAAAATCAGTTGTGACCATTTTTAGAGAAACAGTCACCTTCGCTGTACTCGAATTTACTTGTTCAAAGTTAACTGGTTTTTCATCAGCTAAAACATAAGTTACTGCTTTAACCATTGCGCGATCTGCATCTTGTTTTAATACCAATGGACTGGCCTTATCCGTGAGGTTAATTTGATAAACAAAGCTGCTATCTTTAGATAGAAACTTCTTTTTCGCCTCTTTCAAACTTAAGGTAACCAATCCTTTACTTGCCAAAGACTTATATTTCCCGAGCTCGAACATTTCAGTGGTGCTATTAAATTTCAACTCTCCAAATTTAAATCTAATGGTTTTATACTCTGGATTAGCCTTTAAATAATCGGTAATTACTTCACCAGCTTCATCCTGATTAATGGTGACTTTAGTTTTACATCCGGCAAAGCCGAGTATCAAAACTGATAAAATATAAATAGTAAATTTTTTCATGTGTTTGCTTTATGCTTTTTTAAAGGTATTTAATTTTAGTTTAACCGCAAAGGATGCAAAGTGTTTCATATGAAAGGAAAGCATGAAGGTTATTTAACCCCAAAAGAAACAAAGTGTATCGTAAGCAACCTGAGAAAAGGGGGCTTAATAATACTTTTTCTTAGTGGCCGCTGTGTCTTTCTTCGCTTTTTAATTCCAGTTGTTCTCACTTTGCAGTTAACTCTGAAATCTTTGCAGTTAACCTCTCCCCTGTTTCCTTTTCAGATATTTCAAATTCGGCAATACCATCGCAGATAAGATAACGGCTACACCTACCCATCGTAAAAAAGAAACCTGTTCATGCAATACAAAACCAGCCATCATCACAGCCACCGGAAGTTCTGCTGCGCTTAAAATAGAGCTTAATGCCGTGCCGATTCTAGGCACACCTTCTGCGTAAAATAAAGGTGGTATTACCGTACCAAAAACTGCAATGATTAAACCCCATTTCAATAGGTTGCCTCCTAAAGCACCATTAATCAAAAACGCAGGTGGGAAAAGTATGAAAATTAAAATACAAGCACCAGTAATCATCAAAGCACTTTTTTTCAGTGCCGGATATTCGTTTCCAATTCTACCGCTAAGCATTAGGAAGCCGGCATAACATAAGGCAGCGAGTAAACCAAATCCAATTCCGGTAAGATTTAATGCTGAAATACTCGTTTCTACCATTCCGCTGGCCAACACAGTTCCGGTTAGCACCAGTAAAATTGCAGCAAATTGCAGTCCTGAAGGCTTTTTCTTAAAGATCAGAAATTCGAGCAAAATACTCATCCAGATAAATTGCATCAGCAAAATAATGGCGACAGAATTGGGCACCAGTTTCACACACTGATAGTAAAAAACGCTTACAAAACCTGTACAAGTTCCGGCAATAACCATTTTCCACCAGGGTGTTACAGTTTTAATAACTCTAGCTTTGTAAGCTGATGTTCTGCTCTGAAAAAAAAACAGCGTCCATAAAATCACAGCACCGAAAAAAGCCTGAGCACCAGTTACGTCACCTAAGGTATAGCCTTCATGGTAAGCAAGTTTTACAAAAGTAGATAGGATGCCAAAACTACAGGCGCCTAAAAAGACAAGGAGAATTCCTTTTAACATTGAAAAAGTTTCAAGTATTTAGTATAGTGTTATAGTATTAAGATCTATCGCCCTAGCATTACTAAAGACAACTTCAGTCTTACAAATACCGGAGGGCTCTAGTCTTTCAGCTTTTAAGAAAGTTGTCGTAAATATTTTTGAATCGTAGTTTCCAATCCCAGGTAAAGCGCATCGCTAATTAGGGCATGTCCAATCGAAACTTCTAATAAACCCGGAATGCTTTGAGCGAAATAATGCAGGTTATGCAAATCCAAATCATGTCCGGCATTAATTCCCAAACCTAATTTGTTTGCATGATGTGCTGCTGCAATATAGTTTACAATTGCTTTTTCGCGATCTGCAGAATAATTATGCGCATAAGCCTCTGTGTATAATTCGATTCTATTGGTACCAGTTTCTACAGCTCCCTCCACCATTTCGGCTAAAGGATCTACAAAAATCGAAACCCTGATACCTTCCTTCTGGAAAACTGCAACCATATCTTTTAGATAATCTCTATGTTTAATAGTATCCCAGCCATGATTGGAAGTAATTTGTCCTTCAACATCTGGCACCAGGGTAACCTGAGCAGGCTTGTTGGCCAACACCAAATCAACAAATTTATCTTCACGGCAGTTACCTTCGATGTTAAATTCAGTTGCAATCGCAGCTTTCAGATCGTATACATCCTGGTATCTGATATGACGTTCATCTGGCCGTGGATGTACGGTGATCCCTTGTGCGCCGAAGCGTTCGCAATCTAATGCAACCTTAACTAAATCAGGATTATTACCTCCGCGACTGTTGCGAAGTGTAGCAATCTTATTGATGTTAACCGATAACTTTGTCATGCCTCAAAGATAAGGCTTTGCCTTTGTTAATCGGAAACCTTGGAGAAATTTGACTTTTTTTTGCTCATATTTGTCCGCATCAAGATGAATTTAAAGGATACAACACTATATAGACTCCTGATCGTTTTACTGGCCCTGGCGAGTATCCCTGCATTATTCGGCAGCGTAATGGAACCCGATGGCGCATTGTACGCATCCATGTCGAAGAACATTATGATCTATCAGGATTGGTTTAATCTTTACGGGCGCGGCGCAGACTGGTTAGACAAGCCCCATTTAACTTTCTGGATTACCGCAGCATCATTTAAAATATTTGGCATCTCGGCATTTGCCTATAAGTTACCTTCTTTTCTCTTTGGGTTACTGGGAGCCTGGTATTTATATCAATTGGCAAAAGACATTTACGATGAAAAAACAGGACTTATTTCTTCGGTTATTTTTCTAAGTGCACTTCATATTATTACATCAACTTTTGATGTAAGGGCAGAAATTTACATTACAACATTTACCCTTGCCTCTATTTTTCACTATTACAAAGCACATCAGGCTTGGTTCTTGCACATTATTGCCGGATCATTTTTTGCGGCTTGTGCCATATTGATTAAAGGTATTTTTGTTTTGATACCAGTCTTCGCGGGCTTCATTATTTATTGGCTATTTACGAAGCAATATAAACAGTTGTGGCAACCTAAGTGGTGGATTGCAATTGTGTTGATCTTCATTTTCATCACACCAGAACTTTATTCACTTTATACCCAGTTTGATCTCCATCCAGAGAAAATCGTCTTTAACAGGACAGGGGTTTCGGGCTTAAAATTTTTCTTCTGGGATAGCCAGTTCGGACGCTTTTTTAATAACGGTCCCATTAAAGGGAAAGGTGATATTTCCTTTTTTCTTCACACTACGCTTTGGGCTTTTCTTCCCTGGTCAATTTTATTTTACACTGCAGCGATTAACCTTTTTAAAAAGAAAAACAGAATCGCTTTGGCGCCAGAAAGCGTTATGATCTGGGCCAGTGCTGCAGTTACTTTTCTCATATTTTCACTCTCTAAATTCCAGCTTCCGCATTATATCCTGATTATTTTTCCTCAATTTTCGATCATCACCGCATTGTATTTAAAAAAGTTGGAAGGTAAAACTTTAAGAATTTTCTTTAATGTGCAGAATGCAGTAGCCATCCTGGTTTTTGTATTGCTTTCGGTTCTGAGTTTGATTTACGGATTTGACAAACCTTACATCATCATCGGGATGCTATCAATCGTTCTGGCTGGCTCATTTCTCTTATTTAAGGGTATAACGCTTGAAACCATTATCGCAAGAAGTGTATTTGTATCCGTAGGCTTAATGCTTTTCCTTTTTATATTCTTTTATCCTGCAATATTAAAATATCAATCAGGAGGCATTGCAGGTGAATGGCTAAAGAAAAATTACCCTGTAGCAAAACCTGCTGTCTTAAATTATATCGACGCATTTTCTTTTGATTTTTATGCGCCAGGTGAAGTAAGGTATCTCCATAATTACGCAGATTTAGATCAGGTTAAGCATGAGCAAAACCTTATAATTTATGTTCCAGAAGCAGAACTCCCAAGATTAAAGAATGAATATGGTGCCGAGGTTTTAAAATCGTTTGAATACTTCCATACCACTAAATTAACTGGTAAATTTCTCAATGCAAAAACACGCCCTCAGGTTTTAGAACATTTCTATCTCGTTAAACTGCACTAGTATGGAGTTATTTTTCCGCATCATAAAATTTGGATTAACGGGTTTGCTCGGAATGGCTATCGATTTCGGAGCGACCTGGTTGTTTAAAGAGCAGATAAAGGTTAATAAATACGTAGCGAATGCCATCGGCTTCTCGCTTGCGGTAACGAATAACTATTTAATTAACCGCATCTGGACTTTTCAAAGCACCAATATGCATTGGGGAACAGAATTCGGAAAATTTCTGGTGGTAAGTTTAATTGGATTAGGCTTAAACACATTCATTATTTACCTTTTTCATCAGCGAAAAAATGGAACGAACTTCTATTTAGCTAAGTGCTTTGCTATTTTAATTGTATTTGTGTGGAACTTTTTAGCTAATATGTTATTCACATTCAAGTAACATTCTTACCAATAAAGTAGAAGACAACCAGCCATATTAACCCTTTAATTAAAAAGAACAAAAATCCGAACAAGCCGACGCGCTTAAACCATAATTTTACCTTTTCTTTGTCCATTGCCTATTGGTAAAGATAAAATTTTTGAATTAAATTAGAAAGATTTCAAATAAGGATTATGCCTGTTAAAAGATTTTCTCGTTTCATTTTGCTTTCCTTAATCGCATTGCATTCGAATATTTTTGCACAGGGATTTAACAATATTAAAAGCTATAAAGCTAACCTTTACGCGGCATCCAATAGCAGATCTAAATTGATTGCAATCAGAAGTTTTACCAACAATAAGCAAAAATATTTCTTATTGGTAGACCCCGTAACCTTGGATACTAGCGTGGATCTTGCCAGTAATTACACCACCAATAGGTTAAAATGGCCGAATGTTCTGGCAATTTTTAAGAATAGCCCTTATATAAAATCAGTAGAAGCAGCTGCCGGGAAAGATTTGCAGTTGCAAAATGCCGGTATCGATCATGCAATCCCTGGAGAAAAAGGCATTACGCTAACCATTGACCTGTGTCCATCTCATAAAAGTTTAGACCGGATTATTTTTCAATCCGTTTTTGATGAATTTAATAAGACAGAACAACCAGCACCACTGGCCATCTCTGTTTCAGGAAAATGGATATTGAAACATCAGGATGATTTAAACTGGCTGAAGAGCTTAGTAGCCAGAAAAGAACTTAATATCACCTGGGTAAACCATAGCTATAACCACGAAGTGAACAGCTTACCATTGTCTGAAAACTTTTTACTCGCCGCGGGAACAAATCTGGATGTTGAGGTGCTGGAAAATGAAAAACTGATGCTAAAAAACGGCTTATTACCCTCTGTATTTTTTCGATTTCCAGGGTTGGTATCAGATAAAAGTATTGTGGATAAGATAACGGCTTACGGACTAATACCGATTGGCACTGATGCCTGGCTTGCCAAAGGGCAGCAGCCAAATGCAGGTAGCATTGTGCTGATTCATGGCAATGGAAACGAAGAAATTGGCGTGAAAGATTTCATCCAATTACTCAAAACCAAACAAGCGGATGTAAAAAATAAACAGTGGTTATTGTTTGATTTAAGGCAAGGTTTGGAAAAAGAATTTGAGCGTTAATGGCTACTTATGGAAGGTTTCTAAAAATAGATCTTCTACCTTCTTTCGTGCCCAGGGCATTCTACGCAAGAAATTCAAACTCGATTTAATACTTTGATTATTCGTGAAACAATCAATCCTGATTAAAGCACCAAGCTTTTCCCAGCCATAATGAACTTGTAAATCAGTTACAATTCTCTCAAGGGTGATACCATGTAAGGGATTATTTTTCTGCGACTCTGCCATATTACAAAGTTAAATTAAATCACAAAATTATGAAGGAATATATTGCGCCATCCAAACCGTAGCACCACCACAGCTTTCATCGTTAATCCGATGTTTCAAAATCCTAAATTTGTTTTCCAATAAAATTGATTCATAAGTGAAGGTATCCAGCGAAGCGTGATGCAAATGTTCACCATCAACCAATCCCCAGGCTTCACCTTCCGCTACGCCGGAAGTAAACAACAGAACACCATTCACACGAAGGTGATTTGCAAAAACACTAAACATTTTAGACTGATCTTTTGCTGGCAAATGAAAAAAACTGTGCCAGGCTATAATTGCATCGAACGCTTTACCCAATTGAAGTTTGCGCATATCTTCCAATATAAAAGCGACGTCAGGAAACTTTATTTTAGCTTGCTCCAACAACTTCACACTTGCATCTACCCCGGTTACCTCAAAACCTGCATTAATTAGATATTCCAGAATCGGTTTTCCGTTACCGCAGCCCAAATCCAGTATTTTACCATCAGCTGGAATCAGTTTGACGACCTCATCGAGATATTTCTTTTCAGATAAGCTGCTATCCCGGTTCTCTGCATACCAATCAGCAACCTTATCATAAACTTTGAAAACATTTTTTCTTTCTCGATTCTCTAATTTCATAGCAACTAGGAATTTACTGCGGTCGCATCTATTTCAATAAGCATTCCTTTCAGGGCCAATCTGGAAACCGGAATTAAGGTGTTTACCGGAAATTTTAAATCAGGCCAGATCTTGGTAGATTCTTCAATCAGAATTTCGTGTTTCTCATCGTTATAATCTACAATAAGTGTTGTCAGTTTCGCAATTTGATTCATTTTTAAACCTTTGCTAGCCAATGCGGTTGCAATATTTTCGAATACTATTTTTACCTGCGTTCTAAAATCATCGCTCAAAACGCCGTCTGTTCTGCTACCACCTTGTCCTGCAACAAAAACCAATAAATCTGCTGCGCTTACAGTTGCCACGTGCGAGTAGGCATGGGCACGGGGATCATAAATACCTGCCGGATTGCTTATTTCTAAAGGATTGTTTTCCATCATGATCAATTTAAACAGCGAATTTATTATTTTCAATACCCGAAAGTGTAGCTAAATTGCAATAAAAAAACCCGGCAATGAGCATCGCCGGGCTTAATTCTGAAAATTAACCTTAATTACTTCTTAATGAAAACACTAAGTTCTCCGTTTTGGTTAATGGTGATTTGCTTTTTAGCCGGATCGAATTGGAGCTCAATGCCAGCTGCTTCATACATGAATTTATTGCCGCTTACATAAGTTAAGCCAACTGGTTGCTGACCTGTATATTCTGCGAATAATGTTCCTTCTGCTTTGGTTATAGTTAGCTTTGCAGCCCCTTTAACATAAACACCAAGATATTGATCAAGATTAATGACAGGTGCTTTCGCTGGCTCATTTCCACCTGCAGTCCAGGTATTATTATCCGAATTGCTATCTGGTAAAACTTTATCTGGATCCAATGTAACCGAAAGGATTTCTTCAGTTGTTGGATAATTAACGATCCAACTAGAATTTTTCATCCAAACATCAACAGGGAGTTTGATGACATCTGTTTTACCACTTTTGGTTTTTACCTGTAAAATAATAGGCATCGGCATTTTTTCAAGGTTTAAAACCTTAATGGTGTAACCAGTAAGTGTTCCACCGGTTTTCACTTGCTGAACAGCGCCAACAGCCTGATCCATTTTCCAGCTGTTTAAAAACCAGCTTCTCCAAAACCATGCTAAATCTTCACCTGCACCATTCTCCATAGAACGGAAAAAATCAAATGGGGTTGGATGCTTAAATGCCCAGTTTTTAATGTACTGACGGAAAGCATAATCAAAACGATCTTCTCCTAGAATTTGCTTCCTTAAAATGTCTAGTCCCCATCCTGGCTTTGCATATAAATTGATACCTATATTTCCTTCCATCATTCCATCTGGCATCAACATGATATTTTCATATTTTGGGTTACCGATAATTTGTTTTCCGATTCCATTCATATTGGCCGCACGACGAGCATATTCCCCTTTATTGAACTTTTCAGATGAAATACCATTAATGAAAGTGTTAAAACCTTCATCCATCCAACCAAACTTGCGCTCGTTAGAACCCACGATCATTGGGAACCAGGTATGACCAAATTCATGATCAATCACACCCCATGCACTGGCTTTTTTAGCTTCCCATCCGCAGAAAACAATTCCAGGATATTCCATCCCGCCAATATTTGTAGCCACATTAACAGCCATTGGATATGGATATTCAAACCATTTTGTAGAATAATGCTCTATTGTTGACTTTACATACTCCACGCCTCTTCCATAACTATCTGCGCCGTTGCTTTCAACAGGTTGAGCAGAAACTGCTAAAGATTTCTTACCGCTTGGCAGGTTAATTCTTGCAGCATCTAAAACGAAAGCTTTCGAAGAAGCCCATGCGGCATCACGAGCATTGATAATTTTATACTTCCAGGTTAATTTATCTTTCGCAGGGCGAGACTGAGGATCAGTAACTTCTACTTCCGAACGAATATGCACCGTTTCATCACTATTTTTTGCGGCATTCCATCTTTTTAACTGTTCAGGTGTGAAAACCTCGGCAGGATTTAACAGTTCTCCAGAACCCATTACGATGTGGCTTGCCGGTGCTGTAATGGCAAAATTAATATCGCCATATTCACAGTAAAATTCACCACCACCCCAATACGGCAAGGTGTTCCAACCAATCACATCATCATAAACACACATCCGTGGAAACCATTGAGCAATCGCGAAGATTTCTCCGTTTTTAGTAGTTAAGTGCCCGGTTCTGTCTGAGCCTTCTTTTGGCACCACATAAGAATAGTCAATTTTAATGGTAATCACATCGCCATTTGCCGCCAATGGCTGGTCCAGACGAATCTGCATCCTGGTATCTTCAACAACTGAAGTAAACTTTACATCTCCAGATTTTTTAGAAACAATGACGTTTTTAATTTCATAACCACCAGAGAATTTCTCTCCTTGCGCACCGTAGCGGCTTTTCGAAGGAGTGATTTGCTTTCCACGAGAACCTTCTTTAAATGTATTTTGATCCAATTGTAACCATAAATATGGCAATTGATCAGGACTATTATTTTTATAAGTTAAGGTAACTGAGCCTGTAACCAAATTCTGAGTTTCATCAAGATTGGCAGTGATATTATAATCTACACGGTTTTGCCAGTATTTTACTCCTGGAGCACCGTTTGCAGAACGAAATTCATTTCCATTTTGAGTGTAGAATAAAGGTCCGAAAGCATCAGCGGGATTGTAATTTGATACCGGAGGGGCTTGTTGCGCGAAGGCAGAGAATACCGAAGCACAACTAATTGCGCACACAGCGACTAGTTTGGTTATTTTCATGTTAATAAGTTGTATTACGGATGTAAATATAAAAAATAAGCATATATGACGCCATATATGCCTACAATGTTACCTTAAGAACATGAACTTTTAATTAATTTAACTTTAATTTTGGCAAATCCTGCAATTTTTTCTGCTTTGGAGTGAGTTTTTGCCAGGCAACAAATGCTCTGGAGATATAATAATTATAACGATACGGCCTTTCAGTTTTTACAAGCTCAACAGAGGGCCTATAAATGATCATAAAGTTCTTTAATTCTTCTCCTTGTAACTTGGTTAATTCAGTAACTGCTTTTTCGCTAAAATTTGCATCGATTTCCTCCATGTACATATCCTTTTCTTCAAGTTCAGCTTCTTTTCTTTGCTGTCTTTTGTATTTTCCGTAACCAAGGTTCAAATTCAAGCCACCAACTTTATCGGTCATTCTTTTTCGCTGAAGGTTTCCACCTGTATTTAATAAGGTATATTTTTCTGCCAGGGGATCCTTTGCATCTGTAATTACACTATTCATTCGCACACCTCTAACGTCTACATCTGCCAGGCTATTTGATTTTACCGGCAAATAAATGGTTCTGTTTAATAAGTTAGTTAAATACAAGGTATCGGTATGATAGCCTACTGCAGAGAACTCAATTAAATCGCCAACTGTAGCTGGGATAGTATATTTACCATCTCTATTGGTGCTCGTTGTCTTCTTACTGTTTAAATTTCGAACAGAAACGCCAGGTAGAGATACTGTTTTTTTTGAATAGTCAAACACTGTACCTGTAGTTACGGTTTGTGCAAATACCCCAAACGGCAAGGCAAGGAGGAAAAAGATGATCAGCTTATACATAAGTCAAAAGTAAATGAGTAAAGGGTTTAAAGCTTGCTTTTAACAAACTTTAACATTAGAACAACTGAGTTAAGCTAGTGTTTTACCATATAGTGTTTCATCAAAAGAAATCAAAATCGCCTCACCGTCCTGCTCTAGAATTGGGCGCTTAACGGCGCTCGTGTTTTCCATTAAATATTCTATGGCTTTTTCTTGATTGTCTATTGCAGCTTGTTCGTCTTTTGTTAGTTTTTTCCAGGTGAGCCCTTTACGATTTAGAACCGTTTCCCAACCAAAAGTATTACACCAGCTATTTAATTTTTCTTCGGTAATTCCTTTTTTCTTAAAGTCGTGAAACTCAAAATCGATATGATGTGATTTTAACCAATCAAGAGACTTTTTTACCGTGTTGCAGTTTGGGATTCCGTATACGATCATGTGAGATATAAGTTGTCGGTAATATGTTATTAAATAAATATTGGCTAAGATATAAGTAAGCATTGAAAGCACCAAGCCGCAATTACGGTGACTTGAGTTAACATTTAAACCTAGCATTCAGTAATTATAATTTACAACATAGAACTTAGAGCGCAATTGTTCATCACATTTTTTTGGCCATCCATCACATTTTAAGTTTCAAATAAAGAAGTCTTTGTAGCATTGTAGTATATAAAAATTAACATGTACGTCTTATCAGAAAACGTTGCCGATTCAAAGGCAAAAAACATTAACCAGCTGGAGTTCTGGATTTCTACCACCCTTTACATCCTTGCTTTAATTGGCATCTGTTCACAAACTACTTATAGATCTGGTATTAGTCAACCTTTTTCTGAACACCAGATTGATTTCTCTGTAATGAAAAATTTCTTTCTTCCGGAATTATTTAAGATCAGCATCTTATATGTTAGTTTCCTGCTTTTTAACTTCTGTTTTATGCCACAGCTGGCGAGGAAAAATAATATCACCTTAAATATCATTCTTTCTGTTTTGGTGACTGCCTTTTCTATTGTAATCTGGATGGTTTCCAATACCTACTCGCAAGCCTATCGGCTTGTAGAGTTCGATGATTTAAATAATGGCTACGGCGTATTTTTCGGTGAAGCCTTTACCTATATCTTCTTCCTCTATTTATTATTTAATGTTTATGCATTTTTCAATGAGCAAGGAGAAGTCCTGTTAAATAAGAGCGACTTCTTAAAAAGATATCATAAGAATATCATTCAGGAAATATTTATAGCCACCAGAATCTGGCTGATATCATTAATGGTTTTAGCAGTAGTGCTATCGGCTTCTTTCGAATATGAATTTTTACTTTTCTGGTTCTTTGCGCCACCCATTAATATCTTAGTTTGTTTCGTTTCTATTTATTACATCATTCCTAATTTAAGAAAAGAACAAAAAGGCTTTGGTCGCTTTTTCTGGGGGAATGTAGCTCTAACCGTTCCAATTATCCTTATTTTGATTTTGTTTCTCGCCAGTTTTATGCATGGCGGACCAGCAATTCCGATTACAATGATTTTAACTTCCATTAGTTTAATCTGCATCACCACTCCGGCAGCGTGGTTCATTTATAAAAATAAATTTGAGAAACTCAGTGAAATTCAAATGCTGAAAACCGAACTTGGAAAATCTGATGCCAATTTAAATTTTTTAAAATCCCAGATTAACCCACACTTCCTGTTTAATGCTTTGAATACTTTGTTTGGCACTGCTTTGCAGGAAAATGCAGAAAGGACTGGCGAAGGAATCCAAAAGCTTGGCGACATGATGCGGTTTATGCTCCATGAAAACACCCAGGATAAAATTTCACTCACCCGTGAGGTAGAATACCTGAACAATTATATCGACTTGCAAAAGTTAAGAACCTCCCGCTCTGCTGACATTAAGATTGACACCTATATTGACGAACAAATTAATACTTTACAAATTACCCCAATGCTCCTGATTCCGTTTATTGAAAATGCTTTTAAACATGGAATCAGTTTGCAACAGCCTTCTTATATTAAAATTACGTTGCAAACAAAAGAAAGTACGCTATATTTCGATGTCAGCAACAGCATCTACACCAAAGGGGATAATGATCCTGAAAAACTAAAAAGCGGAACCGGACTGGAAAATGTGAAGCAAAGACTTTCTTTACTTTATCACGGCAAAAATGAACTGATTATCCGTGAAAGTGCTAAAGAGTTTTTTGTTCATTTAACTTTACAATTAGACTAATCTAATCCTTATATTGCTGCATTGAATATTTAAAAGATGATCGCTATTGCCATAGATGATGAACCCATTGCATTGGATATTGTAAAATCGCATGCTGCAAAAGTCCCCTTTCTGGATCTTGTAGACACTTTTACCGATGCTTTTATGGCAATCAGTTTTCTGCAGCACAATAAAGTTGATGTGATTTTCCTGGATATTAAAATGCCTGACATCAGTGGAATTGAATTTTTGAAAAGTCTAAGCACACCACCAATGGTGATTTTTACCACTGCTTACACTGAACATGCGGTACAGAGTTTTGAACTGGACGCCATTGACTATCTACTGAAACCTTTTTCACTTTCCCGTTTTTTAAAGGCTTGCAATAAAGCTCATGAACTCTATAATCTGAGAAACCAAAAGACAGATATTAAATCGTCGCACATTTTTATAAAAGATGGTTATGAACAAGTAAAAGTAGAATTGGCAGAGATCTTATATGTAGAAGCATCCGGAAATTATACGCAGATCCATTTAAAAGGCAAACTACATAGCTCCAGAATCACAATAAATGATCTGGCAGAACTGCTTCCGAAAAAGGAGTTTATTCGGTGCCACCGGGCTTTTATTGTGGCGAAAAGTCAAATCTCCAAGTTCGACCGTAATCAGATTTGGATAGGTGAAAAAGTAATCCCAGTAGGAGCAACTTTTAGTGGCATTCAGTTAATCTAAATAAAACTGACAACCGTTAAACATTTATGTTTCGAAGAATCAAAGCTTAGCCCTATCTTTACAAAATGTCTACACAACTAAAAAATCTTTCTGATTTCTCTCATACCACTGTACCTAACGGTGCTAACTACAAGTTTGGAATTATTGTAGCCGAATGGAATGCAGAAATTACAGGTGCTTTATATAATGGAGCTTTAGAAACATTACTAGAAAATGGGGTTAAAGAAGAAAATATTGTTTCGCTACCCGTTCCTGGAAGTTTTGAATTAACAGGTGGTGCTGAAATTTTATTGAGCAAAAGAAGCGATATTGATGCCGTAATTTGTTTAGGCTGCGTGATTCAGGGTGATACCAAACATTTTGATTTTATCTGCGATGCGGTAGCGCAGGGTGTAACCAATGTGGGCATAAAATATAGCAAACCTGTTATTTTCGGCGTGTTAACCACCAATAACTTAGAACAGGCTCAAGATCGTGCCGGGGGAAAGCACGGAAATAAAGGCGATGAGGCAGCGATTACAGCAATAAAAATGGCTGATTTATCTGCAAATATTTAAATTGCTTTTCCGTAAACTATTTGTACCTTAGCACATTAAATTAGCGTCTAATGAAAAAAGTAGCCATCTTATTATTGGCGGTGTTCTGCACCATTACCATTTTAGAATCTTGTTCTTCTAAGCTTTGTCCTGCTTATAGTTCCTATCCGGAAGGCAGACGCAGAAGAAACTAACGTTCACATTTCCAATCTTCATTTTTAGGTCATCTACAGAACATTACCTTCAGTGTAAGTGTTGTCCTTTAAACAAATATTTATTATGACTTGGGTTAACTTAACATCACTGGATCAGTTAAACGAAATTAAAAATGCCGAGGGCTACAGCCTAATTTTCAAGCACAGTACCCGTTGCTCTATTTCGATGATGGCAAAAAGAAATTTCGAATTTAACTGGGACGTAATTCCAGAAAATACAACATTATACTTTTTAGATCTGATCAGCTATCGCGAAATTTCGAACGCAATTGCAGAAACTTTTAATGTTGCTCATCAATCGCCACAAATTTTATTAATAAAAAACGGAGATTGTGTTTTGGAAGCTTCGCATAGTGATATCTCTGCAGACGAAGTAGCTGAAGTTATTGCAGCTTAAAATATACCTTTCGTTAAACGAAACAAAAAAGGGGTGTGAAAATAATTTTCACACCCCTTTTTATATTTAACCTGATAATTAGGTATTTTGTATTTCCAAAATCCTGGAAGTTCTTTCCCTTGTTTTCTTACTCAGCTCAACATCATCTGATAAGTCTTTGCCATAGGTCGGAATCATCTCTTTAATTTTGTTTTGCCATTCGTCGGTATTAAGATCTTCTTTAAAACAACGTGCCAAAAGTTCTAACATAATAGAAACTGCAGTGGAGGCTCCCGGAGATGCGCCAAGTAAAGCAGCAATAGAGCCGTCTCCTGCACTTACCACTTCGGTGCCAAATTCTAGAACACCACCTTTTTCCTCGTCCCTTTTAATCACCTGAACCCGTTGTCCGGCATATTCCAATTCCCAGTCCTTTAACTGCGCGGTCGGTAAATATTCTTTCAAAGCTTCCAAACGATCTTCAGGAGATTGCCTTACCTGCTCGATTAAATACTTAGTTAAATCAAGATTATGCAGCCCGGCAGAGATCATCGGGCGAATGTTATTAAATTTAATTGATTTAGGCAGATCCATAAATGAACCATTTTTCAAAAATTTGGTTGAAAAACCGGCGTATGGGCCAAAAAGCAATGCCTGTTTACCGTTTATCATCCTGGTATCCAAGTGGGGAACAGACATTGGAGGCGCACCAACTGCTGCTTTACCATAAACTTTCGCATGGTGCTTAGCAATAATTTCTTCATTGGTACATTTCAACCATTGGCCACTTACCGGAAAACCGCCAAATCCTTTTCCTTCAGGAATACCTGATTTTTCTAGAAGAGGCAGAGAACCACCCCCCGCTCCAATAAATATAAATTTAGCGACGCGTTTTCGCTTCTCTTTAGTGGCTAAATCTTTCACTTTAACTACCCAATTACCATCTTTGTTCTTCGCTAAATCACGAATTTCGTGATTAAAATAAAGATTCACACTAGGTTGATCTTTGAGGTGATTGAACATATCGCGGGTTAAAGAACCGAAATTAACATCGGTGCCCAAATCCATTTTAGTAGCAGCTATTTTTTCATCTTTCTTGCGCCCATCCATAATTAATGGGGCCCATTTATCGATTACTTTAGCATCTTCGGTATACTGCATATCGCTAAACAGGTTGCATTTTTGTAATGCATCATAGCGTTTTCTCAAGTAGTTTACATTCTTTTCACCCCATACAAAACTCATATGAGGAATGTTCCTGATAAAATTTCCAGGCTCTGATACCAGTCCCTTTTCAATAAGATAAGCCCAAAATTGTTTGGACACTTCAAAGTTTTCTGCAATTTGCACAGCCTTTTTAGTTTCTACCGTGCCATCCTGTTTCTCTGGCGTATAGTTCAATTCGCAAAAAGCAGAGTGCCCAGTGCCCGCATTGTTCCAGGCGTCAGAACTTTCTGCTGCCGCAATATCCAGTCGTTCGTAAATTTCGATACTTAAATTGGGTTCAAGCTCTTTTAACAAAACACCAAGGGTTGCGCTCATGATACCAGCGCCAATCAGAATCACATCTACGTCAGTTTTGCCAACTGTCTTTTTCTTTTTTGTCATTTTATCTTAAAGGAGTTACAAATTTAGAATCATTTCAAACATACAACGAATTTTAACTAGACCAAACGTAAAATATTGCGCAAAAATTAAATATTATTCTGCCCTTATTTGCTCAACGTAGCAAAGTTTACACCAAATATCACATCAACGGTTTATAAAATTTAAAACGACATTAAGACAACATTGAAAAACAGGTTCTAGACCTCATAAATTTCCATTTGGTTAAAACGATACCACAAACGAGTAGATCTGATTATCTTTAAGACAATATATATTGAATAAAGGTTCGCCTAAAATTATAAATTTTATGGTTTAGGGAAGAAATTCTGTAGCAGAAATTGCATTTAAATCGATTGAAAAAATCATTGCGCCGTTAATTATGGATTTAAAGTGAATCTTTATTTTTAAAATCGCACCTTCAGTCCTAAATGATCTTCTTTACATGATAAAGATTAAACGCCTTATTTTCCTTTTCCTGCCCCTTGTCATAACCAGCTGCGGTGGCGAAAAAACCGACCAGATTATGCTCGAACATGATCAGATAAAGCTGAATGAAAATTTAAATTATGATAAAATCATTTTCTACAAATACGCTAAATTAGCGATACGTTCAGCTGCCGTTCAGGATACTGCTTTGCCTGCATATCAAAAATTCACCAAACAGGCTAAAAGCACACTTCATACCCTAAAAGCTATTGATTCGGAAAGCAAAGAGGAAATATCTGTTTTCGAGGCCTTAAAACTTTATCAGGAATATCGTTCCGTGAAAAACTTCGTGAAAGAAACAGATGAGGATGTTTTCCCTACCTTGATAGATGGAATTATTGCAATGAAGACCGGACAGAAAGCTGCTAAAAGTTTTTATCCTGGCAATGATAAAATTAATAACCAAAACATTGAACACGCAGCTTTGAGTGTAGCCGTGTTAACAACCAGAGATTTAGGACAACCCATTGCGCTTTACGAATGTTCCAAAACCGAGCCTGCGAAACTATCGGATTGTGAAGTCAAGACACTTCTCGAATTTATCAGAGGGTTTCTGTTCTTCAGCAATAATTTATACTATTTATCAGAAGATGGATTAACCAGAAACATCAAATGGTTAGATAAAAATGAACAAATTCCATTTCCTTACACGAAATCATTTTTTGGCTGGAGTAATTTAAATGATGAACAAACACATCCGGCCTTTCATGGAATGAATTATCTATTTAGAGGATTTGACCGGATGCACATGACCAGAAAAATTGATGAAGAAAGATCGTTAGAGGATTTTGATTTCTTTTTGAAGGATATGAATACCCTTGGATTGCAAAATGAGCTTACCTTGGCAATAGATATTTACCTTAACCTGAAAAGAGATCATCCTGAAAAGGCAATTGTAGCTTTAGAAAAACTTAAAAAAAGCAAACTACTTTCAGAAGATGAACGGGAAGCCATTCAAAAAACAATCAATTACCAAAAAAAACAAGATGCAGAAGGTGCTTTGAAAGATGTTTACAATAAGGCTTTCCTGGCTAAAATTGGCACCAACTATATCGTTGCCATACTGGCCAAAATCGACTGGGAAAAAGTTATGAAAACAAATAATGTTCCTCATTCTAAACAAATTGTTTCTGGAATTCAAAAGGTAAAGCAGCTTTCTCACGCAGTGAGCAGCTATACAACAAAGGCAAAAGGAGGCACCAAAACACTTCAGGAAACAGGTGGGAGCCTTTTGGATCAGGCGAAAGGCTTTTTAAAGTAAACAGGGACTCAATAACTGTTTTATTTGAAATTTCAACTCTTGTTTTATTACAAGCACCAAACATTTTAACCTTCGAACTTTTGCATCGGATTGTTTAACTTTGCCCTATGATTGATTTACCGGTAGTACCTGCTGTAACTGAAGTTAAACGTAAGCCAGATTGGTTAAGAGTAAAATTGCCTGTGGGCAAAGAGTACGCTCAGGTACGTAGCTTAGTTGATACACATAAACTCCATACCATTTGTGAAAGTGGTAACTGCCCTAACATGGGCGAATGCTGGGGTGCAGGTACAGCAACTTTCATGATTTTAGGAAATATCTGTACCAGAAGCTGCTCATTCTGTGCAGTAGCCACCGGCCGACCTTTAGCAGTAGATGTTGATGAACCAAATCGCATTGCAGACTCCGTTAGATTAATGGGCGTGAAACATTGCGTAATCACTTCTGTAGATCGTGATGATTTAAAGGATGGCGGTTCAATCATCTGGGCAGAAACATTGCAGGCCATTCGCAGGGAAAGCCCGATTACAACTTTAGAAACTTTAATTCCAGACTTCAAAGGCCAGTGGGATAACCTGTATCGTGTATTAGAAGAACGCCCCGAGGTAGTTTCACACAACATGGAAACGGTTAAACGCTTAACCAGACAGGTAAGGATTCAAGCTAAATATGATAGAAGTTTGGAAGCTTTGAAAAGAATTTCTGAATTTGGACTGAGAACCAAAACAGGCATTATGCTTGGACTGGGAGAAAAAGAAGAAGATATTTTTGAAGCAATGGATGATCTTGTTGCAAATGGTGTACACATCCTAACTCTAGGCCAATATTTACAGCCAACCCGTAACCACCATCCTGTTGTAGACTGGATTCACCCTGACCAGTTTGCAATGTATAAAGAGATCGGTTTATCAAAAGGCCTTAAATATGTAGAAAGCGGACCATTAGTTCGTTCATCTTATCATGCCGAAAAGCACCTTTTTCCAATTGAGGGAATAGCTTAATTTTCATTACTTAATTTTTAATGGATGTTTTAAAAATCGTACTCCGTACAGGAATTCGTTAAAAAAACATTTTTTTGCTTTATGTGTTCAGTATTGTATCTTAGTAATCGAAGTGACTGCACTAAAAAAAACTACTCTAACCGAACCTGAACTCGTTCTCGCACTGCAATCGAAAGATTCGACGGTATTAAAAACACTGTATAGCATGTATTCTTCAGCACTTTATGGCGTGATTTCACGAATTATTACCCATACTGAACTGGCAGAGGATGTGTTACAGGAAACCTTTGTAAAAATCTGGCAATCAGCTGAACATTACGATAATTCAAAAGGAAGGCTTTTTACCTGGATGATGAATATTGCAAGGAATTTATCGATCGATAAACTCCGTTCCAAAGATTTTAAAAATTCACTCAAAAACCAAGATATAGAAAATAACGTAAGTTTCGTTGATGAACAAAACAAGGTCACCTTTAATC
>JAZBLB010000032.1:0-22869 GCA_037032985.1 Bacteroidota bacterium
AATAGCTCACTGAGCCAATAGATAAAGGCATTGCAATGGCGGACTTCATGTTAAAGCAAATAAAGGAACCGCTCACAACGGCAATGGTATAAAAAAACATTAAAGGCTGCTTGTACAGCCGAAGAGTGAGCACATGGTGCTCGCTGACTATTTCGGGTTTAAGCTGAGGTTGATCCAGTCGAAAAACCTTATTTTAGGATTTCTGAAATAAGAAGATATGCGTTGGGCTGATAATGGGATATGCCTTATTCCAGTGTGATACAATGCTCTATTGTAATCCAAAACAGGGATTGATAGTATATAGATCGTTCACAAGATTACCGCTTCTTGCGAAGCAAGATTATGAGAAAAATCGTCTTGAGACGAATAACACAACAAGTATAGCGCTACCAGCTATTGTGCAATCAATGCCGTCATGCACTTATTAGACCAATATGATTTGATTGTTGCAAGGCATGACTTTTTAAGAGGTTACTTCACCTTGTATAAAAATAGTGATAATAGATTTGGTGTAAGTTTTTGATCAGCTGCATATTTGTAAATTAGCTAGACGAGGTCAAATGTATTGATATATCCAAGCAAGGTAAGCAAGTTGTTCAAACAAAAGGATCTTTCTATGGTTTAAAGTGGGAATATCCATAATCAAATCCATGAAAAACCTGTACCAATCCCCGATTTTCCTGTTGGCTTTTGTCGTTATGGCTATGCTCTTTATCGCTCCAACTTTTGCACAGTCACAAACTGCCATGAATATGAAGGCCTATTCGGACTATAAAAAGGCAGATGCGGAACTGAATGGCGTGTACCAAAAGATCCTGAAAAGCTATTTCAGGGAAACTAGTTTCATCAAAAAATTCAGGACTGCACAGCGGCTTTGGATCCAGCTCCGTGATGCAGAACTCGCCGCTAAATACCCCAACAGCGGAAGCTATGGTTCGGTGGCGCCCATGTGCGAATCGATATACCTGGAAACGCTGACGAGAGACCGGATTAAATTTTTAGAAGTCTGGGTTACCGGAATCGAAGAAGGTGAAGTTTGCCTGGGCTCGGTCAGAATTAAATCGTAGCATATTCCGGACTTTCAATGATTCGTTAATCCATCCTATCAATTTCCTATACTCTTACCTAACGCCAATAACAATGACTTTTTATCAGCTCTTAAGACGGTTCTTTTGTTTAACCTTACTGATCAGTATATTAACCTGCTGTAAGAAAAAGGAGGATCAACCCCAACCCGAGGCAGATGTGCCAGCGGTAATTACAGGACAGCTATACGGATCGCCTTTTACGGCGAAAGTGATACTGGAGCGTTTTACAAAATTTGGTATGAACAACTATCGCCCCGAAGACCTGTTCAGTATATACCTGGCAGGAGATGGGTCTAAAACCTGTAGCTCGCCATTGAGTGATTTTTTGATACGCCTGACGGTGCCTAAAAAGATAGGCACTTTTTCGGGCAATGATACCTATATCCTGGTTAATGATCCGGGCGACCCCAGCGGTCAGAATGGTTCATTATTCTCTTCAGAACAAACCATTATCACCATCAGTTCCATCACAGGGGATAAGGTGAGTGGCCAAGTTAATGTGAAATGGCCGGAACAGAATATTGATTTTAAAGGGCACTTTGAGGCTTACTATTGTAAATAGACAGAATGTTACGCTAAAATTGGAACGGTTAGCGGATTGTTAGCGCTACTGACAGCGAAACAGGAGCAATCCATCCCCACTGATCCTATTGGAGTCAGCTTGGCTGGATCAATGGCAATGGCAAATCCTAAATTTAGCTCCCCTGAAAATAATTACCAAGGGGGCGTTAAATAGATTTTTTGACTATATCCAAATCCTGGCCCCATGTGCCATGGTTGTTCGAGCCGGCACTTGAATAGTATATAAGAATCGCGCATCGGAAGTAACGTTATGTGCTTTAGGCAAGATTGTGTAAAGTATTGTATCTTTTCGCATTCGGTGCGCAATATAGCCAATATCAGGTGCTGTATCGTTTTATAGTGCATGGCTATGGTTTAATGCTACAACAAGCCCATTGCTAATAGTCATAGCCCTGGGCTTGTTGCCCGTAACCTAATAAGCGATAGAATTGCATTTGGACGTCATCGGTATCAAAGGATTTGTGTGGCAAAAACTAACTACACGCATACTACTGAAGTAGGTTGCCAAGGGGATTAATTTCTCCGATAACAAGAAAATTTATATGAAGAGATAGCCGGGAAGATGGTGTCATCTTATTCGTTAATGAATGCAGTTTTTCTATATGAATATTGAATGAAACGAACGACGATTTAGGAAAGGTAGCGTTGTAGTTTTGTAACTCATTTTTATGATGTATGGGTATCAAAGCGCTTTTCCTAGTTTTTTCGTTATTATTTTTTACGCCCAGAGTTGTATGGGCGGGAGAGGGCTGTATTATCAACAATATGGTGCATCAATATCGAGCACCCACATCCCTCAGTCTAAATGTATTGGGAGGCAATAAGGTCTTTAGTGAAGTGTCTATGAAAGCGAATGCCTGCAATCTCGCCCCTCAAGGGCAATGTTCAGCTTGTTTATCAGGCGGCACGGTGGTGAGCATAAATGTAGCAGGACTACCCGTTATACTTTGTAATAGGGGTGGGCTGTTAGGCAATTATGCGCCATCATCAGGAACTTATTATGCAGACTATATTATCCAGTGCGACCTTGATCATTATTCATGGACGATGGGTCTTCTCGCTGCTTCGATTGGTTTTTTTGCCATTAAGAGAATGGATTAACATTTTCAACGTGTTAGACCTTATCAGGTATACGAACTTTGTATCGTGTTTTTTTTGATTAAAGGTCAAATGACCAGATCTTTAAAAAATAAGCTTATAGGGTGCGTCGACCACAGTTTTCTGAATATATCCGATGGTAGATTAATACTTCAGAATGCCTCGTTGCGGCAAAAACTTGCCTGGACTAAGCTAGTGATCTGTGTTCATGACCCTATCTCATCACGTTCTATATATGGTTTGGATAAAATTTTCTAGCCTCGCAATTTCTTTTCAAAAATAGCTGTTTTAACGCAATTCATTAGAAAGCTCCAAGAATCCTGTAAAGCTAGTCTACTGGGGGAAATGAAAAATGGAAGAGAAAAGTGGCTCACATTTAAGCAATCCCCTAAACTTCCAACTTCTGATTCTATTATCATCTGCCGGGATTGCTATGATAGCTTTTAAATCAAGTATTGATCTAAACTTATCAGGTTCCTGCATTTCAGGAGCCTGGTAAGTTTGCATGTGAATGAGAAATGAGTTAGTTCATCTTGAGTCGTTTTAATATCTTAGTCACAGCTTAGTGGGTTGATATCAGGATTTAACAAATTAAAGCTTTCCAAATAATTCCGCAAGCTTATCATCCAGATCCTGTCCACGGAGATTTTTAGCGATGATTTTACCGCTAGGGTCGAGCAGGAAGTTTTGAGGAATCTGATGCACACCATAACTTTTGACAGTTTCACTGTTCCAGAATTTAAGATCAGATACCTGTGTCCAGGTTAAGCCGTCACTCTGAATCGCTTTTAGCCAATTCTGTTTGCCGTTAGGTCGGTCCAATGATACCCCCAGGATGTTGAAGTTTTTGTTTTTATAATTCTTGTATGCCTTTACCAGGTTAGGGTTTTCTGCACGGCAAGGTCCGCAACATGATGCCCAGAAATCCACCAGCACATATTTACCGCGAAAAGACGAAAGGCTTATCATCTTGCCTGTGGTATCCGGCTGTGTAAAATCAGGCGCTAGGGCACCTATAGCTACTGTTTTGAATTTGAGTAGTGCTTTTTGATAACCTATACCTGTGGAGGATGACTTTACCTCAGGTGTTAATGCTTCAAATAATGGCGCGATTTCAGCATAGTCCGCGCTATAGGAATAAGCTTGTAAGGCTTCTAAACTTACCGGGGAGTGTGGATGATCTTTGATGAACTGCTCATTAACGGCTTTCTCTTTTTGATCGAGTGCTTTCCTTTCCTGCTTAACCTGGCTAATAAATTCAGGAGTTTTCGCTTGATCTCCCGCGGCTTTTTCTTTGGCCTCTATAGCCTCGAAACCTTCCTTTATGGGTTTTAAGGCCGCACGATAGTTCGCATTTTCCTGGTTAATTTTTGTTCCCACAACTTCTGCGTTGACTAAAAGATCTTTTGTACTTACATTTATTGTGCCTGCTTCCAGGTAAACCGATGTGTAATCACTATTGCTATCAAAGCCGTTTCCTTTTGGATTGAATATTAGATAGCCCATTTCAGTTACACTTCCAACATTGCCCGTGAATTTAAATTTACCGTTTTTTAATTCGGTAGAGTCAATGATATTTTTTTCATTTACCCGATAATTCAGGTATACTTTTGCCGGGGCATTGAAGGCACCTATATTGCCTTGTATAATAAATTTGGAATTCTGTGCAAAAGCCAATGCCGGCATCAATGCCAAGGCTATTAACGCTAATTTTTTCATACGGTAAATTTTACGATGGATTTGATTTTTTCGACTCTTTAGTTGGGTAAGTGTAAAAAAAAAATAGTAACGATAACCGTGACTTGTTAAACAAGAAACGCTTAACCTGCAATTATGTTACCTGCTTTAAAAACTATACTTAATTTTAAAGAATAGTGTGTATCTGGATAATGGTGAAAAAAGGATCGTTTCGCTGATGAAAAAAGAATAATTGGATATGAGTTGATCGGCAATTGGTTTACTTCAATAGATACGACTAAGCATTAAAAGTGAAGTCTTGGTGATGCGAGTTGCTGGAGCATGATCGTCTTTATGAGATGACCTGGACGATCTGCCGCTAAAAAGGCCATCGCTTCCCCCTTGAACTACTCGGGGATGTAAGGATACCAGTACAAATGCTTCGTCCGGCCATGGGGGATGATTAAAAAGGCTATCCCTGGTCCCTTAGCGGAATCCTGAGTTAATCGTAGTTTAACGTCATTGTTTGACCTAAATCCTTGATGGCCATCATTTCCGGTTTGCCCATAACTGTAAGCTATTAAGTGGAAATGACGGCCATTATGGGAGCAAAATTATCCGCCTTTGCTGATTGTTTAATGTTGTGATTTTGAGTGTTTGCTTTTGACTTAAAGCTAAAAGTATGGACGAGCCATCTCATCGGCCTTTGCCAGGTTTTCCTGTTGCTTACTCTTATCAGCTGCTAGTAATGCTGCATTCAGTGCTTCGCGATCTAAATCCTGACAATAAGCAGGCGCTCCAGGCTGCTGTCTCCAGGAATCGGCCAATAAGCCCCCATCAATTGCATCAAAGCCGATTTCGTCAATCAGCCTGATGACTTGGTTCTTCTCTCCTCGGTCATCGCCTGCAACCGATAAGCAAACCCTATCCGGACTTCCAAAGGGAAGTGCCTTTGAGCTCAGACTTTGCGCAACTATATTATTGAAAGCTTTCACCACCGGATGGCCGATCACTTTTTCAACCCATTGGCTATCGGTCATGCCCTCGTTAAAGTCTTTTAGTTGTCCATCCCGGGAGGGGTAATAATTTCCTGCATCAATAATAATGGCATTAGATCCAGATAGCTCCGCTACAGGCAAGTTAACAATTGCGTTGTTGGGAATGGCGATAATGATAAGATCTCTTACGCCTGCTGCCTGAGGAGCCGTTGCGGCTTTTGCGCCGGTTTGGGTGGCGATTTTGTCCAAGGTTTCTGGTCCGCGCGAGTTTGCAATCAATACCCGATGACCCAATGTAGTTAGATATCCGGCTAACGTACTTCCGATATTACCGGATCCGATTATTCCTATTTCCATGATGTATACTGTTTTAGTTATTATAATGATACGTTATTTAAACGCGGGGATCAATTCCATACTGTTCAGGGGCTCCTAGATGTTCGCGTAGGGTTTTCCCTTGGTAATCCTGGTGAAAGAGACCGCGCTGCTGTAAAATGGGGACTACTTCATCTACAAAGGCATCAATTCCGTCTGAATTAACATCAGCCGAAATCCAAAATCCGTCTGCTGCCCCTGCCTGAAACCATTCCTGCATATGGTCTGCAGCTTCAATGCCCGGTCCAACAATCACCGGATGGTAATCGATCACACCGTGGGCAAGAATATCACGCACGCTCCACCCCTGGTGGGCAATTTTTAATGCGTTGACAGCACGTGGATCATAGCGTGAGGGTTGGGCAGCGGCCAATTGTTCACCGCTCAGCGGTTGGTCAAACTGATTAGCGTGTAATGGAATTCCCAACAATTTTTGGAGGTAGTTAAATCTCTCGGAGAGCAGTCGCCCAGCCAGCTGGATTCTTCGGTCCAATGCGGAACGCCTGTCTTTAGCAATGGTAGTCATCAGTCCGGGGATATAGTTGATTTCATCGGGGTTACGACCAAAACTTTTTGCAGCCGCCCTGAACGCATTACGCTGCGCTTTTGCATCTTCGATGGTAAATGCCGCTCCAATGACGACATTTGCAAAACGTCCTGCCAGTTCATGTGCATTCGGACTACCTCCCGCGTGAAAAATAACGGGCTGGCCTTGCTCAGAGGGAGGAATGTAAAGCGGTCCTCGGGAACCAACGTATTTACCTTTTAAGTTGACCGGAAGGATCTGATTGGTAGCGGCAAAGTGTCCGCCTTCCTGATCGTGTAGCCAAGCCTCCTTGCCCCAGCTTCCCCAAAGCGCCTGTATGAGTTGAATAGCCTCATGTGCACGGCCATACCGATCTGCACTTGATGGGATTATCCTGCCATAGTTTGCGGCGACATCATTGCCACTTGAGGTGATGGCATTCCAACCGGCTCTGCCATGGCTCATCACATCCAGCGCCTTAAACTGTCTGGCCAGATTAAAAGGTTCATTAAAGGTTGTTGATCCTGTAGCCACCAAACCTATCCTGTTGGTTTCCCGGGCAACTGCGGCCAAGGTCATCATCACGTCCAAATTAAAAGCGGGCGATTCCGTGGCGATATCCGTCATCACCGCACCAGGACCGTCAGGCAAAAACAGGAACTGAAACTTACCGCGCTCAGCTGCTTGCGCCTGCTTTACTCGAGCATCAAAGCTGGTATAACTTTTAGGGTCTACCCATGGCATGCGCCAGGCTCCGGGCTGTGAACCATACCCATTACCCAAGTGAAGTCCTATCAGCATTTTCCTGCCAGAAACCGGCGCTTGATCAGGTGTTTGTTTGAAGGGATCCATGTTGAGTGTCCTAAAATTACAGGTATAAGGCACGGCTTAAACGTAGACCAAATTCTGCATCGGGGTTTGTCGTGGGACTGCTCATGCGCTCCATGATGGCTACGACAGCCAGGTCACGGCGTTTGGGTAAACGTTGTTTTTCTGCGGTATCGACCCGTAATGCCAGCTCATCTAGGATAAGGTCGGTACAGTAGATCGGTGCTCCGGGCTGCTGTCTCCAAGAATCAGCCAGAGGTCCTGTATAGTACGCATCAAAACCGGTTTCCTGTATTAATTGTTCCGTAATTGTTTTGTCGACTTCCCGATCCGAAGCAAAAGGAATGGCAATACGATCCGGACTTCCCGCTGGTTTGCCATTTTTGACCAGCGAATCCGAACCAATAGCATTCCAGGCTTTCACGATGGAACGTCCGAGTTGCTGCGAAACCCATAAACTTTCCACCTCACCTGCTTCAATGCGGTCAATGCTGCTGTCGCGGGCAGGATAGTAATTGGAGGTGTCAATGACAGTTGTTGTTTCTTTCACCTCAGCAAACAAGGGTGCAATTTGCGGGATTTGATTTAAAGGAATAGAAAGAATGATCACATCTTTTTCCTTAACCGCTTGCTGAATGGTCACCGCCTGTGCCCCAGTCTCAAGCACAGCTGCATTTATGTTTTCCGGTCCGCGAGAATTCGCCACCACCAATTCATGACCTGCTGCTGCTAATTTGAGCGCTAATGTTTTTCCGATATGGCCTACGCCTATAATTCCTATTTTCATCAATATTTCTTTTTATTAGATAATGTTGCAAAGTTAAGCCAGAAATACTTTACTTTGTATAGTACTTTCCAAAAGGAAAGTGCTATTTTAATTTAACAACTTCTTATGGCTGCTAAAAAACCTTATCTGTCTTGTCTGGATTCCGTAAAACCAGTACGCGATGCTTTGGATGTAATAAATGGAAAATGGAAGTTGCCCATTATCATCTCTGTTGGTGTGGGTAACGAGCGGTTTACTGATATTCAGGACAGCATTCCAGGTATCACGCCAAAGGCTATGGCAAAAGAGCTAAAAGAACTCGAGCAGCACAAACTGATTCAGCGGATCATCACCAATGATTATCCGGTGAAAATTACCTACAAGTGGACAACATATGCCAATACCTTAACCCCTATAATTGATGCATTAAAGGTTTGGGGATTAAAACATAAACAGGAAGTGTTTAATAAATAGCGAAAAGCCATCATAAAAGCTAAGGAAATGATTTCGGCCGTTTTTCATCGTCAATCCCTTTGAATATAAGACATAGTTATTGACAACAAAACTATCGCCTTATGCCCCAGAAAACGAGATCTCAACCCTTACCGGGTTTCCATTGAAGTATAGGCAACTGCGGTAACCTCTTCGGATAGCAAAAGGGTTTCGCTCACGATTTCCGAACTGACTTTTTACCGGAAATAATAGTGAGGATCCCCAGGGCGATGAAAATAGAAAGTAGTTTTTAACAGGTATTTTACCCTATAATTTTTTGATCATTTGGGGATGGCACAGTGGAATTGATACCTTCATGATGCTTTCCTATCTCAATCCTTGGAGTTCTTTGGATCGATGAGAAAAGGAAAGATCAGCGCAGCATTGCCAATAGCAAAAAACAGTGTGCTATTCAACTAAAGGGTCAATTATCCCAGAACCCATAAACAGTGACGCGGCAGATTTTACGCTAAAGTTAGGTGAAATGAGCGAAAGAAGCAGATCAGTTCTACTAAGACTAATCTCATCTTCGTTATGGAGATGCCAAACGCTTATAAACCGTGTCGGTTAAAAGGAGTGCTGGAAAAAGTTAATACAGCAGCTTTTAAGACGACTTCAACTTACAGGTTCTTTACCTATGACCCATGTATTCAAATCCATTATTTGCAGCAATGGTGATCAATGGCTCGATCGTATTTTTAAATTTGTCCTTGTAATGATCCGGCAGTTCTTTCACGCTTTCCAGATCAGGGAAAATGCCCAGGTAATCTTCCAGTAATTTTTCTTTGGGCATTTTATGTTTTATAATTTCAATGGCCGTTTTCTGTAACTTATAGAACGCATCGAAGTAAAGGGTCATGCTGGGAAGTTTATCTGATTTTGAACTGTTAAAAAGTGAATTGGCCGGAATTAAATTCCAAAACAGATCGTGTGATACAAAGGCATAGGGAATAAAATGCTCTACGGCGAAACTATGCTGATCAAGCCGGGTATTGGTGTAAATGCAATCTAGACCACCTAGCTCTCCCATGACCATATTCCACACTTTTCGCTGCTTAAGCAGGCTATTCCTCTTGGCCCCTTTCACCAGTTTATTGGGAATATCGGGTACATTAGGGTTATGTTTCTGCAAGTATAAGCTCAGCTTCCAATAACAAAAACCTTTCAAAATGCCCGCATTTCTGCTCAGGTAATCTATCCAGAGGGGATTGACTGTAATGTGGGTTTGATTCACCGCATAAAGACAGTCATTCTCAAAATTCGCTGATGCTTGATAAACAGCGCTTCTGTTTTCTGAAAAGCCTGGAAACCAAGGGCTTAAAAATCGATAAGGCACCTGCTTATCGAAATGCCATAATAACTTTTGCGTGGCTAATAGCGAACTATTGTTTAAGCGCAGCCTGATCTCTTTTCGGTCTTCATCGAGGTGGATATGCTCTACTGCTGCAATTTCTTTTACCTTATCATGTAGCTGATCCAGCTTGCCAAAACTTATTTTAAAATAGTTAATCGTGTACCAGCTGTCAGCGACCATACCAGAAAATAATCTGGATTTAGGGATATGGTATTGCCCTTCTTCAATTTCAGTTAAAAGGGAGAGGAACCAATAGAACTTATAGGCCGCAGCAGTATTGTTAAAACTGGCAGCTAATCGGTTTACCGGCAAGCGTTCGTCGTTAGGGATCATCTAGCTTGCAAGATATCTATTAACTGATGAAGTTCAAATGGCTAAAATAGAAAATCCCCCTTAATCAATTCAAACAGTATCCTTTTAAGCGCAATCAATTAGCGAGTTGCTTTTGGGTTCAGGCAGTTAAAAGCCAATTCTGCGGCACTAGTAACTTTCCTACCCTGATCATTTACAATGGTAAAAAAAGATATCTTTCCATTTCCCCGCTATTTTATCGCCCTAATGCCCAATTCCTTCAAGGACTCATCCCTGATAAGCCCAGTACTGATCAGATGCGTTCCTAAATGCTGCTGAGATCGGTTGTAGATGCGTAAGATTCGCTAGGTAGTCATCCCCTTAATTTGTTTAGTCCTTCCGCTATGTGTAAATCCATCGTACCATGCTTGATTCATCTTACCTTATTTTTCAGCCCATGAATACAATGCTCTACTTTCATCCGCGATTTTCTTGCTCTTTAGAGTTTTTCCTTCAGCGAGAAGTTATTCGCAATAAGCTATCTTTTTTCATTAAGCCGATAGTGCCACCCTTCAGCAAATCCACAACACAAAGCGGTAAATTTTTTTGTTATCTAAAAATGGAGACTGCAGTACCGGGTTTATTTTTGTATCCAAACTTTATCAGTGAAGGTCTGGAAGGGGAATTATTGCGTGAAATTGATGATCAGGTTTGGACCGTTGATTATTCAAGGCGTTTACAATATTATGGCTTCAGAAATGAATTGGAAAAACCCTATGATCTGGTTGCCTTTCCCGTGCCGATCCCGGCAAAGATTTTACAGCTGGCCCGGGAAATTACCGGATCAGAAATTTTAACTGTTCAACCGGATCAGGTAATTATCAACGAATACGTCCCTGGTGAGGGAATTAAGCCACATAAAGACCGGAATTATTTTGAGAACCAAATCTGTGGGGTAAACCTGGGAAGCGGGTGTGTGATGCGGTTTATCAACAGCGCCAATTTTGAAACGATCGATGTGGAGATTCCCAGACGCTCGATGTATATAATGCAGGATGACGCGCGAAATAAATGGAGCCACGGTATACCACCAAGAAAAAAGGATACTATCAACGGAAACGTCTATCCTCGCGAGAGAAGGGTCTCCATCACCTACCGTAAGGTAAAACAGGCCAAAGTGAAGCCGATCAATCCTGATGGAAAAGTTGCGATGTTGCTGCAGGAAAATTTTAAATAGCGCAGGATCAAAAGGTAGTGATTTGGTGGGTTACTTTTTCAGCTTTTTTTTACAAAAGTGCTCTGAATGAAGTTAAGGGTCGAATGATCGTTAAAGGAGAATTAAACATAAACAAGGTCGTTACTGCTTAATCTCTTTATCGCATTTGACCACAATGCTAGTTTTTATTGTTGATTTACTGATGCACCTGGATAGCCTCTCAACAAACGAACCCCGATTCAAGAACCTGCATACTTTTATCCTAAAATACGGTTAGCATTAAATTAGGTAGGAGGGAGTCTTGGCTGAAGAAACGTTTACCTACTAACCAAGCTTAGCAAGAGCAGACAGGTCTCACAAAAGAAATCATTTTAATGGGCATTAATGAGCAGGATCAAAGAACTATTGATTTCCAGGGTTTGCATGATGAAAGTGTTAATGGTTAAACTGATCAAGCCGACTAAACTGGAAAAATTCATCACTAAAAACTTAAACGTTAAGAACACCTCGGTTTTATTCAAAGGAAATGATCATCCGGATGAACTTGGTCATGCTAAACGAGTGCAAGTGAAAGGTGACTTTGGTTAAGTTACAGAGTACAATTTTAATATTTCATGCTTTAGCAAATTCTCCGTAAGCTACAACCTGGCCTTATTTTCCAGGAATAAAATTAACTCGGGGTAAAACTCTTCAATCATGTGATATCTACTGGTATTTTGGGTATAGGTATCCATAAAGGAATACAAGGCAGTTGCCAATTTGAAGTGTTTTGCCTGGTTGGCTATTTCTATATCGCCACTTTCCTTGCCATACCGCTGTGCTAATATTTTTGCTACACAAACCCTGACCAGTAATTCATCCACTTCATTTTCCCATTGCTTATCAGCAAGCGTTTTTCCGGTAGCTGTGGTTAAAAAAATAGTTCTGATTGCAAATAGTCTGTCATGGTAGTCTTTAAGAAAATTTTTAAGATAGATATGACTGCATTCGTGCGCGATAACATTTGGTGCTGGTTCAAAATTCACCGGACTGTTCATGTTCAGCTGTTTAGCCTTATCTTCGATGTATCCTGCTTTGATTATGATTTTTCCAGCAAACTTCTCATCACCAGATTTTATCGCATTACTGCCATGGTTACATAAAAAATCGGTATAGATAAGGTATTCTAGTTTCTGTTTGGATTTGTAAAATGAATATACGGTATGGAGAATGCCATTTTTTTCAAGATAGCGTTCTGCTCTTTTATCTATTTTTTCGTACTGTGAATGCTGTTTGGTGATAAACTTCGCGACCCGGCAATCTTTGTAGAAGGCATTGAAACGGCAGATGAAGGTATCCATTTCCGAATTTCTGACATAATCAATTTCAGGTTTTCGCTCAAGTTTAAAAGGATATGTTTCCGATAAAAAAAGGCCTAAGGAGGCCATGTCTGGTCCATCCCAGTTTGCTAATTTTCGGTACCAGTTTAAAGATGGATGATCATTATAGGGTTTGAAATAGGCTTTAACCTCCTGGTAATAAACGGATGGCGTTGGTTTTGTATCCAGGGTATCGGCGGTAGCCAGGGTAAAGAAAATACTGAGGGCCTCCACTCTTGGATCAGTTTTTATCGAAACTGTTTTTTGTCCGTAGCACACTGAAGTGAATAACAGGATTGATAAAATGCGGCAGGATTGAAGGAGGAGCTTTCTGATCATAATCATTGAATTTAGGCCAAAGAGGAAGAGCAATTTGCTTTTAGGTTTACTAAACGTTAAAGTATAAAAAAAATGGTTTAAACTAACAGGTGGTACCAAAAAGGAATTTGAGGATCATCTTCATTGCACTTCTTCCTTCAGGCATTACCGAGTTGCTTGAAACGAGGCCAAAAGTCTTCCTGCTAATCTCGCTGATTTTAGGCGGTTTAAAATCCGGCAGGTTTTCCAGTTTGATCAATTCTACTAAAACCTGATGCGTAAAAGCCGCCGGTTCGCCTGTAAGTTCTAGCGGATTTGATTAACCCATTGATAACAGAAGCCCTTTGTACTGATCGATGCCTTGCGGATCGGGGGATTAATCAAATGGAGATTGACGCAGGAACGAGAGTGGTGATGGAGGTGATCCATGTCGATCATTAGGGAAAGAATGTTTATTTTCGTTTTCTAGTTAAAATTTTACATAACTTAATGTATTTGGTGATGAAATGTTTGCTGCTAACGAGTATCGCACTAGCGGGCTTGTTTTCTTTTTGTTCGGCACAATGGGTAGCTGATCCTTTAGAAGCATCCTTCTCTAGGAAGGATATCGATAACTTTTGGAAGGCTTTTGACAAGATAGACCTTGAAGCACCTCTAAATCCCTTTGAGGACTATTATATTAAGCCAGGTTCGCCCGGTGTAAAAGCATTTATGACGGGAAGAATAGAGAGTTCGGGTTCGCTGCTCAATACGGTTCGGGAAAGAAAAGGCGAATACGTTGAGGCCAGGGCAAACAGCGCTAAAATACTGGACAAGGAAAAGCAATGCCGATCATCCTTTATGGCATTGAAATACTTGTATCCTGAGGCAATCTTTCCTAAAGTTTATTTTGTAATTGGGAGGTTTAATTCAGGGGGGCATTCCAATCCAAATGCATTGGTTATCGCGGCAGAAATGACACCAGCATCTGCTGTGCCGTATAGGGTTGCACATGAACTGATCCATTACCAACAAAGTGAAATTCCAAAAGACTCGCTTAATTTACTGGCCGCTTGTATCAATGAGGGGAGTGCAGATTTTATAGGCGAACTGATTTCCGGGGGAGGCTTGAATAGCCAAACGCATATTTACGGCAATGCAAATGAAGCTAGACTATGGACAGAATTTCAAAAAATTATGGACGACCGCGAAGACAGCCACGATTGGATGTACGTCTATCAACCAAAAAACGGATATCCGCCCGATCTGGGCTATTGGATGGGATACAAGATTACCGAAGCCTATTATCGAAAAGCGGTAGATAAAAATAAAGCAATAGCAGCTATTCTCCATATCAAAGATTTTAAAAGTTTTCTTCAGGAGAGTGGCTACGCCGAAACGTTTAAACACTAGCAAGAGCAGCTAAAACCCTTGAGTAAATTTTCAATGGTCATCAATTTAGACTTTGAAAAGAGTTTTAGCAGCAGGTGGTGAAAACGCCCATACTTCTTCACGGTGTTCTGGGCGAGTGCGGTTCCATTTTTGGCCTGTTTGAGTTTATTCTATTTGCAATAGCAGTACGACACAGCCGGAAACCTTCAGGATGCTATTGAAATTTTGTAAAAATTATCCTTTTGCAAACTGATGGGCATATAAACTTTTATTGAGGATTTCTTCACTGGAAAGATGGTAGATGTCCTTCCAGGAATCCGGTCCGTTTTGATTGACATAGGCTTCGATTATTCTAAACCCTAACCAATAGAAGAGGGTTTTTGGTGCATCAGGGAACAATTTGAATTTGTTGTTGCTCAGTAGCGGATTTTCATCAGTTTCGTTAAAGTACGGGCTGAGCTTCTCGAAGATTTCCTTTTCATGCGTGAGGTACCACTTCCAGTCGGCATCGGACATGTTTTCTACCGCCTGGGGCTTGGAGATTGTACCCTCAAAAAATACCCATGTAAAATAACAGGCGAAACCCTCATCAATGGTCTGTGCTAATGCGGTTTCGCCTTTAGGATCTTTCAGCCTGTTGGGTTCATACACCAGGTGATTAAGCTCATGGGGAATGCCGTTCGTTATGGTGTAATTCAGATCATTGTTTTCATTATTCAGTTCAAGAGCAAACTCTTTAGCACTGCAACCGCCGAAGCCAATACCTTGAATCGGGGTAAACAAAATGCTAATCACTGCCTGCGGCTTTGACTTTACCAACCGATTGAATTTTGTTAAATTGGACTTTAAAACTGAATCCAGATTCATGGCTAACAATGTGCTGGCTTTATCGTTAAATAAGGTTTTATTCTCCGGATAAAGCGTTTTATTCCAGATGATCATTCCATTCGGGTTGTTAAATTTTGTACTATTATCTGCTCCAAAAATCATCCCATAGCAATTATCCCATAGCGCTTTATGTGGCAAATATACTTTGTCTATAATCATAACACTATCGTATTTGCTAGGCTTCTGGTGCGCCAATAGCTGATATTTGAACAGGTTATGAACAACGATATCGTCAACTCTTATGCTATCTGATAACCTTTTTAAACTATCTACCAATGAGGCTGACTTATTTATTCCTACCTGTTTTTTTTGTACGGAGCAGGAAAACAGCAGTGCAACCAGGAAGCAGGAAATCAGGCTGAATTTTGTCATACGGTAAAATTAATAATAAAGTTGATGGTAACCACCCCTTATGGTTTCGATGTTTTTCCAAGGCAACAGGCTCAATTTTTTTTCTGAATTTTAAGTGAGAATTAAGGTATGGAGCACATCGAGTTGAAGTCTTATTATAAGGGAACATCTTATTTGTGGTTTTCAAAATCAATGCTGTGGTGAATTAGCGGCCTAATCAATATCAGCAATTAGCTGTTATTTAGTTGTCATTTAGCAAGCATTTAGGCCAGAGTTCCTCTATTGCGAAGCTGGTGTAACTTTGAAATCGGTGATGGTATTTCCATCATAGCGATATACCCCATCCATAGCGCCAAACCAGATATTCCCCTGATGGTCTTCCAAAATCCCGAAGGTCATTGTTTTATAAGCAATTTCCGTTACCACTGGCTTTTTGCTGGTTAGAGATTTTGCATCATAACGGGAGAGTGCCCAAGCTAGTGGCTTCGAGTTGTTTACTGCAGGTGCCTGATCATGTTGATCGGCACGTTCAGCGCTTGTCCAGATATTGCCTTTTTTATCTTCATAAATATAGCCAACAAACTTCTTTGTTAAATTATTAAAGGTTTTGCCATCGTAAAGCCAAAGCCCATCGGCTCCCCCAAGCCAGATGTTACCTTTTTTATCTTTGATCATGGAACGCACATTGGTGAACGGTTTGCCAACCTTCCTGGTAATGGTGATAAACTTCTTTCCATCGTAAACCACAGCATAGCCTCTGGTGGCAAACCAGAGTTTTCCATCGTTATTTTCGATGATTGCATTTACATCATTATGTATCCATTGATTTTTTGGAAGCGAAAGTTGGAAAACTGACGCCTGGATAGAATCTGCTCCTACTTTGCAAGGTACCTCATTTAACTTTAAATTGGTAAAGGATTTTCCATTATAATGGCTAACTCCGGCATCTGTGCCAAACCAAATATTGCCTTGCTTATCTTCATAAATATTGGTAATGGCATTACTGGCAAGCCCATCTGCTGTTGTAAAATGTTTAAACGATTTGCCATTGTAATGATAAACGCCAGAGCCAATAGAAGCGAACCAGAGATCTCCGTTTTTATCTTCTAACACAGAAAAGAAACGTGCTGAACTAACCTCCCGGGTAATATTGGTAAAAGATTTTCCATCATATTTGTAAACACCATGCCATGAGGTAATCCAGATGTTGCCTTTGTTGTCTTGCTTAATGGTACGTACAATCCCTTTGGGAGCTGGAGTGGCAATTGCATTTATAGTTTCCATGCTATCAATACCTTTACTTGTTTGTTGAGCCTGTGTGTACGAGTTGATTCCCGTTACTAGCATGATGATCAGGCCGTATCGAATGTTTCTTTTATTCTTCATATCTTATCTAATTGATTCATCGAAATTAGTTTGATGTTTTTCGGTGTGAAGGATTTTGATTGTAAATAAAAATGTAAACTTTGTAAATAATAGACTGATCACATGTATTTTAGACTAAACATGCACCTCGGGAACCGCAAATACCTTTTAGGATTAATATTAACCTTGCTTATTGCTATAACCTGCGCAGCGCTAAACAGCAGCAACGGACAAGATTTTAATCTGGCAAGAAGGGAAATGCTATTCCGCAGGATTGGACACGAGTTACTTTTGCAGACGGGCGACAGTAGCTCACTTGTACTTCCGATAAGAATGATTGCCCATAACGAATACCAGATCAGCTTTGAAAATGAATTTACTTTTAAACCGGCCGCGCTTGTAAAGGCTACGCAGCGTTTGTTGGAAGGAGATCCAGCGTCAGGTGATTATGTGGTTAACGTGAAGAACCGTAATAATGGCGAGGTGGTTTATGGTTTTGCGATATCAAAAGATAAAAAAGGTGATATCGTATCTTGCATTGGAAGAAAGCAACCTAAAGCTCCTTACCTCATCAACCTTAAATTTAAGCCCACACATTTTATGCTCGAAACCAATGGATATCTATTGGGTGGCCTGCCTTTTTTAGCCTTTATTGGGTTCATTTTCGTCAAATCTATTAAGGCGCAGCAGACTTCGCTTGAGGGCGTTCAGGGTTCAGGCATGATCAGGCTGGGTTATGTATTGTTTGATGCAAAAAACCGACAACTAAAGGTAGATGACAACACCATTGATCTGACTGGTACTGAAACCCGAATTTTACAAATTTTCGCCCTTTTACCTAACCAGGTGATAGCAAGAAGCCGGTTGCAAAAGGAGATTTGGGAAGATGAGGGCGTTATTGTGGGGCGGAGCCTGGATATGTTCATTTCTAAGCTTAGAAAAAAATTGGAAATTGATGCTCACCTCAGCATTGTGGTGATTCGCGGTAAAGGATATAAACTTCAAATTTCTGCAGAATGAAATTTCCATAAGCGGGCTGTCCTTTTGTTCGCTTAATAATATTAGAAGCCTCATTATCAGTATTTTAATCCATATAAGAAGTTTGAAATTCAATTTAACATCATGAGAAAATAATAGCCTTTTTGCTGGTCGTCTGTTCTATGGTTGCCGCGCAGGATAAGGAGGAGACGTTAGCTTTCAACTCATGAGGGAAGATATTCCGGGTGCTAAGAGGCTCCGCTTACAGTTTGTGGTTAATATTGATAAAGAGCATATGGCTGGTTTCAGGTACATTGTTTCCCGGTATTTAGGTTTTTTAATGCACTAACATAGTGACATGGGTTATGCCGCCGGACTTGCGTTGAACTACTAAAACTGACATGCTTTGCTAAAATGAATTATCTCACCCGATGGTTTACTCATTCTCGTAAACCAATTTTCCATCAATTACGGTTAACAGCGTATATTGCTGTGCAAGGGTATTATAAACACGGTATTTATTGCCTTTTGTTTTAAGGGCAGCAATTAAGTTTTTATAAGTGATGCGCATCCGGGCTTTGTGTATTGCTCGTTTTTCCTCAATATCCCTGATTTCGGTTTCATTAATCGAAGCGTCGATATCGTGTCCAAGTACATGCATTTTTTCCAGTAGTTGGAGGTAATTATTAAATTGCTCTTGAATTTCGTCGAATTCCATATCATAAAAACCGAAAAAAATGTAGATGGTTTTGGGAAATTCAATTGCGTTTTACATTCCGGAGATTCAATAAAGGCTGCAAACAAAATTAGGAATGTTGAGTTATTTCAGGGGAAAAGACGATTTTAGCAGTGAGGTTCGGGAACGAAGTGTTTCTAAAGTCGATTCATTTCCAGGTGATTTTATAATGGCAAGAAGAATTTAAAATGAGACAAAGTGCAGGATTACTACTTTACCGTAAAAGCGGATCAGCCCTAGAATTTTTCCTGATCCACCCGGGCGGGCCATTTTATGTAAAGAAAGATTTAGGCGTTTGGTCTGTGCCAAAAGGGGAGTTCGAGGTTGATGAGGAGCCACTGGATGCAGCAATCAGAGAATTTGAAGAGGAAGTAGGAAAGAAGATTGAAGGGGATTTTATTGAGTTGCAGCCGGTTATTCAAAAAGGCGGTAAAAAAGTGCTTTGCTGGGCAGTGGAGGGGGATATTGATCCTCAAACCTTAAAGAGCAATACTTTTGAAATGCAATGGCCACCAAAATCCGGAAAAATGCAAAGTTTTGTAGAAGTAGATCGCGGAGACTGGTTCACTTATGAAAAGGCTATTCTAGCCATTAAAGATAGGCAAATCCCTTTGTTGGATCAATTGATTACCATTGTGGGCTTGGGCAATTAATTGGAAGAATAAGATTTCATCGCTCGTTACCCATTTTATAATCTTGACAAATGGAAATAACTTGAAAAAATGATTCAAATACAACGCACTTCAATCATTTCTTAACCAAATTTGTTCAACCTCAAAAAATAACGAGAATGAATACGACAAAAATAGGATGGATTGGCCTTGGCAACATGGGCATTCCAATGGCAGAACAATTGATAAAGGCAGAATACCCGGTTACCGTCTACAACAGAAGCGCCGGAAAGGAAAGCAACTTAACCACTATGGGTGCCAAGGTAGCTGAAAGTCCGAGAGAACTGGCTGCTGAAACAGATGTAATCATCATTATGGTCGCCGATGATAAAGCAATTGAAGCAATTTTTGAAGCGGAGAATGGCCTGCTTAAAGCCGACTTAAAAGGAAAAACTATTATTAATATGAGTACGGTATCGCCAGCAATCACTAAAAAAATGGCAGCCATTTGTACCCAAGAACATTCCCGCTACCTGGATGCTCCGGTTTCTGGAAGTGTGAAGCAAGCTGAAACTGGTCAGTTAGTGATTATGGTTGGCGGCGATGAAGCGGTGTTTGAAGAAGTAAAACCAATCCTCAATCAATTAGGGAAGTTAAGCAAATGGGTTGGCCAAACCGGCGCGGGAAACCAGGCCAAATTGGCTATCAATTCTTTACTGGCCCTTTATACTCAGGGTTTAGCCGAAACGATTTTGTTTGCCAATGAAAAAGGAATTAAGCCGGCAGATTTGTTAGACCTTATCGGCAATGCAGCAATAGGAAATGTATTCACCAAAATTAAAGGGGAAGCAATTTTAAACGACCAATACAAAGCTGCGTTTGCTTTGAAACATATTGTAAAGGATTTGAGGCTGGCGAAAGACGAAGGCATTTCGACTCCATTGGCTAAAACCGCTTTGAAAACTTTCGAAGATGCCGAAGGTATCTACGGAGAAGAGGATTTAGTAGCCATATTTAAAGCATTAAAATCATAAATCAATAAGGCTTTGGGGAAAGTTTCAGGCTTTCCCCAATCTCCTTACATTTTCATCAGGTTCGGAGAAATCCGGATAAAAATCTGTGCCCCGACAGGGTTTTTACCATAAAGCGGATCAAGGGCTGCGGCTGTTTTGTAAAGCGAAATTTGTCCGCCTAGTGCAGTTCTGAATTTATTAAAGTTTAAGATGTCGTAATTGATGCCTAGACTCAAGGCATTAACTCCAAAAGCATCATGACCATAAACAGCCTCATTCAGGTTAAGTTCTTCTGCAGATTTTTGCACATACTCATATCTGGTGTATAAAGAAAGTTTTTTAACCCGATAGGCACCTTCAAGCAAAATGGCATTTTCTCCATCATGGCCTTTTGTTTTATTTAAGCCCCAAAGTGCTGTAGCGTTAATGTTTTTCTCTTCACCAAGTGGGAGCGAATAAATGGCCGAAGCAATTGTTCTGTTTACATTTTCATCGTTGTGTAGCGTTTCCGGGCTTTTAATCCAGCCATGTGAAACCTGTAAAGCCCAGTTTTTTGTTGGATTGTAAGATAACCTTGCACTGTAGGAATCGAACCTTGGCTTATCAAAATCAAATCGGTTTTCATCGGGCTCTCTACCGGTAAAAGAGGAAGCCTCTATTTTAACTTTATTATACCGATAGCCAATTGTGGCCACACCAAAAGTGATGTGTGTGCCATCGTTCCAGTGATGGGAGATTGGCGCATCTGGATTAGCCAATGCTGATGGCCTGTGCATAAACGCCACTGAACCTAATGCCGGTTCGCCGGGATAACCCAGATAAAATGTTAAGTCTGAGTTTTTATTGAATGCATAAGTGTAGGCCACAGAGAGTTCTGAAAATAAATCATGCGGGTGCTGACGATCAACTAAAGGTTGCCCTTTCCAGCTTTCACCTGTTTGAAACAAAAGCGGATATCCGGCGCCACCTTCTGTAAAACGATCTAAGGAAAGCATGGAACTGAAATGGAATAACCCCCGCTCTCCAACTTTCCTTTGGCCCATAAACATCAACCAGTTGGGCGCATCAAATTTATCTCCTCCACGGTTTCCCTTTTCTGCTACATCTTGTTTGGTATAGCGTAAAGCTACATTTCCATGCGCCATATACATCCATTTTTTGGAGTGAAACATTAAACCATACATAGGGGAAGCATCTGGTAACCATGCGGTTCCCGATCCATTTCTTTGCATGGGTAAGTTTAAAGAATAGGCATGGCTCATGGGTATGCCAGTTTTCATCCCTTTCATCTGGTGCAGATGATGATCCATTTGGGTGGTATCCTTTTTAACCGAATCGCCCATCATGTGCATTTCATGTTGTGCGCTTGCACTTAGTGCTAATCCTGATAGCAGGATTATATATAACGATAGTTTAATGTACATTTAGTAGTAGTTTTGTTTGTATGTGGTACAAAATTAAAACTAATGCTGTTGCTGGCTTTACATCATTTTTAGAAATGTTTATATAATCCCTGAGGCAATAGAAAATAGGTCTTATTTGTCGTTAAGGTTATTCTGACAGGATTCTGTAGAGTTCCAGGTTTAAGTAGTAATGTCTTTTTTCAATAATTCTTTTTTCCAGAACAGCCATTTTTACCAGTTCATCCAAGTACGTTCTTGCGGTATTTTCTGCATAAATTCCTGCTTGTACAAGATGCTGCACACGGGTAAAAGGCTGCGTGAATATCGCATTTACCAATGATTCAGGGCGTTGTATGTCTGTGTCTGCAGCTACCGCGCTTAAAATTGCATCTTTAGCTGCAATGATATCGTTAATTTTGTTGTAGGTTAAATTGGAAGTAATCTCAACCGCTTTCAGCATGTAAAGCAGCCAGTTTTTCCAGCTTCCTCGTTGGGTAATTCCAGAAAGCCCGGCATAATAGTCTTCTTTATTTTCCAGAATGTATCGACTTAAGAACAGTATCGGATAATCTAGCAATCCTTTTTTAGTGAGGTAATTAATATTGAAAATCCTTCCGGTTCTACCGTTACCATCTCTAAAGGGGTGAATTGCCTCGAATTGATAATGTCCAATCGCCATTTTAAGCAAAGGATCTAATCGAAATTTATTATCATCATTTAGAAATTCTATTAAATTTTCCATTTTTTTTTCCACTACCCCTGCACCACGCGGTGGAGTGTGAAATACCTTAACAGCATTTGGCCCCGTTCCGCCTTCTTTAATTACTACTTGAGCAATAGGCGTTCTGATACCATCATTAAACTGACTTACAATCTGATACATTTTTACAAAATATCCCTGATCAATAAGTTTTTCGCCTTCAAGGTAATTATAACCTTCCCATAATGCTTCCCTGTAATGTAGAATCTCTTTGGCCGCGCCATCAGTTTGATTTACATTCTCTTCACTAAAAGCTTTATATAGTTCATCATCAGTGATAAAAATATTTTCAATGGCACAAGAGGCTTTAGCCTCTTGCAAACTGATAGAATTGATTAAAAGTCCTTGATTTGGAATAGCGATACTTCTTCCCTGAAGCCTGCCAAGTGCAGCTTTTGATTCACCTAACTGGGTTAATATTTCTAC
>JAZBLB010000032.1:22969-59225 GCA_037032985.1 Bacteroidota bacterium
TATACCTTAAAAATCAAGATTTTTAAGGTATAATATTATGGCATGAATTGCTGACTATTAGAAACCTCGAAGGTTTTAAAACTTATTATGGTTAGCATAAAACTAATTCCATTTCCTTTGCGCTGCTTGTATTTTAACATCTTTTCCAACAGGATGCCACAGGATAGTTAACGACTCGGTTTTTAATATATTAACCAGATTGATTACCTATTACGGCTCATTTTTATTTAACCAAGTATTATTTAAACTGATGAAAAGCCTTCATTCCATGCTGTATGCAGCCTTATTGCTGATCACTTTTACTGTCTCGGCGCAGCCTAAAGCTCCTGCCTGGATAAATAAAGTAGGCGCGAGAAAATTTAACTTTAAGCAGCATAATCTTTCAGCTAATGAATATGGAGCAGTAAATGATGGTAAAACTTTGGCTACAATAGCCATTCAAAAAGCCATTGATGAATGTGACAAACGCGGTGGGGGTACCGTTTCATTTTCGCCAGGAGAATATTTAACCGGATCCTTGTTCATTAAATCTGGTGTGAACCTCCAAATCGGTAAAGGCGTAACGTTATTGGGTAGTCAGAATATTAAAGATTACCCGGAAATTGATACGCGTGTAGCTGGCATTGAAATGAAATGGCCGGCTGCATTGATTAATATTTTAAAAGAAAACAAAGCCGCCATCTCTGGTGAAGGGCTGATCAACGCTCAGGGAAAACCATTTTGGTATTATTACTGGAACCTGCGAAAGGAATATGATGCAAAAGGCTTAAGGTGGATTGTAGATTACGACGCAAAACGGCCCAGAACGATTTTAGTAGAATCTGCCAGTGATATCATCATTAAAGATGTAACTATTCAGCAGGCGGGTTTCTGGACAGTGCAGCTTTTATATTCATCTTATGTAACGGTTGATCAAATTACAATTAAAAACAATGTGGATGGCCATGGTCCAAGTACCGATGGTATTGATGTGGATTCTTCTCTATGGACACTTATTCAGAACTGTGATATTGACTGTAATGATGACAATTTCTGTTTAAAAGCCGGTCGCGATTGGGATGGTTTGCGGGTAAACAGGCCAACAGAATATGTTGTTATTCGAAATTGTGTAGCGCGAAAAGGTGCAGGATTACTTACGCTGGGCAGTGAAACCTCTGGAAGCATTCGCCATGTGTGGGCAACCGATCTGGTTGGTTATGGTACTGGAAATGCCATTAACGTCAAGTCGGCCAAAACACGTGGAGGCACCGTTGAGGATGTTTATTTTGGCAACATTACCATGCATGGTGTTGGCAATGTTATTCAGATTAACCCCAATTGGAATCCTGCATATAGTTATTCTACGCTTCCTGCCGGCTATCATCCTGATTCTATTCCGCCACATTGGACTAAACTTTTAAATCGGGTGGTACCAGAAAGTAAAGGCATCCCGATTTTTAGAAATATAAGTGTATTTAACCTAACTGCAACCAATGCTAAAAAAGCCATTAATGCCATTGGTGTAAATGGAACAGTTTTGCAAAACTTCAAGTTAACAAATTTAAAAATTGCAGCTGCCACTGCAGGCAATATTGATTTTGCCCAGAACTGGAGTTTCGACCGGGTTGAGATTACTGCTGCGGATGGATCTTCTTTAAAAGTTACGAATTCTAAAAATGTGGAGCCTTAAATAATGTTTATGAAACGCTTTTTCATTTTAGGCTGTTGTCTCTATTTATCCTATTTCAGGCTTTTCGGGCAGGAGCTTTATCCTCCAAAATTAAAAGATGGCACCTGGCATAACGAGAAGATCAGCCTAAGGTACCATCCTGAAGGGCGGGATTTTGTAATTAAAAATGGCACCCGCCGGTTTACCCGTGCTTTATACGGCACAAATTCTGCTTTCAGGGTAGAAGCTGGAGATTTGCCAGAATTTGCATTATATATGCCGGCAATGGGAGGTAATCTACAGTTTGGACTCATCAATGGACGAGAAAGCAAGTGGCTCATCAGAGCAGAAAATATCATAGCGAAATACCGTCCGGGATCGATGTTGTACACCATTCAAGATCCATTGCTTGGGGAAGGTACCATGAGCCTGAGCCTGCTAGCCTTAAGCAAGGGCGACGGATTGATCCTGAAAATTCGTTTTGAGCATGTGAAAACAGGTGCTGAAATATTATGGGCGTTCGGTGGAGCCAGCGATCAAAAATTTAAAAGAAGCGGTGACCTGGGGGTAGATCCTGAATCGTCTTTTTATTTAAAACCAGAAAATTGTAAGGCTAATGTTTTCTCAATCAATCAGCAGCGTTTTGCTCTTCGGTATGGAAAGGACAAAAGCTTAACAGGCCTGTTTCCTTCTTCAATCAGGTTAGCAGATGCTTTAGCACTTTCCTCGCCGAGCGCTCTCGATGAATCTGCTGCTTCTCAGCATCCGCTTATTACAGGCAAAATCAAGGTTGAAAATAATAAGGACTTTTATGTGCTGATTCAAAATCCTGCTGTGGATAAAGCACCAGAGCGTTGGACGCCAGAAAAGCAGTTTCTAGCATCAGCACAGGCAAGGGAACTTTTGGCCAGCCGGATTATCGTAGATACCCCTGACCCTTATTTTAATACCATTGGGGCTGCGCTGGTGATGGCTGCTGATGGTATTTGGGAAGATCCTTCTTACCTGCATGGTGCAGTAGGATGGAGAATGCGCTTGCCCGGTTGGCGCGGGCCATATGCTGCAGATCCGCTTGGCTGGCATGACCGGGCAAAAACACATTTCAGCGCTTATGCCAAATCACAAGTAATCCATCCAGACAGTGGAGCTGTTTTAGCCGATACAACTTTCAATTTATCGCGATCTAAGGAAGCTATGGGCACCGCCATGTTTACCAATGGATACATTAGCAGAGAACCTGATGGGAAAAATATCCGTCCGCACCATTACGACATGAACCTGGTCTACATCGACCAGCTGTTCTGGCATTTCAACTGGACGGGAGATCTTAATTATGTGAAAGAGATGTGGCCGGTAATTAAACGGCATCTGGCCTGGGAGAAGCGGGTTTTTGATCCGGATAACAATGGTCTTTATGATGCTTATGCCGCCATTTGGGCAAGTGATGCACTGCAGTATAGTGGCGGAAGTGGCACTCATAGCTCCGCCTATAATTACCGGGCTAATTTACTCGCCGCAAAGCTTGCACCCTTGATTGATGAAGATGCAAGACCTTATCAACAGGAAGCAGATTTGATATTAAAGGCCATGAATGCACAGTTATGGATGCCTGAAAAGGGTTGGTTTGCCGAATATAAAGATGCACTTGGCCTGCAAAAAGTTCATCCGGCTGCTGGTTTATGGACCATTTACCACAGCATTGATTCAGATGTTCCCGACGCTTTTCAGGCTTGGCAAAGTTTGCGGTATGTAGATACCAACATTCCACATATCCCTGTACGGGCGAAAGGCCTGGAAGATAAAGGCTACTATACCTTATCTACCACCAATTGGATGCCGTATGAATGGTCGATAAATAATGTTGTTTTGGCAGAATCTACCCATACTGCTTTGGCTAACTGGCAGGCGGGCAGAACGGAGGAAGCTTTTAAACTATGGAAAAGCGAATTGTTAAGCAGCATGTATCTCGGCGGAAGTCCTGGTAATTTTGCACAGGTTTCGCATTATGATGCTACTTTAGGAGAATCTTACCGGGATTTTGGCGATCCGGTTGGAATTAATTCAAGAGCGCTGGTTGAAGGACTTTTTGGAATAGTTCCAGATGCGTTGAATAAAACCTTGCTCATCAGGCCGGGGCTACCTCAGGAATGGGATCATGCCCGTTTGAAAATTCCTGACCTTGATTTCTCCTTTAAAAAGATAGATAATAAAGAGGAATACAAATTAACCCCATCTTTTGCCCTGCAAATGGGATTAAAAATGAGGCTTAAAGCGAGAAGGGATGGCATTCTTTCTCTTAAGGTAAACGGAAAGCAAATTGACTGGAAAAATGTTGACGATGCAATTGCAGCGCCTGAAATCGAATTTAGTGTTCCGCCATCAAAAACTTATCAGGTGGAAGTGGTATGGAGCAAAGATAGTTTATCGAAAACCAGGCTAGAAGATAAATATATTTTGGGTTCCCAGATTCAGGTAAGCTTTGCTAATGCGAAGATTATCAAAATTTATGATCCCCAGGGTGTTTTGGGTCTGGCCACAACCGTGGATGGAAACCTGAAAACAACAGTTAAGGGAGAAATTGGCAACCGTACCGCCTTCGTTCAGTTAAAAAACCAAGAATTTACCTACTGGTACCCTTTATGCTTTGAAATTACAAAAAGGGATCAAAAAGAGGAAAGCCTCAACCTCGCAGATGCCAAATGGAAGCGACAGAAATTTGAAACGATAGATTTAACTGCATTTTTCAATGATCAGGTTGGGCAGATCTTCAAGAATAAATATTTAAGTCCGCGGCCGAATACCACGACGGTACAATTGCCAAGTCAGGGTATTGGCGACTGGACCAATACAAAACTTCATCCTGAGATCACAGACTCTGGGTTACGTCAACTGGCTGGGGCGAAAAATGAATTTACATTGCCATCCGGCATCGTCTTTAGCACACCATCAACCTCTCCGCTTAAAAATATCATTTATACTTCCCAATGGGATAATTATCCGGCTCAGGTTGGAATTCCACTTTACGGCAAAGCTAATGCCGCTTTCTTTTTGGTTGCTGGTTCTACGAACCCGATGCAAAGCAGAATGGATAATGGTGAAATTGTGGTTTACTATACTGATGGTTCCTTCGAGAAGTTATCATTACGAAATCCCGAAAACTGGTGGCCAATAGAACAGGATCTTTACGTGGATGGCTTTGCTTTTGATACCGGCGCCGAACGGCCTTTTCGGGTACACCTCAAAACCGGAAAGGTTATCCCTGCCGCAGATGATAGCTGGAATGGAAAGGAAATTGAAGGTGGGGCAGCCACAGCATTGGGAATTAAGCTGAACCCTGCAAAAACGCTCGCTAAAATAACCATCTCGGCGCTTTGTAATGATGTAGTAGTGGGGCTGATGGCTGTTACTTTAAGCAGGTAATAGAACCTGTAAAAGCGGATCCTCACTGCGCAGATTGAGCAGCGATATTTTGAATTTAAATAAAATTATAAATGATGCAGATTTCTTTATTAAACAAGATAACAGCTGTTTTATTGCTCGCCCTTTTGGTGAGAAGTGAGCGCATATTTGCGCAAATTAACCGCGAAGCATTGGTTAAACGACACGATGTTGTGGTGAACAAAGTTGATTCGCTTGCTTCACTATCAGTTGGTAACGGGCGGTTTGCTTTTACTGTAGATGCCACTGGCCTTCAAAGTTTCCCGGATCGTTATGCAAAGGGCGTTCCGCTGGGTACCCAATCGCAATGGGGTTGGGGGTCGTTTAAAAATGACGCGAACTATAAAATTACCGAAGCTTATCGTTATTACAACCAATATGGCCGCAAAATTCCTTACACAGTTCAGTTGAATGAAAATCTGCGTACAAAAGCAGCAAGCAACTATTTTCGGGAAAATGTACATCGCTTACAACTTGGCAACATCGGGTTTGAGTTGATTAAAAAAGATGGAAAAGCAGCCACAATAAATGATATTGAAAACATCAATCAAATCCTGAACCTCTGGAATGGAGAAATCAAAAGTAGCTTTACGCTGGAAGGTGTTCCGGTGGAAGTGATTACCATCGGTCACCAGGATCTTGATTTGATCAGTGCTTCCGTATCCTCACCTTTAATTGCAGCTGGCAGATTAAAAGTTAGTATTCGATATCCGTACCCAACAGGCGAATGGGCGGATGTAGGAAACAATTGGGCAAGTGCAGAAAAGCATCGTTCTACATTATTAAATCAAACTTCCAATACAGGAGAAATTAAACATGAGGTGGATTCTGCCACGTATTTTACCAGTATCTCCTGGAAAGGTGTAGCTAAACTTGCAGAAAAAAAGCAGCATCATTTTACGCTGACACCAAATAGATCGGTTAAAGTTTTTAGTTTTAGCTGCCTTTTTGCCGAGCATCATGAGCAGACAGTAATTCCATCTTTTGCCCTTACGCAAAGCAATAGCAGCGCTAAATGGAAAGCGTTTTGGGAAAGCGGGGCTGCGGTAGATTTTGATGGGAGTACAGATAAAAGGGCCTTTGAACTGGAACGAAGAATTATTTTATCAGAATACCTCACTAAAATTCAATGTTCCGGCGATTTTCCACCGCAAGAAACAGGATTAACTTATAACAGCTGGTTTGGGAAACCACACCTGGAAATGCATTGGTGGCATGGCGTACATTTCGCACTCTGGGGCCGGCCGGATTTATTGAGCCGAAGTACCGATTGGCATTTTAAAGTTGCTGATAAGGCAGCGAACATTGCTAAAATACAGGGTTTTGAAGGTTTGAGGTGGCAAAAAATGACCGATAATAAAGGCAACGAAAGTCCATCGTCTATAGGAGCCATGCTCATCTGGCAACAGCCACATTTTATTACTTTCGCTGAACTGGAATATCGTTCAAAGAAAGACAGGAAGGTTCTGGAAAAGTACAGCGACCTTGTTTTTAAAACGGCAGATTTTATGGCCTCTTTTGCACATTTTGATGCAGAAAAAGGCCGTTATGTTTTAGGCCCGGGGTTGATTCCCGCTCAAGAAAGATTCAAGGCAGAAACTACTTTTAACCCGACTTATGAGTTGGCTTATTGGGAATGGGGATTAAAAACGGCGCAAGAGTGGCGGCTCCGTCTGGGCATGGAACGCAACAAAAAATGGGATGATGTAGTGGCCAAACTTTCCCCATTACCCGTGCAAAACGGCGTCTATCTGGCTGCGGAAAGTGCACCGGATTCTTACACTAATCCTGAATATAAAACAGACCATCCATCTGTACTGGCTACTTATGGGATGTTGCCAGAAACGAATTTGCTCAATAAAACAACCATGCAAAAAACTTTCGATTTGGTATGGAAAGAATGGAGTTGGAATGATACCTGGGGTTGGGATTTTCCGATGACCGCTATGACAGCAACCCGTATGGGGATGCCAGAGAAAGCGATAGATGCGCTCATGATGAACGTTCAAACGAATACATATCTGGTCAATGGTCATAACTATCAGGATGAACGATTGCGGATTTACCTGCCTGGAAATGGTGGATTGCTCAGTGCTATTGCCCTGATGTGCGCGGGATGGGATGGGAATGATCAGGTTAATCCGGGTTTTCCGAAAGATGGAACCTGGAAAGTTAAATGGGAGGGTTTTCGGAAGATGATGTAAGGAGAAGAGGTAGCGGGTTATAGGGTAGTGTGGTACTTAATAGCTCAATTAAAGTTGAGATAGCATTTGCTAAAAAGGGTTTAAAACTAACCAATACTAACCCACTATTCCGTTCGCAACTATAGAAATTCAAAAACCTTCTAACTAACTCCTAACCATTTCCCGGCTATATAAACTGATTCAACAGTAACACACCCAGCAAGCCCAGGATGGAAACGATACTTTCCATGATTGTCCATGTACCAAAAGTTTGTTTCAGCGTCAGGTTAAAATATTCCTTAAACATCCAGAAGCCTGTATCGTTAACATGCGAAAACATTAAACTTCCTGCGCCGACAGATAAAACCATGAGTTCTGGTGAGGCATGCTGACCAATTAATGGCAACACCATTCCAGATGCTGTAACTGCTGCAACTGTTGCAGAACCTAAGGTTACCCGAAGTGATGCAGTGATTAACCAGGCCAGCAAGAGTGGTGAAAGACTCAAGTTTCCGGTTAACGCTTTTACCGTTTCACCCACACCGCTATCTATTAAAATTTGTTTGAAAGCGCCGCCCGCAGCAATAATTAAAACAATCATGGCGATACTTTTTACACCTTCGGTGCAAGATTCCATGGCTTTTTCGATGCTGGCATTTTGAACGAAAAGTGTAATGATAACAGATAAAAGTAGCGCTGCAGTAGGATCTGCCAGAAAGATAAACAAGGATTTACCAAAGTAAGCAACGCTTATTCCGCTACCTATTGTGCCGGCAATAATTAGCACCACCGGAAGCAAAGCCGTGATAAAGCTCTTGGCCGAACCAGGCAAACCTTCACTTTCTTCAATTACAAAATCTTTAATTACAGCAGGTTGAATTTTATTCATGATTAACCGGGGAAAGTAAATTCCGGCGATTACGGCGATGGGTAAGCTTAAAATCAGTCCGAAAATAAGCGTCTGGCCAATATCTGCATGGAAAATTCCAGCCAGTGCAACCGGACCAGGATGCGGCGGTAAAAAACCATGCGTAACCGAAAGGGCAGTTGCCATGGGCAAGCCAATATATAGTTTTGATAAGCCAGTCGCTGCAGAAATGGCAAACACAAGTGGAATTAAAACCACAAAACCAGCGTTATAAAAAAGTGGAATCCCGACAAGTAACCCGGTAAGCAATACCGCCCATTGTATGTTTTGTTTTCCAAAAGCTTTAATCAGAATAAAAACAATTTTTTTTGCGGATCCGCTATCTTCAATCAGTTTTCCCATCATGGCACCCAGGGCAAGTACCATCACCATACTCCCCAGTGTATTGCCAATTCCATTGCTAATAGCGCCCATTACCTCCTTAGCTGGCATGCCTAAAAGTAAACCAGTAATAATGGCTACTGCAACCAGCGCAATCATCGGGTTGATCTTTTTTAAGATCATTACAAAAAGCAGTAAAATGCCGAATAGAAGAATGAACAAAGACATGGTTAGATTGGGTTGAACCGCAATTTACTTTTTTATCGTGATTGTTCGTCCTGTTACCAGGTGAAATTCAAAAATCCGGTATAAGCCGTCGTCATTTACTTCAACGCTTTCTACCAAACCGGTTTTACTAAAGGTATCGGTTACCATGTCACCAGTTTTTACTTCTTGCAGTACATCATTTGGCGTTTCGCTATTTAGTCTGATCATAGATCAAAAGTAGGGTTATAAAACATCTTTCAAAGCCGTTTCATGCTGTTTAACTAAATAGCTAAATTATAAGCTAGTTAGCTGGTCAATTGCTGATTTCAATGAGCTTCCTTTGGTCGGAATCTCCAATAAGCGTGGATTGACAGGTATCCAGAATAAAAGCTGTTTTCTTTCTTTGGAATTTAAACTATAAAGAAGAGGTGAAACAGAAAACATGATCAGTAATTATTGATCGTGTTTAGTCCATACAAGGTCTTCAATTTTGTAACCTATTTCTTTTGCTTTTTTAAGATAAGCCGTTTTAACTTCTTCGGGAATTGTTGGTGTTCTGGATAGTATCCATAAATAGTCAAGGCTGTTTCCGGCAACCAAGGCATATTGGTAGTCTTTGTCAATTTCTATGACATTATAACCGGCGTAAAAAGGGCCAAAGAATGAAACCTTTAATCTTGCCTCATTTTCTTCATTAACAAACTTTGCTTTACCAACGCTTTGTCTCCACTCTTTTTTAATGTAATTGTATCCTCGGTTATCTACTTTAATTGTCCCATCATTTTGAATGGAATAACTGGCAGTAACATTATTTAAATCTTTTTCAAATTTGAAGTCCATCCTGGCGATTTCAAACCATTTACCTAAATATTTATCTTTTTTAAAAGGTTTAATTGCTGTTGCTCCTTTTGGGATCGATACCCCGCAACCCACATAGCTAACCACGATGATCCCTAAAGTGGCCAGTAGCAGGGTATTTCTAAGCTTATTGTTCATTTTTAATTCAATTTGCTTAAAAAACACCCTGCTATTCAAAATGTTTCCTGAGGTTCGAGATTTAACAAGCTTTTATTCATCAAATATTCCGGGCATTAACTTCCAGATCTTAAAATTTTAAGTGGCGGCTGATTTAAAATACTTCTTGTACTTAATATGCCGGTAACCACTACCAATAAGATCACTGAACCAAAGAGTAATAGCGTAGCCGGAAAAGGTGGAATAAATGCCGCATCAAATGTGAATTTTGCTAAAGCCCAGCTTCCGCCAATGGCCAAAATTAATCCTGCACCAGCCGCAAAGGCACCTAAGAAAAAGTATTCTATGGCATTTATAGCCAAAATTTGTTTTTTACTGGCTCCCATGGTTCTCAGCAAGATACTTTCTTTTGTGCGCTGATTTTTACTGGTTAGTACCGCAGAAATCAATACAATCCATCCGGTAACCATACTGAAACCAGCCATAAATTGAATCACAAATCCAATTTTGCCCAATAATTCATCCAGTAATTTTAACACCAGATCCAGATCGATCACGGAAACATTTGGAAAATTCTGCACTACTTCTCCCTGGAATTTAGCTGAAACCTCATTGGAAGGTACACGAGTCATTAATACATGAAACTGTGGCGCCTGTTCTAAAACTCCTGAAGGGAAAACCACCCTGAAATTAGTTTGCATTCTGCTCCAGTTTACTTCGCGTAAACTGCCGACGATTGTCGGAATCATCATTCCCTGAACATTAAACAAAATTTTATCATTTAATCCGACGTTGATTTGCTGCGCATAACGCTGATCAAGTGAGATCGAAATCGGTTCATTGGGTTCAACTTTGCCTATCCATTTCCCGGCAGTAATTTGTTCTGCGGCAGTTAAAGTGTCTTGATAAGTAGCACGAAGTTCGTTGCGGTAAGCCCGACGGTTACTGGTATCTGCACTGGATGTTTTGCCATTAATTTCTTCTATCCGCATGGTGATGACGGGAACCTGATTCATCAATGGCAATTTGAAAGATTTGGTGAGGCTGTCTAAACCATTTTTTTGTGCATTCTGAATGTCGAACATCACGATGTTTGGCTGGTTGCTTCCAGAAGAAAGCGTTACCCTGCTCATTAAAATTCCCTGAACAAAGAATAATGTACAAATAAAAGCTGTCGATAGTCCGATGGAAACGGTGAGCATCAGGGTTTGATTATTTGGACGGTACAGGTTTGCAAATCCTTGTCGCCAAAGGTAGCTGATGGAATTTGGTAAAAGCTTCCTCACCAGAAACATTAAGATTTTGGAAAGTAGTATTAATAGTAAAAAAGCAATTCCAATGCTTGCGGTGAATGCAACTGTTTGCATCCAGCTTTTCATTTGCAAATGGGTAAAGCCTACCACAAAAGCAACCATGAGGAGATAAACTAGCCAGATCAGTGGATCCTGCTTTTTACCTGCGCGTTCAAAAGATATCCTAATGGCATTTAACGGCGAAATTTTTCTTACTGAAAGCAGCGAAGGCAGTGCGAATAGAATGGAAATGATCAATCCTAATAAAATACCTTGCGCGACGGCAGCCCAGGATACCTGCATGGTAATTTGAACAGGGAGAAAATCTTTAAGTACAATGGGCAGCAAAAACTGAATTCCTGTACCCAGTACTGAACCCAGCACCGCTGCAATAAGGCCGATGAAAAAAATCTGAATAAGATAGATGAAAAATGCGTGCCGTGCTTTTAACCCCAGGCAGCGTAACGTAGCTATTGCACTGAGTTTCTCTTGAATATAAACATGGATGGCACTCCCAACACCAACGCAACCCAAAAGTAATGCGATAAAACCTGATAGCGCAAGGAAACGATTCACATCTTTGAAAGACCTTCCTGTTTGTTCCTTTCGCGATTCAACGGTATCAGCATCAAAGCCTTCACTTTCCAGTTTTGGCTCATTCTTTTTTACCCATTCATCAACCCCCGATGGATCATCGTATTTGTAATAGAACTTATTGTTGATCCGGCTGCCGGTTTTAATGAGGTTGGTTTTCGCCAGAAACTGCATTGGAATGTAGACTGTTGGCGCTACAGTGGCGGCAATTCCGGTTTGTCCGGGTGCCTTGATCAGTGATCCAAGTATTTTAAAACTAACCTCGCCAACTTTAAGCGAGTCGCCTACTTTGGCGCCAAACTGCAACATCAAGGTTTGATCTACCAGTGCATCCTGTCCGGACTGGAAGTTTTTTCCAGCTTCAATAGGTAGGGTCTCGAGCGTTCCATAATAAGGGTAGTCGCCTTTCAAAGCTTTCATTTGCACAAGCCTGCTTCCACCACCTTTCTTAAAATAAATCATCGAGGCAAATGTTTTCTCCTGCGAACGGTCATTCCCGAGGGTATCGAGCATTTTCTGCATGGCTTTGCTTACACCTTTTCGGCTGTCTAAAACCAAATCAGCTCCGGTAAGTTCCTTGGCCTGTGCATCAATATCGTGTTGTAAATTATCTTTGAATGAATATACTGCTACCAGGGCGGCAATGCCCAATACAATGGAAGATATAAAAAGCAATAGCCTCGACCGGTTTTTTCGGCTATCCCGCCAGGCCATTTTAAATAGCCAGGATAATTTAATGCTTTGACTAGGGAGCTTATTCTGCATAACCTTGGTTTTCATCAGAAATAATCGCACCACCTTTAATCTTTATAGTTCTACTGGTTCTGGCCGCAAGTTCCAGATCGTGGGTTACAATCACCAATGTAGTGCCTGCATCTTTATTCAGGTCGAATAAAAGTTTAATTACTTTTTCACTGGTTTCCGCATCGAGGTTTCCGGTGGGTTCATCAGCAAAAAGAATAGCAGGTTGATTGGAAAACGCCCGTGCTAAAGATACGCGTTGCTGTTCTCCGCCAGATAATTGAACCGGGTAATGATGTGAACGATCTGCCAGGCCAACCTTATCCAATAAATCCATTGCCTGCGCTTTAATGTTTTTTGCACCGCGTAGCTCTAATGGAACCATTACATTTTCTAAGGCAGTTAAGGTTGGTAATAATTGAAAATTTTGGAAAATAAAACCTACATATTGATTGCGCACCGCTGCGCGTTCATCTTCATTTAGTTTCTCAAGGGCGATACCGTTAAGCTCAACGGTACCGCTGGTGGCGCGGTCAAGACCGGCGCATAAACCAAGCAAGGTGGTTTTGCCGCTCCCAGAAGGCCCTGTAATGGCAACTGTAGAAGCGCTTTCGATTGCGAAATTGATATTATTGAGTACGTTCAGTTCACGCCCGGCACTTTGATAAATTTTATTTACGCTGCGAATATTTAAAATACTTTCCAATCGTTTATTTTTTAGGATTTGTATGTGGATATTAGGCCAAACATAACCGCAGTTGAGCTGTTAAGTTAGTGGCTTTTTTTATTAGAGAATTAATTATATATTATGTTACGAAAACGCTTGACAAGCCTATTTGTTTTGGCTTTACTGCTCGCAGCTTGTGGAAACAAACAAAGCAAAGAGCAGAATAATCAAACTTTAGATTCTGCTGACCAAACTACTCAATCATCAGGAAAGCAACTTAAGAATATACTTTTTTTTGGAACCAGCCTAACCGCAGGTTATGGCCTTGATCCAACCGAAGCGTACCCGGCTTTGATTCAAAACCGGATTGATTCGTTAAGAATGCCCTACAAGGTTATTAATGGCGGATTAAGCGGTGAAACTTCTGCCGCAGGTAAGAGCAGAATTTCCTGGTTGCTCAAACAGCCCATCGACGTGTTTGTTCTGGAGCTCGGTGCGAATGATGGTTTACGTGGACTCCCAGTGGCACAAACTACTGAAAATCTCCAGAATATTATTGATAGCGTGAAGCTAAAATATCCTGATGTGAAAATGGTGATGGCTGGCATGCAGGTTCCGCCGAATATGGGTACAAAGTACGCCGAAGATTTTAAGAATATTTTTCCAACATTGGCAAAAAAGAACAACATGGCATTGGTGCCTTTCCTGTTGGATAAAGTGGGGGGTGTGCCCAAGCTTAACCAGGAAGATGGGATTCATCCAACGGCAGAAGGGGATAAAATTCTAGCTGAAAACGTTTGGGTAGTATTGAAAGATGTGTTGACTAAAAATTAGATTGGTTAGGAGCGTAAGCATAGGATTGTAATTTTATTAGTTTAGGTAAGTTACTTTTCATTTTTGTATACTCTCTGTTACAATTATTCGTTTTTAGAATTATTTGGTAAATTTAGTTATCAAATGCTACGCATATGGAAGACCTAAAAAACGATACAAAAGTTACCGCGTTTCTTAACCGAATAAAATCTGAATGGCCTGGAGTGGTTGAGCGATTTGAATTCAAAACCGCTTCTGTTATTTATGTTCATTTAAAAGCAGGAATTTCTAGTGGTGAATTCTTAAGTAAGCTGGCTAAAAAGGTAGAGCGCCTGGTCGATTTTAGCAATCCAATTATTCTCTATCACATTGAAAGTGATGGAATGAACCTGAAGTCGCATCCAATTAACTGGTATACTTCTTTATATCCATCGTCTTAACTGTCGATAGAAAGCCAGGGTTTCAGGCTGTTGTCCCGAGATCTGTTAGTATCCAAAGGTTACGGCCAGTTCTTCCAGTAACATTAAAAGCTCTTCTGTAAAAAGCAGACAATACAATTTGGCCGACTTCAATTTTTTTGGTAAGAAACCATAATACTTAAAGAAGTTGGCGCTGAAGTTGGAGGAATTTTTATAGCCGAGATCTGCTGCAACCTGACTGACCGGCATTTTTTGTTTGGTTAGCATTTTTTTTGCCACCTGCATTTTATGGTCATTCAGAAATGCAAAAACCGTTTGCCCGAAAATCAATTTGAAGTATTTTTTCAGGTAATTTTCATTCGTGCCTACTTTCCGGGCCAGGCTGTTTAAAGAAATGGATTCCTTTAAGTTATTAATTAAAATATCTCTTGCCATTTGAATGGGCTCCAGCATGCGCAATGGCACTTCCAAAGTTTCTATATGTTGGTTTACTGCTTTAATCTGGCTTTCAATAAGGCACAGCAATTCGATCGTTTTGGCCTGCAGATAGGTTGATTTGATTTCAGCAGGATATTGACAGCCGAGCATATTACCCAATATATTAATGATTTCGACATCCATAGGCATTTGTTTATTCAACGCAATGGACTCGTAAAATGAACTAAACTTCTGGCAACTTAAACGAAGGAAATAAATATCATCAGGCTGCTCCAGGTAATTAATGAAAAAGCGATAGTTATTTTCTTTGTATTCATTCAGGATCAGGTATTGATTTGGTAAGAGCAAAATTTTATGGTGCTCTCCATCTACCTTGATGGTGGCCGAATTACTAAAGAGGATATAGAACTCTTCTGGAATAATTTTTAGGTTGTGGAGATAAAAACCACCCGCATTAATCTGTACCCTATGTAGCCATATCCCATCAATTTTAAGTTCTGAGCGCTTAGATTTTTTACTCATTTTATGCGTAGAAAAGGGGTCAGTAATCAGGTCTTGATTATTTCCGTTTCGGGTTATAAAATTTCCTTTATCTGGCATTTTGAGGTTGATGTTAGTGATACTTTTGCCCAAAGTTACTATTTATTTAGACTATATATAAATAGTAGGCGACAAATCACAAACAGATAATCTATGAAAAAAAGCTTACTAATTTTTTTCTGTGCCATTACGCTTTCTCTATATGGGCATGCACAGCGAACAACAATTACCGGAAAGGTTACCGATGCCTTGCAAAAGCCACTTGTAGGTGCGAGTGTGTTTGTAGCTGGTAAGAATGAAAGTGTTTATACCGATCAATACGGTGCGTTTGCTATCGCAGCCAATAGTGGCGATCAACTGTCTATTGCCTACGTGGGCTTTAAAAGGCAAACAATCCTATTAACCAATGCAAGTAGTAGCCTACTCATTATTTTAGAAAATGAAGAAAATCAGCTTGCAGATTTAGTTGTAACAGGTGCTTTGGGGATTAAAAGATCGGCTAGAGAATTAGGTACAAGTACACAAACCATTAAAGATGACTATTTAAACCAAGGCAAAACAATTAACCCGCTAAATGGCTTAACCAGCAAAGTTTCAGGATTAAGGGTGAATATGTATGATAGTAAGGTAGATCCGCAGATTCAGATTGTGATGCGTGGCTCGAGGTCTTTAAACAGAACTAAAAATGAACCTTTATACGTGTTGGATGGTGTTCCGGTTCCAACAATTGGTCGGATTAACCCAAATGATATTGAAGAGATTACCGTATTAAAAGGGGCAAATGCTGCAGCCTTATATGGTTCGGAGGGCGTAAACGGCGCCATTATGATTACCACTAAACAAGGTGCAAAAGGGCGTGGAAGGGTAACGTTTTCTAATACCACCACATTTTCTAAAGTGATGATGTTGCCGCCCGCTCAAAATACCTTTGGCCAGGGTGTAAATGGTGCTTATGTGCCAACGCAATATGAAAGCTGGGGACCTCCATTTGATGGCTCCCTGAAAAATGTTGGTGCTGTTTTACCAAATGGAACGCAGCCGCAGGCACGGTATGCAGCACCGGATAAAGATAACAGATTGGACCTGTTCGATACCGGATTTAACATGCAGAACGATGTTTCATTTTCTGGTGGAGATGATAAATCAACATACTTTTTGTCTGTACAGGATGTGAAAATTAAAGGCATTATCCCTGAAGATGAGAGCAGAAGAACGGGCGCCAGGTTTAACGGAACCCGGAAGTTTGGCAAGTTAAATACTTCGTATAATGTAAATTACGTGCTTTTTAATAAAAACACCACGCCTGATGGGCCGTGGATTACCACTTATCAATTGCCGGCTAATTTCGATTTCAACAACATGAGAAACTGGCAAGACCGGACCTCTAGCGCCAACCCGGCGAACTTTTTTACTGATCAGCAGAAAAACCCATACTTCCAGATCGAAAACTATCGTGATGATACCAAACAGCAAACCTTAAATGGAAAAGTTGAATTGGATTACCAGTTTACCCCATGGTTCAAAGCGCTTTACCGTTTTGGTTATTATTCTACCGTTGCAGAAACCAGAAGTACAGTGGGTAAATTTGAGGGAGCAGGGCAAAGAAATGTAAACGGGTCGGTAAATGATGGTTCTGATAATTTCAGGAAAATGAACAGTGACCTGATCCTTAACTTTAATAAAGACTTCGGAAAATTCACAACCCGTTTGTTAATCGGTCAGAATTTAAGAAGTGATTACACTAAATCACAAACTTTGAGTTCGGCCAATCTGTTGTTCCCCGATTTATTTAATCAGGGAAGTGCACTGGGGCAGGTATCCGGACGAAGTACCATAACCAAGTTCCGTTCTTTGGCTACCTACGGAGAATTTACAGCAGGTTACAATAATTACTTATTCCTTACCTTAACCGGAAGGAACGACTGGGTTTCTACTTTGAGTAAAGAAAACCGTTCTTATTTCTATCCGGGTGTGAGCGCTTCGTTCGTATTTTCTGAAGCGATCAACTCCTTAAAAAACAACACAATACTTTCCTTTGGTAAAGTTTACGCATCTTATAATAAAACAGGAAATAATACCTTAAACCCGTATTCATTAAATAACCCTTACAGCCAGGCAAATGGCTTTCCTTTTGGTAACCTCGTTGGTTTCCTTCCGGGATCAACTTTTCCGAACCCGGATATTGAACCAGAATTTGTTACCTCTTACGAAGCAGGCATCCAGTTGGGACTATTCAATAACCGCCTGAATTTTGAAGGTGCTTATGTGTTTTCAGATTCTAAAGGGCAAATTTTTAATGCAACTACATCACGTGCTACGGGTTATGCAAGTGCCCGGGTAAACGCTGGACGATTAACCAACAGTGTGATCGAGTTAAATTTAAATGGAGATATCATCCGCAATTCGAATTTCAAATGGAATTTAGGCTTTAATTATACTTACATTAATAATCAGGTGGAAGAACTTTTCGAAGGCTTACAGTCTTTCAATATCTTCCGTCAATCTTATGCCAATATTGGTCAGGCATACCCAAGCCTGCAGGTGAGTGATTATAAAAGAGATCCTAACGGAAACGTAGTTATTAATGCAGCGAATGGAAATCCTGTTGTGGCCACAGATGCTACTCATTTAGGTACCATGGTTCCGCCCCACCAGATGGGATTAAATACCATGGTTACGTATAAAAACATCAGTTTAGGTGCACAATTTGACTGGAGAATGGGCGGTTGGTTATATTCGGAAATTGTACCAAGAATGTACACCGCCGGAACACATCCTGCAACAGTAGAATTTAACCGTCAGCCTTTTATTTATCCAAACTCGGTGATCGAAACATCGCCTGGCGTTTTTGTGCCAAATACCACTGTGTTATCCAGAGGCGACAAAGCTTTTTGGCAGGCACAGGGTGCGGTGCAGAGCAACACTGCAGCAAAATCTGATTTCTTCAAAATGCGGGAGCTAAACGTAACCTATAACTTCCCTGCGAAATTATTGGCTAAACAAAATGTAATTAAAGAGGCAAGGCTAAGCTTTATTGCGAACAATTTGTTCCTGATCAGACACAAAGATAATACCTATGGAGATCCGGAATATTTGTACAATGATACCGATGGTTACATCAGTTTCCGCCAGGTTCCCCCTTACAGGACCTTCGGTTTTAATGTTAACGTGGTATTTTAATCTTACAGAAAATGAAAAGAAATTTAAGCATATATCTACTTACAGGACTTATCCTGATTGGTTTCAGTTCTTGTGAAAAGTTTTTGGATGTAAATGATGATCCAAATAATCCGGTTAATGAAAATTTACCCTTAAGTGCAAAGCTACCTGCCGCACTTTTGAGTACGGTAAATCAGGAAGCCATTCAGCTGAACCAACTAGGCGCTTTTTGGGGCGGTTACTGGGGTACGAATAGTGAAGGTATTAACCAATATTTTAAAGAAAAGAGTTATGATGGCCCATCGATCAGGCATCAGCGTGATGGTATTCCAATTTGGGAAAATGGCTTCCAAAACTTACTTTATTATCAGTTAGTAAAAGAGCAGGCACAAACAGAGGGAGCAGGGTATTACACCGGAATTGCAAAAATTATGCAGGGATGGCACTTTCTAAGGTTGGTAGATATTTACAATAATATTCCATTTGATGACGCTTTACAGGGTACGAAGTTTCCAACCCCACGCTACGAAACTGGCCAGGCAGTTTATCAAAAATCCATTAACCTGATTACAGAAGGCATTAATGAGGTTAAAGCTGCAGCAGCTGACGTAACGATTGCAAGGGCGGATATCATTTTTAATGGTGCTAAACCATTGTGGGCTAAGTTTGGTAATACCATCAAGTTGAGGGCGTTAATCCGCCAGAGCGAAAAAAATAATCAGGCTTATATCACCGCTGAAATTCAGAAAATTGTAGCAGAAGGAAGTGGTTATCTAGAAATTAATCAACATGTGACCTTAAAGCCTGGATATGAAAATACTGCAGGTAAAATTAATCCATTCTGGGAAACCTATTACCGTAATGTGCAGGGCGCAACAACCGCTGCTTATGATAACCTGCGACCGACAAGTTTTTTAATTGATCAATACAAACAGCGGAACGACCCACGTTTAGCAAAAATCTATCAGGCAGTTGCTGGCGATTATAAAGGCGTTCTCTTTGGAAACCCAAATGCTGCCTTAGAATACAATAGAACAGCAACTTCAGCACTTCGCGGTCCGTTGGAGAACGGTAATGCACCTGCAGGATTGTTAAAAAGTGCCCTGCAACCTTTGGTATTGATGGGTGCTTTTGAAAGCCTTTTCTTACAGGCCGAAGCGGCACAACGGGGTTGGATTACCGGGAATGCAAAATTGTTGTACGAACAGGGAATTCAATCTTCGTTCGCCTACACCGATGTTCCTGCATCTGCTTTTAGCACATATAATGCGCAGCAAGCGGTTAACTTTGATCAGGCGGCGAATAAAATTGACCTTATTATTTCTCAAAAATGGCTTTCTATGAATGGCACAAACGGGATAGAGGCCTGGAGTGATTATAGAAGGCTGGGCTTACCGGCTATTCCAAATTCTTTACAGGCGCCGTCGGCTGATGCAAGACCACTACGACTGATGTATCCGGAATCGGAAAGACAAACCAATAATGCGGAGGCTTCCAAACAAGGCGGCGACCAGGTTACCGTTGATAAAGTTTGGTGGGATAACTAATTGAAAATAAAAACAAAGGCTGTAGAAAATTGAATCTGCGGTTTTTGTTTTTAGGGGAGATCTTAATTTTTAATTAATTCAAATTAAATGTATGTGAATTCTATTATTTAGAACGATTCTTGTTAACTTAGCGAAAATTCTATTGGTTCAAATCAACAACGAACCTGAAGAAATAAAGAAAAATATTGGCTCAATAAATGAAAAAAATTCTCTTAGCTATTCTTGCAATGGCTGCGCTTCATGCCCAAGCTCAAAAAAATGCATTTCTTGAGCAGTCCTTCTGGAAAGGAAATACCGACCTGGCTACCATCAAATCAGAAATTGAAAAAGGCAATAGTCCTTCTCAACTGAATCAAATGTCGTTTGATGCCTCAGTTTTAGCCATTAATAATGGTGCACCTCAGGAATCGATTTTATATCTTTTGGCTCAAAAAGGAAATGATGTCAATAAATTAACGCACGATAGCAGAACTTATTTATTCTGGGCTGCCTCGAAAGGAAATGTTCCGGTAATGGAATATTTGTTGAAGAATGGCGCGAAAGTAGATTTGCAGGATAGTCATGGTTTTACACCATTGACTTTTGCTGCGGTTGGCGGTCAGGCCGATACGAAAGTTTACGATTTGTTAATCGCAAACGGAGCAGATCTAAAAAAAGATTTAAATCATGATGGTGCTAATGCACTTTTAATTGCCATAGCGAACGATAAAAATTTTGCCTTGACCGATTATTTTGTGTCAAAGGGTTTGAGTTTAAACAGTGTTGACGCAAATGGAAATACCGCTTTTAATTATGTAGCTAAAAGTGGAAATATCGATGTGATGAACAAGCTGATTGCAAAAGGCGTTAAGTATAATGATAATGCCATGATCATGGCTGCTCAGGGCGGACGTGGTTCTTCCAATGGTTTGGCCGTTTTCCAGTACCTAGAAGGGTTAAAACTCAAACCAACAGTTACTGGAAGCAATGGTGAAAACGCTTTGTTTTATATCGCCAGAAAACCAAAGCAAGAAGAAGTGATTGCCTACTTCCTTTCAAAAGGCGTAGATGTAAATCAGGCTGACAAAGATGGCAATACTGCATTTATAAATGCTGCTGGTTTTACCAAAGATTTAGGAACATTGGAATTACTTTCTAAAAGTATGAAAGATATCAATCAAGTAAATTCTAAAGGCATCTCTGCTCTGGCAATGGCTGTGCGCAGCAATACCGGAGAGGTTGTAAGATTTCTTTTAGATAAGGGAGCAGACCTTAAGGTGACCGATAAAGAAGGAAACAACCTGGCTTATTATCTTTTCCAAGGATATGGACCTCGTGGAATGGAAGATTTTAATGCAAAACTAAAAGTGTTGACTGACAAGGGATTTAATGTAGGCGTTGTTCAACCCAATGGAAATTCATTATATCATTTAGCAGTTGCTAAAAATGATCTTGGCCTGGCGAAACTTGTAGCTGATTACAAGGTAGATGTAAACCTTAAAAATAAAGAAGGTTATACCGCTTTACATAAAGCAGCAATGACTGCTAAAGATGTGGAGCTGATGCAGTACCTCATTTCCGTAGGTGCTAAAAAAGATGTGGCTACAGATTTTAAAGAAACGCCTTACGATCTGGCATCAGAAAATGAATTTTTAACCAAGAACAAAGTATCAATCGATTTCTTAAAATAATAAAATGAATAATTTTTTTAAACTGTGTTTGGCATTCGCATTGATTTTGTCGCTTCCATCTTTCAGTTCTGCTCAGAAGACAACGAAGTATAAATGCATAGTGCAAATGACCAATTACGTTGGAGAAGGTGCCTATATTGCCGTTTCTTTAATTGATGCTAAAGGGGCTTACGAAAAAACGCTTTATGTAATGGGTTCTGATAAAAAATGGTACCCTGATTTAAAGGAATGGAACAAAGCTTACAAGAAAAAGCCAACTAACATTAGTGCCATCACTGGCGCATCTGTTACAGGCGGAGACCGTAGTGTTACGGTTCTGGATATCCAAACTGATAAAATAAACAAAGGTTACAAGCTGCGTTTTGAAACTGCTGTTGAAGACAACAAATATTACTTAAAAGATATAGAAATTCCTTTAACCACTGAAGGTTTGGCTGCTAAAACTGAAGGTACGGGATATATCAGATACGTACGTTTAAGCGCAAATTAAAAAAGCTTAATCAATGACAATTTCATTCTGGAGATACAGCCACTTAGCACTGGCGGTATCTTCTTTTCTTTTTATAGCCCTCGCTTCCCTTACGGGGATTATCTTGTCTTTTAAACCGATAACGGAGAAAATACAACCTTATAAGGCCAAGAATTTCAATCAGCTTACCCTGGCCCAGGTTATTCCTAACCTTAAAAAAAATTATACCGATATCGGCGATGTTAAGGTAGATGTTAACCAGTTTATGGTGGTTAACGGAACAGATCTTCAGGATAACTCCGGAAACTTTTATGTAGATCCTGCTACCGGAAAATCTTTAGGAAAAGTTGGCAAGGAGAATGAATTTTTCAGATGGGTAACCACACTTCACCGTTCCTTGTTTCTTCACGAAACCGGCCGGATCTTTATCTGCATCACTGCGTTTCTTTTATTTCTCATCGCCACTTCTGGTACAGCGCTTATTATTCAGCGGCAAAGAAGTTTGAAAAGGTTTTTTAGTAAGATTGTAAGAGATGGCTTTGCTCAATATTACCACGTGCTGCTTGGCCGGTTAATGCTCATTCCAATTATTATTATATCCCTGAGCGGTACGTATTTATCATTGCAGCGTTTCGGCCTGATCAAAGAGCAGAAAATTACGCATAAAATTGATTTCGATGCGGTCAGAACAGCTCCTGAGAAAAAGATTGCTGATTTTGAGGTCTTCAAAAATATTCCGCTGAGTAAAGTGCAAGCCATTGAGTTTCCTTTTTCTGAAGATGTAGAGGATTACTTTACGCTCAAACTTGATGATAAAGAAATTACTGTTAACCAGATAACAGGTGATATCCTTGCTGAACAAGCCTATGGGAAAGCTACGCTTTTTAATAACCTCAGTTTGGATTTGCATACCGGTAGGGGAAGCGCGATTTGGGCTTTTGTGCTGGCAATTGCATCAGCCAACATCTTGTTTTTTATCTATTCGGGTTTTGCAATTTGGTGGAAAAGAACAGCCAGCAAGGTTAAAAACAAATATAAATTCAATCAGGCAGATTATGTTCTTCTGGTAGGATCTGAAAACGGTACTACTTTCCGCTTTGCGAAAGCTATACATGAACAGCTATTAAAAAATGGCAAGACCTCGTTTATCGCTGAAATTAATGATTATAAAATTTTTCCTAAAGCAAAGCAACTTTTGGTTTTCACCGCTACCTATGGGCAGGGAGAATCGCCAACAAATGCCAGTAAATTTAAATTACTACTGGAAAAGTACCCTCAAAATAATGCTTTAGATTTTGCTGTCGTGGCCTTCGGCTCGCATGCCTATCCTGACTTCTGTAAATTTGGTTATGAGGTGAATAATGCGCTTTCTCACCAGCCATGGGCTAAACCATTGGTCGAGATTCATACTATAAATGACCGATCGCCAGAAGAGTTTACAAAGTGGGCCATGCTGTGGGCACAGCATTCGGGAATGGAGCTCAGCGCATTACCTAAATTACTGGCCTCTGTGCCTGTTAAAACACAATCGTTTGAAGTAGTCTCGAAAACCATTTCTATACATACAGAAACATCGTTTATTATTCGTTTGCGCCCGAAGGGCAGAAAGAAATTCACATCAGGAGATCTGCTGGCCATCTATCCGGCTAATGATCACCGTGAACGGCAATATTCTATCGGGAAATTTGGTAAAAATGTGCAGTTGAGTATCAAGCTCCATCCTGGTGGCCTGGGATCTGGATTCTTGCACCAGCTCGAACCCGGTCAAAAAATAAAAGCGGTGTTGATCAATAATGTCCATTTTCACTTTCCTGAGCAGGCGAAAACCGTTGTTATGGTCTCTAATGGTACCGGAATTGCTCCTTTTTTGGGGATGTTAAACCAACATAGCAAAGGCAGAAATATTCACCTTTATTGTGGTTTTAAGAATAAAGATTCTTTTTCGCTTTATGAAAATGCACTGAATGCAGAGCTTGCTAAATTGACTAAGTTAAGCGTGGCTTATTCCAGAGAAGGGGAGAAGCAGTATGTTAAGGACTTATTGGCAAAAGATGCCGCTTTCATTTGTAAAACTTTAAGCAATAATGGGGTTGTTATGCTTTGCGGCTCGTTGAGTATGCAGAAAGATGTAATTGCCTGGTTGGAAGATATGTGTGCTCAACTGAACGCTAAAGATGTAAGCTATTACCAATCACGCGGTCAAATTTTAATGGATTGTTATTAGCAAGACGTAGATCGATTACCATAGCGGGCCAAATCCTATGTCGAAGTGCGATTATTCCAGGGTTCGCAATTTGCATAAAGCTCCTTTATGCGGAGAATAAAAGTCCTAATCTCCGCAAAAATGCGGAGATTAATTTGTGATATCGGAGATATAGTAAATTTGGTTTCAACGGGAAATCATATGTATATCTATCAGCAAAGAACTGGCCAGCTTTTATCTGGGATCAGGAATTAATTTCCGGGTCTCTGGCTAATATTAGGTATAAACAGGGTAAGCTGCTAGGGAAAATGGAAGGATTTGGATTTGACTTACAGGAGAAGGCAATGCTTGAAAACCTCATTCGCGGCCTATTAAAATCTAGTGAAACTGAAGGAGAGATGCTCAACCGCGATGAAGTTAGGTCTTATATTGCCCACAGATTGGTATGGAGATAGCTGGAATGATACCATCAGAGAGAAATACGGCGTTGTTGAGATGATGCTGGATGCCACACAGCGCTATCATCCCCATTAGCTACTGAACGTTTATTCTGATGGCACAATTCATTGTTCCCGACAGGTAGAAGCGGCATGTATAAAATTGTAGTTGGCAACTGGTGCATTAGGAAAAGAAAAAGGTCACTTTCAGGCACTTGATTCATTGGTATTAAACAAGGAAATGCTACAATTTACTGAGTGATTTAATCACGACAATCAAACTGACCCTATAACTAAGGTAGCCTTAGCACATTTATGGTTTGTTACCATCCACCCGTTTGATGATGGAAATGGTAGGATTGCAAGGGCGATAACGGATATGCAACTGGCACGTGCTGAAGAAACGACTCAAAAATTTTACAGCCTTTCGGCGCAGATTAGATTAGAACGGACTGCCTATTACAGCATTTTAGAGAAGACCCAGCGTGGATCATTGGAGGTAATAGAATGGCTGGAATGGTTTGCCTGTTACAATACTGCGCTTTCCAATACGAATGATACGCTTGGAAGAGTGGAACAGAAAGCATGGTTTTGGGAAAATTCAGCAATCCTTGATATCAATAACAGGCAAAAGCTAATCCTCAACACACTTTTAGATGGCTTTGATAGCAAACTAAACTCTTCTAAATGGGCAAAAATTCAAAGTGTTCTCAAGATACTGCTGGCCGCGATATTAATGATTCATTGAATCGTGGCGTTTTGAAGAAGGAAGCCGCAGGAGGTAGGAGTACCAGCTATATTTTAAGTTAGTTAGCAATCGCCATTAAAAGGCTAAGGTCCCTTTTTACACTGGTTAATTGTTCTCTGGCTCAAATTTTTAGAGTGGTAAACCTGGCCATCGTCACCAAACATGATGCAACTAAACTTCGGAAACTGGTTGATAAATTTCAGTCCGGCTTCTTTTCCCAATACCATGATCGAGGTGCTGAAGCCATTTGCCAATTCTGCGTCTGGTCCGAAAATGGTTACACTTGTTAATCCCGTTGCAGGATATCCGGTAACGGGATTGATGATGTGCGAATATCTTTTTCCATCAAAAACAACGAATTTTTCATAACTCCCGGAAGTGACCACAGCGCTGTTTTTTAAGGGTACCACTGCGTAAAGACTATCTCTTTGAAAAGGGTTGGTGATGCCAATTGTCCAGTGGTTGCCTTTAGGGGGTTTGCCCCAGGTACTCATATCGCCAGAGCCATTTACAATTCCCGCTTTAATTCCTTTTTTCAACATCATATTGCGGCAGTGGTCTGCGGCATAGCCCTCGCCAAGGGCCCCGAAGCCAATTTTCATGCCTTTTGTTTTCAAATAGATGGTACTGTTTACACTATCAAGAATGATATTTTTATAACCTACTCTTTCAACAGATTTTCGGATAGCCTCGGCAGTAGGCATTTCTGTCATTGAACCATCGAATTTCCAGATTCTATCCATTGCAGCAAAGCTGATATCGAAGGCGCCGCCAGTTATTTTAGACAAGTAAAGTGCTCGTTTAGTGAGGTCAAAAACTTCTCGGTCAACTTTTATCGGCTTGATGCCAGCATTACTATTTACTTGAGAAATTTGAGAAGCAGGCTTCCAGTCGGAAATTAAAAATTCAATTCTACTAATTTCTTTGATTACCGTATCGATATTATTTTCAGCTGTTTGTGCATCTATTGCCACAATGGTAATTTCGAATTTGCTTCCCATTAATAGCGTAGTCTTTTTTCGTAAAACCTGGGCGAAGGTAGTTATACTAAGCAAAAGGAAAAGAATGACTAGCTTAATTTTCAAAGGGAATTTCTTTTAGTAATCAATATTCAAATTTAAGAAAGCAATTGCTAATAATTGCAAATAAAAAGGCCCCAAAGCATTGTAAATTACTTTGGGGCCTCCGTGCTGAAAAGTAATTGCTAGAACTTATATGATAAGGTAGTCATGAATTGACGTGGTGGAATGGGGTTCACACTGTAGTTTTCATGAACAAAGTAGTTTAACTCATTGGTAATGTTGGCAATTTTAGCCAATAGTGAAAGTTTTTTCCAGCTGTAACCTGCGGAAAGATCAAATGTGGTAAAGGCATTTAATGGAATCAATCTGCTGTAAGCCTGTATTTTCGAATCATTATAACCGCCATTCCGCGCTCCAGTGTAATATGCTGAAGCACCAAGTTTTAAGCCCTTAACACTTCCATCCTGAAAGGTGTAAAATAAGGTTCCGTTTGCGGTGTTTTTAGTAGAACCCACTAAACGTTGACCTTCAATAATACCACCAAGTATAAGTGGTCTGGTTGCATTTGGCTGTGTGTTTGTTGGCGCCGGAACGGTAAGAGCAGTTCTATCGCGAGTTTGTGTATAGCGGATATAATTGTAGCTATAACCAGCAATAAAGTTCAAACCTTTTACTATTGTTCCGGTGATATCCAGTTCTAAGCCATCACTCAATGTTTTTCCATTAAGTTCTTTAATATTTGCATCTGCATTCACTCCGCCTTGCGCATTCAGAATTGCCTGTTGTGCAAACTTATCATTTGCAATTCTATAAACGGTTAGGTTAACGGAAAGTCTCCCTTTTAACAAGTCATTTTTAATACCAGCTTCGTATTGCTCAACAGTTGACGGATCAAGTGGTGCCAAATTAATGTCGGTACCAGTATTTTGAATAAAGTTACTTGCATAACTCGCATAAATTGAAGTCGTTTTTAACGGTTGATAAATTAAACCAAATTTAGGTGTAAAAGCACTTTCTACTTTTGATTTATTTAAGCTGTTTACACTAAGTGTTTGAACGCCTGATGCCAAATTTGTACCAACCGTTCTAGGCGTTTTTTGGAACGTATAGCGCACACCTGCAAGTACTTTGAATTGTTCAGTAATGGAGATCAAATCCTGTGCGAAAGTACCCATCCGGTATAAAGGCGCAAATGTTTCGGTAACCAAATTGGCCGTGGGCTCAATTCCTGATCCGAAGTAAGTGCTTGGATCTAGCAAATTCACATTGCCATAATTGAAAGCATTTAGGTTATTGTTAAAAGTGAAGCCGCCACTGGTGGTGCGAGATTGATCTGCATCTGCACCTATTAATAAAGTATGGGTGATGCTTCCTGTTTTGAAGAAACCATTTAAGTTAATCTGCTCATTATAGGTAAATTCCCTTGTTTTCGAGCGGGTAACATTACGTGCTGCAAATCCAAAAGGAAGGGGATTTGTAGCCACTTTGGTATCTGCAAAAGGGCGTTCTGCACTGAAGTAATTTCTGTTGTAAGACTGAAAATTTGCAAGGACATTCAATTTCCAATTGTCGCTAAATTTATGATTTAAGTTTAGTTGTGCCGTAACTGTATTTGTTTTATTATAAGCCCAGGGTGCGTTAACAAATGCTCCGCGACCTATGTCTACAATTTGATTCTCCACTGTACCAATTCCGAAATCTGGTGTCATGTCACTTTTTAAGTAATCGCCTTGTAGTAGGATTTCGGTTTTATCGCTGATTTTATAAAGCAGTGATGGGTTTACGTATACCCGGTTTGATTTTACAGAATTTCTAAAACTGGCTGCATCTTCGTAAGTTCCAATTAAACGAAAAGCAATTTTTTTGGAAACTGGACCATAAATATCTGCCATTGGTTTATACATGTCGTAACTTCCTGCACGCATAGATACTTCACCACCGTACTCAAATTTAGGTTTTTTGGTAACCATGTTTACTACTGCACCACCTGTAACACCACCATAAAGTAAGGCTGCACTTCCCTTTAATATTTCAACTGATTCTAAGGTGCTGGTTTCTGGCATGCCACCGCTACTGGCCCGGGCACCGTTTTTAAAAACATTATTAGCACCTAAGCTGTAGCCACGGGCGAAGAATGTTTCTCCACTTACCGATCCGCGATTTTCGCCGAACGCTACTCCGTTAACATTTTTTAATACATCACTTAACCGGTTTGCCTGTTGATCGGTAATGACTTGGTTGCCGATAATTTGAACTGCCTGCGGAAGATCCATCGGTGCAATGGCAATTTTGCCAAGGTTTACTGGCTTTTTATTTGGTGTTTTATAACCATTTACGGCTACTTCATCTAGTTGTGAGGATGATTCTGCGATGGCAAATGATATTTCTGCATCTAAACCTGCTCTTACTGAAACATTTTTTTCCTGCGAAGAAACGCCAATGGCAGAAACTTTTATGGTATAATTTCCGGGAGCAACATTTTTTATGCTGAAATTTCCTTTTCCATCCGTTTGAGCAGTTTTGTTGGTGTTTTTCAAACCAACGCTCACGAAAGAAGCGGGATTTCCATCACTCGTTTTAATGGTTCCAGATACAGATCCATTTTTCGATTGCGCAAATGCTGCGCCAGTGAGCAAGATAAAGAGAATAGTTAAATTAAAAATTTGGGTAAATTTTTTATACATCTTATTTAGATTAATTCTTAGTTGGGGCAAAAGAAAGAAATTAAAACGAGATTAGAAAGACTTATATTTAATTATTCTAAATAATAATAAGAAATGGTAGGTTTAGTCTGTTTTGGCGTTTATATGTGTGAAATGATGCACATAGCGATTGTTTAATAGCCGTAAATCTTACTATTTTTTCTTAAAGCCTTTATGGATTAGCTTTAAATTGATTAGGGGAGTATAGATGCACTACGATCAGACCAAACAAATGAGTTTTTGAACATCATCATCCGTTCCTTCTGCGTCTCCGAGGCAAAAATAGCGTTTAATTGATTAAGGTCGTATGAAGACACTACGATAAGACCAAACAAATGAGTTTATGAACATCATCTTCCGTTCATTCTGTGTTTCCGAGGCAGAATAATTCGATTGATTAGGAGCGTAGAGAGGCTACACCAAGACCGAACAAATGAGTTTATGAATATCATCTTCCGTGCTCTCAGTGTTTCCATGGCAAAATAGTTCGATTGATTAGGGGAACATCACCCTTAATTCTTTTTTTGCATCATTTCCTGAGCAGCTGCTATCGATAAGTCCTTATCCCAAATCACTTCAGATTGATAGTTTTTTTTCAAAAGATTGATGTACTCGTTCATAGGCATTAATCCCATTTGTTTTCTACGTGTATCTAAATCATCGGGATTATCTATTGGCCAGATCGTAACGATGTTTCCTGTTTTGAGCGTTTGTGTTCCAAACGTTTGTTTTTTTCCATTCCTGAGCAGCCTTCTGTCTTGCAGCGTTGCCATATCGGTTTTTGCTACAATACCCATATCTGCCTGCACTTTTAAAACAGGAAAATATTTGGACATAAAAGTTGTATCTGCATGGTCGATAACCAGAAAGATGGTGTTGTTTTCAACAGCATTAAGTCCTTTTGGCCAGCCACATTGATCCAGAAGTGATGCGATATAAAGCTGATTTTGCCGATCACTGGCTTTCATTTCCAAAGCAATTTTTTTCATAGCTTCCGGATCTTTCGTTACCATCTCTTTAATTAATTTTGTCCTGATCTCCTGATCAGCTTCCCGGATCATTTTAAGTTTCTGACTAATGGAAAGACTATCATTGCATTGTACATCCTGTGCATTAGCTTGATTTAAGGCTAGGAAAAGCGCAAGAATGGGAAAAAGTTCTTTAAACATGATTCAAAATTTATTTAAATTTCTATAATATAATGACAGCGGCAAATTACTAAAATCAAGATTAAATACGAATCATTTCGTATATTTAGATAGGTGTATTAATCTTAAATTAGAAAAATGAACATGGTATTAAGTAAGGCAAAATTATTTCCAATATTTGGAATAATAAACACCATCTTTAGTCGATTTATTTCTACTGGTTTTTAGGTATTTTTAACTAGTTGATCCCGGTTTTTCACCATTTGTAGATTTTTGGCAGATATTTACTATCCGTAAGAAAGAAAAATAATTGTGGCCCTTATTATGCAAGGCCGATTTTAGCTAATGAAGAAATTACTCCTTTTACCTATTCTGATGTTGGTTGGCCAGGTAGCAACTGCGCAACAACTACTGCCGCTCGATGAAGAACACTATGTGGACAGCCTTCAGCACATCATCGGTAGCAATAAAAGTGATAGTTTGAAGGCTGAGGCTAGCTTTACACTGGTTTACTATTGGAAAGTTCGAGATACTATTAAAAGTAAGCACTATCTCGCCACAGGTAAGAAACTCGCCGGAAACTCTCCCTATCTAAAAGCATTATCCTTATTTTACGATGGACAGTATTATTCTACCCTGTATCCCAAAAAAGCTGCTCTGCTATTTAAAAAAGCAGAAGAGGCATTTGCCCCGATGCATAACAAGAAGGCCTATGCTAAACGAGCCTCTGCGTTATTTTACTATGCACTAATGGAGCGGAATACAAAGGGCTACGAATTTGTAACGAAAATTACGCTCGATCAGGTGATTCCTCTAGCAAATAAATCTGGAGAGTTAGAAAATATTGCCCATTATTATAGTCAGCTTTCGACCGTGCTGATGAATAATTACCAGTTCTCCAAAGCTGAAGAATATGTTCAGAAGGCTATTGGTATTTTAGAAAAGCATGCCCCAAAATCATCTTCACTCGTCATCGCTTACCTCAATGGAGCCAGCATTTACTGTTATGATACAAAATCTGCAAAGGCTAGGAAGTTGCTTGATAAAGCACACCAATTACTATTGCCTTTTCCAACGTCTGTAAATTATCCACTTTATTACTATAACGAGTCCCTCTATTATACTACCATTCAATTTTTGCCCGCCGCACTGGCCAATGTTGATAAGGGAATTGTAATGGCCAAAAAGTTAAATCAGACACAACTTTATCAGCAATTTGTGTTTAGGAAGTACGAAATCTATAAGGGACAGAAAGCTTATGTTAAAGCGAAACAGCTTTTACAGGAAGTGATTGCTGAGGGTACACTGGTGGCTAATATTAATGATAAAGCCACCATATATAATGAGCTGGCTAATATTAACGGTTACCTGAAAAGCTATGAAGAGGCCTACTTGTGGTTGCAAAAGGCAAAGGTGATTACCGATAGTATTTATGCAAACCAAACCAAGCTGAAAATTAACGAACTGGAAGCCAAGTTTAGAAAGGCAGAAGACTCGCAACGCATTGCAGCATTACAAAGCCAGGCCAAACAAGCATTATTGAAGGAAAGAAACGGAAAGTTGATGGTATGGGTGTTGGGTATGGGTGGTTTGCTGGCGATCATTGTACTGGTCTCACTTCTGATTTATTCGAGGTATAAACGGAAACTTTCGGAGCAGCGGGAGATCAATTTTGCTCAGAAACTCGAAGAAATGGAGCGGCAGGAAAAATTAAAAGTTACCGAAGCCATGTTGGATGGAGAAGAACATGAAAGAGAGCGGGTAGCAAGAGATCTTCATGATGGTTTGGGCGGCATGCTGGCTGGTGTGAAAATTGGTTTATCCGGATGGAAAAATAATACGCCTCAGGTTTCAAACGATCATGAACTGCTTCGGGTAATTGGCCAGCTGGATTCTTCGGTAACCGAGCTACGTAGAATTGCCCGAAATATGGTGCCGGAAACGCTATTGGATTTCGGTTTGGAAGTGGCATTAAAAGATCTTTGTGAGTTTTATATGCGAGAAGGCTTGCAGATTGATTTTGAAGCTTTTAACATCAAGTCCGACATTCTCATACCCGTGCAACTTCATATTTACAGAATTGCACAGGAATTACTTTCTAATGCCATTAAACATGCCGATGCCTCGAGCATCATTTTACAATGCAGCCAGGATACCAGTATTTTTCTGATCACGATAGAAGATAACGGCATCGGTTTTGATTATGCAAACCAGGAAAAAAGTAAGGGAATGGGATTGAAAAGTATCCGGAACAGGGTCAATTTCTTTAACGGCAAGCTCGAAATTGAATCTGCCAAAGGTGAGGGTACAACCATTAATATTGAATTAAACATAGATGCAAAAAGATAAGTTGTTAACTGCCATTGTTGATGATCACCCGATTGTGATTGAAGGCTTGAAAAATTTGCTCAAAAATGAATCTGATATAGCGATTGTTGGTGGTTTTCAAACCGGGGCAGCCATTCTCGCCTATCTCGAAACCAATCAAGTCGATTTGATTTTGCTTGATATTACTTTGCCTGACATTAACGGAATGGAACTTTGTTTGGAGATTAAAAAGAAGTTCAGATCGGTTATCGTATTGATTCTGAGTAACCGAACGGAGCGCAGTATTGTCTTGCAAACCATCCAGAATGGTGCAAGTGGCTATCTGCTTAAAAATAGTTCGCTTGATGAACTCAGGCTTTGCATTACAGAAGCCGTAAAAGGAAGCATCTGCTATAGCAAAGAGGTAACAGAAATTCTCAGCCGGCCTTCCAGAAATGAATTGCTGGCGGCACCAAGGTTGACCAAACGCGAGAAACAGATTTTAAAACTCATTGCGCAAGGCAAAACCAGCCAAACCATAGGCGAAGAATTATTTCTAAGTCCCCTTACCATTGATACTCACCGAAAAAACCTGCTTCAGAAATTCCGGGTTAAAAATGTTGCCGAATTGATTATGTCGGCCAATCAACAACATTTATTTTAGGTTTTGTTTGTTTGAAAGTTTAGGAATCAAACCGCGTAGATTCAAACTCGGCATGTCGTTATCCTGTGCATTTTCTGTGTGCTGTCGCGAAATGTAAGCCGATATATCAAAATGAAATTTCATGCGTTTATTAAACCGATTGTATTCGCTATTTTTGGCACCTATGTTGCTAAGCGACAGGTTCCCACTTCAAAATTTCAATGATAACAAAAAAAACGTTTTCTATAGCGGTTAGTAACTTTACGCTATTGCTTTTAATTTTCTTCACTGGCGAGGTGTTCGCACAAAAAAAAATACAGCTAGATAAGGATCAGGATGTTTCTATTCTTAGTGATTCTGCCACATTAACCAAGGGCGATTATCTGATGCATTTGGAAAAGGTCTTTGAAACCGTTAATAAGGTACCCGTTACCGTTGGCTCTTTTAAAAAGCTAAAAGGGATGGAAGCACATTTGACACAGGATGAGGCTGCGCTGGCACTGCTTAAAAGCAGGCTAACACAGGCAGATCGTGGTTTAAATCTTCATAACCTGCAAATGGATGAGACTTTGCTGGAAGAATTGCAAAGCAACAACCGCGATTGTTTATTAGATCTGGATGAATACGATAAAGAGTTAAGGGCATTGAAAACAGAAATGCTCAATTTGCGCAAAGACACCGTATTAATTAAGGTGTTTACCACACCTTCTATGCGCTTGATGTTTAAAGATCAGTTCGCTGAACTTAAAAAGAAACGCATAGTTACAGATAGCCTGATTAAAACAGCCACATTAACCATTAATAACCTTCACGCCAGAACATCTGCTAACCTAATTAATATTAAGGAGCTAATGTACTTGACAGATAGTCAGCTCGATGCCGTTAGCATTAAAGCTTTTGGTAAAGAACGCAGGTACCTTTGGGAATCAGTAAATCGGCCAGCAAATAAAAGCATAGGTTTCCGCAAGTTTATTCAGGGGGAGCGGGAAATTTCCGGTTATTATTTTGCCTATACAAGAAGCAGCAGACTCTTACTGCTCTTTATATGTGCCGTATTTTTTTTCTGGGTATTTTTCAACTTCCGGAGTATAAAACAGCGTGGCCGTTTAGAAACACTTAACGATTTTTCGCTGATTAGCCCGCAACCATATTTGATAATGCTCATTATGATTTTTGCACTGGCGCCCGTATTCGACCTCAGGGCTCCGGCACTTTATATTGAAGCCGTTCAGGTGATATTGGCTATTCTGCTCTCTTTATTCTTAAGGAAGAAACTCAGCAAAAAGTTATTTTACTATTGGTGCCTTTTTGTAGTACTACTTTTGGCACCTGTATTTCTTCGCCTTCTGGGTATGCCGCCTAGATATCAGCGCTGGCTACTCTTGTTTATGAGCATCTGCTCACTGGCTTATGGGATTGTGGTATGGAGACTGCTAGATGAGAAAATAAAAAGATATAAAATGATCCTGTTTACCGGTTTCATTTACACCGGATTTGCCATTGTGGCCATTTTCTGTAATTTATTTGGTCGGTTTACCCTCACACAAATATTTTATTCTACGGGAGTAAGCGCACTGCTTAACGCCATCTCTTTAACCATTTTGGCTAAGGTGTTGGTAGAAGCCTTTTTACTTCAAATGAAAAGTAGTAGAATTCGTAAAGGCTTTCCAGAATATTTTGAGTGGCAAACGGTTGTTGCGGGACTGAAAAGGCTTACCGGTATTGGGGCAACAGTAATTTGGGTAGTGATATTTACTACAAATCTGAATATTTTCAACGGGCTTTATGAATCTGCAATGCTTATTCTTACTGAAAAAAGAACCATCGGCAGTTTCTCCTTCACCTTTGGCGGAATTGTTTTGTTTTTAGGGATAATTTGGGTAGCCAACTTCCTGCAAAAGTATATTGCTTATTTCTTTGGAGACACTGGTGATGATACTTTTGAAGACAATAAAGGCGAGCGTTCTAAATTATTAGTGACCCGCCTCGTATTATTGATCGGTGGCTTTCTTATTGCCGTGGCTGCCTCAGGACTTCCAATTGATAAAATCACGGTAATCCTGGGTGCATTGGGTGTTGGTATCGGATTAGGTTTGCAAAATATTGTGAGCAATTTTGTTTCGGGAATTATTCTGATCTTCGATAAAACCATCCGGATTGGCGATATTGTGGAACTCAGCAACAAGAAAGGCCGGGTGAAAGAAATTGGTGTTCGTGCCAGTACATTACTCAGTGATGAAGGCGCTGAGATTATTATTCCGAATGGCTCTATTTTATCCAACAACATTATTAACTGGACCCTGAGCAACAACCAGATGCGGGTGGATCTCTCACTTTCAATTGCTAAGCCGTTTAATTCCACCGAAGTGGTGAGCCTGATCAGGGAGATTATTATCGAAAATAGCAATGTATTTGTGAGTAAGGAGCCTATTATTTTGATAAGTCCGGTTAGTAAGCTCAACAGCAACATCAACATTTACTTTTGGTGTAAAGATATTTCTCAGGCTGATCTCACCAGAAGCATTATTAATGCTCAAATTTTTGAGTCGTTCGAAGAGAAGGGAATTGAGATTTTGTAGGTGACGGTTTTATTTTTCAATAAAGTGCATATGCAAATTGATCTTCACTATTTTTAGATAAAATTCTGGGTTTTGATATATATTTATTGAAATTTACAATTAATGCTCTTATTACAAATCACCGGCCTTTCTGGCGTTGGCAAAACCACGCTAGCACAATGGGCTAGCCACCAATTGATCAAAATGGGTCATTCCTGCATCGTCATAGATGGAGATAGTTATCGGAAAACCCTTTGCAAAGACCTTGGTTTTTCTCATGCTGACCGATTGGAAAATGTCAGGCGTTTAGGTGCTGTGGGTTACGATCATGCTCAACAAGGTACCATCGCTATTATTGCCGCAATCAATCCATTCGAGGTCGCCCGGCAGGAATTGAAATCGCTGTACCATGCCAAAACAGTATGGATAGATTGCCAGA
>JAZBLB010000033.1:0-52205 GCA_037032985.1 Bacteroidota bacterium
GCTTTTCAGCACATCCGTTTCCTCCGAAGCGGGATGCAAAGGTAGCAAAAAAAGTACTTTTTGCAAACACAGCCGCCGCTAAAAGCTAGGCCCCAACCGTAAGCCGCTGGAAATCATCAGGAAAAAATTTAAAAAAGAGCAAACATTTTGGAACGATCAGTGTTTTCGGGGGAAGAAGGGTAGCAGGCCATGAGCAGTTAGTATCATTATCAATTTTGATAACTAGAGGCATGACGGTATAAAAAACACGATCGATTGATAACATGATATCAAATCTATCACCACTATCCACTTTTGCTAAAGCTGGTTAACATTCGTAACTTTAAAATTGCCATAAGAATTATTAACCAATGGAAAAAGCGATTACCTATTAAATCATAAAGAGCACGCAAAACTAACTCACGACTTTTTGGCATAACAAAGAAGTGTTAGGAAATCGTTAAGAAACATAACCTGCAGAAGATTGCATTCTATCAAACTTATATGAGCATCGAATTGATATCACGATACCACCTCAATATCGAATTCTATAGTTAGAGGCCATGGGAAGAGGAACTTTCATTATCCATAAATAAGGTTTTCATACCGGACTATGCTATAGTCGCTATAATAATTGCAAGTAAGCGCTCCTTAACTCAATAAAACGTTAAGGCGCTTCCATTTCCTATATAAGACTTGAAAAGCATACCGCATCAAGAAATTACCTGTCCCCTATGAGAATGTAATGCTGCAAATACCCAGCGAAACCAGGACACATTTAGAGTTGGCATGTCTTTATCTTTTCGCAATAGTGAGCTGATTGCAGTGCTGTGTTATTGGATAGATCAATAACATCAACAATTTGGTAAATATAATTTCATTATCCGCGCCGCCTATATAGCCTATGATGCTATAGCAGAAGACTGAGAAGAGAGGGTTGCTGATAAAAGCTGTGACCCAATTATTAATTTAGCCTTTACCACCGAGTCTTAAATCCCTAGAATAATAGACTGATGATCGCTATTCTCATTGGCTAGGATAGAAAGTTAACATTTTCTTAACTTTTTCAAAACTATTCAACGCCCAAGGTGTTGTTATATCGAGAGCGTTAATTTAGATGGTAAGGGTCGATACTTCTTTTAGGATATCGGCCCTTTACTTTTTGGATCAATTTTACTCCTAATAACAAAGAGCTTTACAAACTAATGCAAAGCTCTTCATTATTACCTGTTCGGATTTATATTACTTATATAGTGGAAAAGCGCTAATCAGTTTAATCACTTCTTCTTTAACAGCATTTAAATTAGCCTCATCTTCTGGATTAGTTAAAACCTGATCAATCAGATCAACAATTTTTTCCATTTCTGATTCTTTTAAACCCCGTGTGGTAATCGCTGCTGTACCTACACGAATCCCTGAAGTAACGAATGGAGATTTATCGTCAAAAGGAACCATGTTTTTATTAACCGTAATTTCCGCTTTCTCTAACGCATGCTCTGCCACCTTACCTGTAATGTTTTTATTTCTTAGGTCGATCAACATTAAGTGGTTATCAGTACCACCAGAAATAATTCCATAACCTTTAGCAACAAAAGCTTTTGCCATGGCTTGCGCATTGGCTGCTACCTGTTTAATATAAGTACCATATTCTTCTGTTAACGCTTCTCCAAAAGCAATTGCTTTAGCAGCAATAATGTGCTCTAGTGGTCCGCCTTGTGTTCCAGGGAAAACAGCCATATCAAGCAAATTGCTCATCATACGCGTTTCGCCTTTTGGTGTTTTTAGTCCCCACGGGTTTTCGAAATCTTTCCCCATCATAATCATTCCCCCGCGTGGCCCGCGTAAAGTTTTATGTGTGGTAGTGGTTACTATATGACAATGTGGAAGTGGATTTGCCAATAAGCCTTTGGCAATTAAACCCGCAGGGTGAGAAATATCAGCTAAAACCAGCGCACCAATTTTATCGGCTACAGAACGGATAAAAGCATAATCCCACTCGCGAGAGTAAGCAGATGCACCACAGATAATTAATTTTGGTTTTTCAGCTAAAGCAACCTCTTCTAACTTTTTGTAGTCGATTAAACCAGTTTCTTTTTCAACGCCATAAAATAGGGGCTGATAAAGCTTCCCAGAAAAGTTTACAGGCGAACCGTGGGTTAAATGCCCTCCGTGAGAAAGATCAAATCCTAAAATTTTATCTCCAGCTTGTAGAACAGCCAACATCACTGCCGCATTTGCTTGTGCACCCGAATGCGGTTGAACATTTACCCATGCAGCACCAAATAATTCTTTCGCCCTATCGATCGCAATTTGCTCTACCACATCAACCACTTGGCAACCGCCATAATAGCGTTTTCCTGGTAAGCCTTCTGCATATTTATTCGTTAAAACTGAACCTGCAGCCTCCATCACTTGCTTGCTTACAAAGTTTTCTGATGCAATAAGTTCTAAACCATGTTCCTGGCGGTTTAATTCCTTATCAATAAGTTCAAAGATTTTGGTATCGCGTGTCATCCTGTATAGGTTTGTGTTTTTTTGGCAAAAGTAAGAAATTAATCCTTAAAGCAGGGATGAAAATAAGATAATTACATGATAAACGATCATGGAAATACGATTGAAACAGCTTCGTAGAAATTATAGTTATGTTAGCAATCACCGATCTCCCGATTGCCATGTGGTCTTTTATGCTAGAGAACAATTTAACGTAAGGGACTATCAAAGATAATAACTTCAATATGTACCCTTATTGAGAACTAAGAAAAGAATGGAAGGCGACAATTTTAAGGTCTTAGAAGTTTCTCTGTATCAGCTTTGATCAACTAACGTCCGTTCCGTCTTCATTGTATGTTTGGGTGATGATAGTAACGTATTTACTTTTTTTGACGTCAATCTTTATTTTTTTTTCCTTCATTAAGAAAATAGCCACCCGAGGAAACCCAACGAACATGGAAAGCTATGCAATATATAAAGGCTAAGCATTGTGTTTGATCACAAAAACAAAACGTCTAAATACGGTTACCACCTTCTAAGATTTGATACTAAAATTATTAAAGCCGCTTCCTATGGTAATTTCCACGATCTGTTGCTGCAACATCTCTAAGATCGCTAAAAAATTGTATACAAAATGAACTTTATTATCAGAATTCTTTAAAACCATGGCAAAATCAATTTGCTCATTGAGGTTCAATAAATTGGCAATAAAATGCTTTTGTTGTTCGATAGTATAGGGGTATTGAATTACGGTATGTTTTACCTCTTCATCACGCAGCTCATATTTTTTCATCGTCTTTTGATAAACCATTAATAATCTATAAAGATCAAGAGATAAAAGTTCATCCTGATGCATAGCGCTTTCGGCGGCCAAAGTAAGATCATAGGCAATATTCCCCCTCCGTTCTTGCAGCATCCTAGCATCTTCAAAAGCTTTCAGTTCTTCGGCAGCAGATCTAAACTGCTTATAGGCAATCAGCCGGGCGATCAGGTCCTGCTCAGGATTAATTTCCTGTCCAGATTCATCAACTTCCATTCTCGGGAGGAGCATTTTAGACTTAATGCGCATCAACGTAGCGGCAACCAGAATAAATTCGCTTGCAACTTCTACATTTACAGCAAGGAGTTTGTGTGTGTAGGCCAGAAAGTCATTTGTAATTTTTGCAATCTCCACGTCCTGAATGTTTAGTTCATCCCGTTCAATAAAAAATAACAGCAAATCGAATGGACCTTCAAATACCGGAAGTTTTATCTCAAAAATCTCTGATTGCATTTCTAAAAACAAACATAACGAATTTTATATTAAAGCTTTAGATGGGTCATTATAGATTTTAGGAATAAGCCGAACTGACATTCAGTGGATTGATTGATTTTTTACTTAAATATTAAAACAAAAATACCTTACTTTGTATCTTGTTTTTACCTTAAAAATCTGAATGCAAGTTAAAGCTGGCCCCCTATTATCTAAAATTAACTATCCTGCCGATTTAAAGCAGTATAGTGAGACTGACTTAGAGCAAATTAGCCGTGAATTACGCCAATACATTATTGATGTGGTGAGTGTAAATGGTGGCCATTTCGGCTCTAGTTTAGGCGTTGTAGAGCTAACGGTGGCCTTGCATTACGCTTTAAATACCCCTTACGATAAGCTCGTGTGGGATGTAGGCCACCAGGCTTACGGACACAAAATCCTCACCGGTCGAAGAGAATTATTTCATACCAACCGTATTTATAAGGGCATCAGTGGCTTTCCGAAAATATCGGAGAGTGAATATGATACTTTTGGAGTAGGGCATTCCTCAACTTCAATTTCGGCCGCTCTAGGGATGGCGGTGGCATCACAGTTAAAAGGAGAAACAAACAGACAACACGTGGCTGTAATTGGCGACGGTGCGATGACTGCAGGTCTCGCCTTTGAGGGCTTAAACCATGCTGGAATAGAAAACAGCAATGTGCTGGTAATTCTGAATGATAACTGCATGTCAATTGACCCTAATGTTGGTGCATTGAAAGAATACCTCACCAGCATTACTATTTCTAAATCTTACAACCGCTTCCGCGATGATATCTCAACGGTATTGGCTGGCTTGTCTAAACTGGGTCCCAATGCACATAAGTACGTTAAAAAAATTGAGAAAAGCATCAAAGGAACGCTGCTTAAGCAGAGTAACTTATTCGAAGCACTAAATTTCCGGTATTTTGGCCCAGTAGATGGGCACGATGTTACCCGCTTAGCACAAACAATTAAAGACTTATCCGCTATTCCTGGACCAAAATTATTGCACTGCATAACAGTTAAAGGTAAAGGTTTTGCATTGGCTGAAAAAGATCAGACCATCTGGCATGCACCGGGTCTTTTTGATAAGATTACCGGAGAAATTAAAAAAAGTATTCCTGATAAACCGCAACCGCCAAAATATCAAGATGTATTTGGCCATACCATGGTAGAATTGGCAGAAGCCAATCAGAAAATTGTAGGTATTACCCCTGCGATGCCATCAGGCTCATCATTAAATATCATGATGAAAGCCATGCCCAAGCGTGCTTTTGATGTTGGCATTGCCGAACAACATGCGGTAACATTCTCTGCAGGCCTGGCCACGCAAGGCTTGGTGCCTTTCTGTAATATATATTCAAGCTTTATGCAACGGGCATATGATCAGGTAATTCATGATGTAGCCATTCAAAAGCTAAATGTAGTGTTCTGTTTAGATAGAGCAGGTTTGGCTGGCGCAGATGGCGCAACACACCACGGCGCTTATGATATTGCATACATGCGGTGCATTCCCAATCTGGTTATCTCTTCACCGATGAACGAAGAGGAGTTAAGGAACCTGATGTTTACTGCACAGCAGGAAAACGTAGGCCCATTTGTAATTCGTTACCCACGTGGAAACGGCGTAATGCCAGATTGGAAACGTCCTTTTAAAGCCCTGGAAATTGGCAAAGGCCGTAAAATATGTGATGGTGAAGAAGTAGCATTGTTAACCATCGGCCATGTGGGCAATTTTGCGGTCGAAGCCCGCTCAGAACTAAACAGCGAAGGACTTTATCCGGCGCATTATGATCTACGTTTTGTAAAACCGTTGGATGAGCAAATGCTTCACGAAGTTTTTTCTAAGTATAAACATGTGATAACTGTTGAGGATGGCTCATTGCCAGGTGGTGTAGGTTCTGCAGTGTTAGAATTTATGGCAGATCACCAGTATAATGCAAATGTAATCCGATTAGGAATTCCGGATCAGTTTATCGATCATGGAGAACAACCAGAACTATGGGCAGAATGTGGTTATGATAAAAACGCGATTGTACAAGCAGTTAGAAGAGTCGGGGTAAAGAGAACGACAAACACTATGGTTGGATAGCAAGCGTGATATACACATTATTTTAAAAAGACTTGTACTTATCAAATATATTTAAGCGGTATTTATCATATCGTTCTTTAGGATAGAAAAGATTAAATGGTATGAAGGATATTTATTATAGATTGAAATACTAGCAATCTTTACTAAATATTATATTTCTAATAACTATAATATTTAAAAACAACAAAAATCATAGATTGGAAAAAATAGACAAAATTTATATAGCAGGGCACCGAGGTATGGTTGGCTCTGCGATATATCGAAAACTTAAACAAGAAGGATATAATAACCTTTTAGTTAAAACATCTGCAGAGCTTGACCTAAGGGATCAGAAAGCAGTTACGGAATTTTTTGATAATGAAAGGCCAGATTTTGTTTTCCTTGCCGCTGCAAAAGTTGGTGGTATTGTTGCAAATAATACTTATCGAGCGGATTTTCTTTATGAAAACCTGGCAATTCAAAACAATATTATCCATAATTCTTACTCTCATGGTGTAAAAAAATTAATGTTTCTAGGTTCAAGTTGCATCTATCCTAAATTAGCTCCACAACCGCTAAAAGAAGAATATCTCCTTACAGGAATCTTAGAGGCAACAAACGAACCATATGCAATAGCGAAAATTGCAGGTATAAAAATGTGTGACGCATATCGTGATCAATATGGCTGTAACTTCATTTCGGTAATGCCTACAAATTTATATGGCTATAACGATAATTATCATCCGGAGAATTCTCATGTTTTACCTGCACTAATTAGAAAAATACACGAGGCTAAAATAAATAACGAGCCATCTGTTACCGTTTGGGGCACTGGCTCTCCTAAACGCGAATTTCTCTTTGCCGACGACCTCGCTGATGCTTGTTACTTTTTAATGAAAACGTACGATGAACCGAATTTGATTAATATCGGAACGGGCGAAGATTTAAGTATCAAGGATTTAGCAATTTTGATCAAAAAGAAACTAAATTTTGATGGAGAAATTAAATTTGATGCTACGAAACCAGATGGTACGCCCCGCAAATTGATGGACGTTGGAAAGTTACATGGCTTAGGTTGGAAACATAAAGTTGAATTATCTGAAGGCATCTCTCTTGCATATGAGGATTTTTTAAATAAATATTAAGATCTTTAAAAAACTCAATATCAGGGTTAAACTAAATGACTTCGATTAGGATCAATCGGAGTCATTTATTGTGACTATCACTAATTTATAATATATTATACACTTTAAAAAGACCTAAAACTTCTGTGTCAATTTTATTAACATAACCTGCGAGTATTAATTTGGTCATCCGTAAAATAAGTGATTTCAATTTTGGTAATCAGATAATAGTAACACATAATCTTCAAGCTAAAAAGCATTCTCCTCACCCTTCGCCATATTGATAGCCGTCATAAAGATTATCTTCACATCTAGAGCAGCTGTCCAATTCTCTAAATACCAGATATCATGTTCGACACGTTTTACCATTTTATAATCCTCTTTAGTCTCACCACGATAGCCATTTACCTGAGCCCAGCCAGTAATTCCTGGTTTTAAAAAATGTCGAACCATAAATTGGTCAACAATTCCCTTGTATTGCGCCGTATGGCTAAGCATGTGTGGCCGCGGACCAACAACACTCATATGACCCATAAACACATTAAAAAACTGTGGTAACTCGTCCAGGCTTGATTTTCTTAAGAATTTACCAATTGGTGTAATCCGGTCGTCATCCTTACTCGCTTGTCTCTTATCACTATCAGCATTCATCCGCATACTTCGAAACTTAAAGCAATAGAAAGGTTCATCATCCCGACCGCTCCTCAACTGCTTAAACAAAACCGGCCCTTTACTCTGTAACTTAATTAAAAGCGCAATAATTGGATACAACCAACTCAATACAAACAGAATGATCATTCCACTAAAGACAATGTCAATCAATCGCTTTTTAAAACGGTTATGAATTTTCTCTAGAGGTTCTGATCTAAGTGAAATTACGGGGAATTCGTTTCCTAAATAACTTACCGTGTATGGAGACAATAAGGCTCCGCTAATATCTGGGATAAACTTTAAACGCACACATTGGCGTTCTGCTTCCTCAGTTAAAATCAACATATCACTCATCCGCTCAGGCGCAATCGTAACATAAATATCCTTAATCCCTTTTTCTACCGCCAGTTCAAACTGTTTTCCCACTGCACTACTCAACTGCCCATCACGTTCCAGGTAATGATCAGGTACATCCGGAATAAAACCATGAAACTCAATATACTTCTGCTTCTCAAAGTACATAGCCAGCTGTTCACCGGTAGCATTATTGCCCATAATGGCAACAGATTTTACGCCCCTTAAATGGTTAAACAATAAAAACTGAAAAGAGGTGCCAATAAACCGATTAACTAAAAAAACAAGACCTAGTGCGCCATAAAAAACAACTAAAAACGATCTAGAAAAATCGTTCTGCCTAGAGAAGAACAGATAGATTGAAAACAAAATCGCATGGAGCAGTACACTTCTCCAAGTACCCCTGTAAATACGCTCAATTCTCCTCGAACCATATTCAGTATACAACCCGAAAGAGGTGGTAGAAACAATCCACAACAAACTACAAACCACAACATAATGCCATTGCAATTCAGTGTCTACACTCTTTCCAAGATAACTGGTAAATTGATAAGAGAAAAAGTACACGGCCAAAACCATCAACAAATCGGTTATCGGCAAGATGTACTTAAGAATGTATAGGTAACGTGTTTGCATAAAAAATATCGAGCGTTAACAACTAAGTGTAATAAAATGTTTTGCAATATTAACAAAAATAGTGCCTCTTATAAAAACTTACTGTTAACTGGGGTGATTATGTATACTCATTGCACACATTTACTTCACACCAAAGTTACACTTTTTAAATGAGACCAAATCCCAATAAATGGCCTATTCGGGGATAGTAGAGCAAGCCTACAAATAAGTCGACCAAAAAAGGCTTATCTTTTTATGATAAGCCTGCTTTATATTAGGAATATTGATCCCCAAATTTGGAAACCATTTCTTTTGATACACCCTTAATCTCCTGCTCTTCAGATTTAGGATAGATCATCAACACATTTCCATCATCCACTATAATAAAATTGTCTAATCCCCTAATGACTGCGGCCTTTCCTTTGGGCAAATTGATCATACAGTTCTGGGTACTCTGTAAATGAAGGTGCTCACTATTGCATACATTATGGTCCTCATCCTGTTCAGCAATAGCATGCAGGGATGCCCAGGTACCCAGGTCAGACCAACCTATATCTGCAGGGATGGTAAAAATGTTATCCGCTTTTTCTAAAATAGCATAATCAATAGAAATATCCGGACTAGTTGGATATTGATCCAGGATAAATTGTGCTTCTTCAGAAGTATTATAAACATCATTTCCTAATTTAAATAGAGCATCAATTTCAGGTGCATATTTTTTAAATGCTTTCTGGAGGTTGGCAGCTTTCCAGATAAAGATCCCTGCATTCCACAGGTAATTCCCACTCTTTACATACTCCTGCGCTTCTTCTAAAACTGGTTTTTCCTTAAAAGCAGCAACTTTTTTTATCTCTGTAACCAATCCTTGCTCTTTGTTCCTTACTCCTTCATCCTCCAAATACTCAATATACCCATAACCTGTATCGGGCCGGGTAGGACTGATCCCAAGGGTAAGCAATGCATCATTTACCGCTGCAAAGTCCAAAGCCTGGTTAATCTTATAAATAAAAACATTCTCCTTCAAAATCAAATGATCCGACGGCGCCACTACAATATTGGCTTCCGGATTCTTTTGCAGAATTTTATAAGTGGCATAGGCAATACAAGGAGCGGTATTGTTCCTGCTGGGTTCTAATAAAATATTATCTACCAAAACATTCGGCAACTGCTTCTTTACCAAATCTGCATAACCTGCATTAGTGAGAATCATGATATTCTCGTTTGGACAAACCTTTAAAAATCGTTGATAGGTTAGCTGAAGAAGCGACCCCCCTGTGCCCAATATATCTATAAACTGTTTGGGGAAGTGATTACGGCTTTTCGGCCAAAACCTTGAACCCACGCCGCCAGCCATGATAAGTACGAATGTATTGTTACTGCTTTGCATATAATGATTAATAAAGTCCTTGCTTTCCGCAATCCTCAAACCAGTCCTGAAGCGCCTGCTTTAAACTAAATTGCAATGAATAGGGAGATTTGCTTAATTTTTCCCCAGAAATATTAGTAGAGATCATGAGCTTCTTTACGCGATCAGGGTGAATACCAGCTATTTTCTTACCCAATAATCTTCCGCCTGTATAAGCACTGCTTGCTGCAGATTTCAATGCCCATCCTGGCACCAAAACCTTTGGTGCTTTTACTCCCGTAGCTTCTGCCATGGTTTCGCAAATTCTTTCAATGGTCGGGGCAGGGAAATAAGTTAAATTGAAAGTCACAACACCAGGCTTTTCCTGCTGAGCAGTTTCATATAAAATTCTAACTACGTCTTTCACATATACAGAAGCTTTGATCGTGTCCTTTCTACCTGGATAAAAGAAAAAGCCTTTTTTCATCGATTGATACAACCGCGTAAAATTACCGCCCTCTTGTTTACCAAATACTACGCCAGGCCGTACAATCACCAGTTTACGATTTACTGGATCTTCAGATTGCCACAACTTATGGATATACTCTGCAGTTAATTTGGAAATTCCATAAGGTGTATTCGGCATAGGCAAGGTATCCTCCGTTTTGTATTCCTCTGATGCGCCATATGGAGCAATAGAACTAGTGAATACAATGGTTTGAATCTTATTCAGCCTTGCAAAATCACAAACATTTTGCGCACCATAAATATTAGCTTCGAAGTATTCGTGATCAGGATGGCCGGGAGTAGTATGCACAGCAGCCAAATTATAGATAACGCTGTTTGCTACATCTGCGATATTTAAATCGATGCTTTTTCTAATATCTAATTCTGTAAAGCCATCACTAACTTTTTTCCTGATGTCATAACTATAAACCTGATCAGCTAAAGCAAGGGTTTCTTTTACGTAACGTTTGAGGTGTGTACCGATAAAACCGGATCCTCCAAATATGATATGATTCATTTCTTCTATTTTACTTTATCCCAATATCTTTTATGCATAGAAAAACTTTTCCGTTGTGTTGCAGATAGTCTTTCATGCATCATCCCCAATTTATATCCCAGAAATTTCGCTCCAATAGAGAACATCATTTTGGGTAATGCCAATGGATTATTCTTTAAGACATACTTCAGCTCTGATTTTAAATATTTTAGTCCCTCTCCACCTGCAGAACCAAATTCATCAAGTAACCATTTGTTCGTCGAATGAAATACACCAATATCAAAATAGCGTTTAAACTCTTCTTTCGTTGTATAGTCATGCGAATGGAAGACTTCTGCTTCAGCAACATAAGCAATATTCCAATTATTAATAAGCATTCGCCCCCCCACAATTACATCTTCAGCGAATATCGTATGACTAGGAAATCCTCCAACTTCCTTGAGTGCTATCTTACGATATGCTGCATAAGAGTTTGAACAAGAAGCAGTCTTTATGCCAAGTTCATTCTTATCATCAATGGTTTTTACTCTTGAAAATGCAGTATAGTTAAATAGTCTTGCATGGGTCTCAAGTGTTTTCGCTCCAATGTGGGGTAATTGCCTACCATAAGCAAGACCAACTTTCGGATCTTCAAAAGCCTCAATCAACTTAGAAAGGGAATCACTACCTTTCAAGATACAATCCTGTGTCAAATAAACTAGAATGTCGCAATCAATTGCCTTTTCTGCTAATAATTGCCTAGCATAACCGTGATCAAAATCCTTTTTATCTATTTTCGCAACATTAAAACCAGCCTCCAAGGACTCAGATATTGTATTGTCTGATGAACCTGAGTCTAATATTATTTTTTCTTTGATAATAATCTTTTTTTGATTGGCTATCCCGATCAGGAAGTTTCTCCAATTAACTCCAGCATTTAGAGTTGGAACCAATATTGCTACATTCATATTAGAATAGATTATAATTTGAGTTCTTTGTCTTATCTAAAACACTTATCTGATACATATAATTTAGTTATAAAAGTGATTTCAAAATTACCTTCGCGTATCCGAAATAAAATCGAATCCAACTGATAGAGGTATTAGAATGACGTTTGTTAAAGTAATAATTCTGTTTAAAATTATGCAACGAGCTATTTGATGTAAAAAGTCGTTTCAAATCAGATAATTTATTTGCCCTGACCAAACCAGTAGTTTCTGCATTATTATATATCTTTAAATTAGGAATAGCATATGATAAAAACCCATTTTCCTTAGCTCTTAAAAAGAAGTCTATATCTCCATGATATTGAGGGAAATTCATTTCATCAACAAAACCAATACTTTTAATTACTGTTAACGGAATTAATGTTCCCATTCCACCCGACCAGTCTACCGACATTATTTCATTAAAACTGTCTTTTTCATTTAACCCTACCAAGGTTTTCTTACCGGATTTTGAGTTATAGTAACATCCAAAATTAAACAGTATCTGCTTTTTGTCTAACCAAAAAACCTTTGAAACTAAAATAGAATCTTTATACTTAGTGTCTGAACTACAAACCTTTTCAAGCTCAACAAAGTAATCCAATTCACAAATAGTATCATCGTTCCAGAATAGAACATGCGTAATTGCTTCATTCGCGCAAGCGTATCTTGCGCCAAGATTGATCGAGCCACTCCACCATAATGATCCGTCACCTCGAAGTAACGTAATATCCGGTTTATTGTCTGTGATCCATTCTCCTGTACCATCACTAGAGCCATCGTCTACAACAATTATTTGAGCGGCTAATTGACCCTCACCATTCTTTTTATAAAAATCTAAAGACTTGGAAAGGTTACCTAAGCCTTCAATTGTTATATCTTTGCGATTATGAACGGGAACTATTACGGCAATATTTATCATCTTTAATATTATAATTTATAAGAATGTTTTTCTGAAATGTCAACTACCATGACAATTCTTATTTAATTTAAGTGAGTCTTCAACATCAGCAATCCTTTATTTGCAACCATGTTTCTTTGAATAATTTTAAAATAGCGAGTGAAAACAAATTCGATAAAGAACAAAAATCTATTAATACAGTATAAAATCTTGCCTTCCTTAATTTGAGTTTACGAAGGTTTATTAACTATCCGATTAATTTTATTAGGATGTTTAACATGGTGTCGATATTCACCCATTGGTAATTTCCATTGTTTGAATGCCGTTTGAAAACCAAATTTCGATTTAGGAAAAATATATGGATAGCCATCTTCAGTAATAATCGCAAGCTTATAGCCCAACTTTTCTATAATTTTAGACAACTTTATCTCCCCAAATCTTATTAGCATTCGTTTATTAGAAATATTCTGTCCGGGAAATTCACCCCCATTGAAACGAATGACCTCATTAAAAATATCCAATGTTGAAATAAGAAAAAAACTTTGAACATGTGGTGTAAAATTATTTCGTATTAAAGTTTGGTACATTTTAGTTGAATAAGAAATACCCAATAATCCGACTTCTCTATTACCTTCGAAAAAGTCAATATAGCTATCCAAGAATTCAACTTGCGTTGCTTCTACTGATGAATTCATTAATAGCACATAGCTATTTTTCTTAAGTCGAGAATTTGCTATAGTGCGAGCATAGCCTTGAAAGTCCATACCAACATTCTTTACCTTGGTAAAATTAATTTTCTTATACTTATTATAGTCACTACCTTCTAACCCAGATATTGTAACATTTAGTTCAATTGTCCTGTCACCGCCATAATTTAAAAAACGATCAAGTTGGTAATTTAACCCACAGTCAAATTCTATGTTATTGACAACTTTCTTTCTTGTTAAATTATAACCCACCCAATCATGTATGCCTACAATAACGGTATCATTTTCGATGCCTTTTCTTGTTTTTTCATTCGATGTTTTAAGCGAAATGTGCTTTTTAAAGAATTCTAATAAATAAAGAAACGGTGAAAAAACTAATTCAACTATTAAAACTAAATAGAACTTGTTCATTAATTTTTAATGCTATTTTCAAAATAACCTTGATTCAACTCCTGAGCCTTATTAAAACGCAACATGATTTCCTTTTCCGCCGCCTCATTCTGATCAAAATAAAAAATATAATTTCTGTAAGGCGTATAGGTAACCAAGGTAGCTTCAAGACGAAGCGGAAGTATAATCTTTAAAGATGAATACATCACCATCACAATCACATAACTCATCCTTGCATATCCCTTGAAGATTAGCATGGTTCTAGCTAAGCAGTAAACAAGACCTAGTGAAAAAAAGTAACCAAATCTACTCTGGACTTCTCCTACCTCAGAAAATATTATTGATATGTAAATAAATATGATGAAACTGATCAAGAATTTATTTTCATATAGATCTATCTTTCTGAAAAATATAATTAAAGTCCCTAATAAAGCCAGACTAATGAGAGTTACGAAATTGATGTTACTATACAGTGGGAATAACTCCAAATAAAGTTTTACTTGATGAAATAGTAATTCAGAAAAGCCACCAGGAAGGATCTTTTCAAAAACATCAACTATAATTGTTAAAAATTTAAGTTTTAAAATAAGCGTACAAGAAAACAGGATAAAAGTCAGAATCAAGAATTTTCTATTTAATTTTAGATTGAACAAAAAGTAAGCAGGTATGAATACTATTGCACTAATATGGAAAAAACATGCGATAATACATATTCCTAGATATTTGAAAAAGCTTTTATTTATGTAATCATATGCAAATAAAATTATATAAAAGGCTAATGATTGCCTCAATATGTCAAACTCTCTTAACATATTCAAAGAAATAAATAAGATCAAAAATATGCACATTTCGTTATTAAGATGTTTTCTTAAAAATCTATTTAAAGAATACAAATTAAACGCACTAACGACAAATACTAAGCCCTGAAAAGATAACCCTAATGATTTTACGATAACACACAATAATTTAAATGCTGGCTCCCAAGGATGATAATAAAAGTATGGGGCATCTCGCCAACTGAAAATTATTGTGCTCAAGCTCTCCACACTATTGTAATATGTAAAGTATTGATACCAATCTGCGCCAACCTTATACCTTAAACCAATAAAAAGCAGTAAAATTGCAAAAGTTAATCCGTTCAAATATCTTTTATACCGAACTATCGTTAAGTCATTAAAACCTGAGGATTGGATGAAAGCAAAAAATCCAAGCAGGCCAATTAGTATTAAATATGTAAGCATTCTAATATAATTATTTCTGTTGGGTGATTTTATAACTTGTATCCATCATTTATTTGTCTATAAGTTGACACCTATTTTATACACAGATTTTGTAATTGTCTTTTCAGATCCAAAGCTATGCTATTGGTATCAAGACTATCTTTGTAAGCATTAATGTTATTAATAAAACGATTGTATTCATCATCTTTTTTAGTTGAGGTGATTTTTTTTAAAACATTATCCATTTCATCTAAATTCTCACATAAATACCCCATTTCGCCATATGTAGAGAACAGATTTTCGAAAAATTTACTTGTCAAGGCAATAATTGGCTTTTCGTAAAAAACAGCATCAAAAACAGCTGCGCTACTTCTTAGTAAAAAGTCGTTTTCGTCATAAAAGAAAACAGCATATTGCAAGTCCCTTATATGCAAATCATATTTTTGTCGTGATAATGGAGAATTGATCTGGTCACCAACATAATTTAAAACTAGGTCATTCAGATGTGGTTTAATTGACTCTTCTAGTACACCTACAACACTCAATTCGAGTTTTTTATTTGTAATCAAATCAGCATTTTTGAGTGCAAGGCTATACAATTTGTGAACATTTTTCCTTAACCCCGCACTTCCGATGTGACCAATTTTGATTGGGAAATGGCTGATCGTTTGGTTCGAAGAATAATTTATCTCCGTAAACGTTGGAAGCTCAATTGAAATTATTTCATTTTTCCTCAAGTAAGAAGATTTCTGGAAAACCCCTTCTGATGCTTTAGTTAGAAGAATAAAATTCAGTTTTTTTGACTTTAGTAAAAAAGAGATTTTGTATAACAGGCCAATCAATTTCTGAGAAAAGCTTTTATAAAAGAAAACATATTCAACTTCTCCATGAAGTATTACAAAGACTGATTTTTTAAGATGAAACACTTTTAGGAGATTCAACGCTACCAACGAATGTGGATATATATGTGAAATAAATAACAAATCTCGCTCGTCGAGCTTTTTTATTAAACTATTAAAAAATATAACATCATCAAAAGTTTTTTTTAGTAATGAAAAAAATCGACTAAATCGAGTTGAGCCTTCATTCCTATTTTTGAATGGTTCAAATGTCAACCTAGGTAAGTCCCTTTCGAAATATTGATGTACATGTTCACTGTGCTTCTGCGCTGATTTAAAACAAATATCATCCTTTGAATAAACCTGCCTAATTATCTTGATCAAACTTACATTTGCAAGAACATGCAAATAATCCTCAACGTGTCTTTCTACTATATATATCATTTTAAGTGTAAAAAGGCGGTTGATAATTAATTACGTATTTCAGCTTTGATCTCCTAATTCCTATGGATTTTGCAGGAACCCCTCCAGCTATATTCATTTCATGAACATCTTTAGTCACTAAGGCACCACAAGCAATAACACAACCTTTCCCTAACGTTACGCCTGGCAATATTGTTACCCTTGATGCAACCCACACATGATCATTTATAATTACATCGGCAAACTTAACATCATGATAATCGCTATGAGGATCATGCTGTGCGGTATAAATATATGTATCACGAGAAATATCTACGTTATTCTTGATTATGATTTTACCTTTTCTTCCATCTAAAAGAACATTAGGATTTATTATGCAGTTGTCCCCTATCTGAATTTGCGATTTATTTGGATGTAAGTTTAATACCTTAACATTCATAGCTACAAAAGAATTTTTGCCAACTGAAATATATTGCCTAATGAAAAACATCCTTATAAAATTAATAGGGATTTTCATGAAGAAACTGTTAAGAACATATAATCTTAAATGAGCAATATATAATTTTAGATACATTTAATAAACATTGTAATATTTAACTAACTTTTCCAAAGTTAAAGTTTTTATCTATATACTTTAAAAATTATAATTCTAAAGAATTAAAAGGGAGCCAGTTCTTAACTAAAGTTATAATCTAGTATAAATATGAGATTATTAATATTCTCTTAAGAGCTGATTAATTTAATTATAACAGCGTTACCCTACAGAATATTATAGCATTATTTTGTAATAACATTAGTCAATGCATTATTGTGCATAATTTATCTATCGATTCTGAACGAATCTGCAATGACTAACAGGTCATTTCCATTTATTATTAATAGATGATAATTAATGCTCTTAATTGGAGGCACCTTTACAACTATTTAAATATTAATAAAATAATTTTTAACCTTAAATTTTAGGTTCTTTAGAGACCAACGTAAATATGAGTCATTAAATTTTACATTATCACTTCCAAATACACCAGAAAATCTTGGAGTTTCTACTAACGTGGAATATTTAAATCCTTTCTTAATCGCATCATAGCAAGCATGAAGCAGAGCATGTTCAAAATAGTAACCTTTAGAATCGTTTAGTTGATCTTGATACTTAATCAGAAACGCTTTTAAAAACTCTTTATTGCAGATGACAAGCTTAGATTCGGCTAACGTCAGAGATTTAATTACATCAACGCTTATAAAGTCGTTAGAATTATTTAAGTAGGAATCAATATTTAAAACTTTGTATCTACCTGTAATTTTAATTACATATTCATATTTAGAAAGAAAAAAAGAATGATCCAAGGCATATCTAATTATCATCATTTCGCCAAATCCCTTGCCCCAACTTTTATCATAAATATTTCCATCAAAGGTTAAAATCTCTAATCTTTTTGAAAATAAACTGGTATCAAACTCCATTGACAAATCTTCCGCAGAATTTTCAACAAAAAGCACAGGACTGTCTGTATTCTGGATATAAAAATTTATTGCATCTACGTAATGTTGTCTTCTTACTATAGGGTTCTGCAATTTCGTAAAAGCCATTCCAGCTGGATTAACACAGCCTGTCAAAAATATCAACTTATTAACTTCTCTCTTCAATTTGTTTATTTATTTATCTATTCCAAATACCCTTTGCATTTTGCCCAATCAGCTTCCGATATTGTGTTATCTCGATTACAGCACAAATAGAGCACAGTATAGTAGTCGCTAAAATTACCCCAATAGAACCAAAATATTTCCCTAGCATTATTCCCAAAGGAATATTTAATAACCCAGATGATAAAACAATTATTAACTGAACATTCACTTTACCAACAGCATTAGCATAATAGCAAAACACGGTTCTATAGGTATTCAGGGATGTGTAGAATGCTAATACTAAAGACAATAAAATAGGAACATGAACTTTATCTCCAACCCAGAATCGAAATACATAAGGCGATACAATCACCATAAACATACTGAGTAAAAATACAAAAAAACATATTTTCTGCAGTTTGCTTACCATAGTTTTAATCCAAATTGTGTCTCCCTTTATATTAGCTTCCGTGAAAGCAGGCCACATAGGCGTCATTACTATTCCCGAGATCATAGTAATAATTGCAAAATATTTATAAGCTATATTATATGGTGTTACCGCTGTAGGTCCAATAATCTGAGCAATAAGAATATTATCAGCGTTGTATAGGAAAAGCAAGCCAAGTTGTATAATAAAAAACTTCAGGCCTAAACCAACTATATCTTTTACATACTTTGGCTTTGCATACTTTAAGCTTGGTGCATATGCCTTATATGCCGTTTTAAAAAGTATGGCACTAAAAATCAGGTAAATTATTAAAGGGGCCAAACCTATCGACAAACATAGGTTAATTAGAGATCCCTTTACTGTTTTTGTGAGTATGAAAATGATAACTAAGCCTAGTGCATTTCCAAGAAATCCTATCAAAGCCGTAATCATTGTGTTTTGTTTTGCAAAACATATGACATTAATCAGTTGAGCAACAAATTGGATAGAAAAAATGAAGAAAAAAATAATCGCTACTAGACCCAGTTCCCTGCTCATTGAACTGGGCGCGTTCAAGATACGGGCCCAATCGATAAAAAAATTTAACACGAAAAAAACAAATAACAATCCTAAGCTAATTAAAAACATTATTGCATAGGTTGTACTTACGTAAGATCTTGCTAGGAAGTGATCTTCCTTAGAAATTGCCTCCGAAAGCTTATTCTTGAGCCCATTTCCAAGACCAATATCAAAAAAAGTTAGCCATCCTATTAAGGAACTCAATGTTAGCCATATCCCATATTGCAGAGGAGATATATATGTAATAGTTAAGGGAACTATAATGAGACTAATTAAGATACTCCCACCTTTAAACAAGAAAGAGAGCGCTACGTTTCTCTTGACCATTAAAGTTCTGGAGTCTCCTTTAGAAAAAAATGTTTTTAAAAACAAAGGCACACTAAATTTGACCATTTATCATTTATTTGCTAGTCTTGAACCACAAGCTAGAATTTATATCTCTTGACTAAAATTTTAAAAAACTATTTCTGATATAATGAGATATGAAGTTTAGAGCTATTACTCATATTGATTCTTAATTTTATAGCCGTGTGACTTAAGAAGGGTTTCCTTCTTGAAATGATCTACATCAGAAGCAACCATCTCTTTAACAAGGCCGGCCAAATCATATTTTGGTTCCCATCCTAATTTAGTTTTCGACTTTGTTGGATCACCAATTAGAAGATCTACTTCAGTTGGCCTAAAATACGTCGGGTCAACACCTACTACTTCTGTGCCAATTGCAACTTGAAATTCTGGATTTGAACAAAGGCTAACAAAACCTTTTTCATCTATTCCTTTACCTTTAAAGTCTATGACAATACCTACTTCAGCAAAAGCCATTCGAACAAATTCACGAACCTTTGTAGTTACTCCTGTCGCAATGACATAATCCTCAGCAACATCCTGTTGTAAAATTCTCCACATCGCCTCCACGTAGTCCTTTGCGTGACCCCAATCGCGTTCTGCTTCTAAATTGCCTAGAAACAATTTATCTTGTAAACCTTGCGCAATCTTTGCCACTGCTCGAGTAATCTTTCTGGTAACAAAAGTTTCTCCGCGTAATGGACTTTCATGATTAAATAAAATTCCATTACAGGCAAACATGTTATACGCCTCTCTATAATTTTTCGTGATCCAAAATCCATAGATTTTCGCTACTCCGTACGGTGAACGTGGATAGAATGGCGAGTTCTCATCATAAAATCCTTTTTCATTTTTATTTTCTGCCAAGCCGCCATACAGTTCAGAAGTAGATGCCTGATAAATCCTGGTCTTTTTTTCTAAACCCAGAATCCTTACCGCTTCTAGGATCCTTAATGTCCCAATCCCATCTACGTTAGCAACGTACTCTGGAGAATCAAAGGAAACTTTTACATGGCTCATAGCTCCCAGATTGTAGATTTCATCTGGTTGGACTTCTTGCACGATTCTAATTAAATTCGTAGAATCTGAAAGATCGCCATAATGCAATTTAAATCTGACATCACTATCATGCGGATCTTGATACAGGTGGTCAATACGATCAGTATTAAAAAGCGAACTTCTTCGCTTTATTCCGTGCACCATATATCCTTTGTCCAATAGCAACTGTGCCAGGTAGGCTCCATCCTGCCCTGTTATACCTGTAATTAATGCAACTTTCATTTAAAATTATTTTAGTCTATTTATCAACCCCGAAATAAATCCGGTTTTAGTTTCTTCTCCGTAGGTGCCATAGCCATAGCCATAGCCATAATATTTAGGGACAATATCATTTACAACTATGCCAAGATTTTTCATTTTCGCACTTTTATAAAGATCATCTATATATTTTACTTGCTCTTTTTTAGTGACCTTTTGTCTTATTAGATATATCGTTGCGTCTGCATATGGAGCCAATAACTGAGCGTCAGTTATTATTCCAACTGGTGGCGCATCCATAATAATATAATCAAATTGACTCTTTAACTCAATCATCATATCGGACATACCATCAAACATTAAGGTCTCTGCTGGATTTGGTGGAAGAGGACCTGAAGATAGGATAAACATATTTGGATTGATGGTTAACGGCCGAATAATATCTTTGAGGTCTAAATCGGGAGAGATAGCATAATTACTAAAACCTACAGTATTCTGAGTGTTTAGTTTTGCCGAAAGACCTGGTTTACGTAAATCTAATTCCATCAGCAAAACTTTTTTACCAGATAGCGCTAGTATATTTCCAAGATTAATTGCTGTAAAAGACTTACCTTCCCCACTCATACTTGATGTGAGCAGGATCACCTTTTCATCCGCAGTCTTTAAATAAAAAGAGAGATTCGTACGTAAAGCCCGAAATTGCTCCGAAATTGCCGACCTGCTTTGGCTCGCAACAATTAAGTTATCACCCGATATATTATGGCTAATTTCCCCAATAACTGGTACTTGAGTTAATGAAGTTATATCCTCTTTTGTGGATACAGTGGTGTTAAAGATATATAATGATAAAATTAAAAGGATAGGGATGGTCAAACCTATTATGATTGATGTGAGGTAGACAACATTTTTCTTCGGATTAATTGGCAGTACTTCTGATTTGGGAGGATCAATTATCTTTGCAATTGCCATATTAGAAGTCTTTGAAATAGCAGTCTCTTCAGCCTTTTGCATTAGGAAAATGTATAATTCTTGTTTAATCTGCTGATTTCTTGCCAGTTTCAAGTAATTTTTCTCAATTTGTGGCACACCCGATATACGTCCTTCCGCTGTGTTCAGCTGACTGCGTAATTTATCTCTGGTTCTGATATATGTATTTTTGGAAGTTTCAATATTCGATAATATGTCACTACGCAAACCAGCTATTTGAATGTCAATATTTTTGATAAAAGGACTTTCAGTCGTTACGCTTAACAATTGTCTTTCTCTTTCTACCAATAGAGCATTATATTGGCTCATCAGATTGGAAAATACCATATCCTGAGGCAGGAGAGATGATGGGAAAACTCTTTTATTCTTGTTGCCATCTTTAAGGTAGTTCTCTAAGTCTGAAAGTATACTCACTTGAGTTTCTGATTTAGCTAAATCCGAAGCAAATTCGCTAGTATTTTGAACGAGCATTTTACCCTGCTCAGTCATATCGGCTAATTGGTTTTTCTCCTTAAATTGTTCAACTTTATTTTCAACGTCACCCAACTCAGATGCAATAACAGTAAGCCGCTCTTTGATAAACTGATACGTGCTATCTGCAATTGCGTTTTTATCACTTAGATTAGCTTGAGTATATTTTCGTATCAGCGCATTAAGGATATCTTCACCTTTTTTTGGCACATTATATGACAAGCCTAAGTCGATAATTGTCACTTGTTTATTTGAAACGGCGACAGATAATTGATTCATAAGTCTTGCAACACGTTCATCGAGAGAGGATATTGAAGCAAAATAAGTAATGTCATTAGAAATGTTTATGCTATAGTTTCTTTCCAATTTGACTTGACCTACACTTTTGATAGTAAAACTTTGTCCCCAAGTCAATTCCTTTTCAAAACCATCAGTTACTACTTTTATCTTTTCTTTAGACAATTGATGCAGCTCTATCTTTGTTGATTTTATTGAGTCAATTCCTTTTATAATGATTACTTTGAAAGGCGATCTATATAATTCCTTATTAACAAAATTTTCGCGTAAACCGTATACTATATTTAGTTGTAAATCATTTACAACTTGTTCCATTAAAAATCGCGTCTTAAGAATCTCTGCTTCATTATCAACTGAGTTTTTACCGCCAATTAAACCACCAAAATCTAATAACGCTCCGGCCTGCTTTCCTAATCCTCCACCCTTCTCATCATCATTTACGAGTATTTTGGCAAAAATTTGATATGTTGGTGTCGTAAACTTTAAATAAGCAAAGCCACAACACAAACTAATGACAACACTTATTACAAACCAGAACCATTTATCACCTAGTTTGCCTAATAGCTTACCAAGATTTAATGTTTCTTCTTCGTTCCTGTTACCTTCTTGAAAATTATTCATTACTATTTTACTTAATCCTATTTGAAACTAGAAATTGCTAAAACGATTACAGATATTACTGAAGCAATGACACCAACTGTTTGTATCTGTGCAGAATTCGATGCAGAAACACGACGTTTATTTGGTTCTACATATACGACATCATTTTGCTTAAGATAGTAATAAGGGCTACTAAAAACATTTGACGAATTAAGATCCAACCTAGCAAATTCTTTTCTACCGTTATTATCTCGAATAACCATAACATTCTCTCTTCTTCCGTAGATTGTTAAGTCACCTGCCAAACTAAGGGCATCCAAAATTGAAACTTTTTCATTAGGTAAAGTATAAGCTGATGGAGAGTTTACCTCGCCTAATACACTCACCTTAAAATTCGCAAATCGCAACTGCACATTCGGTTCTTTGTAGACAACAGCAGCTTTTCCTCGTATGAGCTCTCTTGCTTCATACGTTGTCAATCCAGCAACCTTTACTTTGCCTATCAGAGAAAGTTCTACATCACCATTTCGATCAACTAAAAAACCCGAAACCTGCTGCGCTGCGACAGCCGTATTTGCTCCACCTCCTAAGACTGTATTAGAGGCAGCTTGATTAACAATTGCACCACTCTGGGGATTTAAAGTAAAAATATTTATGCTAAGGATATCGTCGGGCTGTATAATAGGCTCAGTAAAGACTGTTGCACTATCTAACTTGGCTTGATTTACAGTTTGGATATCTTGGAAATAAGCAATTTTTTTATTGCTCACACAGGATGTTATAAAGCAAATACCAAGCATCAGGTATAAACTATACTTCTTCGTAATAAAATTAGATTTAGTCATATGTGATTAAAAGGGGTAGTCATCGAATAATTATGTATTGAAGGATCTTAATTCGTAATAATTCTAGAGATACATGTTTGTACTATCTGCAAACTTAATCATTTAAATGTAAAATCAAAAGATGGACTAAATACACAGTTAAGATTATCTTAGGCTGATTACTGGAATAAATATACCAGCCCTACCTTTGCACTGAAATTATTTACATCTTGTTTGTTCCAATTCCAAAAATCACCCGGTGGATTGCTGTCTTGCCATTGATATTGATAGTTTAATGACCTAATGTAAGTGAATTGGGAATTTATAATAAACCGTTTGTAATTCCAACTAAGCTTACCTGCTAAGGATAAGTCTACCCAGTGTCTATTTATGAATTGTCTTTTGTCACCGGAAGAATTTGCGAAAAGGTAGAAAAGATCATTGTTGTTAACTAAGCGTTCTACCTGCAATCCAATTTTTTTCAACCCTTTAACCCAACTTACATCAACAGTTTGTAAATTACCTCCTGGTCCAATACCTGCACCTAGGACCTGTCCTTGATGGGTATATCCATCTCTAACTTGACCGTGAACGTAATAGAATGGATAATCCCGCAGTAAATTAGTCGGTCCTCTTTCAAGTTGAGTAAGTTCAACTCCTAGCTGAATAAATTCGTCGCTAGTTCTGAGTTTGATTAATTTCCTAAAGCCAAATACGTAGGCACGAGTATGCTCTGGTTCAACAGCTAAATCTCTCAAATCGTAGGAGTGATCATTTCTTCCAAATTGAAAATAAATCTCAGCACCGCTTTCTGGCAAAACGTACTTGGCGAAAAAAGACAAGATTTGATCTCTTTCAGCCGCATCCTCACTATATGTTCCTTCAGGTGTAACATACCCGACCTTTTCAACCTTAGAAAATATTGGAAAATAGTCTCCAAATTTTCTTCCCATCTTTGATCTGTTTACTACATATGTTCTGTCAAATCCTAAATACAACCCTTTAATCCATTTTGGTTGATAAGTTAAAGCCAACCCTGAAATATACCTCCATTCATATGGCTTAGGTACAAGTTCGTTTCGGATTGCTATTGGCACAGTTGGATCATTCAAAAGATTTATGCCAGACTGTTCAAGTCGTCCTCCGATTATTTGAGCTTCAAATGCACCTATATATGTCTTAATGGGACGAGTTGTGTTTAGTGTCAAATGCCTGAAACCTGGGGCATTATTACTCATTAACAAAGAATTTCGAACACCTGGGCCCCACCATAGATTTTCATTGGAAAAGCCTGCAGATACCGGTCCGACATTCAAACGAATACTGCTCTGACCTAAACTCACCTTCGAATAAGGTTTGTTACCCATGCGATCAGGCATATCTATAAAATTGTAAAAGGCAGTTACAGGTGAATTCCAGTAAACGCCATTTGGCGCATCAGCTAAGCGCTGAAATTTTTGATTTTGAGCATAAACGAGTTCTGGCCGCAGTTGAATACTTAATGGACCTATTTTAGCGTAGACTCCAGCTGAAACTTGCGTTTGGTAGCCTTTAGACGGAACCATCGATCCATCATTCATACCATAAGGATGGTGAGAATTAAATTGTTGTTGCCAAGCCAAAGGTAACGCATAGATTTGAGTATGTAATTTAGGGTTGCTATACAATAATTTCCGAAAGTTGTTTAAAGAATAACTACTATCAGTATCCAAGGCTAGGTTATTTTGATCTGACATGAACATAGGCCGGATCATATAAGAACTATTCGAACTATCCTTTCCTAAGAGTTGTTGCCTTCTGTAAGCATCTTCTACATTTTCTAATAAACCTACTGGTAAAGTCTGTGTATAAGCCAAAGTATTGACAAACAACAACAATAAGGAAAGGTAGACAATTCTCATAGTAAAAAGATATAGTTTTGAGGTATGAACGCTAAAATGCTCGCAAAGGTATGTAAACTTTCTTCAGCGAGGAAACTTTTTTCATGATCAGCTAAGGATTATATCCATCTTCGCCAAGGGAAAGGTTAGCCAACCAGTATAGTTAGCTTCAAAACTGTTGCAACTGATGAGATATACCATTAATCATTTAAAGGGAAAAGCTTTTTAAGAGAAAGATAATCTGCTTATTAAGAAAAGATCGTGGCAAGTTAAAACGATTTTGTATTTGGTTGTACTTTAATTTAGAAATTTTGCTGAAATAATTAATTTAATATGTTTATTTGAAGGATAATAACTTACGCTTTAGATTAATCGGAACAAATTGAAAATTCCCATTGCAATGCTGCATCATGTAGCCGAACAACCTCATCCGAGTTTGCGAACATGGTCTATTGGACATAATAAGTTTGTAGAATTTTTGAACCGCATCGAAAGAAAGGGATTAAAAACAACCACATTCGAAGAAATTGACACCCTAAAACTCAGCCAAAAAGATCTGCAAAACAAAATTATTATCACTTTTGATGATTGCGCGGCAGAGCTTTTTGAATTTGCAATACCGGAACTGGTGAGAAGAAAGATGAAAGCTGTCTTTTACATGCCTTCCAACCACATTGGTGGAGAGAACATTTGGGACATTGAAGAATATGCAATGGCAAGTGTGAAATTGATGAATTTAGATCAGCTTCGGCAGCTCTTAAATTTAGGAATGGAAATTGGGAGCCATGGCGAGAAACACATCAAGCTAAATAAAGTGAGCGAAGCAGATGCATATCTAGAAATTGCTAATTCAAAAACAACACTCGAAGATTTACTTGACCGCAAAATATATTCATTTGCTTATCCATACGGAGAAATTCCGGCGAAGCATCATTACATGTTATTAAAGGCTGGATATCAGTTTGGCTTAGCTATCTATACCCCTTTCGAAAGAAAATATACGCTACGTAGATTTGCAATAAATGAAACTGATGATCAAAAGATTATCGACATGAAGTTAGGTAGAACGTATCGGTTGATGAGATTAATCTATGATCCAATTCTGCTATTAAAAAAAACCCTGAAAGGCAAATAAAAGATCATATAATCCTATTATGAACTCCCCTTTACAATTTGAATTACTCGTTTAATAGAAACTTTTGCATTGGTTAAAATCAGCGGCGATCAAATACGACCGTCGCCTCAACTGATATTTATAGGAGGCTGCTTCAGCACCTGCCGCTTATCCAAGGATCTTTACAAATTGAGTTACATCCAGAAGTATCATGAATCCCTGCGTTTCTCTTTGAGCCCTCGTTTAGAACACTTGGACTGCTAGGTAATCAAGATCGATATTACAGGTATCTTGTCGAACCTCCTACGATAGTCAAGGGCCTTTATACGTATTGATCTGTGTCCATCTGTGGTTAATTCAGCTTACGAACTGCTTCTCAAAGCAGAAATATTATTTGTGCACCCCAGTACCTACCCTAACCGCCCTAAGCCGAGCTAGGCTTTATGCCTGTAACCACAACCTTCTCAATTTACACACATTATCACACCCTATCCGAGATCTGGTAACACAAATCACCATTTTCGGCACAATCCGGAAAGCCGTAAAATATAGCCAGAAGTGCTATTTATCTTTGAGGCGCAATTGGAATCCCTTAGAGATCTACCCTGTATCTCTCAAAACTCAGTAATTAACTCAGTTGCATTTTACACTTCTGCAGATAAACAGTAGAAGTAAATAATTCGTCCCTGTATTATTTTAAAAATATAGCCTAAGGCTTTGCATACCTCACTTCACCGTGACTTGTGCGACGATGGGCTCAACAAGAAAAATCGTGAAAAGAATTTTATTAATTGTCGTCTTGATATGTGCGAGCAGCATGGCACACGCACAAAAAGTTTTCCAGTCTGGAAATTATAAAGGTCAGTCTCAGCGTACCTATTTAACGTTAGAGGGAACGCTGCTGGAGAAATATCAGAACAAAGGCTTCAATTGGTTGGCCTTACAAAAAGAAAGTGAAGTATTTTACGTTAGTATAATCAACGAAGCTCTTTTTGAAAAAATGGTGCCTGCAGAGAAAGTAGTATTAACCGACTGCTTCAAAATTGATTCCAAACTTTGGAAAAGAAAAAACACGAAAAAAGTAGAAGCATTGGCAATTGCTAATGATAATCTTTAATGCAATCCCAGCATATCTTCACCTAGTTTTTATTACTGTTAATCATCCCTAAACAAAAACTCTTGAACATAAGACGGTCAGAGACAATCAATACCTTTTAAATATCAGATGCATAAGAATTTTGACCCCATTGCCCTTCCTATTCTTTGCTCCATATCCCTCACAATCCCTACCCAATCACGCCATCCGGCCTGGCAGAATTTCACCGAAAAGCACATTGAGATGCCTGCACAAACTTTCGAGTTCAGAATAGCCAAATAAATATGCAGCAACGGTAGGACTGCAGCAAAGACTAAACCTCATTTTGCCGCAATCAGCATTTCGATCCTGATTTTCAAGAAAGGATGCAAGCCTTGTTTTTGTTTCTTTTTATCAAGAAAAAGGAAAAAGCCCGTCTGGCAAAGACAAACAATACCTTTTTGAGTAATCAATATGACCACACGCTCCTTACGCTTTGTAAAGCAGATGCCTCATCTGCTAAAGCAATCTCATACAAGAATCTCCAAATTAAACTCCTTCTTCGTAGCTCCTCACAATGAAGAGCTCAAAAAGATAATAGTTTAAGTATATCCTGGACTCATCAAAACGAAAACGAACAGCGAAAAACGCCCTAAAAATCCCTATATAAATTCCTGAACGTACTTCTGATTCCAAAAGTAATTAAGCCGGTATTTTGACTGGTCAAAGCAGAAGACTCTTTCCGAATAATGCCACCAACTTCAGCACGAAGGTTATACTTCGGATTGATCAGATAAGAAACCTTCGCCTCAGTAAAGAAAAGATTCGTTTTAATCCCCTGACCAGTACTTACACCATAATCCTGTACCCGGGTTTCATAACTTAAAAAGATATTTTTCCCATAATTCAGGCCTGCCGGATCTGCGCCATAATTGGCATAAATTAGCTGACCCTGAAAATCGAACCGTTTGTAGCTATAGTTTAATAATCCTAAAAACTCCCGGAAGTTAGCACCAAAAGGGTGGGCCAGCGGCTGGTTCATGGCAGCGTAATTCGATACGCGATCGAAATGAGCGTAAGTATAAGGTTTAGCCGTATTAAATTCAGCCAGGTAATTCAAACGCGGTATTTTGAACAAATCAGAACCCCTGAAACCCACCTGAATGGCATGTTTATTGGCCCAATAGCCATTGCTTGAAAATATTTCTTTGGCCGTAAATTCATCAAACATAAACTGTCCGTAGAGGGTAGTTTTATCCAGAATTTCATACTTTAAATTAATCCCCAAACGCATTTTGTCTGGAGAGGTGGTATTCGCACTCTCTACAGAACGCAGGAATATAAAGGGATGAACATAATTAAAGTCGAAACCTCTTTTTCCTTCTTTCTCTGCATCGGCCCAAGTTACCGCCTGGAAGAAACCGGCAGAGAAACGTTTGGTGATGTTCCAGTCTAGATAATGAGCAGCCATCCATTTTCCACGGTCACCCAGCCTGCGGTCTTCAGTAAACCGCTCTGCGCCAGGATCCAGCATATAAGCAAAAATCGTTTGATACTGTACATTTCCTAAAGAAGCCCTTAACCTTAAAAAAGAGTAATTCGCGGCAACATCAGAAAGCAACATTGAACGGTAACCATCACCGATAAAGTTTTTATCATAACCAAGGGCAATGTTGAGGTGCTTATTAGCAGTAAAAGAAAGTAAAGCACTGGCGTACGACCAGTCTTTTGTTTTTCCATCCAGTTTTCCCGTCATTTCACTCGGTACAACCTGATTGGTATTGATGAAGTCGGTTACGTAATTAGCGAACACGCCTTGATTTTCGTAAGCGCTGGCATAGAAGGAGAATTGCTTGCCAATATCACCACCAATTTGAAAACCCCTTGTATTTAGCCAGGTCGTTTTACTTTCTTTAAATTCCCTTCCGATTTGGAAATCAGGTAGAAAATCAAGGTAAACGTTATAATCATCGCCCTTAAAATTTACCAGATGTTCATCGGTCAGTTTTCTCCTTACCCAACTTCTTTTATTTAAGCTGTCTACACCAAGCTTCATTAGCGATTGATACTGTGCAACCAGCACACTATCATCAGCATAATAACCGCGGATGGAACTGTGAAAACTGGAATTGATATCGTAAACCGAAGAATTTAGCTTCTGGTAAAATTGATAAGAATACGGGATGTTTTGATTAGGCGTTTGCGAAAAAGCCACATTACTCAAAGTGAGTAAGGATAGGATGGCAAACAATAAGATTAGGCGTGGAGTATTAGTTTTTTTCATCCGTATGGTCTAGTTCTTCGTAAATTGAATTATTACTCTTGTATTCTTGCACCAGTTCTTTCATCATCACCACAACCGGACGGTTATCGTTTAATTGGGCACAATTAATCAGTTTATAAATGTGTTGCTCCACATCATTAAATACATATTCCCGTACCTTTCCAATCATAATTTTATGATGGTGAGTCGGCATGGTATTTTCGTTATCATTTAACAGCTCCTCAAAGAGCTTTTCACCCGGCCTTAAACCGCTGTATTGAATCTTAATGTCCTGGTTTGGGGTTAAACCAGCTAATCGAATCATCTTTTTGGCCAGCTCCACAATCTTAACAGATTTACCCATGTCAAAAATATAAATTTCCCCGCCAACACCCATGTTTCCCGCTTCAAGAACCAGTCGGCAAGCTTCAGGGATGGTCATAAAGTAACGCGTAATTTCGGGATGCGTCACCGTAACCGGACCGCCCTTTTCAATTTGTTGCTTAAACCGGGGAATTACAGAGCCGTTAGAACCAAGTACATTCCCGAACCGGGTAGTAATAAATTTAGTTATAGGCTTTACATTCAGGTCGTTAATATAACTTAATCCGTTGCTAAAGATATGCTTTTGATTAATTAAAGTATTATTTAAAGATTGAACATAAATTTCAGCAATCCTTTTCGAGGCCCCCATAATGTTGGTAGGGTTAACCGCTTTGTCTGTAGAGATCATCACAAACTTGCGAACGCCATATTTCACAGCAAGATCTGCTACAATTTTGGTTCCCATCACGTTGGTTTTAATCGCTTCACATGGATTATCCTCCATCAAAGGAACATGTTTGTAAGCAGCAGCATGGTAAACAAAGTGCGGCTTATAGGTCTGAAACAAATGCTCCATCCGTTTTAAATCCCGCACATCACCCACTGCAGCATGGTAATTAGCAGACTGACTGGATTCCTCCAGCTCAAGATAAAGGTCATGCAGGGCCGTTTCAGACTGGTCATTTAAAATGATTAAACTCGGTTCAAACTTCAATAACTGTCGTACAATCTCGCTACCAATAGAGCCCGCAGCGCCGGTAATCAAAATCCGCTTATTTTTAATCTGGCTGCGAATCCCTTCTACATCTATTTCGATCGTTTTACGGTTCAATAAGTCTTCAATATTCAGGTTTTGAATTTGATTGGATTGCAGCTTACCATCAATCCACACATTGGCTGGAGGAATATTCAACACCACCACATCATGGGCCAAACAGGCATCAACAATTTCATTCTTAACCTCAATGGGAATGCTGAAAGAAGCAAAAATAAGTTCGTCTATTTCCCGGTTGGCAATTAAGCGTTTTAACTCTTTGGCATCTAGAATCTTGACGCCATCAATGGTTTTACCTACTTTCCTGACATCATCATCAACAAAGGCAACGATGTTTTTATTGATGCGGTTATCGTGATCAAAAGTCCTTTTAGTCGCCACTCCGGCCTCACCCGCACCATAGATCACCACCCGCATTTTATCCAGATTCAGGTTTTTAACGTAAGTAAAGAAATATTTAATTAGAATTCTATAGGTAATCAGCAATACGAAACTAACCAGGCCATAAACCACAACAATGATGTTGGAGATCAGCATTTGAGTGGTGAAAGCCAGAATCGAAACATTTAAGGTAAACAAAATGGCGCTGCTCAGCACTACGGCAAATAAAATCCGTAATGTGTCTTGCGCACTCGTATACCGGATAATCCCACTGTATGATTTAACAGCCAAAAACACCACAATATTGATAGCAATGGTAATTAGTGCACTGCGGCTAAAGAAGATAACATCTAAATCGTTGATGTCAAAATTGTACCTAATAAAATAGGCCGCTCCGAGGGAGATCAGGCAAATCATCAGATCTATGATGAAAATGAGCCAGCGGGGTACTATATTAACTTTGCTAAACACCGGGTTTTCTTAAGGATTATCTGCATGGTTGCCGTGGATCAATTGGCGCTTGCCCTGAATGATCAGCCGCAATACCACAATAAACGTACCTGTTATGAGTAAAATCAGCGCAAGATAAGATAATTTGTTTATTGAACCGTAAATTAAGCCAATGTTCACCAACAATTGAACCAAACAATAGCCCATTGCCACCCCCAAATGGGGAATTTTTTGCTCATTGGCAAGATATTGATAAAAGTGAGTGCGGTGGGCTTCACTGATATTTTCTCTTCTGATCAAGCGGAATGTGATTGTAGTTACCACATCAAGGCCATACACCAGTAACAATAAAATATAACAAAGGTTATCCGTGGCGATAATCAGTTTCAAAATAAAAAATAACAGTATAAAGGCAATCCCTACGCTCCCTACATCACCTGCAAAACACCTGGCCTTTTTCCTGAAGTTGAAAAAATTAAAGATCAGTACAGCAATAATGGCTGCTGAAAGCATCATTTCATCAGCAAACACAACCACATAACGATTGATATAAAACAAGGTAACCAGGGTGAGCAAGGCATACCCGCCGGTAATGCCGTTAATGCCGTCCATAAAATTGATGGCATTGATACTTCCGATCACAAAAAACAAGGCCACGAGAATCAGGTACCAGGGGAAATTAAATAGCTGAAGCTGATAAAACAGCAAGGCCACAGCGATCAGGTGGATGCTAAACCGCAATTTAGAATCCTGGGGCTGGAGGTCATCAAAGAAACTAATCGCACTAATCAGCACCAAACCCAGGATAAACCACCCGGAATGGAAGCCGGAATAGGCATATTCTAAAACCATCGCCAGTGGAAAAATAATTCCTCCACCCCTGATGGTATGAACCGAATGAGAGCTTCGCGCATTCGGCCGGTCAATGATTCCGTTACGGTCTGCAACCCGAAGGTATAACATCATGAGGCAAAACAGTAAAGCTGCAAAAGCAACTAAGGTAAAATCAATCATATCATAAAATTTTCAAGCACGGCCCGGGGTTTCCAGCCCACCGTTGTTCTTGCTTTTTGATCACTAAATGTTAACGTATTGGTCATCTTATCCAACTTCTTGCGGTTTAAAGGAAACTTCGGCCCTAAAAAATCGCCTAGAAAAGCAACAGCTTTAATCAAAGGGTAAGATACTACTAAAGGCTTTTTTTGATGCAGTTGTTGAGCAATCAGATTAGAAATCTCCCTAAAGGTGGGATGATAACCATCCGTTAAATTAAAGGTTCCGCCAATACGGTAAACCTGTTCAACAAAAATGGCAACATCATCAATTAGCACCATACTTTTTTGAACATGAGGAACGTTAATATCAAAGTAATAGCCTTTCCGAATGCCATTGATCATCGCCCGGAGGTTACCTGGAGGGTTTGGCCCGGCCAAAAGCGGCAGGCGCAAAATACTGCAAATCACACCATGTGCCTGGCACCATTCGGCAACCAGTGCTTCGGCTTCAACTTTGCTGCTGCCATAGGCATCTGTAGCAGCTAAAGGATGTTGCTCGTCAATCAACGTTCCTTTTTCAAGGCCATAAACAGCAATAGAGCTGATAAATACAAAATACTTTGGCAAGCTGGCTGATTGCTGCAGCGCTGCAAGTAAACGGCGGGTGCCTTCAACATTGATGTTTCTAAAAGAATCCCTTTCAGCTGCCGTTCGCGGAACTGAATGTGCTTTGCCAGCAGCATGAATCACCAGATCGACCGCGGGAAGTGCGGGCAGATCGTTTTCCAGGTCAGCAACCACTTCGCCTGTTGTTCGACCAAGTCTAAATACGGTTTCGGCACCAAAATGTTGGTAAATTGCTTTCCCAAGGAAACCATTTGCACCAGTTAAAATAATCCTCATTTTGCAAACTGCATTAATCTTTTGGCTACCCGCTTCGGCATCAGCAGAAAAGGAGCCTTTAATTTATTTATTTTCCATGCCCGTAAAATTTCCAGGTTGCCTTGAACAATATTTTTGATACTCGCATTGGTAGCGCCACCTAAACGCATCTTCACCAATAGCCGATTCAGGTACTTGCTCTGATAAGAATGGAGTTTGAAAAGCCTGAGCATAAATTCATAATCTGCAGCCAGCCGCATCTCCAGGTTAAACAAACCAACTTGATCATAAACCGACCTTTTAATAAACAAAGATGGATGTGGTGGCACGTGGCCATCTTCAAAGAACCTGGGATAGTAAGGCGCAGAGGTCCACTTTCGAACCACCTGTTCCACATCGTTACTTTTAACGTAAACAAGATTGCCATAAAGCAGGTCCAGCTGTTCATCTGCCATAAAAGCATTCATCACCGCAGGGAGCACTTCTGCATCCGCGTAGACATCGTCTGAGTTTAAAATCCCGATCACATCACCGGTACATTGTTGAATCCCCTTGTTCATGGCATCATAAATTCCGGAATCTGGCTCAGATATAAATTTGCTGATTGCATTTCCATAGCTTTTAATCACCTCCTGTGTACCGTCTGTTGATTGGCCATCAATAATGATATATTCCACATCCGGATAGCGCTGACCCAAAACCGACTGTATCGCCGTTGCAATGGTCATATGATTATTATAAACGACAGTGATGATTGAAATCTTCATGATTTTAATTTCTGATAAACCTGTAAAGTCTCTTGAAAACATTTTTCCCAGGAAAATTTATCCGCTTGTTGTTGTCCCAATGCGCTCAAAGATGTTTCGTTGCCCTGAATTCTGCGGATGGCTGCTTCAAATGCATCCAAATCCAGCTCATCTACAAGGATCCCGGCATTTCCGGCCACCTCTGGAATGGAAGATTTATTTAGCGCCACAAAAGGAGTTCCGGTCTTCATAACTTCCAGTAAAGGAATGCCAAAACCTTCATAAGAAGAAGGATAAATTAAGGCATAAGCGGCATTATATAATCGGTTAAGCTGCGGATTGTCTATATTGGTAAACATTTTCCATCGCCCGAAAAGTTTTTGATTCAGCAAACTGATCTCTTGAGGAGACAATGCAGACCCCACCAAATAGAAATCAAATTCCCTTAACCTTTGCAATAAATCTATGGCAAAATGAAAATTTTTATAATACGCCCTTGAACCAATAAACAGCAGATAGGGCCGGTTAGCAGTAGCCCCTTCACTGGCTAACGGATAAAATTCAGCTGATACCCCGTTATAGATGACCGAGATATGTTCTTCCTGTAAATAGGGATGAAAGTGAAGCAGATCTTTCTTGGTGTTTTCAGAAACAACAATTATTTTTTCTGCAGCAATAATGGCTTTATTCTTTTGGTAGAGATGCAGATATCGCCTTAAACCACGATAGAATTTTTCGTGCACAAAATCATGAATGGTAATCACTTGCATAGCATTCGGATTTCTCGTGGTGCGATTATAGCTGGAATGAAAAATAAAAGGATCCTTTTCTGCAGCTAAGGGCAATACCTTGAAGCGATTAAGCAACACGCGCTTGCCTTTTGTTAAGGTTAAATATTGTTCTGGAATGTCTAAACCCTGTCGCGAAATATTTTGATGGGGCAATTCTGAAAATGAAACCTCATGTTGATCACGCAGCAACCTTGAGATCAGTTCAGTCCAGTAAGTGGAAATCCCGCCCGCCCTTTGCAAACTATAAATCAAATTATCAAAATGTATTTTCATGAGGCATTAACGGTTTGAACATGCGCCATCACTTTTTTACGCAGCAAATATAAAGTGTAAAAGTAAACTACATTCTTGCCCAATCCTATTTTAAAAATTTTATGCTTCAGCATGGTAAAAAACAATGCCGTGAAACCTTTTTTATACTGCTCCAGAAAAGCCCTGATCATGGCATTTTGCTGACCAGTCATTTCAGAATGATAACGGTTAAAGAACCACTCAACCAGGCGATAATTATCGATCAGTGGCTTTAACATTGATTCCGTATCACTAAAATAGCGGTTAAAACGACTCATAAAAGTCATTTTATTAACGTTACCACTCACATTTTTTTGGTGCTGACGGTATAGAATCAGATCTTCATCAATCAGTATATTTTTGCCGAATGCAGAAACCACCAAGGCAGCGTAATAATCATGGTTCACAGCATCTGCCGGAATATGTTTAATTCGCTGAAGCGCAGTTCTGTTTAAAATCATCGTACAGCCCCAGGCGTAATTTTCATTGAGCATTACCTCAAGTTTTAATGTTGAAGGCAAAGGCAACCGGGCATCAATTTTTTGATCCTGCTCATCAATAAAGCTTAAATTAGAATAGCAGAGCAAAGGAAAATCTGCCGGATAGACATTTTCATGTTTCAATATCCCGGCCAACGACCTTTCCAGTTTATTGGGCAACCAGATGTCATCTTGGTCTGCAAATAAAACATAACCCTTATCGTTTTCATACGCCCAGTCGAAAAGTGCCGAGAAATTACGACAGGCCGATCCATGTACAGTGCCATAACGGATCAATTTAATCCGGGCATCCTGCTCAACATAACGGGTAATGATCGCTAAAGTATCATCAATGGATTCATCATCCCGGATTATCAGTTCCCAGCTAGGATAAGATTGGTTTAGGATACTCTCAAGCTGCCGTTCCAGGTAGGCTGCCCCGTTATAGGTAGCCATGAGTATGGTTAAAATGGGCGCTTTACTCATATCACTTAATCGCAATCCGGTTAATAATAAAAAAGAAAGCCACAAAAAACATGTGGTAGAAATTGGTAAAGGAACTCATAAAAATGCAGAAGATGAACAATGACCATTCCACAATATAATATTCACCCTTTCTGGATACATAGTTTTTAAAGGAGTTCATCGATAAAAAACCATATAAAAAGTTAAGCACAATCACCCCAAACCACCTGAAATCAAGGAACGGATCAACGATATACGTCCCGATTTTAGTGTACGAGCTGTATAAGGGCGGATAGAGTGAATTTTTATCGACAGGCAAAACCGTAATTATAGGTCTGGCAGAATACACACCATAACTGATATAATCATCGCGAAGCGCAGTAGCGACGATTTCATTTCCGGAAGAGAAGTTGACGGCGCCATATAAAGAGAGATAAGTCTCTATAATGTTGGTAGGCTTGGTAATATCTCCATAATCCCTTAGAAATTCATTTACAGTCATATCCTTCCCATCTTCTGAAGAGCTTCCCCGCAATTGCCCTAAAACAATAAACAACACAATACAAACTGTACCAATCGAGAATAATTTCAATAAGGGTATGGCTTTATAATAACTGTATGCAATTAGCATAGAGAAGAAAAACAGAACAATAATTTGCCGGCTAAAGAAGTTAAGGATGATAAAGCTACACACAAAACTGAGCAATAAGAACTGCCAAAAACGAAGCGTTTTCTTTTTGTACAAAATGTAGAACATGGCGGGTAACACCGAATTCAATACAATGAAATTATGCAGGGGAGTAACATCATTCTCATTAATATCCTGATATACCGCAGCATTCCCTAAGTTTAGGACCGGCAAATAGCCGAGCTGGCCTACCTCCAGGATAAACACACCAATCCCGGCAATAAACACCAGCAACAAAAAAGCCAGACTAACCCGGGTACTTAGCGTTGGGATATAGTTTTTGAAGCTAATAGAATAGGTTTTCATCGAAACCAAACCACCAATAACAAAGAAAACGACGCTGAAAATCATCATCAACGCAAATTGTAATTCATAATCTACTTGCCGGTCTGATACCAATAGAAATGAAAATCCCGCGATATAAACGAAAATACTATAAATAGTAAAGGGGTTGATAATTTGGCCGAATCGAACAATAGAAAATACAGACAGTCCTTCAGCAATAAGCAAAAATACAGCAAATGGAATTAGTTCTTCAATGGCGCAGCCCCAGGAAGCATATCGCACCAATAAATAAACGTCCAAAAACAGTAATGCACCGATAATGAGGATCAATATGTAGGGCTTAATAACCATTTATCTGAAATTTTTATAAAACCTAATTCCCAGTCGCAACATACCTTTTGTTAACAATACTCCTCCATGCAAAGGGTTTCGTGCAAAACTACTGAAAATATAACGGAGACCTTTTGAAATTTGAAGGGACCGGACTTCATGAAGCGCAAGCAGATCAAGATTAAGTCGCTTCAGATAGCGTTGTTCCCGACTTTCTTTTTGGTTAGAAAGCGCCCCAGCCATGTCCATTCTAACAAGAACCTCACCTAGAAACATCTGCTGTTTATTGTTAATTGCGCTATTTCCATGCAACCTAATCAGTGCAAGAGAGCGCTCATCTTCATCAAAAATAAAGCGGGGATGAAGCAGCGCAACCCGGAACCACAACAGCCAGTCTTCATTATTTTTCAAAGCCTCATCAAACAGCCCTGCCGCAACAACCACTCGCTTTTCTACCAAAGGGGTGTTAATGGTCAATATATTGTTAATGATCAGCCTTTTAAAAAGCGCAAAATCTTGCAGTGTAGCAGCAGCTAAAAAACCTTCAGGATATTTCTGAACAATGCGACGTCCCTGGTCATCATCAATGAAAAACGCCGCCCTGGAGAAAACCAAACCACCATTTAGCTTTTCGGCAAGGGCAACCTGAATGTTCAACTTATCTTCACTTAATAAATCATCAGCGTCTAAAAATTGGAGATATTTTCCCTGCGAAAGTTTAATCCCGGTGTTTTTAGCAGCTGATGTGCCGCCATTCTTCACCGGATGAAAAATGATTTTATACTTGGGATGCGCAGCAATAAATTGCCGCACAACCGTTGCGGTATCATCCGTAGAACCATCGTCAACGACAATACATTCCCAGTTGGCGAAACGCTGCTTAATAATGCTTTCAAGGGTTTCTGCAATCAGGTGTGCATAATTAAAAGAAGGGATGATAATACTCACCAATGGCTCCATCATAAGGCTTCCTGTATTTTTTCCTGGATAGTTTGCCAGCGGTTTTCCCATTGGTGATGGCGGATAACATGCTCATAATTTCGCTCAATGAGTAATTGATAATTGTTATACTGAGAGAGAATTTCCAGCAACTGGTTTGCAGGGTTTTCCATATCAATTTCAATTATGGGATTATAGCCGAAAAGCTCCTCCATATCCGAGGGAAGTAAGCCAACGATAAGACATTTTGATGCCATGGCCTGTAAATACCTTAATGTCATGGATGAGATGTATTCTGACCGCTCTGGATTTGTAATGTTAGATGGAACACAAATTACCAGCTTTGCAGCGGCCAAAGCATTGGTAAAACTTATTTTATCGGGAAACAACAAGGTCATATTTGGTTTCCTGTAGATATGATTCTTTCCTTGTGCAGCTAGGGGTTCTACAATCTTATCATGATATTCATAGTACATCCGCCCAAATTCCAGCACATCAATCGTTTTATCTTCAACGGCGTTAAAGTGATATTCTTTTGCAGATAAGGCTTCAGGTAGCCAAATCGCTTGACATTTTATTTGACGATATTGATTGAAATCCTCCAGCACCTGCTTGGAAGAAAAGAATACGTAGCTGATCTTGAAGAAGTCAAGAAGTGGAAAAATCCACCGGTGGAACCTAGGCCAAACATCATACATGTAAATAAAATTCAATTTAGTGGTAAAGGCATAGGGTATAAGCAACCTGAAATCACCACTAATCATCGAAACGAAATTTACTACTTTTTTATCCGCCAGGCTCAGCCTCAATTTAAATAACGAAGGAAAACTTGCCAGCTTTCTAACTAAAAAAGATTTAAACCGCGAATGTTTAACAGGTATCCTTTCTGTGTCAAATGAAGCGGGCATTTTTTCTATCGTACTGTATAACTCATCAATACAATCAAGAAAGTACTCTTCATCATTGGATTGCAACAGGCGCAGTTTTATTCCCATAGGTTACAAATGTGCAAATTTTTATAAAACTTTAATCAACCTTAATCCCATAGCCAAATTTGTTGATATGCATTTGCCAAAAGCCGAGGTTATATTTCCACCAGGCATGGCAGCCAAAAGGCAATTTATGGTGATTCAGCTCAAAAAGCACTTCAGGATTAACCTCAAAGCTAAACTTCATGGCTTCTTTTATTTCGGGAATTTTAAAATCCGGAAAGTTTTGTGGAATAACCTCCGCCCAGAAAAGATCTTCATTTATAATGGGCTGGAAAGGATAACCTGAATAAATATAAACCAGCTGATGTTTAACATAACGGTAAAAGTTAATGTAAAACGGCCTGTTTTCATCATCAAACAACCTGGTAAATTGAAGCTTCTTAAACTGGCTAACAATTTCATAGCATTTTCGAACATTCCTGAGGCAAAAACCGCCATTGCCCAAACTAATTAAAGGGCTGTCTGGCTGTGCTAAATCATGCCCTTCAAAAAGAGGCGCACCGATATTATCATAACCTTTTTCGCACCATTCCATCAATTCATCTTTAAAAACAAAGGCATCTAGCTGATGGATCAGCATAAAATCATACGCCAGGAAACTTTTATACAACCCGTCAAACTTCATTAACCTGTTATAAGAAGGAATATCGGCAAAAAACTGATCATCAAAAGTTTTATATGTCGCACGCCCGGCAAGTACATAAGGGTGATTGCTAATGAACACCTCGAGCCGTTTAGGCAAAATAAAGTAAATGTGGTGCGTACCCAGAATGCGAAAACACTGGTCCATTGAAACCTGTTCAAACGCCCGAATCTGGTCACTGTAAATAGGAATAACAACACAAGCACTCATAATTATATCTTTTGAAGAAATTTTAAAGGACCGAAACCGGATAGAATCTCTACTACATTTTTATTTTTCCATACAAATACCTGCATAAAGAGGTAAACAATACCAGAAAATGGAACGGTAAGCAAAACCACCACAAGTGGTATCGTACTAATCTTTAAAACCAAAAGCTTAATTAGAAAGAATAAGCCAGAGGTAAGCAAAGTCTGGAAAGTTTCTACCACTGGAAATCTGACCTTGAATAGCTTCATAGAAAAATAGAACAACAAAAGGGTAACACAAAATTCAGTAGCTAATGAACTTACCGCTGCACCATTTTGTTTATAAATGGGAATCAATAGAAAATTTAAACCAAGGCTAACAAATACGCCAAAAAGTGAGGCATAAAGAATCTTTCTTTCCTGGTGGAGCGGAAGTAAAATCTGATGCGCAAAAACTTGTGCCATACCAACAAAGATCACAATGAAGCAAAGAATTTGGAGGGAACTTACGGCAGGTAAATATTGTTGCCCGGCAAATAAACGAATAATCTCTTCGGATAAGCAGTAAGTACCTAAAGCGATAGGGATACTCAGAAACACAACAAAGTTAATAGATTTGTTTAATAGTGATTTCGCTTCAAACCAGTTTTTCTCTTTAAAAGCAATGGTGAGTCGGGGTAGCAACACAGCAGACAATACCCCGATAACAGCTAAAGAAATTTTACTAATTCTCATCGCTGCAGCATAATAGCCTACATAAACATCACCAGTTAAAAACCCAAGAATAATCGTATCAAACACCAGATAAATAGTGGTAATGATACTGTTGGAAAAAATGATGAACAGTGGTTTAAGGTGATGCTTTAATTCCAGGTTTTTGAAAGAAATCTTAACCAGCTTATGTACCGAATACATATTGGTTACAGCAGCCAGAAGGGTCGCAACCAGGTTTAAGGCATAATAAGTATTACGGTCGGCTACAGAATGCACCAAAGCGAAAAGCAACCCGATCGTAAACAGGCGGATTACAACCGTTCTAACCGCAATATATTTGAATTTTTCGATGCCTTGAAAAAACCACTCCGCAATGAACACATTACCAAGTAAAATAGCCATCCCAATTTGGTAAAGCTGAAAATTTGCCGACAACTTCTCTGTAGTTACGCAAATAATTAACAGGATAACAATAGATAAAATGGAGGTAAGAAGATGAATAAAAATGAGTGCAGAAAAAACGCGGCCAAGCGCTATAGAGTCACCTTTTACTTTTGCAATTTCCCGAACACCATACAATGGAATGCCTAAGGCAGAGAATATTAAAAAGTAGGTAATAAAATTGTCTGCAAAGTTAACTGCCCCCATGCCCTCAGGACCTAATATCCTGGAAGCATACGGAAAGGTAACAAGCGGGAATAATATTTGAGAAATCGATAATAGCGTATTAAAGGCAATATTTTTCTTTAATCCCGACATGCATTATTTAATCATCAATAAAAATCCGCGCCTAACCAATAATAAAACCGATATTAAAAACCCCGCAAGAAAAAAACCGCTAACCATACCCTGCGTTTTGGTTGTGGCTAACTTGGTCAAAGGCAAAACCGGAGCATCGATCATTTGGATCAAAGGCATTTCTTTCCGCTGCGATACCTTAGACATTTCCAGGTTCTTTACCAATTCAGTTAAAATAGCGGTGTTAGCCTGAGCATCTACCTGTCTGCGTTGAGAAGGAACTTTTAAAATCTGCCTGGCAGGATTTGCATTAGGATTAGCATCTGTTAAGGATGCCATTCCTGCTAAAGCCCCATTCAGTGCCCTTTTTACAGAATCCGTTTGATGCTGTAGAATTGCGACATTTTGCAATGATTTTTTAGTCTTCGTTTGCACATAAAACTCGTTCACATTTTTAACAATCTCGTCGTCAAATGCTTTAGAAAATAACTCGTCTTTAGAAGTCACCTGGACTTTTAAAATACTCAGCTTTTTATCGGGCTTGGTTACAACTAAATTGTTTTTTCCAATCTCTTTCACCACTTCCCCTAAAATACTATCCTGAGCCCTGCTCAAACGGGCATCTTTATTCACCCTAAAATTAATGTTCTTTAAAATCGGGTGCTGTGGCCATTTCGCCTTCAGATTATTGAAATCCAGGTAACGATCAATCAGCAATTGCTTCTTGCCGTCAAAATCTGCTTCACTTAAAAGCGATTGCTGAATCATGGTTCTCGATTTATACAATTCAATTAAATTGTCACCCTGAAACACACCGCCATTGCCCGAACTACCAATTTCGAGGCCAACCATAGAGGCCAGACCAGCCATCTGACCTAGACTTCCGCCCCCATTCGCATCCTCAAGCGCAAAGGTACTGGCCGCTACATACTTCGGTTTTTTATAACTGGCATACAGATAGCCAAGTACAACACCAATGATGCACCCAACGAGAATTATTAACCATTTAGACCGAAGGTAAGATACCCACTCATTCGATTTAATAGCTAACTCTTTAAGCGTAATTTCTTTATGATGAGTTTCAGTCATGGCTTAACGTAATAAACTAACTATAATGGCAGCCAGCGAGGCAATTCCTGTTGAGATTCCAATAAACGTAGCAGCGTTCAGCTTTTCCCTTTCAGCCCTTTTTGGAACAAAGATTTCTGATCCTGGCTTTACCTGAGGAAAATTATTGAAGAATAAAAACTTTCGGTTTGCAGCAACAGATCCGTTGGAATAAACTATAAATGCACCTTTGCGGTAAGCATTGTAGCTAAACCCACCTGAGCCACTGATGTAACCGGTAAAACTCTTTCCTTTGGTATATACAATGCTATTGGGTTTTAACACCTCGCCCGTAACACGCACTGTCTGTAACTCTTTTGGCACCCTGATCACATCTCCGTTTTCTACTATTAAATCGTTTCTGGATAACGGCTTACTCATAATTTTCTTCAGATCAATCCCAACCAGGTCACTTCGTAAAATCTCAAGATCTTTATCCAGGCTGGTCGTATCTCTTGCGCCTGATTGTTTTAAACGTTGGAGGTTCAAAAGTTTTTCTCGTTCTTCTCTTCTGGTTTCTAAACTGTCCATCCTCAAATCTCCTTTACCGGTTCGGCGCAATGATGCACCTTCCACATAAGCTAACGGACTCAACCCTCCGGCTCTCTTAATGATATCGGAGATTCTTTCATCCTTTTTAGTTACTGTGTAAATTCCCGGATATAAAACCTCGCCCTCTATTCTGATTTGTCTTTGTGTATGATAACTCTCCGAACTTCTGATAGACACAATATCAAAAGGCTTCAAAACAAAACCCTGATCCTGTAACTTCAATTCTGGATCTACATTAACGGTGAATACCTCTGCCGTTTGCGCAGATACCGATGTGGCATCACTATTTTTAATTCTTCTGGAAATTTCAATCCGGTTAGGAGTAGCACTTTCTCTAAACCCACCAGCCATTTGGATCAGCGATTCCAGGTTCATCCCATCTGCATAAACAAATGTACCAGGTTGTCTAACCTCACCTTGTATCGTAACCCTAAATTCTTCCCGTAATTCGAAAATAGACTTGATACTCACCTTATCTTCACGCTGCAATTTGATATCGGGCTCCGTACCAGCTAAAATCTTCCCTAAGTCAAAAGAAACCAAAGCTAAACTGTTATCAGCATTTAACCTCGAAATATAACCTCGGTTTAAAAAAGCATCTTCTTTAATACCGTCAGCTTTTTGAATCAAGCCTTTAAGTGTCAGTTCGCCATCAAGTTCATATTGCCCCGGGCGGAAAACAGCACCATCAATTTCAACACGATTGGCAAAACGATCCAGAATTCGCTCTACAACATACTTATCCCCATTTTTAGGTTTGTAGGTACCAAATTCTGATTCAGGAACATCCGTAATCTTGCGTTCCCGGTTAGTATTTTGCAATACTTTAATTTGGGCAGAGTAAGCATCATTCGAAAATCCACCGGCAAAGCGCAAAGCATCTGCCAGGGTCTCGCTATCTTTAATTTCGAAATAAGCTGGTCGTTTCACCCGGCCAGATAAGGCTATGCGGGTTTGATATACAGGAATATTGATGACATCCTGATCCTGCAGGCGAATGTTACCCTTTTGGATCCCATTCAATAAAAAATTGTAAATATCTACCGTATAAATGAGTTGATTATTCCTGATTACCTGAATATTCCGGTAAGTTCCGTTCTTATTCGGTCCGCCGGCACTGCTCAACACATTAAATAAAGAAGATAAAGAGGATACAGTGTAAGCGCCTGGTTTGGTTGCTTCTCCTATCACTGTAATAGAAATACTTTTAATGTTTCCCAGCGTAATAGATACGGAAGTTCTGCCTGATTTTATAGCTGGATAAGTGCCAGAGAGAGAAGATTTTATCTTGGAGGTTGCCTGTTCAATATTCATCCCTGCAACATAGATTAGGCCTACATACTGAACCCTGATACTTCCATCAGGACTCACCTTAGCTTTGTAGCTGACTTCATTATCGCCGGTAATATCAATCAATAGTTCATCATCCGGTCCTACTACATAACTCTTTGGAGTGGCCATCCTAAGGTTAGGTTCAAAAGTTTGAGTGCTCGATCCGAAAAGATCCTCCCCAAATATTTTAAGGTTATTGATGGCTTCCGAATTGGCTAGTGCCTGTGCAGACAATGCTTCATTAACCTTTTTTAAAGAATCTATTTTGCTTTGCGCATTATTAACCCGCGAACGCTCTACATCTACAAAAGGCTTGTTTACTGTCTGAGCACTATTGGTATTAGTAGTACCAGTTCCATCCTGCTTTCTCAGCTTCTCTACCCTTACCCTGAGTTTTTCAATTTCGGTTTGCGGCATCCCTTGGGCCAGCGCAAGCTGCTCTAACTGAACATCATTATAGCCGATAGATTCTGCCCGCTGCATCAGCTCCCTGATCTTCGCATCACTCAGTTCATCTACCTTTACATCGGCATAATTGGTTTGCGCATATAGAGATTGACTAAGGGTAAAGGCGCAAAAAATTAAAATTGCCTTAAGTAAATTTTTAAACTTCATGTGTAGGTAGGTTATGAAATTGTATTAAACAAGGCCCTTATCAAACCATGATCATAAACAAAATCATTTTATTTATATGCTATGTTGCCCCAAAAATACAAAATTATTTGATTGCTTGGGAAAGCGCATAAACATTAACACATGTTTTCAAACGGAAACCAAAAGGAAGGTGTTGGAAGTTAGATAGCTTCAGCTACACCCTGACCAAACAATTCTTTGTTTTTAAAAGGATATTGACCAATCAAATCATACAATTTGCCACTTTGAACAGCATCAGTTAAGTTATTGAGGTGCTTATCATGGTGTAAATCAGTACCGGCAAGGTCGTACATATCCTCTTTCAACAAGTATTCAGCCAGTTGCTTTACTTCTTTGCCATAATAACCAACAATAGACAATAAATTAAGCTGCAGTAAACAACCTTTTTCTTTAAACCTCCGCAACCGGCTCTTATCTTTAAAATAAAAAGTATAGCGCTCAGGGTGCGCCAGAACAGGAACAAAGCCTTTTATTTCCACATCAAAAATTCGTTCACTAATATTTGGGCTTTCGTTCAGATAGGACATTTCAATCAGCAGATGTTTCCGTTGGATGGAGCACATATCTGCCTCCAGATCAAAATCCTGGTCAACCATATACTCCGCAGCAGCATCTAAACCAATAGAAAGATTAGCTTTTTCAATCTCTGCCAACAACGAATGCTTGGCTTGGGTAATGGTAGTTTTGTTATTGGGATATAATTCTTTAAAGATATGTGGTGTTGCAATCAAATTGCTATAACCCAAATTTTCCAAAGTTTTTACAAACCTCAAACTGGTGGCCACATCCGGCGAACCATCGTCAATTCCCGGAAGGATATGCGAATGCATGTCTACACCTAGCCAAGAAATATCAGTGACCTTATTTTTTTTATTGAAGAAGCTAAACATCTGTCTGATTACTAAAAATATGTAAATACTATAATGATGGGGATGATCTTAAGGTATACACTTAAACATCATCCAATGGCAAAAAACAATTCAATTCACCTGAAACAAACTAAAAAAAACTGGTGATCAATCTAAGTGTTAAAATTACACCCTATTTGTGAGTTAACCAAAAAATTCACCTTATCGCTTGCAAATTGAACCATAATTGTACCAACTTTACAATTACTCGAAATAATTCAAAGTTTTATAACCACCTTGTTTAAGGTATTCATCTTTTTTCATTAAATTCAAATCAGCAATGATCATATCTTCAACCAGCAAAGGAAGATCATATTCGGGTTCCCAGCCAAGTTGGGTTTTGGATTTGGTAGGATCACCCAATAGCAAATCTACTTCTGTTGGCCTGAAATATTTAGGATCTACCCGAACCACCGTTTGCCCTGGCTTCAAAAACTCACTGTTTAAACCAAGCGCTGTTATTACTTGTTCATCGATATCAATAATAACGCCCTTCTCATGTTCGTCTTTTCCTGAAAATTCGATTTCAATACCCAGTTCGGCAAAACTCATCCTAACGAAATCACGAACGGTAGTGGTAACACCTGTGGCAATCACAAAGTCTTCTGCACGTTCTTGTTGCAGGATTAACCACATCGCCTCAATATAATCTTTGGCATGCCCCCAGTCTCTTTGAGCCGAAAGGTTACCTAAATATAAACAGTTTTGGAGCCCTAAAGCAATTTTGCAGGATGCCCTGGTAATTTTGCGGGTGACAAAAGTTTCGCCGCGTAAAGGACTTTCATGATTAAATAATATGCCATTGCAGGCAAACATCCCATAAGCCTCCCGGTAGTTTACCGTAATCCAATAGGCATACATTTTTGCTGCAGCATACGGAGAGCGGGGATAGAAAGGCGTAGTTTCGCTCTGCGGAACGGCCTGTACTAAGCCATATAATTCAGAAGTAGAAGCCTGATATATTTTTGTTTTGGCAGTTAAGCCCAAGATTCTTACCGCTTCCAGCAAACGTAAAGTACCAATTCCATCTGCGTTAGCAGTATATTCTGGCATCTCAAAACTCACCTGAACATGGCTCATAGCGGCAAGATTATAGATTTCATCCGGTTGTACTTCCTGAACGATTCTGATTAAGTTAGTCGAATCGGTCAAATCACCATAATGTAACTTAAAACGAACATTACCCTCATGCTGATCCTGATACAAATGATCAATGCGGTCAGTATTGAAAGAAGATGCACGCCTCTTCAGTCCATGTACGAAATATCCTTTTTTAAGTAATAATTCCGTCAGGTATGCACCATCTTGTCCAGTTACACCGGTAATTAAAGCAACCTTCATAAACTAATAAAATTTTGATTTGCAAACATACAGAATATTTTTTTTTGATAACAAAAACGATCTCTGCTATTCATGAATACAAAGCCATAGCTTAAGGGCACTTCCTTTAACAATCAGAATGACAGTTTGAAGCAAACCAAAAATGAATTAAGTTAAAGAATTCTGCTGGTTGTGCCGGTCGCGGTCTCTGCGCTTTTCGTTATCTTTTAAACGCTTGAGCGTAAAATAGGCTACCATGTTTGAAAAAACTACAGCAGCTATGCCTAGGATTTCGACTTGAGTAATCATAATATTGGGATAAACTAACCCAATAACAAATGGTTTTCAAAATTGTTTTATTTTTTATATTTTTTTTTAAGAAATATTATTGAGTAATGAAGTCGTGAGTTAATATGCGCTTGTGAGCAACACTCAATTCATCAATCAGTTAACAAATGGCTCATTCGTTTAGGCTATCAGATAATTTATAGCTAATTTAAGGTGGCAGGGCAAAAAAATAAAACAGGAGGGGTGACACTGTAGTTAAGCGGAGGGCCTTAGCTAAACAACAAATTTTCAAGTGTTTGTAGCGTTTTACATATGCCCATCGTATCCCCTAAAAAAAGACAATGAGTAAAATCAGATTAACCCTGGCCATGATAGCCATATTTATTTGTTTCAATTCATGTAAAAAGAACCAGGAAAACGATGGCCCGGGTGAAATTTATGGAAGATGGAAATTAACCGAAACATTGGCCGATATTGGCAATGGAAAGGGTAAATACATAAAAGTAAAGGAAGACAAATACCTCATCATATCCAGAACAGGCGAAATCAAAGGAGAAGTCTTTCCAGACCTAACCACATTTAAGATTATGGATAGTGTTACCATAGCTGTCACTTCTAAAACCTATAATGGAGCAGCTCCATATAGGTATAAAGTAACAGCCAATACACTCACTTTGAATCCACCCTGCATTGAAAGTTGTGGCCTTAAATTTATAAAAAAGTAGAAATTTATTTTCTTGAATTTTTATGTTTGGTTGATCAAAATGAGCATTTAGGATTGGCCATACAGCACAAAATGCATTTGACAAATCTGCTATCAGCATTTCAGGTACATTGATTAACTGTCATAAATCCCGAGAATAGGATAAGCAAATGATAAAGGGAAAATAAACAAGCTATGATAATCGCAAAGCAATGCAATCGAAATAAATACGAGCTAAACCACAGTGGTCAAGATTGCAGTAACCCTGCGGATGCTAGTTTAATAGAAAGTTTAATAAGCTAAGACAAGAAGTTGAAAGTTAGGCAACTTGGCTACTATTTTTAAAGTGCGTCAACGGCATGTTGCTCATCATCAATGATTATACACCTGTAAATAAGAATAGATCAAATAGTAAGACTAAAATAGAAGGATTGTCCAATGCAGACCAACGAAATGCATAAAACAACATCATATTATGCCCACTACAGTTCGACCTTCGTGATGCAAAGATAAAAAACAAGACTCCATGTTGCCCTAAGAACGGATGTCCCGGAAGGTAATGCCGGGGCAATGAAATTAATTACTGATATAAATAGGCATGAGCTACTCCTTGTTTACTAGTAACATTCATGAAGTTATACCACAATACTTAGAGAAATGTTGTTTACTTGAAATCGGATCAATGTAAGAAATGGCAAAATCGCTATAAAATTTTATCCCTGAATTTGCCAGATTTTTAATTAAGAAATCAGGCGATTTTCATTCGGATCCCATTAGGGTTCTAGCCGGGTTCTAGGGCAGGATAGTTGCATTTTATTGCATATTAGAAAGGATACAGATCGCATCGTTCCTTCCCTAAACTTTTGAATATTTATGATAACTAATTTGCGTTCCACTGGATAGCAATAATAAAACAATTTGTCGGCAACACGGAAGAACCCTAGAACAGGTAAATTGGCTACCGACAAATAAAATTATTCCAAACAGAAGCGCTTTAAAAAAGTGCTCGCTTAATTTAGAGCGATGACACCTTAAACAGTTGGCACCTGTTCTTGCTGCCCTTCCAAAAATGCAATTAAAGCTTTGGCTACAGGTCCGGCAGAAAGCGGATTTTGCCCGGTAATCAACAGGCCATCTTGCTCAACGTGCGAAAGGAACGGAACAAGAGCAGTATTAACCTTAGCACCAAGTTCCTCAAGCTTGGTTTGAAGCAGGTAAGGTACATTTCCGCTACGGCCAACCAGGTTTTCTTCTGTATTGCTAAAGGCAGAGACGGTTTTGCCAGTTAAAAAGCCAGGCCTTAGTCTGCCTGCACTTAGTAATGCTGCAGGCCCATGGCAAACGGCAGCAACAGGTTTGCCTGCATCCAGGAAGTCTAAAATCAAGATTCCGCTATTATTATCAACTGCCAGATCCCAGATAGGACCATGCCCGCCGGGATAAAATACCGCATCATAATCAATCGCATTAATCTGGTTCAACACTGTAGTATGCGAAAAAGCTGCAGTAGCAACAGCATCATCCTGAAACCTGCGGTTAGAAGCGGTAATGTGTTCGGTTAGTTCACTCATCGGGTCAACAGGTGGCCTGCCGCCTTTAGGACTACTTAACGTCACCGCATAGCCTGCATCAATAAATTCATAGTAAGGATCAGTAAATTCACCCAGCCAAACACCCGTTTTACCGGATGTGTTTTCCATCTCACTATGCGAAGTAAGCACCATTAAGATCTTTTTCATAGTATTTTATTTAATATCATCAGGATCAAGTTCGTTGCCCTCTTCATCTACACGCTGGTTTTCATTCCAGTTGGTTTCTTCATTGGTTTTGTTTTCCGGATGTACATTTCCTTTATTTTGGTCTTGTGCCTGCTCGTCTTTTTCTCTAGGATCTGTCATGTTTTTATTTTTTAGTTTCCATAATAACAAAGCAGATAAACAAAGGTTCATAAATTCCAAAAAAGGAATGTTTCAGCAAACCAGCGTCTAAGTGCTTTCATAACATTTAAAGAAATAATGATCTTATCCTGCTCTTGCTTTCGATAAAGGATCCAACGTTTAGTAATGAAAGACAAAACGATAAATGAATAGCGATCAACGAAATACGAAAACGATTCAAACGCTATCCCTACGTACTCCCGTTCGTCGAGGAATTACAGGCGTTAGTCTAGAAGTAGCTCATGCTGGTATAATACACCCATTTCTCGTGCAACGTTTCCGACCTGCTGGCGTCTCATCAGTATAAAAACAATAAAAAAACCTAAAACATACAGTCATGAAAACGATAGCAAAAACATTCTTCGCAGCAGCATTAACAGCAGTATTATTCACTTCATCAGTGATGACAACCTTCGCAGCAGAACCAGTGCCAGTAACCGCAACCACATCTTCATTAAAAAACATCAACCGGATCTGGGTAAGTGGCAATGTTAAAATTGTGCTTACACAGGGAGACAATGAAAGTGTAGTAGGTGCCGGAAATTATGATGCCGAAAAAACATCGGTAAGAAGCAACGGTCAAACCCTTTACATTAACTCCATGGAAACTGGTCTGGTAACATTGAACATCACCATCAAAGATTTACAAAGAATAGAAGCATACGGTCAATCGATAATTGTAACCAATAACAATTTCGATGTTCAAAACCTTCAGTTGTTTTTAAATCAAAGCGCTACAGCCAAAATCAAAACCACAGCAGCAAGTTTATATACCATTGTTAAAGATGATGCCGTATTAAAACTGAACGGTACAGCAGCAGAAAGCACGATGGTAGCCGCTAATGTAAAAAACCTAAAACTAACAGATTTTGTGAGCTCAAGATCAATTTCTTATACTTCGGAAGCGATTATGAATGCAGATCAAACTGCCATGACTTTAGCAAAGTAAAATCCCTAAATAACAAAGCTGCAGCTGCCCTAAAGGCAGCTTTTTTTGTTCATATAGTTATATGAAAATCAATTGATTCTAAGAGTATCAACGGTAATTAAACATCACATTCCACATGCTGCAAGATTGCAGTAACCGATTTAGAAACAACGGCAATAGTATGGGGTTGATTGAGTGGAATTTGCATAAAAGTACCAGGCCCCATGGTAATGGTTTCATCACCGATAGTACAAACGCAGGTTCCTTTCAATATCAAAAAGCTCTCCA
>JAZBLB010000034.1:0-50594 GCA_037032985.1 Bacteroidota bacterium
AGCTTATATGCGGCTGGTGGTACTCAGTTAACCGACCAGGAAATTTTAGATGAATGGGGTAGAGAATTTATCGGTGAAAACCGGCGCAGAACCGATCTAATTCGCTGGGATGTATTCAATAAAGGTACCTGGTGGGATAAAAAACCAGATGCAGATGGCCATACCAAGATTTTTCCAATAGGCAGGGATATTTTAAATGCTAACCCTAAGCTGAAGCAAAATCCGGGTTACTAGTACTAGGTTAAAGTTGAAATACATTGTTTAAGAAACCTCATTAACGAGACCGTTTGAATTTCGTTATAGATAAGAGCTAAGTTAGTTAGATTTGGATTAGTGGAGTGTCTCTGGTTATCAGAGGCACTTTTTTATTTTTACTGGTTATGATCTGAATTAGGTAAGATTAAGGGGGGATGAAGTGTTTGCACTCGTTCTGAAGCAGTGTTGCAAATAATTTGATCGTCATTATTTAAATCTTATTTTATGCCTGTTTCCAAATGCCTAAATTTACTTGTCAATAGAAATTTAGTTAACACATGGAAAAGAAGGCACATCAATATAAACTTACCCTGGAATATCTTCAAAATAATAAGGGTGACAAAATGGAAACCTCACCATTGGAACTGGTATTTGAAAATCACGATGATATTTTCGCTATTATAGAACGGTTGAAGCAAAAGAACCATTTTAATGATATTAACCAGTCGCAGGAATTCGCCATCGGATTAAAATTATTTAGCGAGGTGATGCTTAAAAACCGCAACCATCCATTATTTGAAGAACTTGGCCCTGCATTCGGCCTTTTTATGAAACGCCTCAAAGGGAAATAAAAATAAGCAGTCCAAATTATTTCCTGATGTTTAATTCATCAAAACTTTGCCCGCTAAGCTGGATTAATTATTTAAAGGAAGATAGCAATCCCATTGTTTCTGCTATTTTGCAGGCCTCAAGCGCATTACTTACATTCAGCTTTTGAAATATATTTTGTCGGTGGCGGTTAACAGTATTAATGCTTAAGGCCAACTGGTCTGCAATTTCCTTACTTCTTTTGCCGTGTTTAATGAGTTGTAAAATCTCTTTCTCTCTTGTAGATAAAAAGCCATTAAACCGGTCTTCATTGTGTTCTATAATTTTTCCCGTCTGTTTATTCATGATCGCCCCTTGTGGAATAGAAAACCCAGGGTGATCATAAATCATGTTATATAGGCACAGCGCTAGCCAGATACTGCCGTCATCTGAGCTGGCGATATACAACAAACGGTGCTTCAATAAAACATATTTTCCATCTGTATCTTTAATTCTGAGTTTGGTGATGATCTCATAATCCATTCTTTCCTCGATAGTAAGATGATTCAAAAGCTGAAAAAACTCGAATTCCAGGCGGTATTTTCTCTGGAGATCCTCGGTATGGATTTTCTGTAGTAACTGATCTTCCCAAATGGAGTTAATTTCTTGTTCCTGCGCTGAAAGGCCAAATTTATCGGCCACGTCACCATAAAAAAGGTAACTCTTCCTCGTTTTAAGATCACTTAATACACTAATGCCGTTCTCTAGTCTGCTATACATTTCAGCAATGTGCTTGGCATTCTGGAGCTGTTGATCTGCATTTAACAACGTTTCGAATGATTGAGAGAAGAGTTTTATATCCAGCAGGTCTCGCATTGGTAGAATAGTTAATGGTTATTTATTACCATTGAATCTGGTTTGAAGGTTAAATAACTTTGCGAACTTACAAAAATTGGGTAGTTATTCAAGGAAAGGTGAAATGCAATATTTTCAAATTTTCTAGAGTTTCGCCAGATTAATATTAAACAATCGACAAAAAATGAGAAGACTTTTTTTAGCATTTAGCATCTTATGCAGCCTAAATGAATTAAAGGCGCAAAACCTTGATAAAATGCAGTGGTTTAATGAGCCAGAGAAATGCACGATTAAAAATAACAGTTTAACCATGCAGGTAACGGCAGGAAGCGACTACTGGCGAGTAGCCCATTATGGTTTTACCGTTGATGATGCACCATTCTATTATACCACTTATGGTGGCGAATTCGAAGCAAAGGTTAAACTTACCGGAGCATATAAAGCGCGTTTTGATCAAATGGGATTAATGCTTCGCATCGACCATAAAAACTACATTAAAACGGGCGTTGAGTTTGTGGATGGAAAGTTTAACGTAAGTACCGTCGTTACCCATGATAAGAGTGATTGGAGCGTGCTTCCCTTAACAGATGCACCACCCTTTATCTGGATTAAGGTTATACGGAGGCTTGATGCGGTAGAAATATTTTATTCTTTGGACGATAAAAATTACATTATGACCCGCAATGCTCCTTTGCAGGATAATACACCGGTAATGGTCGGTTTAATGGCTGCCAGTCCAGATGGAACGGGTTTTGAAGCGAAATTCGAAAACTTTAAAGTAAAACATTTACCAGATCAGCGTAGGCTGGAATGGCTAAAGACACACCAGTAAAGTCTACGTTGCGAAAAATTCCCTTTAGGAATTATCCTTGACTGCACTTTGTAAGTGGAAGATTTAAGTTATTCGTTATCCATAAGCAATAGAAAAAGCTGATATTTGCAGCTTTACTAAAGAATAATGAAATCGACTTTACAGCTTTTCGATTTTTCGAAAAAGATCAACTATAAAAATGAAATATTAGCGGGTTTAACCGTAGCCATGACGATGATTCCAGAATCTCTGTCTTTTGCAATTCTGGCTGGCTTCCCCCCATTAACTGGATTATATGCTGCTTTTATCATGGGTTTGGTTACTGCAGTTTTAGGTGGCAGACCTGGGTTAGTATCTGGGGGCGCGGGGGCAACCGTAATCGTGCTAATTGCGCTAATGAAGAGTCATGGTATTGAATATGTATTTGCTGCGGTTGCCCTTGCAGGTATTTTTCAAATTTTAGTAGGGCTCTTTAAGCTGGGTAAATTTGTTCGCCTGGTGCCGCAGCCGGTAATGTTCGGTTTTGTTAACGGCTTGGCGGTAATTATTTTCATGTCACAACTAGAACAATTTAAAACACTTATTAACGGTCAGGTAACCTGGTTAAGTGGAACTGCACTTTATGTAATGCTAGCTTTAGTAGCGCTGACGGTTACTATCGTAAGCTTACTTCCGAAATTCACCAAAGCCATCCCGGCGTCTTTAGTAGCCATTATTGTCGTTTTTCTGGTGGTTTTCTTTTTCGGAATAGATACTAAACTGGTTAAAAATATTGCTTCAGTAAGTGGTGGTTTCCCACCTTTTCATATTCCTCAAATTCCATTTAATCTCGATACGCTTAAGATCATTTTTCCTTACGGGTTGATTATGGCAGGTGTTGGTTTAACCGAAGGTTTACTCACCTTGAACCTGGTAGATGAAATTACAGATTCTAAAGGAAACGGAAACCGCGAAAGTATTGCGCAAGGCATTGCTAATATGTTGAACGGTTTTTTTACAGGTATGGGGGGGTGCCCGATGATTGCGCAAACACTGGTTAATTTATCTGCTGGCGCTAGGGCAAGGTTGTCAGGGATTATTGCAGCATTAACCATCTTACTTATTATTTTGGTTGGCGCACCGATTATCGAAAGGGTGCCTATGGCTGCTTTAGTTGGCGTAATGATGATGGTGGCCATTAGTACCTTTGAGTGGATGAGTTTTAAGGTGATCAATAAAATGCCGAAACAGGATATTTTCATTGGTATTTCTGTTGCAGTGATTACGGTTTGGTTGCATAATCTTGCTTTAGCGGTACTCATTGGCGTTATTATTTCTGCTTTAGTATTTGCCTGGGAAAGTGCAAAAAGAATCCGGGCTAATAAATATGTAGGAGAAGATGGTGCAAAATATTATGAAATTTATGGGCCTTTATTTTTTGCATCAGTGGCTAACTTCAACGATAAATTTGATGTTTTTGGCGATCCTGAAAATGTAATCGTTGATTTCAAGGATAGCCGCGTCTATGACATGTCTGGAATCGATGCCTTAAATAAACTTACCGAACGATATAAAGCCGTCGATAAAAAACTTCACTTGCGCCACCTCAGCGATGACTGTAAACGCTTATTGCGCAATGCAGATGGTGTAATTGAAGTCAATGTAATGGAAGATCCGAATTATAGGGTTGCTGTAGAGAAATAATTAAAAATCGAATTCCAGCTGATTACTGGTCAAATGCTCGATCAGAACATCATCATAGAAGCGAGATAGCGTAATGCCAAGCAAACGAACTTTGGCTGTTCCAAGATTAGCCTCTTCGAGGAGCTTTATAGCCTCTTTAAACATTTGGTCTGCCTGATTAATAGCAGCGGGGAATGAGCGGCTCCTGGTGATGAGTTTAAAATCTTCAAACTTTATTTTTAAAGTAACTGTTTTGCCTTTTAACTGGTGTTTTTCCAGTCGGGACGAAACAGTTTCGCTAATTTGCTTTAACAGATCATGCATCACTGCAAGGTCATTGGTGTCTTCAGAGAGCGTATCTTCGGCCCCAACCGATTTGGTTTCACGATGGGACTGAACCGGGCGATTATCAATTCCACGAACAATTTTATAGTAGAATTTTCCAGATTTTCCAAATTGTGCGATCAGTTGCGCTTCACTTAAGTTCTTCAGATCGGCACCGGTATTAATTTGCATGGCTTTCATTTTCGCCGCGGTAACTTTGCCCACGCCAAAAAATTTCTCCACCGGTAACTTCTCCATGAAAGCTTTAATTTTCGATGGGCCGATAAAAGTCAGACCATCAGGCTTATTCATATCCGATGCAACCTTCGCCACAAACTTATTAATGGAAACGCCGGCAGAGGCAGTGAGATTCAATTCGTTTTTGATCGCATCTTTAATTGATTTTGCAATGTCTATTGCAGATCCAATTCCCAACTTATCTTCGGTTACATCCAAGTAAGCCTCATCGAGAGAAAGTGGCTCGATTAAATCGGTGTAGCGACTAAAAATTTCTCTTATGGCTCTTGATACCGCCGAATAAGCATCAAACCTGGGGTAAACAAAAATCGCTGTGGGGCAGAGTTGATAAGCCTTGCTGCAAGACATTGCAGAACGAATGCCGTATTGCCTCGCTTCGTAGCTTGCTGTAGCCACTACTCCGCGGCTATCTGGCTTGCCTCCAACCACGAGTGGCTTTCCACGGTATTCAGGGAAGTCTCGTTGCTCTACAGACGCATAAAAAGCATCCATATCAATATGGATAATTTTTCTTATGGCAGTCTCTTGATGATCAGACATGTTAATTGTGGAGAAAAAACGTCGGTTATTATTATCAATATTTCCCAAACACGGGAGTTTAAATTTCGGGAATTTATAATGATATAGGAATATTAATCGCTTTCTTTACAAAAGATGGAAGGTTAATGCCTGTTGCAATGCAAGTACGGGAAAAATGGCTTGCATTGGAAATCAAACAGTTCGCGTAATTTAGAAACTATCAATAGTTTTTACAGCATTGAAAACCTGATGATTATAATTAGTATTCAGGAATAACAAGTTATTAAACTAATTTAACAAGAGATCAACCTTGTTCAACAAAGAGTCCATTTCGAAAGGCTTCTCCATAAAATCGTTTGCACCTGCATCCATTGCACTCTGCTTAATATCTCTGCTCGCTGAAATCATAAGAATTGGAATTTCTTTGTATTGAGGATCATTTTTCAATAATTTACAGATATCACGGCCATCGTATCCACTCATCCAAATGTCCAGCATGATTAGATCTGGCTTGTTTTTAACTGCATCAATCACTGCACCGCCGTCATAGGTAAACTCCACATCATAACCCATAACCTCCAATATCATCGTCACCGCGTCCACAATTCCCTCATCATCATCCGCGATGAGTATTTTCTTAGTTCCCATTTAGTGTAAATTTTGTCTTATTAGTTTGAGTTTTCCGGTGAAAAGCAAATATGATAATTTGTCTATAAGTATTAATACTTAAAGTATCTTTTTTGTTTTAAAAAAGATGTTATTTAGTTGAAGCCTATGAATGCATTAAGTAAAGCATGGCTATAAGCTTTAATTTTTTTTGGGATTGAATGTCCCTTTTCTGGCCAGGATACAGGTAAAAATACTTGGTAAGGGGTTAATTGGCCCGCTGGTGAATTAAAGAGAATTGAAAAGTAATTTTATAATCTATATTTACAGCATAATTTACAAACCACCATTAAGAGCCAAATGGATAATATTAATATCAAGAAATTAGCGGAAGCATTAAATTTATCTACTTCGACAATTTCGCGTGCTTTTAGAGATAACAGTGATATTAATGGCGCCACAAAAGCGCGAATTCTTTCAATGGCTAAAGAATTGAATTATCAGCCCAACCATTATGCCAGCAATTTAAGAGAGCAAAAGAGCAAAACGATCGCAGTAATTGTACCGGAACTGGCTAATAATTATTTCTCGCAAGCCATTCATGGTATAGAGCGCGTTGCCCGGGCAAATGGTTACCACATTTTAATTTATGTAACTGATGACGATTATCATAAGGAAGTTAATTTTATTCGCCATTTACATAACGGACGGGCCGACGGGATCATTATGTCTGTTTCAGGTGAAGCAGACGATCACAATTACTTAAATCAGTTTGAAACTAAACGTTTGCCTCTGGTTTTCTTTGACAGGATTTATGATGACATTGAAACACCACGGGTAATTACCAATGACTATAAAAGCAGCTTCCAGGCCACGGCGCATTTAATTGAACAGGGCTGTAAACGAATTGCCTACCTGGTGGTAAATAAAAGCCTTTCTATTGGTAAAACGCGGATGCAAGGTTACCTTGATGCCTTATCCAAATACGATATTGAATTTGATGAGCAGCTGATTGTAGACTGCAGCAATAGTTATGAGGAGAACAGTATCATTATTAGAAATGCATTGGTTGATCTGAAACCAGATGGTGTATTCACTTCTGTAGAGCGTTTGGCTTTTGCTACATATTACGCCTGCTATGATTTAAAAATTTCTATTCCTGATGATTTAAAAGTGATCAGTTTTTCGAGCCTGGAAATTGCGACACTCCTTAATCCTTCATTAACCACCATTACGCAACCTGCTTCTGAGATTGGGGAGGAAGCAGCCAAATTATTATTCAAAATTCTGGATCACCATCAGGAGAAAAATTGTTTCAGCGAGGTGGTCTTAGATTCTAAAATGATCATCAGAAATTCGACCTCAAATCTGCCAGAAACCAGGCAAAAATAGCTTGCTTTTTAGCTTAAAAAAACTCAAAAAAATTCTTCACTTAGTGTAAAATAAGCAGAATTGTGATTAAATTTCGGGAACGTTCCCGAAAACACGCTGATTTATTGTTGTTATTTTTCGGGAACGTTCCCGAAAAATTGGTTGAAAATGGCTTAGTGTAATAAATACACATAAAATCTCAATTTTACAATTGTATACTGCTGTCTATTAGTGTTTTAATTTTAATATATTAAGCTTTTTGAATTTTGAGTTTAGATTTATGTTAACTTTTTGCCGGGATTTTTGTGCTCCATTTTTAGCCTGAAATATATTTTTTAAATAAATTTTGAAATGTAATTATGTGCTGTAAATTAGCCCTGTGTGTAATCCACTATAATATTTAACCAAATTTTTATACTTAAAAGAGCTTCGAATATGAGAGTATTTTACCTGTTAAAACAGGGGCTTTTGATGCTGTTAGTTTTTTCAGCATTAATCGTAAAAGCACAATCCGGATCAATTTCAGGAAGAGTGCTTGATGAAACCGGCCAACCATTACCTGGTGCTTCCGTTGTTGTAAAAGGTACAACAAGAAGTACTTCTACAGATGGCGACGGGAATTTTAAACTTGCAGGTTTATCGAATGGTTCGGTAACCTTATCGGCCAGCTTTATTGGCTATCAAACATTAGATAAAGCAGTGAGCGTAACCGGAAACACTGCACTAAACTTTCAACTGGTGCCAGATGCACAAAAATTGAACGAAGTAGTAGTAATTGGTTACGGTACCGCAGAAAAGAAAAATTTAACAGGTTCAATTACTACAGTAAGTTCAAAAGACTTTCAAAAAGGAACAATCACCACTCCGGAACAGTTGATTCAGGGTAAAGTTGCCGGTGTGAACATCATCTCAGGTGGTGGGGCGCCAGGTGCAGGAGGGCAGATCCGTATTCGTGGTGGCGCATCTCTAAATGCCAGCAACGATCCGCTAATTGTGGTGGATGGAGTACCTTTCAGCGGAAATAGCATTGGCAATGCGCCAAGTCCGCTGTCTTTAATTAACCCGAATGATATTGAAACTTTCACCGTGTTGAAAGATGCGAATGCAACCGCTATTTATGGTTCAAGGGCTTCTAACGGCGTGATTTTAATCACCACCAAAAAAGGTGCGTCAGGTGCACCAGTTATTAATTTCAGTACCAATAACTCGATTGCAACGGTGGCGAAAAAGGTTGATGTGTTTTCAGCTGATCAGGTTCGTGCATATGTAAACGCAAATGGAACAGCTGCACAAAGAGCACTTTTAGGTACAGCGAATACAGATTGGCAGGATGAGATTTATCAGAATGCTTTTTCTACAGATAATACCTTAAGCATCGCCGGATCGTTCAAAGGTGTTCCTTACCGAGTATCTGCTGGTTATTTAGATCAGGATGGTGTATTGGTTACTGCTAAGCTAAAACGAGCAACTGGTGGTTTAACCTTATCTCCACGTTTATTTAATGATCACTTAAAAATCGACTTAAGTCTAAAAGGAACTTTGAGCAACTCTCAATATCCTGATGAGGCAGCCATTCAGAATGCTATTCAGTTTGATCCTACACAACCAGTATATGCCAACAATAAATTTGGCGGTTATTTTGAATGGATTTCAGGTACTGGTGCTGCGGGCGTACCAAATCCAAACGCGCCACGTAATCCGGTTGCTTTGATTAGACAACAAAACAACGTTGGGAATGCAGAAAGAAGTTTCGGTAACGCAAGGTTCGATTACTCTTTCCACTTCTTACCTGAATTACACGCAAACTTAAACTTAGGTTACGATATCTCTAAAGGCTATGGTTCTAAAACGGTACCTGTGTATGCTGCACAACGTGCTTCAACTAATGGTTATTATGAAAGTAGATTAAACAATGGCTCAGACAAATTTTCTGAGTTCTATTTAAATTATGCCAAAACGGTAGAAAGCATTAAAAGTAGATTTGATGTAACGGCTGGTTATGGCTATTATGATAACGCTACCACAGATTTTTACTTTAATACTTATAGAGGAACAGGAGAAATTTTAACTACGCCGGTATTCCCGAACGCGGTAGAAAGACAAAAGTTGCTTTCTTACTACGGAAGGTTTGTTTACACGCTTGCTGATAAATACATTCTTTCTGGTACAATGAGAGCAGATGCTTCATCAAGATTTTCTGAACAAAACCGTTGGGGCTATTTTCCTTCTGCTGGTTTTACCTGGAGAATTATTGGCGAAGATTTCCTTAAAGACAGCAAAGTAGTCTCTGATTTGAAACTGAGATTAAGTTATGGTGAAACGGGTAATAAAGACGGCGCAACCATTGGTAACTACAATTACATCTCCAGATATTATGCCAACACCAACCAGGGGCAATATCAGGTGGGTAATGATTTCTTTAATTATTACAGCCCGGCTGGTTATGATCCAGATATGAAATGGGAAACAACAACCACCTATAATGCTGGTTTGGATTATGGTTTCTTGAAAGGAAGATTGTACGGTAGTGTGGATGTTTATTATAAGAAAACAAAAGATTTGTTAAGCACCATCAATATCCCGGTAGGTACTAACTTCAGTAACCTTTTAACTACCAACGTGGGCAATATGGAGGTGAAAGGAGCGGAAGCCAGCTTAAATTTCGTAGCGATTCAAAAAGATGATGTGACCTGGGAATTCGGTGTGAATGCGGCTTATAACAAAAGAAAAATCACCAACTTAACTTTAAACCCTGATGCAGGATCTAAAGTAGGTGCAGGTGATATTACTGGCGGTACAGGAAATACCCTGAAATGGAATGCAGTAAACCAGATTCCAAGTGCATTCTTTGTTTACAAACAAGTTTACAACGCTAACGGATTGCCTTTAGAAGGTATTTATGAAGATTTAAATGGCGATGGCGTAATCAACACCAACGATCAGTATTTCTATAAATCACCAGATCCAAACTTCACCTTTGGTTTCAATACTTCATTTACCTACAAAAAATGGACTGCTACAACCGTACTTCGGGCAAGCATCGGAAACTACGTGTATGACAACGTTTCCTCAAATTTTGGGATCAGGAACAACATCTTAAGTACACAGGGAATTTTGAATAATGCTGGCGTGGATTTGTATAACACCAACTTCTCTGGTAGTTCTGGTACACAGTATTTAAGTGACTACTTCATCAAAAATGCTTCATTCTTAAAAATGGATAATGTTGGCTTATCATACAATGTAGGTAAGTTATCTAAAAACGGTAACACAACCATGCGAATTTCTGCCAATGTTCAGAACGTATTCATTGTATCTAATTACAAAGGTTTAGATCCGGAGTTATCTACAGGAATTGATTTTAACTTATACCCAAGACCTAGAACATACACTTTAGGATTAAATGTTGGTTTCTAATATCAAAGAAAATATAAAAATGAAAAATTCATTTAAAATCATATTAGCATCGGGGTTCTTGTTGTTAAGCTTAAATTCTTGCAAAAAAGAGGATTTAAATTTAACGCCAACCAATGATGTGACCGCCGATAACGTTTATGCAACACCGGCCGGATACAAAAACAGCCTTGTAAAGCTGTATGCAACTTACGCATTAACCAGTCCATCGGGTTCTGATAACAGCGATGTTGGTGGACTAAACGCTGGTTTTGCGGATTTCTTCAGGTTATTCTGGACTTCTCAGGAATTGGTAACCGATGAGGCCATTTGTGCATGGGGAGATGTGGGCGTTCCGGAATTAAACTTTGGAACACCGAGTAACGATAACCAGTTTTTAAGGGGTTTATACTCCAGAAGTTTATTGCAGATTACTTTCTGTAACGAATTTTTGAGAGAAAGTACGCCAGAGAAATTAGCAAGTCGCAACATTACCGGTGCAGACGCTACGGCTATTACCAGGTACCGTGCGGAAGCTCGTTTTCTCCGCGCTTTCCAATATTGGGTATTGTTAGATGCCTTTGGCAATCCTCCTTTCGTAACCGAAGAGGATAACATTGGTAAAGTTGCGCCAAAGCAAATCCAGCGGGCTGCACTATTCAGCTACGTTGAATCTGAGTTAAAAGCAATTGAAGGCGATTTAGCTGAGGCGCGTGCAAACGATTATGGCCGTGCAGATAAAGGGGCAGATTGGGCACTATTGGCAAGATTGTATTTAAACGCTCAGGTTTACACTGGCGCAGCGAAATACACCGAAGCCATTACCTATTCAAGTAAAGTGATTGCAGCCAGTTATCAATTAAAAAACAATTACCTGGATCTCTTTAAAGGTGATAACGATAAAAATAACGCAGAGAATATCTTAACCATCAATTACGATGGAGTAAACGGCACCAATTATGGGGGTACCACATTCTTAATTAATGCGGCTATTAATGCAGATATGGATCCAGCGAGTTTCGGCGTTCCAAACGGTGGATGGGGTGGAAATAGAACCCGTCAGAATTTACCAGCTTTGTTTCCTGATGCAAACGGAACGTTAGATAAACGTGGTGTTTTCTTTGGTACAAAAGCTACAATAGATGATGTAGGTACATTTACAGATGGATTACGCGTAACCAAATTCACCAATAGAACAACTGCGAATACTACTCCTAATTCCTTAAACGGCGTATTTAGCTCCATGGATTTTGCCTTGTTCCGCTTGGCTGAGCAGTACTTAATTTATGGAGAAGCAATTGCGCGTGGCGGTTCTGGTGGAAATGCGGCTTTGGCGCTAACTTACGTAAATGCGTTACGCACCAGGGCTTATGGAAATACAGCCGGTAATGTTACTGCTGCGGCTTTAACCACCGATTTCTTTTTAGATGAGCGCGGACGTGAATTGTATTGGGAAGGCCATCGCCGTACCGATTTAGTACGTTTTGGAAAGTTTGCCGGTTCAACCTATTTGTGGCCTTATAAAGGTGGTGCTAAAACGGGAGCAGCACTTCCTGCTTACCGCAACATTTTTGCCATTCCAACTGCAGATTTGATTGCCAATCCAAATTTGGTTCAAAACCCAGGGTATTAATCTTAATTTCTAATAAGAGATGAAATCAACAATATTCAAATCCTTAGCATTCGGCTTAATTGCCCTGTCGCTTTGGTCTTGCAAAAAAGATGAAACACAAACCGTTTCGAATATCGCACCTGCAGGTACGTTGGCCGCTTCGGCCACTAATTTAAATTTAGCGCAGGCCAATGCTACACAAAATGCATTAACATTGAGCTTCCCATTATCAACCGCTACGGGTTATGTGGTACCGGTAGCCTCTACTTTGCAGTTCGATTTAAAAGGAAAGAACTTTAGTACGCCAACAGAAGTGGTGGTAACAACCGGAACTTTTGCGCCAACGGTTACCCAATTAAACAGTATGATTCTGGCATTGGGTGGAGTAGCAGGTACACCTGCACAGCTTGAAGTGCGCCTAAAATCCGGCGCAGCCGTTAATGATATGAGCTATTCTAATGTACTTACCTTAAATGCAACACCTTACTTATCTTCCTCGTGGGTTTATGTTCCTGGCGCTTATCAGGGATGGAGTCCTGCAACTGCAGATAGTTTGGTGTCGTTATCCAGCAATGGTATTTACACAGGAATGATTGCCTTCACACCAGCTAAACTTGCCTTTAAAGTTACGCCGAAGAAAAACTTCGATCTTGCTTATGGTGATGCCGGCGCTGGTACAATTAGCACCTCTGGTGGAGACATCAACGCTCCGGATGCCGTAGTAAAACAAGTGACTGTTGATTTAAATAAATCGACCTATACTATCACTACTCCAAAAGAATGGTCTATTGTTGGTGATGCCACTCCAGCTGGCTGGAATACCGATACGGATATGAAAGTGATCAATGACGGGAAATCGCTGGTTTATACCTTAGAAACACCGCTAGTTAAGGGAGAATTTAAATTCCGATTTGGTCATGACTGGGCGATTAGCTTAGGTGGTGGTACAACACTTGCTTTGGGCGGTGGTAACCTTAAGATTGAAACACCCGGCACTTATGTTATAACATTAACGCTCACCAAGGCTGGTGATGTGGTTACAGGTGGTAGTTATACCATCGTTAAAAAATAAATATTTGTTTCGCCCTGCAGCACGCCAGTTCTGCAGGGCTTTTATCCTTTAATGTTTCAGCATGTTCAGATCCAAAAACTTTTCGCTCTTCCCATCATTATTCAATGCTCAGACAAATTCCCTGCATGTTGTAGCGAAAAAAATCATGCTAGTTGCTTTGTTGATTTCGCTTTCAGCAGGTCATTTATTCGCTCAGAAATTAGAACGTATCGAACCAATGTTCTGGTTTACAGGAATGAATAATCCCGAATTACAACTAATTGTACACGGTGAAAACATTGCAGCAAGTACAGTAATCTTAACTTATCCGGGGGTAAAACTGGCTAAAGTTAATAAAGTTGAAAATCCAAACTACCTGTTTTTAGATTTAACAATTTCACCAACTGCCAAGGCAGGAAAATTTCCAATCAACTTCACCGTGAATGGAAAAAAGATATTCAGTTACCCGTACGAATTAAAGAACCGCGATAAAAGCGCAACCAGAATTCAGGGCGTAACACAAAAAGATTTTATTTACTTATTAATGCCAGATCGTTTTTCGAATGGCGATAAAAGTAACGATGTGGTTAAAGGCTCAGCCGAAATAACATTAAACCGCGACAGTATGTATTACCGTCACGGAGGAGATATTCAGGGCGTAATAAATCACCTGGATTACCTGAAAGATTTAGGGATTACCACAGTTTGGATGACGCCCGAAATTGAAAATGATATGCAGAAAGCTTCTTACCATGGCTATGCGGTAACAGATCATTATAAGATTGATCCACGTTATGGCACCAACGAGCTTTTTAAGAAATATGTAGAAACTGCTCATGCAAAAGGCATGAAGGTAATTAAAGATATAGTGCACAACCATATTGGTACCGGACATTGGTTTTTTAAAGATTTGCCCATGAAAAGCTGGGTACACCAATGGCCAACTTATACACAAACCAGCTATCGCGATCAGGCTGTGATGGATACACATGCTTCGCAAGCGGATCGTAAAAAAATGCTGGATGGCTGGTTTGTGCCTTCTATGCCAGATCTGGATCAGCAAAATCCTTACGTACAAAATTACCTTACACAGAACCACATCTGGTGGATTGAATATGCTGGCATTGATGGCTTACGTTTGGATACGTATCCCTACAACGATCCGGCTTATATGGCCGATTGGGCCTTAAAACTTAAAGCGGAATTTCCAAACCTCTCTATCTTCGGCGAAACCTTTGTAAGCGGTGTGCCGAATCAGGCTTATTTTACCGAAGGAAATACTGTTAATCGTGGTTTCAATACGCACTTGCCTGGGATTACGGACATGGCTGTTAAAGATGGGATTTATGAAACGTTAAATGGTAAAAATGGCTGGACAGATGGGGTGAGCCGTTTGTATGATGTTATTGCACATGATTTCCTGTATAAAGACCCTACTCAAAATTGCATCGCTTTAGATAATCACGACATGAGTCGTTTTTATTCTGTAGTGAATGAAGATTTCGAAAAATATAAAATGGGAATGGCTTTATTACTTACCATGAGAGGCATCCCACAAATGTATTACGGCACCGAAATCTTAATGAAAAACTTCTCTAATCCTGATGGGTTAGTACGTGCAGATTTCCCTGGTGGATGGGAGGGCGACAAAAAATATAAGTTTATCGCTAAAGGGAGAACGAACAAAGAGAATGATGCATTTAATTTTGTAAGAACACTAGCAAATTACCGAAAAAACAGTGTTCCTTTACAAAGCGGAAAGTTAATGCAGTTTGTGCCGGAGGATGATATTTACGTTTACTTCCGCTATAATGAAAGCATTAAAGGAACAGTGATGGTAATTGTTAATAATGCTGAAAAAGAAAAGACACTGAAAACTGATCGTTTCGCAGAAAGAACGCTCGGCACTACTTCGGCAAAAAACATCATCACCAACGAAACCATTTCGTTCAACCAAATTAAAGTGCCAGCAAAAACAACACTGGTTTTAGAATTGAATTAAGAACAAAGGTTAAAGACTAAAGCTGAAAGACATATATGCGCCCTGTCTTGATACTTAATACTATCTAGAAAACTAAAAGGCCAAAGCGAAAAGCCATGTATGCGCCTTGTCTTGATACTTAATACTAACCAGAAAGCTGAAAGACTAAAGCAGAACGCCATATATGCGCCCTGTCCTGATACTTGATACTAACTACTTAATACTAATTAGAAGCTGAAAGACTAAGGCGAAAAGCCGCGTAAGCATCCTGTCTTGATACTTGATACTAACTACTATATACTTACTACAATGCAAGAAGAACTCCAAACTCCAAATTCCAAACCACAAAGTCAGATCAAAGCTTGCCTGTTTGACCTCGATGGTGTGCTGGTTGATACCGCCGTTTACCATTATCAGGCATGGAAAAGACTGGCGAATACCATGGGTTTTGATTTTACTGAAGAACAAAACGAACAGTTGAAGGGCGTAAGCAGGGTGGAAAGTTTGAATAAGATTTTAGCCTGGGGTGGCGTAGAAAAAAACGATACCGAAAAAGAAGAACTGGCTACTTTAAAAAATAGCTGGTATGTGGAAATGATTACCAAAATGACGCCAGCTGAAGTATTACCTGGAACGGTAGATTTTTTAACCGAAATCCACCAGGCGGGTTATAAACTTGCTTTGGGTTCTGCGAGCAAAAATTCTGGAATTATTCTGGAACGCACTAACCTTGCGCATTTCTTTGATGAGATTGTTGATGGAAATATGGTGACAAAATCAAAACCAGATCCAGAGGTATTTTTGAAAGGCGCAGAGCTTTTGGGTTTTGAACCAGCTGCATGTGTGGTTTTTGAAGATGCAGTTGCTGGTGTGGAAGCCGCAAAAAGAGGAGGTATGAAAGCGATTGGTATCGGGCAAAAGAGCATACTTACTGATGCAGATGTGGTGGTAAGCGGATTGGATAAATTAACAGTTAAAGATTTAGAACAGTTGTAAAAAAGATTTAAGGTGTAGGGTTTAAGGCTTAATGTCTTGATACCTGATACTAACTACTCGATACTAGATTATGAAGAATTACATTAAGGCAGATGAGTGGAACATTATCGAAGAAGGCTTTGATCCACATTTAAATAAAATTTCAGAAAGTATCTTCAGCTTAGGCAATGGCCGGATGGGTCAGCGGGCTAATTTTGAAGAAACTTACACTGGCGAAACGCTACCAGGTAATTATGTGGCAGGCGTTTATTATCCTGATAAAACCCGTGTTGGCTGGTGGAAAAATGGCTATCCTGAATACTTTGCTAAAGTGTTAAACGCTGCGAACTGGATAGGGATTGAAGTAAAACTTAATGATGAGGTTTTAGATCTGGCCACTGCCGAAGTAAATGAATTCACGCGGGTTTTAGATATGCACGCAGGTGTTCTGGAGCGTACTTTTACCGCAAAGTTGAAAAGTGGCAAAACGGTTAAAGTAAAAGCTACCCGTTTTTGCAGCATCGCTGATGATCAAGTTGGTGCCATTCGTTATGCCATTAAATCAGTAGATTTTGCTGGGAAATTAACTTTAATCCCGTTTATTGATGGCGATGTTAAAAATCAGGATAGCAATTACGATGAAAAATTCTGGGATCTGGTTGCCGATGAATTTTCAGGCACGGAAGCTTACCTTAAATTAAGAACGAAAAAAACCGAGTTTGAAGTTTGCACAGGCAGCAATATCGAACTTTATAGAAATAACGAAAAGCTTGACGTTCAGATAGAGGAAGTGCGGAGGGAGAAGTTCGTCGGACAAGCCATCACCTTAGATGTAAAAGCCAATGAAGAAATAACCCTGATTAAGATTGCAGCAAATCTGTCTTCAGAAAATTACCCCAAAGAAGCACTTTTAAAGGAAACAAAATTGGTGATTGCAAACGCAACTGCTAAGGGTTTCGATACCTTATTAAAAGAACAAACGCAAGCCTGGGCAACCAAATGGGAAGAAAGCGACATCATTATTGAAGGTGATGTTTCAGCCCAGCAGGCCATCAGGTTCAATATTTTCCAGTTGTTCCAGACTTATACCGGAAAAGATGATCGCCTGAATATTGGACCGAAAGGTTTTACGGGTGAAAAGTACGGCGGTTCTACCTATTGGGATACCGAAGCTTATTGTGTGCCATTCTACTTGGCAACTGCGCCGCAGGAAGTAAGCAGAAACCTGTTGATTTATCGCCATAAACAATTAGGAAAAGCGATTGAAAATGCTGCGAAATTAGGTTTCAAGGATGGTGCAGCTTTATATCCGATGGTAACCATGAATGGCGAAGAATGCCACAATGAGTGGGAAATTACCTTCGAAGAAATTCACCGTAATGGAGCCATTGCCTTTGCTATCTACAATTATATCCGCTACACTGGCGACGAAAGTTATCTTTCAGAATTTGGTTTAGAAGTATTAATCGGCATCGCACGTTTCTGGAAACAACGTGTAAACTGGAGTAGCGATAAACAGCAGTATGTAATGCTTGGGGTTACAGGTCCGAACGAATACGAAAATAACATTAACAACAACTGGTACACAAACTTACTGGCTACCTGGTGCATGAAATATGCAACTGAAGCAGCGGAAATTGCAAACGCGCAACAACCAGAAAAATATACCAGCCTGCTGAAAAGCTTAAATTTCAAAGATCAGGAATTTGCGGATTGGGCGGATATTATTGAAAAAATGTACTATCCTGAAGATCAGGAAAAAGGAATTTTCTTACAACAGGATGGCTATCTGGATAAGGAACAGATCTTGGTAAAAGATTTGCCCGCCACTGATCGCCCGATTAACCAAAAGTGGAGTTGGGACCGTATTCTACGTTCGTGCTTTATTAAACAAGCTGATGTTTTACAAGGATTGTATTTCTTCGAAGAGGATTACGACCTGGAAACCATTAGAAGAAATTTTGATTTCTATGAACCACGTACCGTCCACGAAAGTTCTTTATCGCCTTGCGTACACAGTATTCTGGCCGCGAAACTGAATGATGAGGCGCGTGCTTACGAATTCTATTTGCGTACTGCCCGTCTGGATTTAGACGATTACAACAATGATACAGAAGATGGTCTACACATCACTTCAATGGCCGGAACCTGGATGAGTGTGGTAGAAGGATTCGCCGGGATGCGTGTTCGCGACGGTAAACTCCAGTTTAATCCGTTTTTGCCAACGCAATGGAAATCATTCTCGTTTACAATTGGTTTCAGAGGTGCAACGCTTAAAGTGAACATCACAGAAAACGGCATCAGCATTAAAAATAATAATGAGGTAGCCCTGGAAATTGACATCAAAAATCAGTTATACAAGTTAGCCGGTAACGCCGAAATTGAAGTTAAAAACGCAGAGTTGGTATGATTGTAGCGGTAAAAAGCAGATCGGAAAATGCATTCAATTTTGCCTCGGCTCCCCGTCATTGCGAGGAGGACCGACGAAGCAATCTTAATGCGAGCGCTTATACTATAGCAATTTTCCTTTTACTACTATCATCATTATCATCATTCGCACAAAAAAGGAGTAAAAAAATGAACGATCAACAAATCGTTATCTATCAGTTATTGCCTCGACTATTTGGAAATAAAAACACCAAGAATATCCCTTACGGAACCATTGAGCAAAATGGTTCCGGTAAGTTTAACGACATTACCGATAAAGCTTTAGAAGGGATTAAGGAACTTCATGTAAATTATGTTTGGTATACTGGTGCCATCGCCCACGCGAGCTTAACCGACTATTCTGCTTACGGAATAAAGGTGGATGATGCGGATGTGGTAAAAGGTCGGGCGGGCTCTCCTTACGCCATTCGAGATTATTATGATGTAAATCCGGATTTGGCAGTTGATGTTAAAAACCGCATGCAGGAGTTCGAAGATTTGGTGAAGAGAACGCATGCCAAAAAACTGAAAGTGATCATCGATTTTGTGCCTAATCATGTAGCAAGAAGTTATCATTCATACGCCAAACCTCAGAACGTGATCGATTTCGGTGAACAGGATGATGTAAGTAAATCCTTTGATCCTAAAAATGATTTTTATTATGTTCCCGGTCAGCCGTTTGTAGTACCAACCAATGGACAGAAAACCCCTCTTTCTGAGTTGCAGGATGGGAAATTTGACGAAAATCCAGCAAAAGCCACCGGTAATAATGTATTCTCTGCAGCGCCAAAATACGACGACTGGTACGAAACCATTAAGCTAAATTATGGTGTAGATTATCAGAATGGTGAGCAACAATATTTTGATCCTATTCCGCCGGTATGGCTAAAAATGAGAGATATTCTAGTCTTCTGGACTAGAAAAGGTGTTGATGGTTTCCGTTGCGATATGGCAGAAATGGTGCCGATTGCCTTCTGGAACTGGGTAATCCCTCAGGTTAAACAAGTCAATCCAGCGATGATTTTTCTCGGTGAAGCTTACAATCCACAGGTTTACAAGCAATATCTGGAAGAGGGTAAATTTGATTACTTATATGATAAAGTTGGGTTATATGATGGACTGAAGAGATTAATTAAGAACGAACCAAATGCAGATGTAAAGGATATCCGTCACGTATGGCAGGCAGAAAGTGCTGGTTTTGGCAAACACATGTTGCGTTTTTTAGAAAACCATGATGAGGAGAGAATTGCATCGGCAGGATTTGCAGGGAAGGCCGAACTGGCTTTACCTGCAATGGTGGTTTCCGCAACTCTTGGTTCAGGGCCGGTCATGTTATACTTCGGACAGGAAGTGGGCGAACCCGGGAAAGGTCAGGAAGGCTTTGGCGGTGATGATAACCGCACGACTATTTTTGATTATTGGGGCGTGCCATATCACCAGCAATGGATGAATGGTGGCTTATTCGATGGACATGGATTAAATGCAAATCAGCTGGCGTTGAGGGCTTATTATCAGCGATTATTAAAGGTTAGCACCTGTAGTGATGCGGTTTTACATGGCGAAATTTATGATGTTCCCCAAAGTGGAAATATGAATAATCGGATGTATGCCTTTGTACGTTACTCGGGCAAACAACGTTTGTTAGTTGTTGCAAACTTCGACAGGAATCAAACGTTGGAAGCAAATATTGAGATCCCAGATCATATTCTGAAGGTGAAAAATTCTTCGCCTGTTACTGATTTATTAACGAATCGAAAATTGAATATTCCTGCAGGAACGAGTATACCCGTTACCCTTGGCCCTGTTTCGGCGCAGGTAATTGAATTTTAAATTGATAAGATTAGCCGCAAAGAACGAATAGATTTGACAAGGGACACAAAGCATCAACATCTGGCTTTATACCCTTTGCATTTTAAACTACGCGTCCTTTACAGTTAAACATAACCAAATACAATGAGCTTAAAAACAGTTTTCGAGAACCCGAAATTAACACTGGTTCAGATCATAAACATGAGTGTTGGGTTCTTCGGAATCCAGTTCGGCTGGGATTTACAACGCGCCAATATGGGCCGTATTTATGAAAATCTTGGTGCCAATCCAGATCAGGTTCCGTTATTGTTTTTAGCTGCACCGTTAACGGGCTTGCTCGTTCAACCAGTTATTGGTTACTTAAGCGATAGAACCTGGCACCCGAAATGGGGGAGAAGGCGACCTTATTTCATGATTGGCGCAATTGTAAGCAGTTTGGCTTTAATCGTGATGCCACATAGTAGCGTACTCTGGATGGCTGCGGGTTTACTTTGGGTGCTAGACGTTTTTGGTAACATTGCCATGGAGCCTTTCCGTGCATTTGTTACTGATAAATTGCCGGATAGTCAGGTCAATCGTGGTTTCATTATGCAGAGTATGATGATTGGTTTAGGCGGAAGTGTGGCTTCAGCATTGCCATGGCTGATGAATAATGTATTCCATTTACAAAATACCGCCGCTAAGGGAAGCATTCCTGAAAATGTAAAGTTCTCTTTTTACATCGGCGCTTTCTTCTTTTTCGCAGCCGTACTGTGGACAGTTTTCACTACCAAAGAATATCCGCCGCAAGATAATCAACTTCCGGAAAAGGGTAGTGGAGGTTTTAAAAACGGAGTTGATGAAATTTTCAGCGCGTTGAGAAATATGCCTAAAAGAATGCAAATTGTATCACTGGTGCAGTTTTTTACATGGCCAGGTTTATTCTTGATGTGGTTTTACTATACCACTGCTGTTGCTGTAAATGTTTTCGGAGGTAAAGATGCCGCTGATCCTGTTTATGCGCAAGGTGCTGACTTTGGAAGTTTAACCTTAGCCTATTATAGCGTTATTACATTCCTTTTTGCTCTAGTTTTACCGAAAATTGCTGATGCTTTGGGTAGAAAAACAACCCATGCCATTTGCTTAATCTGTGGAGCCATTGGCCTGATCAGTGTAGCATGGGTACATGATAAAAATATGTTATACCTATGTATGACGGGCGTTGGCGTAGCCTGGGCAAGTATTCTTTCTATGCCCTATGCTATGCTAAGTGGTTCCTTACCGAAAGATAAAATCGGGATTTATATGGGAATCTTCAATTTCTTTATTGTATTGCCTGAAATTATCGCTTCACTGGGTTTTGGCTGGCTGATGCGGAATGTGTTAAACAACGATCGTCTTTTAGCCGTTCAACTTGGTGGCGGTTTGATGATTTTAGCTGCAATAATCTGTTATGTGTTTATCAGAGAACCAAAGAAAACAGATGAAGTATTAACTGCAAAGTTAGGGGTTGAGGAAAATAGATCGGTTTAATATTTTTGTGCAAATGTATTCTGTTCCAAGGAGGGGGGCTCGAAAGGGAGTTATCCGTTATTCGTATGTCGTTGTTCGCTTAAAGTTAAATATTATTGAGAGAAACTTCGGGCATTCAACATTGCGTTCTATTAAACGTGATTTCAGATCTTCCTGTACAAAAGCCAAAAACGAACAACGAACAACCATTTTTTGAACGTAATCCGGCTTCTTACTTTATAATCCCAAAACAATCAACCAAAAAACGAACAACGATTTTTACAACTTAAAAGCCTCCCCTCAGTAACATTTCTACAAATATCTTTGATTAACAATTCTTAAGTTTGATATTTAAGCACTCAAACCAAACTTTCGATGAAATTCAAACTCCTATTGGGTACATTTTTATGTGCAGGCTTTTTCGTTCATGCACAACAAGGACCCAAGAAAAACCAGTCAAAAGAAACTAAAACCACCACAGAAATAACGGTTAAAGATGAGCCGAAAGCGGTAGCTAATGAAAGAACCATAAAAGTGGAAAGCACTGTGGTTACTAATCATGCAGTAAATATTAATGGTAAATCTGTTCCCTACAAAGCTACCACAGGAACTTTACCCGTGTGGGATGAAGAAGGCAAACCCATTGCTGGTTTATTCTACACCTATTACGAACGGAGCGATGTATCAAATCGTGAGAAAAGACCATTGGTAATATCATTTAACGGTGGGCCTGGCTCAGCATCGGTATGGATGCATATCGCGTATACCGGACCAGTGGTTTTGAATATAGATGATGAAGGTTATCCTGTACAACCTTATGGTTATAAAGAGAACCCGTATTCTATTTTAGATGTAGCCGATGTTGTTTACGTAGATCCGGTAAATACAGGCTACTCCCGTGCCACCAGCAAGGATGTTCCAAAAGAAAAGTTCTTCGGTGTTCGCGCCGATATCAAATATTTAGCCGAATGGATTAACACGTTTGTAACCCGCAATAACCGCTGGGCATCTCCGAAGTTTTTAATTGGCGAAAGTTACGGTACCACTCGGGTTTCTGGCTTAGCGCTAGAACTGCAGAACAACCAATGGATGTACCTGAATGGTGTAGTGTTGGTTTCGCCAACAGAGTTAGGAATTGAGAGAGGGGGACCTGTTGATGCTGCATTGCGTTTACCTTACTTCGCCGCCACCGCCTGGTATCACAAGGTGCTTCCGCCAGACTTGCAATCGAAAGATTTAACCGCCATGTTACCAGAGGTGGAAACTTTTACCATTAACGAATTAATCCCGGCAATTGCTCAAGGTGGCATGTTGACTGAGGAGAAAAAGAAAACCATTGCAACTAAAATGGCGAGATATTCTGGTTTATCTGAAAAGGTTATTATGGATTACAACCTGAATGTTCCGACCGATTTTTTCTGGAAAGAATTGATGAGGGATAAAGGCTTTACAGTTGGAAGATTAGATTCGCGGTACCGCGGTATCGACAAAATGAGTGCAGGCGAAGGCCCGGATTACAATGCAGAATTAACTTCTTGGTTGCATTCGTTTACCCCTGCCATAAATATGTACATCCGCAACGAGCTTAACTATAAAACCGATCTAAAATATAACATGTTTGGTTCTGTTTACCCATGGGATAAAACTGGTGACCAGACAGGAGACAATCTCCGTCAAGCGATGGCGCAAAATCCATACCTCCATTTGTTGGTGCAATCTGGTTATTATGATGGCGCCTGCGATTATTTCAATGCAAAATATAGCATGTGGCAGCTGGATGGTGCCGGTAAGTTAAAAGACCGGATGAGTTGGGAAGGTTACCGGAGCGGGCACATGATGTATCTGCGGAAAGATGATTTGAAAACCGCTAACAATCACATCAGGGAATTCATTAAAAAAGCATTGCCAAAGGAGGGAGAGGCAGCTAAATTTTAAGCGGACTTAGATAAAGGCCCACATTTCAAATAATTGAATAAGACTATTTTTATGGAGCGCAAAAGCAGGGCAAAGATTTACGATTCTCCTGCTTTTGCGTTATATCCCCAATTAAGGACGGAGGATGCCGCTTAAATCAGGGCTAAATCACTTTGGCTTGTGATACGGAAACCCCTCATAGTTGCAAAAACCAAACCACACTAAACCCGCCCCAGTTTCTGCTCCCCAATTTATCTTTGAGAGCAGAAACTGGGGCGGGGCTGTTTTAACCGATGATGCAACGCTATTGCTTTTTAAAATAATCAGCGTAAGCTAAAATGTAGCTTTCTTTTTTTATCTTGCGTAAAACCAGAACAATGAAAGTCGCGCTCCAACTTACCAGTATTATTGCTGCAGTAATCCTCATTACTTTCGGCGTTAACAACATTAGTGAACCCTCTGATCTGCATGTCTGGATTGGAATAGCGGAAATCTTATTTGCACTTTTACTGCTTTTTATTTCATTTAAAAATCTATTTAAAAAACTTTAACGCTCATGGAACAAGTTTCCCCAAAACGCTCTATTATTAAAAATTTAATTAAAGCCGGCATCGCCTTCGTATTGCTGATTATTATTTATACAGTTCAGCCCTTTACCTATGAAAACATTGATGCCGGAAATGTAGGTATCAAAATTAATTTGTACGGAACAGATCGGGGAGTAGATAACATTACCATTGTTACGGGACGCGTTTGGTACAACACCTGGACGACTAAAATCGTAGAATTCCCAACTTATACGCAATCTGTAGATTACGAACCGTTTGTGGTAACTACCCGCGATGCCGCAGAATTTAAGGTAGATCCCAAATTAAATTACCATGTAAATTCCACGATGGTGCCGCAAATTTACAGGCAATACAGAAAACCATTGGCAGAAATCGAACAACAATTTATGCGCAATACCATTTATGATGCTTACCGTATTGTGGCCAACTCTTTCAGTTCAGATTCGGTGATGAGTAACCGCGAGCGTTTTGAAGACAGGATTCAAACCATCCTGACCAAAAACCTCAGTAAAGATGGTTTTGTGTATGATCAGCTAACATCGGCCATTACACCACCGGAAAGCTTAAGACAAATGATTGATGAAAAAAATGCGTCTATCCAGGCACGTTTGAAAGCAGAAAACCAAGCCAAACAAGCGGATGCCGAGGCTAAGGTTAAAGTAGCTACCGCAACAGGTGAAGCCCAAGCGTTATTGGTAAGGGCAAAGGCAGAATCTGAAGCCAACCGGTTAAGGCAGCAATCACTTACACCACTTTTGGTGCAACAGCAATGGATTCAAAAGTGGGATGGTAAGCTTCCCACCACACAGGCTGGTGGAAACTCCAGCTTTATGCTCCCTTTAAAGTAAATAAAACTGTTGCCTGCAAACTAAAAATAATTACTTATTTTTGTGGTTCAATTATGCAGCAAATAAAAACATCATTCGATTTTGAGAAACCTATTGCAGATTTAGTTCAGCAAATAGAAAAGGTTAAGCAAGTTGCCGATAAAACCAAGGTAGATATGTCTGCCACTTTAGACGAGCTTGATGGTAAATTAAATGAAACTACCCATAGCTTATACAAAAATTTAACGGGTTGGAATAAGGTTCAGATGAGCCGCCATCCAGATCGTCCGCAAACGCTTGATTATATCAGCATGATTTGTGATGATTTTATTGAGCTTCATGGGGATAGAACCGTTAAAGATGATAAGGCAATTATCGGTGGTTTTGCTACGATAAACGGACAAACGGTGATGGTAATCGGTCACCAGAAAGGTAAAAACACTAAAGAGCGCCAGTTTCGCAATTTTGGTATGGCAAATCCTGAAGGTTACCGTAAAGCTTTACGTTTAATGCGCCTGGCAGAAAAGTTTAACAAGCCTGTTATTTCCTTTATCGATACCATGGGTGCTTATCCAGGTTTGGAAGCAGAAGAACGCGGACAGGGTGAAGCGATTGCAAGAAATCTGCTGGAAATGTCTATACTTCGTGTGCCTATAATCTGTGTAGTAGTAGGTGAGGGTGCATCGGGTGGTGCTTTGGGTATCGGCATTGGCGATAAGGTTTACATGCTCGAACATACCTGGTATTCAGTAATCTCGCCAGAATCTTGTTCTTCTATTTTATGGAGAAGCTGGGATTTTAAAGAGAAGGCAGCAGAATGTTTAAAATTGACATCAGATGATATGTTTGGCAACAAACTTATTGATGGCATTATTCCTGAACCACTCGGTGGAGCACACCAGGATCCTGAATTGATGGGCAATACTTTAAAAGATTATATTATTAAAGATCTGGTTTCATTAGGTAAACTGAAGACTGATAAACTCATCGAGCAGCGAATAGAAAAATTCTGTGCAATGGGCGTAGTCAATGAATAATCATTAACTAACTATATTTTTTTGTCCCGCTTAGCCTTGGCTGAGCGGGATTTTTGTTGTTCAAAAATTATTTTATGTAGTTTACGATAGGATCGTAAAGCTATTATTGCGCTCTTTAAAAACGAGCGCAAGCATTTTGTAACCGCTCACGCTTGTTTCCAACGAGCGGGTATATAGTCTGCCGTATCTTACGGCATATAAGTATAAGTGGATAAAATCGTATGGCTATTTTGCAATCATTAGAAACGAGCGCAAAGCGCGAAGAAAAAAGAGGCTGCCTCATGTATTTTTTGAGACAGCCTCTTTGAACATTTTGTTAAAACGGGTTATTGCGCTGGTCCTTGCTGACCATAATAACCCGAGAATTTAGCCTCAAGAGCGGCAAAGATTTTTTCAAGTTGTGTACTCACTTTCTCTTGTCCTGCTGCTCTGCTGGTTTTTATCATTCTATCTAAATAATACAAGCCAGTTTGAATATTCTGCGAACCAGTTAATGAACCTTTCGATTGAGAAATATCACTTAAGAAAATAAGCTCCTTGTTAATATAATCTCCGGATTGAGTTAAAATTTCATTTGCCCTGGCTGTTTCACCAAGTTTATAAAGATTTTCTGCCATGTAGTATTTCACCACAACGGTACGGATTCCGAAGAAACGTTGAGGCATTACATCATAATATTTATCTACCACTTTTTTTGCCTCCGCATTTTTACCTTCTTTAATTAAACTGCCAGCAAGATTGCTGAAAATATTAGTGAATATAAAGGTATCATCAGATGACTGAGGATCTAAATAAGTAGCCGATTTCATATTTCCCCACTTAAACTTCGTCATCACGTTGTTGTAAAGAACTGGAGTATTCAATTGCTCTGCCCTTTCTTCCGTAGCAGTTGTATCAGCTTTAAACGGCACTAAACGCAACGCTAATCCTTCACTGTATAAATATTTATCCAACCCGTTATATTGATCAGAAGGTACAGTAGATGCAAAGTAAATCGGACGTTTCCAATTATTATGTGCAAGGATATCCAGCATCGCTAAGGTACCTTTGGTTACATATCCTTTGTTAAATGTCCAATCCATTTCTGGCGTAATCTTCGCTGCGTCTGCCGCAGAAACTGTTCCAGTACTGATCACCTGTTGTGGATCAATAGTGATTTTGAAGTTTTTAGTAGGAAGGAAGTTAGATTTCGTACCATCCTGCATGGCAACTTTATCATTGTCATCATTTGATAAGAGCAACTCTACAATATTTTTAAGCTCTACACTGCCGGCAATTTTATAGTCATCAAAAGGCATTACGTCGCGCTCTCCCTGCACATATTGTTCAGGTTTCATGGTGATTGGCAATGGTTCAGACGCATTCTGTTTTTGCCTCAAACCGTTGATATACCAATCAGTATCAAACAAACTTAGGTTCACGATCCTGACATCAGGACGAACATTTTCTACCTCCTGAATATACCACAGTGGATAGGTATCATTATCACCATAGGTGAATAAAATTGCATTTGGTGCGCAAGATTCTAAGTAATCAAGCGCAATATCATGGGCAACCATTTTAGTAGAACGATCATGATCATCCCAGCCTTGCGCTGCCATAATCACTGGAGCCACCAATAAGCCAATTACAGTGGCGGCAACGGCTCCGGTAGTCGGCGTTAATTTTTTAAGCAGCCACTCTCGAATGGCGAGTACACCAAGTCCAATCCAGATCGCAAAGGCATAAAAGGATCCTACATAGGCGTAATCACGCTCACGTGGTTCTAAAGGTTTTTGATTAAGGTATAATACAATTGCAATACCAGTGAAAAAGAACAATAGCGCTACTACACCTGCATCTTTTTGATTACGTTGGAAATGCCAGATGGCGCCCAATAAACCAATAATTAATGGAAGGAAAAAGAATCTGTTGTAGGCTTTGTTATCTACTGTGGATGGTGGCAAATGACTTTGATCACCAATTTTCCAAGAATCAAAAGCTTTAATTCCACTTAACCATTCCCCTTCATAACCGCTTCCCTGACCTTGTTCATCATTTTGGCGGCCAATAAAGTTCCAGCCGAAATAACGCATATACATATAACCAATCTGGTAACTAAATAAGAACCCAACATTGTCTACTACGTTCGGTTTTTTAGCATCATCAAGGTGCATCCATTCTTTGTAAAATGAGGCATGGCGGGCATCATCACTGTACATACGCGGCAATAATGTATTGTTATTGTACTCATAATCAGTTTTCGTACCGGCTTTTTCATATTTATCTGTACCTTTTCTCCAGATCGTTTTTCCACCTTCTTTAATACCCACACGTTCTGAATTATAGTTAGGTCCATAACCCAGAGGCCTGTCGCCATATTGTTCACGGTTTAGGTAGCTTAAAAATGAAAAAGCATCTTTGGGTGCACTATTATTTAGGTTTGGATCCGCTTTAGCCCTGATTATAATCATTGAAAAAGAGGCATAACCGAAAATGATTAATACCGTAGAAATCAAACCGAGGTTTAATAATTTTTTTTGGTGTTTGATAGAATATCTGATTCCCCAAACCAGTAAACCGATTACGATAACGGCAAAAAAGAGCACACCCGTTCCGAAACCCAGACCCAAAGTATTCACGAAAAATAAGTCGAAATACGCGCCAAAAGATACGAGGTACTGGATAATCCCGTATTGGATTACTGCCAGAATTAAGATGCCAGCTGCAAGCGTTTTGAATATGCCCGCAGTAGTGGCCTTACCAGTTCTTTTAAAATAATAAATGAAGGCAATTGCTGGTATTGTTAATAAGTTTAATAAGTGGATTCCGATGGATAAGCCCATAATGTAGGCGATGAACAATAACCAACGGTCGGCACGTGGCTCATCTGCATGGGATTCCCATTTAAGGATGGCCCAGAATACAATTGCAGTAAATAACGATGACTGTGCATAAACTTCGGATTCTACTGCCGAGAACCAGAAACTATCAGAAAAGGTATAAGCCAAAGCACCTACGGCTCCGGCACCAATAATGCTGATCAAGTTGCTTTTTGAAATTTCTTCACCCGCTTTTACTAAAGTTTTCTTAGCCAATGCCGTAATAGTCCAGAAGAGGAACAAGATTGTAGCACCACTTGAAACGGCAGAACCAACGTTCATCCAGTAAGCTATTTTAGTCACTTCGCCGAAAGCGAAAATGGAGAAGAACCGCTGGATCATTAAGAATAACGGTGCACCAGGTTGGTGAACAACCTGCATTCTGAATGCAGATGCTATAAATTCGCCGCAATCCCAGAAGCTTGCAGATGGCTCAAGGGTTAAAACGTAAGTTATTGTTGCAATTAGAAAGCAGATCCAGCCGACTATATTATTGACTTTAGAATAATTCATTGGTTCTTTTGATGATATTAAAAATTGTTTTACATAAAAATGCAGCCGAAATTAACTATTCTAGTCGATAAAACTGGTAAATTTCTGTATTGATTTAACAATTCTTAACCATATTAAGCGATTATTCATGCCAGATTGCAATTTTAAAAACTTACCTCAAACAGCAAAAGCTGTAAACAGATTTCGCTTAAATTTTTAGGTTGATTTACGTTTATTTATCAGCCAGTCACAAATGGCGAAAAGCGATTCAGCAGTAAAATATATTTGTCTTCAATTTTTTTACTTAAGTCATGCTGTTTAAAAGTGTCAGTCAGCTTAATCATCTGGTTCATCACACGCATGTACATCCTTACATTTTGCTCCGCTGCCAGATACCCCTTGCTTTCTGAAACATCAGCCAAATGGATCAACTCTCGATCAAAATAATCTACAGATTTAGTAATGAGTTCATTTGCATGTTTCAGGTCGTTAATTCGGTATAAACCTTCCGTGAAATAAAAAGTGCTCATTGCCTGTCTGGAAGTGTAAAACCGATCAGGAATAACCTCAAAGTACCTGGCCGCCAATTTTTTACTACTTAAGATGTCGCCTTCATTTGTAAGTCCAGTCAATAAGCCGGCAAACAGATTCGAAAGCATCGCTACATCATCGGCAGACTGGCGACCTAAATGATTTGCATTCTTTATATTGCCAAAAGCGTAAGTGTTAATCAGATTTTGATACATTGGTTTAAGATTGATTGGCTCAGAGTCGTCCTGCTTCTGGTTCGGTTTCAGTGGCAGTAATCTTCTGCTTAGCCCTTCCGTATAAAGATATTTATCTAGTCCAAGGTATTGCTGGGTTGGCATGGCGCCTGTAAAATAGATCGGTCGTTTCCAGTTGTTATGCGCCAGAATGTCGAACAGTGCCAATGTCCCTTTAGTTACATATTCCTGGTTGAACGTCCACTGCATGCTATCTGCAATTTTTCCTGCATCTTCTTTTGGTACCGTTCCAGTGTCAAGAACTTGTTGCGGGTTTACCGTGAGTTTTAGGTTTTTGGTCGGCAAAATGTTATACTTCGATCCATCACTCATTGCAACCTTATCTTCATCGTTATCTGATAAGAGGATATCTAAAATCTGCTGTAGCTCCACATGCTGTGCAATTTTATAGTCCTGAAAATACATAATATCCCGTGTGCCTTCTACATATTGTTCGGGTTTCATGGAGATAGGAAGCGGAGCAGATTGATTTTGCTTTCTTCGCATCCCGTCAATATACCAGTCTGCAGTAAATAAACTTAAGTTAACCACCCGAACATCAGGGCGTAAATTTTCAACTTCCTGTGCATACCATACCGGATAGGTATCATTATCGCCATAGGTAAACAATATTGCGTTTGGTGCACAGGCTTTCAAATAGTTTACAGACATATCTCTGGCCACATTACTATCAGAACGATCATGGTCATCCCATCCCTGTTGTGCCATAATAACAGGCGCAGCAAATAAGCCCAGGGCAGAGGCAAAAATACCAGCGCTTTTGGAGGTAAACTTTTCAAAAATCCACTCCTTCAATCCGAAAACACCCAGTCCAATCCAAATTGCAAAAGCGTAGAAGGAGCCTACATAGGCATAATCTCTTTCCCGCGGCTCAACTGGTACAGAATTCAGATAAACCACTATCGCGATGCCAGTAAAAACAAAGAGTAAACTGATTATGCCTGCATCTTTCTTATTTCGGTTGAAATGCCAAACTGCGCCTATTAATCCGATAATTAAAGGCAAAAAGAAGAATCGATTATAGGCTTTATTTTCTACGATAGAAATTGGGAGATTTTTTTGATCACCTAAACGAATGGCATCTATCGGTTTTATGCCGCTGAGCCAGGCGCCATCAGTGCCACCATGTTGCCCGTCTTCATTATCTTGCCTACCCACAAAATTCCACATAAAATAGCGTAAGTACATCTGCCCCGCCTGAAAAGAAAATAAATATTTCAAATTGTCAGTAAGCGAGGGTTGATGTTCATCAGTAAAACCCATGTAGTTCTTATAAAACCTAATGTGCTCAGGTTTATCACTGTACATTCTAGGTAAAGGCGTTTGATCTGCAAATACGTAAGCAGATTTTTTCCCTGCCGGTTCATATCGCTCTTTTCCTTTGCGGAAGATTTCTCCTGTTTCTTTAATATCGATTTTTTGTGAGTTATAATTTTCGCCAAATAATAGCGGTCGGTCGCCATATTGGTCTCTCCCTACATATCTCGAAAAGGAATATACATTATCCACATTATAATTGTTGAGGTTTGGCTTTGCCTGCGCTCTAATGAGTAACAGGGCGAAGGAACTATATCCGAAAACCAGCAACACGGTAGAAAGCAAGATCAGGTTTAATGACCTTTTGTTTTTAAGAATGGAATACCTGATTCCGTAAGCTAGGCCAGCAACAAATAAAACTGCAAAGCAAATAATGCCCGCTCCGAAACTGAAGCCAAGTTTGTTTACAAAGAAGTAATCGAAGTTTGCCGCAATGGCGATGAGGTATTGTATTACGCCAAATTGCACAATGGCGAGCCCGAGGATCGAAATTGCAAATGCCTTTAGGATTCCTTTCCAGTTGGGTGAAGGTACTTTCTTAAAATAATAAACGAAAACAATTGCCGGAATAGCTAAAAGGTTAAGAATATGGATACCAATAGAAATCCCCATAATATAGCCTACGAAAAGGAGCCAGCGATCTGCTCTCTGTTCATAGGCGTGCGCCTCCCATTTCAAAATTCCCCAGAATACCACCGCTGTGCAAAGTGATGAAAGTGCGTAAACTTCAGCTTCTACTGCAGAAAACCAAAAGCTATCGGAAAAGGCATAGGCCAATGCGCCAACAATACCTGCGCCCAGAATGGTTAAAATGTTTTGATTGCTAAGTTGTTCTTTGTTTTTACGGAGCGTCTTTTTAGCGAGCGCGGTGATCGTCCAGAATAAAAACATGATTGTTCCTGCACTTGCCAGTGCCGAGGAGAGATTAATGAAATAAGCAACTTTCGTTTTATCACCCAAGGCAAATAGGGAAAATAACCGTTGAATCATGGAAACCATTGGTGCGCCCGGCTGGTGAACAACCTCCATTCGAAATGCCGAGGCGATGAATTCACCGCAGTCCCAGAAGCTCACAGATTGATCTAAAGTGAGGATATAGGTCGTTGCAGCGACGATAAAACAAAGCCAGCCGCCAATAGTATTGATCTTATTGTAATTCATAGTGAAAATTTAGTCTTTGATAATAAATGGTTTAAGTGGTTCTTGCTTAAAAATGTCGTAGAAAAAAATAAAATGTTGCATAGCATATGATGATTTTTTTATCTTTGCAGTGCAAAAAGGAAGAGCAAGAAAGAAATTAAAAATATTTTAAAATCACTCTTGCATAATTAAAATAAGCTTCCTACATTTGCATTCCCTTTCGGGGATATAATCTCGAAAAAGTTTGTCCGATAGTATAAGGGTAGTACGACAGTTTTTGGTACTGTTTGTCTTGGTTCGAATCCAGGTCGGACAACAAATTTATCATCGGATCGTGTTTTAAAATAACATGATCCGATTTTTTTTAACCCGTAAACTACACACGGATCATGCCATTGCAGTTTAACCCGGTAAAGTTATTTTCCGGAACAGGTTCAAGAGGACTATCACTAAAAATTGCTGAAAGTTACGGCAAGCCATTAGGCGATGTAACCATTCATAAATTTAGCGATGGCGAATTTCAACCTTCTTTCGATGAATCCATCCGCGGTTGCGATGTCTTTTTAATCCAATCCACCTATCAGCCCAGCGATAATTTAATGGAACTGTTGTTAATGGTTGATGCTGCTAAAAGAGCATCTGCACATTACATTACAGCTGTTGTCCCTTATTATGGTTTGGCCCGTCAGGATAGAAAAGATAAACCTCGTGTAGCAATTGGGGCTAAATTGGTAGCGAATTTATTGAAATCAGCAGGGATTCACCGTATCATGACTATGGATTTGCATGCTGCTCAAATTCAAGGTTTCTTTGATATACCGGTAGATCACTTAGATGGATCGGTTATTTTTGTACCTTATATTAAAAGTTTAAATTTGCCAAATCTTACCATTGCATCACCAGATATGGGTGGCTCTTACCGGGCACGTACTTTTGCCAAGTTCTTCAATGCAGAAGTAATTATTTGTGATAAACGCCGTAAACGTGCCAATGAAATTGAATCAATGTCGATTATTGGCGATGTAACCGGACAAGACGTGGTATTAATTGATGATATCTGCGACACTGCAGGTACCTTATCTAAAGCTGCAGCTTTAATTATGGAGAACGGTGCAGCAAGTGTAAGAGCGGTTTGTACGCATGCTGTTTTATCCGGCAAAGCCATAGAAACTGTAGAAAATTCTGTGTTAACAGAGCTAATCGTTACAGACACCATTCCTTTGAGAATGGAAAGTCAAAAAATTAGAGTGCTAAGTACAGCTAGTTTATTTGCAAGGGCAATTGCCAATGTAAATGAGCACGGTTCGATTAGCGATTTGTTTAATGTGTAAATTAAGGTAGAAGGTAAAGGGTTGGAACGCTTAAGGTCTTCATACTCGATACTTAATACTGACTACTAATAAATATAAAATAAATAAAATGAAAACAATCGCAATTAGCGGTTCTCCAAGAGAGAACGTAGGGAAACGCGATGCCAAGGAACTTCGTTACGAAGGTAAGGTTCCGGCGGTATTGTATGGTGGAAAAGAGCAACAACACTTTGCTGTAGTTATTGCTGATCTAAGAGACGTAATCTATACTGCGGAAGTAAACTTCGTAGAAATCGACGTTAACGGTACTAAAACAAAAGCGATCGTAAAAGACACTCAATTTCATCCACTTACTGACGTATTAATGCACATCGATTTTCTTCAGTTATTTGACGAGAAAGAAATCGTTATGGAAATCCCGGTTAAATTAACAGGAACTTCTCCAGGTGTTAAAATGGGTGGTAAAATGGTTCAGAAATTACGTAAACTTCGTGTTAAAGCTTTACCAAATAAAATGCCACAAAGCGTTGAAGTAAGCATTGCTAAATTAGAAGTTGGTAGTTTGGTTCGCGTTCGTGATATCGAAGGTGATGGATATGTAATTACCAATACTCCAGAAGATACAATCGTATCGGTAGGAATGAGTAGAGCATTAAAACAAGCAGAAACTGAAGCTGCTAAAGGTAAAAAATAGTATAGGATTTCACATATCGTGTGATTTCAAGAGTAAAAGCGGTGCAAAAGCAATTTTGTACCGCTTTTTTTTGACTTTAAACGTTTTTCGTCTGTACTTAAAGACTATTGTTTCTTCAGGCAATCAAATGCGTTTTTCGTCTGTCGTTTTTCGTTTGAGGATTTTTAGTCTTTAGGCATTGATCTTTAATCTTTCCTTTTTTGGTCTTTTAGCTTTCTGCTTTGCTCTTTCGCTTTGCGCTTTATTCCTTGTTCTTTCCGCTTTAAGCTTTTACCTTTGCGGCTATGAAATATCTTATAGTTGGCTTGGGTAATATTGGTCCGGAGTATGCACATACTAGGCATAATATTGGATTCGACATTGCTGATGAACTGGTGAAAGGTTTATGCGGCAGTTTTGATAATATCCGTTTGGCTTATTATGCAGAGGTGGGTTTCAAGGGGAAAAAGCTGCATGTCATTAAACCCACTACCTTTATGAACCTCAGTGGCAAGGCCGTAAACTATTGGATGAAGGAATTGAAGATTGCACCTGAAAATGTATTAGTGGTGGTAGACGATCTTGCATTGCCATTAGGTAAGCTGCGGTTAAAGCTCCAGGGATCAAGCGCCGGACACAACGGTTTGAAAAGTATTGAAGAAGTTTGTGGCGGACAAAACTATGCCCGTTTACGCTTCGGGATTGGCAGCGATTACCCGAAAGGAAGACAAATAGATTTCGTGCTGGGGAAATTCGACAAAGAAGAACAACCGGAACTTCCGGCTTTAATCGATAAAAGTGTAGAGCTGATTAAAAGTTATGTCACAATTGGCCCTGCACACACCATGACGGCTTTCAATAAATAGGTAGGACCTACCGAGAGCTCACCAATCGGATCATTATAACCATTTCGACGAATACTCTAGAAGTTATAAATAATTCAAGGTTTTGAGTATTCAAAACCTTGAGCAAAAAAAAGGACCATCTTTCGATGGTCCTTTTTTACTTAATACTTTCGTGATCTATTTAACTTGAGCTTGTGCCCTTGCAATATAGGCATCTGCCATCTGTGCTTCAGCACTCTCAGGATATTGAGTTTTGATTTTAGTGTAAGCATCAACAGCACCACTAAAATCTTTTAAGTTTTCATTAACCAATCCTAATTTTTTAAGGAACATTGGAGAAGTAAATTTACTCGCCTTATCAGATGCTTTCTTATAATAAGTAGCCGCTTGTTTGTAATCTTTCAATTCACTGTAAGCATCGCCCAATAAGCCTAGCGCCAATGGATCTGCAACCGGACTACCAGTAGCACTGTATTTTCCTAAAGCATCAATTGCTTGTTTATATTCACCTTTGCGTAAATAAATTCCACCTAAATAAAGATTTGCAAGGTTAGCAGATTTTGTATTGTCGTATTCTTCCGCAATTTGCGCTAAACCAGGATAACCACCTTCTCCTTTAACTGCTTTATTCGATAATGAATCGATGCCCACATAAGATTCAGATTTAAACATTTTGCTCGCAGCTTCTTCAGCACGACCTTTTAAGTACACATTTTGATACCAAAAATATACACCAATTAATAAAACAACAGCGCCAGCAATAAATAGCAAGCTCTTATTATTCTCCTGTAAAAATGAACCTTTTTTGATAGGTTGAGTAGTTTGGTTATCTATTGTAGACATGTTTGATTAAAAAATTTAAGATTGCAAAAATACATTTTTCAATCAAAGTATCAATCTTTATTTTGAAGTATTTAATTAAACATTAGTTATTTAGAGGTGAAAAAACGGTAAATTGCGCCATATTTATGTGGTTAAAGAATATTACGCTTCTAAATTTTAAAAACTATTGTGATGCAGATCTCCAATTTTCTGATACTGTAAACGTTTTTACAGGTAACAATGGATCGGGAAAAACAAATATGCTCGATGCAATTCATTATTTATGTCTCTGCAAAAGCTATTTTAATCCAATTGATGGTCAGCAGATAAAAACCGGAACAGATCTTTTTATGATTCAGGGTGATTTCGATCGCAATGAACGCAATGATAAAATCACCTGTGGCGTTAAACGAAATCAGAAGAAACAGTTTAAGCGTAATAAAAAGGAATACGAGAAACTTGCTGATCACATTGGCTTGTTCCCGGTAGTCATGGTATCACCCTATGACGTTAACCTGATTATGGAAGGCAGTGAGGAAAGACGTAAATTTATTGACAATGTGATTTCTCAAACAGATTCACATTACCTTGATCAATTAATTGCTTATAACCGGATTCTGCTGAATAGAAATGCCTTTTTAAAACAAATTGCCATCACTAGAAAATATGATCCAACACTGCTGGAAATTCTGGATGATCAGCTGGTTCTTGCCGGAAATAAAATATTTGCAATCAGGAAGGCTTTTATGGATGAGTTTATTCCGCTCTTTAATGAATATTATCTTTACCTTACCGAAAACAAAGAGGTGGTTTCCTTAAATTATCAATCTCAATTGATTGATGTTCCATTTGAAACATTATTAAAAAAATCAGTGGAGAAAGATCGGGTATTAGAACGTACTACCACTGGAATTCATAAGGATGAACTTGCTTTTGAAATCAGCGAAATGCCGCTGAAAAAATTTGGTTCTCAAGGACAGCAAAAATCATTTTTAATTGCACTTAAACTTGCCCAATATGCTTATCTGGCAAAAAATAAAGGGTTCAAGCCTTTGTTACTGCTGGATGATATTTTTGACAAGCTGGACGATCATCGCGTGCAAAAATTAATGCAAATGGTTTCTCACCATGATTTCGGACAAATATTCATCACAGATACCGGTAAAGAAAGGGTGAAATCAGTTTTTGAAAAAATACAAGTTGAAGTAACTTTGTTTGAAGTTAAGGAGGGACAAATAAGCCATGCGTAAGCCGAATGATATAATAATGAAGGATGCCATCAGCAAAATGCTAGATGTATACCGTTTGCGCAAAAAATTTGATGAAACTTCTATTTTAGCAGTCTGGCCAGAAATTATGGGCACAGCCATCGCAAACAGAACAACGCAGATTTATATAAAGGATAAAAAGCTATTCATTAGAATAGAATCTTCAGTAATCAAAAATGAGCTGGTAATGGTTCGTCAGGGAATTATCCAAAAGCTAAACGAACATGCCGGTAGTATCGTTATTAATGAAATGATCTTTCTGTAGATAAGTGAGCAATGAAAAAAGGGTTAATTTTTGGAAAAAATTAACCCTTTTTTCATTATCGTCTTCCTCCGCCAAATATTTTTGACAGGATCCATATCAATAGTGCAACTACAATTACAACTACAATAATACCAGACCAAAGACCGGCTTTAAATATACCTCCTACCAGTTCACAACTGCTTAAGGTAGTGCATAAAAATGCGATTAGTGCTATTGGAAATATTCTTTTCATATGATGCTAATTTTCTAATAGCTAACATCGCAGGATAAAGAATGTTTTAAAAAAGCTTATTTGCCGTTAACTTTAAGCAATTCTACTTCAAAAATCAATGTGCTATATGGTGGAATATCTGCACCTGCGCCGCGCTCCCCATAAGCCAGTTGGTAAGGAATGAAAAACTTATACTTCGATCCTGCCGGCATTAACTGTACACCTTCTGTCCAGCCCGGAATCACACGGTTTAATGGGAAACTGATGGGTTCGCCACGATCGTAAGAGCTATCAAATTGTTTACCATTTAATAATGTGCCTTTGTAATGTACCAGTACAGAATCAGTAGCCACAGGTTTTACCCCTGTTCCTGCTGTTAAAACTTCGTACTGTAAGCCACTCGCAGTAGTTTGTACACCTGCACGTTTTTTGTTCTCGTCTAAGAAATCTTGTCCTTCTTTCATAATTGGTCCGTATTTAATTTTATTTGCTGCAGATTCAGCTTTGTTCTTTACTGCAGCTGCTTTTGACATTGCTGCGTTAATGGTTTCCTGAGCCTGGGCCTGGGTTAAAAGTACTTTTCCCCCAGTGAAAGAATCTTTCAGGCCTTTTAAAAGTGCCTCATAGTTCAGAGTAGTTAATCCTGTTGTTTTTAATCCGGCACCAATTGAAGTACCAAAAGCATAACTTGTTGAATCTAATGGCGATCGCAAACCAGAAACAACTGTTGTGGTTCTGGTCGTTGTTGTTATCCTTTTGGTAACAGCCTTTTTTGCCACAGGTTTTTTTTGAGCGTATGATGCAATTGTAGCTGTTGAAAGGCATGCCGCTAAGAAAAGTGTCTTCATTTAGTATGTTGGTGTATAATTTAAAACGATTGGAGGTTTTGAATATTTCAAGTTCGAAAGATACAAAATTGATAAAACAATAAAACCCCGAAAATATCGAGGTTTTAAATAAAATCTTTTTTGATTAGCAATTAAAAACGCTCATCAGCTTTAAAGAAGAAGTTACCCTCAATCTCTGCATTTTCATCAGAATCTGAACCATGTACCGCGTTAGCGTCGATAGATTTAGCATATTTCTGACGGATGGTACCTTCAGCAGCCTCAGCAGGATTAGTTGCACCAATTAATTTTCTGAAATCTTCAATTGCATTATCTTTTTCCAAGATGGCAGCAACGATTGGGCCTGAAGACATGAAGCTTACCAAATCTTTGTAGAAAGGGCGCTCAGCATGAACTGCGTAAAACTGACCAGCAGTTTCGTCAGTTAACTTCGTATATTTTAATGCAACGATTTTGAAACCTGCATTGGTTATGTCATTTAAGATTGATCCGATGTGGCCGTTTGCAACTGCATCTGGCTTGATCATGGTAAAAGTTCTGTTAGTGCTCATTGTGTTTGAATATCAATTTGCTGCAAAACTACGTTTTAATTGATGAATAACCAATAAATGATCTATAAGATTGGACGAGATTCCTTGCTGCTAGCTTCAGCCATGGTAGATTATCAAGGTTTTTGTTCATTTATGCTACTTTGTTTAATATGTAGCTAGCGCAAACTTAAAATGCTTTAATCCTATTTTAAAAATCCTTAGCTTTGCAACGCAAAAAATATATGCTTACACTACCTGAGTTAAAATCTTTACTGGCTACGCCACAGCGAATTGTTATCACTACACATCATAAACCCGATGGTGATGCAATGGGTTCATCACTAGGTTTATATGGTTATTTAATCCAGAAAGGTCATCATGTTAAAGTGATTACGCCTACTGATTACCCTACTTTTTTACACTGGATGCCCAACAACTCTGACGTAATTATTTTTACTGAAGAGCAGAAACAAGCAGCGAGGTTGGTTGATGAAGCTGCGTTAATTTTTTGTCTGGATTTTAATACCCTCAGTAGAATTAATGAATTAGGTGAACTGGTGAGGGGCGCAGGTGCAAAAAAGGTGATGATTGACCATCATCTGGAACCAGAAGATTTTGATGACTATCGTCATTGGGATATCAATGCATGTGCTGCAGCACAATTGGTTTACGATTTTATAGTCAATCAACTCGATGATAAAGCTGGCATCAACAGAGATGTTGCTGCTTGTTTATATACCGGAATTATGACCGATTCTGGTTCATTCCGTTTCCAGTCTGCCACATCTGATGTTTACAGAATAGCAGCGGAGCTGATTGATCTTGGTGCAGAGCACTGGAAAATTCACCAGCAGGTTTATGATAATGCAAGCGAAGATCGCTTACGTTTCCTTGGCTATTGTTTATCCAATAAATTGCAGGTAATCAGAGAATATAATACCGCAATTATTTCTGTTACTAAAGAGGAATTAGCTCAATTTCATAGCACTACAGGTGATACTGAAGGCGTTGTAAATTATGCCCTTTCAATAAATGGAATTCGACTGGCCGCTTTGATTATTGAGCGCACCGACAAGGTGAAGCTTTCTGTTAGGTCTACCGGAGATTTCCCCGCAAACGAGATCTGCAAAAAGTATTTCAATGGTGGCGGACACAGGAACGCAGCTGGTGGTGCATCAGAAAAGCCATTAAATGAAGTGGTAGATGAATTTAAATCCATTTTAGAAGAATATAAAAATCAATTAATTGCATAAAGCAAATAACCAAATTAAATAAAGTTTAAATACAAAATGAAAAAAGGAATAATTGTTCTTGTAGCAGCTACGTTAGGTTTAGCGGCTTGTAACAAAGAGAAAAAAGGTGCTGGTGGTTTGTTGTATACCGTTCACCATTCTGAAGGTAAAGAGAAAATTAAAGAAGGGGATATCGTTAAGATGAACTTCATTCAGAAAAACGATAAAGATTCTTTATTGGGAAGTACATATGATACCGAAAATCCACAAGTTTTCCCTGTGCAAAAGAAAATGTATGCTGGTGATATGAATGATGTATTAACTTTATTTGGAGAAGGCGATAGCGCAACCTTTAAAGTTAACCTGGACACGATGGCTTTTTATAGCAAACAGCCAAAACCAGAACAGTTCAAAAACGATAAATACATGACTTTCACTGTTAAAGTAGAGAAAGTTTTCAAAAAGAATGCTGGCGAAGCTGATTCTACCTTCAACAAAAGAGCTGGTGAATTCTTCCAGGCTGATTTCAAAGCTTCTGCTGAAAAAAAGAAAGGTGCTGAAGATGGTAAAATCAAAGCCTACGTTTCTGATAATAGTTTAAAAACACAAACATCTGCAAGTGGTTTACAGTACATTATTACTGCGCCTGGAACGTCAGAACGCGCTCAATTAGGTGATACTGTTACTTTAAATTACACAGGCAGATTAGCCAAAAAAGATGCAAAAGGTAAATACCCTGTATTTGATACCAGTGATGAGAAAATTGCTAAAGCGGAGAATAAATTCCAAGCTGGCAGACCGTATGGCCCAACCAAAATGGCTTTAGGCGGTACTATCCCAGGTTTTACAGAAGCATTACAATTAGTAGGTAAAGGCGGAAAAATCACAGCTATCATTCCTTCAAAATTAGGATATGGTGAGCAAGGTGCACCACAAGTAGGAATTATGCCTTACAATCCAATTGTTTTCGATATTGAGATTACTGACATTAAAAAGGCACCTGCAGCAGCAGCGGCAAAAAAATAATTTAAAATAAGAAAAAAAGTGTTGTTCTAAACGAGCAACACTTTTTTTTTGCTCCTAACCATAGAGAAAATGAAAAAAGCAGTTATAGTGTTATTTGCAGCAACCCTGGGTTTAGCTGCTTGTAATAAGTTTGAAAAGGGTGAAGGCGATATGACCTATAAGATTTATAATAGTGAAGGAAAAGCCAAAATTCAGGAAGGTGATTTTGTAAAGCTAAACGGGATTCAGATCATTGAAACCAAAAGTGGTGATTCTACTTTAGTGAATACTTATGATAATGAGCGTCCTGCATTTTTTCCCATTGGGAAATCGATGTTTAAAGGAGATTTGGCATCTGCGCTAAAATTATTAGGCGAAGGTGATAGCGCAGTTTTTAAATTAAATTTAGATTCTATGGCCAAATATTCTGGTCAACCTAAGCCAACAGGAGCAAAAGATAACTTCTCTACCTTTACCATTAAAATTGAGAAGGTTTTGCACAAGGCTACTAATGAAGCAGACACTACTTTTGAAAAAAAGAAAAGATCATTTTTTGAAGAAGAGTACAAAGCTTTGATAGCAAAAAATAAAGCAAACGAGGCATCAAAAATTTCTAAGTATATAGCTGATAATAGCCTTAAAACTCAAACAACAGCCTCAGGCCTTCAATATGTAATAGAAGCACCTGGAAATACTCAACGTGCTACCTTAACTGATACCATTTTGGTTGATTATACGGGCCAGTTTACCAATAAAAAAGCTGATGGTAAAATTAACGTCTTTGATACTTCTGATGCCAAGATTGCCAAAGATGCAGGTATTTATTCGCCAATGGCACAATATTCTGCTCGTCCATTAGTGTTGGGACAATTGGCACCTGGATTTATAGAAGGCGTACAATTAATCGGTGTGGGTGGTAAGATTAAAATTATTATTCCATCAAAATTGGGTTACGGTGAAAATGGAGGTGGTCCGATTAATCCTTTTACTCCACTTGTATTTGATATAGCTCTAAAATCGATTAAATAATCGATAGTGTTGAACTACTTTTAAAGTAGGTAATCACATAATAATGAAGGCCTGGAATTAATTCCGGGCCTTCATCTTTAATAAGTTTTTTGATGGACGTTTACTAATCCGTCCAGTCTCTGAAGGGATGTGTGGTGAGGTTGGCATTATAATAACGCTTATCTGCCGTAACTTCTGCTTCTATCCATATCGGGCGTTCAAAAGGTTCCTCTTCAGATAAGAGTTCAATCTCTGCTACAATTAATCCATCATTATCACCGGAAAACACATCTATTTCCCAGGTTTTTCCATTGTAGTCAATTTTATATCTGGTCTTTTCCAGCTCTGATTCACAAAAGTTATCCAGCAATTCTGCCGCTTCATTAAGCGGAATTTCATATTCGTATTCTAATCGGGAGGCACCAATGGTGATGCCTTTAATTGTTAACCAGGCTTGGTTTTCGGCGATTCGTATCCGAATTGTTTTTTCTGGATTATTCGAGATGTAACCTTGCCTCAGGTGTTTTCCTGCAGGCTTTATTAACTTCTTCCATTCCTCCAGGTGGAGCAGAAACTTTCTTTCAATTTCTTTCCCCATCACTTTGCTCTCTTTTGTAAATCTGCAATCGGCATACTAATTAGCCTTCCAACAGGTTGTTTCCCTTTATAAGTAATTACCCGAAGCATACTGGCATCTTTTGGAGGGGTAAGTACGGATGTATATTTAGGATAAAACCGATCAGGCATCGAATTGTCAAAACTATAGTAAATGTCCAAGCCATCAATTTCAGGCGTTAATTCAATCATCAGCTGTTTATCCGCACTGCGTTTAACTGTAAAAATCGGATCATAAATGGCTGGAGAATATTTTACTTCAGCTAAATCCAGTCTTTTGAAATGTTCTTCTGTGCGGTTAACAAAGCTGGTCCAGTTTTTCTTTTCCAAAGGACTCCAGATCGATTCAGATATGGCGAACGCACGCGGCCAAACCATATATTGTACCTGGCGGAAATTGAAAATTTGTTCTGTCCAAAGGTTTGCCTGGGCACCGATGATGTATTTTGCATCCGCGCCAGCAGGAAGCGGATTGAACTGATAGGTTTTATTTAAGCGCAATGATGCATAAACCTTTGGTTCTGTAATTGCATCTGCCTGCATATAGTCTAAATAGGCAAACTCAGTTGGACTCATTACCACATTGTGTTTTTCTTTCGAAGCCTCGATACCATATTTTAAACCCCTCCAGCTCATTACCGATGCAGTAGGTGAAACACCACCTTCCAGAATTTCATCCCAGCCCATAAATTTCTTTCCCTTTGCAACTACAATTTGTTCTACCCGTTTTTCAAAATATGCCTGTACCTGTGGAATGGTTTTTAAGCCTTCACGTTGCATCAAGGCTTTCACCTGGTCATTTTTTTCCCAGAAATTGTGCGGAGCCTCATCGCCACCCATGTGGATGTATTCGAAAGGGAAAAGCTTGGCTACTTGTGTAAGTACAGAATCCAGAAATACATAGACTTTTTCATTCGCCGGGCAAAGCGTGTTATCTACAAGGGCAAGTGGCGGTGCACCACGACTCCAATCCATAATCTTTTCGCCAGAACGTACCTTATAATTTACCGCGTCTGGGGTACAAGACAATTCCGGGTAAGCCGCAATTGCAGCCAGACTATGTCCTGGAACATCAATTTCAGGCATAATGTTTACAAAACGTTCTTGAGCATATTGCACCATTTGTTTAATATCTTCCTGTGTGTAAAACCCACCGTAAGTACGTGGTTCATCAGCTGTAGGTGGAATAAAATCACCAAAGGTGCCAGTCTTTTTAACGTTCCATGCGCCAATTTCAGTGAGTTTAGGCAAGCCTTTTATTTCGATTCTCCATCCTTCATCATCAGTTAAATGGAGATGCAACAAATTGAATTTATAGCGAACCATATCATCAATAAATTGCTTTACCTCATCTTTAGTGAAAAAGTGACGTGCAACATCGAACATTAATCCACGCCAGGCTAATTTCGGATAATCAACCACATCTACACATGGCAATTTCCACTTTACGTTTTCAACTACTTCTTTACTCTCAATTGTTGGAGGAAACAACTGGACCAATGACTGAACACCCCAGAAAATACCAGCAGGTTTATTTGCGGTAATTACAATTTGAGTAGTATTTACACTGAGTTTATAGCCCTCCAAACCCAGTTTCGGATCATTTTGAGCATTAATGATCAGTTTGATCGTTGCGTGACTTGTATTAGAAACGGTACTGACAAATTTCCCTGTTGCGGTGGTAATTCTCTGCGATAAGAAAGTAACACTTTGTGTCAAGCCCTCACCTTTAGCGGCCTGGATACTCACATTCTCCGGTAAGGTAAAAGTTCCGGCTTTTTTCATCAATGAAACCGGTGCTGGAATAATGGCAATTTCTACCTTGGAAATTGTGGTTTCTGCATCGCCGATTTCCGTTTCATTCACCAGTGTTTGTGCAAAGGTGCTTGCCGTGAAAATACAGCATGATAGCAAAAGGAATAATTTCTTCATTAAATATTGTGCTATAGATTAACTTAAAAGTATAATCTGCAATTTATTAAAAATTTGGAACTTGTTAAGGTTACTATTGCTAATCTTTAGTTATTAGCTTTGCTAAGTCGATTTAGTATTGTAATAACCTGTCATGTTTACTCGTTCGTTATTGCCCTTATAAATGCCTGATGGATATTTTTGCTAAAAACGCTTTGTTGATCATTCAAACGCTCAGGATGCCATTGTACAAAAAGTAAAAATGATTTTCCAATAGGGTTAAGGCGCTCAATCGCTTCTACAATTCCATCCAGAGAAACCGCACTTGCAACCAAGCCTTTGCCTATTCTATCTGTACTTTGATGGTGGTTGCTGTTTACTAAACCACGCTCTGAATTTACAATTTGCTTTAACCAAGATGATGGATTGATCAAAATTTCATGGTATCTATCACTTTTATCGGGCATTTTCGAATGGTCAAATCTTCCCCAGGAGGCAATATCAGGAATTAAAGTACCTCCGAAAAATACATTCCCAACCTGAATTCCGCGACAGATACCCAAAACCGGAATAAGATTTTCTTCCGTATAGGCTAAAACCTGAAATTCAAACTCATCCCGACGCTCATCCACATCATCAGCATGGCAATAGTCATAATACTCCGGATGATTATAGTATTTTGGATGAACATCTTCTCCACCTGTTAGTAAAATCCCGTTACAGTGAATAATTTCTTCAAAGTTGTTCAGTCTGTGGCCTAATTGAATTACTTCTACCCGATCATCGTAGGAAAGCATCCAATGGCGATAAAGTTCGAACTTACTACAGTCTATTACACCAATGATTATTTTATTTGACATGACTAACTGTTTTTTTGCCCCCGAAGAACATCAGTGGCTGGGAAATTTAATAAAAAAGAAGCCAATGCATAGGCATTGGCTCTAATTATGATTTTTAAAATTAATTCAAGTCTTTGTTTTTATTGAAAATCTGATTGTCTCTTGTATTTTTCTGAACAGTAATTGCTCCGAAAACAGAGAGCAGAAATGCAAAGGCATAAAATCCTTTTTCGCTGGGTAATAGGGTAGCATTCCACAAGCCTATTACCAATAATGTGATGGTTAATAAGGTAGAAAACCAGCTTATCCCGTAGTAAACTTCAGTTACTGGGATACCTTCCAGCTTGTCTCGCACGGCTTTTTGCAAGGAAATTACGGCAAATAAGCCGAACATCAATACCGTGAAATAGTACCCTTTTTCATTTAAAAGCATATCCGAACGCCAGAGGCCAACAATAAAGCCGATCATTCCAATGCCTAATGCCAGCCAGGCTGCAGCTATAAAAGCGTTTGATGGTTTTTGATTCATTTGATTAGAGTTAATTTATTAATTAATATTAAATGAAAGTTTTATAAATATTGACATGAAAATCTGAAAAGTTCGTAGCTTAACATTGATCTATTATATTATCGCGAAACAATAATACGTAATTCTTTATTATACTTTAATCCTAATTTAGTTTTATGCAGACTTTACTTACTTCGACGCAAATGCGAAATGTTGATGAATTTACCATTGCAAATACGCCAATAGCATCGATTGATTTAATGGAGAAAGCGGCCCGTGCTTTTGTTCAGTGTTTTTTGAGAGATGAGTTTGATACTTCAAATCGCATCGCAATTTTTTGTGGGAAAGGGAATAATGGAGGCGACGGATTGGCTATAGCGCATCTGTTACTCAGTAATGGCTATCATAACATCAAGGTTTACATTGCAAATTTCAGTAGCAAAGAAAGTACAGATTTCGCAATTAATTTACAGCGTTTAGAAGAATCGCGGTGTAAAAAAGTCGTCTTAAATAAGGCTGCCGATTTAAAAAGTATTAAAGCTGACATTATTATAGACGCAATTTTGGGCTCCGGGTTGAATAAACCTTTAGATGAAGAATATGCAGAACTGGTTACTCGAATTAATAAATCTAAAAAAAAGGTCTTCGCTGTCGATGTGCCAACTGGTTTTTTTGCTGAAGGGAAATTACCGGCAGACTACAATGGGATCAAAGCTTTTAAAACGATATGTTTTCAGCGTCCGAAAATAAATTTTTTCTTGCCTGAATCTATGCAGGCTACTGAACACTTTGAGGTGGTACAGATTGGATTGCATGAAGATTTCATTGAGCAGCAAAGCACTGAATTTTATCTTTTAGAAGAAAAGGATGTTGCAAAAATTCTGAAACCCAGAAGATTGTTTAGTCATAAAGGTACCTATGGACACGCTTTGATTATAGCAGGCAATGCCGATACCATGGGCGCAGCTTTGCTGACTTCAATGGCTTGTTTGCATGCTGGCGCAGGATTAACCACTGCCTGCATTCCTGCAAGTGGATTATCTGCACTTAATACATCTCTGCCTGAAGTGATGGCTTTACCACGTGATGAATATACCAGAATCGACGATCAAAGTAAATACCAGGCGGTGGCTATTGGTCCGGGCTTGGGCGTAACGACAGAGAATGAGCGTTTGCTGGAAAGCTTAATTGTAGATAACAGACCTTTAGTGATTGATGCTGATGCTTTAAATTTATTGGCGGAGCGTCAGGATTTAATAGAAAAACTACCGCAGCAATCTATTTTAACACCGCACATGAAAGAATTCGACAGGCTTTTTGGTGAACACAATAGTTGGTGGGAGCGGTTACAAACTGCACTTGCACAAGCAAAGCGATTAAAAATAGTGATTTTGCTGAAAAATCAATTCACTTTTATTTGTTCGGCTGAAGGAAAAATTTATATCAATCCAACGGGGCACCCCGCAATGGCACAAGGCGGAATGGGTGACGTATTGACTGGTATAGTCGCAGGTTTTGTTGCGCAAAAGTATCCACCGCTGGAAGCAGCAATTTTAGGATGTTTCATTCATGGAAAGGCCGGAGCCGAACTCGCTGAAAGACATTTCGTCGTTCCAGCATCAATTGTAGCTAAAGAAATTTCCAAAACCATTCACAACTTGATGATGTAATTTAAATTTTGTTGTAGTTAAAAACTGACCAGATTTATTCCTGGTAAAGATACATTGTTCAAAATACTAATCATTTATAGCTTGTCTTTTTTTACATTTACGGCTTATTAAGAAATGTTGATAAATAATTATTCCATCGCAACTAGTTTTTAAACACCTTTCAGGAATATCTAGTTGTAGTTATTTCTTAGTTTGTTTAAAATCTTAGAATGGAAAGCCTCGCTAAGTCGCCCTTTTTTAAAGCTTTGGCTTGTGAATTGATTAGCGATTGTCTAAATCGGAAACAATCTCACTAAATTATGGAAACAAAAAAAGAGTATACCTTAAAGGAACTCATTCAAGAATCTGCAGAAGATCCAAATGAAAATGACTTTTTTGAATTGGAGAAACCCGCCTTATTGGAAGTCAATTTAAAAAATCAGAAAATCATGGCTAAAGCAGGTTCCATGGTAGCCTACATCGGAAACGTAGATTTCAAACGCGAAGGCTTGTTAAGCAAAGGACTTGGTGGCCTGCTAAAAAAGGCTATCTCAGGAGAGGGGACATCATTAATGCATGCTTCAGGAACTGGCAAGCTTTATTTAGCCGATGAAGGCAAGAAAGTGAAAATCATTAAGCTACAAAACGAATCCGTTTTTGTAAATGGTAACGATGTTTTAGCACTTGAGGATACGATCAAGAATGATATTAAAATGTTAAAAAGCGTTGCTGGGATGATGAGTGGAGGCTTATTTCAGGTAAAGCTATCTGGAAGTGGTTATATTGCTATAACCACCCATGGCGAGCCAATCTTATTAAGAGTAAGTGCTAATCAGCCAGTGTATACTGATCCAAATGCTACCGTAGCATGGTCAGAAAATTTATCTCCGAATATCAAAACCAATCTTACTTTTGGGTCTTTTATAGGAAGAGGAAGTGGTGAATCATTCCAGCTTGAGTTTTTTGGCGAAGGTTGGGTACTGGTTCAGCCTTATGAGGAAGTGAAGTACGCACAGAAATCATAACACATAAAAAAACCGATAATTAGCAATTGTCGGTTTTTTTATGTGTTAACACTTTTATACTTTAAACGCCACCCATAACAGTTAGTTTTTCCATTGTAGGGATTACGCTTCCACCCATAGGCTCAAGGGTAACTGCAAATGCCTGGGCTTCCTCTATCGTTTGCATTTTTGCTAATGTTTCTTTGGAGACCGAGTTAGAGGTTTCAAAAACACCTAAACTTACCGGTTTTCCATTCACTAAAGCCCATAGCTGATATTCATGTTGGGCATCAGTTTTTGGTAAATCCATAGCCAAGTAATTGATAACAACGCTTTTATCTTTCTTGTTCCAATAAACATTCATTTTAGAAGTAGGACTAATGGCCTGACCTTTCATTTGAATTGTTGCCCAGTCTTTACTTTCGCTCATTTCAACCAGATTATTTAATCCCTGGTTAGTGTATTCTAATTTACTCACTACACCTGCAAATTTTTCTTTATCTAAATTTAGACTTGCAATTTGATTATGTGCATCAGTGAGTTTGCTATAAGTAATGAATAAGGCTGCGGTACTAATGACTAAAAGTGCAATACAAGCAACCAATGCATAACGAAGAGTTTTTACTTTGCCATCATTACCACTCAATCGAACTACTTTAGCCTCCACTTTTGTTATTGGAGAAGACAAGTTGTTTGGCTCTTCTGCTACGCTGCTAATTCCTAACTTTTCAAATAATTTTGTTTCAACGTCTGCAGAGGGTTGTACTGCATTTTGCATTGCATATTCTTCCATAGCTTGCTCAATGGCCGCTAATTCCGCCCTAACTTCCGGATGTTGAAGTGCTATTTCCTTAACCTGCTGTGTCTCTTCAGGTGATAAATCACCTAAAACGTACAGTTCAAGTACTCCAGATTCGATATATGCTTTTAAATTTTCCACGCTAATTAAAACTCCTCCTCAATTCAATAATAGCCAAACGAATGCGGGTTTTCACCGTACCCAATGGCAGATCTAACTTTTCTGCAGCTTCCACATGTGTGTAGCCTTTATAATAAACTAAATCAAGAACGGCTTGTAAGTCCGGTTTAAGATTTTCAACAAGTTGCTTTATTCCAAGTACATCTGGATTAAAGGTGACCTTGTTTTGTTCATCAACGAAACTTACGTTATTTTCTATATC
>JAZBLB010000035.1:0-47769 GCA_037032985.1 Bacteroidota bacterium
TCGCTATCATCTAAAAGCGCACTTAACCCTCTTCCTAAACCTGTTTTTCGCTGAAAAGATGTCATCTATAATTTATAAAGTTGCTGAGTCTATATTTTCTTCCTCTCTTAACAAGCCGTTCTTCTTCACAATTTCTCTGGCAAGGTTAAGGTAATTGATGGCACCTTTGCAATTTGCATCATGCATAATTACTGAAACGCCATAACTCGGGGCCTCACTTAAACGCGTATTCCGCTGAATAATGGTATCGAAAACCAATTCATGGAAATGCGTTCTTACTTCTTCTACTACCTGGTTAGATAAACGTAAACGTACATCATACATGGTTAGTAAAATACCTTCTATCTCCAAATCAGGATTTAAACGGTTTTGTACAATCTTAATTGTATTTAATAATTTTCCTAAACCCTCCAAAGCGAAATACTCACATTGTACAGGGATAATAACGGAATCTGCCGCTGTTAACGCATTGATGGTAATTAAACCAAGCGAGGGGGAACAGTCGATAATGATGAAATCGTATTGATCTTTGATTTTCTCCAGAACCGCTTTCATTTTGTATTCACGGTTATTCAGGTTAATCATCTCAATTTCAGCACCTACCAGGTCAATATGCGCTGGAAGCAAATCTAAATTAGGGGTATCAGTTTTCTGAATCGCCTGACTTGGATCAATATCATTAATGATACATTCGTAGATACTATCTTTTATATTTCGGGGATCGAAACCGATACCTGATGTTGAATTTGCCTGAGGATCAGCATCTACTAATAAAGTTTTATATTCTAGTACGGCTAAACTGGCAGCCAGGTTTATAGATGAAGTTGTTTTACCAACACCACCTTTTTGATTTGCTAATGCAATAATTTTGCTCATCTATCTATCCGAAATTTAACTAACGTTTATTTGGGCTGCGTATATTTTATGCCTTTTAATCGGCAAAAAGTTCTATTTTTGCGTTGTTTACGCCCTTTTTCTCAATCAGCTAAGATACAAACTATATGGCAATTTTAGCAATAAGGGCTTTCGGGTTTTGAACATCTTATTAACAATTCATCCATGATTACAATAATAGCAGGCACCAACAGACCCAATAGCAATACGCTAAAAATTGCCAAATATTACCAAGCGCAATTAAAACTCCGCGATGAAGAAGCTATGCTATTTAGCCTGGAGCAGCTTCCTGCTGATGTATTAAACACCGACATGTTTGGCAAACGCTCTCCTGCCTTTCAAGAAATACAGGATTTAATCGAAAAAACCAGTAAGTTTATCTTCGTTATACCAGAATACAATGGGAGTTTCCCGGGTGCGCTCAAAGTACTGATCGATGCCTGTGATTTTCCGAATAGTTTCTATGATAAAAAAGCAGCATTAGTGGGCATTTCATCCGGGAAATACGGTAACATTCGTGGCATCGACCATTTTACAGGGGTTTGCCACTATATACACCTCAATGTACTTCCGCTCCGCATCCACATTCCAAACATTAAACAAGAGTTGGATTCATCAGCAAACTTAATTCAGGAAGATACTATTAAATTCACTAATGAACAGATCGACAAGTTTGTTAGGTTTTAGGTTTTTTTATTACAAACAGAATTTAAGGCTACGAAATCTGGAACTGATCTAACGCTTGCACTCGTTCCATAAAACTTTGTTAATTATCAATCTAAGATGGATTAGTCGATCGTTTTAACAGAATTTAAGTTAAAAATTGTAAACCAAGTTAAACCAGGTTAATAAATCTGAATGTGGTTTTAGTCATTATATTTTAGCGATATGAAAACTAAAAACATACTTCTCACGATGCTCTTCTTCGCCATCAACATCAGCCACCTCAAAGCCCAGGATTCTTTGATCAGGCACTCCGTTCATGTATCACCGTTTATTGGATTTAATTCTACGATGAAAGCGCCTGTTTACGGTGCAGAAATAGGCTATAAATACCGACTAAACAAACATTGGGGATTTACGGCGGGCGTTAACATTGCTTATACGCAAAAAAACGGCAATGCTTCTGACTTTGCAAGCAGCGCAAGCCTAACTCAGGTACAAAATTACAAACTCCTGCAAAACGCATTCTATGCTGGTGCAAAATACTATCTGGGCGGCTTCTATTTATCAGCCGACTTCGGTTACCAGGAGGCATATGAAACCACAAACTACCAATACAAAGGTGCAGGATCAAACTATAATTATGGCACTTACGCCACCAACAACTTTTACCAGGCATAAGGACTAGGCTATCAAATTCCGCTTAAAAAAGGAGATAATATAGAATTTTTTGCCAAAGGCTCCAACGGCAATGGCTATACCAATTACGTTGCCGGCTTTGGGTATAACTTTGGCCTGTTTAGAAGGAAATAGCAAAATAAAAATCAATAAACGCAACCTCAACATTACGCTTAGTTTGCGGCTTGTGATCAACACAAGCCGCTTAATTAGGAGCAATACTCAGCAATTATCACTTCTCTAACGCATATACGGCGAAAGATGCCAACCAGTGATCTCCACCATAGTTACCTGCAAAAACAAGCGGTAAGGCATTGGCTAGAAAACGATCTGCAGTTGTTTCAAAATGCTTCTTTAACTTATGATTCTTCGGTAGTTCACTGGCAATGCCTTTCATACACCAGGCCCGCGTAAAGGATAAACCAACTAAATGAACACCTTGATAATCATTAATATCACTGATTACCGGTAAATCGCTTATCCGTTTAATACTTTTTTCTTCGTAAAATTTATTTAACCAGCTTACGAATTGTTTGTTGGGCAACACCCGCCTCATTAAATCGGCTATTTCCAGGCTTGGTGAAAAGAAATCAGAACCGTCAGGTTCGAGGTATGCAGGGGTTGCGGTATTATCTAAATAAAATGCTTTTGCTTTCTCATCAATCTGCTTTTCAAAATCAGCATCCTTAAAAGTCCTGGCCCAATCTAGCGCAAAAACCAATCCGAAGGCTGTGTTAGGATGCACGCCTGTCCGGTTTGGATAAGTTTGCTTAGGCAAGTAAGCTTTCCAAAGCTTTAATATTTGTTGAGTGAGTGGCTGCAAGGCCGCATACCATTTCTTCGCATCAGGATTATCCCAAGTATATAATTCCTGATCAAGTTTTAATAACCAAGCCCAGCCATAAGTGCGCTCATAGGTATTGGCAACCTGGTATTTAGTAAAGTAATCCGCCTCTGCCTTCATCTTTTCAGGAGTCAACGTGGCATTTAATTGAGCAATTATTTCGGCTTTATTTTTTAAATCAGGTATTGTTTTAAGCAAGCGCAATAACATCCAATGCCCGTGGACAGAACTGTGCCAGTCTAAACAGCCGTAAAATGCCGGATGCAGTTCTCTTGGCAACAACCGACCATCTACTGCAGTATTTGCAACATGCGAAGTTTTATTTGGAAACTCCTGACTAATACAGCTCAAAGGCATTCTGGAAAGTTTTTCTGCTACATCGGCAGTTAAAGTGGGTACCACCTGGGCATTTGCCAACAAAAATGAACAGGTCAACATCCCGATTATAATAATCTTTCTCATTATCAATTTTAAACTTAAGAGGTTATTGCTCCAACATGGTTTCTTCCGCTATATGCCCTGCTTTCTATCCTGCACTCCACTCTTTTCCATTCGCTCTTCCCTTTCTTATCTATTTCCTATTTCCCTATTTTCCATTTCCCTATTCCCCTAATTTACATTTATCGCCCTCAAACGCCGAACCTAATCCATTTATCACCTTCATGGCCAAAAATAAATGAGCCGGGATGCAACATTTCTGCCAGGTCTTCAATCAGTGAAACAGCATTTTCAGCAGATCTTTCACGTGTAGTATCGTCATTGAGGAGAATTATCCGGTTATTTTTTACCGCTTGCCAATCTTCGCTTAAAGCTATTGGCACTTCACGCATTAAATCAGTTAATGTTTTGCCAGACTGATAATAAATGATAAACACGGCACTCAGAATATCGGTTTCCAGCATTCCACCAGCAAAAGTGATTTCCTCAGAAAGCAGGTAGCCTGGCGTGTTGCTTACATCCAGCAAAGCCACCGGAACTTTATCCATAAATTTAATCTTATGTTCCACAATATCTAAACGCTCCTGTAAATCTTCGCGTAATGTGGCATCAAGGCCGATAAATAAATCGTTTAAAAAAGACATCTGCATTAAATTTATTAATTTGTGCAAAAATAACAATCCTTATTTCATGCAGGCTCCATTTAATTATATATTTTGGATTTTCTTACCTATTCTTTTCACTTCCTGCAATCAGGATGCTCAAAATAGCAACAAAAAAACCTTCAACATCAACCTGGATCAGGGTTTAACTTCGATTGATCCAGCTTTTGCCCGTAACCAGAATGCGATATGGATGACTAACCAGATTTTTAACGGCCTGGTGCAGATTGATTCCAGTTTAAAAACCATTCCATGCATCGCCAAAAGCTGGCAGGTATCTGATGATGCTTTAATTTACACCTTCAACCTACGCAATGATGTTTTCTTTCACGATGATCCGATTTTCATTAACGGAAAAGGAAGAAAGGTTACGGCAAGTGATTTTGCTTATAGCTTCTACAGATTGATCGACCCGAAAGTCGCTTCTTCTGGTGGTTGGATTTTTAGTGATAAAGTTAAAGACCAGAATAATTTTATCGCCCTGAACGATTCTACCTTTCAGATTAAGCTGGTAAAGCCCTTCCCTCCTTTTATGAACCTGCTAACCACACAATATTGCTCTGTTGTGCCGAAAGAGGTAGTAACACATTATGGGAAGGATTTTAGGAGCCACCCGATTGGAACCGGTCCGTTTAAGTTTAAATACTGGAAGGAAGGCGAAATACTCGTACTGCTTAAGAACGAGAAATATTTTGAGAAAGACCTTTCAGGGGTTAAATTGCCTTATCTTGATGCAGTGAAAGCAACTTTTATTACCGATAAGCAAAGTGGTTTTATGAGTTTCCTTAAAAAGGACCTCGATTTCTATTACAATGTAGATGGTAGCTACCGCGATGATATCCTCACAAAAAGCGGCAAAATGGTCTCGAAGTATAAAGAGAAATTTATCCTAAAAAAAAGTCCGTACATCTGTACCGAATATGTTGGAATTTTAGTAGATACTAACCTGGCAATCGTAAAAAAGTCGCCCTTGAGGGTTAAAAAAATCCGTCAGGCCATTAACTACGCCATCGATCGCGATAAGCTGATCAGGTATTTAAGAAATGGAATCGGGATTGCGGCAACCTCCGGGTTTATTCCGAAAGGAATGCCCGGCTTTGATAGCCTGGCAGTAAAAGGTTATACTTATAATCCGGTTTTGTCTGCAAAATTACTCAGAGAAGCAGGCTTTCCAGGTGGAAAGGGCTTACCTGAAATTACCTTGAATACTACCACAACCTATAAAGATTTAATTGAATTTATTCAGGGCGAACTCACTAACATTGGCTTGAAAGTGAAAATAGACGTTAGCCCAAGTTCGAGTTTAAGGGATTTGATGTCTAAAAACAATGTGAATTTTTTTCGTGGATCCTGGTTGGCAGATTACGCAGATGGCGAGAACTTCCTTTCTATGTTTTATTCTAAGAACAAAGTGCCCAACGGACCGAATTACTTCGCTTATTACAACAAACAATTCGACAAGCTTTTTGAGCAAAGCTATTATGAAGCAGATGATCAAAAGCGTTTCGCATTATACCGCAAAATGGACCAGATGGTGATGGATTATTCACCAGTAGTTCCCCTATTTTACGATCAATCGGTGGTGATGCTGCAAAATAATATTAGTGGTTACGCCTTCAATGCCTTGAGTTTAATGATTCTGAAAAACATTAAGAAAAATTAATTTTTCATCAGTTGTCGTTTCAAAAATTCAGCCGTCGCTTCGCTAACTTTTACTCCATTAGAAAACTTCATCCAATGGTGCGTATCATCTGGGATAACCAACGATTCGAATTCGAATTTGTCATCTTCAAAACGCTTTACCAAATCTACACTCTGACCAAAGGCGACATTTCGGTCATCATCTGCATGAATGATTAATGTGGGAGAAGTCCAGGTATTGATGTAGCTAATTGGCGACGATTCAAAAGCGATTTTTTCCGCTTCTTTGGTATCTGGAGCTGGCGCTTTTCCCGCGACCATGTTAGTACTGAACCGATTATTTACGCCATGAATATCAACACCTGCTGCGAAGAGTTTCGAATCTTTGCCCAAGGCCAGGGCGGTGAGATAGCCACCATAAGAACCTCCATAAATTCCAATTTTTTCAGCATTGACATAGGGTTGTTTGGCTAGCCATTCGCCCGCAGCTTTAATATCCTGATATTCTGACGCCCCTTGCGCGCCTGCATTTAGCGGTTTATGAAAATCATATCCATAACCTAATCCTAATCTATAATTAACCGAAAGAACTGTAAAGCCGAGGTTAACGAGGTATTGGTTTAATGCGTAATCAATTGAATAATAATCCATCGGATTCCAGCCCAGTAGCATTTGCCGCTGCGGACCGCCATGCACATACACAATGGCTGGATGATTTTTCATCACCTGCTTAGGCAAAAATAGCTGACCATAAACTATCTTTCCATCCGCAGCTTTAAAACTAACATGCGATGGCGTAATCATGGCGGTTAACGGAAAATCTTTTGGAATTAAACCAGCTCCTAATAAAGCAAGTTTACCCTGATTAATTCTCGCAGGCAAAAGCGGCCTCTGGGAGGTAGCACTTAGACAAAATACCGTTTTATTATCGCCAGCAATTACCGGATAAGCTTCGATCCCATTTCCTGCCGTAAGTAATTTCATATCTGCTTGATCTACAGAAACGCGATAGATGTGTCGTCTGTCCAGATCATCTTTATTTTTGCCAGTATTCGAGGCGAAAACAAGGGTTTTTCGATCATCACTAAGCTTGATGTTTTCTGTGGTGAAGTTTCCCGGCGTGAGGATTTTTTGATCAGTTCCATCAGGGTTTATTGAATAAAGATGAGGCCACCCATCCTGATAAGACGTAAAAACGATTCTGTTATTGGCCCAAATTAAATTGGCTCCGCCTTCCATTTGCGGGTAGGATCCCATGATTGTTTCGGGTGCTTTGTAAATTTGCATGCCCTTTCCATCTGTCACTTTTACTTTCCATATCGCCCATGGCTGATGTTTCCTGATTAAAACAGCGTCTGTTTCACTCCCTACTCCAGGCAACCTAACAAAGGTAATTTCCGATCCGTCTGGCGACCAAGAAGGCATTATATCTCGGGAGAAAGATGGCATTAACCATTGAATTGGGGTTTTCTGATCTGTATAAATACCGATGTAAGAATGATCACTTCGGTTACAAACAAAAGCCAATTTCTTGCCATCAGGCGACCATTTATAGCTACTATTTGTGCCTTTAGCATAAAATAAATTGCTCGTTGCCGTGGCACCATCAATTGGAGCACATTTGATTTGTCCGGCGTTTTCAAAAATAACGGTTTTGCTATCTGGGGAAATTAATGGATGATCACCCTCACCCAAGGCCTTGATACTTTTATCTTGAATATTTAAGGCGAAGACCAACATTCTTGGGGCAACCGGAGCAGAAGAAGCATTTACAGGTCCGCCATCCCTTCCACCATGATCTCCACCCCTAACAAAAACGATCCAGTTTCCATCTGCCGAAAAAGAAAGACTGGTAAGCTCCTGACCATCATCTTCAGAATATGCTGTCAGTTTTCTCGCTTCATATCCTGGTGCATCTGCGATATAAACATTCCTTTTACCTTGCTCATTCGCAGCCCAGGCAATTCTTGATCCAATTGGAGCAGCGACCAATTGGCTAGGAAACGGGTAACTCAATACCGATTGCATTGAAAATGATTGTGCGAAGATGTAACTTGTTAAGCTCAATAACAGTAATGTAAAAAGCGACGGCTTCATATCTTGGGGTTTCAGAATAGTATTTTCAGTGTTCTAATGGTTGTTATATTTGTTTTTTATCACTGGTAATATTCCAATTGATAGGTAAATTTTTTGATCAACCACAGATAAAAAGGAGAGACACAGATATCAAAATCTATAATACTCCGTGTCTATCCAAGTTAATAATTGGTGTTGGCAAACGATAGCGTTTCTACCAAAAATTATTGAACCGTCTTATTGATCCCACCACAATTTAGTTGTTCTCAATACATCTGCAGGTACATTCGCTCCGTTTTTACTTCTTTCGCCCTGGGTATAATCTAAGCGACGAATAAAGGTAGGCAACGCCGCATTGGCAGGCATCGTAAAATCTTTATACTGATAATCAAAACGGCGTGCATCATTCCAGGCTTCGGGATTGAGATAGGTTGCGATATATTTCTCTTTAAAAATAAGGTTTTTGGTAAGTGCTACCGCACCAACAGCAACTGTTGGCTGGGAAAGATAGGCTTCTTTATCAACTGCTGCCACCTGGAACTTATCCATATTTGCACGAATTGCTGCTAAATAGGCATTATAAGAACGGGTTTTATCGATATTAAAGGCCGCTTCAGCTTCAATAAACTTTAATTCTGCATAGGTGATGATAAAAATTGGCGAAGTATTGCCACTCCATGGCGAGTTGCGGGAAATGTAATTTTCATCTTTTCTTGTATTTGCCCCTGGTAAACGGTTTCCGGCCCCATTAACGGTACCGATATATTTTCCATCAACGGTTAAATCAGTTATTTTTGGTAGCCGCGGATCAACAACTCCTGGATAAGTAGTTCCATTCAAAGCATCTACCAGCTGCTCTGAAAGCCAGCCACCTAACGATTGATTTTCATTGTTTAAGGCTACTGTAGCCCATGGACTCCGCTCTCTGAAGGTTTGCATTCTGGCATCTTCATCGTTGCTTGTGAAAGATTTGCTTACCGCATCTAACACCGCAACCTGATCATAAGTACTGCGCTTGCTCACTTTATTTAATAACCTAGCTTTCAGTCCATATGCCATTTTTAGCCAATTAGCCCTTTCTGTAGAAGCCGTTGTTCCATAAATTAAATCGCTGGCTGCTGCAAGTTTTACGGTAGCATTTGTTTTTGATAACTCCACGATCGCTTCGTCTACCAGTGCCATTGTTGACGCATAAACATCTTCCTGCTTATCATATTTAGGAACCAGGTTATTGATATTAAAGGCTTCTGAAAATGGTGCGCTGCCCCAGAGGTCATTCACCATGATCAAGTTGTAGGCAATTAGTACATCTGCTACGCCTTTATACTCGCTTGAATTTTGTGCAATTGCCAGCTTTTTCATTTCATTGGCATCTGCCATGGCAAAATAAAGTAAATCCCATGTAGCACTAAAATCAATCGCCTGAAAGGTATCTCCGGCACCATTCGCTGCTGGATTTGCCGTGTATTGGACATAAGGCAGAATAATACTGGCCACACTATAGTTATTGAAACCGGCCTTGTAAGTGGAGGTAGCCAACAAAGTGCTTAGTGTTGGGTTAGCAACCTGGTTTGGATTATCGGATAATTTATCGAAATAACTATCCTTACAGCCTTGCAAACCAAGTGTTGCAAACAGCGCAGAAAACAGTGTATATTTTATAATCTTTTGCATCTTAATAATTTTAAAAACCAACATTTAAAGTAAACATAATGGTACGGGCAGATGGATAAGTAAATCCTGCTGAACCGTCGTTGTTGCTGCCAGAATCATAAGAACTGGATTCGGGATCTACTCCATAATATTTAGTCCACAACCACAAATTATTTCCGGTTACAGATAACGAAGCGGTTTTGATGGCTTTTGCAGGTAACCATTCTGTAGGCAGGCGGTAACTCAAACTAGCAGATCGTAGGCGTACCCATGAGGCATCGCTCACAAATGGCTCAGAAACATTCCGGTATAAAATGCGATAATAACCTTCGCCATAATCTACATTATCCGGACCAAATCTCTGACCCATGTAAACAGATTTGGTGTTGGGCTGACCGTTTGCTAAAACGCCGTCAAAAACCCTCATTGTGCGCCTGTCTGCCGTGTAATCCGGCAAGCCAAATGCGGAATAAAAATCTTCAAGCCAGTTGTATTTTTCAAAACCTAAACGGGCATCAAACAATACATTCAGGCTAAAATTTTTATAGCTGAAGTTATTACCAAACCCGATGATATAATCTGGCTGAGAGTTACCCAATAATTTTTGTTTCCCTCCGGAAATACTCGGAAAGCCATTTGCACCAATTAACAATGGCAGGTTTTTATCCAGGTAAACCGGATCTTCTGCTTGTGTGCCATAATACCTGTTGAAATAACTACCATAGATATTACCATAGGCCTGGCCTTCTATCAGTTTCATGGTTACGCCTGCATTGCCATAACCTCTGGCAGCACCATAAACAATTTCGGTAATTCCATTTGGCATGGTGAGTACTTTATTTCTATTTGCTGAAAGGTTAAGGTTGGTGCTCCAGTTGAAGTCTTTTCCAACAATGGGTTTACCATTAATAACCAATTCAACACCGCGATTTCTGATGTCGCCCGCATTGATTGATTTGGTCACATAACCCACTGCAGATGAGATCTGCGTTTGGATAATCTGATCTGTACTCAGTGAATAATAGTAAGTGAAATCAAATCCCAACCGGTTTTTAAAGAACGACATTTCTAATCCTGCCTCATAAGTATTAGTAAATTCTGGCAGTAAATCCGGATTGCCCAGGTTTGCGCCGATGGTTAAACCACCTGTTCCGGTAGGTAAAGAAATGTAAGGTGTGTAACCCGTAAAGGTTGAATATTCAGAAGCATCTTTCCCGATTCGGGCATAAGATAATCTCAGTTTCGCCTGACTAATTACTTCCGGCAATTTAAAGTGATCCGAGAACACATAACTTAAACTTGCAGATGGATAAAAGAACGACCGGTTTGCTTTAGGCAATGTTGAAGTAATATCATTTCTTCCCGTTAAGGTTAAAAATAAATAGTTTTTATAATCGAACGTCGCCTCACCAAAATAACCTATCAGCCGCTTTTCCCTCAGTGTCTGGCTTGGCGTGAGCACCCCGGCGTTTGCTAAATTAAAAAAATTGTAAATTCCTAAAATACTACCTAACGTTCCGGTTTCTTTGATTCTGCGATCATAGAGTTCTTGCCCCAATCGCAATGTTCCGGTGATATCTGCACCAATCTTTGTAGAAGCTGTTGCTACAACAGTACTGTTCAGCGTTCTAAACTTAGTGTTATATTCTCCATAAAAGCCCAGACTGTTATCATACATCGCTTCGCCGGTATACATCGGTCCGCGAGCCGTTCTCACCCGGTTTTCATTGTAGGTATCCACACCAAAACGATAAGAAAAGTTTAACCATTTTAATGGGTCGTAGGTTAAACTTGCACCAGCAATGTATCGGTTCACATCGCCTTTCAGCTTGTTATTTGCTGTACCCCAGATCGGGTTATTGGTGCCAAAATATTTTTGAGAACCATCTGGGTTTTGATAATCGGCTACATCATACCTTGGCGAGAAATAAGCCAAACCTTCGCCAAAACGATCGGCACTGTAAGTATAACCGCCAGAATTGGTGAAATTCATATTTACAGATGCCTTTAACTTAGGACTGATGATGAAATCTGTGTTTAGCCTGCCAGAGAAATTTCTGTTATCCGTATTGGGCATCATCCCTTTTTCGTAAAGCTGCGAGATGGAGGAAAAAAATTTAACCACATCACTCCCACCGGTTAATGAAAGTGAATTTTTTACCTGATGGCCGGTACCAAAAGCCTGGTCGTAATTATTATAAAGTTTATCCGGATGGCTTGGATCAATCACCTTCGCCTCTGCAATTGTTGGTCCCCAGGCTGGTCCGATTCCGCCCGGTGGATTGATATACACCCCTAAAACTCCTTGTGTATATTCTGTTTGTACCTTCGGACTAACCAAAACTTCGTTAAAACCATAACTGCTATTAAAGTTAATCTGAAGTCCATTTTGCTTGCCTCTCTTGGTTGTGATGACAACCACACCATTTGCACCCCTTAAGCCATATAGTGCTGTTGCGGCGCCACCTTTTAAAATATTAATGGTTTCAATATCATCTGGGTTGATATCAGAAGCCCTGTTGGTAACTCCCCTCGAACCATAAGCAGTCCCGTCTGGATTAGCGCCTTGCGTTGAGGTCGTGTTATCAATTTGTACGCCGTCGATTACATAAAGTGGATCGCTGGATATGTTCGGGTCGATAGAGTTTACTCCCCTAACACGAATGCTTGCACCCTGGCCAGGTCCTCCGCCTGTACTCGAAATCGTAGCGCCTGCAACCTTTCCCTGCAACGCGTTGATTAAATTTGGCTGATGATTGAAATTCAAATCTTTGTCGTTCACTGTTTGTGCAGCATAACCAAGTGATTTTGCTTGTCTGGTGATTCCCAGCGCTGTTGAAACAGTTACTTCCTGCAATTGTTGCGAATCAGAAGCAAGCCCCAGATTGATGGTACTTCTCTCGCCCACTGTAACTTCCTGCAGCTTGTAGCCCACCAAGCTAATTATAAGTACTGCGCTTGATGATGGTACCTGAATGGTAAAGTTTCCGTTCGCATCTGTCGATGTTCCTGTATTGCTACCTTTAATTTTGATGCTTGCCCCCGGCAAGGGCCCGCCGTCATCTATGGATGTGATTTTTCCGGTTACCGTTTTTACCTGAGCAAATGCGGATAAGCCGGTAAGTAAAATGCACAGGAGAAAAAGTGAGGTAAAGACTCTCTTCATATTTCAAGAATTTAGGGTTGATGATTGTTAGCAGATGCAATATAACGTTTTAGTATAAAAATCCCGCACAAAGCAGAATCAAATTCAGCAGAAAACCGCAAAGGACTATTAAAAACGAGGTAAATTCCGCTAAAACATGCAGACAAAAATTCTTTTACAGCAAATAACAGATTAGCTTAGTGTATTTATTACACATAAAATTGATTTGACAAAAACAAAGAGCCTTCGAATGAATTCGAAAGCTCTTAAACATGATCGATTATTGGGCTTTACTGCTGCAAACCGCCACCCATTCCACCACCTTGCTGCTGATCTTGCTTCACATCATCATTTTTGATCTTTTTCTTTTCGGTGAATTTCAATTTACCGAATGAGTAACTGAAGTTTACACCAAAAGAACGCAATGGATAGTAAATGTTAGAACTCTGGAAAAGTGTACTGGTTTTATTACCTACAGTGGTTACAGAATTGTTAACTGTTTTAATGTGTAAATCTCTGTTGAAAGGGTTTAATGTATTAATTCCAATAGATCCTTTTTTATTTAAGATATCCTTTTTAAAGGATGCACCATAAATCACCATGGCATCTGTTTTCCCCTGGTAGGTTCTTCTTGGCGAATTCACTACTCCAAACAATTCAAAATTATAGCCTTTGCCAAAGCCGTAAGCCGAGCGGCCAAAAATATTATAGTTTAAAAACGTGCCTGTGCTAATGCCTGTTTGTGTATTGCTTACTTCATAGGTATTTACACCCAGGTTAGTCATTAAAGTCCATTTTGGTTTTGGGTTATAGGAAGCAAATAAATTGGCACCATAGGTTTGGGCTGTACCTACGTTAATGTACGTAGTTAAGGTTTTGTCCAAACCTCCTTCTCTAAATGGGGTAATTGAACTTTCGATTACACCACCTGTGCGACGGTAAAATACGGAAGCGTTAATTACAGAACCTTTAATAAAGGTAGAATAACCTAACTCAAGATTATCGCTTAACTCAGGATTTAGTGTTGGCTCTCCCTGACGGATATTAAACTGATCGCTCTCGTTACGGAAAGGATTTAAATAAGCTAAGGTTGGTCTTTGAACCCTGCGGTTATAGCTTAGTTTTAATGTGGCATTTCCCTTTAAAGTTCTGGATAGAATTGCACTTGGGAAAAGATTGAAATAATCATTTGTCTGGGTACCTCCCTGTGCAGTATTAAAATCAATCGTGGTATATTCAGATCTTAAACCACCTTTAAAGCTATATTTCTTATTCAACTTGAAGCTTATTACACCATATGCTGAAGCAACATCCTGGCTGTATTCAAAATCTTGTGCAGCGTTATTTGAAAACTCACTGTTGATGTTTCTGAAAATTCCTTTTGCACCAACCTCTAAAGTAGTTGATTTACTAAATGGATAAGTGTAATCTGTTTGAGCAGTATATTCTTTGTTTTTACCAACGTTGCTGCTACTTATTGCCGGGAAGTTACTTCCAATAATCTCATTTTCGAAATCGGTAGTGTTCTGGCCTGATGACAATTGACCTGAAATGGTAAACTCTTCGCCTTCTTTTTTAGTAGTGTGCTTATAATCAACATTCCAATCGAAGTTATTGAAACCAACGTCCATATTACTTATGTTTCTCAACTGTGCACCATTCAAATTGTAATCGGCGCTTCCAGGCCCACCGTTAGAAAAATTGTTGTATTTGATGGTCGAGCTAACGTTGTTATAAGCATTAAAATCATAATCTGCGCCAAAACTTCCATTGTAACCGTTGCGGCTAAATTTGGAGATCCCATTCTGAATAATACTGTTTATCCTGGTTATCCCTGCAGAGTCTGTACGGGTATTATTCTCAAATAACAACCTCGAATCTTGCGCATAAGCTAAGTTAGCACCTAAGCTGGTGTTCACACTTAAACGGCCCGTTTTGGCAGTTAAATTAAAGGCACCATTATTTTGTCTTGTTCCAACGGATGTATTGATGCTTCCGCTCACCCCCTGTGCATTCGATTTTTTAGTAATGATGTTGATAATACCGCCAGAACCTTCTGCATCATATTTAGCCGACGGGCTGGTGATTACCTCTACGCTTTTAATTTGTTCTGCCGGAATCATTTTCAAGGCATCGGCAACACTGCTTGCCATTGTTCCTGATGGTTTTCCATTAATCAAAACACGAACAGCACCACCACGCAACTGCACATTTCCATCAACATCTACAGAAAGCATTGGCACTTTACGCATTACATCAGTTGCATCACCACCAGCATTTGTACCATCAGCTTCTGCATTGTAAACCATCCTGTCGATTTTATTTTCAATTACAGCTTTGGTTCCCTGAACCTGAACATCAGCTAGTGTATTCTCTGTAGAAGAGATATAGATAGTTCCCAGATTCTGATCTGGCTTTGATGGTGTGGTTGTTACCGTGATTGATTTGGTTTTGTATCCCATAAATCCAATCATCAGTTTATAGGTATCTGGTGCAATATTTTGCAGCGATAATTTTCCTTTTGGATCGGTTACACCTCCGTTTACCGATTTATTGTCTTTAGCAATCACTAAAGATACTGTTGCATAATCAATTGGTTGTTTGGTAACGGAATCTAAAATTGTTGCGGTAATACGTCCGAACACTGTGGGTTTCTTTGCTCCTCCACCAAAGCCACTGGCAGGAAATTGTGCTTGTGCGTTGATAAATGTTCCAAGAAAAAGGATTGAGAGTAAAAATTGTTTCATTTTAATTAGTTAGTCTTTGTTTATTAGTCTGCACAGCATGCGATTTGTTACAACCGAAAGAATAGTTTTTGGACAGAAGAAGTTAGTTGGACGGCAAAGGTGCAACTTTTATCCGTAAAAACCAGATATGCAGCAAGAAAGACGAATATTAAGTACTAAAAAAAATGAAAATGATAATGATGGAGAAACTTTATTTTTGAATGATACCTGGAAGGACAAAAAACACAGCCTGCCGACAAAATATTCTTTAAAAATACAAAGCCGTACCGGGCTCAAAATAAAAAAGCACTATGAATATTACCTTTTTATCCGCTTTAGACCTTTTTGTTTAACTGAAGACATTTACATCATGCAAAAATCCGTTAGTGCTTACCTGGTGGTATTATTTGGCCGGGTGTAAACAAGTTGCATCACATTAATATTACGCATCGCAAAAGCGGCTTCGCAATAATTAAGGTAGTAGTTCCATTTGCGGATAAAAGCATCATCAAATCCTAACGCCCTTACCTGATCCAGGTGTCTATTAAATTCCAGAAACCAGAGGTGAAGTGTTTTTGCGTAATCTAAGCCCATATCTTTCAAATCAACTAAAGTTAAGTCGCCTGTATTGTTTACTGCTTTATTAATTGCCGCAACAGAAGGCAATAGTGAACCAGGGAAAATATGCTTTTGAATCCAATCAACGCCGTTTCTTAATTTATTGTACCTGCAATCCGGCGAAGTAATCACCTGAAAAGCAAAAATACCATCTTGTTTTAAGAGCGATTGGCATTTCTCAAAATAAGTTTTCAGATACTGATGTCCAACTGCTTCCAGCATCTCAATTGATACAATCTTATCAAAAGTCCCCTCAATTTTACGGTAATCCTGAATGATAATGGAGACCTGATCTTCCAATCCCTCCGCCTTCACGCGCTCAATAGCCCATTTTTGCTGCTCTTTTGAAATGGTAACGGAGGTAACTTTGCAGCCATAATGCTTAGCCAAGAATATTGCATTTCCTCCCCAGCCACTTCCAATTTCCAAAACGTGATCCGTCGGTTTCACCTTAAGCTGCTTCGCCAGCCGATCATATTTAGCATATTGCGACTCTTCTAATCCTACATGTTCATCTAAAAAATAGCCACTGGAATAGGTCATTGTTTTATCTAGAAAGGTGGCAAAGAAATCATTGTTTAAATCGTAATGTGCAGCTATATTTTTTCGAGATCCGGCCAACGTATTTGCCCTCCGTACATGTGTAACTTTATTTACAAACTTAAACAGGTTCAGCGCCACAGATTTTACTTTACTGCCGGTAATAGATGGTGCATTTTCGATATTCAGGATCACCCACTTAATAACATTGGTAATGTTCGAGGTATCCCACGAGCCAGCTTCATATCCTTCGCCGAAGCCAATATCACCATATAAAGCAATGGATTTGAAAAAGTCTGGATGGTTAACCTGAATATTTGCACAAATTTTATCCTCGCCGTTTCCAAAAGTAAGCACATCTCCATTTGGCATTGAAAGCACTAACTTTCCCAATATCATCTTAGATAGCGCATTTAACACTACTTTTTCGAAGAAACCTGTTGATGTTTTTATAGCGACAACGGAATTCATAATCAGTTCGGATCTATTTTGTTTGGTTTATAGGGTTTATATACGTTGCGTTGCAGCTCAGGGTTTTCGGCTTTTGGATGAAAAGGTATTTTTTTTAACCAGAGTTTAAAAGCCTGCCAATGGATCATACCCATAATCTGTAAAGGAATTAACGGAATCTTTAAAAAAAAACGCCACAGATTTGCGTCGCTTAATACCTTACGCTCGCCTACTAAGGTGCTTATAAAAAACTTGTTTCCTTTTTTATCCAGATCGTCAATTCTGATGGCTAACGCCTCGCCAGGGATTTTTAAACTGAAATCAAAAATATCATCGTGATCTATAAATGGTGAAACGTAAAAATATTTTGCCGTCATTTTTTTAAAGGTATCTCCGCTCAGTTCTTCTTTTCCAAAGAAGAAAAGCTTCATCTCGCGATAGGTATTGCTTATCTCTGCCACACAACAAACTGGTTGCTCTTCCTGATTAAAACAATAGTAAAAAGAAACAGGATTGAAATTATATCCCAGCACATTGAAATTGGTTAATAACCTGATCTTTAAGCTTGAGCCGTCAATACCATTCTCTATCAGATAGGTTTCTAAATGCTGTCTGGTGTCCTTGCTTTTGTCGGCATTATTTTTTGGCAGCTGCAAATGCTCCGCATCCCTAAAAGAAAATAGATTAAACCGATTTTTGCTAAACCAGCGCAGCTTTTTCTCTAACTGGTCAATTTCATCTAAATCAACATAAAACATATATACATTGTACCAAAAAGAATGCTTCTTTGGCGCAAGGCGATGATGCATCACCTTGGCTGTGTAAATGGCCGATGTAAAATTTGAAATTTGTTGTTTGTTTGGCATTTATTTCAATTTACAAAATTTTTTAAGTCCGTCGGCAGAAGCGCGACGGCAATGAATAAACAGCAAAGTCGGCAATGAATGACAAATTCTAAAAAAGGGGAATGAAAAGGCAAAATGTTATGATTTTTCCTATCCATATTTATCCATCATGGCACATAAATCTACGGCGCTTTTGTAAGCATCTTCATGAAAGCCGTATTTAAAATAGCTGCCACAATAGTATAGAGGTCCCGTTTCATTTAGATGAGTAAGCTGTTCCTGCGCCTGCATAGCCGGCACATCAAACAACGGATGATAGTAATCAATTTCTTTCACGATTTTGTTTGGATTTAAAGTGGCTGTTGGATTAATCGAGACAAAATAATTTGTCTTTTTAGAAACGCCCTGTAAATTGTTCATCCAATAAATCGTACTTGGCAATAACTTTTCACCTTGTTTTTCTACACGATAATTCCAGCTACTCCAGGCCAATTTTGCTTCGGGCATTTGAGCTTCATCTGTATGCACAACAGCTTTATTTAATTGATATTTAAACTTAGAAAGTAATGCAGTTTCCTGAGCCGTTTTATCTTTTACGATTTGAAACGTTTGATCGGCATGGCTGGCCATAATAACTTTGTCGAATTCATAAACTGCTCCTTCTGAATTCACTACTTCGACCTTGCCATTCTCTAATCTACGAACAGAGACAATTTTTTGATTAACTTTAATCCGATCGCGGAATGGAGCAATAAGCTTTTCCCGGTAGGCCTGACTGCCATTCTCTAAAGTATACCATTGATGTTGTGTATCTAAACCCAGGAAACCATGGTTTTTAAAAAACCGTATTAAGGTTACCGCAGGGAAATCCAGAATTTGTTCCATTGGCGCGCTCCAAACTGCAGCACTCATCGGAATCAGATACTGCCAAAGCATTTCATCACTGTAACCGAACTCCTTAAAAAATTTACCTATTGAATAATGCTGATACTGCGGCTGATCTAAGATCTCGACGCTTTGCATATTAAATCGATTGATCTGCATCAGCATTTTCAAGTACGGAATATTAAACAAGTTCTTCCGCTGTGCGAACAAATGGTTTAAACTGGAACCGCTGTATTCTAATTTTTTCGGCAAAAACTGCACACTGAATGACATATCTGTTTTCATTACGGGCGCACCGATTTCTGCAAAAAGCGCCGTTAGATTAGGATACGTTTCGTAATTAAAAACCATGAAGCCAGAATCTAAATAAATGGGCTTTCCATCTTCTTCGAGCATAATGGTATTGGTATGACCGCCAATATAATCTGCTTCTTCAAAAACAGTGATATCGTATTGGTGCTGCAGCTTATGGGCACAACCCATACCTGCTATTCCGGAGCCAACAATGGCAAGTCTTTGCATATTATTGATTTGAAATCTAATTTCTTGTTTTGGCCTTAGGCACGTTTTTCGAACAAATAATGGCAAACCATCCATTCATTCCCCTTGTTGTAACTGAATAATTCTGCGCAGGAAAGATAGAACAGCCGCCAGTATACCCACCATTTCACTGCCTGATCCTTTCCATAGGTCTTTTCCATAATCGGCATAATCTCCTTCTTGTGATTATCCATGTTGCTCAACCATGCTTCGGATGTTTTTCCATAATTGGTCCCATTTACCACCCAGTGCTTATCAATTTTTAAATCATCATTGAAATAAAAAAATAAATGGTTAGATGGCATAATCCCTCCGGTGAAGAAGTACTTACTCATCCAATCCGTTTCATCTATTACCTCGAATTTATAGGCCAGTGTTTTATGCGTAAAAATATGAACGAATAGTTTACCATTTGGCTTTAGGAAACCGGAAACCTTATTCAGCAAGAATTTATAATTCCGCATGTGCTCAAACATCTCTACAGAAACAATTCTATCGAAGGTATCTGCAATGGTGAAAGTATTCATATCAGCTGTCAAAACCGTTAAATTTTGAATTCCCCTTTGCTTCGCGGTTTCGTCAATAAAAACTTTTTGTGTTGCAGAATTTGAGACAACTGTAATGGTACTTTCTGGAAATTTGCTGGCCATATACAAAGAAAGCGACCCCCAGCCACAGCCTAATTCTAATATCTTCTGACCATTTTTTAAGCCTGCTCTTTTGCAAGTTAAGGCCAACATGTCATCTTCTGAGGTGTCCAGATCTTTTACACCAGGCTTCCAGTAACCACTGCTATATTTTAGGTTTTTTCCCAGGCAATATTGAAAAAATTCGGTCGGCAACTCATAATGCTGTTCATTTGCTTCGGCCGTATTTACTGCAATTGGCGACTGCCTTAATTCGGCAACCAAATCCATAAATTTTTCTTGTTGCAATTCCTCGTCACCCAATGTTTCATCGTCTAAACGCTGTTTGCAAAGCTTCCGGATTCCCATACGTAAAGCGGTATCTGGTAATTTATCGTTTTCTAGGAGTTTATCGTACCACATTGAATTATAGGTTATAGATATAGGTTTGGATATATAATTTTAAAATTTTCATGCTCAATGAAATGTAACTTTAGCTGATGCAGCTAACTTTTCTTCCAGGGAAAGAAGGCACTGGTCGTTTGCTGATACCTTTTATAAGCTTCGGGTTTGCTTCGATGGTTCTGTTCTTCATTGTTGGGAACACCAGTAACCTTCGTAAGCAGGTATAAAATAATGGCAGGACTGATGATTGCTAACATTCCTGACGGAGATGCCAAAGCAAAAACAAAATAGGCCATCCAGGTTAACCATTCGAAAAAATAATTTGGGTGCCGGCTATAATACCATAATCCGGTATCGCAAACCTTGCCTTTGTTTGCAGGATCTTTTTTAAAAGTTGCAAGTTGTTTATCTGCAATCATTTCTCCAACAAAACCGACTAACCAAATCGCCAAACCAAGGTATTCTAAAAAATGAATTTCATGAGCAGGATTAGCCGCGACGATAAAGAAAGGGATGGCTAGGATAACATTTGATATTGCCTGAAACTGAAAGAAAATAAAGAAATTTCGACCTGCCTTTTCTCCCCACTCCTTTCGAAGCTGCAGATACCGCCCTTCTTCTTCTCCAATATGGCCAATCACTCTTTGCCACAAATGGATTCCTAACCTTAGCTCAGCAACTAAAAAGGCTGCGCAAATCAACAGTTTTCGGCTTTCAAATCCTTCAGATAAAAAGTAAGTAATGATAGTGATCACCGGGAAATTCAGTGCCCAGAATACATCTACAATGCCTGCATTTCTGATTTTCTTTGACCAAAGCCAAACCAAAAACATGATAATGCAACAGGCAATTAGAGAAATCAGGGCAATAAAAAGAAGATGGTTATAATCCATTGAAAGATTTGATTTAGAGCATTAGAGTAAAGAAAATTTGTTTCGCTTAATAATCAACTTAAGCTTAAAGTCTTATTTGCTACTGTTCACCAATAGTTCTTTAAAGCCTTCGCCATTTTTCAGTTTAAACAGGTAAACTAAAACATAAGCCAGCGTTGCGATGCTTCCTAAACATACGAACAAAATAGTGATAGAGATTTTAAGAATAATACTTTTCTCTTTGTAAAACATCCACAGGGTGATGATGAGGATATTGGCATAGAAGTCCCAAAGTGTAGCTCGCATCCATGGAATGCTGCCGAGAAAATCCCATTGTTTAAACAGGTTACTCTCAAATGATGTGGAAGTCACTTTATAGCACATAAAAAGAAACAGTGCTGACAAAGAAATTTTAAGAAAATTAATCATGACGAAGATCTATTAGATAGTAAGTTTCTGTTTGGACTGAGGTTCTACCAGTTAAGAAACGTAATTACATATCGTTTAGATTCCGAGAGTCTGAATTTCTTCGAAAGGAGGTTTTGAGATGATGCTAGTTGGTCATTTCCCATATTCAAAGACGTATACAAAATGACTTTATCCTCACTAGCCAAGTAAGAAATGATCTATAAGTATTAAAGCCAAAAAATAAGTCAATAAATTCGGGACTTACATGTACGAGAGACGTAAACCAACGTCACTCAATGTGAATCAAGCTGATTAATTGTGAAATTAAACCTTTCTGATCTTGATAATCTTCATCCAATGCAATACTTTCATTACGGGATAAGTTGGATCAAATTCCCACCATTTAGACGCGAAATTCGGGCTATTTGGTTTTTTGTGGTGATTATTCTGAAACAATTCACCCATTAGCAGGAAATCCCATGGAAGAGAATTTTTACTGTGATCTTCGTTATCATGGTTTGAATAACCATATTTATGTCCGCACCAATTCACAATAGCCCCATGAAGCGGGCCCATTAAGAAATGAATTGGCAATAAAATAAACAACCACCAGTGACTAGCAAAAGCGATATAAAAGCCGATGTAGAATAACCCACATCCAATTCGCCATAGCCATGAATCGCCAATGCGATCTACCAAAGGCCACTCAGGATAGTTCCCCTGAAAAGCGGGTTCTGGTTGTATCTTGAAGTGAAGGTAATTCATGTACATATTCTTGGTCGCGATCATCATCCCGAAAACATCCTTAAAGAAATGAGGTGAATGTGGATCTTTCTCCGTATCGCTATAGGCATGGTGCATCCTGTGCAAAATGGCATAAGCCCTTGGATTTAAGAACGACGAGCCTTGAGAAATTAATAAAATCAGGTAAAAAAATCTTTCCCAAAAGAGCTCCATTTTAAACATTTTGTGTGATGAATAACGATGGAGAAAAAAAGTTTGGCTAAAAAGTGATAGAAACCAATGGCAAAGAAAGAATATGAGGATAATCATGTATTATGTGTATGCTATATAAACGGAATTCATTGACTTTTAGTTTCCGCAAGTCTCCGTTAATAAATATTCGCTATTTAAACGAATAGTAAAAATGTTTTTAAAAAGGCACGACAGATCAATTAGCGCGCCTTTTTGTTTTTTTATAAAGTATTTATTATCTGCCGAAATCGTCTTGCACCCTAACAATGTCACTTTCATCTGACGGATTTGAAGCGTCAGTGTGTTGCCAGATTTCTGCAACTACTCCCCAATCTTCTAACCCGATTAAGCGATGACGCTCGCCTTGTTGTAATTTAATTTGATCTTTCGGTGCGTACTTTTTAACTTCACCTTCTTCATCTGTTTCGCTGGTTTTGATACCAACTGTTCCTGTAACCACTTGCCAAATTTCAGCTCTGCGGTGGTGATATTGCCAAGATAAGCGTGTGTTTGGTGCTACTATCAATATTTTCGGACTTAATTTACCACCTATTTTTAAACCTTCTACATCTAATCCGTCAAAATAAGTATCTGCAAACTGTTGAGCCTGGGCTTCGTCAATTACGAAGAAACCACCCCAAGGACGGGTCTCATCGCGGTTTACTACATTAAAACCTTCAATTTTTAAACGTTGTGCAACGCTATCGAATATTTCTCTTTTGTCGTTTTCCATAATTGGTGTAAAAATAATGCTTTGAAATTAAAAACACCATTGTGGGCTTTTATTTTTTTATTACCCATGTAAATGATCATTAACAGAACGAAATTATTTTACTAGCCTGATTTCATACACATTTGCAATCGAAGACCCAGCACTTGCTTCTAGCTTCAGCTCCATTTGCTTATTCAACAATTGTTCAGGAATATCAAAATCCTGCGTATAAAAAACATTTCCTTTGCTTCCGTTTAAGTTCAATTTTGCAATAACCTTATTATTGATCAAAATCGAAAAATCTTTATTCTTTTCTTTGCCATAAAGCTGCAGGCGAATTTTTTTAGCGACTAGCTGCTCGTTTTTTAAGGTATAACTAAACCATCCGGTACCATTTCTAAAATGCCGGTCCTGAAAAATTCCGGCCTCTGTTTTTTCACCTTTAAAATTGTGATCAGATTCTGGCTGTTGCTCGCCAGTATTGATCAGATCAATAGTTTCCTGCTCAAGTTTACTATTCTCCATTTCAGCAATTTTCATCTCTTTTGCGCGCTTTTGCAGGTTTTCAGGACTTGAATATGGAAAATAAACGATGTAGCGTTTCTCTGCCATTTGGTAAAAGGGAACCAGTTTAAGTCCCTTGTATTTTGGCTGATAAATTGCATTTGAGGCACTAAACGAAAGCGGCTCATTTTTTAAAGGCACCAGTTTTTGAGCAAGGTCGGCCTTATTCCCGGAAACCAGGGGTGCCTCGCTAACTGGAAATAATGCTCCTGATGCAATGTGCCCCATTCTGCTCCCATCGGCTGTTAAGTTTGGTTGCTGAAGGGTGTCCAATGCTGCAGCCATTACGATCGGTCCGCGTAGGAAGGACACCCAGTCTGATCCATCGGGCATAAATTCAGTGGTATTATGCATCGGCAATGCTACTTTAATTTCGTCGCCGGATGTCCAGGTGCGATCAATACTGACATAACCGTTTTCTAAAGATTTTGCTGTAGTGCGCTTACCATTGATTAAAATTGTCATTTGCCCTGCTGCCAGCCATGATGGCTGCCTAAAATTGATCGCAAAGCTTTTTTTACCGATTAGTTTCAACTCTAATTGCGTGAACTCTTTTTCAGGGAAAGCTGTTTGCTGCGTTAGGTTAATCCCTTTTTCGTTCCAATTTAACTTTGACGGAATAAAAAGATTCACGTAAATATCCCGGTCGGTGTGGGCGTAAATCAATTCACCATATTTTCCATGGTTTTCTAATCCAGAGCCTACACAACACCAAAAACTTTCTTGTGGTGCAGAATAAGTACGATAATGTCCCGGACGCATTGTCGTAAAATACACAAACCCTCCTTCTTCCCGCTGCGATGTTAAAATATGATTATACAGTGTTCGCTCATAATAATCAAGATATTTAATGGAGGGCGCATCTAGAAAAAGTTGCTTAGTCAGTTTCAGCATATTGTACGAGTTGCAGGTTTCCGGTCCTTCCCGTGATTCGAGCATTGATGAAAAATCGGTTGAAGGATGAAAATGTTCCCTCACACTATTGCCACCAATGGCAACGGTTCTGTGGTTTACTACAGTTTGCCAGAAGAAATCTGCTGCTCTACCCCAATCTTGATCCTGATCTACTAATGCAATTTGCTCAAACCCAATCACCTTCGGGATTTGTGTATTGGCATGCAAACCATTCAATGCATCCTTTTGAGCAAGCAGGGGTTTTAAAATGGACTGATCTGAAAATTGCCTGGCTAATTTTAGGTACTTTTTATCGGCTGTAATGGCATAAACATCAGCAAAAATTTCGTTGAGTCCGCCATGTTCACTTTTCAATAAGTCCTGAATCTGATCATCAGATAAATTAGCAACTAAATCTATACACCAATCTGTTAATTTGATGAGCATTTGTTTCGCCTTTTCGCTTCCCGCAACAGCATAAGCATCATGTAAACCAGCAAAAATTTTATGAATATTGTAAAGTGGCACCCATTTACCATTTAGCGAAAAGCTGGAAGATTTAATATTGCCAAGCTTAATTTGTCCCCAAATCTCTTTACCCCCCGGAACGCCTGATAAGTAACCATTTCCACTTTTAAGCTGGCATTTCTCCAGTTCATCGAGCATGTAGTTTAATCGTGCTTTTACTTTTTGATCACCTGTGGAAGCATACATTAAAGAAAGTGCTGAAACATAATGGCCACCGATGTGTCCGTCTAAACCAGTATTCTCCCAATTCCCATAAGACTCTGCTATGGGAGGTAAACCTGCTTCTTTCAGATATGGTGCTAACAACCGATCTGGATTAAGCGAAAGCATGTAGGCCTGATCAGTTTTTTCGGCTTTTAAAAATGGGCTTTCCAGCAGCCTCACATTTTTCAAATCAAAAGCCTGAAGCTTAGTTTGCGCAATGATAGGAATAGAAAAGGTCGTGATAAATAAGAAAAGAATGATTCGCTTCATGATAGTGGATAATCTTCCTGAAAAGGGAATAATAATGCCTTGAGCATTGAATAAAATATTTGGTTGCCTGAGCATCAAATATATAAAATCTATCGATGGATAAGGGTAGTTTTTTCCCCGCTGCGCTGGCTTGCCTCGGCTAGCCGCCGAAGGGCTATTCCTTTCCCTTGATGAAAAGAATCAAAAATCAAGGCTTGGAATTGACGTTGATAAAAGCGTTAACGCTTTGTTTCGGCAGCACAAGCACCCGATGAAGAATCGGGAGAGAACGCGCTGCCTTGGGCTGTGGTGGTTTCAAAAATTGTGGTGGAAGCTTTAAACGTTTTCTCCTTCCATCATTTCCTAGGCCGGATAGCAGAGTGTTGATAGCGAGGTGGATAAGCATGGCTTTACACCTCGCTATCATCCAGAATGCAGTGAAAAATCCGGCGTTTTTAATCAATAACTTCATTCATCACCAAACCCTTTCCAATCTGCTAACTGCAATAAGTGTTTATTACAAGCCCTTTCCGATCCTATAAAAGGTGCCGCCAGGATAAGGGTTATTTTTTACTACGAAACGCAAAGATCACCTTCGGGATCTGGAAAAAAAATCGAACCCTGAATTTCAAAGTTCGATTTAATTATCATGTTATTTTTACTTACTAAACGTGTTTAAATCCCATTCATCCCGCCAGTTGATTTTGATTTTCTCGCCCTCAAACTTAATTGGCAGCCACAAGTATCTACCGCCAATGGCGTTCTTTGGCTCCCACTTATCCGCCATAAAAATGAATTCTCCCTTTTTCCCAGGCGCCGGAAGTACATGAGTGCTCTGTCCGCCATAGGTAATATTCGCGCCAGTACCTTCACATGGATTACCCATAAATGTCCAAGGACCCCAGATGGAATTTGCTTTGAACCACCTTGCAGGGTTTGGTGCCCAACCTGTGCAACCAGATCCCACCATATAATAGGTGCCATTTTTCTTGAACAAAGCCGGTGCCTCCGTTTGCTGGCCAACATAAATCCTGATAAATTTTCCTGTATGACTTAAATAATCAGGCGATAGCTCAGCCAGGTGTAGGGTAAAATTTTCCTCAGATGAAAAAACATGGTAAGCTTTCCCATCATCATCAACAAAAACCGTCATGTCTCTCGCCATTTGTCCGCCGGGTAAATCTCTGCAAAAGAAACCATCGCTTTTATTGCCAGGGCTTTCACAATTCACTTTTTCAGTAGCTGGTGTATCTTCTGCATAGAAAGGCATTTTGGCCGCGTTAGGCCGGTAACTTTTAATAAAAGTATATGGCCCTGTAGGCTTATCGGCTACCGCAACACCACTTCTGGCAGCATCATAACTCTTGCCCAGGAGTTCCAAATGGAACCACATCACAAATTTTTTCGTTTTCTTATTGTAAACAACCTTTGGTCTTTCCAGTATACATCCTTTCGCAATGTCGCTTTTCAAATCATCCGAAACGGCTAAAGAAATTCCCTCATCTTTCCAGTTATACAAGTCTTTGGAGGAATAGCAATGTACTCCAACCTGCGCGGTATTCCCTTTTTCACCCTCCACTTTATGTTCGCCAAACCAATAATAGGTTCCTTTATATTCCACTACGCCGCCCCCGTGTGCGTTGATATGAACGCCTTTATCGTCTTTCCAGATTTTACCCGGACTGAAGGAGGTATATTTCTGCTGGGCTGATGCAACCTGGTTCGCCATCAGGGACATGGTTATAAGACATAAAATAAAATTGATTTTTCTCTTCATTGTGATCTGCTTGCTGATGGGTGAATGAGTGATAAAAGCTAATGGAATTTTCTATTTTAAATTTACACTGTGGTCGTTTTGAAAATTTTCGCCGCTCCAGATTTTTTGAGCACTCCATTTTGCTGCTGGTTTCGCCCAGAATGGATCACTTGATGGAAGTCCCAACGGTAAAAAGATATTAGTGGCAATATAAGGACTACCTTGGTTATTATAAAAATCGCCAAGTTCTGGTTGATCTCCATATAAACCGATGGTTAACCAACCATTTTTATAGGTGCCCGGGCTTTCTAAAGTCTTCCTGATTACCGCCGTTAGTGCACAGCGAACCTGTTCAGGACTCAATTGCTTAGGCAACGCATTCCGCAAAGCCATATCTGCCAAATGATGAAAAGCGGCACCGCGATAAACAATGGAACGCCCCGTAGCCGGATAAGTTCCATCGGCATTGATCAGTCTTTCCTGGATAATTGCATAACGTTCATTCCGTTTTTTAATCTTTTCGAACATGTCTTTGTAGGCATTCGTTTTCTTCCCAATGATATCGGATAAAGCGGCAAGGTAAGGATGAATCACATAGCTGTTGTAATAATCATAAGCGAAAGAAGTCCCATCAGCATACATGCCATCGCCAACATACCATTGTTCCATTTGCTGAAGCGCGTAATCTACACGCATTGGGTCCCAATCGTAGCCAAACTTTGCCAGAAAGGCCTCATTCACGGCAGAAAACAATAACCAGTTAGAAAAAACGGGTTTAAATCTCCTCGTGGTAACAATAGACTTCATCAATAAAGTTTGATTTTTCTTATCCAAATTTTCCCATAACCAAGGCGCACGAATTACGGCAAGCGCCACGTAAGAGGCATCTACCAGTTGTTGACCACCAATATCAAAAGTCATGAAATCTTTAGCATTAGAATCAAGTGCATTTTTAAGTCCACTCAATGCCCATTCACGATATTGTTTCCGCAAAGCCACCTCTCCTGGCGCACCGCCCTCCAGCTGTAGCCAGGGTGCAATACCACTCAAAACCCTCCCCAGCACTTCTACATATTGTACTTTAATCCGGTGTTCTTTGTTATCTACATGTACCGAAGTTACTTTCGGCATCGCAATTCTTAAGCTATCTTTCGCCAGGTTATACATCACCGGACGAACCATTTTATCCATCTGCTGAAGCCAGAATTGCCTGTCGCTCAGCACCACATTTTTTTTACTTTTCGTCTTTTGTGCAACGGCTGTTCCACCAATGCAGATCAGCATCATCAACGCCGTGGCAATATTTTTAATTATCATTTTGAAAACGTTTATTTTTGATTAGATAAATACCGGTACATCTCACATCCTGCCAATAAAAAAGCACCAACGCCAAAATTAGAGGTAGAACTCGCATTAACTACCTGGCCAGGAATGGCTTTTTCACCAATTGGTTGCACATAACCTATTTTACCATCTTGCTGCAAAGCAGTTTCCGATAAATATTTCCATGCTTTTTTTGCAGTTGGCAGATATGTCTTAGCTTTTAAATGGCCGTTGTTAATACCCCAGAGCAAACCATAAGTAAAAAAGGCAGTGCCACTAGTTTCTGCGCCAGGTGCATGTTCTGGATCAAGCATGCTCCGTGTCCAGTAGCCTTCTTTTTGCTGAGATTTAGCAATCGCCTTCGCCATATCTTTGTATTTGGTTAGATACTCTTTTCTATGTGGATCATTTTTGGGCAGATCTTTCAATACCTTAGCCAAACCGGCGAAAACCCAACCATCACCTCTCGCCCAGAAATCTTTCTTACCATTGGCACTTTTGTGTTTTGGATAAATATATTTCGCATCGCGGTAATATAATTTTTCGTCCTGATCATACATAACGCTATTGGCATACATGAAATACTCATATAGTTTTTCAGAATATTGTTTGTTACCGGTTAGCTTGTAAAGCTTCGTCATTACAGGCATCACCATATAAAGTCCGTCGGCCCACCACCAATAATCATTTTTTGCAGTACTCATTTCAAGCTGCATCACTTCCTTCGCACGGGCAATTTTATGTTCAGCTGGTTCTAAATGATAAAGATCGATGTAGGTTTGAAAACAGATCTGCCAATCGCCGAAAAGCACATAATCATCTGTTTCGCCATAAGAATATTTCCACTTAGATTGATCTGCAGACTTCGCACCCATCCATTGATTATGTTCTGCCCAATCTTCTGCATATTTTCGGTAAGCCTCATTGTTGGTTACGGCGTAAAGCTCCATGTTGCCCGTTTGGTAAGCTGCATGGTCCCAAAAAGCACGAACTTGCGGCTTGTTGTTAGCCTGCCAGTAACCATTGGCCATGTTAAGTTGGGAAAGTACTGCTTCTTTTGTTTGTGCAACGGTTTCTTTCGAAACAGCAAGGAGCAACACAAATGCCGTTAGCACTTGAAATAATTTGATCTTCCTCATTATCTGATTGGTTTAATGCCTGCTACAGTGGGTATAACTTTTTTAATGTCCCCATTTGTATCGAACTCTATTTTATCAATGCAAACCTCGCGGTTGTAACCCGCAGATTCGCCCATAGTAATGCCTTTTGGCCTGGTAAAACGATGGTAAACGATATACCATTCATCTTTTCCGGGAATTTGAATAACACTATTGTGCCCCGTACCATAAATGGCTTGTTCGGGTAGTTTCGTTAAGATTAAGTTATTTTCCGGGATCATAATTCTACCAGTTGGCAAATCAGAATAGCCATATCTTACACCGTAATCCGAGCTTCTGGTATCATTCTCAGACCAAAGGAAATAGTATTTTCCATTTCTATAGAAAACTTCTGTACCCTCTCTGAAAGTTTTATCTGGCGTAATTACCTTGATGGTATTTGTATCAATGGAAACCATATCTGCATTCAGTTCGGCAACAGCCATGTGACCGTTTCCCCAATATAGATAAGTTTTGCCTGTCTTTGGATCGCTAAATACATCGGGATCTATTTCTTGTCCGCCTTTAGTGCCTGCTGGCCTTTTCGAAATGAGCGCCTTTCCGCTGTCTTTGAATGGTCCTGCAGGATCATCAGCAACAGCGACACCGATTTTTTGCGCAGCGGTGAAATAATAAAAATACTTATAAGCTCCGTTTACCTTTTTTTCAATAGCTGTTGGTGCCCAGGCATTCTTCTTTGCCCAGGTAACATCCTTATTTAAATCTACAATTACACCTTCATCTTTCCAGTTCACTAAATCAGGAGATGAAAAAGTTTTAAAATAAGTACCGCTCCAACCGGTAAAACCATCACTGGTTGGATACAAATAGTATTTGGACGTTTTATTGGAATAAAGAATCTCCGGATCTGCATAATAACCACTTAAAACAGGGTTGTTATTTACAGCCACACTTACTGCATAGGTCTCCGCAGGTCGGTTGCCCGTTTTTATCGTGTAGTTTACAGGACCTTTAGAAAAATCTGCTTTCCCCGCTGGCTGGATGTTGATTCCTGCGAACTTAGCAAATTGGGGATCGAAAGACTTCAAATCAGTGCCATAGTTAACTGGCAAAAAAGCCTTTTTAGCAACAGAATCAATCACAATATTATTTCTTTTAATAGCTGAATTTTGAGCATCCTGCAGTACTGACTTTGCCGAATACCACTTACTCAGCAATCGGCTTTCCTCTGCTGCAGTGATGGCCATTACCGTACCATGACGGGGATGAAAATCCATGCTAATCTCTTCATCAATAACCTTAAAGTTATTTAAGTCTTTAGATTTGGTAAACTGGTACCGTCCTTTGGTATACACATCATACATCAAAATGTATTCATCAGAATTATTCAGTTTAAAAACTCCGGCACCTTCAACGGCATCTTTTGTTTGCTGTAAATACTTATCGCCCAGCACATAGCCCTTTGTCAATTCGCGTGATACTGCCTTTTTAATTCCATTCCCATTGCCCTCCGTTTTAAAGAAAAGGTTGTATTTTCCCTTGTCATAAATGATGTCGCCATCAATACAAGAACCATTTGTAGGACTAAAGAACAATTGTTTGGGCGTTCCTTCCAGATCAGTAAAATCTGCATTCGCATAGGCGTAATAGATTTTATCCGGATCATCACCATGTTTCATAGACCAGTAAACCATGTATTTTTTAATCGCTGGATCGTAAATCGTTTGCGGTGCCCATACCCTTTTCAAATTCTCCTGATTGGGATATTTTTCCTGAATATTGATGATACTGGAAGTCCATTTCAGGAGGTCGGTGGATTTTAAAAGTACCATGGCACGGTTGGAATCCCAGCCTTTTGCAGAAACCATATCGGTAACCACCATGTAAAAATTTTTTCCATCTGCACCTCTTAATATATGCGGATCGCGAACCCCGCCGGTAGAACTAATCTTTTCTGAAGAAATAATTGGCTCATTGTTATTCAACGCTTTGTAACGGTAACCATCCTCACTTAAGGCGAATCTAATCGCCTCTTCTGCTTTGGTATTTCCCGTGAAATATGCAAACAAATAAGCACTGTTCCCCGTTGATTTTTTAATTTGTGCGCAGGCGCCTGCGCTTAGGGTAAATGCATATAAAAATGCCCAGATAAACTTTCTACTGGTTGCTATCTTTAATCTTCTCATATCTTAGTTTACTGATTTATTTGGTTTCCAATTCAATACCTGTACGGCTGTAGGCGGCTGATTTGCTTTCCCTTCACCATCAATTTGCTTCACTTCCTGCAAAAACAAACTTAGTACTTTTTTGGTCTTCCAGCTTTCGGTATCATAACTGGGCTCCCAATCTCCAACACTTTTTGCAGTTAAATCTTCAATGTGCCAATTATTTGATTCAATATTATTATTCAGCGCAATAGACGCTCTCCCGCCTCGTTCTTCATCTCTAAAAATCAAACCAGCGGCATAACTTCCAGCTGTTTTCCACACAATAATTTGCGGCCTTGAGATGGGAATCCGTTTTGTACCACCGCCACTTAAGCTAAATGGCGTTTTCCTGAAATTTAAATTATTTACCCGCCAACTGCTGTCGGTTTTATAAACAAGGTGATATTGTGGAACTTTATCGTTTGCATCCCGCCAGTAACCAGCAATAAACACCTTTCCGGTAGCATCTGCAAACATGGAAGTCTGGTTAATCAGCTCACTTTTTTGTGGAATGTTAAAGGCGTATTCTGCATTTGTTGCATTAATGGGAAGCACGTATTTTTGTCCGTTAGATTTTTGCCAGGTTACGCCACCATCTGCTGATTTTGCATAGCATAAATCATGATTACTGGCCACATCCGGACTTTCCCGCCACACCCACGATACGTGAATTACGCCAGCCAAATCAATCGCAACCTGCCAGTAAGCATTTCTTTTTCCTTCTCCATCAATCAAATTATTCTGGATTCTATTCCATTTTTTTGATTTTACAGTATATCGGTTAATCACCAGGTTCCCATTTCCTGATCCACCATCACGGTAGAGAAATAATAAATCGCCGGTGGCAAGCTTATAAAATTCCGGATAACTCACTTTGTTCTCCCTTTCGGATAACATTGGTTTCTTCTCACTTAAAACTAAACTGCCACTTATAATGGAATGTGCGTAATTTAAATTGTTATTGTGCTGGCTCCAGGCCACATGCAAAAATCCTTTTCCATCAACCATAATGCTGATGGATTTATGTGCATCAGCAGCATCGCCCTTATAATTACTTTTTAAGGTTTCCCATTGGGTGGCATGGAGTTTACGCTTAGCCAGCACCAGATATTCTTCGCTATCATAATAGGCCGCATATTGAACATCTTTAAAAGTAACTAACGAATTTTTTCTGAAGATTACCGTATTTACCGAATTGTTTGACCAGCCATTTTTAGCAATTGTACTTAATTCAACCTGTTGTGCTGCGCATACTGAGGTAAGTAAAGTAAATATTGCACTGTAAAGTATATTCTTTAAATTGAAATGCATTTGGGATTTAAGCTGCTCGATTTTTTTCATTTGGTTAATATTCGAAGTACCGAATTTTTAAGGTTTTAAATAGGGGGCTAAATCACACTTTAGGGGGGACAGATTAATATTACCACCTTTAAACTGTAGCATTGATGTTATAATACTTATGAAAACTTTTGCGGTGTTTCTTGATGAACTCTGACGGGGTGAGCTTAAAAAGCTTTTGAAACTGCTCTCTAAAATATTTGATGTCATTTATACCTACCCTAAATGCAGCCTCGTTAATGTTTAAATTGGTATTGATTAATAGCTCTGCAGCCTTGCGTAACCGTATGAAACGGATAAAACCATTGACTGACTGACCAGAGGTAGACTTTATTTTTTTATACAGATTGGAATGGCTCATTCCCAAATCAGAAGCCAGGATTTTAACATTGAAACTGTTTTCCATCAGGTTTTCTTCTATGATGGTGATGCACTTCTGCAAAAAGCCCTTATCATCTTGCGATACCTTATGGGCATCAGATTTTAAAGTAATTTCATTATAAAAGTAAGATTGGAGATTGGTTCTGTTTTTAATGATGCCATTAATTTTGGCAGTGAAAAGTTCCTTATCAAAAGGTTTACTGATGAAATCATAGGCACCCACTTCAATTCCTTTCAATTTCACCTCCGGACTTGGATCGCCGGTGAGCAGAATTACCGGAATGTGGCTCAAAGCCGAATCTTCTTTCACAGCTTTGCAAAGTTCTATTCCATTCAGGCCATCCATATTTACATCAGAGATTACGATATCAGGTAAATATTCTTTACAAAGTCGCAGTCCTTCCAATCCGTTATCAGCAGTATAAATCCTGAAGTTTTCTTTAAAAATCTGGCGGATGTAATCGATAATTTCCTGGTTATCATCAACAATCAAAATGGTGTGGAGATCTGAAATCAACAATTCCAGATTACCAATACTTTCTCCCGTATTCTTGTCACAATCTTCCTGCTCCTGGGCAATTAATTCATTTACATAAGTTAATTCATTCTGGAAACCAACCACTGTTTCATTTACATTGGCTTCGCCTACCGGAAGGTGGATCGAAAAAACTGTTCCTGCGCCCGGATTTGACACAAAAGCAATGTTCCCTTTGTGCAATTCCACAAAGTTCTTCGCGAGGTAAAGGCCAATTCCAAAACCCATTTTAAGCGATTCGTTAGACATTACCTTATAAAATTTATCGAATAGTTTCTCTCCAACGCCAGCAGGAATGCCAGGGCCGCTATCGCTCACTTCAATTTTAACACCACTATGTGTGCTTTGAATTGCAAGCGATACGAAGCCACCTTTTGGTGTAAATTTGAGGGCGTTGGATAACAAGTTAAATAACACAATTTCTATTTTGTCTTTATCGCCATAGATCATCATTTCTGTTTCTTCGCATTCAAAGCTATACTCAATATCATTATTTTTAGCCAGGTAACTGAAACACAGAAATATCTCTTTAGCGAAGCTATACAGGTTAATCCGCACAATTTTAAGTGCATCATTTTCACTTTCTGTTTTCCTGAAAAGCAGCAACTGATCTACCAAACTCAACAATCGCCTTGAATTACGGTAAACCACGTTGAGATTATCCTTCTCCGTACCTGGTTCTTTTTTATTGAGAATGTCTTTTATAGGATTTACAATTAAAGTTAACGGCGTTCTTAACTCATGAGAAATATTAGTAAAGAAACTAAGTTTTTTTTCGTTTAAATCCTTTTCACGCTCCATTTTGAGGTTGGTAATTTCTATTTCATGTTTCAGCCTGCTTTGACGGTTTCTATAGGTTTGGAAAAGATAAAATAAGGATGAGCCTATGATTAAATAAATGCCGTAGGCCCACCAGGTACGGTACCAGGGCGGCAAAATAACAATGGTAACCACCTTCTCGTTATTGCTCCAAACGCCTTCTGTATCTGTACTTTTGATATGCAATTTATAAGTACCCTCATCCAAACGAGAGTAATATGCTGTACTTAGTTTGTTTACATAATTCCAGTTTCTATCCCAGCCTTCCAGGTAATAGGCGTAAGAAATTTGATCCTGAAAAGAGAATTCTATAGCCGCGTAATTTACTGATATTACGGCAGATTGATATGGGATTGCAATTTGCTGCAGATTTGCTACCGAAATATTCTGATAGTTAGCATCCTGATCCAGCGAAATATTGTTGATCTTGAAATCGGTTAGCCTAATTTTTGGCACCCGCTTATTCTTCCTGATACTATCTGGCGAGAAAAGGTTGAACCCACCTATCCCACCGAAGATAAAATCTCCATTTGACAACTTTAACGCCGCATTGTAATTGAACTGATTGCTCTGTAATCCATCGCTGGCGAAATAATTTTTGAAGGTCTGGCTTTGCACGTCAAACCTGGAGAGGCCATTATAAGTGCTTGACCATAAATTTCCGGCTTTATCTTTCAGAATGTTTAAAATAGAATTGCTTGGCAAGCCATCGCTTTCCAGATGGCGCTTAATATTTTGGGTTTGCGGATCGAAAAGCAATAAACCACCACCTTCAGTACCCACCCAAAGTTTATTACCATCAGCTTCCTGGATAGCGCGAATAGCCGCATTTATCTTTACATATTTATGCCTTTTCTTTACGGGATCAATTTGGATAAGATGGCTATAATTTCCACCCCATAACCGCCCTTTACTATCCTGAAAAAGATTATGAATATTTTTTAGCTGATGATCAAAAAGTTCAAATTTATCTAACTTTTTGTTATAGCGGTAAAGTGAGCCGCCTCTGGTGGTGCCCACCCAAATGTTTTTATGTTGATCCTGATAAAGTTTCCAGATGTTTTCTTCATCAACACCTTTAACAGCATCGTAGCAACTGTAGCGGATAAATTTGCCCGTTGCCTGATCGAAGCGATCAATCCCACCACTAAAAGATGCCACCCAGGTATTGTTATCGGCATCGTTCAGAATACTGGTAACAAAATTACTCGTTAACGCACCCCTTTCCCCACTTTTATAATTGGTAAAGGTATCTCGTTTGCGGTTCCATACACTTAAACCGCCACCATCTGTTCCAATCCAAATATTATGGTTTTGATCTTCGCTAAATGAAAGCACAAAATTGTTGATCAGCGAGTTGGGCTTTAATGGATTCCGTTTGATCGTTTTAAACTGCCCCTGCTCCGGATCAATAATGTTTACCCCGCCCCGGAGAGTAGCAATCCATTTTCTTGATTCATGATCTTCGTAAACCTGCGCCACAGAGTTGCTACTTAAAAATCCTTTTTCTCTGCCAGCCGGAAGTTGATTTACCACTTTATTCAAAACATCATACACGATGACGCCTCCTCCATCAGTAGCGAGCCAAAGCTTTTGTCGACTGTCTAGGGTGAGTTTCATGATATTTTCTTTACCAGACAACTCCCTGCATTTTTCCAGTAATTTTTCCCCGGGGTGGTAAGTGTAGAGTCCACGCTCTGTTCCAATCCAAAGCGCTTCACCTTTTCCCTTAACCATACTGGTAACCAACCGAATATCAGATTTTATCAACGTAATTATGCTGGTTTCCGGGTTTAGCTGACAGAGGCCTACATCTTTTATAAAAAGCCAGATCATGTTTTCGCTACCTGCACAAACCGCTTTCACACTAAAATCTCTAGCACCTTTGAAAGCGATTCTCTCGGCCAGCTTTTCTTTATTATTAAGCCGGAACAAGCCCTTATCATCGGTGGCAAAGTAAACTGCCTTTGCCGAAACGGCTATCGCATTAATGGCATAATTTACTTCAGCCTGCTTGTTGTTTTCAAAATATTGTAACCTATGAAATTTCGAATCAGCATAATCATAACAAGAAATTCCTTTCTGGGTGCCTACCCAAACGCGGTTCTGCTGATCACCATTTAATACGGTAATGTGATTGTTAATTACACTACTTTTATCGTCCCAATCGTTCCTGAAAACTTTAAAATTATAGCCATCATAACGATTTAAACCATCATAAGTACCCATCCACATAAAACCAAAGTGATCAAGATACAGGGAATTGACTACATTATTGGAGAGGCCGTCTTCTACACCAAGATATTTTATAGCACCAAATGATGTTTGCGCTTTTGACAGACTGAGATGGTATAAGAGTAAGAAAACGAAAAGAAAAAAAATCTTAAAGTTTGACAACATTGCAAAATGGGGTGATATTTGGCCAAAACGAATATACATGTTTTTTCTATGGCTAGGCAGTTTTTGTTAATTTAGCAGTGCTATTAAGGACTCAAAACGGACAGGAAAAGCTGACAAAGACAGACTTTAAAACGCTGTATATTGTTTGATTAATTGAATCTGGTTTTACCAAACAATTATCTTTTATCCAGCTACCTTAACTTGCCATTTACCCTTAATGTATCTTAACAAAAGTAACCCTATAGCTTCGAAATACCCATCAAACAACTGGCAGTAAAATACCTGTTTATAAACGGATTTTAACTAAATTACTTTCTATAACCTAATCTGCTGATGACCTTTGATGATTTGTAATTGGCTAGCTGAATGCGATGCCTGGTATAGATCCTTAGATTTGAAGGAATAAAAGAGCTAAGAAAATTAGCTTAAACAAATAAGGCCAATGCTTTCGCATTGGCCTTATTTGTTTAAGAATAAAATTTCTATAATTCGATACTATCAATAGCTTTATCTAAAGCAGTTTCTTGTAAATCTGGTACCGCGAAACCTTCTGCTCTTACTACGGTTACGTCTGTAATTCCGATAAAACCTAAAAAGGCTTTGATGTAAGGAACTACGAAATCGTACCCTGCAGCGGGGCCAGAACTGTAAACTCCACCCGTTGCAACAGCGATATATGCTTTTTTACCATTTACTAATCCTTCTGGTCCATTAGCACCATATTTAAAAGTGATCCCAGCACGTGCAATGTGATCAAACCATGCTTTTAAAACTGAAGGAATACTGAAATTATACATTGGTGCGCCAATTACAATAACATCAGCATCCATAATTTCTTGAATGGCTTGGTTAGAGTGACTAATTGCCGCTTTATTTTCTTCGGTATGATGCTCGATTGGTGTGAAAAAAGCATTTAAATGCGCTTCTTCTAAATGTGGAAAAGGCAATTTAGCCAAATCTTTAACCGTTACGACTGCTCCCGGATCTTGAGCTTTTAACTGATCAATAATCGCGTTAGCTAATTTGATACTATTTGATGCCTCGCCCCTCGGGCTTGAAATAACACTAAGAATTCTTGACATATTGTTTTTTTTTATCGTCTAATTGAGATTGTAAAAATGCAACGTTTTCTCCACCATGATCTTGATGTAAGATAAGAAATTATGAGTTTTAAAAATAAAACACGCCTTAATTTAAAAATCTTTCAAAAACTCCAGATACAGTAAAATACTTTCTTCAATTGATTCTTCAGACGAATGATAGTCGATATCGTAATAACCTAATGGTAGCTGTTAATCTGCTATTACAAGTTCAAAAGATTGCTAAAACGGGCGCAATAGCTCTTCCAGCTATACCGAGAAGTACCGGATGGCTGATATCTGAACTCATCTTTGCCAAGCGAAATGGCCATCTACTTTACTCACCTTGGGTGGCTGAGCAAAAACACAATTTGGCAACGCAGCCAGCGCCACCAAAACAAGGTTACTTGAAAAAGGATAGATTTCATGATTGATTTTATTTGATAGTTAACTTTTGATAGGTGATCATGTGGATATTTTAAAATTTAGAACGGTATTTGAAAATTAAAAATGTTGTCTATGGACAAATGGAAACCTGAAACGGTCAAAACCAAAGGCGAAAGGAAAGTTGTTGGTTTGAGTCTGTGAATGATTAACCTGCAATCGAAAATCAGTATAATTATTTTATTCTAAACTTCGTTCCGTTTCGCCTTGTTCTTTAGGTATGGAAAACAAAACACTATCCTACGATCAGCATGGAATAAGCGATTACTTATTCTCCGCTACCGCATTGGTTATTCCTAAGGTAATTGGATTAGACAGGCCATCAGTTATTCGCTATGGTGTGATTGGCCTCAACCTTTTGGCCTATAACTTATTGAGTAATCATCGCTATGGTGCCGTAAAAACAATTAAAAGAAAAACACACCTGCATATTGACCTCTTCAATATTGCACTTCTTTCTTCACTTGCTGCTTTTCCATTTATACGTAGCCAGAAAAAAGTAATTGCCTACCATTTAGCATACACCGCACTTGCGGCTTTAAACGTATTGGTGAGCGACTGGAAAGAGAAGCCAGACGAAAATAAATATCTGTTCATATAAATAAAAAAGAAGAAATTATGTTAGCAATGAATTATCGTGGCCCGTACAGGATTAGGGCAGAACAACGCCCAATGCCGCAAATTCTTCATCCGGAAGATGCTATTGTACGGGTAACCAGAACCTGTATTTGTGGCTCAGATTTGCATTTATATCATGGAATGGTACCAGACACCCGTGTTGGTTCAACTTTTGGGCATGAATTTACAGGCGTTATCGAAGAAGTTGGACCATTGGTAACCAATGTTAAAGTTGGCGATCAGGTATTGGTACCTTTTAATATTGCCTGTGGAAAGTGTAATTTCTGTAAACAGGGTCTTTATGGAAATTGCCACGAATCTAATTCCATGGCTACTGCTGTTGGTGGCATATTTGGTTACTCTCATACAGCGGGGGGCTATGATGGTGGCCAGGCAGAATATGTACGCGTACCTTATGCAAATACCGGGCCTACGGTAATCCCTGCAGACATGGATCCTGATGATGCTGTTTTGCTTACCGATGTGGTTCCTACCGGATATCAGGCAGCTGAAATGGGTGGAATTAAAGAAGGTGATACAGTTGTGGTTTTCGGTGCCGGACCCATCGGGATTATGGCGGCCAGGTGTGCCTGGTTTTTTGGTGCCGCAAGGGTAATCATTATCGACCATGTAGATTATCGATTGGAATTTGCTAAAAATTACGCCAAATGTGAAGCATATAATTTCAAATCGATGGAAGACCCGGTTTTGTTCATCAAAAAAACCACCGACTGGTATGGGGCTGATGTATGTATAGATTGCGTAGGCTGTGAGGCTGTTGGAAATGCTTTACAAACTTTTACAGGCAAAATTACCTTGATGCAGGCTGGTGCTGCAACTGCTTTACAGTGGGCTATTAATGGGGTAAAAAAAGGTGGAATCGTTTCTGTTGTGGGCGTTTACGGGCCTCCTTTTAATTACGTACCAATTGGCAATGTGTTAAACAAAGGAATTACGCTAAGGGCCAACCAGGCATCTGTGAAGCGGTTATTACCAAAATTAATAGATCATGTTCAATCGGGCAGGCTTAATCCTAAAGGTTTAATTACACACCGTATTCCATTAGAAGAAGTGGCAGATGCTTATCACATTTTCTCTTCCAAACTTGATGAATGTATTAAGACTGTACTAATCCCTTCTACTAAAGCTTAAAAAGATGAAAACAGAAAATTTTGATTATAAAAACATCCCGGGATGGGGAATTGATATAGATCTGGAAAATGAGCCTACTTATCCCATGAAAAATTATACCGGAGATGATCATAAACGCAGTAATTATGAAAAGTCGCCACAGCAACCGGTAAGTATTGAAGTGCTGAAATCAAACGAGCGGCCGAGTTATTCAGCGGTATTTGGCACTTCGGTTCCGCCATCAGGTTTAAGTGGCGCCATCAGGCGATATGCTTTTAAACATAGCGAAGACCGATATCGCCATTGGATTCCGTTAATTCTGGCAGATCGCGTGAATAGCTGGGAGGGCATAATAGACGATTTGAAAAAAGGTTACATACCGAACATCCTGGCAGAGCGAGGTTTGAAAGCAGAGCTGAAATACAACCGCGCCGGCCTCCTCAAAGGAATTTTTGTAACGGCACTTGTTACTTCGCTGGCATTTACGTATCTCTCCAGAAGAAAATAAACTTTTATTCCGGAGGTCAGCTTTCAACAGCTGGCTAATTCAATATAGAACACCGCACATTTCAACTACTTGCGGTGTTCTATTAAACTTAAACCTATCGCTAATCGTCTTTGGGTTCAGGGCCTTTCCAGTTAGGTTCAGGTGCTACACCATTAATTTTAACAGGGCGGCCTTCTCTCGCAGATTGATAAATGGCTTCCATAATAATATGATCTTGTAAACCTTCTTCACCAGTGGTGAGTGGCTTTTTATTTTCGAGAATACAGGAAGAGAAATGATCCATTTCCGCCGCGAATTGATTAATCTCCGCAATGCCAATATCTTCCTGCTTTTCAAGCTTACCTTCAGCCCTTGCAGCCATCAGTTTTTGTCCTTTATAGGCATAGGCTTTATCCAGATTCAACCAACCTCGCTTACAGTTCACCCGGTAATGGCGACTTTCATGCACATCGTAATCTGTAGTACAGTTAGCAATAACCCCATTCGGAAAACGCATTTGCCAGCTGATCATTTCTTCTACTTCTGCAAAAAGCGGATTGCCCGGCGTACTGTATTCATAAGCAAAAACTTCTGTAGGTTCCATGCCTAAAATGAAGCGTGTAGTGTTTAAACAGTATAAACCAATATCTGGTAATGCCCCGCCACCAGCCAACGCCTTTTCATGCCGCCAATGGTTAACATTTGCAGTACTTTGCGCATTGGTAGCCGTAATTAATTTCGGTTCTCCAAAAGTTTTTTCCTGAAGAAATTCCCTGATTTTTTTATTATGAGGTTGAAATTGAATTCTGTAGGCAACCATGAGACTAACCTTTGCCGCCTGACAAGCCGCGATCATTTCCCGACATTCTTTCGCAGAATTGGCCATTGGCTTTTCACACAAAATATGCTTACCAGCCTTCGCCCCTCTAATGACATATTCTTTATGCAGGCCATTCGGCAGCACGATATAAATCACATCTACTGCTTTGTTGGTTTTGAGCTGATCAAAAGTTTGATAACTGTAACAGTTTTGCGCATCAATTCCATATTGCTGCGATACCTTTTTCAACTTTTCAGGACTTCCACTTACCAGGGCGACAAGTCTAGACGTTTTGCAGCCACTAAGTGCCGGCAGAATTTCTTCTAAAGCAAGATGGCCAAGGCCCACCACAGCATAGCCCACACGTTGAAGCGGCGGAAGTGGTGTTGGCGTTGGCGCCGATTGCTGATCAACATCAGACTTCCATTGCTCCAGTACAATTGGTTCCTGAATAGATGGCGGAATACGGGCTGGCGGAGAAGCTGCCTTTTTGGTGGTTTGTGCACTCACGTCGCCAACTGAAATTGCATTTAGCGCAAAGGAACCCGCAGTTCCGATAATGAGTGATTTTCCGGTGAGGTTTAAAAAATCTTTACGCGTGAGCGCCTGGTCTTTTCGTTCCGTATCTTTTTCCATCTATTAATGATATCCTTTCTTTGAAGAACATGAGGTATTCAACCATTGTTTTGATATTCAAATAGCCTATTGGCGTAGAGAAACGATGCAAATAGACCTCACTATTTTAGAATCCTTAGGTTACTCAACAACATCATCGCAGGCGAAAAAGCTCAATTCAAAAATGAAGCAAACGAAATATCGGCTCCTGATTACACTTACAGACAAAAATAAACTAGATTTAATCCACGACTAGAAAACTGTCGTTTTAGAGTTGCAGGTATCATTCTGCGTTAGAAAAGCACTGCAAATCTCACAAACAAAACGCTAAAAAACTGGTTATCCATAAAATACAATAAAATTAACCCACTTCTCCATTAACAACACACCTCTGTCCTTGTGACGATATGATAAAGTGAAAATGAAAAAAAGCAAAGATTCGCGTGAAGCAACTGCTGCAATTATATTTCAATCCATTCTTTCCGCATACTCAGACCCCAGCATTATCCTTAACCGTTATGGCGAAATTATTTGCATGAACACTGCAATGAGGGATTTACTTGATCATGATGCAATAGCACAAGGAAAAAAGGTTTCTACTTTAACAGATTTTGGAATCGAAATCGAAAACAAAAAACTTGAAGAAGCTTATTCCGCTCCAGATTATACGGAGCAGCATTTAACCATTTTTTCTAAAGGCTTAAAGCAAGCAGTCACCGTAAAATGGAATCAAATTGCATCTATATCTGAATCAGCTTCACATCTACTCGGAATTTTCAAAGTTAAAGATTCACCTCCTGTTTCAACTACCGGATTTCTTAGTAATCCGCTAATCGGAAAAATGCCAGAATTGGAGGCGGTACTCCAAAGCATTAGCGATGGCGTTTATGTAGGCAACATGCAAGGCGTAAGTTTTGCCAACCAGGCGGCCATGGATTCACTTGGGGTAGCAGATATTAAAGACCTTCAGGTAAATATTTCGACGCTTACAAAAAAATTAAATGCGAGAGATGCCATTACCAAAATACCGCTGAAGCTGGAACAAATCCCCTTTGCACGTGCGCTGGCTGGGGAAACCGTTTCGGTAGATCTCCTCATTCAGGACCTGAAAACCAACAAGGAAAAAATTGTACGTTCGGCAGCTGCGCCAGTTGTTTTTAACGGACAGATTATCGCTGCGGTAGCCGTTAATACGGATGTGACACTTCACAGGCAGGCCGAATCGAGGTTACGGGAGAGCGAAGAGCGCCAGGCGTTTTTACTAACACTTAGCGATGCCATCCGAAACATTACGGATACTCATGCCATTCTGGAAGTTGCAACGCGAATGCTTGGAGAACACCTGTGCACCGATCGTGCGTTTTATGCCAGAATGGATGAGCATGCACAACAATCTTTTGTTGAACATGAATTTGTGCGCCATCAATCAATCAGTTTGTTGGGCCCGCACCAATACGCAGATTTTGGCGTAGCCGTGACCACGATGAGCGCTGGCAGACCTTTCATTGCGGATGATGTATCTACACTAGCAGAGCTAAACCCACAGCGGGAAAAATATGAAGCCATGGAGTTTAACTCATTAATGGCAACTCCGTTAATCAAAAATGGGGAAATGGTTGCCTGTATGTGTGTTAGCCAATATAAGCCCCGGCACTGGACTAAAAACGAACTTTTATTACTCGAACAAACTGCAGAGCGCACCTGGGATGCGGTGGAAAGGGCTCATACAGAAGTGGCGCTACTCCAGAGCGAAACTGAATTCAGAACTTTTGTCGCAGCGAGTTCAGACATGGTTTACCGCATGAGTGCCGACTGGACCAAAATGTACCTGATTAGCGGCAAGGATTTCTCCAGAGCAGATGAACGAATTAAAATTAACTGGATGGATCGCTATATTCCTTTGGCTGAGCAACCACGCCTTTGGGCGGCAATCGACCATGCCATTAGCAAAAAAAGCCTTTTTGAAATGGAACATGAAGTGCTTGAAGCCGATGGGGAGATTGGTTGGCGGCATTCAAGGGCCATTCCTGTTTTTGAAAAAGATGGGGAAATAAAGGAATGGCTGGCTACGGCGAGCAACATTACACAACGGAAGCGGGCACAAAGGGATTTGCAACAACTTACACTGGAACTTGAGCAACAGGTAGCGGAACGCACCAACGAACTTCAGGAAAGCCGCGATCAGCTGCAATTGGTTTTTGATACCACGCTCATGCAGATTTCCATTTTGCAGGCCGTGCGGAATGAGGAAGGCGAAATTTTAGACCTGAAGATTATATTTGGGAATAAAGAACTGGAACGTGAAACGGGTCGAAACGATTTGGTGGGATTGCATTATGTAGCGGAATATCCAGGCATTAAGGAAACGGGATTGTTTGATATGATTAAAGAAACCATCGAAACCGGCATACCACAACAACGCGAATACTTTTACCCGCATGAGGAATTTAACAAATGGTATTCCTGTATGTTTGTTAAACTTGGAGACGGTGTAGTGGCTTCTAACATGGATATTACCGCAGGTAACTGGCTCAGGAAGAACGGCTTAGGAATTATGTATTGCTCCAGCAATCTGAAGAGCTGGCCGCTTTAGGTAGCTGGGATTACGACCTGAATTCGAAAAAATTTAGCTGGTCTGATGGCATGTACCGACTCTTTAATTTGGATAGAGCGGTATTGGTTCGCCCAGAAATTTACCTGAAGTGTGCTACAGAAAAAGGAATGCCTGCAGCAGAACACGTGGTTAACCACATTAACAGCGGAGCAGGTGGCTTTAATGAAACGCTGGAACTCATGATTTCAGGGCAGGTGAAAATTTTCCACCTCAAGGGAACAGTAATTCATGATAAATCTGGCCTACCCGCAAAGGTGCTTGGCGTAAACATGGATATTACGGCGACCAGAGCCGCAGAAGATACCATCCGTAGATTGGAAGCCCGCCAGCAACAGGAAATTTTCAGGGTAACTTTAGCGAGCCAGGAAGAGGAACGCAGGCGAATATCCGAAAGCCTGCATAATGGTCTTGCCCAAACGCTCTACGGTATAAAAATGAGTATCTCACACCTTACGCCCCAAAAAGCCAGCGAATCGCCAGAAGCCTTTCTAAAAACAAAAAGCTATACAGAACAATTGCTCTCGGGCGCCATTGCAGAAAGCAGAAAAATCTCACACGAACTGATGCCAACCATTTTGGAAGATTTCGGTTTAAAAGCAGCCATTGGCGATATCTGCAAGCAATTAACCAGCAGTATTAAATTTGAATGTTCTTTCTCTGGCCTTACACAACGGCTTGATCGTTATATGGAGCTGGCCGTTTTCCGTACGGTACAAGAACTGATTTTGAACGTGGTGAAACATTCAGAAGCTAGAAATGCTTTCGTGAGGCTAAACTTTGGTGCTTTAGTAATCCGGATTCAGGTAAGCGATGATGGCAAAGGAATGGAAGACGCCAAATCCGGTACGGGCATCGGGCTTGCGTCTATCCGCAGTAAGGTAAAATTGCTTAACGGCCAGCTGAACATAGATTCGAAAGCAGGCTCAGGAACGATTGTGAACGTTGATATTCCAAACCACAGTATCGATGTAATTTAACAACAAATAAAATGATGATGATTAAAATACTCCTTGTAGAAGATAATAAAATTGTTCGCGAAGGACTGCGCGAACTGCTCAATGCACAAGCAGACATGCAGGTAATTGGTGAAGCAGCAGAAGGTATTGAGGCGCTCGAAATGCTTCGAAGCGGCGTGCTGCCCGACGTTTTATTGGTTGATTATAATATGCCTGGAATAGATGGTATTGAACTCACCAGACGCATTTGTGCTGAAAATTATCCAGATGTTAAAATTATTATCCTCACCATGCATGCCAAACGATCTTTTGTAGACAGTGCATTAGAATCAGGTGCCAAAGGTTATTTGCTAAAAGACGGAGATTTTGATGCAATGTATAGAGGCATCAGAAAAATTAATCAGCATGAGCTGTTTATCAGTGCCGGAATAAGCGGATAACAATAAGCTATCTGCAAGCAGAGATGGTTTAATCTCAATCATTCGTTTTCTTGTAAAACCGCTTTTTAATTTCAGGTGGAAATTACGTGAACCCGAAGAACAAATACGTGAATTGCTTTAAATACAGGCACAAAGCAGAACAATGTAAATCAATAGGCGGTTAAGAAAAATAAACTTTCCTATGAAAAACACATTTAGATTGAGCCTAACATTTTTTGCACTACTGGCAGCTATCGGCTGTAATATGGCCGATAAAAAATCCAATATGGAGAAAGATAGTATCGCTAAGGACACTGCTGTAAAAGACCTTGTAGGTGGTGTAGAAACTTTCGAAACCAAACTGGATGAAGAGGCTGGCGACTATATTAAGCAAGCTACTTACCGTTTGCTGCTGGAAAAGGAAGCAAATCAGGTGGCCATCAATAAAAGCAGCGATAAAAAAATAAAAACGCTTGCAGAAAACCTCCAACGCCATAACCGCCAAACGCTGGCCAGGTTTAGTCAGTATGCCGTATCTAAAAAAGTAATCCTTCCTTCTATGGCAGCAGATTATCAATTGGTACCGATCAAAAAAATGAGTAAACAATCTACTAAATCAATCGATACCGCTTACCTGGCTTATCTCAAAGCAAATTGTGATACCACCTTAGCACTTTATGAAAAAGCACGGGCTAACCGTGAGCAGGATTTTAAAGCATTAATGCTACAGGAATCGAAAGTTTTAAGTGCGAAAATGAAATTGATTACCGAAGTAGAATCGCCAGCCTACCCAAAACAGTAGCTATTTCAGCCGCTGGCAGTTAACATTAAAAACGATTCGTTAATGCAGAAACCAGCGACAATACTCCTGATCAAAAAGTAAAATAAAAAAACAAGAGGCTGTCTCAAAAAGGCAGTCTTTTTTTGTAAAAAAGTAATTTTTTACCTTTTAAATTTGGTTTATTACGTTGAAT
>JAZBLB010000036.1:0-18026 GCA_037032985.1 Bacteroidota bacterium
ATAGATTCTGAGGAGCATTAATTTAGACTCTGACACAGTTCAAGTTACACTCCCAGCTGGTTATTAATTACTACCTATTTTAACATTCCCTATTTCAAACTTTACTTTCCCACTTATCCATTTCCCACTACCGATTTCCTCTTCCCTAACCCGCTAACCCACCCTAACCATTTCATCTTATCTATTTCCCATTCCCTAACCATTTCTTCTTCCCCATTCCCTCTTCCCTAACCCATCCTAACCTGCCAACCCACCCTAACCAGTTCCTCTTATCCATTTCCCATTCCCTAACCAACCCTAACCATTTCCCCCTCTTAAACAAAACCCCGCATAATTCAAGTTTTTCTTTACTTTTGCCTTGATTATGAGTCTGAAAAATAAGTTTGCCAGGGAGAGTTTTACGATCATGAATGAGTTGGTTTTACCCAACGATACCAATACCTTAAATAATTTAATGGGCGGCCGCCTGTTGCATTGGATGGATATTGCAGCAGCCATTTCTGCACAGAAACATTGCAACCGGATTGTGGTTACCGCTTCTGTAGATAATGTATCTTTCAAACACCCAATCAAACTGGGCGATGTAATTACCATCGAAGCCAAAGTTACCCGTGCCTTTAACACCTCTGTAGAAGTGCGTTTAGATGTTTGGGCGGAGAACATTCCAAGTGGTACCCGCCAAAAAAGTAACGAAGCCTATTATACCTTTGTAGCGTTAGATCAAAGTGCCAGAACCATTCCTGTGCCCGAGCTGATTCCGGAAACAGCAGAAGAAATAGAACTCTTTCAGGGTGCCTTGCGCAGGCGACAATTGCGACTCGTTCTAGGCGGAAAAATGAAACCAGATGATGCCAGTGAACTAAAAGCATTGTTCTTTAAAGCATAATTTTTACACAAAACATCTTCCCGCCTCGTCTGTTTGTTTTAGTTTAGCAGCTTATCAATCGCTCAAAATATGACAACATATACGATTCTTATTATTTTAAGCGGATTGGTGATTTTCTCCTATCTGTTTGATTTGGTGGCCAGTAAAACGAAGATACCTTCTGTTTTACTCCTGCTTTTGCTAGGTATTGGCCTGCGTTTCCTGGTCGAATACCTGAACATTCAAACCTTTAATTTCCTGGCCATTTTGCCAACTTTGGGTACAGTCGGACTCATTTTAATTGTTTTTGAAGGCTCGCTCGAGCTGAAATACGATCGCGAGAAAAATAAAATCATAAAGAGTGCATTCTTCTCTGCACTCACAATTCTACTTGGCACGGCAACCATCATCACCTTAATTATTTACCAGATAACCCATAAAGATTTATACACCTGCATCGCCAATGCCATTCCGTTCAGCGTCATTAGCTCTGCCATCGCCATTCCATCTGCAGCTGCATTAGGCAAACAAGATCGTGAATTTGTGATTTATGAATCCTCTTTCTCCGACATACTGGGCATTATCATGTTCAATTTTGCCATTACCAACCATTCCATCACTACTTCTGCATTTATAGGTTTGGGGCTGAGCACCTTTCTAATTATTTTTCTCTCGGCAATTGCCTGCGTGGTGTTGCTTTATGTAATGGGGAAACTGGTGCACCACATTAAGTTTTTCCTAATTATTTCCATCCTGATCCTTGTTTACGCCATTGGGCAATCCTATCATTTGTCATCACTCGTTTTAATTCTCAGTACCGGATTATTCCTGAACAATGCAGATACCATTCGGAATGCCTGGTTTAGGGGTGTTTTTCTCTATAAAAACCTCACGGCTGATCTTTCCCAGCTCTATCAGCTCTCTGCCGAAAGTGCCTTTATTTTACGTACGTTTTTCTTTGTAATTTTTGGTTTCACCATGAACATCAGCGAGTTGAATGACAAACCGGTACTAGCAAATGGACTTTTTATTCTAATCACCATCTATGCGGTCAGGTTTTTCTTCCTCAAAGTATTTAAAAAAGGAACCATTAAGCCAATTGCATACATTGCACCCCGCGGTTTGATTAGTATTTTGCTGTATTTCAATCTTCCTAATTCTTTGAAAATCCCCGAGGTTGGAACTTCCTTTTTATTCCTCGTGGTATTAGGCACCAGTATAGTAATGACGCTTGGCATTACGTTGAGTAAAACCAAAACAGAAGAGATACCTATGGTTTAAAGCTGGCCGAAAGCTGCTTCACCTTCAACAACTCTGCAGCCAGATTCGGATTTTTTTAGTAGTGGATAGAGAAGTAATTCAGTTCTGTACTCCAGGCAGCAAATTTTACTTGGTCGCCTTTTATTTTGTAGTTCGCAATATTTGGGTTGATGGCCTGGATGGGTGTTGCCAGGATATTTCCGGTTACATTAAGAAGCGTAGCAGCCAGATGCCCGGCTAATTCTTCTTCCGGTGTTGGGTCTTTTTCACCCCATTTGCGTACCACAACCCCATCTGGCCGCTTTTCGAAATTATCTTTACTCCAGGGATCATATTTTAAAAACTTGATGATGCCTGCCGGCTTTTTAGGCTTTTTAATTTTTACCCACTTAATTTGATCATAATTATTAATGGTGAGGAAATCCCCATCAATAATTATGATCAACGCTGCAGAATCTAACTTATATAGCAATCCCTTTTTAACCCCTGCCTTAGTTTTAACAATAGAAATGTAGGGTTTAACCTGCTGCGCCTTTGCAGCAAAAATAAACCCCGATAAAATAAAGGTAATTAGCAATGTCTTCATAGCACATTGGGTAAAGAATTCATTTATAAAATCTTAACTGCCAATGAAATTACGAAAATTAACTACCCATTTCTAAAATTTTATCAAATTCTGCTGCTTTCAAAGGCATTACCGATAAACGCCCCTGGCGAATTAATGAAATATCGGCCAGGCTAGGTTCTGCCTTAATCTGCGCTAAACTTACCGGGTTCTTTAACGCTTCTACCGGTGATAAATCAACCACCACCCAATTCTGATCTTCTGTAGTTGGATCCTGATAAGATTCTTTTACCACTTTAGCTACACCAACTACGTTTTTGCCCTCATTGCTGTGGTAAAAAAGCACTAAATCGCCTTCTTTCATTTCCCTGAGGTTGTTTCTGGCCTGGTAATTCCGAACACCATCCCAAAAGGTACGGCCATCTTCATTAAATTTTTCCCAGCTGTATTTAAATGGCTCTGATTTCACTAACCAATGATTCATATTTTATTTGATTTTAATGGGGCTTTACGCTAAGCTTCAAAACTAATAAAATGGAATGGATTAAGTGAGAGGTTTGAAAAAATTGAGAATAAGCCTTAGAAGTTAAGCCCGTAAAAACAGCAATGGGTAGATTCAATACTGAAAACTGATCGTGAGTAGAGCGCTAACTTCAGCTACCCATCTTGCAGGATGACTGCTTTTCTAACGACTATTTTTATAATAGTTATATATTAAGCGGTTGAGCGAAGTTTTCCTTAGTGGTTATTTCAGTTTGGAGGGATAGTAAGTGTGAGTATTTTTTTCCCGCTGCGCTGGCTTGCCTCGGCGGGCCGCCGAAGGGCTTTTACTTTTTTACTCGATCAAAAAAGTAAAAAAAAAGAGAGCTTTTCTATGGGCTCATGAATGCCAATAAAAACATAAACAACTAATGAATAAATCAAGGCTTGGAAAAAATCGTTAAAGCTTTTTTTCGGCAGCACAAGCACTCGATGAAGAATCGTGCGAGAACGCGCTGCCCAGTAAGTGGTAGTTTGAAAGATTGCGGCTGAAGCTTTAGATGTTTTCTCCTTCCATCATTTCCTAAACCGGATAGCAGGTTGGTAATAGCGCGGAGGAAATAGCAGGTTTGGCATTATCGCAAACGCTTATAATGGCGATCCCCATATCAAGGTCTCCTCATTGCGAGGCACGAAGCAATCTATCTTTCCGAGTTACTACAGACCGTTTGTTTAATAGATTAGCGGTGAGAAATCTTTATTAAACGTTATTTTTCCTTCAGAGGAAAGGTGCCGCCAGTCGGATAGGGGTTTTGCGCTGGATCGACTCGGATTGCCTCCGAAGCACTCATTAATCGAACAACTTGCTCCAATCAGAATTAGTATTCATCCTGACCGGAAAACAAGTTATGTTCGATAATCGCGTTACTACATATTTTTTTGCTGTACTGTGCCGAAGTTAAATTTGCCTTCGAATATTTTACCGATAACCGGAACTGGTTTTTCTAATTCATTATTAGCCGCAACAATACCCAATAATAAAAGCACGAAAGGAATTAACAAGATGAAATAAAAAATAAAGCCCAGCGAAGGGATGATTGCCAATATAATCGTGCTTGCTATACTTAGTACAAATGAAGTGATGATTACCCCAAGCGACTGACCTAAATGATAATTAACAAGGCTGCTCTTTTCTGGCGATTTTTTAAATTCCAGGTAAGAAATGATCCAACCGATCAATGTGATGTAGGCTACAATAGCCATCGTCTTATTTTTCATAGATTTTGTTTTTTGGTGATTGAATGGGTCAAAATTACCGCTGTATGCAACAGTAACCAAGAAAACAACGACTACTCATCGACTACAAGAAGAAAAACCGTTGTCTACAATGCGTCTACAAAAAGGCACTAAAAATCTTAATTACAGTTACTTGCGCTAAAACCAACTTTTTCTGTACTATTTATTTTTTCTATTTTTGGTGATGCAGTTTTCCCTTAAACCGATATTAATCTTACTATTTTTCTTCACATGCATCAATCAAACCCAGGCACAGAAGATCTATCTGGATTCTATGAACCACTTACTGGTACAGAAAAATTTGTCTCAGGCAGATCGCATTAATATTTTATGTAAACTGGCAAAAGCAAATTTCGAACAAAACCTGCCACTTTCTTTTAAACAAGCCAATGAAGCATTGCACCTCGGGCAAACATTAACTGATGGAAGAGGTAAAGCAATGGCTTTTGCAACAATGATTCACTTATTTGTTTGGAAAAAAGACCTAAAAAAAGCCTATTCATGCCGGGATAGCGCCATGTATTATGCACAGAAAACCAAAGATCCAGTAACGCTGGGCTTTGTGTGGTTTAGAAACGGTTGGCTTGATTTGATAAATGATGATAATGAGCAATCTGCCAGGAAGTTTCTAAAAGCATTAGATTATTTTAAAGGTAACAACGCATCAGAATATGAAAGTACCATTTATCACTACCTGGCAAGCTTCTACAGCTATGGCAACGACCCCGCCAAACAGAAAAAATATGCCAATTTATGTTACCAGGCAGCCATTGAAAGCAAACAAGTTGATGCCTTAAACAACGCCTACTTTACCATTGGCCAAACTTATTTCGATCGATTCAGGGTCAACCAAAACAACCGTGCACTTCTTGATTCGGCGCTGCTGGTATATAAAAAATCACTTCTACTTGCAAAACAGCAGGAGGCCCGTTTAATATTAAGAAACAATACGGCTGCAATTGCCTTAAACACTGCTAATGCTTATTTCCAATACTTCCCAGCCAATTATAGAGACAGTGCAGAGAAATACCTCAATGTGGCCATTGGCATTGCAACCAAAACAAATTTACACGAGGTGCTGCTGAACTGCTATGGAATGAAAAGCGAATATGCCATGCGTGACGGGCGTTTGAATGAAGCCGAAAACATTTTACTGGATGGCTTAGCTAAAGCTGATGGCGTGATTAGTATGCCTTTAACAAAGGCCAGAGTTTTTGAGGCACTTTCTAAAATTGCCGAGAAAAAAGGCAATAGCCAGCAAAGCTTAAGCTACCTCAAACAATATTTTGAACTCTATAAGCAGGCATTTAACGAAGAAAAAATCAATAGCATTGCCCGCATAGAAGCACAATATCAATCAGAAAAAAAGGAACAGGAAATTGCATACCTGCAAAAGGAAGCATCTTTCTCTAAAAAACTCACCATATTTTATGTTACCCTGGGGTTTATGGCAATGGCCGTTTTGCTTTTCTTCCTTCGATCATATAATTTCAAACTTAAGGCGGCTGTTAAAAAGCAGGAACTGGTTGATCAGCAAAAAACAGCGGCAGAACTCAGGGCACAATTAAAAGAAGCAGAAGCCATTCGCTTACAAACCGAACAAGTGTTACTTAAGGAACGTGAAAACCGTTTGCAAAAAGAGGTAATGGCGGGAACATTGCAAATAGAAGAAAAGAACGAGTTGCTGGAATTACTCTCTGGAAAGGTGGATACTGAAAGTCACCTGTCTTTTGAGCAACAGATTAAAAGAATTTTAAACCAGCAACGAAAAATGGACAAGGATTTCGAAGAGCATAAAACAGATTTTTTCGAAACCAACCCAGCCTTTTTCGAACGTTTACAGCAACAGGCCAACCAGAGCCTAACCAGACTAGATTTAAAGTATTGTTCATATATGTTGATGGGCTTATCGAACAAGGAAGTTTCTGCCCGTTTGGGCATTGAACCAAAAAGTGTTCGGATGAGCAGATATCGCATTAAACAAAAACTGGGTTTAGGTAAAGACGATGATCTTAACTTATTTCTGCAGCAACAAAGTTTAAAACATTGAGGTTCCCGGCAAAAGATTGCCTTCCTGAACTTATGGGAGAGCTTCCTTAACAGTTGCTGAATTAAATTCAGCATGACGATTCTTGTTAACGCATCCCGCTCAAAAACCCATCATGGCGACAAAAGTTACTAACTTTAATAGCAATTAGGAAAATAGAGTTAGTAACTTTTCAATGTTTTAGTCGAGCGTAAAATATTTCAATCCAAGTGTGGTACTGCTCGCCTTTCTTACGGTATTGGTTAATTTCTTGCTATCAGAAAGCTGCTGATCATAAGATGGGATCATTTCTTTCATTCGCGATTGCCACTGTACTGTAGCCATTTGCTCTGGAAAACATTTTTTCAATAAAGTAACCATAATATCAACAGAAGTTGAAGCACCTGGCGAAGCACCTAACAAAGCGGCCAAACTGCCATCTTCGGCGCTAACCACTTCCGTTCCAAACTGCAATACGCCACCCTCCTTCTCATCTTTCTTAATAATTTGCACGCGTTGCCCGGCCGTTTCCAACTTCCAGTCAGAAGCCTTTGCTTCCGGAAAATATTCTTTCAAAGCCTTTAAACGCTCTTCATCCGATTGGGTAACCTGGCTGATGAGGTATTTGGTAAGTGGAATATTATCTGCTCCGGCAGACATCATTGGCCAGATATTTTTTAGGGTAATGGATCGGGTTAAATCCAGGTATGATCCCTGTTTTAAAAACTTAGATGAGAAACCGGCGTACGGTCCAAAAAGCAATGCCTTTTTACCATTAATAATCCTGGTATCTAAATGCGGAACAGACATCGGCGGGGCGCCAACCCCGGCTTTACCATAAACTTTAGTGATATGTTTAGCAATAACATCCTGGTTATTGCAAACCAGCCATTCTCCACTTACCGGAAAACCGCCGAAGCCTCTACCTTCGGGTATTTTAGATTTCTGGAGTAACCTCAACGCGCCTCCCCCGGCACCAATAAATACAAATTTTGCTCTTATATTTCGTTACTTTTTTGTTTTCTTATCCAATACCGTAACTAACCAACCCCCATCGTCAAGGCGTTTCAGGTTTTTTACTTCGTGGTTTAATTCTACTTTCACACCTTCTTCTTTTTTCAAAGCGGCCACCAAACCACGGGTTAAACTTCCAAAATTAACATCTGTTCCAATAGCCATATAAGTTGCGGCAACTTTTTGCTTGCGGTCTCTTCCTGTCATTACCAACGGCATCCACTTGGCGAGGGTATCGAAGTCTTCAGAATACTGCATCCCTCTAAATAATAACTGCTTACTTAATACCTCATATCGCTTTTTAAGGTAGGCTACATTTTTATCTCCCCATACGAAACTCATGTGTGGTACATTGTTGATGAATGATTTCGGTGCCGGAAGTTTTCCTTTGTTCACCATATACGCCCAGAATTGTTTTGAGATTTCAAAATGCTCATTAATGGCTACTGCTTTGTTAAATTCTATTGTTCCATCTGCACGTTGAGGGGTATAGTTTAACTCGCAAAAAGCTGAGTGGCCTGTACCGGCATTGTTCCAGGCATCAGAGCTTTCTGCGGCCACCAGATCAAGCCTTTCATAAATATTGATTTTCAGCTTCGGGTTAAGCGTTTTCATCATCGAACCCATGGTTGCGCTCATTACCCCAGCACCCACCAGCACAACATCTGTCTGCTCATCTACCACTTTATTTTTGCAACCTGCACTTAAACCTATAACCAGGATAAGCAGGTACGAAATGGATCTTTTCATAACTTTCTTTTGCTTAGCGGAGCGCTATGATTCGCTCCTTGATATAACTAATGCGGCAATAGCGTGCCCAATGGTATTGGTAATTGCCCTGGCCTCACTCATAAACCTGTCGATACTCAGCAGAACGGCCAAACCCTCTACGGGGATTTTATGAATGCTGCCAATGGTGGTTACCAATGCTAAAAAACCGGTGCCCGGAATACCCGATGCACCTTTTGAGGTGAGCAAAATAATGACCACCACGCCGGCCAACTCTGTAAATGAGAAGCTAACGTTGTAAAGTTGTGCCAGAAAAATGACCGCCATGCCTAGATAGATACAGGTTCCATTTAAGTTCAGTGAGTTTCCGGTAACAGTAACCAACGATACTACTGGTCTTTTTAACCCCACTTTTTCTAATTTTTCTAAGAGTAAAGGGATCACCGAACTGGATGATGACGTTCCTAACGCATACAGTAATTCGTTTTTTATTGAGCCTAGATAGGTATAGAGATTTACTTTTAAAGCCGCCAAAACCGACCCCAGAACTACCGCAACAAATAAAAACATAGTGATATAAGTTCCGGCAAGCATTTTCCCAATGGGCAGCAACGTATCTAAACCAAAGCGGCCCACCGTATAGGCAATGCCGCTAAAAGTAACAATAGGCGCGAGTAAGAAAACATAACGGAGTAAACGCAGCACAATTGATTTCAACTGCTCAAAAAATTTTATCACACGATCTCGTTTTGCCAAACGATTGATTACTATGCCAATTACTACAGCCAGGATAAATAACAGTAACATGCTATTCTGCATTACAACCTTAAGCCAACCTTCATATTGCGTAGAAATTACTTTAGCAGGCTCAATGGCTTCTACCAAACTTCTGTCTATTTTCCCCGGCCGGATAATTAATGCACTACAAATTGCGAAAATAATGGCCACCGTACTCACCACGGTAAAATAAATGATGGCTTTCGCGGTAATTCTTCCTGCCACTTTAAGGTTTTCCAAACTTCCAACTACGCTAACGATGCTGAGAAATATGACTGGTGGAACAAACGGTTCGATTACGGAAACAAATAACCTACCAACCCACTGCAACTTAACGGCAAAGCCAGGAAAGTACACCCCAACCAATGCTCCAAATATAATGGCAACAAAGATCTGTAAGCTTAAAGTCTCGTTTAGCTTATCTATTATGGGATCTGTGTTTGCTATCTGGGTCAAATTTTCGTACGACTGATTTTCAATATAACAAAAATTCTACACAAATGACGGCGCTGCTTCTTTAATTACCGCACTCGCAGATGCGGCATAATTAGAAAAATGATCTTCAAACAAGAGTGCTAAGTCGGCCACCTTTTGATCATATGCCTTAACATCTTCCCATAGTGCTCTCGGATCTAAAATTTCAGCTGGTACGTTCGGGCAATCCTTCGGTACAGCAAACTTGAAAACAGGGTGATTTTCGTAAGCTACACGGTCAAAATCTCCATTCATGGCCGAAGCAATCATTGCCCTAGTATATTTCAAACTAATTCTGTTTCCCCTTCCAAAGGCACCACCAATCCATCCTGTATTCACCAACCAAACATTGATTTCTGGATTTTCATCGAGCTTTTTACCCAGCAATTCGGCATATTTTAATGGGTGCAGAGGTAAAAATACCCTTCCAAAACAGGCTGAAAATGTAGACTGTGGTTCTGAAACCCCCATTTCTGTTCCGGCAACCTTGGCGGTATAACCAGAAATGAAATGATACATGGCCTGGCCTTTATCCAGTTTACTAATAGGTGGCAAAATCGCAAATGCATCGCAGGTTAAAAAGAAAATATTTTTCGGCGTTCCTCCTGTTGAAACGGCTTTGGCATTGTTGATGAAATTAATGGGATAGGCGAGCCGTGTATTTTCAGTTTTGCGGGTATCAGTAAAATCAACCGTGCCTGTTGCGGCATCAACTACTAGATTTTCTAAAAGCGCACCAGGCTTAATGGCTCCAAAAATTTCGGGTTCCTTCTCAGGATTTAAATCTATGGCTTTTGCATAACAGCCACCCTCGAAATTAAACACGCCTTCATCAGACCATCCATGTTCATCATCGCCAATCAGCGCCCTAGCCGCATCTGCGCTCAGTGTTGTTTTTCCCGTCCCCGATAAGCCAAAAAATAGCGAAACATCGCCATCAACCCCTTCGTTGGCAGAACAGTGCATACTCAACACGCCCTTTTCCTCCGGCAAAATATAATTTAGCACGCTAAAAATTCCCTTTTTCATTTCGCCAGTGTAAGCCGTTCCACCAATCAGGATTATTTTACTGGTGAAATTAACCACCGTAAAATTCTTCTCCCCGGTACCGTCTGTGTCCGGATCGGCTTCAAAACCGGGTGCCTGCAAAATCAGCCATTCGGTTTCACTCACTAACAGGTCTTCGTCTGGTCTCAGAAATAAATTATAGCAGAATAGATTTGCCCAGGGCGTTTCATTTACAATTCTAATCCTCAGCGCATATCTGGGATCTGCACAGGCTTGCGCATCCCGCACCCAAACTTCCTTATCAGCTAAATAAGTACGCATTTTGCTATATAGGCCATGAAAATGGGCTTGCGAAATTGGCCGGTTTACTACTCCCCAATCTACGGTATCTCGTGTGGTATCATCTATTACGGTAAATTTATCTTTTGGAGAACGGCCGGTAAACTTGCCGGTATCTACACAAAGTGCACCATTACTACTTAAGCTGCCCTGCCCCCGCTCCAGCGTTTGGCTAACCAGCTTTTCTGGGCTTAATTGGTAATGCACCTGCTTACCGTAAACGCTGAACCTTAATTCATTGAATGTTTCTGATGTATTCATTTTTTTAGATTTAGTACACAAATTTTTGTTTTGGTAATTTCTTTGTGGCCAGATTCAAACCTGTACCTTCCTCCTCTTCTACCTGCGGATGGAATTCATTTTCGCTCTTAGAGATTACGATGGTAGCCACCCCGTTGCCAATAATATTGGTTAAGGCACGGGCTTCGCTCATAAACTTATCTACCCCAAGTAAAAATGCCAGCCCCTCTATCGGGATTTTATGGATGGCAGCCAGCGTAGAAGCCAGTACAATAAATCCACTTCCGGTAACACCCGCTGCACCTTTAGAGGTAACCATTAAAATGCCGATGATGCTGAGCATTTCCCAAATGGAAAGTTGAACGCCATATAACTGCGCAAGGAAAATCACCGACATAGAAAGATAGATTGAAGTTCCATCCAGGTTAAAAGAATAGCCTGTCGGGATCACCAATCCTACTACTGATTTGCTACAACCCATTTTTTCGAGTTTAAGCATAATAGAAGGTAATGCAGATTCTGAAGATGAAGTGCCAAGCACCAGCAGCAGCTCTTCTTTAATGTATTTGATAAATTTCCAGATGCTCATTTTATAATACTTCATAATCCCACCGAGGATTAAAAAGATAAACAGCCCCATAGTAAGGTAAACTGTGCCCATCAATTTGGCTAACGGTACCAAAGTGTGTAAACCAAACTTCCCAATTGTATAGGCCATGCCACCAAATGCGCCCAATGGAGCCAGATACATCACATATTTTAAACCGAGAAACACAATCATAGAGGCATAACTTAAACCGCTTACGGCTTTCTTACGGTGTTTTGAATAGTTTAGAATAATGCCAACTATAATGGCCGCAACCAATACCTGGATGGTTAGGTTACTCATAAAAAAGTTGACCCAATCAAAACCCTTGGCTGGCGCATTCGTATATTTCGAAGCATTTTGAATCTGTAAGCCAGATTTGTCTATATTTCCCGGCCGGATGAGTACAGCCATTAAAATTCCGATAGCCAGTGAAATGGTAGAAACCACTTCGAAATAAATCAAAGACTTAAGGCCGATTCGGCCAACCTTTTTTAAATCGCCCATTCCACTAATGCCAAGCACAATGGTTAAAAATATAATCGGGGCAATAAAGAGCTTAATGATATCGATAAAGGTTTTACCAATAATTTCCATCTTCACGGCTGTTGCAGGCGCATAACTGCCCAGTACTACACCGGCAACAATGGCCATAAGTACCCAAAAGGTAAGGTTAGATAAAATTCGCACGCCAAGGCTCCTGGAGCGTTTGGTTTGCTGATTTGCTGGTTGAGGTTCTTTAATTAACATGTTGCGCTGTTTTATTAATCTATATTAATATGATACATGAGAACGAACATCATTTTCCTTTCAGAAATTTTGAGGTCGTTACCCTGAAGCGTGTAAATAGGTCTGCTTTGTGCATTGAAAACGAATTTTGAAGCATGGTAATAAGCTCAGGCCAAAATCGTAGGTGATCATGGGGTCAGCCAGGCCTTCAAATTTTGAATATTGGATGGCAACTGCGGGCATTAGTCTGGCTTTCTTTTTCTGCTGATTAAAGTAGGGCAAGGTGAAACCGGTTTGAAAAAGCAAACTGTTGCCAGTACCCACGACCGGATAGCTATTACCTGCTCCATTGAAGGAAGCGGTACTGGCATCAAGACCTTTGCGGTATTGTTAATCCCTAAATTACGAACGTAGCCCGGGCCATAATCATGGTGGAAAACCGCTGCATAAACATTGAGAGAAGTTCCCTTTTGCAGGTTGATCGGCGTATCATAAAATACATCGGCACTGTAAAGTTTCATATCATTCAACGCGGTATCTGCTCCGGCCAGGTGCCATAACAGGTCTTTCTGCAATTCTGCCCCCACGCCAACGGCCAGCACTTTTTTCTTCCCTAAATAACTCCCTGCAGAAGTTGGCCCTGCATTACTTTCCTTTTCAAAAAATTCCCATTTTACGTAAGCAGAAAGGTTAGGCTTTACCGTTAAATTGTTAAATCCGGAAATGTCTTGCACTGGCTTTGTGGTTGATGGAACGTAAGGTTTCGCCAGAATTACCCGGTAATCCAGTCTGCCCAACTGTCCCTTTGCAAATAAGTTGAGGTTTCTGAGCGTAAGGTCTGTTTTATTAACGTTGCCAAGATCAAGAAAAGGTACATCATATAATAAGGTTGCTGTTGGCCCTGCGGCAAAACGTGTTAATCCTTTCCAGTTGGAACGGCCGGCGCCAACGCTCAGGCGATCACTGAATTTATATTCGCCGAAAGCATCAAGCAAATCGAAAGCACTTTCGTTATCGTTTAAATAAGAAAGATTGGTGGTACCGCCCTGAAATACCAGTGTTAAATTATCTATTGGATAAATGATCATTTTCATCCTTAACCTTCGCAATGAAAGATCTGCAACACTATTTTTGAGGCTCTCGTTTACCTTGCTTCCGGGATTGAGTTGAGTGTACCTGGCCCAGAACTGCCCGTAGCCTGAAAATTTTATAAAATGAGATTTGTCTTCATTGAGGTAGGCAACAAGCGGCTTGTTTTGTTTTTTATCTTGCGCGGAGACAGGACTAAAAAAAATGCAGCAAATTATTACCGGAAAAAGATACCGTGCCAGAAGATGCAGAGCGACATTTATTTTAAGAAAAAACGATTGACTAGCCATCATTGATTGTTGCCTATTAATTGAGATAGTAAATCCTATGTTTATATTTGGTTAATTCAGCTCATAAAAAGGTGTAGCTGTTTATTAAAGATGGGTATAAGTAATGCGCAAAAATATTTATATCAGTAAACGACAGAAATTATAAACGAACTACCAAAACAACCCCGATACCATGATCCTTTTGATCAATTTAGTTTTCCTGATTATGGTTCTCCGGCTATCTTTTGATAAAAAAGTAATGGATTTACTGTTGAACGGAAAGTGGCCTGGCGTAATTACCATGCAGCATATTCTGTTCTGGATCGTGTTTTCCGGTGTTTCCAGCTACATTTACGTCAGCTTTTTTAACCTGACAGAAGCTGCACTGGCCATGCTTTTTATGTTGGCGATTAATGTACCCGTTTACATCCTATGCTTTAAAAAACTAGTTCCCGAATTTTATCAGCAAGCGCGGTACGGTGAATATGTACGCTACACCGCTTTTCTTTTTGTAATCTCCTGTTTAATTAGAATTTTGATTGAGCCGGAGCTTTTTAGTGCCTTTAAATTTACAGACGGCAAATACCTCTTTATGGTGTATGCCATGCAGGCGTTGATTATTCTGGTGCCATCTATACAGGGAATTTCCAAATATAAATTAATTGCCGAGCGGAAACTATTGGCACTTGCCTTGAGGAAAAAAGAAGCCGATATGGAACTTTTAAAATCCAAGATCAATCCACATTTTCTGTTCAACACCCTTAATAATATTTATTCGCATAGTTATGCCACAGATGGCAGCTCTGCCGATTTGATTAGACAGCTTAGCCTGCTGATGCAATACACCACCTATGAAATAGAGAAAAAAACCATCCCGATTGAACGGGAATTGCAGATGATTGCAGCCTTGAGTAAGCTTTATCAGTTAAAGAGTAATAGAAAATTAAATCTGGTAATGGATTTTGAAGCAAGTGAACTTACAGGCATTGTAGAAATTCCACCAACCATTTACCTCACCCTTTTCGAAAACGCCGTAAAATACTCCGCAATGGGCAGAGATGAAAAAGCTCAGATTTCTACAACACTTTGCTTTACGCCAGCTACCGTTGAGTTTAAAATCTCCAATTCAATCTCAGAAAGGCAGATCAAATATGACGCTTCTACTTATCGCGGCGCAGGACTTCAGGTTTTAGGGATGATTTTAAACCGGGAGTATGGAGAAAAATACGAAATGAAAACAGAACAGCATGATCATTCTTACTTCACTAAACTAACCATTAGCATATGAAACCAATTAAAGCAATTTATGTTGATGATGAATCTCCCGCACTTGATCTGATTCGCAAATATTGTGAAACCATTGATGATATTGAACTGCTGGCTTGCTTTCAAGACCCAACGGAAGCCGTAATTTACGAGCGGATGGATGAAGTTGACTTACTCATTCTTGATATTGAAATGCCCGGTATTTCTGGTACTGAAATGGTTGAACAGGTACCTAAAGGCAAACTTTGCATCTTCATCACAGCAGACCCTACGCATGCAGCAAAGGCCTATGAGTTGGATGTGATCGATTATTTGGTAAAACCTGTATTTCCCGAAAGGTTTATTAAAGCGGTACAGAAAGCGGTAGATTATCTCAAATTTACCGGATTGGAGCAAGAGAACGATTTTTTGGTTTTCAAATCGGATTACATGGTGAATAAGATTCCTACCAAAGATATTCTTTGGATTGAGGGTTTTGGTGAATACTTAAAAATCATCACCCGGTTTAAGCAGTATATGGTATTGCAGCGCCTTTCGGACTTCAGTGAAAAAAATGAAAAACTAGGTTTCGTCAGGATTCATAAATCATATATTGTTCACCTGAAACAGGTTAAATCTCACAATTCGCAATTTGCTTTCCTGGCTGATGATAAGCAATTACCCATCGGCCGAAAATTTAAAGACTGTTTCAGGTAGTATGTGATCATAAAAATGGATTGAAAGTTGGCCTCCATCAGCAAAGATAAATAGATGAGCAATGTAACAAGTGTCTTTGTCTGGCATCAAACCGAGGCATTCAGCAAAAATTATGATAAAAATCTTATTCACGCTTTTAACATTTGCAGCTCTTCCATTTTTAGGCCGGAGCCAGGAATTAATCAAACCTCAAAATAACCTGGTTGATAAACAGTGGATCAAAGGCCAAAATTACCAAATGGTTTGGACGATACTCAGAGACACCACCAGCATGAAAATAGGAATCGTGACGACGAAAGTAAATGTTGCTAAAAATCAAATATTAGTGATTACTGAAGTAAAGATGAATAGCGTTCCTACACCATGGATAGATTCTACCATTGTACGTAGTGCTACGCTTTCGCCAGTATATCATGCTTCATATAATGCGCAAAGAGATATGTCGATTCATTTTGGTAGTGAAATCACCGGCTTCTATCAGGATAAGGTAGCCAACAAAACCACAGCCATTGCTCAAAAGTTACCTGCTGGTTACTTCGACAGTAATTTTTATCCGATGCTGATTAACTGGCTTCCCTTAAAAGTGGGTTACAAAGCAGACCTCGACATTTACGATTACAACCCGAAAGGAAAAATGGGTGTAATTAAAGCGCATATTTTAAGTGTAAGTGAAGGAACATACCGCACGCAAAAACTGGGCGATCGGAAAGTGTGGATAGTAGAAGCCAGTGATGAAATTGGTGGCAGCGCAGATAGCAAAAGCATTTATCAGATTGATCAACTCAACAGGCAGCTTTATAAACAAAAAATCATGGCCGGAAATCGGGTGATGGAAATGACGTTGGTAGAAAATTAATTACGCACCATCTGGCACTCATGTATCAAAAACTGAAAGAATATTGTCTGGAGCGGGTTCCGTTTGCGCATTCAGAACTGGAATTGATCGATCAATACTTTGAAGAAAAAGTTTTGAAGAAGAAAGACTTTTTGCATCAGGATGATAAGATCTGCAACTTTATTGCCTTTATTGCATCCGGTTCGATCAGGCATTTTCATGTAAAAGATGGTGTAGAAAAAACCTGCGACATTTCTTTTGATAGCTCTTGGGTAACAGATTTTCAAAGCTTTACTTATGACATTGCTGGCAGAATGAATCTTCAGGCCATGGAAGATTCCACCGTGTTATTAATTAGAAAACAAAATCTTTTTAAACTCTATCAGCAGTGCAGTAAATACGAAACCTTTGGTAGGTTAATGGCAGAACAAGTGGCGCAGCGGGCTACTGAGATTGCCATGTCTTTATCGTCTGAAAAACCGGAAGAACGTTTTCAAAATTTGCTTAAAAAACAACCTGATTTATTTCAGCGGGTTCCACAAAAATACATTGCCAATTTCCTGGGCATCAGTCCGGAAAGTTTAAGCAGAATCCGCAATAGAATTATTCAAAAGGAAAAGTCTTAACTTAAGTCATCGTTGCCCGAAGGTTGTCCGTGCATCTTTGTGTCTCATTCCAACAACAAAATGAAACACAAATTGATCACCTTAATCATTACAGCGATGACATTTACACAAAGCCTCCCGGCACAGCAACTTAGTTTTTCTAAAGTTAAAGCCTTCGAACATCAGTTAGACGATGTGATGGAAATTATCGACACTACTGAACTGAAAGTTAAATTGAAAGAGGTAGAGTTTCAGTTTCAACAGGCACCCAACCAACTAAACCAGGTAAGGTTGGGACTCATCTATCATGAAACGGCATTAAACCTGTCCTTCTTCTCAAAAACGGCATACAAGGGTTATGCTCAAAAAAGCTATGATCAGTTAAGTGAATTGTTTAACTCATCCACCACTAACGGTGAACTAATGCCTTATATCGCTTCTTACCGAGCTTCTGCCCTCGCCCTAATTGGCGCAGAGACCAAGAAGCTTAAGTTATTGGGACAAGCCTTTACATTATTTAAAGAGGCGGTTGACCGATACGCAACGATAAGTTACCTACCCGAATTTTTAAGGGGCAGCGTTGCAGAGAACCTGCCATGGTTTTTTATTTCGAAAAGAAAATTTGCGGAACGAGATTTTGAATCGATCATCAAAAAGCAAAACGAAAATCCAGCCTATGCAAACTGGAAGGTAATGAGTTTTACTTATTGGGCTTGGGCAAAGCAACACCCTGAAAAAAAATACAGAACCACAGCTTTAGCTTATCTGAACCAGGCAATTGCATTAGACCCTAACTATAAAGCAGGGCGAAAGCAAGCGGAATCTTTGAAACTAAGATTTCTAAAATAAGCTTTTTAGGTTTTGATTATCAAAAAAAC
>JAZBLB010000036.1:18126-42776 GCA_037032985.1 Bacteroidota bacterium
CTTTGAAACTAAGATTTCTAAAATAAGCTTTTTAGGTTTTGATTATCAAAAAAACTTACCGCAATTATTCCAGGTAGCCAAGCAATCCAGATATAATGTTATGTGCTCCATTAGCGTTTGAAAAGATAGTTGGATGATATTCAACGATTTAAAAAAATACAGTCAAGACTATTTAATAAGAATAATTATGTAATTTTAACATTACAAAATTACCGCATATAGAATTGGATACTGATGTGGATTTAATTCGGTAAAATTTGATAAACCAAACCAAAAATGAAAAACAAAAGTCTATTTCTGTGCCTAACCGTAGCTACCTTGCTATGCGCTGCACCAGGATGTAAAAAAACAACGCAATCAAATTCAGCGTCCGAAAGTGCGCTTAAAACACTTGATGGCGGCCCCGTTAATGGAACTGCAGCAACTGAAGCCATTTGCCCATCGAAAGGCTGGGCATCACAAAATGGTGGTACATCCGGTGGTGGAGAGGTTACGCCGACTGTTGTTGCAAACTATAATGATTTAAAGGCCGCGATTCAGAATAGCAGCGTGAAGGTAATTCAGGTTAACGGAACAATCAATTTTCCACTTGCAGGAAGAATTCCATTTCAGGATCAATCTGGGAAAACTATTTTCGGATCGCCAGGCGCGAAACTGGTGTCTACAGATCAAAGCAAAGAAAATTCAGGTTTACTTTATTTGAGAAGGTGTAATAACATTATCATTAGAAATCTCATTTTCGAAGGGCCTGGCGCCTATGATACCGATGGACAAGACAATATTACCGTTGATGGTTGCAATAACCTATGGGTAGATCATTGTGAATTTAGAGATGGTGTTGACGGGAATCTGGATTTTAGAAACGCATCGGATTATGTAACCGTATCGCAATCCAAATTTAGCTATTTAAAGACACCTAGGGCAGGTGGAACCGGAGGAGCGGATGATCACCGATTCTCTGATCTGATAGGATCTGATGATAAAGTTGTTTCAGACAGGGGACATTACCGCATTACCTTTGTGCGGTGTTGGTGGGCTCAGGGCTGTGTTGCCAGAATGCCAAGGGTAAGATTTGGCAAAATTCATTTACTTAATAATTTATTTAACAGTACTGTAAGTAAAAATTGTGTTCAGGCAGGTTTAGAAGCAAATGTTCTGGTAGAAGCTAATTATTTCGAAAACGTAAAAAACCCAATCGACCTGTTGGAAAACAATTCGACATCGGTAGCGCTGGTAGGCAACCTAATGCCTGGTGTAACTGGCACTACTAGCGGTATCAACCCAAATTTGATATTTGTACCTCCTTATACAATTAACAAAATGGATGCAGCGAGCGTAAAAGGTTCGGTAACAGGCTCAAATGGTGCCGGTGCTACGCTGGTTGGCAATAGCTGCTCTAACCTATAGATCAAAAATTCAATCAATAGCTACAAAGTTGCCGGCCAGTTAGTAATCACAGCCAACCAATAAGCCCTTAATTTTTTTCACAAAAGGACCAAATCGATTGATTTGGTCCTTTTTTTTTGAACGAAATAGCGCCGCATTAAAATTAAAATTTGCGCTATGATAACGCTTGCCTGCTAAACTATTCATTTAATCATTAAACAAAATTCATAAACGATGTACGTAAAGCCAGAACATTAGACGGTTATCCCGGGAACGTTTGCATAAATTAATCAAATAAAAAGACAACGCTTAATATAATATAAGTAATTTTAAAAATACATTCTTATCGTATTATCCGACTCCCCGAGAAAACAAGCGCTCCAACTCTCCATTTCAAATTCTAACCAAATTAAATCAAAATGAAAAACTATGTAGTTCTCTGCCTTTTGGCTATTGCCATGGCATTTACATTTTCTGCGTGTAAAAAAAATCAAATTAATGAAGCTGAAGACACTGCGATTTCAGGCGAGGTGGCCAACAATCCCATTCCAATTGTAGAGGCTGTTTGTCCTTCGAAAGGATGGGCATCTCAAAATGGCGGTACAACCGGAGGTGGCGAAGTTGCTGCAACCGTTGTAACTAACTATGCAGCGTTAAAAGCGGCTATACAAAACACCGCTGTTAAAGTGATCCAAATCAATGGAACGATCACCATTCCATCTGGAGGGCGAATTTCTTTTCAGGATCAGACCGGAAAAACGCTTTTCGGTTCATCTGGTGCAAAAATTGTCTCTAGTGATCAGACCAAAGCCAATTCAGGCCTGATGTATATCAAACGGTGCAACAATATTCTTATTCGCAACATCATTTTCGAAGGTCCTGGAGCTTATGATGTCGACGGCCAGGATAATGTTACCGTGGATGCCTGCAATAATGTTTGGGTTGATCACTGTGAGTTTAGGGATGGTGTTGATGGAAACTTTGACATTAAAAATACTTCGGATTTTGTAACCGTATCCTATACAAAGTTTGCTTATCAAAAATCACCTAAGCCAGATGGACCGGGTGGCTCAGATGACCATCGGTTCTCCAACCTGATTGGATCTGGTGATGATGCTGTTACTGATAGAGGACACTTCAGAATTACTTTTGTGCGTTGCTGGTGGGCTCAGGGTTGTGTAGCCCGGATGCCACGCGTAAGGTTTGGAAAAGTGCATATAGTTAACAATTATTTCAATAGTACAGTAAGCACCAGCTGTGTACAAGCGGGTTTAGAATCTGACCTTTTAGTTGAATCTAATGTTTTTGAAAATGTTAAAAAACCAATTGATTTAATGGCTAACAATGCAACTGCTGTTCAGGTGAGGAATAATATTTTTACTGCGGTAACCGGCAATACTGCTGGTAACGGTGTTAATGCTTTTGCAATTCCTTATACCCTTACTGTACTTAATGCTTCAAGTGTAAAGGCAACTGTAACGGCTTCTAACGGCGCGGGCGCAACACTTTCTGGAAATGTTTGCTCGTCATTATAGTGAGGAACAATTCTATCATTGAAAAATTAAAATAAGCGATTGATTGTAATCGGAAAGAAGTCGGTTAATTTATTCTGACTGTTGAAGCTATGTGGAGCGATAGTCCTCCAACCGTTAGAAAAACAAGGAAGCACCTGAATCTGGTGCTTCCTTGTTTTTGCAGCATATTGATCAACAGCGTTAATCCTTTATTAATGGATGATTTTAAAAACAAGTTCCTTCAAGAGCTCTCCATCGCTAACGTTACCCGAACTATCAAGTCCTTTACTTTTCAAATCGTATTCCCTCAGGACACTGATTACCTGAAAAACTTTCCCGGTATTATAATTTCTTGCAGCAGTTTCGTAATCTTTTATAAAGAATGGCGGAACGCCTAATGCTGATGCAGCATCGGCCTTGTTTGGAATATAATGATATTTAAGGAGCTTAGTAAAATAGCCACCCAAGTTGGCTAAAACCATCACTGTTGGGTTGGCTTTTGGATTGCTTGCAAAATAATTGATGATTCTGTTGCACTTTAGCACATCACGAATGGCCAGTGCTTTTTGCAATTCAAAAACATTATACTCTTTACTGATGCCGATATTTTTCTGTACCAAATCGGTATTGATCATCACCTCCTTTGAAACATTAAGCATCAGCTTTTCAATTTCATTGGCAATTTTAGAGAGATCAGTACCCAGGTATTCGGCCATTAAAGCAGATGCCTGCTGATCAATTTTATAGCCTTTATCTCTAACAAAGTCTTCAATCCACGGCACAAGCTTATAATCCCGCACCAAATCAGACTGAAAAATTAAGCCTGACTTATTAATCGCTTTGTAGATCTTTTTACGCTTATCGAAGTTTGCATATTTAAACGCCAAAACCAAAATCGTGCTTGGCAAAGGCTTTTCGAAGTAATTAAGCACAAATTCTGCCTCTTTGCTGCCTGCATCTTCCTTCCCCCACTTTAAATCCTGCGCTTCTTTTACTATCACTACCTGGAAGTCAGACATCATGGGGTAACGTTTAGCTGCGCCCAGCACAGTAGCCATATCTGTATCTTTCCCATAAAGCACCGTCTGATTAAATCCTTTTTCAGCATCATTTAAAAGATTCTCTTCTATATAATCAACAATCTGATCAATATAATAAGCTTCTTCTCCGTGCAATAAATACACAGGCTTAAATTTTCGGGCTTTTAAATCTTTAATAATCTCGGCAGCAGTCATTGAGGGTAAAATTACAATTTAGCTTTTAGGAATTAAACAAATGTTTATAAACAATATTAACTTTGAAGGTTGAATAATTGTATCATCGTTAGCGCACCAACACTTATTACTTAAAACTTATTAGTAAAAACTAAATGTTCAACCCTACCCCACTTAACCTCCCGTCTTATCCTTTTAAAATTACGCGAAAAGACGATGTGGTATTTATTTTCGATGAGCTTCGGAAAAAGCATCTGGTGTTAACACCTGAAGAATGGGTTAGGCAACATTTTATTCAAGACCTCATTTCGAGTAAAAAATTTCCTAAAACATTGATTCAGCTCGAAGGGGGATTAGTGTTGAATCAGTTACAGAAACGCAGCGATATCTTGGTATATAATACTGCTGGCGAAAAAGTGATGCTGATTGAATGTAAGGCACCAAAGGTAAAAATCACTGAGTCGGTTTTCGAGCAGGCATCGAGGTATAATTCGATTCATCAGGCCAAGTGGATTGTACTTACCAATGGTTTACATCATGTTTATGCTAAAATGGATCTAACAAAAGGGAGTTTTGCTTTCACACCGGAAATGCCCGATTATTTAGATTTGTAAGTTGATTAATGCTATAGTCTAACAGCCAATTCATAAAGTTGATTTTAATTCAGCATTAAATAAGAGGATCCTGAATCAAATTAGTAATGTTAGGCTTAGGTTGGAATCTTCACGACGAGACTGGAAGCAATCTCCCTGCAGATTCTTCGATGGAGATTGCTTCAGTAGATGAAAAATCTGCTTCGCAAAAAGTGATCTTTTGAGAGAATGAGCTATTCAAGTGATCTTCGGGAGTAAATGCAAACAAGCAATTAAATACTATATTCCTCTTCCCAAACCTGCTTGTTTCCGGTGTAAACCGCCTCATTACACATTGCAACGCATATCGAGGCTTGTGTACCTGTTTTTACATTTGACGCCGGGAACTTACCTGTTATGATCGACTCATAAAATTCGTCTAATGCATAATTGGTTCCGTCTAAGGTTGGTTTTGGAAGAATGGGAATCCCGCCATCAGTATTCAGAACAATTTTTGATGCGCCGGTAACGCCATCAACAATCCCCAGCTCTTTTCTGGTTTCTTGCTCAGGATAGAAAATACCTGTATTTGTGAGTAGTGAAACAGAACCTTTCGTGCCTTTAATTTTAAATAAATATCCATCGTGCGCATTGCCACAAGTTGCACCAAAGTTTCCAATCATGCCAGCCCCATTATATCGGAGCATGGCTTGAATATTATCATAAGTTTCCCGACCGTCTTTGAAAACGTCAATCCCACCAGTTCCGGTAATTTCATCTGGCTGCGTTTCAAAAGCCCAATTGATGAAATCGATTTGATGAGAAAGCAGCTCAGCAGCCAATCCTCCAGAATACGCTTTATACATTCGCCAGTTGATCTGCCTTTCCAGCTTAGGATCACTCACTTTTCTGCGCCAGTTTCCATTTCGATCCCAACGGCAATCCACCTGAGAGACTTTCCCTAAATAGCCAGTTTTAATCATATCCTTAACCCTAAAGTAGAGTGGCGAATAACGGTATTGATAACCTACCTGGTAAACTTGCTTAGGATATTTTAAAACCAGATTTCGAAGCGTTAATGCCTGTTCAATGTTGTAAGTCATGGTTTTTTCCACGTAAACATGTTTGCCTGCAAGAACGGCATCTTTGGCAATCTGAAAATGCTCACTTAGCGGTGTGGCAATAAAAACAGCATCGATAGTACGATCATCCAATATCGCTTTATAATGTTGAGTCGCCTTCGCAGAAGCCGGGACAAATCGTTTTGTTTCTGCCAAACGAAAATCCAGCACATCACAATATGCAACAATATTAAACTTCTCTGGCATCGACTTAATCACAGAAAGTACACCTTTTCCGCGGTCTCCGCATCCAATCATGGCTACATTTATTATTTTTTCACGGTTAAGCGTGAGGTTCGCCAGTACCTGCTCTGAAGCTAACATACCAGAACCGAACAATGCAGATTTTTTTAAAAAGGAACGGCGATGCATTATAAATTTTTAATTTTGATCGTCCTGAAATCGACTTTATTTCCATGGTCCTGAATTAGGATATGACCTTTAGGTGCTTCTCCAAAATTCTTCCAGTCCTTATATTTACTAATTGCTACCAACTTCTTAAATTCTTCAGATCCACGAACATACTCCAAAACTTTCACCCCGTTTAAGTAATGTTCAACTTTGTTATTTGGATAAACGACTAAACGGGCATTGTTCCAGCTGCCAATCGGGCGCAAGTATCTGGCTTCTTTTTTAGCTGTAATTAAATCGTATAAAGAAGCTAGTGTACGGTTTCCCTCTCTCCCGAGTTTAGCATCCGGGTGCAGTTCATCATCCAGAACCTGATATTCCAGGCCAATCGCCGAACCTGTATTCTTCTCGCTTAAGGTTACAAAATACTTTACGCCGCTATTTGCACCCGGTGTCAACTTAAATTCGAAGGATAAATCAAAGGCCGAATATTCTGCTTTGGTGACAATGTCGCCACCATTTGTAGATTCTGATCCACCGGATGGCTCCACACTGATTACACCATCTGCAATTTTCCAGCCTTTTTCAGGGAACGTAGTTTTATAGGCGCCCACCCAACCGCTGTTGGTTTTACCATCGAAAAGCAGCTTGTAGCCCTCTGATTTTTCATAGGCAGACAAAGTATTCGGACTTAAGTTAACGGTATAAATTCCTTTGGGAAATGCTTTTGCCTTTAGGTCTGTGGTTTCGATATTGATGTTTTTAAAATAAACTTTTTTGCCATCGTTTTCCAAATTATTACCAATACTGTGCACCTGTAGGCCAATAAATCCAGCTTGATCTAAGGTATCAATTACATAAGAAACCGGTTTTCCGTTTACCCATGTTTTCAACTCATTACCAATACATTCTATTCTATAATGATTAAACTCGTTCTTCTTGTATAACGATTTTGCAGTTGGATTTAACTCCAGCGGATAGAGCCATAACCTCCTTGCCTCATCATAAATTCCGCCCGTCCACGATCTTGGCGTGGGGTCTATCTCCACCTGACGGCCAAATACTAGGCCTTTACCCCTATTCCCTTCTGGCTTGATATGACTTCTGGTCTGAATGCCCGAATTGGTGTTCTCTCCTTCTAGCTTTACATCCAGTTCAAGAATAAAATCGCCATACTCTTTCTCTGTAATCAGGAACGAATTTGGGGTATCCTTAGTCATGGTCCCCACAATCATTCCATCTTCAACTTTATAAGGTGCCGCACCTGCAACAGCTTTCCAGCCCGTTAAAGTCTTACCATCAAAAAGAGGCTTATCTTTCTGGGCAAAGACTGAAAAACTAATTAGCGAAAGGGTCAGGATACTATATTTTTTGATTAACATGTTAGATTTATATGGATTAGGAATTTTTACAATTGAGCGTTACTTAGGGAATATATCATTAAGGTTTCTCAGGTGCTGAAAACGAATTAATATTTAAACACTTTTCCGTTGGCGATTACTTCTTGTCTACCTTCATCAAAAGTAGCTTTAGCGCCTGTACGAACTGCAGCATTCGTCATAATATTGGCGATAGAATGCGAATAACCTGCTTCTACAGGTGCATTAGGAGCTTTGCGACTTCTTACACATTCCATCCAATTTCTCATATGGCCGGAAGTCAAGGTATCACCTCCCATATTTGCGCCGGTTGCTGCTTTAATCTCCGTCTTACTCAAATCGAATTCAGACAACAGATTTGCCTTCATACCCATTGCTGCTGCTTCCTGCTGTTTCAATCCGCCTTTGGGCGAAACTTTATTGGTAATTAAATTTAATTCCCCGCCATTCGAGTAATATACTTCACCAACATCACCCACGCTATTTTGCATTCTGGAGGTAAAGGTAACCTGAAATCCATCTTCAGCATTCGGCATGCCATAATCAAAAACCGCAACCATGCTGTCCCAGTTTCTGCGGCCATCTTTCCAGGTATAAATTCCACCATTTGCCACAACACTTCGCGGATGTTTTATATTTGTAAACCAGTGCACCGTATCAATTTGGTGAGACATCCACTGGCCTGGCATCCCCGATGAATATGGCCAAAACAAACGATATTCTAAATATTTTCTGGGATCGAAAGCTTCAGACGGACGATTTATCAAAAATCTTTTCCAATCGATATCTTCTTCTTTCAGCTTCGCTACTAAATCTGGCCGGCGCCACCGCCCTGGCTGGTTCACATTCCAAACCAGATCTACAGCCGTAATTGGCCCGAATTTACCATCCTGAATAAACTTCGCCGCATTTGCATAATTTTCTCCACTTCTGCGCTGCGAACCAACTTGTACAATCCGGTCTGTTGCTTTTACCGCTTTCAATGCAGCCTTGGCATCGTCCATCGTCTCTGCAAAGGGCTTTTCTATATAAGCATCGCAATTGGCTTTCACTGCTTCAATGGTATGCAAAGCATGTTGAAAATCTGCCGTACTAATAATTACGGCATCCAGATCTTTCATCGCATATAACTCATCATTATTTCTACATGCTTTTATATCATGACCAAATTTGTCTTTCAAGTGTGCAATTCCCAAATCTCTTCTATAGTTCCATAAGTCAGAAAGACCGACTACATCGAAATTAAGTTCTTTATTGTGATTGAGGAAACAAGGAAGTAAGGTATCCTTGAAACGGTCAGAAAAGCCGACAATACCGACGCGAACTCGATCATTTGCACCGATAATTCGACCGTAACTTTTGGCACTCATGCCCAATGTTCCCGCATAGGTAGCCGCGGCAAAAATTGCAGATTGCTTAATGAATTTTCTTCTGGAGTTTTCCATAAATAGTTTGTACTTGACAGCAGTATAATATTAATCCGTATAAATGGCTTTAACTTGTTTGGTTAAGAACTTAAATGATTCGGCAATTTGATCTGGGGTATAATTTATCCCAGCCTCTATGAATATCGGCCCCTTATATTTTGCTTGTTTTAAAGCAGTTAGATAGGGTTCAAAATCGTCCCCTTTAATCCCCGGTAACGTTCTTGCTTCATGCTCGGCGATTTCACAATGAATCAGTACGTCAGCAGCATCTATAATTTGCTGCGGCGATTCTTGTTCACGGCGCATGTGGAAAACATCTGCGTTAAGGCCAAAACTGGGATGATCTACCGCCCTAACAATCTCTGCAGCAGTTTTTACAGTGGTAATAAAATTTGTTTCCTGGCTTTGCAGGTTTTCGAGCGCTATTTTAACATGATATTTGCCAGCCGCCAGCGCGAGCTTTCTACACAAAGAAACAAAACCAGCTTTGGCCTTTTCAGGGTCATACCCCTCTGGAATGCTACGTGCTTTGCCACTTCCTAAAACAATGATACTCACTTTCGCCTGTTCAGCTCTGGCAAATAAGACCTCCGCATAGGCCAGAACATCGTTTTCAACTACATCCGGACCAGCGATTTTCAGCTGGGCTGGAAACATGACGTTACACATGTACAGCTTACCTTTGGCTTTTTTAATTAGTTCGAGATTTTCTTTAAATTTTTTTTCGGATAAGGCAGGCGAAATCATGCGACCAACTGATTCACCAAAAATCTTAAAACCAGCAGCAAAAACAACACTGTCTTTATCTATTGGCGCGACCATTCCCAGCTGGAGGTAAGTTTTTTCTTCTGACTGAAAACTCAACAGTACAACAGAGAGTAAAAGCAGTAAAATGGTATTTCTTGACTTCATTTTTAACTGGATTGATCGATTGATAACGCTACATACTGCTAACCCAAATGCTGTGGAGATCGCCACTCATTGAATAAATCAATAAGACCAATATTCACATCAGGCTATAAAAACCAATAAACAATCAAATCACTAATTCACAACGCCTTATCATTGTTGTCATATAACTAATACGTCACCAACTAGTAGTGTATGTTTATATTTGGTTAGAATGCCAGCGCATTTATTAATCCTAAAGTAGAATTTTAATTTGAGAGATTTAAAACCCTTTTGGTAACAATTTAGAAACTCAATCCAAACCAAAGATTTCAATTTCTAGCTTGTTCATTATAGAAAAAGCCCTTCAGAAAATTAATTCCAAAGGGCTTCTTTAAGTGTTAAATCTTGTCAATACTAACTTAACAGGACTAAGCTTTCTTCAATTATTTTAATTTTAGCTTCTGCATCTGCTTTTTTATTGCGCTCGTTGGAAATAATTTCAGGCTTCGCATTTTGCACGAAACGCTCATTGCTCAATTTAGCATCTACAGCTTTTAAAAAGCCTTGCAGGTAAATTAAATCGGCATTTAACCGCGTACGTTCCGCATCTACATCGATATTTTCAGTGAGCGGAATAAAGAATTCATCCTTCCCTGCCATGAAAGCGGTTGCTCCCGGAATTTTTTCGTTAACAATTTCAGCTTCTGAAACATTAGCCAGCTTGAAAACAACATTTAACCATTTCTCGTAGTCAATGTCCGAGTTTACTTTCAAACTTAAAGGAAGTGCCTCTTTTGGAGAGATTTGTTTTTGGTTTCGAACGTTTCTGATTTCGGCAATTACCGTTTTTACAATTTCGGCATCTTTTAATAACTTTTCGTCAACCGAACCACCTTTCGGAAATTCTGCAACGATACAGCAATCTAATTCTCCGCGTACTGCAAACAAATCATCATGCCATAATTCTTCAGTTAAGAAAGGCATATTTGGATGCAATAACTTAATGATATTTTCAAAGAACGCGATTGTTGCGCGGTAACTTTCAGCATCAATTGGTTGCTGGTAGGCAGGTTTAATCATTTCGAGGTACCACGCACAGAAATCATCCCAAACCAGTTTATAAGTGGTCATTAACGCTTCAGACAAACGATATTGTTTGAAGTTATCTTCAATATCTACAAGTGCCTCATTGAACCGGCTTTCGAACCATTGAATGGCCTGTTTATTTGGATTTTCTAGCTGTTCATCTACTTCCCAACCCTTTACCAGACGGAAAGCATTCCAGATTTTAGAAGCAAAATTTCTTCCCTGTTCACAGTAGCTTTCATCAAACATTAAATCGTTACCTGCAGGTGATGACATTAACATCCCCACACGCACAGCATCCGCTCCGTATTTTTCAATTAATCCAATCGGATCAGGTGAATTACCTAAAGATTTAGACATTTTCCTCCCTAACTTGTCGCGTACAATACCAGTTAGATAAACATTTGTAAATGGCTTTTTGCCCATAAACTCATGTCCTGCCATAATCATCCTGGCTACCCAAAAGAATAAAATTTCTGGTGCGGTTACTAAATCATTGGTTGGATAATAGTAATTAATGTCTTTATTATCTGGGTTTTTAAATCCATCGAAAACAGAGATTGGCCATAACCAGGAAGAAAACCAGGTATCCATTACATCTTCATCTTGCTTCAAAAAGGGCTCCAATTGATGTTTGAATCCAACTTTGTCTACTTCAGAACCGCTATCGTCTAGATGTGTCTTTTTCCAGAATTCTTCCAATGCCTCATCTTTAGTTTTGGCAACTACCCAGTTCCCTTTATCATCGTACCAGGCTGGAATTTGTTGCCCCCACCATAACTGACGGGAAATGTTCCAGTCGCGGACATTTTCCATCCAGTGGCGATACGTGTTTTCAAATTTATTTGGAATCAGGTTTACTTCGCCATTTAAAATATCATCTAATGCCGGTTGAGCCATCTCCTTCATCTTTACGAACCACTGCATCGAGAGTTTAGGTTCGATAGCGGCATCGGTACGTTCAGAAAAGCCAACCTGTGATTTATAGTCTTCCACCTTCTCTAAATGGCCCGCTTCATCTAATAATTTTGCGATTTTTTTACGGGCAACAAACCTGTCTTCTCCTACTAAAATAACGGCTAACTCATTTAAAGTTCCATCGTCGTTTAAAATATCGGTGACAGGCAAATTGTGTTTTACACCCAATTCATAGTCATTCAAATCATGCGCTGGAGTTACTTTTAAACAACCTGTACCAAATTCGATGTCTACATATTCATCTTCAATAACCGGAATTTCATGATTTACCAGCGGCACGAAAACTTTTTTACCTTTCAAATGTGAAAAACGTTCATCATTAGGATTAATACAGATTGCAGCATCAGCCATAATCGTTTCCGGACGGGTGGTGGCAACAACTAAATAGTCTGATGTTTGAAGTTCGGAACCCGGAGCCTTTTCGCCAACGATGGTATAGCGGATATAATAAAGCTTTTGATTAACTTCTTTACGGATAACTTCTTCATCAGAAACAGCCGTTTTACCAGCCGGATCCCAGTTTACCATTCTGATGCCTCTGTAAATCCATCCTTTCTTGTAGAGGTGAATAAATGAATCGATAACAGCTGCTGAAAGATCTTCTTCCATTGTGAAACGTGTACGTTCCCAATCACAACTTGCACCAAGTTTCTTCAGCTGTTCCAGAATAATGCCTCCGTATTTTTCCTTCCATTCCCAGGCATATTTCATGAATTCTTCCCGGGAAAGATCTTTTTTGTTGATGCCTTGTTCTTTCAACATGGCCACAACTTTTGCTTCAGTAGCGATGGAAGCGTGATCAGTTCCAGGAACCCAGCAAGCGTTTTTGCCTTGCATACGGGCTTTACGAATCAATACATCCTGAATGGTATTGTTTAACATGTGTCCCATATGCAGCACTCCAGTAACATTTGGCGGCGGAATGACGATGGTATAAGGCTCACGCTCATCTGGTTCTGAGTGAAAAAACTTTTTCGATAGCCAGTAGCTATACCATTTATCTTCTGTTTCTGCAGGATTGTACTTGGTGGAAATGCTCATGAAAAATTAATCAATATCAATTTGAATGGCAAAAATACGTTTTTAAGGCCAAAAGTTAAAGGACAAATCATGTGAAAGGTTCTGATTGGATTCTGGATTAAAACAACTGATATTAGCGTTTTGAAGGAAGCAAAGATATGGATCTGCTTGCGATGAGTAGAACAGGTGGATAGATTGATTAAAGCTTCCCAATTCATGACCCCAATTAAAGCTTCCAATTCATAACCGTTCATTTCAGCCGACGGAGAAAAACCCCTTTTTCTTTGTCAGCAATTAATCCAAATTTCCGAATATATCATCCAACGCTATTTAGAAACCTGACACAACAGATGACCTCACCTTTTCACTTCGTGTGAATAATTTCGAAGGCAGAAATTTCTGAAACTCATTGAGCGTGTAGACTAGAACACTTTCATCACTTTGGCTCACGACCCAATATTCCCTCACACCGAATTCTTCATAAACCTGATATTTATGAAGCAATTCTACTTTCGAGTTTCCTGGAGATAAAATTTCGATAATTAAATCAGGAGCGCCGATACAGCCTCAATCATCCAGTTTGCTTTTATCACAAATTACACAAATATCTGGCTGCAATACGGTGTAGACATCCTTATCTGCTTTACTCTGCTTTGGAAAACGAACATCAAACGGAGCGGCATAATCGGTGCAAGGCTGATCTTTAAGAAAATTAACCAAAGGCGTAAATATATCCCTTGAAATTTCTTGATGCACCCTGGAAGGCGCCGGACTCATTTTAAAAACTTTACCGCTAATAAGCTCTACCCGATCATCAAAAAACCAATTTAAATAATTGGCATACTATTAGTTAATGAAACATCAATATCGTTGAATTCCCGAACAGGTTCGTTAGATAAATCTGGACATGGAATCGGCTTATTCATAATCAAATATACTAAAATGAATAGCATTTAAGACGCTCAGATTTAAAAGAAATGGTGAATCAGAATTTCATTTTCTGAATGCGTACAGCGTTAAGGATTGCAAGTAAAGCAACACCTACGTCTGCGAAAACTGCCTCCCACATGGTTGCCAGGCCTCCAGCACCTAAAATTAAAACCAAAGCTTTCACGGCAAAGGCTAAAACGATATTTTGAATCACTACGTTTTTAGTGGCTTTACCAATTTTAATGGCTGTCACAATTTTTGAGGGCTGATCAGTTTGAATGATTAGGTCTGCAGTTTCAATAGCTGCATCGCTACCCATTGCGCCCATCGCCATGCCGATATCACTGATGGCTAGCACTGGTGTATCATTAATTCCATCACCAACAAATGCAACAACATTAGTTTGATCACGCTTCAATTCTTCCAGTTTCGCTACCTTATCTTCCGGTAATAAATCACCGAAATAAGAACGAATACCCAAGCTGGAAGCAACTTTCTCAACAATGCTGGTTTTATCTCCGCTTAGCATTACCACTTGCTTAATCCCGTTCTGGTAGAGTTGTTTTACTGCATCAGCAGCGTCTTCTTTAATTTCATCAGCGATTAAAACGTAACCTGCATACAGCCCATCAACGGCCAAAACTACGATAGTATCTACCGTATCGTTTAGTTTAGAATCAAAGTCGACATTAAACTTGCGCAATAACTTCGTATTGCCAGCGAGTAACTTTTTCCCATTTACTGTTCCCTGAAGTCCCATACCAGATACTTCCACAACATCTTGGGCAGAAATGATCGGACTATTGCGTGCATATTTCACGATAGCCTTGGCAATTGGATGTGTAGACTTCGCTTCGAGCGCAGTTAAAAAACTCAAAAACTCAGCTTGATCGATAATGGTCTCTACCTTTTGAACCTGAAAAACACCTTTAGTCAGTGTGCCGGTTTTATCCATCACAACCGTATTTAATTTTGTGATTAAATCTAAAAAGTTGGACCCTTTAAAAAGTATGCCGTGAGCAGACGCTGCCCCGATGCCACCAAAGTAACCCAGTGGTATGGAAATAACCAACGCACATGGACAAGAAATTACTAAGAAAACCAATGAGCGGTACAACCAGGTTTGAAAATGATAATCATTCCCTAAAAAAAGCATCGGAATAATTAACAAACCGAGGGCAAGGAAAAAAACTATTGGTGTGTAAACTTTGGCAAACTTGCGAATAAACAATTCAGTTTTCGCTTTTTTCGTTGTAGCATGCTGCACCATTTCCAAAATCCGGGAAAGCGCACTGTCTGCAAATATTTTGGTAACCGTTATTTCGATAACCAAATCCAGATTTATCATTCCTGCCAATACCGGCTCGCCCTTATTAATGGTTCTCGGATTACTTTCGCCGGTTAATGCAGCAGTATTAAAGCTACTCTTCTCTGATAACATTTGCCCATCCAACGGAATTTTTTCTCCCGCCTTAATTTGGATCGTTTCACCAACATTAACCTTTTCTGGATTGATACTTTCAAATTTACCACTGCGTAAAACGCTAGCTACATCTGCCCGTACATCCAGTAAAGCTGAAATATTTCGCTTTGCACGATTAACCGCTGCCATTTGAAACAATTCACCGATGGTATAGAAAAGCATTACTGTTACGCCTTCCGGATATTCGCCTATGGCAAAAGCGCCAATGGTGGCGATCGACATTAACGAAAACTCGGTGAAGAAATCTCCTGCCTTAAAAGTTTCCCAAACTTCACGCAAAACAGGAATTCCAACCGGAAGATAGGCAACAACATACCAATACGGACGAATCATCTCGAATGCCTCAATCTTGAAAAGATGATCGAAAACGATACCCAAAAGCAACATCGATAAGGTAACCAGTGCAGGCAGATACGTATTAAATGCCGATGGGTCTCCGCCATGATCGTGGTCATGTTCATCACCATCTTCATGAGCGTGGCTATGATTGTGTTGGGGCTTTGAATGTGCTTTACTACTGCAGCAGCTATCTTCTTGATTATGGGTATGGCTCATTATTTACTTCGCTAACATTCATTTTTTAAATAGAAATTCTTGGATGCTAAGAAATTCTGGAATTCATGAGCGCTTGTCGGATATTTGTTAATTGACACCTGACAAAACAAATTTAAGCAAAAAAAACACTTTATTCTGAATCATTCTTGATAGTGATATTTTCGACAATTGCACAATAAATAATGTTAAAAAATGTTAATAGTGTATTAAAGATTGAAAATCATGAAATCAATGAAAGTCTCATTTTCAGCATCCGAAATTATCAGACGTCTAGGTTTGGCAAAAATTTACTACTGGTTTAACAAGTAATATTCTTATTATACTTCTCCAGTATTAATTAGTATTTCATAAATTTCGCATTAATAACTAACTTATTAAAACGAATGAAATACAAAAATTCGAAAAGATATTTTGCGGCGCTTGCTATAGTTGCTGCTGGCTTTTCTGCCAATGCACAAACAGCTAGAAAATATATCGACCCGGCTAACATGGATCTATCCGTAAAGCCAGGTGATGATTTTTACACCTACGCGAGTGGTACCTGGGTAAAAAACAATCCCGTTCCTGCGAAAGAAACACGTTGGGGTTCATTCAATGAACTGCGCGACTTCAATATCAATGCTGTAAAAACTTTAGTTGAGGATGCGGCAGCAGATAAATCCGCACCTGCAGGATCTGTAAAGCGTCGCGTTGGCGATTTCTTCGCAGCAGCGATGGACACGGTAGCAATCGAGAAACTAGGTTATACCCCCATCAAAGCTGATTTAGAAAAAATTAATCAAATCAAAGATATACAAGGTATTTTAGATCATGTAGCCTATATGCGTGTTAGCGGAATCGGCAGTCCAATGTTTGGTATTGGTGTAGGCCAGGATCGTAAAAACGTGAATAAGTACATGGTTAACATTGGTCAGGGTGGTACAACATTGCCAGATCGTGATTACTATCTGAAAGATGATAGCCGCAGCGTTAAGATTCGCGAAGCCTATAATACATACATGACCACGCTTTTCACTCTAACAGGAAGTGATGCCGAAGCGGCAAAACAAAAGGCAGCAACCGTTTTTAAAATAGAAAAGCAGTTGGCAGAAGCACAAATGAGCCGCATGGAAATGCGTGATCCATATGCAACATACAACAAGCTCACTGTTTCCGACTTAAGTAAAAAAACGCCAGATATCAATTGGGCTGCTTATTTACCTAAATTTAAAATTAAAGGACAAGATACTGTATTGGTATCATCACCTAAATTTTTAACCAGTTTAGATGGTTTATTAAAATCAGTTTCATTGGCAGACTGGAAAACATATCTACAATGGAATGTATTAAAAAATTCTGCCGGAAGTTTAAGTTCTCCTTTTGTTAAAGCAAATTTTGCCTTCACGCAAGCACAAACGGGTCAAAAAGTACAAACACCACGCTGGCAACGCATGTCATCTTTAACAGATGGCACCATTGGCGAACTTTTAGGTCAGCTTTATGTGGCGAAATACTTCAAGCCTGAAGCTAAAGCCCGCATGGATGCGATGATCGTTAACCTGCGCAAAGCTTTCGAAATCAGAATTAATGGTTTGGAATGGATGAGTGCAGAAACCAAGAAAAAAGCATTAGAGAAACTTGCTGCATTTAAACCAAAAGTAGGTTACACCACTAAATGGGAAACCTATACAGGTTTAGACATTAAGAGAGATACTTATTTTCAAAACCTTCGCAATGCAAGTGTTTGGGGCTATAATGAAAACGTAAATAGATTGGGTAAGCCAATTGATCGTAACCGCTTTGGTATGACGCCTCCTACTGTAAATGCATCTTACAGCCCAACAATGAATGATATTACGTTCCCTGCTGGAATTTTACAATTTCCTTTCTTCGATCCAAATGCAGATGATGCCGTAAATTATGGCGGAATTGGCGCAGTAATTGGTCATGAAATGAGTCATGGCTTTGATGATAGCGGAAGTCAGTACGATGCACATGGTAACTTAAAAAACTGGTGGACAGCAGAAGACAAAGCAAAATTCGATGCAAAAACAAAGGCTTTGGGCGAGCAGTTTGATGCGTACACTGTTCTAGATACCGTTCATGTTATTGGCAAATTAACAATGGGTGAAAATATCGGCGATCTTGGGGGTTTGAACGCGGCTTACACTGCTTTCAAAATGACTAAACAAGGCCAAAGCAATGAAAAAATTGATGGTTTTACTCCAGATCAACGTTTCTTTTTAGCATGGGCGCAGGTTTGGAGAGGTAATATTTTACCAGAAAGCGCAGCTCAACTGATTAAAACAGATCCACACTCACCTGGTCCATACCGTACAATTGGTGCTCCGGTAAATATGGATGCTTGGTACACGGCCTTTGATGTGAAACCTGGTGATAAATTATACAAAAAACCAGAAGATAGAATTAGAATGTGGTAGTTTAGACTAACCATATTGCAAACGCTCCCACTACAAATGGGAGCGTTTCACTTTTACCATTATTTTGTGGCATAAATTATTTAGTTCAAACAAAAATCACTGATAATCATTATATCTTTGAAAAATAAATGCATCCGTCGTCAACCATGAGAGGTACACTCAATTTATTTTCTTTAATCGCTTTAAGCTTGTGCTCAATTACTGTTTCAGCTCAAAATAAGTTAATCAGTTTAGATAAGCTCATCAATAAAACCGATCCGGCCTGGCCACTCGTTCAAAAATGGATCGATTCAGCAAAGAATAAGGTAGAAGTTTTACCTGTAGATTCTGCAAAGGCAAAAGAAGTACTCTATAATGCACAAATGACAACCTATGCTACACTTGGATCCGTGATCTACAACACGGGTGGCATCATGGTAGATAATGGCTGGATCAGAATTTTAGGATCTGGAAGCGATAGAATAACCCGGAACATTGCAGATTGGAACAAAGGCAAAACCATTAAAGAATACGGTGATAATATTCCCTACCTTTTAATTGCAGACGACGCTATCGGCGGTTTTTTTGCGATTAACTACGGAGGTTTAGGTCCGGATATTAAAAACGTATACTACCTGGAACCCAACACCTTAACATGGCAGCCATTGGGAGCCGGATACGGTGAATTTCTTATTTTTTGTTTTGATAGCGATCTTTCTAAATTTTATAAAGGTTTGCGTTGGAGTACCTGGGATCAGTTTATCGCCAACTTAGATGGAACCAAAAGCTATAGCTTCCGCCCTTATTTATGGGAAAAGGATACGGATATTGAGAAATGTTCCAGAAAACTAGTTGGAATAGAAGAGATGTATAACTTCAACATCATGAAATCTAAAGAATTAAATGCCGACAAGGGCATCAAAAAAGACGACGCTAAACAATAACAAACAGTTTAACTCTAAATGTACTTTGCCTGAGTTTTTTTAGGCAGCTTTGCCAAAACCATTGCTCGCGAATCGGCAACCCTTTGCTTCAACTCATGCTCATTGAACACATCCAAGTTTTCTACTTGAACCCATTGGCGTTTTGCTAAATGATATGCCTGCGCAATTCCATCTCTTGCAGTTAACGCATCAAAATCATCAGGATTGCATTTAATGGAAAATCTCATCCCCTCATCAATGGCAATAATGATGTAGATTTTTTCTTCAATCATAAAACATAAATGATCCCACTTCATGCCCTCAGTTGTTCCTGGCATACTTAAACAATATTCTCTGAAAGATTCGATGTCCATTTTATTCGTTAGTCGTTAGTCGTTAGTCGTTAGTCGTTAGTCGTTAGTGGAAACAACTCGCTTTAAACCAAGTTTAATTTCACATATTTTCCAAAACGAAATTAATAAAATTATCTGCTAATCTTATATCCGAACGCCATCAAAACCACCCTCTATTCATTCCCTTTAAGCCTATTTTTTTCGCACTTATCTTTACCTCCTGAAAACGCTTTGCACCCAATCTTACCATCATAAAATCCCGTAAATCCTATTCAATCTTACTTATCTTTGCTCCTTAAATCCTAAAATTCTGTCTATGAATATCATCACACCAACTGCAGATGGCTCCAATACACTTTACAATGATACCATTGGTGAACATTACCACAGTAAACATGGAGCAGTGCAGGAAAGCAAACATGTTTTCATCGATGCCGGGCTAAAACATGCAACAGCTAACAAACCCGAAATATCAATCTTGGAGGTTGGTTTTGGAACAGGCTTGAACTTTATATTCACCTTTGATTATTGCGTCCAAAACAACATACAACTGAATTACACCAGTCTTGAAGCTTTTCCATTAACACCAGAAGTAATTAATCAAACCGGCTATGCGGCTTATGTTTCTCCACAAACCTGGGATGAGTTTATTACTCACTATAACGATGCGTTAAAGACGGAACAAACCTTATCCCCATCCTGTAAACTTGAAATTCCATATGCAAAACTGGAAGACTTCGCAACGCAAAAGGAATTCGATCTGATTTACTATGACGCTTTTTCTGTTCAACACCAGCCGGAAATGTGGACCAATGAGATCATTGCACACGTATGTAGTTTTCTAAAACCTGGCGGAACTTTCGTTACCTACGCCATAACAGGCAATTTGAAAAGAGCCGTTAAAGCGTGTGGTTTTACTATTGAAAAATTGCCAGGTGCACCAGGCAAGCGGGAAATGCTTAGGGCAACGAAAATATAAATTCAGCTTTAAAGATAAATGGCTGATCGTTCCTCATGCTATACGTTAATCTGACAGAAAGTAGACCACCTTTAAAAACCTCCGCCCGGTTCTTTTGTTACCTCTATATTAAAATGTAGATCATGGAAAAGAAAATATTAGGTAAAACAGATTTGAATATTGCGCCCATTGTATTCGGAGGAAATGTATTTGGCTGGACGATTGATGAAAAGAAATCATTCGAAATATTGGATAAATTTATCGATGAGGGTTTTAATTTCATTGATACTGCTGATGTTTATTCCCGGTGGGTAGAAGGCAATAAGGGTGGTGAATCAGAAACCATTATCGGCAACTGGTTAAAAAAACACAACAAACGCCATGATGTGGTAATCGCTACTAAAGTTGGTTCTGATATGGGTGCGGGTAAGTCACTTAAAAAAGATTACATCATTAACCAGGTAGAACATTCACTTTCCAGGTTGCAAACAGATTATATTGACTTATATTTTTCTCATTTCGATGACGAGTCTACTCCTGTTGAAGAAACTTTAAGTGCTTATGAAAATTTAATTAAAGCAGGAAAAGTACGTTGGATTGGTGCTTCTAACTTTTCAGCGGAAAGACTAAAAGAATCGCTCTTGTATTCTGCCCAGCACAATTTACCCCGTTATGCAGTTTATCAACCGGGCTATAATCTGTTCGATAGAGAAGAATTTGAGCGCGAACATGAAAAAATTTGCCTCGATAATGATCTTGGTGTTATCACTTACTATTCATTAGCGAGCGGATTCCTTACCGGAAAATACCGCAGCGAAGATGATTTGACGAAAAGCAAGCGCGGTGGTGGTGTGAAAAAGTTCTTAAACGAAAGGGGCTTTAAGATTCTTGATGCGTTAGATGCAGTGGCAGACAAACACCATGTAGCACCAGCATCAGTTGCTTTAGGCTGGTTAATCCATCATCCTTCCATTACTGCGCCTATCGCAAGTGTAACCGATCTAAGCCAGTTAATCTCTTTCACAGAAGCGGCTAATTTGAAATTAACGCCAGAAGATCTGTCACTTCTTGATAAAGCAAGTATCTATTAAAATAATCCGCTATATTTAAATGCCCGATTGATGAAATCATTAATCGGGCATTTCTTATTAATGTGGATAATCATGAGAGAAAAATTAACGTTTCTGCCTAAACTGGCCCTAATTCTTTTTTGCCTAATTAGTTTAACCTATATCGCTATTTTAGGCCAGTCACTGTTGGCACCTCTTCTTTTTTCTTTCCTGATGGCAATTTTACTGCTTCCGGTAGGTAACTTTTTAGAACAGAAGTTTAGGCTAAAAAGAAGTCTGGCCACAATTGTCGCTGTAATTTTGATGATTGCAGTAATTGGCGGAATCATGTATTTCTTCGGAAATCAATTAAGTGATTTGTGGGCAGATTGGCCCTTATTGAAGCAGAAAGCCAACATTTCTTTCCATGAACTGCAACACTGGATTTCGATTACCTTTCGCGTAAATACAGAAAAGCAACTCGCTTACCTGAATGATAGTACAGAGAAAGCCCTCGCTACCAGCGCCACCATTGTGGCCACCACCCTCGCCACACTCTCCTCTACCCTTCTCTTTTTAGGATTTACCTTGTTATTTACTTTCTTTATCATGAACTACCGCCGGGTATTGTTCACCTTCTTAACTTCTGTTTTTAAAGAAGAACATAAGGAAAAAGTAACGGAAATTGTAAGTCAGATTCAGTATATCATCAAAAAATATATCATCGGGTTATTTCTCCAGATGCTTATCGTAACAATTTTAATGATCGCCGTATTAAGTCTTCTTGGTGTTAAATACGCCGTTTTATTAGGACTGGTTGCCGGTATTTTCAACGTTGTCCCATATCTGGGTATCTTTTTCGCATTACTAATTAGTTGTTTAATTACATTTGCAACAGCAGGCGCAGGAAAGGTGTTACTTGTTTTGATCACTTTTATCGGAGTTCATGCCATTGACGGGAATATTTTGATGCCATTAGTGGTGGGTTCAAAAGTGAAAATTAATGCCTTGTTCGCTTTTCTGGGAATTATTGTAGGGGAAATGGTTTGGGGAATTTCCGGCATGTTCTTGTGTATTCCTTATTTAGCGATGCTAAAAATTATTTTCGACCGTGTAGATAACCTTAAACCATGGGGAATCTTAATGGGCGAAGAACACAAACCAGCTAAGAAAAAGCGGGTTTATCAAATCACTAAAAAAATAAAGCTGGAAGAAAAAGATTAATTTAGCGAGGTCTACGCTCTCCCGTGAATATACTTACACATGAAACCACTAGTCGTTTTACTTATTGTTTATGTGGCCATACTTGCATTTGGAAGCCACACTACCTTTGATAAAGGAAATATTTTTGCAGGGAATGTCGCCATGGCCGTGATGCTCCTATTTACTGCCATTGGCCATTTCAAGTTTAAAACGTCAATGGCCGCCATGATTCCTCTCTTTATCCCAAAGAAAGTAGAAATAGTGATCATTACCGGCATATTGGAAATTCTCTTCGCCATTGGATTAAGTTTAGAAATCACACGTTACTATACCGGAATAGCGCTAATTATATTCTTACTGGCTATTTTACCAGCCAATATCTATGCAGCCAAAAATCAAATTAACTATGAAAATTTATTCAAAGCCGGTCCCGGAGTTAAATATTTATGGTTTAGGATCCCGTTTCAATTTTTCTTAATCGGCTGGGTTTGGTATTTTAGCGTTCGATAAAACACCCGATATGCCCAATAACCCAATTCCTGCAACCGCAAATAATCCTGCAGACGCCTTCAACAGGCTTCTTACCGTTCTTGATACGCTTCGTACACAATGCCCATGGGATAAAAAGCAGACTATGGAAACCTTGCGTCATTTAACGATTGAAGAAACTTATGAATTAAGTGATGCGATTTTAGAAGGCGATTTAAATGAAATTAAGAAAGAATTAGGCGACGTAATGATGCACCTGGTTTTTTACTCAAAAATTGCTTCTGAGACAAATGATTTTAACATTGTTGATGTTTTAAATGGAGTCTGCGACAAATTGGTAAACCGTCATCCACATATCTACGGCGATGTTGAAGTGGAAAATGAAGAAGATGTGAAAAGAAACTGGGAACAGATTAAACTTAAGGAAGGAAATAAATCCGTTTTAGCAGGTGTACCTTCATCTTTACCTGCTTTGGTAAAAGCATCCCGCATTCAGGAGAAAGCACGTGGAGTAGGCTTCGATTGGGAAGATAAAAACCAGGTTTGGGAAAAAGTAGAAGAGGAACTGCAAGAGTTTAAAGCTGAGTTTAACGTGGCTGACAGTACTGCTATTGACATAGAAAAAGCAGAAGCTGAATTTGGCGACGTCCTTTTTTCACTAATTAATTACGCTCGTTTTATCAATATCAATCCAGAAAACGCGCTCGAGAAAACCAATAAAAAATTTATAAAACGTTTTCAATACCTTGAAAACAAAGCCAAGGATAATGGCAAAGCTTTAGCCGATATGACACTTGCAGAAATGGACATTTACTGGAACGAAGCAAAGAAATTATAAAACATGAGTACAACTCCCGAAGCGCATCAAAGTCCAAAAAACTTAATAAACATTATTACCTTCAATGTTAGAGCAACCCGAACTGTTGGGGATGAAGGCATAATTCCCTGGATTAATATTGGCCGTGGAAATGAAGAAATCCTCAACCTGATTGATGCGGATGAATTCGTTATTGCAGAACATGAAATAGCAATTTCATTAGATTACCCGCTAGCAACTCCGAAAACCTTTAAGCTTTTCTCTGCTATGGGTTTTTCCAGAAAACTCTTGTTGATTGAGATCAGGGAAGAATTGCTAAAAGTTATCAAAGCGGAAGGATCAGCATTCGATCTGTCTACCTTAGACTTGGTTGCTTTGGATGTTTATAAAACAAATGCAGGAACTATTGAACTCACTTTAGACCTTGATGCATAGGATATAAGAGAATTAATTAATTTTTAAATTTCAAGAAAAGATGTATAATCGCAAATTTAATGCAAATTTTGCGATTGCAATCGCAAAATTTGTATTAAATTTGCGATTATGATTTCT
>JAZBLB010000037.1:0-42004 GCA_037032985.1 Bacteroidota bacterium
AAAAAGTTCTTTCTTACGTGAAAGCGTATTGTAAAGCTGTAAGCCAGTATTCATACTGCAAATGTAATATTTAACAGCGTAAAGTTTGAGGAATGAAGAATTGTTTAATTGTAAGAACTGTTTATTGACAATTCTTAAAGGAAAAGCATTTATGAAAAGTTATTAACCCTGATGGGCATCAGGGTTAGTAACTTTGTACTGTAACTATTTCTTTAGTTTCGATTTGAAAATCTTTTCCAGTTTTTCAATCTTCGGCTGGATGACTAATCTGCAATAAGATTCACTGCCGTTTTTATTGAAATAATTTTGATGATAGCTCTCTGCTACATAAAACGGCTTTGCGGCTTCAATTGCAGTAACTACTTTCTTACCATAAGCATTAGTCTTGTTCAATTCGGCTTTATACTTATCTGCTAAAGCTTTTTGTTCTGCAGTATGATAAAAAATTACCGACCGATATTGGGTTCCGGTATCTGCTCCCTGACGATTCAGTGTTGTTGGATCATGGCTTTTCCAAAAAACCTCCAGCAGCTCATCATAGGAAATCTCCATTGGATTATATGTAATTTGCAAGACTTCAGCATGTCCAGTATTTCCTGTACAAACCTCTTCATAAGTTGGGTTAGCCAATTGACCACCTTCATAGCCAGACTTTACAGCTGTTACGCCTTTTAACCGCTGAAATATGGCTTCCGTGCACCAAAAACACCCCATTCCAAAGGTTGCTTTCTCCGTTTTCTTCGCTTGAGCATTGACCTGTCCAATACTTAAAACTGTTAATAACACTAAAATTATCCTCTTCATACTAGCGATTTTCTTCTATTATTTAGGGTTTCATTACCTATACTATATTACGAAATTAACCTGAGCATAGTTTCTATTTCAACAATAATGGATTTTGAATGACAATCACTAAACAAGTAACTCATCAGCCTATTGTTAATAACTTAAAGCGTTGATTATCAAATTTATAAATGGACTTTAAAAACCAAAATCTCACTTATTAACAATTCTTTTTTAAATTCGTATTACATTAAATTTAAAATCATGTCTACACCGTATATTCCTTGTTTAGATTTAGGTTCATATATCAATGGAACTGAAGAAGAACGCAAAAAATTTTCTGATGAGTTGGGCCGGGCCTTCAACGATTCGGGTTTTGTAACCATTACTAACCATGGTTTAAGCCAGGAATTAATTGATAAACTTTACGAAAACATCCGCGCAGCATTTACTTTGCCAGTAGAAACCAAGCGCAAATATGAAAAACCAGAACTTGCGGGACAGCGTGGTTATACAAGTGCAGGTAAAGAAACGGCGAAGGGTGCAAAAACGCCTGATTTAAAAGAATTCTGGCAGATTGGTCAGGAAGTTACTGACGGAGACCCCGTGAAAGATCAATATCCAGATAATGAGGTGTTGGAAGAATTACCAGAATTTAATCAGGTAACAGGCGACATCTACAAGAAACTGGAAGAAAATGGTACGCATCTTTTACGCGCCATTGCAACGTATCTGGAATTACCAATTGATTATTTTGAGAAACATGTTCATAATGGAAATTCCATTCTAAGAGGTATCCATTACTTCCCGATTGAAAATCCAGAGGTTATTCCTGACGATGCTGTTCGCGCCGGTGCACATGAAGACATTAACTTAATCACTTTATTAATTGGTGCAAGTGCAGATGGGTTAGAAGTTTTAACAAGAAGCAACGAGTGGTTACCAATAAAAGCACTCCACACTGATATTGTAGTAAATGTTGGCGATATGTTGCAACGTTTAACAAACAACAAATTAAAATCTACCACGCATAGAGTAGTGAATCCGCCGCGTGAATTGATGAAAACATCCCGTTTTTCGGTGCCTTTTTTCTTACATCCGCGCAGCGACATGGATTTAACTAGTTTACCAGCAACAATAGATGCAGAACACCCGAAAGCTTATAGCGATATGACCGCTGGAGAATACCTGGATGAAAGGTTGAGAGAAATTGGATTGAAGAAATAATTTGGAGTTTGGAGTCTATAGTCGGGAGTCTGGTGTCTATAGTACAGAGTCTATAGTCTAAAATTAAACAATACAAAAAGCATCGGCAAAGTCGGTGCTTTTTTGTTACCTTAAAATATGTATTCTACTCAATTAGAAATTTTTAAAAAGATAGAAGGCATTGGCTCTGCGTCAGGGATATTCTCGGATGGCGGACAGCTTTACATCGTTGGTGACAATAGCGCTTTTTTGAATAAGTACAATTTGAGCACTGCTGTATTGAAAAAGATTCAAATCTTATTGGATGAGCAACTTACCCAAAAGGAAAACATTCCCAAACCATTGAAGCCAGATTTTGAAGTGCTGTGCCATCATGAAGGTAATTTGTATATTCTTGGTTCTGGATCTACGGCATTAAGATCCAAACTAATAGAGTATAATTTGATAAATGGAAACGTCAACCAGAAAAGCATGAGCAAAACTTATGCACAAATGAAGCTAATTTCTGGCATTAATAACGATAACTTTAACATAGAAGGTGCTGTTTTTACCGGAGAAAACTGGTTACTTTTTAACCGTGGAAATGGCGATAAAGCAAAGAATGGCATTTTCACTTTAGCAGGCATTAATTTGGTGGAAGCTGCAGAAATCAAATTCAATACACTTCAATTACCCAACATCGATCATGTAGAATCGTCATTTACAGATGCAACAATAATAGGCAATGAAATATTCTTTATATCTACTGCCGAAGACACCCAATCCACTTACCATGATGGCGAGATTTTAGGCAGCTTTATAGGAAGCATTGATCCAAAGACCCTAAAACTCAACTTTAGTTATAAAATCCCTGGTCAACATAAATTTGAAGGAATTACAGTTTATAAACAGGCAACGAATAAAATAGAGTTTCTATTGTGCGAGGACCGCGATACTGATGAATTGAATACAACCATTTATAAGTTGAGCCTGGCTTTATAGTACTAATTAGAATGGTAGCGTTTTCAACTTGTCAGCCACATTAGACTAACTTGACAACTTTCTATCACGAAGATTTAAACCTCGCAGATTTTTTTCAATCTGCGAGGTTTAATGAAATAACAATTCCCCTCCTTTATTTCTTTGCGTCATCTATTGCCTTGTTTACCACGTCCTGAATCCGCCCTCTTATTTTCAAATTAGAAAGCCGGTCGCTTACTGTTGGGTTTACCCTGTTTGACAAGAAAATGTAAACTAAACCGCGTGATGGATCTACCCAAACACAGGTGCCTGTGTACCCTGTATGGCCATAAGTTTGTGGTGAGGCCAGGTTTGATGGATAGTGTTTTATGGTATCTGGATCCCAACGATCAAAGCCTAAACCCCGGCGACTCACATTTGATTGCTTTGCCGTAAATGCATCTACCGTTTGCGGCTTAAAGTATTCCGTTCCACCATAAGTACCCTTGTTCAGCATCATCTGATAAAGAATGGCCAAATCATTGGCACTGGCAAATAAACCCGCATGACCAGAAATTCCTCCTGCAAGAGCAGCACCCTGATCATGAACATAACCCACTAATAAAGTTTTTCTGAAATAAGTATCCTGTTCGGTTGGAACAATTTGATCTCTGCTAAACCTGTTTCTGGGCAGAAAGCCAGCAGTTTGCATGCCCAATGGCTTATAAAAATTTTCGTAAGCATACTGGTTAAGTGGTTCTTCGCTAATGTGCTCCACGATATCTTTCATCACGTACATACTGATATCACTGTACACATATTTCCCGCGGGTCCTAATTGGAGAATTAAGCATTTTTGGCCACATCAAATCTTTGAAAAATCCTTTTTTAATATAATACTGATCAGCAACTTTAGTGGGATAAGCCGCTGAAGAATCTCTGCTGTAATCGCCTGTTTTTACGTAATCATGAAAAGGGATATAAGGTATAAAACCGGCCTGATGCAACATCACTTCCCGCACCTGAATATTGTTCATTGGCGAAGTTCTGGCTTTTGCTATGTAAGTACCAATAGTGGTATCCAGTTTAAGCTTGCCTTCTTCAACCAAACGCATTACGGCTGGGGTAGTTGCCGCGATTTTTGTTACCGATGCCAAATCGAAAATATCGGTGGTGCGATCAGGCATATTGGTGTCGTAAGTATGTGTTCCGTAGCCTTTGTTAAAAATTACTTTACCTTCTTTAGCCACTAAAACTACCAGGCCAGGTGTAGCCTTCTGTTGAATAGCCTCTGCAGCAATTGCATCAATGTCTGTAAGTGCATTTGAATTTAAGCCAGCATCTTCAGGAACCGTATATTTTAACCGGGTTTTTGTAGTAATAAATCCCGAACCCAAGGTATAACGTGCAGAAAATGCAGTGGTAAGTTTATTTTCTGCAGCAATGCCACCAAAGATATATTGCGGAACCAATGCAGCAGCATCTGCACTATTTTGCGCGGTGTAAATAATTGGATACTTTAAGGCATCGAAAGCTTTCAACCCTGTTCCGTTTCCAAAAAAAGCTAAAATCAATTTCTTCGTTTTACCAATATTGTTAATAAAATTGAGGTATTTTGCTTTTGAAATATTCTGATCATCGATGGAAACCAGTACCGTATTGTAGTACTTTAGATCATCCTCCAGGTCATTGAGATTAACACTATCGCGATAGCTATCCGCAGAAAAAGAGGTTACTTTATCATATTTATTTGCCAGGCTATCGAAAACCACACTGTAGGCAAAACCTAGACTTACCGAAGCAATTGTCTTCTTTTCCAACGATTTTAAGGGAATAATGGTATCCTGATTGTTTAATACCACAGTTGTTTTGGAAATGGTATTGGCAATGGAAAGTTTCTTTTCATTATTGGTATGCTCTTGTGCACAGGCCATCAGGCACAGGATATTCAAGAAACTTGCTGCAACCAATATCACTAATCTATTTCGCTTCATATACTTTCTCTCCGTTCAGGTAGGTTTTTAATACTTTAGTTTTTAATATGTTTTGTGGTGAAGATTTCAAAATATCCTGATCCAGAATGACGAAATCTGCCAGTTTTCCTTTTTCCAGACTGCCCTTTTCCTGCTCCTCAAAGTTGGATTTGGCTGCCCAGATCGTCATTCCCCTTAATGCTTCTTCGGGCGTTAAGGCATTCTCCATCTGAAAACCGCCTTTTGGAAACCCTTTAGCATCTTCTCTAACTGTTGCAGCATAGAACGTCAATAATGGATTAATGTTTTCTACCGGAAAATCTGTTCCCAGCGGAATCCAGTCATTTTGTTTCAGCAATTGCTGGTAGGCATAAGCATCTTTTAATCGGGTTTCACCCAAACGTCGTCCCGCCCAATACATATCTGAAGTGGCATGGGTAGGTTGCACAGATGGCACAATACTCGCGCTTCCAAATAAATTAAAATCATCTGGATTTACAATTTGTGCATGTTCAATCCGCCAGCGTTTATCGTTCTTGCCTTTCAAAATCTTGTTATAAATTTTCAGCATCACGCGGTTAGCAGAATCACCTATGGCATGCGTACACATTTGAAATCCTTTAGCCGCAATTTTTTCTGCAACCTCTTCAAAATGCTTTTGATCACTCAATAGAAAACCAGTTTTAGCGGGCATATCGGCATATGGATGGAGCAAGCACGCCCCTCTTGATCCCAGCGCACCATCTGCATAAACCTTAAATGAACGAACATTAAGTCGATCCGTTTTAATGGCACCACGTTTAAAGAGGTAATCGTAATTTTGAGGTGCATCAGCCAACATCACATATAAACGCATTTTCAGTTTATTCTCCTGTTGAAGTTTCTCAATCAAATCGACGGTTTGATAAGGTAATCCACAATCATCTATGGTAGTTAACCCGGCTGCAAAACAGTTTTTTTGTGCATCAGTTAAAATCTTTTCTGCAAGCTTGGCGTCAGGAGAAGGAATCTTACCTTCTACAAGCGCCACAGCATTATCAATTAATACGCCGGTAAGTCTTCCATTTTCTGTGAGCATATCGCCACCCGTTAGTTTCTGTTCTCTGGTGATGCCTGCCGCATTAAAAGCTTTCTGATTTACGATAGCTGCATGGCCATCAACTCTATTCAGGAAAACAGGGCGGTCTGGAAACAATTTAGATAGCTCTTCATTATTTGGGAAAGCCTTATTGCCCCAGTCATTCTGGTCCCAGCCATTGCCAATTAACCAGCCATCTGGATGTGATTTTGCAAATTCAGTAAGCCGCTGTAGAATTTCCTTCCAGGATTTCGTATCCCTTAAATCTGCTGCCTGCAAACTTTGTCCGTAGCCAAAAAAATGCGCATGAGCATCTATAAAGCCGGGGTAAACTGCTTTACCTTTTGCATCCACCGCCTCTTTTGCTTCAAATTTCGATTGAATATCATTACTTGAACCCAATTCAAGAATCTTTCCATCCTTTACCGCAAAGGCTTCAACAGTATCAAATTGATCATTAACTGTGTAAACCTTTGCATGATAAACAATAACATCAACTTGTTCTTTCTGGCTACAGGAGCAGAAGAAAGCCGAAAAACAAAGCGCATATAAGATGGATTTCATATCGATAAAGATAGAAAATTGTAACCAATCGGCTTTGTAAATTCAGCTTTAAGGTGGAAATGCAGTTAAAGTTGGATTAGTTTTTAGTTAAGAAATCGATTTCAGCGGAACTTCCCGCCGTCATTTCTACGACAATTGATTTCGAACCTTTGTTCATCGTCATTTACATGTTGAGTTTTAAACAAATACCCTTCCTTAAGCTTATTTTCTATAATTTAGCGAATTCACTTTGCCACAATACATGACTGATATTATTCACTTATTGCCTGATGCTGTTGCCAATCAAATTGCTGCCGGAGAAGTTGTTCAACGGCCAGCTTCGGCGGTAAAAGAACTGCTCGAAAATTCTATTGATGCAGGCGCAGACAAAATACAACTGGTTATTAAAGATGCAGGAAAAGCATTGATTCAAATCGTTGATAATGGTTGTGGAATGAGCGTAACTGATGCGCGTATGTGTTTCGAAAGACATGCAACTTCCAAAGTGAAAAAAGCCGAAGATTTATTTGCCATTCGCACTATGGGTTTCCGTGGCGAGGCCATGGCTTCTATCGCAGCAATTGCACAAGTTGAAATGAAAACACGGCGCCATGAAGATGAAATTGGAACCTGTATTTCGATAGAAGGCGCACAGGTAATTGAGCAAGAACCTATTGCCACAACCGCAGGCACACAAATAGCCATTAAAAACTTATTTTTTAATACGCCGGCCAGAAGAAATTTTCTAAAAAGCAATCCTGTAGAAATGCGTCATATTATTGATGAGTTTCAGCGTGTGGCATTGGCGCATCCAGGCGTATTTTTTAGCTTACACCACGATGGAACAGAGATCTTCAACCTTCCGAAGGGAAATTTGAAACAAAGGATTGTACATCTTTTTGGCAATAACTACAACGAGCGTTTGGTTCCTGTAGAAGAGGAAACCACCATTATTAACCTAAAAGGATATATTGGCAAACCGGCTTTTGCGAAGAAAACCCGCGGAGAACAGTTTTTCTTTGTCAACAACCGCTTTATTAAAGATCCTTATCTAAACCATGCAGTGAGTTCTGCTTTTGAAGATCTTTTACCTGATGATAGCTACCCGCTTTATGTTTTGTTCATTGAGATTGATCCTGCCAAAATTGATGTAAATGTCCATCCGACCAAAACAGAAATTAAGTATTTAGATGAAAAATCTATTTATGCAATTTTAAAATCAGCTGTTAAACGCTCCATAGGACGATACAACATTGCTCCTACATTAGATTTCGACCAGGAAACTGGTTTCAGCAATATGATTACGCACAAGGCAGTTGAAGACATTGTTCCACCGAGTATCAACTTCAACCCTGATTTTAATCCTTTCGCGAGTGATAGCAGTTCGGTTTCAGGCTACGCTTCTTCGCCAAGAAATTATGATGCAAAACCAAGTGCTAAAAACTGGGGTTCCTTGTATGAGATTACCGATCAGCCGATTATTGAACAAACTTCCATTTACGCGGAAGATACCAGCGAACTGGAGGCACCGAAAAAACAATACATGCAGTTGCATAACCGCTATATTGTTTCACAGATCAAGTCTGGTTTAATGGTGATTGATCAGCAAATGGCACACGAGCGAATCCTTTACGAACGTTTCCTCGTACATCTTGACGATCGAAAAGGTGCATCGCAACAAAGCTTGTTTCCACAAACAATTACGTTAAATGCCAACGACTTCGAACTGGCTAAAAGTTTATTGGATGATATAAAAAGTTTAGGCTTTGATGTACGCGAATTTGGTAAAAATACGTTGGTGGTAGAGGGAGTTCCTGTTGACTTGGGAAGCAGTAATATTAACGAGACGCAACTCTTTGAACAATTAATTGAAGGTTTTAAAAACACTCAGCAAGAATTGAAGTTAAGTAAGCGTGATCGACTGGCCCGAAGTTTGGCAAAAAACAGTGCCATTAAAGCTGGCACAGCTTTAGCACAGGAAGAAATGAATACTTTGATTGATGAACTTTTTGCCTGTAAAACGCCTAACTTTAGCGTGAGCGGAAAACCAGTAATCCAAACCATTACACTAGGAGAACTGGATAAAAAGTTTGAGAAGTAGAGGGCGAAGAGGATGGAGCAATGAGTAAAGAACAAGGAGCAAGGAACAAAGAGTAAAGAGCAAAAAGACGAACGATTAATAATCAGTTGGCAAACGAGCAACGAAACACGAACAACGAAATACGCCAAAAAAATAACGACTACTAATAAAATGAACAACATATATATCCCGCCAGTAGTAAAAAACCTGCTGATTATTAATATTTTATTCTTCCTTGCTACCTTATATTTTGAAACAAAAGGAATAAGATTGGGCTTTACGCTTGGTGCTTTTTATTTCGATTCTCCAATGGCAAAGCCTTGGCAGCCAATTACCTATATGTTTATGCATGGCGGCTGGGCGCACATTTTTTTCAACATGTTTGCGTTGTACTCTTTCGGTACATTATTGGAAACCCGCTGGGGCGCCAAGAAGTTTCTGATCTTTTACCTCATTACCGGACTTGGAGCACTTGCATTGCAATTGGGTGTGCAAGCATTTGAAACTTACCAGCTAACGGGCGCGGTGGTAAACCCAGGCGCCGTTTCAGTTGATTTTGCGACAAATATGGTAGAAGCAAATGTAAAAGGTTTAAATAACCAGCAACTTACCAAACTCATGGAAATTTATACCACACCAATGGTTGGTGCATCTGGTGCAATATTCGGTTTATTGGTTGCTTTTGGCATGCTCTACCCAAACGCCGAGCTGATGATTATGTTTATTCCTGTACCGGTGAAAGCAAAATATATCATTCCGTTTTACATCCTTGTAGAACTATTTTTGGGTGTAGGTCAGTTTGAAGGTGATTCTGTTGCACACTACGCACACCTGGGCGGGGCTTTAATTGGCTTCATCCTGGTTAAAATATGGAAGGATAAAAACACAAATTTTTACACTTATTATGAATAATACTTTTAAAGATTTAAAGTATAAGATATTTCAATCTGGCAATCCGTTGTTCTTTTACATCGGCATTAATGCCATTATTTTTCTGGCTACAGCAGTTATATCGGTATTTTTATTTTTGAGTAAAACCGACTTCGTTATAGGCGAATGGATCAGAGATTATTTCGGTGTTCCGGCTGCAGTTTCTGCATTGCCAACCCGTTTTTACACTGTTCTAACCTATATGTTTTTCCATGATGGCTTTCTTCACCTCTTGTTCAACATGCTTGGGCTATTCTGGTTTGGAAACATCTTTATGAATTTCTTAAATAGCAAACAATTTCATTTTGTTTACCTGTCGGGAGGCTTGGCTGGCGCCTTAATTTACATCGCAGGTTTAAACATTTTTCCAGCTTACGCTGGTGGATTGGCTGGTCAAACGGTCATTGGTTCCTCGGCCGCGGTGATGGCAATTATTGTAGGTACTGCTACACTCGTTCCGAACTATACCATCATGATGATGCTCATAGGAGAAGTGAAGATCAAGTGGGTGGCAATTGCTTATTTTCTGATCTCATTTATTGGCCTGTCGTCTGCCAATGCAGGCGGTAATTTAGCCCATATTGGTGGTGCTATTTTGGGATTTATTTTTATCAAAAGGTTGCAAAGTGGCAAGGATTGGAGTAAAATATTTGAACCTAAGCCAAAACTTCGTGTGGTAAAAAATGAAAAGCCGCCCGTTCAAAAGCCCGCTTTCAAGGATGTTTCGCAAAAAGAAATCGACGAGATTCTTGATAAGATATCATCTTCCGGTTATGATAAACTTACAGCAACAGAGAAAGAAAAGTTGTTCAAAGCAAGTAAAGATTAATGGCAAATAAAAAGTACAATTTACTGGATAAGCTTTTATTACCTGTTGCCGTTATATTGGCAATAGCATTAATACTGGGAACGGTTGCCGGAAATATGGATCCGCGGCAACACCCTGTAATTGCTTTTTTCGGTTTGGCTTACCCCTACTTTTTATTCCTGCATATTATTTTCATCGCCTGGTGGTGCATCAGCAAAAAATGGATTTTTGCACTGGCAAGCATATTAGTCATCGCCTATGGCTACCAAACATTAAGGGCAACTTTTTCTATCAGCGGCGATAAGGGGCCAATGGTAAAGGCAGAAAACAGCATCAGAATGATGACTTATAACGTGCATAATTTTAAGTTATACGGTGGTGAAAATGATGAATCTGTAAAAGAAAAAATGCTTCAGGTGATAAATGAACAAAGCCCTGATATTATTTGCTTTCAGGAATTTTATACGCGTTACAAAGGAAACTTTGATACCATTGATAGCCTGAAGACAATCTTGAAAACGAAACATTTCTACTTCGTACCCACGAACAAAAATGATTACGAAGCCATCGGATTGGCTATTTTTTCTAAGTTCCCGATTAAACACTCTGGCAAAATCCCCTTTATGGAGGGTTTTCCGGGTAATATGAGTATCTATACTGATCTGGACGTAAAAGGACAAACCATAAGAGTGTATAATGTACATTTTCAGTCGATCTCTTTTGAGAAACAAGATTATGAATACCTTGATAAAGTGAAGGAGATGAATACGCAGATTCAACCCTCTAAACGAATTCTTAGGATGTTAAAAAGTGCCTTTTTGAAACGAAGCAGTCAGGTAGACGAAATGAAAAAGGAAATGGACAATTGCAAAACGCCCTACCTGATTGCCGGCGATTTTAATGATACTCCAGCCTCTTACGTAGTGACACAGATTACCGAAAAACTGAATAACGCTTTCATAGAAAAGGGCTCCGGTTTTGGTACCACTTATAATGGAAAATTTCCGAACTTCCAGATTGATTACATTGCAACTTCAAAAGATTTAGAAGTGCTGAATTACAACATTGAGAAGGCTAAATTGTCTGATCATTTTCCGGTAAGAAGTGACTTAAGGCTAGTTTCAAAAGAATTGTCAAAATAACTGGCGCGAGTAAGCGCTTGATTAGCTCTTTTCTTATCATACATCAATAACAACAGGCATATCAATGCAGATATTTGCTTGTAAATTTTTAGATATCCATGAGCTTAATAGACGCACTTAACTGGCGCTACGCCGTTAAAAAAATGAATGGTCAACCAGTAGAACAAGAGAAGGTTGATAAAATTATTGAAGCTGCACATCTGGCGCCATCATCATCAGGCTTGCAGCCATTTCGGGTTATTGTAATTACGGATCAGGAATTGAAAGAAAAAATCGCTCCTATTGCTTACAATCAATCACAGGTAATAGATTCTTCTCACCTACTGGTTTTTGCAGCTCAGGAAAAGTATACTGAGGAAGGAATAGATAAGGTATTTGATAGAATGAATACCGAACGTGGTTTGCCATTGGATAAAACCGATGATTATAAAGCACAGTTAAAAGGAAATTTACTATCTAAATCTGCTGAAGAAAACTTCCATCACGCTGCGAAACAAGCTTACCTTGCCTTTGGTGTAGCTATTGCGGAAGCCGCTGTTCAAAAAGTTGATGCTACGCCTATGGAGGGCTTCGATGCACCGGCTTTAGATGCCCTTTTAGGATTAAATGAAAAAGGATTGAAAAGTGTAACCTTATTGCCGCTCGGACATAGAGATGAGAATGGCGATTGGTTGGCAAATCTTAAAAAAGTTCGCACACCTAAAGCTGAATTCTTAATCGAATTTAAGTAGGATTTAGCACCCTAATATTTTATTTCTAATTGTCAACTTTTCTAACAATCTGCTTAGGAAGTTGACAATTTTTTTTTGACTGCAATTCGTTTTTATGTAAAAAAGTGTTAAACATGATGACAATTTAGGCGCTCTATTTTTAATTGGATATATTTACAACCTAAGTATTTAATTTCCAATTCATGAAAATTTTTAGACTATCCTTTTTAATACTCTCCGTTCTCTTCACTATAAATTACTCCTCATCGGCACAAACCGATACCGTTAGCATCAACACACTCATTGCTAAAACCAGTAAAGCGCTTAATGATTATCCTATGGAGAAAATTTACCTTCATTTTGATAAGCCATATTATGCAATTGCCGATACGGTTTGGTTCAAAGCTTATGTTACTGAGAATCAAAACTTACTTTCTGGCATTAGTAAGATTGTTTATGTTGATGTAATTAACCAGAAAGATTCACTTATACAGACCATCAAACTGCCAATTACCGCTGGCGTGGCCAATGGAAATTTTCCATTGGATCAGGTAAATTATAAACAAGGGAATTACCACGTACGGGCTTATACCATGTGGATGCTTAATTTCGAAAGTCCGGCGTATTTTAATAAAACATTTTTTGTTGGCGAGGCCATTGATAAAGAGGTTAAAACACACATCACTTATAAAAACACATCTAACGATAAGCAGGAGAAAATTGATGCCCGTATTCAATTCAAAGATCCAAATAATAAACCTTATGCCAATCGGAATGTGAGCTGGCAGGTTGTGACCAGTTCTACCGTTATTGCCAGGGGAAAAGGTACTACAGATGCGAATGGCTACTTAACCATTGCGATGAGTACCAATCAAAAAGCAGAATATCAATTAAAAAAAGGTGAGCTGATTACTGCCATCAATACCACAGACAAAGATGTTGCAAGCAACAGCTTCCCCTTGGCGAATGCCATTTTAAGCAAAGATTTTCAGTTTTTCCCGGAAGGGGGCAACCTAATTGCAGGCTTAACAAACAAGGTGGCCATTAAAGCCATTAAAAGTGATGGGTTGGGAATTAATTCTAAAGGAACGGTTACGGATAATAGTGGCAAACAAGTAGCTACTTTTAATGCCCAACATGTAGGGATGGGCAGCTTCGAATTCCTTCCTGAAAATGGGAAAACCTATAAAGCAAATGTAGCTTATGAGGATGGAACAAGCGCTACCTATGACCTACCAAAAGTTAGCGAAAAAGGAATAAAAGTTTCTGTAGATAATACAGATCCAGAAAATGTGCAGGTAAAAATCCTTTCTAATGATGGATTTTTCGAAGAAAACAAAGGAAAAAAATTCTATCTGGTTGCGCAAAGTAAAGGTGTAATCTGCTACGGTGCACAAACTGCATTATCCAATAAAGAATATAGTTCGGCTATTTTAAAGTCTAAATTTCCATCAGGTATTGCACAATTTACCTTGTTTACAGATGCTGGCAAACCATTGAGTGAGCGATTGGCTTTTATTCAACATAAAAATAATATGGCAGTTGCCTTAACAACTGCAGCCCCATCATACGGGGTGAAGAAAAAAGTAAAAGTAAACGTTGCGGCTAAAAAGGATGGCGCCCCGGTGGAGGGAAATTTCTCAGTAACAGTGGTGGACGAAACTAAAGTACCTGCTAATGAAGATGCAGCAAGCACCATTTTGACAGGCCTGCTTTTAAGTAGCGACCTTAAGGGCTATGTTGAAAAAGCCAATTATTACTTTAATGCGCCTGATGCAAAGAAAAATGTAGACTTGGATGTACTTCTGCTTACCCAAGGTTACCGTACATTTAACTATAGCAATATTCTTGCTGGCAGCCTGCCAAAAATCAGCTTTATGCCTGAGCAAGGAATTGAAGTTTCAGGGATATTGAGAATGAGCAACGGCATCCCGGTAAGGAAAGGACAGTTATTGCTCACCATCCCAGACAAGCGTTTTAACCTGGAAGGCGTTACTGACCCGGTAGGAAATTTCAAATTCCAGAACCTGGTTTTAAACGACTCGTCAAAAGTAACCATTACAGCAAAGTATAACCCAAATTACCGCGCTATGGCAATCAGCCTGAATGGTTCGGCGGTGCCTAGCTTAACACGCAATTTTAGCGCCGCTGAAGAGGTTTTAAATATTGATAGCGCGCTTACTTCGTATTTAGATAATAGTAAAAAACAATACTCCTATTTACACACCTTAAAGGATGTTACCATTAAGGGTGCTGTAATTCCAAAGGTAAGTCATAAGGATTACCCCGCGCTAACAGGTCTAAGCCAAATGGCTGATCATGAAGTTACCGGCGACCGTCTACAAGGTTGTGCCTTGTTGATCAATTGTTTACAAGGGATGTTGGCTGGTGTAACTTATCAGGATAATAATTTTTATGTAACCAGGGATTTCAATGCCGGAAAAAGAGTTCCCATGGGGATTTTTATTAACGGGATGAGCGTAGATGTAAATCAGATCAATACGTTAAATCCAAATAATATTGAGTCTATTGAGGTGTTCTTGAGAGATGAATTAGGTTTGGTTAACCGTGCAAATAATGTGAATGGTGTAATTGTTTTTAACCAGAAGAAAGCGCCAAAGGGAACTAAAATTTCTAAAGCACAATTGCTGGATATGATTCCTAAAAACTACGAGGTTACATTCTCTCCGCAAGGTTACACTAAGGAAAAACAGTTTTATTCGCCTAAATATGATGTTCCGGCTAATATGAACAGGAACGATTTGCGTACTACCATTTACTGGAATCCAAAAGTGATTACCGATGCCACTGGAAATTCATCTTTTGAGTTTTACAATGCAGATGGTAAAGGACAGTACAAAGTAATTATCGAAGGAATAGATGCCAATGGAAATTTAGGCAGATCTGTATTGCGGTACACGGTTAAATAGAGCAGATATTTTCGTCGCAAAATGCTCGAATGCTTAATGCATCCGAGCATTTTGTTTATCTGTTAAAATGTATCTTCCACTGATTTCAAAGATATCGCAGATTTTGGTAACTGCTTTAAACTTAAATCCATTTGAATATGTGGGAAAAATTAAGCAACGTTAGCCAAAGCCTTCCCCGCTGATTGTGGAGATCTCGCAGATTTTATTAAAAAATGCGTACGGGCTTCGCAAAGGTAATTCTTCCGATATGCGCTTTGTAGAAAGAATGTCTTAACCGAAGCATCAGGCTGAATTCAGTTCAACACTTATCGTGTTAAAATCCTGAATCAACTTTAAGAAGAAGATTCTGAGAAGGAGATTCTGTGGGTTTTCCCGCTGATCTCAGAGATACCGGAGATTTTGATAACTGCTTTAAACTTGAATCCATAACACCGTGCGCTGTTGCAATTTAAACTCTTGATAATCAAAACAACTAACTACTTACCAAATTGGGTAAGGTAATTTTTCACCTTCCAAGCCTGCGATAATATTTTCGGCGATCAGCCTGGCCATTTCATCTCTGGTTTCTTCCGTTGCAGAACCTATATGAGGCAAAACGGCAACGCTATCCATATTTAGCAATGGATTGTCTTTTTTCATCGGTTCAGGATTGGTTACATCCAAACCAGCGCCCCAAATCAGCTTTTCTTCTAAAGCCTGGATCAGATCTTTTTCGTTATGAATCCCACCCCGCGCAGTATTCACAAAAATAGATTTTGCCTTCATTTTTTTAAAAGCATCGATAGCAAATTTATCTCTTGTCTCGTCTGTTAATGCCGTGTGTACAGAAATTACATCGCTTTGTTCCAACAACTCATCAAAAGACACATACTTTGCATCAATCTCTTTTTCCGCGTCTTCGTTCCGAGATCTGTTATGATAAATCACAGGCATTTGAAAAGCCCCTGCACACTTCTTCGCCATTTCTAATCCTATTTTCCCTAAGCCAAAAATTCCCAGGGTTTTTCCATTGAGTTCAATGCCTAATTCTGGCGTAGGCTCATAATTTTGCCAGTCGCCACTAATAATTTTTTTATGAAGAAAAAATGCTTTTCTGGAAACGGCCAGCATCAACAGAAATGCAGTATCTGCAGTGGCACCACTTAACACGCCGGGAGTATTGCCCACAGCAACATTCAGCTTTTTAGCCTCCGCTATATCAACCTGATCAAAGCCAACCGAATGAAGCGCAATTACTTTTAAATGCTTGCAAGCATTCAGAAATTTTGCATCAATTTTATTCGGCCCAACACTAACCAGGGCATCCTGATCTTGGCAGGCCTCAATTAGCTCATCAGCAGAAATTTGTCGATCCTGATCCCATTGGGTGATTTCAATATCTTTTTCTTTAAGCTTATTTACACCAAATGCTGCAATATTACCACTTATAAATACTTTCATAGATTGAGAACAATGATCCTTTTAAGGAGTTTCGACGTGTTAAAATCGTTACTTTACGGTTGCGTTCAGGGTTTGAAAAGTATTCGCACTGAAATAACCCAAAGCACCATTTGAAATATTCGAAGTTGGATTGGAAGGCGTTGTGCCCTGATTTGGCCCTCTCCCATCCTGCTGACTTAACGCATACCAATAATCGAAAATATTGGAATCAATCCCCTCCATTTCAACCGCAATTTTATCACCGCTTTTCAAACCCTCGTCATCATCGTCATTGGCTTCATAAAAAAATTGGATCCGTAAATTATTGCCATTGGTTAAACGATCATTCTGAACATAAATCCGATCAGAAAACAAACCATTAACATAGAGATTGAAACGATAAAAATTGCTTTCATTTGCTGGATCGGTGAGGAAAGCCGCAGCCGTTTTACGTTCATTTCCAAAGAAAGAATTCGTTACGACACCTATTGAATCCAGTTTTACAAAAGTTGGAATTTTAGCGCTTGCCTGATAATTTTTACCTTCTGCAGTTACGGCTAGGTTGTAAGTTACGCCGACCACGCCACGCATTCTGTTTACATAAACACCAGGCGTTTTTTCGGTAAACACATAATTATTCCCCCGGCTGTCACTTACCCTAACCGTGGCACCTGTTACTTTAGGATAAATCCCCGGTTCATCATAACCAACGGTTTTAGTGATGATTACCTGTTGTTCAATCAGCCTGTCTAAAATTTTACCCTCAATTACAATTTGAGGTTCGGCATTATTGGTATCTATTTGAATAATTTTTTTACAGGAAGTCAAACCTACAAAGGCTATCAACAAATATATGATGGGTTTTTTCATGAGTTAAAATTTAAAATTCCAGGTTACTGAGGGGATCATGCCAAAGAGAGAAGTTTGTTCTGCAACTGTTTTACCTGGATCTGCCGGATCATTAATAAACTCAATTGAATACGGATTTTTACGGGCGAGTGCATTATAGACACCAAAATTCCAGCTAGATTGGAACCTGCCTTTACGCTTACCTTCCAACGTAGCACTTAAATCCAGGCGCATATTATAGGGCATTCTACCTGCATTTCGCTCCGTATAATAATATGTGGTATTTCCGCCAACAACATATTTACCTGCCGGGAAAGTAACGGCATTCCCGGTGCTGTAAATAAAACTGGAGGAGAAAGTCCAGCGGGCATTCAAATTATAAATACCCACAACCGATAAATCGTGCGTACGGTCCTGACGGGCCGGAAAATAATTACCATTATTTAACTGCTCAAATTTTCGCTCAGTTTTAGATAGCGTATAACCTATCCACCCATTCAGCTTTCCGAACTTCTTCTTAAAAAACAATTCCAAACCATATGCCCGGCCTACTCCGTAAAGTAATTCTGATTCTACGTTGGAATTGGCAAGCAATTGCGCTGCATTTTTATAATCGATTTGATTTTGAAGCCATTTGTAATAAACCTCTCCAGATAGCTCAAATTTGTTTTCATCCAGGTTTTTAAAATAGCCCAGCGCTACCTGATCTGCAATTTCTGGTTTGATATTATTACTACTTAACACATATTGATCTGTTGGCGAACTAGACGTTGCATTGGTTAAGATATGGATGTTTTGCGTATTCCGATTGTAGGAGGCCTTTATAGAATTCTGGTCATCAAACAGATAACTTATAGAAAAGCGGGGTTCGAGATTCAGATAATTTTTATAAAAATTCCCGCTGCTTACATTTTCCGTATTGGTGATATTGCCTGCAACATCATAGCTGCTAAAATTACCTGGCCCCAAAAGAGAGAAAGCCGCCAGGCGTAAACCATATAAAAAGTTGAGTTTCTCATTTACCGCCCATTCGTCGGAAATATATGCAGCACTTTCCAAGCCATAACGTTTCTCTTGTATGAGTGGATTAACCTGAGATGCCTGACTGGTGGTAATATCAATCGGAGAAATGCGATGATGGGTGGCATTTAAGCCAAACCTTAACGTGTGCTTATTGCTAAAATATTGAAAGTCTTCTTTGAAGTTAAAATCCCGGACAAGTGAGGTTGCCTTAAAGTTGGTGACATCATTTAACAACCGAACGGTATAATTATAGTTGTTATAAATGAAAGAGGTATTAGAGAAAAGCCTGTCGTTGAAAATATGATTCAGGCGAATAGTTGTCGTTACATTTCCCCAGTTATTTTCAAAGAGGTCTTTAACGCCTATATTATCCTTACCAAAATATCCAGAAATATAAATGGTGTTCTTATCGTTTATTTTATAGTTTGCCTTGGCATTGATATCATAAAAATTCAGTTTACTGCCGTTAATGGAAGAATCGGGAGAAGCCTGCAAAAAGAGATCGATATAAGTTCGTCTGAAACTCACCATAAAAGAACCTCTGTCTTTAACAATTGGTCCCTCAGCTTTTAAACGTGATGCGATTAGTCCTATTCCACCTTGAAATTTAAAGTCCTTGTTGTTTCCATCATCCATTTTCACATCCAAAACAGACGATAAACGGCCACCATATTGTGCCGGCATCCCACCTTTATAAAGACTTACATCTTTAATGGCATCTGCATTAAAAGTAGAAAAGAAACCAAGCAAATGCGAAGAATTATAAACTACAGCTTCATCTAGAATGATTAGATTTTGATCTGCCGCACCACCCCTAACATAAAAACCTGTATTGCCTTCCCCACCAGATTTTACTCCAGGCAACAATTGAATGGTTTTCAAAACATCTTTCTCGCCTAAAAGAACGGGGATCGCATTCAGCGATTTCATGTCAATTCTTTCCAAACCCATTTGGGCACTTTTAACATTCTCGTTTTTTCGGTTATTGGCACTTACCGTTACCTCAGCCAAATCATTAGTACTTTTTAACTCTTCATTTAGCTTAGTATCTTTATTCAGGCTGATACTTTTTGTAACCGCGGCATAACCCGTATAACTAATGGTAACAGTGTAGGTTCCTTCCACTTGAGTAAGGGCAAAATAACCATAAGCATTGGTTAAGGTACCTACAACTGCGGTACCTGAAATTTTTACAGTCGCGCCAATTAGCGTTTCACCAGAACCTGCATCCCGAATGGTACCACTTAGCGTAAATCTATTTTGGCCAAAAACTGATGAACCAATTAAGCAGATGAAAAGAATTGAAACGTAAAATTTTATCGACATATAAGCTGCAGCGTTTGATAGATGAAGAGCCAAATGTACGAATTATCAAGTGATGTAAACCTGACGAATCTGTTAACGAAAATACCTTTAAACAGCTCAAGCAAACGTCATGCAGCTCATTTAAAGTTACTGTTTCAATAAATGTGGCTCAACAGCCTTTTGCCAAATCGCATAGCCGGCTGCGTTCATGTGCAGCATGTCTTCTACAAAAAGTTCAGGCCGCAGTTTTCCGTCTTTAGTGAGCATCAGGCTATACACATCCACATATTTAGTATTGGCCTCTGTAGCGAGAAAGGCTTTAATTAGCGCATTAGAAGCTACTGCCTTTGCTTTGAAAGCATCTCTGCTTGGGCTAGGTTTGATTGAAATATAAATGATAGGCGTATTTGGTAATTCAGTCCTGATGAATTTATAAAGGTTTACTGTTCTATTTAATACTGAATCTGGTGTGGTTTGTGCATTTGGCAAATCATTCTCCCCAACATAGATTACAATCTGGCGGGGTTGGTAAGGAAAAGCAATATCCTTTAAATAGAACGTGATATCGTTGGTTACTGCACCACCTATTCCACGATTTAAAGCATTGTATTTTGCAAAAACCTGTGTTAAATCGTCCCACTTACGTATCGAAGAACTCCCAATAAACAAAATCGGATGTACGGGCGGCTTGTACATTTGGTCATATTTTTTGATGGTTTGCACATCATCCCAAAAAGCGGGTTTATTTTGTGCAAAAGTAGCTATGAATAAAAATGGAGAAAGAATTAGCGTGAAGAGTATTTTTTTCATGGTGTCAAAATTCGAATTGCGCAAGATACCAATCGTATATATGATTTCCAGAAATTTGATGTAACAGATTTAGTGAAACCCGGTTTTATGACAGCGCTCGTTTATAACGAGTGCATAATCGTTCTACGATTGTTTCGTCAGCAGCTTTTTATGTAGTTTTTAGAGTTGTTATAAGATATTAATAGTTTCCATGCCTTAGATACGGGCTTCGATTTACACCCTTCATTATAAATAAGCATGAGCAAAACAAGGATTAGCGAAGTGCAAACACAGCGCAAAAAAGCTGCTTTAACGATTGCTAAAGCAGCTTCAAAATTTTAAAAGAAGATTACTTTACATCAAACCATAATCTGGTCGTTAATAAATCTGCTCCCTGGCTGGCTACTGCATTTCTGTAACGCTGCCCATTTAAAGATTGTTCCGTTCCAGGATAAATAAAACGCACCGGGATCTGACCGTTTAGGACTGTATTGCCAGAAGCGCTTAGTTCCGGGTAATCCAATCTGCGTCTTTCTGCCCAAGCCTCTAAACCCTGTCCGAAAAGTGCAAGCCATTTTTGCTCGCCAATTGATTTTTTGTAGTTCGATGCATCATATTGAACCGCTGCCTGAGCGGTATAGTTGGCAACTATTGGATCAGAAACGCCGAATTGTTTTAAGGAAGCCACAATGCCCTGATTGTATAAATCCTCAGCATTTTCAGTTGTTAAACCACGCGCCGCCGCTTCTGCACGATCAAACAATAATTCTGCATAACTGAAAATTACTGCAGGTGACTGCGGGGTGAGGAAATAAGCACCTGGTCTTGAAGTTCTGGCAAAGCCAAGGTTACTTGCCTCAGAATTGGTTAAGCCATTTGGTAATCCAACGTATTCTGCTGGCGTAGCAGTTTGGGTTTTACTTGCATAGATAGGTAAACGAGGATCGTTCAAACTAAATAATTTATCTACAATGGTCTTGCTAATGCGGTAATCATCGCGGGTATCAAACTGGGCACTCACCGGGTTTTGCTGCGGCGAAACTTGGTAAATCAGCTGAGCAATCTCTGCATTTGAACTAATATAACTGCCACCTTCACTCTTTATTTCATCCAGAACCTGTTGTGCTTTTGCGGGTTCGCGATCAGCAATGCGAAGCGCAACTCTTAAACGCAAGGAGTTCGCCAATTTTTTCCACTTCGAAATATCGCCGCCATAAATGATATCTCCACCAATCGCTGTTCCGGCAGGATTTAAAACATTATTAGCTGTTTTTAAATCTTCCAGTATACCATAATAAACGTCTTTTTGTTTATCGTATGTCGGCGTAATAAATTCATTAATTTTTCCGGCTTGGCTATAAGGAACATCCCCGTAGGCATCTGTCAGCAGTAAAAAAGACCATGATCTTAACGTTAGTGCCACGCCCCTATAATTAGGATTGTTAGTGTTATTGCCAATTTCAATCACCTTATTTAATCCGGTAATTGTTGTAGAATATAAGGTAGACCAAAGGGAGGTAAAACTGCTATTGGAATAAATAAAGCGATCTTCTTCGGTATATTGCACCTTGGCCCACTGCTGTACAAAAAGCAAGCTGGAGTTCATGTTATTCGTGGTTCCCCAATAAGCATCGGCCGTATTTTTAATTGCCGCAGTTAACAAGTAATCTGGCTGTGCATTTTCTGTAGCATTGGGGTTAACATTAATTTCATCTAGCTCTTTACGGCACGAAGCGGTAAATAGCGAGAGTAAAATAAGCGTATATATGATATTATTTTTCATGAATTGAAGATTAAAATTTGATGTTCAGGTTGATTCCGTAAGTACGTGTGGTTGGATTGGATAAACTTTCCAAGCCTTGCCCGTTTCCTGTATTAAAAGCAACTTCCGGATCAATGTCTTCCGTATTGCGGTGTAAGATGGCCAAGTTTCTACCTACCAACGCTACTGATACACCTTGTAAATTCAAAGAACGAATCCACTTGGTTGGTAAATTGTAGGTAAGTTTAATTTCGCGAAGTTTTACGTAAGAAGCATCGAAAATATTAGCTTCATCTATCGTACGGAAAGATTTATAATAAGTTTGTGCAGAAAGAATTTTATCATTACGTTTTCCATCAGCAGTTACGCCATCGAAAATCATTCCGTCATCGAAAACCGACGTATTGGCTGGAGCGCTGGCTCCGTTAGCCAATCTAACTGCACCATTGGTTTTAATATTATCAGGGTAGTAATAGGAAATCCCACCAAATTCGGCGCCTCTTCCCGGCAAGGTTGAAGCTAAAACACCTGTGTAAGTACCCGTAGCATAAGTACCATTATAAATTGAGCCGCCAAAACTGGCATCAACCAATACACCCAAACTAAAGCCTTTGTAATTGAAAGTATTGTAAATTCCGCCAATCCAATCTGGTGTGTATTTACCTAAAACTCTTTTGGTTGGATCAGTTTGTGGCGCGCCTGTAGCATTTACTACAATATTCCCACTGCCATCCCTTAGAAAAGCGTTGCCAAACAATGTTCCATAAGGTTGACCCACAGCTGCGATAACCTGAGCAGAATTGGTAGCCACTACATAATTTTGCAGCAAACCTTCCTGATCTAATTCAATCACCTTACTTCTGTTTGCAGCATAATTTACATCAATATCCCAGGTAAATTGTTTTTTGATCGGTGTAATTCCCAATTGCACTTCAATTCCTTTATTGTTGATTTTACCTGCATTGAGCAATTTAGACCGGTAACCTGTACTCTGGCTTACATCAACACTCAAAATCTGATCGTAACTATTGGTGTTATATAAACTTAAATCAAATCGTAACCGCTTGTTAAATAAAACGGCTTCGGCACCTAACTCAGACGAGGTAGTAGTTTCTGGTTTCAAATTGGGATTCAAATCTGTGATAGATGGCGTAAGTTGAGGGCTTGATCCAAATGGTGCACCAGAAGTATAAGTATTTAGCAAACGATATGGGTCTGCATCTTTCCCCACTTTAGACCAGCCTCCACGAATTTTTGCATAATCCAATACTTCGCTTTTAATGTCAAATGCTTCTGTAAGCACGAAACTTCCGTTAAATGACGGATAGAAATACGACCGGTTTGCAGCTGGTAAGGTAGACGACCAATCATTACGCGCCGTAATATTTGCAAACACGTAATTTTTAAATCCTATTTGTGCAGATGCGTAACCACTGTAAGATTTTAATTCGCTGTAATTATTAGAAGAGGTTAAAGGATCTCTCGAATTACTTAAAGTATATAAACCTGCAACGGCTAAACGCGGTGCACTCTGATCGTTCTGTTCTATGTATCTAGAGCGAATATTTCCTCCTAATAAGGCTTCTAAACTGAAATCATCATTTAATTGCTTGTTATAACTTAAAGTTGCATCGGTATTATTTTCGCTAACAGTAAAGGCACTTTCGGTATAAGAGCCGAAAGGTGAACCATTTGTGCCGTAAGCCACTTTTATTTTTCGGCGATCATTATAATAATCTGTTCCGGAACGGAAATTGAAATTCAGGCCATCTATAATTTTATAGTTTAAGCCAACGCTTCCGATAATTCTATTTCGATTCTGAGATACGGTATTTTCATAAGCTACCCAATATGGGTTACTGTAATAACTGTTGTTCCAATTGAAGGTATTTCCGTTCTCATCCAGATAATCTTTCAATTTGTTGATATCTACTTGCCTACCGAACCAGGCAAACTGTAACATGGTACTGGTAGATCTTGAGCCTCCGGTTCCAGGCAAATTATCAGAACCCAATTTACTATAATTTGCATTTGCAGTAATGGTGAGTTTCGGTGTTAACCTCAACGTGGTGTTTAATGCAAAAGAGTTTTTCCCCTGACCAGAGTTGGGCACAATGCCTACTTGCTTTAGGTTATTGTATGATAAACGATAGTCAAATTTATCGCTCGCATCTTCTATGGATAAACCATTTGCCAGAGAATATCCGGTTTCAAAAAAATCTCTAACATTGTCTGGATTTGCAACAAATGGAACAGCTACTCCCTTAGAAAAGAATTGAGGAATTAAGCGTCCATCCATTCTTGGACCCCAGCTTTCATCAACACCGTCATTTATCCCGGCACCTTTACCATCTACATAACTAAATTTCCCTTCAGATCCCTGTCCGAATACATCCTGATACTTCGGTAAGGTCAACAAACTTTCAATAACAGCATTGGAGTTGAATGTAATTCCGAGCCCCTTTTTCGATTTACCCGTTTTGGTTTTTATAATGATTACGCCCGCCGCTGCTCTTGAGCCATATAAAGCCGCAGCATTCGGACCTTTTAACACACTAATGGATTCAATATCATTTGGGTTAATATCAGAAATGGCATTGGCGTAATCTCTTGCGCCAGCAGAATTAAGCTGTGAGTTATCCACCGGAATTCCATCCACTACAAATAATGGTTGGTTATTCCCTGAAATAGAAGTTTCACCCCTAATAACTACGCGGGAAGAACCCATATCGCCCTGGCTATTCGTTACCCTAACCCCTGCAACTTTACCAGCAAGTGCATTTACCAGGTTAGATTCCCGTGCTTCAGTTAAGCTTTCGCCTTTTAATTCCTGAACGGCATAACCTAGAGATTTCTTCTGTCTGGAGATTCCCAAGGCTGTTACCACCACTTCATCAAGGGCATTGTCGCTGTCGCTCAACGTAACTGCGAGAATTTTCGTTGCTTCAGTTACCTCAATCTCGTGGGTAGCGAAGCCAATGTAAGAGAACACTAATGTACTTTTTCCTGGAACTGAAATATTGAAAGCACCGCTATTATCCGTAGTTACAGCCTGCTTGGTTCCTTTTACAAATACCGAAACCCCAGGCAACGTTTCACCGGTTGCACCTTTTACCGTTCCGGAGACTGCTAGCGTTTGCGCCTGAACAAAATTTGAAAGCAAAAGCAAAAATAATATTGCCGGAAGCTTTATTTTCTTAAACATAAATTGGTATTGATTAATGATCATTTAAAACGTTGAATGCAAAAAATCAAGGCAAAGCAATTCCACTTCGCTATTAGGCGATTTTTTAACAGACTTGAATAATTTTTTAATTGAAAGGGATAGTCTGGTATTTATCAGCCACTGCAGGCAAAAATACCCTTGCACATTCGCAGGCTTACAAAGATTCCTGAATTTACCTCTCGAATTGATTCTCTTTTGTTAGTTTTTTCCATCAAATTTCCTTTAACTCTCTAAATCAATACTTATCAGTTTTGCGAAACTGCCTTATAAAAAAAGCACGCCCGTAAAAATCAGGAGTGCTCTCATATATTATTATTAATAATTTGCATTCAACTGACTTAACTCACCCAAATTACTTTGGGATGGAATTAGCACCATATCTATTCAAAGCTGGTTGCTAAGGTTTCACAGGGCCATTCCCCTCCACCTTTCTTGATAAGTATTTTAAAATAACTGGCGCAAAGATAATATAAAAATCATAATGACTACAAATTCCATAGATTTTATTGAAAATATTTTTTCCCTGCTAATATCCTGCTTACCTTCGTGGCATTATTAACAGATTGAAACACCACATGAATATAAAATCTTCCTTATTTCTGCTATTTGCTTTTGCGCTTTCGCAGACTTTACAAGCACAAACACACAAGAAACTTTTTCCTGCTAAACAAAAGCCAGCAGCAGCTTTTGCTACAGCGGGCAAATGGCGTGGTGCTTTTGAAATTAAACCTGGTGTAACAGTTCCCTTCAATTTCGAAATAACCAATAGCACCAATAAACCTCATCTAGTTTTTTTGAATGCCGAGGAACGCTTTGAAGGTGGAGTGGTCAGGCAAACTTCTGATTCTGTTTTGGTATCTCTGGATCAGTTTGATAATGAATTTGCTTTTAAAATTTCAGGCGATTCGCTCGTTGGCACCTTGAGAAAACAAGACAAATCCGGAACACCTTTGCCAGTAAGTGCAACGAAAGGAAAAGATTATCGTTTCAAACCAAATGGTAAAGCAGCTAACGCAGACTTTTCTGGCAAATATGATATAACCTTTAAAGGGGCTGGCGGGAAAGAAGTAAATGCAGTTGGCCTATTTAAACAACAAGGAAACAAAATTTCCGGAACTTTTTTACGCGTAACCGGCGATTCTCGTTATTTAGAGGGGATTGTTGAAGGTAATGATTTTTATTTATCAAGCTTTATTGGCTCCAGCCCATCATATTATAAAGGAAGTTTTGCAGAAGACGGCACACTCACTGGCGAAGTGGTAAGCGCAAGAGGAAATACGCCGTTTAGCGGCAAGCAAAATGCAAATGCAGCACTGCCTGATGCATATAAATTAACATATTTAAAAGAAGGGTATAAAACACTCGACTTCTCTTTTCCTGATGTAAATGGCAAGAAAATTTCGTTGAGTGATGAGAAATTTAAAAACAAGGTAGTAATCTTAACCATTACGGGTACCTGGTGCCCTAACTGTGTAGACGAGGCTTCGTTTCTTGCGCCATGGTACAAGGAAAATCACGACCGTGGTGTGGAAGTGGTTGGGATCCATTACGAAAGACAGCTGGATTCTGCCTATGTACGCAAAGCATTAACCAGATTTAGAGAAAAATTTGATATTCAATATGATCAGGTGATAGCAGGTAAGCCCGACAAGCAACTAGTGGCTGAATCATTACCTGCCTTGAGCAATTTTCTTTCCTTCCCAACAACAATCATCATCAATAAAAAAGGCGAGGTAGCGCAAATCCATACGGGTTACAGCGGCCCGGCAACAGGAAAGTATTATACTGATTTTGTGAAAGAGTTCAATACTGAAATAGATGCCTTGTTAAAAGAATAATGCAACAGGATTAATAATAATAAGCTGCGCTAAATAGCTATCTTAAATGTAAGATCTCATCATGAGGGACAATTTATGGTATAAAATCAATATTAATGACTTGATTTTAGGAAATGAAAATCCTCCGGGGATCGTCAGCCAACGAAGCAATCTATTTTGCAAGAAAGATTGCTTCGTTCCTGGTAAGGATAGTTTTTTTGAATGCTGTCAATAAACTTTAAACTGACTACCCTCCTGCCCTGTTTTTCATATCTTCAGTAGCCGTATTCCTTGATCTGGCGGATTTTACATTTTGGTTCCCGAAGCTGTAACTAACATTAAACGACACTCTTCTATTGACATATTTATTTTGAGCCTGCAGATTTACATTTTGATAATTTAAGGTACCCTTCCAATAATTCGTTGCAAAAATATCATCAAAATTTAATTTAAATTTTAAGTCTTTATTTAGAAAACTTTTCTGTAGCCCGGTATTTAATGCATATTGATAGATTGTAGTCGTCTCCAAGCCCCTCACCCTTGGAGAATTCAGCCAGAAATTAGTTTCGATTGACCAGTCATTAGGCAGTGTAATCGAGCTTGTAATATTAAAATTATAAGACAGTTTGCTTAAAACGAAAGGTGCTCCTTCCAAGTTATTATCGTTAAATTTATTGTAGAACAGATTAAAATTATTTTGAAAACTCCACCATTTCATTATTGATATGGGAAAATATAAACCTGCTGAATAATATTGGCCACTACCAATATTACCCTGACCAACGGTAACAATCCTGGTGCTATCATTTTGGGCCGTTTTGCTATCCAATATTAAGTCTTTTACTTTGGAATAGGCTAAGGAGATGGAAAAGCCACTTTTATAACTATAACTAAGTTCAAAATTGTTGGTAAACTGAGATTTTAAATAAGGATTTCCTTGCTGTATTGTGTAAGGATCCATATAAAAATTAAAAGGATTTAACTGTTGATAATTTGGCCTGTCAATTCGTCGTCCATAAGTATAACGCAGATTACTGTTTTCGGAAATTTTCTGGTTAACAAAAACAGTTGGAAACAAGGAAAGGTATTTTTGATCGGCTTCCGTATTATTGGTGATCAAGGCTCCTGTAGCATTGGTATGTTCAGCCCTGATTCCTGCTTGAATTTGCCACATGCCCAAATCCTTAGAAAAATTTGCGTAAGCAGCATTCACATTCTCTTTATAGATAAAATGGTTGCTTTGGCCCGCTATGTTTTGCCATTCGTTATTTAACAATGCAGATGATAAAAAGTCGTTATCAGTTCTTACAAAACTGCTTTTTAAGCCAGTCTCTAGTTTTATTGTTTTTGATATTGGCCAGGTGAAATCAATTTTAGAGGCAAAAATATCGATCGCTGTTTTACTATCATTTCTGATAAACGTTTGATTATTAATAACACCATTTTCATTATAAAAATCAGTGTTAAAATTCTCTAACCCGCTATAATCAAATCCAGAATAATCAGCATCGAAATTCAAGCTGGCACCTTCTTTTTTAAAAACGTGTTTAACATTGAAGTTTGCAATGTAATTTTTGTTAGGGGTATTGGCATTCGAAAATAGCTGAAGCGAATTATTAGTGATTGCATCAGCGCGGGTTTCGCTAATAAATGTTTGCGAAAAATTATCCAGTTTTCTGGTGCTTGTACTCCCGTCTAACATTACACCAATCGTTGTTTTCGCATTAACGTAATAATCTACGCCCAACTTAGCGGCTAACCTTGAGCCCATGTAGATTTTTTGAAAATTTTGATTAAAAGCGCTCTGCAATCCATCAGAACTGGTGGTTCTTTCCAAAGATAAGTTCGAAAAATTATTATTTTTTGATGCATTGGCATTACTATAAAAGTTCCACTTTTCGTTTCTGTTATTGATATTGAAGTTGAGATCTGAAGCATAAATATTTCTGGGCAAATTGGCAACTATCGCATTCCTGTAGGTAGAAGAAACACTTCCATTCGTTCCAAAGGCTTTATTTTTCTTCAATTTGATATTGATGATTCCTGCAGTGCCTGCCGCATCATATTTAGAGGAGGGGTTTGAAATAATTTCTATCGTAGCAATCTGACTACTATTAAGGTTGCTTAGGTAAACGGCTAAATCTGCAGTTGATAAAAAATTATTCTTTCCATCTATCATCACCATCACACCAGATTTATTATTCAACAAAATTCTTTCATTTTGTTTGTCAACCTGTACACCAGGCGCCTTCTCCAATAATTCAAGGGCGGTGCTTCCAGTAGAAACGATACTGTTTTCAACATTCAACACCGTTTTATCAATCTGGTGTTCAATGAAAGGCTTCTTACCAGATACACTTACCTCGTTCAGCTGTTTGGTAATACTTTCAAGTTGTATGGCTCCCATCTGCAAATCGCCATTTAAAACAAACCGTTCAATTTTTTTTGTATTGAAACCGACAACTGAAATCGAAAGCACATAAACACCGTCTTTCACCTGGTCAATTTTAAATCCACCATCGATAGCTGTGGATAATACTTTCACCTTCGTACTATCAGATGCATTTAACAGCTGAGTAACTGCAAAAGGGATCGCCACCGACTTTTCATCTACAATTTTCCCCGTTATGGTATGAAGATTTTGGGCAAAAGAATTCCCCCACACCAAAAGGCATGTCATTAATGTAAATAATATTCTCATGATTTCTTTTCTTAAGAAAAGTGTTTAACAGAAGCTTTGACAACCTAAAAATACAGGATACTTTAGGCTGTCAAGCAAGTTCAAGGTCTATTGGCCTTCTTGGCCATCCGTATTTTCTTGCGGATGATCTAATTCGTATTTACATTTCAAACCTTCCGCTGTCATGATCCAAATGCTGAAATTATTATTGTCTTTTTCCAGGTCGCCGCAACCCCATCCCCAGGTACTATTAATGTAATCGTAAGCAACATCTTTTAGTATTAACTTGGTACCTACCGGAACTTCGAGATTTAATCTTACCTCCTGATTTCTCCAGATTGAACCTTTTTTCAACTGAAACCCGGGATTGAAAACAATCATTGAATCTTTAACCTCGTAGGTATAATTAATATTCTGTGCATTTTGCAAAGCAGCTGGAAAAGTTTTCCCTTGAGATTCATTCTTCTGAACGATTCTAGGGATCCCACTTTCACTTTTTTCAATGTTGATGCGAATCCTGTTCGGAGTAACAAATGGTCCATTTTGGAAATCATCGACAACGATTTGATTCTTCATATTTTTATCGATATGGTAAGCAAGACTATCTTCGCTGCTGAAATACTTGCTCTTATCAATATCAATAGTGTAGGTTTTGAAAGCCTTTAACTCAACTGTTTGTGTCAGTTCTGCATGCTGCTTAAATTCTGAAGAAATTTTCGCGGCCTGATAACCAGCCGTAGCTACACCAGCCAGCCAGATAATTAATAAGGCAAAAGAGAATGTCTTGTTAATTGCTTGTTTGTTAAATGCCACACGAATAGAAAACAATACAAGCGCTAAAATCGGCACGAACAACACAATAAAAGCACTGAAAAGTATCACGCCCCGATTGCCATCATTAATAATGGAAAAAGGAAAAGAATCGTAGATGCTAGAATCCCAGAAACGCTGAAAAGCCGCGGTGGTTAATATGAGCATGAGCAAGCAAAATGCACCAAAGACGATGATCAAACCGGCAATGATTTTGAAAATCACTTTTCCTGTTCCTGAAATAAATCGACCAACCCATTCAAAAAATTCGCCAATAAAAATTCCTAAGCGGGCAATGAGCGGCTGCGCATGTCTGTTTACCTCTCCTAAGCGTTCTTTCACAGCCTGGAGCTCTTCATCCAAATTCCTTTGAAAACCTTGCAAGTTTGCCGGCTCTCCCCTCATTTCCATCTTTTCCACCCTCGATTTTGCCTTTGGCATGATAATCCACAAAATCATGTAAACTAAAATCCCGAAGCCACCTAAAAAGGCCATTAGTAAAACGGCAACCCTGATCCATTTTGCTTCTGTGTTAAGAAAATAAGCAATTCCGGAACAAACACCGGCAACCACCCGGTCGTCCATATCACGGTATAATTTTTTCTCGGTATACTGATGCTGATCACCAGGTTGAAATGCAGGCTCTTCATCGTTCTCTTCGATGGTATCAAAGTCTTTTACACTTCCCATTTGGGCAACAACGTGTTGTACATCTGCAGCATCAACCACTTGTTTCTTTTGCGTCTCCATCCGCTCAGTAAACAACTCTGCGATCCGGTTTTCAATGTCTGTTACAATCTCCAGGTCGTCGGCATGGTTGGCAAAATATTGTTTTACTTCGTTTAAATAAACTTTTAAAGTATCGTATGCACTTTCCTCAATGTGAATAATCGTATTTCCTATATTGATGATGATGGTCTTTTCCATTTTTTGTTGCGTTAAGGGGTTTTCGAATCGGCACCACTTTGCGATATGCCAACAGCATAGGCTAGTTCTTGCCAGGTTTGATCTAGTTTGGATAAAATTTCCCGACCAACTTCAGTTAAAGTGTAATATTTTCGGGGCGGACCTGAGGTAGATTCTACCCAGTTATAGCTTAACAAACCATTGTTTTTAAGCCTGGTTAATAATGGGTAAAGTGTGCCTTCTACCACCAACAATTTCGCCGAGCGTAATTCAGCAATAATATCGGATGCATAAATCTCTCCCCGAGAGATAATCGATAAAACACAGTACTCCAGAATTCCCTTCCGCATTTGCGTTTGCGTATTTTCTGCTATCATATTACAAAGATATATGTTTTATAATGTACTATGCAATACATAGTACTAGAATAAATTAAAATAAACCAATAAGTAACTGTATAACAGTATATTAATTTATTACGGAAAATAATTAAAAAAGAAAACTTGCCTGTTTTGTTAATCTCCATCAGTACATTTAATGAATAAATTGCTCACTTTATTTGTTAAAAAAGCTAATATTGCTTTATCGTTTTTAAAAAAATATTTAGTTTTTAACCTAAAAATAGATGGAGAACCATATATAAAAAAAATCCAGATTAGCTAAATGCACTTATAGTTTAAGGAGTGAAGATTTGTAATTTTAACGGCTAAGGTTTTCAATTAAAAAGGAGTACTATATAAATACCATAGGTTTAATATATTTTGATAATTTTGCAGTTCTTTAACTTGTTTCATGAAAAAATCAATAGCCAGCATTGTTGCTGAGGCGAATCAAAGCGGCGAGGGTACGCTAAAAAGAACCTTAGGCCCGGTCAATTTAATTTTAATTGGAGTTGGCTTAACGCTTGGTGCTGGTTTATTTTCCATTACTGGTTTAGCGGCAGCAAATCACTCTGGTCCTGCGGTAACGCTTTCTTTTGTAATTGCGGCATTGGGTTGCGGTTTTGCGGCACTTTGTTATGCCGAGTTTGCCTCTATGATTCCGGTAGCTGGTAGTGCCTATACGTACTCGTATGCTACCATGGGCGAACTTTTCGCCTGGATCATCGGTTGGGATCTGGTGTTGGAATATTCTGTTGGTTGTGCCACAGTAGCGATTAGCTGGTCGCAATACTTAACAAGATTTTTAAGCAGCCTAGGTATATTTTTGCCTCCGCAACTTACCCTTTCTCCTTTCGAAACGGCAAAGCTGGCTGATGGGTCAACAGTAAACGGAATCATAAATATTCCGGCAGCATTGGTCGTGGTATTAATGACTGCTATTTTAATTCGCGGCACTAAAGGATCTGCAATTGTAAATGGCATTATAGTATTTCTAAAAGTTGGTGTCGTTTTGGTTTTCATTGCCCTGGGCTGGCAATATATAGATCCGGCCAACTATCACCCATACATTCCAGAAAATACAGGCACTTTTGGACAGTTTGGCTGGAGTGGTGTGTTACGTGGAGCAGGTTTGGTTTTCTTTGTTTTCATTGGTTTTGATGCTGTTGCTGCTTCTGCACAGGAGACTAAAAATCCAGGTAGAGATCTACCAATCGGCATTATAGGTTCATTAGTGGTTTGTACTGTACTTTTTGGTTTATTTGGCCACGTAATGACCGGTTTGGCGAATTATAAGGAGTTTGCAAATAGCGGTGCGCCTGTAGCAATAGCCATTGAAAAAACGCCGTATGGCTGGTTAAGCCAGGCCATTATTCTAGCAATTTTAATTGGTTATACTTCTGTGATTTTGATTGATTTAATGGCACAGTCCAGGATGTTTTATTCGATCAGTAAAGATGGTTTATTACCTAAGATGTTTTCTGATGTGCACAGCAAATTCAAAACACCATGGAAATCGAACATTATTCTCTGCATTTTTATCGGACTTTTTGCGGCATTTGTACCCATGAATGTTGTTGGTGAGATGACGAGTATTGGAACATTACTAGCGTTCTTAATGGTTTGTGTTGGCATTTTAATTCTGAGAAAAACGAATCCGGAAGCGAAAAGACCATTCAGGGTTCCGTTTGTTCCGCTGATTCCGATTTTGGGAATTTTGACTTGTATCGCCATGATGGTGTTTCTACCTTGGGAAACCTGGTTGCGTTTGGCCGTTTGGTTAGTGATAGGGCTGGGAATTTATTTTTGGTATGGTAAGAAGCATAGCAAACTCAATGTTAATGCCCGGGAGGAAAATAAAGGTATTTAATTTATTCAAGCGGGAGTACGATTCAGGAATCCCGCGCTTTTTGCTCCTATCTATCATTTAGAAGGTGGCAAAAAATCATTAGGCCACAGAACCGCTTCTCCACTTCCAAGCAGAAATGGTTGAAACATTAATGTACAATGAACTTTCACGTAAATTATCAGGTTTACGTTTAAGCATTGTAATTTATTTTTTTTGAATCCCTAAGGCAATGGAACTGCTTAGGTGCATTTTAATAATTCAATTCTATGAGATTGGGATGGCCTATTAATCAAAGTGATCATGATTATTGCAAATGGTTTTAAAATCTGCCTCAATCATAGCCTAAATCGTTATTCTGAAAATCATTTAATATTTATTCCTTAAACGCGTTCCGGTTTCAAATTAAATTTACGGGAACGATTGCACAGTTTTGAAGTAAATTATTGTTAAGAATTGAAATGGGTTGGCTAAATTGTAAATAAGTAACCAAATATATAGTCATCCCAAATGGCTATTTTCCATTTTTAACCAAATAACCATGAAAAAAACATTACTTTTTTTCGCCATTTTCCTATTGTCTAATACCATTCTTATGGCTCAAAACCAAAGAATTTCAGGTAAGGTAATAGATCAAAAAGGCGAAACACTTATCGGCGTATCAGTCAAAGTCAAAGGCGCAGCAATTGGCGGCTCCACAGATGTAAATGGTACCTTTTCGTTCGATGCGCCACCCAATTCAACATTAGTATTCTCTTTTGTTGGCTACCTTAATAAAGAAGTAGCCCTTGCCGGACAAAAGACGTTGACCGTTACCCTCAATGAATCTGCAAGCCAGCTGAATGAGCTGGTAGTGGTTGGGTACGGAACACAACGGAAATCGCAGGTTGCTACTGCGGTGGGTAGCGTACAGGGTGATGCCATTGCCGAGCGGGGAACAGTAAGTGCCTTACAAGCCGTTCAGGGCCAGGTTGCCGGAGTTGATATTTCTGCAGGTTCTGGTCGTGCTGGTGCAAATTTCAATGTACAAATTAGGGGTCAGAATTCCCTTGCAGGCGGTCAGCCACTTTTTGTTGTGGATGGGGTAATCGTATCAGATATCAACTTCCTGAATCCCCAGGATATTGCGAAAATGGACGTCTTAAAAGATGCGGCATCTACCGCAATCTATGGTTCAAGAGGATCAAACGGCGTTGTTTTAGTAACCACCAAAAATGGCGCAACCAATAAAAGTAGCGGTGCAACAATCTCTTATGATGGTTATGTTGGTGTGCGTAAAGTAGCCCGAATGCCAAATTTTATGACCGGAGAAGAATGGTGGGAATACAGGCAAAACACTTTCATTTCGCCTGAACTTATTGCAGGCCGAACATTTACGAATACCATCGGAAGTTTAGACAACCCAACAGTTTTACAAACAGTAGCTAACCATGACTATACCGACTGGAAAGATCTTGTCATTCAGGATGGAATTCAGGCTAACCATTGGATAACCGCATCTGGCCGAAGCAGTAACAACGACATTCAATACCTCATCGGTGCAGGTTATCAAAACGAAAAAGGAAATTTTTTACAAGATAATTTGAGCCGTTATAACTTCAAGATTAATGTTGATGGAAAGATAAACAAAAGTTTCTCTGCCGGAATGAGCATTAACTTCTCTTTTACGGAGACAGAACGTGGAAGTGATGATGCCGTAAGAAATGGTTTTAATATGGCACCTATTTTCAAACCGTATGACGCCAATGGAAACCTGGCTTTCCGTCCGGGTCAGATTCCAGTTCCCGGATCATCAGTTGTCTCCAGCTTTACCAGTGTTGTCAATCCACTTTTAGAAATCACCAATTCACAAAACAATACCAGAAGACACTTCGGCGTGGGTAATGTTTACCTTCAATACGCTCCTGCAAGCTGGATAGATGTTAGATCTACTTTCTCCCCAAGCGTAAATTTTGTTAGAAACGGTAGGTTTTGGGGTTCTTTAACTGGTGTTGGAGATGGCTTGCTTCCTGATGCACAACGCGTAAATCAACAATCGCAATCTTACATTTTCGATAACGTAGTTAATGTCCGTAAGAAGATAAAAGAGCACAACTTTGCTTTCACAGGTTTATATAGTATGCAGAAAGATAGATTTGAGAGCGATACAACAAAGGTAAACGACTTACCTTTCAACTCCTCTTTTTACAATTTAGGATCCTCAAATAACAGACAATTATCTTCCAGCAATTTCAATCAGTTTTCTATATTGTCTTTTTTGGCCAGGGTAAATTATTCATTTAAAGACAAATATTTTGTGACACTTGCTAACCGCTGGGATGGTTCATCTAAACTGGCTGAAGGCAATAAATGGTCGTCGTTTCCATCAGCAGCAGTGGCCTGGCAAATTTCGAGAGAGTCTTTTATGCAAAATGCCACCTTTGTATCTGATTTGAAATTGAGGTTTAGTGCGGGAGTTGCCGGAAACAATAATAACATCAGACCGTATGAGACACAGATGAATTTAAGTTCTCCAACCTACTATGATTTCGGCGGAACACCTGCTTTGGGTTATTCACCCAGCAGATTGCCAAATTCATCGCTTACTTGGGAAAGAACCCGTGAGTTTGACTTAGGTGTAGATTTTGGTTTCTTAAAAAACAGAATTTCAGGATCCATCGACTTGTATGATAAATTATCAGAAGGTTTATTGCTGAACAGGGATTTACCACTTGAAACTGGTTACACCTCAATCAAAGATAATGTGGGTTCGGTAAGTAATAAGGGGATTGAAGTTTCATTAAGAACAGTGAATATTTCTACTGAAGATTTCACCTGGTCAACTTCGTTTACCTTTGCCAGAAATAAAAATGCCATCATCGATTTGTTGGATAAAAAACAAGATTTGGTGGGTAATTCCTGGTTTATCGGTCAACCGATTAATGTAAATTACATTTACGTTTTTGATGGTATCTGGCAGGAAAGTGAGCGTGCGCAAGCATTAACTTACGGTCAGCTTCCTGGGCAGGCCAAGGTGAAAGACTTGAATAATGATGGCAAGATCAGCAGTACTAATGATAGGGCAATTATTGGCCAGAAAGATCCAAAATGGACAGGTGGTTTCTCTACTCAATTCACTTACAAAGCATTTGACTTGTCAGCCTCGCTATTTGCAAGACAAGGCATGCAGGTATACAGCGCCTTCCACAGTGTATTTACTCGCTACAATGACCGTGGAACAAATAAAATTTACAATGATTATTACATGCCTGCAAATGCGGTTACTCAAGGCAGAAGCTCTAACACCTACCCACAGCCAAATAATATAGGTCCATATTGGGATGGAGTGGGTGGAGTGGGTTATTACAAAGACGTTTCATTTGTGAAAATTCAAAACATTTCACTTGGTTATACCTTACCAAGTAAACTCATAGAGAAACTTAAAATAAAAAGCTTAAGGGTTTATGCGAATGTGCTGAATCCGGTTGTTTGGACAAATTATGATGGCTTTGATCCGGAAAGTGCCAACGGAATTGATCCGTCTATCACTTTGGAACAAACCAACACCACTGTAGGAAACATTAATAATACCGGTCCGAGCACAATTACTTACCAACTTGGCGTTAACCTGAAATTTTAAATAAGGGATCATGAAAAAGCAAATTATACTATCAGTTCTCCTTCTTGCCTGTGGCTTTACCGGATGTAAGAAGTTTTTAGAAGAAGAAAATAAATCAAACATTGTATCTAATGAATATTATGCAACTGCAGAAGGATACGAAAAACTAATAAATTCTACCTATTCAACATTAAGGCGGGTTTATGGTTCACCCTATGTGTTCTGTGCAGGCACTGATATGTATGTAGAAGGGAGAGATGCCCAACCTGTAGGCATCAGTGAATATCAAAATTTAAACCCAGACAATGCAGAGGTTACCGCGTTTTACACCAATACTTATTCCGCTATTCAACTCTGTAATACTGCGCTCTATTTTAACAGCAATACTGCAGCAAGCGCTACCCTACCCATTAGAAAAGGTGAAGTACAGTTTATCCGCGCTTACTATTATTTTTTACTGGTACAGTCTTTCGGTGGTGTAAGTTTGGTTACTGATCGTTTTGATGAGCCGGTAGCGCAGTTTAAGCGTAATACCGCCCAGGAAACTTACGACTTTGTTATCAAGGAAATGACTGAGGCCCTTGCTTTGGTTCCAGAAACAACCACTGATTTTGGCCGTGTGACCAAAAAAGCTGTCCGTCACTTTCTTGCAAAGGTATATTTAACCCGAGGATATGAAGCCTTTGGTTCTGCTCAGGACTTTGCTACCGCAGCTACCTTTGCAGATGCAGCAATTGCGGGGAGAACGTTAACAACTTCTTTTGAAAATCTATTTTATCCTGGTAATGAAAAAGACCAGGAGGTGTTGTTCTCCATTCAGTTTGATGCTGCATCTTTACCTACTGCAAACACTGGCGGTAACACACAAGCAGCATTTTTTGGTCCTTATCAAGGTGGTTCAGGAGGTGCTCAAGGTTATCCTTACCGGGCATTCGTATTGGTGCCTACATTGTATACCTTTAATACCTTTACGGAAAGTGATGCCCGATTTGATGCCACATTTATGATTAACCTGTATCAACGTTATTATGATTACTATGACAGGAGTGCAGAAAGAGCCAACCTAAACATCAGATTTTATTACAAGCCAAAATGGGATACCACTACTGATGCCGCATGGCGTGCCGCAGACCCAACACATAGGGCAACTACCACAATTATTCCCTATTCTAATGCATGGCAAGCTTCCAGAAGCACAGTTCTGGATAATGCTACGCCATCTGTTAAGAAATTTGATGATCCAAAATCTCAGTTCGGAGGCGCCACAAGCACCCGAGATTTGTTTCTGGCCAGATTGGGTGAAACTTATCTAATAGCAGCAGAAGCTTATTTTAAATCTGGGAACCTTGCACTTGCGGCAACCCGAATAAACGAAGTACGCAGAAGAGCAGCCAAGCCTGGAAAAACAGCCGAAATGGCCATTACCGCTGCCGATGTTAGCATTAATTTTATCCTTGATGAGCGCGCGAGAGAAATGGTAGGCGAATATGAAAGGTGGTTCGATTTAAAAAGAACTGGAACGCTTGTGGAAAGAACAAGATTGTATAACCGCGATATTAAAACCAACTGGTTTGACAAAGGCATTAATCCATTTGCAGGCGCTGGCGGACAGCTAAAACTGTTAAGACCAATCCCAAGTAGGGCGATTGATCTTAACGGAGGACCGTTTGCACAAAACCCTGGTTACTAGCCTATTGAATAACGCTCTACATAAGCCCGAAGATTTTCGGGCTTATGCCTTTTTCTAAGTTTAAAGAATTCATTTTAACTTACTACCAAACAGCTACATAGCGAGAATAAACCTGACCCATTATCTATACACCACACCCTGCTTCTTACTATCAAAAATGATACAATAGTCTTAAAACAAGTGGGTTAGTTAACAAAAAGCCTAAGTTATTAACAATTCAACATACGTGAACTTTTTTGGCTTAGGATTTGTCTTAAAAGACATACCTTTTAAAAACATACCCTATGATTATTAAATTAGACACATCCCTATTCAGATTGGCTAGGCCAAAAGCTGAAGTTGTCCAAAAAGTTGAAATTCCTTTAACCAAAGCACAATGGATAAACGCAGACAGAATTGTGATGGCTGCCATGTTTATCGCTGTAATTATTGGCGCAATAATATTTTAACTGTTTGTATTCCTTCAAAAATTTCGTGAAAGTATCTCGCAGTTTACAGTCATTGTCGCTACAGTCTCAGATTCATTAATTAAGCGTATACTCTTCATTAACCCGCTAAATCTCCCATTCGATAAACAGCCTTTTGCATTGCGCTGATTACTTATCTTATAGTATTGCATTCTGGAAATTAGAATCCAAATTGAACCTAATAACCCTAAAAATTGTCCTTTTATTTTTTGTAAACGGTTGCGGAGATGAAGTTCCCGTAGTAGAACTGCTGTTCTAACATTAAATAGGCCTTTCTCTTGAACATTTGGTGAATATCAATAAGTCTGTTCGTCTCTACAATCCCAATTACCTTAAAGAAGGTGTACATCGATTTCAAGATTAATGATTTCCACCATCTGCCGTTTTTAGGATCAAGTGAAAAATCAACAAACAGCCACAGACCAGATTTTTTCAATATACTATCTAAAAAATCGAAAACCTTTTCCGCACGATCTTCACCGAAATTATCGAATAGAAATGGCGTGAGTATAACGTCAAAAACGTGATCTGTGTTAAAATCTTCAATACCGAGATGAATAAACTCCACTTTGTTGTCGCCAACAAATCTCGATTTAGAAAGCGTAATCATTTTCTGTGAGATTTCTACATACACAATATGCAAACCAATAGGTTTGATCTTGGCAATTTCTTTTAAAATCCATCCAGTACCACCGCCAGCAATCAGAATAGTGCTATTGTCGGGGATATATTTCAACTGATCAATTTGCGCCTTTACCTGCGATTTGAAGAACACCAACCGGCTTAAGAAATCGTATTGGTTCGCTATTTTATCGTAATTATTAACCAAGTAATTAGTATTTGATAGAGATAAATGACATCATTTCCAACCTGATGATAAGGTCATATTTTAATCAACTTACAAACTGCATGCCGATGATTCCACATAAAGCCTTAAACAAAATTAAACCATCAATAACCATTAAATAATAAAGGATATTTTTTCTTCGATGCATTGAATACGCAACATAAATCGTTAACACAAAAGGTAAGACGTTGCAGAGAACCTGCGGCAAACCAAATCCTTTATAGTCGGCAAAGACACCTAACGATAATAAACCAACCAGCAACAAAGGAATTAAAATACTAAAGATAGTCTTTCGTAATCCGTAGCGAACCACAAAGGTGCGCAAGTGCTTATTTGCATCTGTAGGATAATCCTTGATATCAAAAATAATGGCATTTACCGTGCAAAACATCCAGTTTTTAATGAAAAGCCAGGTCCATAATACAGAATCATGATAACCTACACCCGTTTCAATCTTCAGCATAATGAGTGGCAGTACGTTGGCACAACAAGCCCAAACAAAGCCAATTACAAAAGCCTTTAGCCAGCCGGTATTTCTGAGGTTAAATTTCAAAAATGACCTGGGCAACAAGCCATAATATAATGCTCCCGCAACGATTATAATAATGATTGCAAGCCAGTAAGTAGGCGGAAGATTTAAAATGTGTCGAAAATTTTGATAAAGAAGATTGAGCGACAGAAATATGCAAAGTACAAAAAGTAATACCTGGCTCCAGCCGATTATCTTCTTATGTTCAAAATACCACTGTGTTCTAGGATTCGTTGCTGAAGGTTGATTAGACACTTTATTGTAGGCATAAGTGTAATAAATAGTTGGTGCCAGGAAAAGCAGCAAATAATAATTAAGAGAGTTGAACGGGAGGCGTAGTTGATAGGTGGCCTCAATGGTTAAAGCTACAGCTAGAATCCCGACGAAATAATTTCCGAAAAAAATAAACCGAACAATCTTATTTAACATTGAAGCATATGCATTTGCAGTTGGCAATTTCGGATATAAAACTGAATAATTGAGCAGGAAGTTTGAGATTAAGGAAATAAAGTGATTTGGACATGAATGATAAAATAAGCAGATTACGAATTTACCAGCCCGCCTTTTAGGCACTATTCCCAAGCGGGGAGGAATGGCGACCACGATAATTGCCGGGCAAGGCCAAAACCACTGTTTCCGCGTTCTGCGCTCATTTTTTCGGGATGGCACTGACCTAGCCTACCTATTGACTTTAATAGAAAAATTGCGGGCCAGCCACTTTACTTCTATGGTTGCCCAAAGAGGAGCACCCGTCCGGCAAGGACAAGATAAAGTCCTTTAAGACAAAAACTAATAAGTTTAAACAACCTCCCTTCAGAAAAGAAATAGCGATTGCATGATTGCACCGTATTTAAAATTTGGAGGTCAAATTTTATAAAAATAAAAAAGCCTCTCAGTTTCCTGAAAGGCTTAGTGTGGGAAATGAGGGGTTCGAACCCCC
>JAZBLB010000038.1:0-35689 GCA_037032985.1 Bacteroidota bacterium
GTTTCATCACCGATAGTACAAACGCAGGTTCCTTTCAATATCAAAAAGCTCTCCAGCATATTTTCATGAATCTCTTCTTCCACACCCTCGGGCGTAATCACCAATGCCTGCATTACTTTATCATCGTTCCGCAGTATTTTTTCGAAGCGACCGCCAAAGTCACCTTTCGGTATTAATGGCACGATCATTTCAAGCCAGGCATTGGCATCAGAAAAACAATTAATTAATGGGAGATCAGTCAATTGCATGTATTGTTCCACTTCAAGATTAGAAAAAAGCGAATCCATTTTTTCGTCAAGGGCTTTTGGAGGGCATATTGCATTCCGCATAGCATCCTTTTCCATAAAAGTTTCTAAAGCGGCTAATTCGAGACTCACTTCAGGATAAGATGTTTTCATTTGTTGAACAAGCAATGCCTCCTGCTGATCCAATGCACCCATTACATAAAGTTCAAGCAAGCCACTAGCTAAAAATTCTTCCAAATCCATCTTTTCCATTTTATCCCCTTAATTCTTTTCTTAACCTGATGATCGCATCTTGCACGGTAATGCCAAGGATACCTGCAGCTTCTCCAGTACTGAATCCTTCAGAAAGCACAAGTTGTTTAATACACCTTTCACTACTGCTTTTTTTTACAGAATAATCTAATAAATACTCTCTTGAAACCTTTCTGGAGATATTCATCAGCCAGATAAGCAGCCTGCCATTTAGGGGAATATCATTTTCTACGTCCATTCTCGCCATTTCAAATACCTTCACCGTTAATTCACTGGCCTTATCGCTTTCTCTACAAAAGGACGAAAACTGGCCATAAACCTCCTTAGCGTAGTTTTCATAAAGCATCTGATGAGAATTACGATCCTTTAAAAGCAGTTGTCTTCTGATATCTTCCTCAGCGTGTGTGCTATAGCGTGGCATTCCTTTTTTTGTTAAATATAACAAAATAGATGCATTGAAAAAACTGACAACAGTTATGTCTGCATTTTGCTTAGGATATATGCTACAAAATAGTCATGATCAGGCTCCAGTAGAGCATTTTATAAAGAAAGGTTTGAGGTTGGCAGGTAATTACAATCCTTAGTAGCCTTATCGCACATCTTTAAGGTTAACCTTTAATTTTTCTCCATCGGTTTTAATTGTAACCAAAGATTCTATAACAGCCTTTGCCCCCTGAGTGGCATTTGCCGTATTGTAAACTGCTGAAGAAGAAAGTACAGCTCCGCTAGGATGCATCAGGTAAGATGTACCTGCATAATAACTATAGGAATAGGCGTGTGTATATCCGAATGATGTCATTAAAACATAATCACCAGGCATGAGGTTGGTAAATTCGAAATGACCCTGATCATCATAAACTTTAGTAGTTTTGATACATTGAGAAACATTAGGATCAATAGGTACTTCAGGTATTTTCTTACCTTTTCTAAGCTTTTTATTTACCTCATTCCATTCTATAAGATAAGGCGAATTTGGGATGATGGAAATAACGGTTCCTTTCGGTGCATACTGTGCTTTATTCACATTTACCAGGGTGATGCCCCGGCGCGCATGATCTCTTGCAAATGAAGTACCTATAATTACGCTGTTTCCTTTCTCAAGTTTGGCTAAAGCCTCCTCTTTATTAAATTTATTTTTAATGGGTTGATAATCCAGTTCTTCGTTCACGCAGATTTCCCACATGCCATTCGCCATAGACATTTCACGCTGCCAGATAATGCGTTTGCTTTTATCAATCACATAATAGTAAATGGCACCCGTATTTTCTTCCAGTACAGTAACCAGCCAGCTTTCATGAATCCCTGTTTTAGGCGAACGCTGCTGAAAGCTTTTCACTTCTTTAATGATGTAATTGGTAACCAGCTTCTTTGTTTTGCCATCATAATAGAATTCAGGGATCGTTGCTTTATAGCCTACAGCAAGTGGCAGGGTAGTAAAAAGATGTTCTGCCAGGTTATAATCGACAAATTTTTCTTTTGGTGCCACACTAACCAATTCATCTTTCTTATTATCAAAATAGTGGAATTTACCAGTAATGGGATTGCCAAAGGTAAGTTGAAAGGTATTTTTAGGGCCTTCAAATTTATAGGCCAATGGGGCTAATGTTTTGGCATCTGCCGATGAAATTGTTTTCCGGTACCATTTGTTATTTTGATCAGTATAATTAGACACCAGATTCAATTCATTACCAGAAATGGAAAGCTCATGGGTAAAGGTCCCTTTTTTGGTCCACGAAGTGTCTTTTACATAATAGATCGTATATAAAGACTTACCAGGATTTAGATAAGTGGTTTTGATATCAGTGCTTCCTGGCACCACCATTTTTTGTGCCCATACACCAGGCGACAGGAAAATAAACAAGAATAAATAAAGGCTGGTTTTCATTTCAACGGGAAATTAAAAATCTAAATTATTAAATTTTGAATACCCGACCACATTTAGGGAGAAATTGAAAAGTAATTACCTGAAATCAGGCAGGTAAAACTCCTTAAAAATAAGGAGTTTTCTGAAAAACAGAATGATGATTGTAATGAATGGCATACAGTGCAGAAGCGGTTATCACATCAGCACCGATCCAAGTAATGAGCAGAAAATTTTAATCCTAGGAGACGGTACCCGGCTGAAACATCAGGAAATTGCGAAGAGGTTGATTTGATATAAACCTTTCATCATCTTATGAAAGATAATTCCTACTCCACCCCAAGCCTCCTAATTAATTCAATACAAGCGCGGCTATTATGGTATGGGCATTTCCATGGGCCAACCTTATCTTCATTAGCCATAATTTCGCCTGTTTCGGTAATGCCCCAGAACCATTCTCCATTTTGATGATCAATGATTTTATCTTTCACAAATTCCCAGTTACGAAGGCTTGTCTGCAGAAAACGATCATCGCCTGAAATTTGCCAGGCATTATAAAATCCGACCATAGCTTCTGCCTGAACCCACCAGTGTTTTTCTTTTATAAAATGATTGTCAACTGGGTTAAATTCATAACACAAGCTTCCGTCATGATCAATTCCTTTCAGAGATACCCTTGCCAATTGCACCGCTAGAGCCCTAATTTTCGTAATTAATTTTTCATCATGAACAGCTTCTGCGGCTTCCAGTAAGAGCCAGGCCGCTTCAATGTCATGTCCATAAGAAACAATTCCCGATTTCGGATTCCAGTGTTCATCCAGGAAAAGAATTAAATTACCGGTTTGCTGATTGATTATTTTCGAAGTGAAAACATCAAGCAAATTGATGATGTTATCTTTTAAATGTTCATCGGGCCAGATGCGGTAAAGTGTGGTAAAAGCCTCCAGTACGTGGAGATGGGTATTCATCGTCTTCTTTTCGTTCGCATCTTTATCGCTCAAACGTAAATCTTCCAATGTTTGCCATTCTCTGCCAAAAGCCTCGAAATAACCTCCTTTTTGCTGATCATAACTATGCCCCATCAAGTCATTATACAGGCTAATAGCCAAAGCCATACTTTCTTCTATGCCACTGGCAAGGAAATATTCGCTGAGTGCATAGATTGTAAAAGCAACAGCATAAACCTGCTTTTTTGTATCCAGCGGATTCCCTTTTGCATCCAGCATCCAGTATACGCCACCAAATTCCTGATCAATAAAGTGATCTTTAATGTATTGAAAAGCGCGACCGGCAAGCAACAAACATTCCGGATCTTTGTTCAATTTATAGCTTGCAGCAAAAGTCCAGAGGATGCGGGCATTTAGTACGCTCCCCTTCGGGGCTGCGTAGTCGATGCTATTTTCCTGATTTATTTTGCCTACGAAACCTCCGTTCACCTCATCAGGGGTAAACTTCTTCCAAAAGTCCAGGATGTTTTCCAGCTCCTGATTTAGTTCCTGTTGATATTTTGCCAATTGTGCCTTCAATGTAACTGGAGGTTGATTAATTGTTGTTTTTGATATTTTCCAAAATCGTTTGTACCGTAGTAGTGGAGCGAAATCCATCAGCTGGCGAATGCATTACAAAATCTACCAATGCATCAAGCGAACTCGTTGCTACATGCATTCTGGTATCAGAAGAGGCGTAATAGATGAAAACCGTTCCATCGTTATCCAATATCCAGCCATTGCTGAAGACTACGTTAGAAACATCTCCAATGCGTTCCTCACCTTCAGGCGCCAGAAAATAACCAGCGGGTTTGTAAATTACTTTCGTTAAATCCTTCAGATCCGTCATAAACATATAAAGTACATAACGCAAACCGGCAGCGGTATTTCTTACCCCATGTGCCAGAAATAACCAGCCATGTTCCGTTTTGATTGGCTCAGGACCCATTCCGTTCTTCGCTTCATAAACCGTATGGTAATTTTTATTATCGACAATAAATTCCTTTTCAATCACGGCATTTTCGATCGATTCGCTTAGGCCAAAACCAATGCCGCCTCCTGTTCCGCTTTCAATAAAACCATCCTGCGGGCGGGTATAGAAAGCGTATTTACCCTCAACAAACTCCGGGTGAAGCACCACATTTCTTTGCTGTGGCGAGGGGGTTTTCAAATCTGCCAAACGTTCCCAGGTTTTCAAATCTTTGGTGCGTGCAATTCCAGATTGGGCCACTGCCATAGACTGATCATGTGCAGGTGCAGCCGGATCTTTCCGTTCGGTGCAAAACAGGCCATACATCCAGCCGTCTTCATGAGCCACAATGCGCATATCGTACACATTGGTATCAGGCTCATCGGTTTCAGGAAGCAAAATCGGCTCCTCCCAAAACTTGAAATGGTCAATACCGTTATCACTTTCGGCCACTGCGAAAAACGATTTACGGTCTCTGCCTTCTACCCTGGCAATGAGCAAATACTTGTTGTTGAACTTAATTGCTCCAGCATTAAAGGTTGCATTAATCCCAATCCGCTCCTGTAAAAAAGGATTGGTTTCTGGATTAAAATCATATCTCCATTTTAGTGGCGCATGTGCTGCTGTTAAAATCGGATGTTCGTACCTGTCGAAAATTCCATTCCCTAAAGCTACCTTCTTATTTTTTAATGCAATCAGTTCTGCTTGCGCTTCCTCGAGTTGCAGTTTTCTTTTTTCAAAATCTTTCATAAAAATATTATATCGTATTATCTAATCCTCTAATTTATTCCACCAGGTTCTTTTCAAAATGATTACGATAACAGCTAAAACTGCAATCGTGAGGAAAAGCGGTGTGTGCATCCCCAAAATAAAATACATAGGCAAAATGGTTAGGCACAACTGGGCAATAATGCCCAGCACCACATTAAACATATCCAGTTTAAACCTTTTGTTGGCCTGGAAAGCCGGATCGTCTGCCACCACAAGTTCATGGATAGGTTTCCAAAAACCCCAGGGGCGTACGGTGCGGTAGAAATCTTTCAGGGTCTTTTCTGCTGTTGGCGGCGCTGCGTAGGTACCAATGATACAGCCGGCAAGGGAAAGCAAAAAGAGTAACGGCCACCAGTACAGCGGCAAGCCACTGGTTAGGTAAGGCATCAATAATGCTGCGCCAATTCCAACAGCCATTCCCCAAAAAAAGCCATTGGCATTAAAGCGCCACCAATACCATTTCAAGCAGTTTGCCGCTACATAACCGCCATATAAGCCGCCCACAATCCACTGCAAAATATCGTTCACATTGTTTGCAAAAAAGCCCAACACCACGCCAATGGTAACCACCGCAATACCTACAATGTAATTCATATTGATGATTTTTTTCGTGCTGGCTGCAGGATTAACATATTTAAGGTAAATATCATTTACAATGTAAGCCTGGGCCGCGTTTAGCGTTCCACTGAACGTACCCATAAAGGCGCCCAATAAACCGGTAAGCACAATTCCTAAAATCCCAACGGGTAAAAAGTTGTTGATCGTAGCGGGTAAAATTCTTTCAAAATCTGTTACTCCATCCGGCCCTTTTAAGTAAATCTGGTTATAGTAAAGCAGAGCTAGGACAGTTAATCCGATTACCATCGAATAGCGGATTGGCAATAAGATAATGCTCACAAAGCCGGTCATTTTGCTGGCATCTTTCGGGCTCCGTGTACTCAAAACCTTTTGCATATCGTAATTCGGGGCCGGCCCTGCAAGTGATGCAAAAACACCTTTTAGCAACATCATACCGAAAAAGATCCCAAATAAACTGAAACCGTCATCGGCAATTTTTTTATTGGCATCGGCCGCAATTTTACTCCAGTCTAGGTCTAACTTCCAGCTAAAGAACGGATCATCCCAACCTTTTGGAACGTTTAATGTATGCCCTTGCAAATGATTCATGGCAATAACGGCAATGGCAATGCAACCAATGGTCATGAATGCATATTTAATCATATCGCCCAATACAATGCTATGCATTCCACCCAAAATGGAATAGAACATGGCAAAAAGCGTAAAAAGGATTCCATAAAAATGTGGCACATATTGCGGAGCTACTTCAAAGGGAACATAAGCCTTTACCTGGTCCCAGGGGATGAAGATTTCCATAAATTTACCCAGGCCAATAAAACCATAAGCGAGGAAGCCAAAACAGCTGATCAGGGCGAAGGCAATCACCACGATATGCGATCCTCTTATTCCTTTGCCAACTGAGCCAAAACGGGTTTGTAACCATTCGGCACCGGTATTGGCATTACTCCGGCGCAGCCATTTACTCAGGAACATCATCATAAACACCTGGTTAAACACTGGCCAAAGCCAAGGGATCCAAATACTTTTCAGACCATAAACAAAGCAAAGGGCAACCATCCACATGGTTCCGCTAATATCGAACATGTCTGATGCATCACTTAAACCCAGTTTATACCAAGGCAGAGATTTTCCGCCCATCATGTAACTTTCTTTGTTCTGCTTGGCTTTTTTTCGATACCAGAATCCGATAAAAATCATGGTACCGAGGTAAAGCATGATGATCAGGACATCGATTAATTGTAACTTCATATTTGGTTTTTATACGGTATGCGCTATTTGTAAATGGATTTCAGGTCTTTTTGAAGGAGGATGTCGTCTTGTTTAATAAATTTAAGGAAATCGTCTGCCGAAACCTGCTTTGGATATGGCGCATAATAGTGGTTATCTTTTTCCTGTTCCCGATAACCGGCATTTCGCCACAACAGCAGGTAGCTAGGCTTATTTTCTTTAATCGCTTTCGCCAAGATATTTGTCCACCAGTTGGCTACTGGTATTTCTACAAAACCAATTTCTGCAATGGCGCTGATTTTATTACTTCGCCTTGCAATTTGATGCTGAATAGCTAAGTTTCTCGCAATTTCTTTTGCAAAAATTTCTCCTTTTTCAGCACCATACTGGTAGTGATCAAAGGTGAGTACATCCGCATACTGATCTCCGGGGTAGCGCATTAAATACTGCGCTTCTGTAGTAAAATCACAGGGATTAAATACGTAAATCAGGTTGTGTAATTTCTTTTTATCTTTCAGGTAAGATACGGTAAACGTCCATAAAGCCTTATACTGTTCTGGTGTACATGATTTTGTTCCCCACCAAAACCAGGCGCCGCCATTCTCATGAAATGGCCTGAACAGGATCGGAATTGCCTTGCCATCGCTTCCCTTTAAGGTGAGTGCAAAGGCAGCAAATCGATCCAGCCACATTTTATATAGGGTGTGTTTGGATCCGTTGGGAAGTATTGATTTTACAGCCAATGAGCTGGTATCCCATGATGTTTTTCCGTTATAGGGATTGTTCATGTGCCAGCTTAAGGTGCTGATTGCGCCCATATCATATGCTTTTTTAATATAACCCTTCATTTTTTCAAAGGGTACACCATCAATATTCGCCGTTTTGTTAGTCTCCAGGCCTGCTACATCCCAACCAAAAACAGCCGGATATTGGCCGGTGAGGTCTTTAATATCGCTTCTACCTTCCTGGTATTTCCACCCCACGCCATAAGCCAAATCATCCTGGTGGCCAATTAATGTGGTCTTGCCGTAAAGTCCCCGTAAGTTTTTATATAAATTTTTGGTTTCTAAAGTCGCTTTTTGATCAATCAGCTGTGCAAATGATCCGCTGGAAACGAGGCATAAAAAGATGAAAAATGGCAATGTTTTCTTGATCATACTGACTGCTTTTGGTTAGAATTCAGGTTTACTATAATTATTCTCTAAAGTAGGAAGGTAATCATTTTTATAATAATACTATTTTAACCAAATGACATAAAATAACTATCATTTTTCACCACTATAAGTGCCTTTAGGTTTCGCAATAAACCTATTTTTTTGCTAAATTGCATCAATGTTCTTTTATCTTAAAGAGATCTATTTTGGATGCAAAAGGTTATGAATAATATTATCAAAGAGATAACGCCGCTTACACAGAATGATTGTTTCACCATCTTTTCGCGGGTGAAGAAGGAATTCGATTTCCCATTGCACTTTCACGAAGAATTTGAACTGAACCTAATTTTGAACGCTCCTGGAGCCAAGCGAATTGTTGGTGATAATATCGAAGAAATCACTGACATGGAACTGGTGCTTATCGGACCTAATCTTTCTCATGTATGGACCACTCATCAGTGCAAAAGTGAGGAAATTACCGAAGTAACCATTCAGTGGCATAAAGATCTTTTTGATGATAAAATGCTCCGCAGAAATCAATTAAGTTTTATCCGAAAAATGTTTGAACGCTCTGTTCGGGGAATTCTTTTTCCAAGGGAAACCATTGAAAAAGTTTATAAACGCATTCTAGATATCGATCAGTTGCAAGGATTTGATTCTGTGTTGGAACTGATGAGCATTCTACACGATTTATCTTCTTCTAAAAGCATGCGGATTTTATCAGACGGAACCTTTAACAACGACCAGGTGATGAACTACAACAGCCGGCGGATTGATAAGGCTTTTGAGTTTATGAATGCCAATTTCTATAAGGCGATTACCCTGAAAGACCTTTCTAAACTGGTAAGCATGACAGAGGTTTCTTTTAGTCGATTTATTAAAAAGCGTACCGGGAACACTTTTATTGATAGTTTAAATGAAATCAGGCTTGGACACGCCACCCGAATGCTGATTGAAACCACCCATTCTGTATCAGAGATTTCTTATAAATGTGGTTTTAATAACATCTCCAACTTTAACCGCCTGTTTAAGAAGAAGAAGCACTGCACGCCAAAAGAATTTAGGGAGAACTTTTCGGGAACGAGGGTATTTATTTAGTGGAAAACCTGATTAAGGTGTTATGACCCGAATCAGGTTACATAAGTTATTTAGGATCCAAAATCAACGTCAGTACATCATGTGGTGGTACCTCGGTTTGAAGTATGTTTTTTGTGCTTCCCATTTGTTTACTAGTCCATACGTTTTTGATCTGATAGTTAACAGTGCCGGCATTAAGTGCTTTTTTAAATACATCATCCACAATCTTTTCCTGCTTCCAGTTAAAGTTGATTTTCTTCGGAGCTGCGGAGCGATTTAAAAACGACACGGCCCACTTACCATTACTCATGGGTTTAAACCAGGTTTCAAAACCATCTGCTTTAGCAAATCTAAAAGCCTGAATGCCCAAAGAATCCTGATTGATGGCAATAATAGCTTTATTGGTAAGCACGGCCTGAGTTTCCTTATCCATTGTTCTTAGATCATTGCCCGCAATTAATGGTGCAGCGAGCATGGCCCACATCGAAAAATGGGCACGGTCTTCACCAGGTGTAAGCTTCCCGTTTCCAATCTCCAGCATATCAGGATCATTCCAATGGCCTGGGCCTGCATATTGCCGCAAGCCTTCCTGTTTATCTACAATTTGCATTACACCGAAAGATTTCCAGCTACCGTGATCTTCTACACAATCGAAGCAATTAAAAATATCACCGCTCGTTCTCCAAAGTTGCCCTACGGCAGGTCCCCAGATCCAGGGTTTATCAGAACCCCACTCACAGATGCTCAATACCATCGGCCGACCTGCTTTTTGTAAAGCCGCCATAATGGTTTTGTATGCACCTTCAGCTTTTAAACCTTCGGTATTGCACCAGTCGTACTTTAAATAATCTACACCCCATTTAGCGTAGGTGAGTGCATCCTGAAATTCGTAACCGCGACTTCCCGGCCTGCCACCACAAGTTTGCGAACCTGCATCAGAGTATAAACCCAATTTTAAGCCCTTGCTGTGGATATAATCGGCCAATGCTTTCATACCTGAAGGAAATCGCTTAGCATCTGGATGAATAAAACCCAGACTATCGCGGTCGCCGTGCCAGCAATCATCAATATTGATAAAGGTATAACCTGCCGCTTTCATGCCCGAGTTTACCATGGCATCGGCAGTCTCCTTGATCAGTTTTTCATCTACATTGCATGCAAATTTGTTCCAGCTGTTCCATCCCATAGGCGGGGTAAGGGCCAGGCCTTCAAACTTAGTGTATTTTTGGGTATAGTTATTTCCCTGTCCATAAGCAACAGAGATATTGATTATCGCCAATACCAATAGCGCCAGTTTTAATTTTATTTTCTGCATCTTTTAGCGATTTAATTTCCTAAGCTGCGTGCGGATATATTGCCCGGCAGGCGTTAGCGCTTCAGTTTTCCAGTTTCCTTTTACAGAGGCACCTGGCTGAAGAATTGCGGTTGTTTCTTTCTTATCCGTAATGTTCCAATTCGCCCAGCTGAGTTGACGTTGCTCCATCCAGGCCAGCCATTTACTGGTCTTTTCCACATTGAATTCGCCATCTCCATTTGCTTCGCCAACACCCCACTCCGTTACTATAATTGGTAAACCCAACGTAAGTGCTTCATCAGCTTTTTTCATCAGCAATTCCTGATGGTTTAGATCGGATGCATAGAAATGAAAGGAATAAGCGATGTTTTGATAACCTGTAATCGGGTCTTTCGCGGCTACATCAATATCCTGATCCCAGGTTGGGCTGCCAACAATGATGAGGTTGTTCGGATCGTATTTCCTAATTTCTGCGATCACCTGAGTGGCATAATCCTTAACAGTTTGCCATGCAATTTTCTCCGGTTCGTTGAATACTTCATAGATTACATTTGGTTTGCCGGCATACCGTTTTGCCATCTTCGCGAAAAAGACTTTAGATGCTACAAGGTGTTGATCTGCATGATGATCATGCCAATCAATTAACACATACAAGCCGTTTGCTATGGCCGCATCAATGGTTTTAACTACTAGTTTTTCCTGTTCGGCTGGTTGCTGTAAATACCCGCTATCCGGTTGAACAGCCATGGAAACCCGCAGCAGGTTGATATTGAAATCTGACTTTAACCAGCTGACTACTTCTGGATTGTAATATTTTCTTCCCTGCCAAATGCTCCAGGATAAACTGATGCCACGAAGTTGCGGCGGAACATTTTTGCTGTTTACAATCTTCCCATTGAGCACTTTTAGCTGGCCGTTCTGAGCCACCCAATCGGTTTGCTGGCTGCAAGCCATGATGGAGATTAAGGCCGGGAGAAAGAATAATAAAATACCTTTTTTCATATGCTTATTCATTTAGGGAAATGATTTGCTGGGCTATGTTATATGGAGATATTTTGCTTTATACCATATAGAAATGCCTCAGACTATTTTTTTACATATTGTTTAATTAGCTTCCAGGTAGATTGATCTGAATCAAAAACAGCATTCAAGCCTTGCTCTTCCTGCGGGGGATCGCCGGAAAAATCATCGCCGTCCTTCCAGAATAATTGCCCTTTGATAGGGCGGGAAATGCCTCCAAAAGCCCAAAAATTACACCCAGCAATGGCGCCATTCGTTTTTTTGCTATTTTTCCATTGCGCGAATATGCTTCCGAAGTATTCATCGCGAAGCTGCGTGCTTAGTTCAGGATCAAATGAATGTTCATCTCTGGGCAAACCAAATTCTTCAATTACCAATGGCTTATTTAAGGCTTTGGCAATGTTTTCATGTTGTTGAATGTATGTTGCTGTTTTTTGAATTACTAAAGGCAAACTTTCCTTGGTTGGCGCGTCTTTAAACCAGCCCCAGTTTTTTGGCCAAATGTGGATGGTTAAATAATCTACATTTTTATCGTTGTGAATTTCTTTAAAAAGATCCCAGTTTTCATCTGTTCCCATAAACCCTTCCGTTCCAATAGTTAACAAATGGTTATTGTCGATAGATTTAATGTAGGCTGCTGTTTGCGAAATCCACTTCTTATAACTTTCAACTACAGGTGCACGCATGGGTCTGGGTTCGTTAGCCAGTTCCCAGGCCATTATAGCCGTTTCGTCTGTGTACTTTATTCCGGTATAACTGTTTTTGTGGCTGATGATAAAATCCAATTGCTTGGTGTAATCGGTTTTGCAGGGTTCACAATTATAAAATTTACTAGTGTAATCTCGTTGTTCATCCCAGGTGAGCTTTCGTTTCAATGTTTCCTGATCAATCTGGCCATTCCAATTAAGGTACTGCAAAAAGCCTCCACTCCATTCCCAATTGTTACTGAGGTAAAGCACAGCATACATTTTTCGTTTAGCCATTTCCATTAACAGGAAATCAAGACTATTTAATATTTCAGCATCAAATTGCTGGTGTTTGGGTTGCAAAGCTGGTTTTACCCGGTCTACCCCATTAATTTTTCCTTCGCCCTCTGCACCTACCAATACCCTTAAATTATTGATTCCTCGAGATTTTAGAAAATCGAGTTCGCTAATTAATCGTTTTTTCCCGCTAACCGGATCTTTCTGCAGTGCGAGCAAACCGCCATACCAGTAGTTTGCACCGATAAAATAATATGGTTTTCCTGAAATGCTAAATTGCTGAGCGGTTTGTTTTACAAAAGCTTGCTGCGCGTTAGCCATCGCAAAAAGGCCTAAACTTAAAATCAGAAGATTTATTTTTTTGATCATCGTTTTTTTAAAAGAGGCTATATTAGTCATCGGTGGGAATATCTAGCCTATTAGCTATATTCATCCGATGACTAATTAGCCTCGTTAATGGATTAAATAAAGCCGATGTCGTCTACGTAAATCACGCTTGGCACGGCATTCCCTAAGCTTTGTAATACAAATTCGGTAATGGTAGCCGGGTTACCCAAATCCTTCAAAGGAATGGTATAATCGGTGTAAACGCCTGGCGTAAGGGTAATTTGAACGGCATTTCCGTAATTTCCGTTAATAACCAATTGCACCTTATTTCCGGCAACAATTCCTGCCCCACCATAAATAGACAATTTGATCGCCGTAAGCCCAGATTTGGTTACATCAATTGTTGATCCGTTGTAGCCGATTTGTAATGCGCCATAAGCATCTGTAAAGGTAGTGGCTATGGCATTCGTTCCGCGCTTAACCTGAGTGGTACTTGTCAGATTAATGGTGCTATTATAGCCTAGATATGAGCCCCATCCTGTTGGAAACACATCATCATAAAGAAGTGATTTGAATCCAAAAGAGCCTACAGACTGCGTGGTTCCGCCTGGAGTTGTGACCAAAATACGTGACTGTACCACACCCGCAGGCACTCTCACCTGGATTTGCGTTTTAGTTGGTGTACCGACAATCTGCGCAGGAACTAAATCAAAGGCTACTTTCGATACACCTTCGAAGATGGTTCCGGTAATGGTAACAATTTCACCCGCACCGGCAGCTACCGGACTAAACGAGGTAATTACTGGTGGTGGTTGCAAGATCGGAAAATCAAAACTCGCAGTACCGAACTTTGTAGTAACCACTAATTTATTATTCTGACTTGATCCATATGGCGTTTCTGCAGGGATAGAGATGATAATACTATTATCCGTTAGCAAAGCTGGATTGTAATTTACATTTAAGCCATTAAAGGAAACCGAAAGTGTGGTTAACAGGTTTTCACCAACAATTGCATATTGGTTATTTAATCTTCCGGCCACTACCGTAGAGTCAAAACTCACTTGTCTGGTTTCATCAAAGGTAAGATTTGAATCCAGCGTTATGCGGTGTACCACATTTTTAAGGGTATCCGTTTTACTGATCAGCCTTACTCTGGTAATTACTGGCTGACCGCCAGCACCTTCATCTGTTTTTTTACAGGAGGCATAACCTAATATGATAGTGAACAATACCATGAACATGGCAAAGTTTGATTGCTTATTGATCTTTTTCATGTCCATTTTATTTGAAAACGTAAGGAACTGGTGGTTGAATTAATTTTGGATTCGACGCCACTTCTGTAGCCGGGAATGGAAACAAGAATTTGCTGTTGGTCATCACATAATAACCATTTCCATAACTGTTTGATGGCACGCTATTGTCGCCTGCACCGCGGTCCTGCTGGTTGATAATCGTAATGGCATTGGGATGGCTGCTCACATTATATCCATCTAAACGAGCCAAGTCGAACCAGTAATCAAACTCGAACATAAATTCGCGTCTGCGTTCTTCTAAAATGTCATCACGGTAGTATTGTGCTGGGGCATTGGCTGGCTTGCCTGGCGCAGTATTCGGCGTAAAATAACCCCTTCTGATTTGGCTTAGGTTTCCAAGACCGGCACGCGTTCTGATTTTATTAATCGCCGCTAAAGCCTGAGGATCTGAACTCGTTTTGGCCGTGCCCATGATAGATTCGGCAAGGATCAGGTAAACTTCTGCATAGCGCATCATATAAGTGTTGTTTGCCGATGATTGTGCCGAGCCGATACCACCGTTGTCTGCCGGAGTACCAACTACATACTTTTTAACAAAAGCACTTGTTCCCTGACCTTGATTAGCCTGATGAGTATATCCGCCAGCTGATTGATTAATTTCAGGGTAATTTGCGCCTGTTACCATAATGGTTGGCTTAAAACGTTTATCATCCTGCTGGAAAGCAAATAATGCATCGAATGTTACCCCAAGGACACCATAACCATCTCCTGTTCCAGTAATGGAGGTATTCGCAGCCCAGGAAGCTTGCAAAGGATTGCCTTTACCATAACCCCCGGCACCAGCCCATTGAAGTGCAATTACAGATTCTTCATTGTTATTGTTGGCCGTTAAAAATAAATCTTTAAACTCTTTGCCTGGTACATCAACACCGTACAATTTAAATTCGCCACTGGCAATTACTTTTTCAGCTGCAGCACGCGCATTGCTATAATCCTGCATGTAAAGATAAACTTTAGATAATAGTGCAGTTGCCGATCCGCTGGAAACACGGCCCTGAGCAACTGAGTTGCCACTTCTGATTTGAGGAATTAAGTTCGCCTCAGCAAATTTTAAATCGTTCAAAATAAACTTATACACATCCGCTACCGGGTTGGTATTCACCTGGAAGTTATCTACATAATCCAATGTATTTTCAATGATGGGTACGTTACCAAAAAGCCTAACCAAATGGAAATAAGAAAGCGCTCTAAATAAATGTGCTTCTCCCAGTGCCTGGTTAACCACTTTCTTGTCAACGGTAGCGGGAACCTTTGCTGGCAAGTTATTGATAATCGCATTTGATTGTGCAACAACTATCCATAACGAATTGTAGGCATTAGCCAGTTCGCTGTTTCCATCTGTTACCGAAAAGTTGCCAAAATTGGCCACATCAGAAGAGTAGGAGCGACCATTGCCGCCAGCCATTTCAGTGATCGCCCAGCCACCTTTAGTTACCCAGCCAAACCAGGCTGCACTGTAAAGGATGTTGGTGCTTGATGATACCTGATCCGCTGTTTTATAAAAGTTATCTAAGGTGATGGAGCTTTGCGGCGGCCGATCGAAAAATTCTTTTTTACAACTGGTTACCGTAGTCATGGTAAGCACAGCAATTGCAAGGGAATATTTTATATATGTCTTCATATTCTTATAGTTAAAATTCTGCATTAAGGCCAAAAGTAAACGTGCGTGGAATCGGGTATCTACCGCTATCCACATTGGTTAAGAACACGTTATAGTTCTGATTTCCAACCTCCGGATCAAGCCCTTTATATTTGGTAAACACATATAAGTTTTGCACGCTGGCGAAAACTTTTAACCTGTTTAATTTTGCCTTGCGGATGATTTCCTGAGGGATATTATAAGCCAGGTTGATGTTTTGAACCCTTAAAAATGAACCGGATTCTACAAAACGGTCTGAACTTTTCAGGTTTGGATTATCTCCTCCTCTTGGTGCAGGAATGTTAGCGCCTGTATTGGTCGGCGACCAGAAATCAATAGCAGATGCCAACTGATTTTGGTACTGACCAGAAAGCCCCTGAAGCTGGTAATTTAGTGCATTATAGATTTTAGCGCCGTAAGAACCATTTAAGAAGATAGATAAATCAAAAGATTTAAACGAGAAGTTGTTGGTGATGCCATAGGTGAATTTTGGATTTGGATTGCCTAACGAAGTCTGATCCAACTCATCAATTTTACCATCTCCGTTAAGATCTTCGAATTGAATATCTCCTAGCCAGGTACCTGCACTATTATTGGCGATTGGTCTGGCAAACTGAACCGGTGCATTTCTCAACTGTTGATCGGTGCGGAAAATATCTTTCACTTTGTAACCATAAAACTCGCCGATTGATCCACCTACCTGTGTTCTGGTAACGGTCATTTGCAGGAAGCTTACATTAATCTTTCCATCAATAAAAGGAACACCATCAGCCAGAGATAATACTTTGTTGGTGTATTTTGATAAGATTACGGTAGTATTCCATTTGAAATTACCAATTAAATTTTTTGAGCTCAGGGTAAAGTCGAAACCTTTGTTACTTACTTTTCCACCGTTAATGTAAGGCGGGCTAATTACCCCTGTACCCGAATAAGCTGCTGTTTGACCAACCAGGTAAGCGGGTAATGGTTTCTGGAAAAGGAAATCTTTGGAAGTTTTATTAAAATAATCAAATGAGGCATCTATTCTCCCTTTAGCTAAACTAAAATCAATCCCCGCATTGGTTTGAATGGCACTCTCCCAGGTTAAGTTCGGGTTAGCTACTTTATCCACACCAAAACCAGTACCTAATCCTGTAACCACAGGAGTCAGCGCTGATCCATATTGATAGTTTGGAAGATTCTGATTTCCAACTTCTCCATAACCCAATCTGAATTTAATGTTATCCGCGATACCTTTCAGACCAGCCATAAAAGATTCATCAGATAGGCGCCAGGAAACAGCAAATGCCGGGAAATAACCAGTTTGTTTGCCTTCTACAAATTTCGAAGAGCGATCTGAACGAATGGTTGCGGTTAAGCTATATTTGTTATTATAGGTGTAAATACCACGGGCAAAATAAGATTCTAATGCCTGACTATCTTTATACTCACCAATAATCGCCGTTTTAAGGTCTCCTAAACCAAGCGTTTGCAAATCATTACTTAAGAACTTTTGGATGGAAGCATCTGTGCCTCCCCAAGATTGTTCGTTTACCTCATAACCCAAAAGCGCAGTCAGGTTATGCTTTCCAAAAGTATGTGCGTAAGTTAAATACTCTTTCCAGCCCCAGTAGGTTGTATTAGAATTGTATTCCTGCAATCTCGCCGTCTGGTTGCCAAAAATCCCATATTGATAAGTTGGGGTAAATACGCGTGCTGCAGAATAGTTAAAATCGCCGTTTACTTCTGATCTTAAGGTCAGGTCTTTAGAAAACTTAATCTCTCCGTAAAATGCACCATTTACATTACTTCTGTTTAAAACGTTGGTAATATCTAAAGACTGTGCAACAGGATTGATTTGTCCGCCTTGTTGATTTGAATTTGGAATCGGACCTGCAAAAGATCCATCAGGATTTCTAACTGCCTGATCAGGTGCGCTTAATAGCGCATTGTAAACTACTCCGGTATTGTTAGATAAACCCTGGTTTTCATTTGAGCGGCTACCAAATAATGATAAACCAACTTTTAACCATGGTTTTACCTGGCTGTTGATGTTGGAGCGAAAAGTATATCTTTTATAGTTACTGCCCAATATTGTACCATCTTGCTTCAAATATCCGCCAGATAGATAATAATCCAAGCCATCTTTACCGCCAGAAATTCCCAACTGATGGTTTTGCATAGCTGCATTGCGAAAAATTTCGTCCTGCCAGTCTGTACCTTTCCCTAATAAAGCAGGCGTTGCAAATTCTGCTCTACGCTGAACGCCGGTTACATCTGCTAATGCATTTTGTAAAACGGCATATTGCTGCAGGTTCATTACATCAAGAAACTTTCCTTGTTGTGAAATGGCACCATAACCATCGTATGTAACCCTTGCCGAACCATTTTTACCACGTTTAGTGGTGATGATGATTACCCCATTTGATGCACGGCTCCCGTAGATAGCTGTTGCAGAGGCGTCTTTCAATACATCAATAGATTCGATATCGCTTGGGTTAATCGCCGAAAGCGGACTTACAGCAGATTCGCCATTATTTGGCGATAAACCCACTGTCCTGCCACTGGTTGCCTGATTGGTTGCATCTCCTGAAATCGGCACCCCATCAATAACATATAATGGTTCATTGGATAAACTAAGTGACGTAACTCCACGTACCCGAACTGAAGTTGAACTTCCTGGTGCGCCAGAGTTTTGAGTGATGGTAACTCCAGATGCTTTTCCTTGAAGCATCTGATCGATACTTACCTGAGGAACATTGGCGATATCCGCTGCTTTTACAGAAGAAATTGCGCCATTTACATCTCCCCTTTTCTGACTACCATAACCAATTACCACCACATCAGATAAATCTGTGGTAGCGGATTTAAGCACAATATTAATCGTGTTTCGATCCCCAACAACTACTTCTTGCTTAGTAAGACCAATAAAGGAGAAAATTAATGTAGTGGCTGAGCCGGTTGGAACGGAAATAACATATTTACCGTCTGATGATGTTGAAACTGCTGTCTTGGCGCCTTTTACCGACACCACTGCACCGGGCAGGGTGATGCCTTTTTCGTCTGAAACAGTTCCTGAAATTTGCCTGTTTGCACTGTTCTGTGCAAGCGCCGGGAACAGCGAAGCCAGAAGTACGACACATAGCATAGTTGCTCGTAACGTTTTATACATAATGTTTATATTTGGGTTAGTAGTATATTTAATCAAAAATACCACCCTTAACAGAAACATTTGTAATATTATTTTAACTTAAGCTAGTCTAAAAAAGACATCCAGTTTATTAAAAAATAACTAATCCTATCATTATCAGCATAAAGCGATAATATTGGAGATTATACTTTTTTGCTGAATTTCACTAAAGTATTGCACTCAAAGCGCTCATTTACCCTCACTTATACCAGGATTAAAAACGGGCTTTTTATTATTTAAATTCAAGTTTTAAATCAGTTGATTTCAATCCCTCTCCCTTAGCTTTTAAAATTACCTCACCTTTACCTGGTGTTTTCTGTATGATTACCTGCGCAAGACCACTAAAAAGTTTCCTTTTCCATTGTGGAGCTGGCGAGTAGATTTGCAGAGCCCCCGGATCTGCATTGACCACATCCCAGCTATTCGTTTTTAATAGTGGAGTGGCTAAAATGGTGATGTTATTTTTTCCAGCCTTAAGCACAGAACGGTCGAGCACAAAATGATCTCCTTTAACCGCTGTCGGAATTTTCGAAGCGATACGCTTACCGTTAATATAAATGGATTGTTCTTTTCCCAAACTTTTGTAGAAAAAAGTAATTTTTGTTTGATCGTTCCAATCCGGAAGATCGAAATCTCCCTGATAAGCCAATGCCTTTACACGCTTCCCAAAATCCTGGGTTCTCTCTTGGGTAAATGCAGTCTCCCAGTTTTGTATGCTATTGGTAATTTCGCTAAGGTTTTCGATATTGGAAATCGCCTTTTCTTGTATGTTGTTAATTTTAACAACTTTAATCTGCTCAATAAATTGATCGGCTTCCAAAGCGGTTGGATTTCCATTTCCAACGCCGATGATCTTTGCTGCACCACTAATTTCGAAATTTATTTCATTAACTGCAGTTGGAACCAGGTTACCTGCTACATCTTTAACCGCCACAGTGAGGATGGCAATGTTTGAATTTTCTAATGCTATCTTTTCTGGTTTGATTGAAATTTGCGTGGGCTTACCCGTTGTTTTAACTACCTCACTTAGCATTTTCTTTCCTTTTTTAAACCCTACAGCTTCGAGAATGCCAGGTGCGTAATTCACAGTCCAGCTTAAATGTCCGTTTGGCTCCATACGCTTTTTACCTAGGCTACGCTTATTCAGAAATAATTCTACCTCTTCACAATTGCTGTATACCCAAACTTCTTTAGGCTTGTTTTCTTCTCCAGGCCAGTTCCAGTGGGGCAAAATATGGATGGTAGGTTGCGTAGTCCACCATGATTTTAAATACCATGCACTATCTTTTGGAAAGCCACATAAATCCAGCATCCCGAAGTAAGAAAGTACTGACGGCCACCCAAATGGAGTAGGTTCTCCGCGGTAATCAAAACCGGTCCAGATAAACATGCCAGCCAGATAAGGGCGGGCGGCGTAATGTTTCCAGCCGTCTTCCAGGCTTAAAAAATTATCATTTTGTTTAACATCATAAGCAGCTAACTCATTTTTTTTCCTATTGTCTTTATATAAACCACGACTGGCTACTGTAGAACCTTCTTCGGTACCCCAACTCAGCTGCGATGGAAATTTCTGATGTTGCGCATCGGTATTTTTAGTGGCTACATAGTTATAGCCTAAAAGATCAATCACGGTAGAAATACCATTGCCAATGCCCCCGCTAATTGCTGCGGTCACGGCCCGGCTACTATCAACTGTTTTTACATAAGCCTGCATCGTGGTTGCTATTCTTGCACCAATAATATTCCCTTCAATATTCCACTCTTCGTTACCAATAGACCAGCTGATGATGCTTGGGTGGTTACGGTCACGAATGATGAGCCTTTTCATGTCGTTTAAATGTTGCTCGTTTATGCCCATTAAGCGGTTTTCATCAATCACGAGCATACCTAAACGATCGCAGGCTTCTAGCAGTTCTACCGTTGGTGGGTTATGCGAACAGCGATACGCATTACTTCCCAGTTCTTTGAGTTTGCTGATCCGGAAATACTGAAGTTCATCGGGCAATGCCACACCAACACCAGCATGATCCTGATGGTTATTGGTGCCTTTTATTTGTACCCGTTTCCCATTTAAGAAGAAACCTTTATTCGCATCGAAACTAATTGTTCTGATTCCAAAAGGTGTTTTGTAAGTATCTAAAATTTGTCCGTTGGTACTTATTTTGGTGTGCAACTGGTATAGATACGGATTTTCTAAATCCCAAAGTTTTGGGTTATTGAGCGGAATATTAACGGAAAACGCCTTTTCTTCCAAGGCATTTAAACTGAGCTTATCCATGGTAGCTGAAGCCACAACCTGGCCTTTGGCATCTGTAATTTCCTGGCTAATTTTGAATCTCCCAAGGATTAATGCATCGTTTTTTAGGGTTACAGCCGCATTAATTGAGGCTTGTTCTCCATCTACCTTGCTTTGAACAAAAGTTCCGTTAGTCACCACATGAAGTGGATTATTTTTGTTGAGCCAGACGTGACGGTAAATCCCGGCGCCTTCGTAAAACCAGCCTTCTTCCATGGTTACATCTACCCTTACGGCAATCACATTTTCTCCGCCGTAATTCAGGCAATCGGTAATGTCGTATTCAAATCCCAGATAGCCACTGGGTTCGTTGCCCAAGTAATGGCCGTTCACCCAAACAATTGAATTCCGGAAAACACCATCGAAAGCAATGCTAATCTTTCTACCTAAATCGCCTTTAGGAATAAAGACTGATTTACGGTACCAACCAACACTGGCATCAGGAAAATTTCGCCCCACAACTTTAAAGCCATGACTGAAACTGGCTTTCTCACTAAAAGGTTGTTCCACTGCCCAATCATGAGGGAGATTAAGCTTCCGCCAGATGCGATCATCAAAGCCAGGGGCTGCAGCTCCATCGCCGTAGCCAGTCTTCGCCAGATAGGAAAAATAACTCGTTCCGTTTTGAAAATCTTTCTGTGTATCGAAAGGATGACCTAATGCAAAACGCCAGCCCGTATCAATGAGTAAGTGTTCCCGCCCGCTATCCGTAATGGTTTGTGCCTTTGCAAGATTTGAAAAGAAAATGAGGATGATTGAAAGACGTAGAAGTATGTTCATAATTTGGAATGGGATGTATTATTTAAAAAGCCCAGTGGGTTTTATACAAAAGGAAAGTTAGCGCAAAGCAGTCATAACCTTCAGGCATCAATCGACCGTTGCATCATTAAAATTTCACGGTTATTTGTTTACCGTTATAACGAAGCGTTTTCTCTGGCGTTTGATTAAAATCCAAAGGCTTTGCTTTTTTAGGTGTAATCCGTATAATATGAATGGTTCTGTTTTCCAACATGCCTTTAAAACTGCCTTTTCGGTCAGAAATTGTCAATGTTTTTTCGCTTTCAGAATATTGCAAATCGATCGTGGTGAAGGCTCCTTTTTCATATCCATAAGTTAAACCATCATCTTCGTAAAGGGTGAATTTGGCATCATTACCAGTATACACGTATAAGGTAATTGGATCTAAAGGTTTCTCTGCAGTATACTGAATTTCGGGTCCGTAAGGAATAATAGAACCCGTTTTCACGTAAACGGGCATTTGACTGTAAGGCGCTTTAGCGTTAATGGTTTGTCCACCTTTAATATAAGCTCCGGTATACAAATCGTACCATCCATTTTGCGTTGGCAAATAAACTTTCCTACTGGTTGCACCATATTGATAAACAGGATTAACCATTAACGATGGACCGAAAAGGTATTGGTCGCCTATATTGTTCACCTTTGTGTCTGCCGCGTAATCCATAATTAAACCCCGCATAATGGTTTGATCTTTCTGATAGGCATTACCGGCAAGCGAATAAATATAAGGCATTAAGCGATAACGCAACTTGTTATAGAACAACATGCTTTTGTATGCAGGGTGCGACTCCGGTGAGATGTTATACATTTCACGGAAGGGAAACTGACCATGCGACCTGAACAAAGGCACAAAGGCGCCAAACTGATACCACCTGGTATTCAGCTCACGCCATTCTGCAAGATCAGTGGCATTTGGTTTTTCATATCTCCGTTCCACTGAAAAGCCGCCAATATCCATTGTCCAGTAAGGCAAGCCAGATAAAGAAAAGTTAATACCAGCGGAGATTTGCGATTTCAGGTCTTCCCATCTCGAGGCAATATCTCCACTCCAGGTTGCTGCTGCATAACGTTGCAAACCACCATAAGCAGATCTTGTTAAAATAAAAACACGGTCGTTGGGGTTAGCTTCTCGCTGGCCTTCATAAACCCCTTTTGAGTTCTGCAAAGGGAAAGCATTAAAATATTTAGTTGCCGAACCCAAAAAATTAGGGCTCATAATTTGCTTGCGTTCCGCTACCGGCAAATTAGAATGAATGTCTGGTTCTGTTGCATCCATCCACCAGGCATCAACTCCTTTCGTGTAAAGTGATTTATTCATCAGGCTCCAAAAAAGGCTCCTGGCTTTCGGGTTGAAGGCATCATAAAAGGTAGAAGGGAATCCAAGCCAGTCTTTTCTGCCATCGGCTATGTTGCGTTTATACAAAAAGCCATTTTTATTCATCAGGTCATAGTTGGCATTGCCACTATAAAACTTTGGCCAAACAGATACCATTAGGCGGGTGTGGTAAGTATCGTGCAGGGTCTTAATCATCGCATCTGCATCCGGGAAACGGGACTTGTCAAACTCATGCGTTCCCCAGCTGTCTGGTCTCCAGTATTGCCAATCTAGCACAATATTATCCAACGGAATTTTACGCGAACGGTATTCTTTTACCACATCCAGCAGTTCTGCCTGTGTTTTATATCTTTCCCGGCTTTGCCAGAAACCCATTGCCCATTTCGGCATTAAAACCGCCTTGCCCGTTAAGGTTCTGTATCCGCTAATCACCTCATCGGCGTTAGCGCCAGAGACAAAATAATAATTGATTTCATCGCCAGCTTCAGAGGAAAAAGCGTATTGGTCTTCAGCTGTTTTACTTACCGGAACCAGGCATTTAACGGCGAGGTACGATTCACCTCCATCAGGAATCCACTCAATTTTAAAATCATACGTTTTATCTTTCTGCATGTCAGCGCTGGCTAATGCAGAGCCCGGGTTCCACGCCTGGCGCCATTTATCTACCAATAGCTCTCCGTTAATCCACATTTTGATGTAACCTGCATACTTCACGCTAAACTGGTGCAGACCAGCGGAAGCTGAAGAGATTTTACCTTCCCACTTTACTATACCATCAGCCAGTTTGAAGCTGTCTGGAAATTTTTTCATATCTGTTAAAAAGGAATAGTCAATTGCTGATTCTGCTCTTTCAATAGGCTTTCTGTTATTTTTCTGATCAGAATAAGTTGCCGTAAGCCAGCCCTGATCGCCTTGTTTAGAAAACAGAGCCAGTGTGGAAAGTGGCTGAAAATCCCTTACATCACCCACTTTGGTAATGGAGTAATTATCCCATAAAATACCGTAATTTTTGTTGCTGAGTAAAAAAGGGATAGCTACATCGGTATTGTACTGCAGCAGTGTTACCTGTTTACCCTTGTAATTCATCATATCATCCTGATGCTGGCCCAGGCCATAAAGTGCTTCATCAGCTGGAGAATTGAAAGACTGCGTAATCTGATAGCTGGCCTCCCCATCATTTGAAACCAAGCTAAACGACCTTGATGTTTGTGTTCTTTCTTCGAGAATATTTTTACCATCCACGTGCTGATATTGTATTTGTCCGGTTTTCGCATTTATTTTCAGCAGCAGGAGCCGCGTTTTCAGCTGAATCTGATCCGCATTTTCGCTCACCGTCCAATTGGCATTGGCTTTAAGTGGAACTACCATCAAACTCGATTCGTTAGAAAATTCATCTTTCGGTGAGATTACCGTGTGGATAATCTGATCAGAAATTACATCTATCTTAATCTGTTTACCGGCAGTTGCCGAATTCATTTCCGGATGAACAATGATGCCTTGATTTGTTTTTTGATAGTGGGAGTTCTGCGAAAAACTAAAAAGCGGAAATGACAATAAAATCGCCGTTGTAGTAAGCAAGGAGGTGTATTTTCTCATAGATTTTGACTTAACTTGCCACCGGTAGCGTAGTAAGCAAATAGATTTGGTTTTCAATAAACTAAAGTAAAGGTCTCTGAGGCAATAGTTTCATACTTTTCCAACATTAGTTGATAGTTTTTTATCGTTAGGCAGTTTCGTTTCTTAATTTATATATCTTGTGAATCCAAACCTGCTAACCAATGAAAATTAAGATTTTTTGCCTGCTTATTTTGTCTCTTTTCGTTTTCAACGCCTCCTGGGCTAATCTTTTTTATAAAAGCACTGACACCCTTCGCGCTACTGCGCTTAAACCTTTCGGCAGAACCACAATAAACGAGGCCAAAAAACTGGAACTCATTAGCTCTGCGGCGCACTTCGGCTTTAAGTTTAACGGCGATAGCTGTGTTATTTTCGCCGATGTGCCAAACGCCTGGGAACATAACTATTTACAATATGAAATTGATGGTGTTTATCAGAAACGCATAAGGATAGATGGTAAAAAGGCTGCGCCAATAGTTATAAAAGCGAACGGAAACGGCGCGCATACCATCTGGATTTACAAAGCCACCGAAGCACACACTGGCGCGATTTTAATTGGTAATATTGTAGCGAAAAAAATTAAAGCAATCGCTGTAGCAAAGGCTCCGTTAATTGAGTTTATTGGTAACAGCATTACCTGTGGCGCCGCTGCAGATGATAGTGAATATCCTTGTGGAACTGGCGATTACCACGATCAGCATAATGCTTACCTGGCTTACGGACCAAGAGTGTCCAGGAAATTAGGAGCGAATTACTTAATGAGCAGTGTAAGCGGTATCGGGATTTACAGGGTTTGGAATACCGATGGCCCTTCAATGCCCGATGTATATGAAAACCTTGACTTCCATGTCGACAGCAAGCAAAAGTGGGATTTTAACACCTATAGCCCAAAGGTTGTAAGTATTGCCTTAGGCACCAATGATTTTAGTAATGGTGATGGCAAATCGCCTAGAAAACCATTTGACAAAGAATTATTTGTTTCGCGTTATGTTAAATTTATTAAACTGATAAAATCGAAGTATCCTAAGGCTCAGATAGCAGTATTAAGTAGTCCGATGGTGAAGGGCGCACAAAGAGAGGTGTTTGAGAAATTACTTATTGAAATTAAGAATCAGGTCGATGCTTTGTATCCGAAAGATAAAGTAGTGAAAACATTTTTCTTTCAACCGATGGATCCTCATGGTTGTACCAGCCATCCGAGCGTGGCCGATCATGAAATTCTGGCAAATGAACTTTATCCTTTTTATCAAGCCATGTTAAAATAGGGTAATGGGGATTGGTTATGCTGAGGCAAACAATAGGTCAATAATTTAGTTATCTCCTAAACATTTAAAGAATGTCAACCCTCTCAATCCTTCTTATCTTTATCGTATTTGCAGTTTGTGTTGCCATTTACGGGTTCATGGGGATTAAAAACAAAGCTCGCAGCCAGAGCAGTTTGGCAGAGGAAAATATAGAGTTGGTTTATGTTGAAGAGGGGCGGGTGACGATGTTAGCCTTTGTTCTTGGCCTGCTTGGTTCTTTTTTACTGATGCTAGCAGGCTTAGGAATGCCTGAGGTAGAAGGATTTGCGATTATTCCACTGCTCCTGTTTGTTTTTGCTGGAGTTTACTTTTTCTACCTTGCAATCACGTTTTATAGAAAGAGATCATCTGTCATACAACTTAAATTAACCCCAACAGGGGTTTATCATAAACCTATCAAATGGTATTCTCATTCTAAGGGAGGGAGCTTAAACGCCCTGTCGGTTTACTTTGCTGATGACTGGTGCTTTACGGCCTATAAAGAGCTATCATACGTCTCATTACAAGAGTCAACCTGGATCGGAAATTCAATTAACCTGGCACCTTTATGTGGTAAGCGCATTAAATTGTTATTGATTATAGATGATAAAGCACTGATTAAAGAAATTTATCTAAAAATACATGAGCAAATTAAAAAGTTAAGTCCGGATAATTTTGAAACACATGGACTTAGGTAAAAGCTTTTAGGATTTATTATCAGCGGTTAAATATCAGCTTGAGAGATTAATGAGCACTTTGAAAACTGAGCTTAAATCTGTCTAATTGTCAGTTATTACTCCTTAAAAAAATCAGGCCAAGCAGCAACGCATGTAATTATCTAATCAATTCTTGTATCTTAGCTGCTCGGTAACATCCTGCTAGCAAAACATCATATATTATATTTTTTAAAATGAGTTCATCTTAATCATTTAGGATGAGACAATGTTTTAGCACATGCAAGCTGATCTTTGGCAAAGTATTCGGAATGGCAGTACCACAGCAATGAAAACCCTTTATCAGGATTGCTATCAGGAACTTTATGCCCATGCCTTTCGGATCCTGCCGGATAAGGAAAAGGTGAAAGATATTATTCATGAACTTTTTTGTGAGCTATGGGATAACCGAAAAACGCTGAGTGAGGTTGTTCAGGTAAAAGCTTATCTTAAAACATCCGTTCGCAACCTGGTACTCAAACAAATTAAGCGAGATCAGCAGGTTGAAAAAATAGAAAATCAGCCAGAAATTTCTTTGTTTACAGAATACGCTTATGAGCAACTGCTCATCGAATCTCAATATTTCGAGCAACAAAAGCTGCAGATCTGGAGCGCCATTAATAAGCTTACACCAACGCAAAGAGATATTATTTCCATGAAATTTTATCAGGGCTTGAGTTATGAGGCTATCGCTGCGCAACTGCAATTAAAACCCAGGACCATATACAACCATGTACACATGGCACTGAGCAGGTTACGCATTGGCCTTAAACGCCCATCCAGAGAAGCTTAAGCATTGATTTGCAGCCGCTTAGAATTCATTTAAAATATTTAGAATTTTCTCTGGTAAAAAAGGTGGTTTCTTCTCTCTAGTCTAAAGTAAACTGCACAAACATCTATTTATAAACCCATATGGATTATCATTCCTATCGAGCGGAAGATTTTGCCGCCGATGAATCCTTCAATGCTTATTACCTGGAAACTGATGGAGCCGCTGTTAAATTCTGGGAAGAATGGATCAGTCACCATCCTGAAAAGCTTGATGAAATTTACAATGCAGAACAATTATTAGCTGTTCTGTATTGCAGATTGCCTGATGAAGAATTGCATCTTGAATTTGAACGTTTTGATCAATTTCTCGAATCCACCTCTGCTGGAGAACTGCCTGTAAAACCCAAGCGCAACAACGTTGCCTTAAGACTCTGGCTTGCCTCTATGGCTGTTCTGCTAGTCGTTGTTTTTGGTGGCATATTTTTCCTTATTAAGCCAGGCTCTAACCAGCCACCAGCCTACATCACCAGAAAAACCAGCAGTGGCAAGATGTTAATTGTTTCTTTAAGTGATGGCACAAAAATAACCTTGAATTCGAATAGCTTATTGAAATACCCTAAAAAATTTCAGGGGAATAAGCGCTTGGTTTCTTTGGTTGGAGAGGCCTTTTTTGAGGTTTCCAAAGACAGTACGCGGCAGTTTGTTGTTGCCGCCGGGGCTACCAAAACCACGGTTTATGGAACCAAGTTTAACATCAATGCTTACCCGGAGAGTAAAAATACCATAATCGCACTGATGGAAGGAAGTGTAGCCGTTAGCGCCGGACAAAATTCAAGGGAATTACATTTACTACCACACCAAAAAGCTGTAATTAATAAAGCCAGCCATTTATTAAAGGTACAAGGCGTTCACGCCGATGACGAGATTGCCTGGAAAACAGGAAACTTGATCTTTAAAAATGCTGGTTTTGAGGAAATTGCATTAAAAATCAAAAACACTTACGGGATAACTCTTATCGACAACAGTGATTCAGGCACCTGGGATTACACCGGAACATTTAACAATACCGATTACCTCAATATTGTTAAAAACATCTGTTTCGCCAGAAATTTAAAATTCAGTCAAGACAAACAAACTATAATTCTTAAATAAAAGATGAAGAAAACTTTCCCCTGTTATTTATTTATGTTCCTTTCGCTGGTGATGGCCAGTTATCTTGATGGCTTCGGCCAGACGAAAAACCCAGATAAAATTAAAGTTACTTTAAACAGAAGATCGGTTCTTTTACCAGCTGTTTTAGCCGATATTGAAAATCAGACAGGCTTTAAATTCAACTATGATGCTGGTGCAGTTCTGACCGATGAAAAGTTGTCTTCAACTGGAAGTTCGACACTTACCGAGCTTTTAAAAAGCCTTTCTGATCAGTTAGGTCTTGACTTTCAAGTGAATGGGAACGCCATTTCCATCCGTAAAGGCATCAGAAAACCACGTGCTCCAAAGAGATCAATCTCCGGAAGGGTTACAGAACGCGAAACTGGAAGCCCGATTCCGGGGGTTAATGTATTTATCAAAGGAACCAGGCAAGGTGCGGTAACCAATAACAAAGGCGAGTTCATTTATCAACTGAATGAAGCAACCTTAGGAGAAACGGTGTTGGTGTTTAATTATATCGGCATGAAATCTCAGGAAGTTAAGGTTGGCAAACAGGTTTTCTTTAATGTGGTGATGGAAAGTGATGCTTTTGGGATGGATGAGATTGTAGTAACCGGTTCTTATACACGAGATAAGCGAAGGGAACATGTGGTGGGGAGTATTGCGCAAGTAACTGCCGAGCGCCTGCAAACCGACCGCCCGATAGAAAGTTTTGATAAAATGCTGGAAGGCCTGGTAGCTGGTGTAAATGTAGAAACCACCACAGAATTGAATACACCTGTGAAAATCTATATCCGCGGATTAGGTTCATTACCCAACATTAATGGTTCCAGAACAACCTCAAGCCAGCCGCTTTATGTTGTAGATGGTATTCCTGTTTATGAGCAGCAACGTGGAAATGAAAATTCGAGTTTCAATAATGAAAGCTATTTAAATCCCCTGTCAAGTATCAATCCTGATGATATCAAATCCATTTCGGTATTAAAGGATGCCACTGCATCTGCACTTTATGGTGCTAATGCAGCCAATGGAGTAATCATCATCACCACCAAAGAGGGTAAAGATGGAAGAACCTCGGTGAACTTTAGTTATGATACCGGGGTTGCGCAATTTATCAATAAATACAAATGGCTCAGCGGCCCGCAGTATTTCAGCTTGCTGCGTGAGGCTTATATTAATGGAAATGTATCTGCCACACTTGCCACACAACAGGCCGGAAGCCCCACAACCAATACAGACTGGCTGGATCTTACCTCCAGAAATGCCATTTACCATAACGCTGCAATTGATATTTCCGGTGGTTCTAAAAATACAACCTTTCGCTTTTCATCAGGTTACAGAAGTCAACAATCGAGTTCCTTAAACAATGACCTGACCAAAATCTACACGCGGCTAAAGGTTGATCATCAGGTTAGCGAACGCTTTAATATCGGTTTTAACCTGAGTCCCACTTTTACTAAAAGCAACACCCTTTCCAGTTTTGGCGCTGTTATACTTCCTCCAAATCTTGCACCATTTACCGATGGCACCTATACAGATTTTCTGGGCGTGCCAAATCCACTTGCTGTTAATGATCAGAATGAAAGCCGGAACCAAGGGATGGATTTTATTGGCAATATCAATGCACGCTATAAAATCAACAATGAAATTGCCGTTTCCGGAACCTTTGGCGCCAACGCTTACCAAAACAAACAAACGCAATACCTCTCTGGCCTTAATGCCACCGGAAATAATGTAAATGGGAATTTAAGGATTTTTGATCGCAACTACGTAGGTTACACCGGGTTTTTACAGGCCACATATGATAAGACCTTTAAAAGAAATACGATTAACTTTTTAATCGGTACGCAGGTGGAAGATACGGAAACCAATTTGCTAAGGGGCTCTGGTACAGGCTTCACATTTGACCGGGTGCGTGCATTGAATGGGGCCGCGACACAATCATCGGGTTCATCAAAATCACAAAACGCCACCGTTTCCTATTATTCGCAGCTGGGTTATGATCTGGATAAAAAATACTATGTTAATGTAAATGCCAGAATTGATAAATCATCCATCTTTGGTGGAGATAAACAGGTGGCCTTAAACGGATCAGTTGGCCTGGCATGGTTGATTTCCAAAGAAAACTTCTTAAGAGACAGCCGGGTACTAAACATGCTTAAGCTCCGCACCACTTACGGTTCTACGGGTAATTCAAGAATTGGCAATTATTCTGCTAAAGGTTTGTATGATTTTGGAACGGGATCCGGAAATACTTATGCGGGCAACTTTGCTTCTAACCCCGATGGTAGTGCAGGACCAAATCCAGATCTGGGCTGGGAAAAAAATTATAAGCTTAATTTTGGGGTTGATGTGGAGCTTTTCAATAAAATCCAAATCACCGCTGAGTATTACAACAATACCATTAGCGATATGATCTCTTCGGTAATTGTGCCTTTAGAAACCGGATTCAGCACCATCTCTGCCAATACCAGTAAGACACGCAACCAGGGTTTTGAGTTAAGTATTGGCGCAGCTATAATTCAAAAACAGCATTTCAATTGGCGAACTTCTTTCAACCTGGGCACCAACAAGAACAAACTGATCTCCTTTAATAATGGTTTTGCTTCCATTTATGGCTTTCGGGATGATGCCAATGGCCTAAAGGAAGGCAATAGCATGAGTGCCATTTATGGTTTCAGATGGGCAGGCGTAAATCCGGAAACCGGTTTTGAGCAATTCTATGATGCCAGCGGACAAATCAGATCTGCAACAGAAATCAATGCGATTCCGCTTACAGAAACAAGCGTTTTGGGAGATCGACTTCCAGACTTTCAAGGCGGCTTTTTCAATAATTTCGAATACAAAAACATCAGCTTCTCATTCAATATCCTCTACAGCTATGGTGCAGACCAGTTATTTAACTATGCCGATGAGGCCGATGGCAGAAATCTGGCCAACCGTAACCAAAGTGTAAACCTGGTAGACAGGTGGCAGAAGCCAGGCGATGTTACGGATATTCCCCGCCTATTAACCAATAGGGTAATCGTGAGTAATTCATCCAGGTATCTTTATGATGTAAGCTACCTTAAACTTTCCAACGTATCATTGGCTTACAAATTCTCCGGTCAACTCGTAAAAAGACTTCACCTCAATAACTTATCCGTGTTCGCCAACGGCAACAATCTTTTTTATGTATATAAAGATGCCGGAACAAAAGGAAGGAACGGCGTGGCCGAACGGCGGTTTGTCTATCCGGAAACTATGAGCTTAACGGCAGGAATCAAAATTGGTCTTTAATCAGCAAAACATGAATAAAAATATAACCCTTTTACTCCTTACCGTAGCCTTAACACTAAGTGCCTGCGAGAAGATATTAGATAAACAACCTACAGATAAATTATCCATTTCTGATTTATTTAAAGATGTAACGGGTGCTAAAACTGCTTTGGCAGGCGCTTATAGTGATCTGCTCACTGAAGCTCATTACATGAGAAATACAATGGTTTATACGGACCTTTTGGCGGGGAACATTAAGTACAGCAAAACTGCTAATAACCGCTTGGAAGAGGTGTACAACCTTGTACAAACACCCATTCTTTCTCCAATGACTGAGACTTATTCCAGTTTGTACGGCGAGCTAAATAATGTGAACAACATCATTTTTTATACCCCATCTGCTGAGGGCTCAACGCTTGAAAAAGTGAAAATCCTGGCAGAAGCAAAATGCCTGCGTGCACTGATCCATTTTGATTTGGTTCGGATATTCGCTCGTCCGTTTAACTACACTGCAAATGCTTCTCATCCCGGAATTGCAGTTGTTTTAAAGCCACAGCTCTTTGGAGATCCACCTCCGGTAAGGGCGTCGGTTGCAGAAACCTATCAGGTAATTATTAACGATTTACTAGAAGCGATCAGCAGTTTTGATGATACCAATAAAGGAGTACTGAACGGAACGGTGAAGCAAAATTTCTTCACAAAATCATCCGCTATAGCGTTATTGGCTAAAGTATATTTGAATGCAAACAAGTGGGATGATGCTTACAGCACAGCAGATGAAATCATCAAAAGTAATCAGTACAGTTTGTTAACCAATGCAACTTATGTGGCAAGCTGGACAGGCAGAATTCCTTCGAGTGAATCTATTTTCGAAATTGCTATTGAAAACAATTTTAACAGCACTGGTTTGGGAGGCTATTTTGAGCTAAGCAATACTACTTATCGCCAATATGCCGCCACAGCAGACCTTACCGGTTTATACAGTTCAAGCGACATCAGAAGAGGAGCTACCATGTTTAATCCCATTACCATAAATTCGGTTGCTTACCTGTTTTCTAAAAAATATGCAGCTGGTGCTTCCGGGCAAACGCCAATTAAAGTTTTAAGGCTTTCAGAGTTATACCTGATTCGCGCTGAAGCCGCAGCAGAAAAAGCTTCACCTGATTTTACACAGGCCAATGCAGATTTAAATGCCATCAGAAGACGGGGCGATGCCAGTGCTGCAAATTTAAATCTCACCACTAAAGACGCCTTAATTGATGCCGTATTGCTGGAGCGAAGAAAGGAACTGGCCTTTGAAGGAAACTTACTTTATGATATGGCCCGCAGGAAGAAAAACATCGTTCGTATAGATTGCATTTCCCAAAATTGCAATATCAACGCAGATGATTACCGTTTAGTGATGCCTATTCCATCCAATACCATTATTGCCAACCGCAATATGATCCAAAATCAAGGATACTAAGTCAATTTACAAGAAGATGAAAAAAATATTTATACTGATTGCCGCCTTCATGATTCTTTTGGGCTGTAAGAAAGACCAGCCAGCCGATAAAGCGGATCTTTATTCTTATCAACCTGTAACTACGCCCTCTTCATCTGCTATAACAGTGTTTCAATCAAACGTAGCCTTTTACCAGATGTTCGTTTATCGCTTTGATCCGCTTACCAATGCCTGGACAGCCAGAATTGCGAGTCATTTTTCCAGCACCTCTGTTTCTGACCCTACCTTTATTGGCTTTAATAATGTAAATGTAAGCGATACCGGCGTGGCTATGTTTGATATGGTGAGGCTTTACGCTACACAAACCGGAAGTACCAATATTAGAACGGTAAAGATTAGTGCCGATCAGGTTTTACAGTTTTTCCCGGATTTCGATAGTGCAAAAACCGGTATTGTGAAAGTGAAAACACAGGATGTAACCCTGACCAGGCAAGATGGCAGCACATTTAAGATTGGCATCAGCGGGGGCGGAACTTATAGTGAAGTAACCAAGGTAATTGATTTAAATATTACTTTCAATGAGGCGGCCATTGGCGGAACCAGCAGAACGTTTGCCTATAAACTAAGTCCAACAGCTTTAACCCTTTAATTCAAATGAAAAGATTAATCATCATACTTGGCGTTATCCTTTCATTTATTATCAGCACTGCTTTTTTGCAGGATATGCCTTTAACTATCGATCAACTGCGTACGCTTTATAGCGGAGATCAGGCAAAATGGCCGGCTGCAACTTTAGATGAAGAAGCTCGACCGGGTTTCAAGGATATTGGTTTTTTAGGCAAGCCTGATTACCCGAAAAACAATCCTTATCGTGCTGAGAAAGCAAAACTGGGGAAGATTTTATTTTTTGATCCGCGGTTGTCTGTTTCCCGGCAAATTGCATGCGCTTCCTGTCATGATCCCGAATTGGGCTGGGGGGATGGACGACGGGTTGCTTATGGCCATGACCGCCAGAATGGGAAACGCAATGCGATGACCATTTTTAATACCGCTTTCTACAATAAGCTATTCTGGGACGGCCGTGCATTGAGCCTGGAGCATCAATCTGGTTTTCCAGTGCAGGATCATGTCGAAATGAATGAGGACATCACCGTAATGGTTAAAAATATCAGTGCGATTGCGGGGTACAAACCCTTATTTGCACAGGCTTTTGGTAATGAAGGAGTCAGTCTTGAAAAGATTCAACAAGCCATTGCCACTTTTGAGCGGGGAATTATCAGTACGAATAGCCGGTTTGACCTGTTCGTGAAAGGAAATAAAGCGATTTTAAAAGATGAGGAGGTGCTAGGCCTTCATCTTTTTCGTACCAAGGCCAGGTGCATCAATTGCCACAACACACCTTTATTTAGTGATAATAAATTCCATAACGACGGGCAAGCTTTACTGGGTTCGAGGTTTGAAGATCTGGGGCTTTATAACGTAACAAAACAACTGAAAGATGTAGGTGCTTTTAGAACACCTTCGCTGCGTGAAACCAGTATTACAGGACCCTGGATGCACCATGGAAATTTTCCTTCCCTTCGCGATGTGATCGAATTTTACAACCTGGGGAATCCCGTAGCGCAACAACGCGCACTGGCAGATAAAATACCAGATTCTTTAAAAACGCCGAAGTCTGCCATGTTGAAAAAACTAAACCTTAGCATTGATGAGCAGCGGGCGCTCGAAGCTTTTCTCCGGGCTATTAGCACACAGGTAAATAAAATCATGCCTCCCGCGCTTCCGAAATAAGATCGGGTTCTGCTTAGTTGCATTCTCAAAAAGGCTTAAAAAAAAGAAAACGGGAATCATCCTAAGACGACTCCCGTTTAATCTAAATTAACGCTCTCCATATAAAGACGGCGATTTTGAATGATTATTGTATAGCGATGAAAATAATTTGTTTGTATGTTAAAATCATCATTTTTAAAGGGTAGTCACACCCCTTCAAAAAAAAGCTGCCTTTAGGGCAGCTGCATCTTCGTTATTTAGGTATTTCACTTTGCTAAACTCATCGCAGTTTGATCTGCATTCATAATCGCTTCCGAAGTATAAGAAACTGATCTTGAGCTCACAAAATCTGTTAGTTTTAGGTTTTTTACATTAGCGGCTACC
>JAZBLB010000039.1:0-34141 GCA_037032985.1 Bacteroidota bacterium
CGGTATTTTCGCCCTTGGCTTACCATTTGATGGAGGATTTGCTCCCTCTGTTTTCAAAGATTCCTTTGCTTTTCCTTTTTTCTTAAACTTACGGCCATACCAAACCAAAAAACCAGTGATTGGTAAACTCGCTCCGATTAAAGACGCTAGAAAAGCCAATACTTTTCCTGGAAAGCCTAAAATAGTTCCTACATGAATATCATAATTCATCTTCCGCAACTTACCTCCAAAACCAGAAGCCTCATAAGGAACTGAGAACACACCTTTACCCTTTAATTCGTGAAGCGTGTGCTGATCAAAAGTATAGCTCTGATTGTTATAAAACTGCCCCCTGTTTGGATAAACAATGATATTGATTACTGCCTTTGCTTTTGCCGTATCTGGAAAAGTATAATAAAAGCCTTGTGATTTCGGATGTTTTTTGATCACGGTATTCCAGGCTAAATCCATCGCTTTAGCAGGCGTATAAAACTTCCCCACCTGCAAAGAATCAGATTCCATTCTGTCGAATTCACCTAACTTTTCGCCCCCGCTGGTTACCCAATACAGGCCTTCGCTATACCACCTAATGCCATATACCATCCCTGTTAATGCAATGAAAAGCAAAAATATCAGGGAGTAAAAACCAAGTACATTGTGCAAATCTAAATTCACACGTTTAAAGGAGGCACCCCATTTAATTTTAAAACTTTTATCGCGGGTAGATTTATTCCATTTTTTAGGGTACCACCAAATTAAACCCGTAATCAATAAAACTACAAATATCAATGTGCCGTAATTTACAATCGGACGCCCTATAGCAAAAGGCAGCCAAAGAAAACGATGGCCATTCAGAATAAAACGAAAGAAATCTACCTCGCCTTTTTTGTGTACCACTTTGCTAATCACTTCTCCTGTGTAAGGATTAATGGTTAAGTTGGTTCCACCGCCCCGGCGACCTTCTTCTTTTGCGCCCTTTAGATTTAAATTAATCGCCCTACCCTGCTGATAGGTTGCATAAACCGGCAATTTATCCGGAAAAACACTTGCAGCAATGGCTGTGAGCTGACCAGGTGTAATCACTGGTTTATTTTGTTGTTCTATTTTAGTTTTAGGTTCCAGTAGTCCGGTAATCTCTTCATTAAACACCCAGATGCAGCCAGTTAGGCATACAATTAAAACAATGACACCAGATACCAGCCCCAGCCAAAGGTGAAGCCATTTGTTAATTCTGGTGAATTTTGAATCTTTCACTTTTTTCTTTGGGGCGTTGGTGTTGTTTACTGTTGCCATTGTTTGATTGATCGAAATGAGAAACTTAATTAATATTGAAGTGCATTGATTGCGGTAATTGTTCCGCCTTCTACCTTCAACCCTTTTTTCGCCACGGCGATGTCGGCATCGAAAACGTAAACGTAGCTTCCTTCACTGGCTGTAGTAATTCCGATATAGCCTGTTCTGCCATCCTTGGGGGTATAGTTATTGATTGTCGTTGTTCTGGTTACATCATTTGGCACACCTGTTACCCATTTAAATGTTTTATTAATCACATCCACAATGGCAAATTTTCTGGCTGCACCAGTAAGCGAATTTACTTCCGGATACATTTGTACCACAAATTTACCCATACCAACATAACTTTGACCAGCCATGTGATAGCCGCCAGAAAGCTCCTGGACATTTAAAAAATAACCCTTATCAAATTCAGTAGTTCCTTTGTTAATTCTAATAACTGCAGAAGGATTTTTTGAGGTTGGTGTACCGGAATTGGTAGCCGACGCGTAAGAAAAGGCATAGGCATCGCCATTTTCTATCTCCACCAAACCATTTGTAAAATAAGCACCGATAAAGCTCGTGCGATTATCCTTAATTACCTTTTCCAGTTTCAATTCCGGATAGCTGTAAACAGCCACCCAAGTACTATCAGGATAAGCGGTACCAAAAGCATCTGGCGCAACACCTTTAATGCTCATATAAGGCATAAAAAGTTTTTCGCCAACCTGGGTGGCCCAGGTAAAGTGCGCACGCTCACCGTTTCCGGCAAGTTTTACAATGTTTACCTGCTGCTCTCCTGCAATCTGGTATTTGCGGGCATCGATTCTAAAGAAAGTTGAAAACTCATTTCCGGATCTTGGAATCTTGGCAGTGAAAACATCATCCTTTGCTGGTGCAAATAGCTGTACCGTTTCACTTTGAAAATTAGTAAGCTTGTTTAGCTTTCCTGCCCCATCTAAACGATAAGTAGTTACCGCCCCTGGATTTCCTTGTCCGTACAACAAGCTGAAAAACCTGTTTTTGTGCGTGATGTAATAACGGTAAGAACCATCTTGTTCTATACCATTTCCTTTCGTAGTTACCATACCGGAGTCCAGACTGTTGGCGGTAAGTAAATAATCTGCAATACCTGTAGTTCCAATTGGTGTTGCCGAAATAATGAATTTAGTTGCTCCGGTAAGCTCTGCATCCACATCATTAATCTCTGAGGAATCCAGTTCTTTGTCACAAGAGGCAAACAGTGCAACTAAGGATAAGCTTAAAAATGGAAGTAAATATTTAGTTTTCATGATTGTATTTATTGAAAGTTATGATCTGTTGCTACTGAAAAAATATCTCACTTTGGCATAAAATGCCCTGCCTGGCTTTTGTAAAGAAAAATTGTCATATACACGGTTGTTTACCAGGTTTTTACATTCTAAACCAATATTATATTTGCCGCCACCTAATGTGTACACTGCATTTACATCTTGCATCCATTGTCTTGGAATATCATATTTCGTATCTGCGGTACCTTGGCGTGGCCATGATAAATAGTAAGCATGCACATAAAGCACATTGTAACCGAGGGTTAACGTATTGCCTTTTTTACCTACATTATTAAAGAAAAGCGATGCGTCTGCATTCCCGAAAAGATAGGGCATATTCGGAATCCGATCTTTGTATAGCGGACTTTCCATTGTTTGCCCTTGCTCAAACCGGGTGTTATTCCGTAAGTTTTGATAAGTTAAATTTACGCCGGCAGTAAATAGCTGCTTGTATGAATAACGTACTTCAGACTCAAAACCAAGATTGGTTACATCGGCCAGGTTCCCCATCACCTGCTTAGTTTGATTGTTATTTAATTGTGGCCTGATAAAGTCTTTCGCATCGCGGTACATCACATTTCCATCAAAGCTAAACCGATGAATCTGGTTAAGCTGGGCCTGATAACTGAAGCCCAGATTATAGTTATTACTTTGCTCTGGTTTAAGGCTGATGTTTCCTTCCAGGTTTAAGAGATCACCAAAAAGCTCGTCGGTTTCCGGCAGTCTATAACTTTTTTCGTAAGAGGCTTTTAGCTGAAGGTTAGGTACGATAAAGTAGGTTGAAGCAATGCCATAACCAGTTTTACTATAGCTGCTTTCCTGCTGGTTATAGGCAACATCACCCCAGTTGCCACTTGGATTATAACTTTGGGCATATTTATTCGATTGATAAAACTGCTTGGCAAAAACAGAGGTGTTCCATTTTTCTGATGGACTAAATTTGTAGCCCAAACCTAACACGTTCTTATTGTTTTTGCGGGGTTGCTCGTAACTTTGGCTCTGTGGAAAAAGTTCATCCGATCCCTTTCTGTTAAATGAATTATAAACGTTGTTTAAAGAGAAGGAATGCTGTTCATTTAGGGTATAAGTTAAATTTGCTGTTGCCAGGCCATTGTTATTACGGAATTTATACATAGAACGTTCGCGTTCACTACCTGCTCCAGGATATTCTTTATATTCCTGAAACCAGTTGTACCTGCGGTATACTGTATCAATATTCTGTTCTGTACCGAAATTGAAGTTACCGTTTACGCGAAGATCAAGTCCTTTGGTAAATAAATCCTTTTTTTGATACTTTACTGTTGGCATTAAAATGGTTCCGCGCCTGTGCCAATCGCCAAAAACGCTCACCATTCTGGCGCCAGTTTGTATTTCTGAATAGTTCTTGCCAACAGTTAAACCGAACATTAACTGATCTGCAAATGATTTGTTTACTACTCCTGCACTTGCAATTATGGTTTCATTATGGTAAGTATCATTGAATCTTTTAACGACCTGATTCCTGAAGTAACGACCGTCGAAAGAAGCCACATCAGTAGTAACCTTATAATCATTATCAGAATAATTCTGGAAAGCATTTAGTTGTACCTTAAAACCCGATGGCGAGGTATAACCTGCATTAATAGCAGTTTTATGGGTATTGAACGAACCATAAGAATAAGAAGCATCTAGGTAACTCTTTGTGGTATTATCGGTTACAATATTGATGGCACCACCCAAAGCGTCTGAACCTAGCCAAACCGGAACAACACCCTTATAAACTTCTACGCGCTGCGCCAGGTTAATTGGAATATTATTGATTTGAAATGATGATCCGAAATTATCCATTGGAACGCCGTCGATAAAAAACTTTACCTGCCGACCGGTAAATCCATTCAGTGAAAAATCCATTCTGGAACCTAGCCCTCCTGCTTCTCTCACGCGGACACCAGACACGCGATCTAGCGCGTGTGAGATATCTAACGTGCTATTGTGTAGCTTCTTCGCATCAATAGCAGTTACGTTGAAAGCTTGTCGGTTTACTTCTTGATTTGCTGTTCTACCAATCACGTTCACCGTTTCCATATCTTCAGAAGATTCGGTAAGGCTGAAGTTTAACTTGCTGTCTTGATTTTCGGTTACATTTATTTCTTTTTTGATTGTCTTGAAACCAACAGCTGAAATCTGAATTTGATAATTTCCAGCTTTAACATTGGTGATTTTGAAACTTCCCTGCTCATCTGATACTGTTCCATAACTGGTCTTTTGAACTTTGATCGTTGCCCCGGAAACGGGCATACCGGAAGCATTTTTGATTTGCCCTGAAATACCCGGGATTCGGTTTTGGGCGAAGGTAAAAATTACGCAGGCACATAGTATACCCAATAGCAAAATTTTCTTAATTTGCATGACTTTTAATAGCGATTAAAGGTGAGCCGGTTTTCCGGTAGCCACACGGGTCTGAACCGTGTGGCATTTTTGTTACGCCACAAATATAAGCTCTATTTAGATCAAGTCCAAATAAGATTTAGATTAATTTGGCCGCTTAAACCTTTTAGTATTGCAACAAAATCACTGTAGAATGGATTGCAGTTTAATAATCTGTGGGTCAGGTGGATTGATACACTGTTTGAAAAATACGTTGATGTAAAGTCGTGATATACCTAAAAAGGCAACTTCTAGCGGAGTAGCTTTAGAATATCGCAGCCCTAGTATGGGGCATAATAGATTGCTTAAAGTACAAACCTATTTAATACAGTTAGACTCAAAATAGATTTACATTAACTAAAAAATATAAATCACTTTTTAATCGCAAATTGGAATAACTATTTGCCATCATGCCGTAAGCAGTTGTCAGAAATTAATCGGTGTTCAGCAAAAAAATAATAAAGTTGTATAAATTTTGCAAACCTTTAATGCACAGCGCTGTTTTTAAAATAAAATATAGACGATATGGGACTTTTGAAAACAGCATTGATTGGCGCTGCAGTTTACGCAGGCTTTAAATACATTACCAAAAAAGATCCAATTACTGGAAAATCAGTAGTTGATGATTTGAAAGATAAGGCACCTGAATGGAAAGAGAAAGCCAAAGATTATCAAAGAGAATTTGAAACTAAGTTTCAAAATGTGGAAAGCGATCTGAACAGGTGACTGTCTGCTTACAGAGATCGTGATCGCCCTACAGATCGTTATTTATTTCTGTAGGCATCAAAAAAAGGGTATCAGTTTTAACACCCAAATTACTGGCAAAGATTTAAGGAACAGCCGTTCTTTAAGCCTTTGCCAGTTTTTATTTACTTTTGGATTTTAAACTTAAGAACTTGCTGGATATACACTGGAAACAGATCCTTATCGGAGAAGAAAAATTTGGATTTTTAATTGAGATCGCCCTTCGCACGGTGATCATGTATTTTATCATTTTATTCGGCTTAAGGCTACTAGGAAAACGCGGTATCAGGCAACTTTCTGTTTTTGAGCTGGTGGTGATTATCAGCCTGGGTTCTGCCGCCGGCGACCCAATGTTTTACAAAGAAATCGGCCTGCTCACACCAGTAGTCATCTTCATGATCATTGTTGGTGCTTACCGATTCACAACCTATCTCACTGCAAAAAGTGAAAAAATAGATGATTTAATAGAAGGTAAGAGTGTTTATCTAATTCGCGGTGGCAAGTTTAACATCGAAGATTTTAAAAAAGAGGCGCTCGCAAAAGACGAGTTTTTCGCTGAGCTCCGTCAGCAGAGTGTATCACACCTTGGCCAGATTGAAACGGCTATTCTGGAAACCTCAGGCATATTAAGCGTATATTTTTACCCGGATGAGGAAGTGAGATACGGCTTACCAATCCTCCCCGATCTCTTCGAAGAGAAAGTCGAAATTGTGAAAGAAGATGGACATTATGCCTGCTCATTTTGTGGAACAGTGGAAGAAATCATCACTACAGGTAAACACAGCTGCAAAAAATGCAAAAAAGAGGAATGGGTTAAAGCAATCGACAGGTGTCGGGTACATTGACATTTTACTCACTGAAAATTAAGGGTATAAAAAATAGATTGTCCTTACTGACCATTACATCACCTTTGAATTGTAAATTTGCAGCATGACTTTACAAGAATTACAGCAGCTCGAGGATTTCTTTACCAACGCGGGTAAACAGCAGGTGCCGATCTATCTTAACGAAGCTACTGTAATTACTGATTACGATTATTTTCTCGAGAGTCATTTTTTACCGCTTAAGCTGAATCTCGATTCTAAAGTCAATCAACCCCTCCTTTATCGCTTAAAAATGTTGAAGTTGCTGGTTGAAGCCAATGCCTAGTTTTTGCCTTGTCGGGTAATCCTTTTACTCCAGTTACCCGAAGCAAAACTTGCCGCTACCAGTGCTGTCCCTAAGAAGATTCCTTGAATAACCAGCGATTTATTTTTACGCTCAACACCTTCAAAAATGGTATAAGCTGCGATAGCGCCGAGCCCAACTAATTCAATAACCCTTTTGCTTTTCGTTGCAGTGGTATTTCGTGGCGAAAATGCAATCCGCATTAACCCATCTACCAGACGCATGTTTTTGGCAACGGTATTTCTAATGACAGGTCTGGTGGCATGGATGCCTAATCCATGCCCAACAGCTTTCATCCCTTCAAGCACGATTCCCTTACCAAATTGATCAGTTGTATTTTTTTCCATCATAGATTCTTTTAAAAACCAACAATAGAAAAAGAGATAAGGTTTTGGATATTTCTATTCGCGATCGATTTAATTTTGCCTATTTGAAAACCTCAGAAAACAATTTATTTGAATGAAGTTTCGCCTGCTGATCATAAATATGTGAAGTACTCATTACCTCATTCACACCATATTTTTCAACAAAAGCTTCCAGATTCAATTTGATGGTTTCTTTACTGCCGATAAAGGAATAATAGAGCATTTGTTCAACTGCCTCCTTTTCCATTCTTTCCCAATAACCATTAATGTTATCAAAAGCGGGTTTTAACAATTCCCTTTTGCCTGTAATTACCCCTAAAAACATCCTTTTTACAGAACTGGATAAAAACTCAGCTTGTTCATCCGTATCAGCAGCTACCACATTAACACAGGCCATTACATAAGGTTCTTGCAAAAACTCAGATGGCTTGAAGTTATTTTTATAGATGGAGATTGCCTGTTCAAAATAAGTTGGTGCAAAATGGCTGGCAAAAGCATAGGGCAAGCCTTTCTCAGCTGCTAGCCTCGCGCTATCTGTACTGGAACCTAAAATCCAGATCGGAATCGCCAAACCTTCGCCCGGAATTGCCCTCACATTAGCCCCTCTGTTATCGGCTGAAAATAACCTTTGAAGACGCTCAATATCTCTGGGGAAATTGTGCGCTGCATTAAAATTCTCTCCCCTAATGGCCATGGCTGTAATCTGATCCGTTCCTGGCGCCCTGCCCAAACCAAGATCAATTCTATTTGGATAAAGAGAAGCCAAAGTACCAAACTGCTCTGCAACAATTAACGGTGCATGATTTGGCAACATAATACCACCAGAACCCACACGAATAGTTTTTGTACCGCCAGCAATAAAGCCAATAAGGATAGCCGTTGCAGAACTGGCCACGCCGGCCATATTATGATGTTCTGCAAACCAGTAACGGTTGTAGCCTAAGCTTTCTGATTGTTGAGCAATTTCTAAACTGGTTTTAAAAGTGTCTGCAGCATTATGTCCTTCAAGCACGGTTGCCAGGTCGAGCACTGAATAAGGTATATTTTTAAGGGAATTATGATTCATTTCAATAAGATTAATTTTATCAGGTTACAAAAGTATCCTTTAAAGCACCAAGTAACTGTTTAAGAAAACACAAATGACTTACTAGTGATTGGAGAAACTGAAATCTTTATTTTCAAATAACAATTGAGTTGCATAGAGATGTCATTTGATGAATTTTAACCTTTTTTCCTTGACCAATATTAGTATAAAAGCGTTTAGAATGCTGTCAGAAATCTTTCAAAACTAAAGGGCTATTTTGTTTATTTAAAAAATTTCCAACTATATTGGCACGAGTTCGTTATTTATTCAGATCCTTCTTATCATATGACTAAAAATATCTTTATTGCATCTGCCGAGCCTTATACTGGAAAATCAGTAATTGCTTTCGGGATGATTAACATGCTGCTCGCCAAAACGCAAAAAGTGGGATATTTTAAGCCCATTATTGCACAGGAAGACCCAGATAAACGCGATGAGCATGTAGAGGCCATGCTGGATTATTTTTCCCTTCCGGTGAAATATGAAGATGCCTTTGCCTTTACAAGGCAGGATATGCTGCAACAATCTGATGATAACGGAGCCATGATTAATACCATCATCAGCAAGTATAAAAAGCTGGAAGATAATTATGATTTTACCGTAATTGAGGGAAGTGACTTTCTGGGCGAAGGAAGTGCTTTCGAATTTGAATCAAATGCGTTAATGGCTAAAAACCTGGGCGCTCCGGTGCTTGTGGTGGTTTCAGGAAAAGGCAAATCTGCCAGCCAGCTATTCAAATCTGCCATCAATATTTATAAAAACTTCTTGCTTCGCGATGTTCAGGTGCTGGGTGTGGTGGCTAATATGGTAAATCCTGAAGAGGCTGATCGCATTAAACAAGCGCTTACAAACCAGCTTCCGCCAGAATTGTTAATTGCAGTGATTCCGGTAGAAAGCGGCCTGCAAAGCCCTACCATGAAGGAGATTACAGCAGCCTTAGATGCAGAGGTACTATTTGGTGCCGACTTAATGGATAACCAGGTAGATAACTTTGTAACAGGTGCCATGATGTTACCCAACTTCTTGAGGCACATTAAAGATAACCTGCTGATTGTTACACCCGGCGATCGTGGCGATATCATTATCGGTTCGCTCCAGGCTAACTTATCCGCCAACTACCCTAAAATAGCTGGAATTGTGCTTACTGCGGGAAGTTTGCCCGACGAACCCATGATCCGTTTGATAGAAGGATTGCAGACCATTATCCCCATCATTTCGGTGCAAAAAGGAACTTTCGAAACCACAACAACGATTGGATCAATCCATTCTAAAATCACGATAGACAACAAAAAGAAAATTGCACTGGCAATTGATATCTTCGAGAGACACGTAGATTTGAAAGCCCTGGATGATAAAATCATTACTTTCAGCTATCAGGGCATCACGCCGCACATGTTCCAGTACCAATTGGTGAAATGGGCAAAACGTGAGAAAAAACATATTGTTCTGCCAGAGGGAAACGATGAGCGGATTTTGAAAGCGGTTGAGAAACTAATTGCGCAGGATATTGTAGACATTACCCTACTCGGAGATCCACTGGAAATAGGAGCTTCGATTAAACGATTGGGACTAAACCTGGATGTAAATGCTATTCACATTCATAATCCTGCCCATTCTGAACATTATGACCATTACGTAGAAACGCTGCACGAGCTTCGCAAGGCGAAAAATGTGAACCTGGAGATGGCCAGAGATATGATGACAGATGTTTCTTATTTTGGTACCATGATGGTATATAAAGGAGACGCTGATGGAATGGTTTCTGGTGCTGTTCATACTACACAACACACCATTCGCCCTGCTTTGCAATTTGTAAAAACGCGACCTGGCGTATCGGTGGTTTCATCTATATTTTTCATGTGTTTACCAGAGCGGGTAGCAATTTTTGGCGACTGTGCCGTAAATCCTAACCCAACTGCACAACAGCTGGCAGAAATTGCGATATCATCAGCAGAAAGCAGTGCCAAATTTGGTATCGAACCGAGAATAGCCATGTTATCTTATTCTTCCGGCACCTCTGGCGAAGGGGAAGATGTAGAACGCGTGCGTGAAGCAACTGCAATTGTTCGGGAGCGTTATCCGGAACTGAAAATTGAAGGTCCTATTCAATACGATGCCGCGGTTGATCCAAAGGTAGGCAAGCAGAAAATGCCGAATTCTGAAGTAGCCGGAAGGGCGAGTGTGCTGATTTTCCCGGATTTAAATACCGGTAATAATACTTACAAAGCAGTGCAGAGGGAAACCGGCGCATTGGCCATCGGCCCCATGTTACAAGGTTTAAACAAACCTATTAACGATTTAAGCCGTGGCTGCACGGTAGATGATATTTTCAACACCGTTGTGATTACGGCAATTCAATGTCAGGACATTAAATAATAATAAATGAACATTTTAGTAATTAATTCAGGAAGCAGTTCTCTCAAATATCAACTCTTTAAAATGCCTGTAAAGTCGCCAATTTCAAGTGGATTAGTGGAAAGGATTGGCATTGAAGGCTCGTATATTAAACATACCGTTTTCAAAGGCGAAGAAAAGTTCGTTTCCGAAAAATCTGCATTTATTGCAGATCATGGCGAAGGCTTAAAACATGTTTTATCCTTATTAACTGAAGGCGAACTTGCGGTGATTGCATCACCAGATGATATTCATGCAGTAGGCCACCGGGTTGTCCATGGCGGCGAACACTTTTCTGGTGCCACCCTGATCAATGAAGAGGTAAAAAATAAGATCACCAAACTCTTTTCCCTCGCCCCTCTTCACAATCCTGTTAACTTAAAATGCATTGAGGTAGCGGAAGATACTTTTAGAAATGCAAGACAGGTTGCTATTTTCGATACGGCGTTTCATCAAACTATTCCGCAACAAGCGTTTAGATACGCAATTCCTGAGCGCTATTATAAAGAGGAAGGTATTCGAGTATATGGCTTCCACGGTACTAGCCATAAATACGTGAGCGAACAAGCCATGCAATGGCTTAACAAAAAAGATTCGAAATTAATTAGCATTCACCTAGGCAATGGTTGCAGTATCACAGCGATAGAAAATGGAAAATCTATTGATACGAGTATGGGTTTTGGTCCGCTAAGCGGATTGGTAATGGGTACCAGATCCGGAGATATTGATCCTTCTGTTATCTTTCACCTGATAGAACATGCCGGTTATAGTCACGAACAATTAAGCACATTATTTAATAAACAGTCTGGTTTACTGGGCGTTGGTGGATCTAGTGATATGCGTGATATCCGCAAAATGGCAGCTTCGGGCGATGAAAACGCAGTGCTGTCGTTGGAACTTTATGCCTACCGGATCAAAAAGTTTGTTGGTAGTTATGCCGCTATATTAAACGGAATCGACGCGATAATTTTTACTGCTGGTGTGGGCGAGAACGACAAAGATATGCGTGAAGCGGTTTGTACGGAACTGGATTTTATGGGCATAAAATTAGACCAGGAAAGCAATAGACAATATAATGGCGGGTTAATGGATGTAAGTACTGCTGATTCAAAAGTTAAGATTCTGGTTATTCCAACTAATGAAGAATTTGAGATTGCCAGTCAGTGCTATAGTTTACTTCAATAAATAAAAAGTTATTTTGCGATCGCTGTTGATTCGCTATTTATGAATCAACAGCGATCGCTATTATCCTAAGCTAACTTTTCCAGATCCCTAACAGTCTTCTGATTACCACAATTTCCGCAATGTGGTATGCGTTATGATCAGCAATTTGAAGGGCTTCTCTTAACACAGACTGACCCTCACCCTGAGGGATTGCTTCATAAATATCGGCCGAATCTAGCAGCGCAAGAAAATTTTGTAAATCTTCATCAATAGCTTTCAGGGTTTCTTCCCATTCCTGCTCACTAGAAGGTGCAGTTTCTTTTGGCCAGTAATCATCTGGCCATGCCGGCGATTGATGAGAACCATCTTTACTGAATTCGAGCATATCCCATTGTGCTATCTTAATATGGCTGACCAATTGCCAGATACTATATGGCAAGCCATGTGGTCTTTCTCCAAGCGATTCAAAAGGCAAGCCTTTAACAGCATCTTTGAAACCTACATGGGCGCCACCGCCAGTTAATAATTTTTTAAGTTCGGCTATAACAATCTGTGTCTGCTTTTCCATCAATTTCAATTTGTTTTTTTTAAAATAACAACACAAAAACCCTAATGTTTGTCATAAAAGATGCCGCCAGTTTGATTACAGAATATTTCCTTTATTTTTGAATATGAACCTAGCTGCTTCCTTCCCCATCCTTTCTAACTACACCTACCTGAACACCGCAAATTCTGGTCTCCTATCTACTTCGTTAGCGAAGTGGCGAACCGAACACGATCAGCTTTTTGTAGATGGCGCCAGTGCTTTTAGGATGGAACAGTCGCCAATTATTGAGAGCCTTAGAGCAAACGTAGCCGATTTTTTTAAAGCTGACCTTGGAAATGTTTTCCTTACTCAAAACTTTTCTTTCGGCTTCAATACCCTTCTTGATGGTTTATCAAAAAAACACCGCTTTTTGTTGTTAGATAACGAATATCCATCCATCGATTATCAAATCATTAGTCGCGGTTTTGAGTATTTCAAAGTAGAAATTGATGCGCATCTGGAAGCAAATATTCTGGCGGCTATAGAAAAATACCGTCCAACGGCATTAGCATTTAGTGTAGTACAATACATCAGCGGTTACAGAATTAACCCGGAATTTATTATAAAACTTAAGCAGAACTATCCTGATTTATTACTGATTGGCGATGGAACACAATTCTGTGGCACCACTGATTTCAATTTCAAAAACTCAGGCCTGGATGCTTTAATTGCCAGTAGTTATAAATGGCTTCTGGCGGGCTATGGTACCGCTTTCGTTTTGCTTTCCGATCAGCTTTACCACGAACTTTATCAAGATAGAAGAGATACTGAATTACCGAATACACCTTTTTTGAAAGGTAAAAAACAACTGGCTTTTTGCTTCGAGCCAGGGCATTTAGATACCCTTAACTTTGGATCATTTAACGAAAGTCTAAATTTTATTAAAAGTATTGGAATCTCAGAAATAGAAAGGAAGACGCAAGATCTCTGCAAACTAGCCAGAACGAAATTGAACGATCGTGGTTTACTGCCAGACTATCTGGTCAACCAGCAATATGCCTCTACGATCATGAGTATGCCTGTGGACCAGGATATGGTTACGAAACTTGCCGATGCCAGGATACTGTGTTCACCAAGAGGTACTGGAACAAGAATTTCTTTCCACTTCTATAACACCGAAGATGATTTACAAAAATTACTTGATGTATTAGATGGAAAGAAAGTCTGAGATCGGCGGGATTAAATTATTTCCCGACCTTCCAAACGGCATCAACGAAATATTGTTGGCGATCGAAGAAGTTTGCTACGGGTTCAAAATCAGTATCCTTTGCTAACTCATTAATTTCGGCTAAAGAATATTTCTGTGAAATTTCCATGTAAATGTGCTCGTTAGCAGCAAAGCGAATAGTCTCATCACCGATGTTGACCAGTTGCTCTTTCAGACTAATCAGGTAGCTTTTGCAGGCGCCAGATTCAGGATCGTAACTGGCGTAATGATCAAACTGATCTATTTCAAAATCCCCGCCAAGCTCCCTGTTAATGCGTCTAAGTAAATTTAGGTTGAAAGACTTCGTTATACCATTAGCATCATCATACGCTGCTAAAACCTGACGTGGATTTTTTTTCAGATCGAAGCCAATAATCAAAATATCTTCGGGCGATAATTCGTTTCTCAAGGCTTTGCAGAATTCCTTTGCCTCGGCAACATCCATATTGCCGATATTAGCCCCCATAAATAACAAAACTTTACGCCTGCTGGAAAGATTTTTAGCTCTTTTTACCATTGCAAAGTAATCGCCATTTAAACCCTCGATATTTAATGAAGGAAGTTTTTTAGGCAAGTTCTCTTCCAAATCTTCTATCACATGCTGAGAAATGTCGATCGGCAGATAAGTAAATTCCAATCGGCGGTTAAGAAGCGCTTGTAACAGATGAACTGATTTTGTTGCATCTCCCGCTCCCAGTTCAATAAGGTCGAAAGCACTCGGATCATGAGCAATTACATCAGCTAATTCATCAGTTTGGTATTGCAAAATCTCCATTTCCGCATCAGTAAGATAATATTCATCCATATCCATGATCTGCTGAAAAATTTTGTCACCGGTTTCATCATAGAAATATTTAGAACCTAAATACTTTTTATCAGCTGTTAAGCCTTCCAAAACATCATCTAAAAATACTGATGAAAATGGAATAATTTGTTTTGAAATTATCGTGCTCATGTAAATCTTATTTTGCTAATCTGATTCCTGTAAACTGCCACCTTAAATGTGGATGAAAAAAATTCCGGTAAGTGATGCGTCCATGGTCTTTTGGCGTGGCTACTGAGGCACCTCGAAGCACTTTCTGGTTAACCATAAACTTTCCATTGTATTCACCTATAGCTCCCGGTGCTTTACTAAACCCGGGATAAGGCAAGTATGCACTTTCAGTCCACTCCCATCTTTTACCCCAGTTAAATTGTTTCGCAGCTAGCTCCCATTCAAACTCCGTCGGCAAGCGCATCCCTTTCCAACTGGCAAAAGCATAAGCTTCGTAATAGCTAATGTGCGTTACCGGATAGGCCAGATTAATTGGCTGTAAACCTGCATAAGTGTAGTTAAACCATTCACCTTCAACCTGATGCCAATACATAGGTGCATTGATTTTGTTTTTCTGAACCCAATCCCAACCCTCTGCATGCCAATAGCTGAAATTGGTATAACCACCAGCCTTGATAAAGTCGAGATAAGTTGCATTCGTTTCGAGTTCCGTACTTATCTGATACTGATTTAGATAAACTTTGTGTCGGTTAAGTTCATTATCAAAACAGAAATCTTCTCCATCAAAACCAATTTCATAAACACCTTCTTCTATGGCGATGAAATGCGATTCATTTTTTATTTCCTCATGTTCTTTCCACTCAGCAGAATAAACGGGGAATAATGGATTGTTTCCAAGAATATATTTAATATCAGTAAGCAAAAGTTCCTGGTGTTGCTGTTCGTGATTGAAACCAAGAATCAGCAGTTCCTTTATCTCATCCGTAATGGCTTCGCTTAAGAATCCAGTCATCGCCTCATCTACATAATGGCGATATTGATAAATTTCATTCACACTTGGCCGGCTTAAATTTCCGCGATCCGTGCGAATCACCCTTGCTCCAACCGTTTCATAGTAGCTATTAAAGACAAAGTTATAATCGGCGTTGTACTCGCTGTAGTTTGCCGCAAAGGGTTTTAATATAAAGGTTTCAAAAAACCAGGTGGTGTGACCGAGGTGCCATTTAGGCGGACTTACATCCTCAACTGGCTGAACCACATAGTCTTCAGTTTGCAAAGGATCACAAATCGATTCAGTATATTCCCTGATGGTCAGGAATTGATCAACTAAATTCATTAATTTTTATTTAGATATTGCTGTAATGTTGTTATACTAGTAACAGCAAGATCTTTTGATTGTTTTCTCCGCATCATTAAAGCGTAGGAATTGTTAAAACCTATTGGTTTAAGCCATTTAACCTTAAATTGCTGCAAAAATTTCTCGCTTACGTATTGATAGGTACGGTCTTTATCTGGCGTTATATTTTTAATAACCTTTGCATCTGGCTTAAGAAGAACCAGTAAACCTGTACCTGTATATTCCGGATAAAAATCGATCTGATCATTGGTTAAGGCATCGAAACAAATTTTTGTACCTCCCAAACCGGTTTTTGTAGCTACTTCATAATTGGTATTTCCCTGAATGAGCATGCGATACATTTCTGCCAGAATATACTGCTCACCAAAAATTTTAGATCCTATCCTTACTACACCATTCTTACCTCCTCTCGGAGATTTATATAAATCGTTTTTGATTAAAAAATCTCTCGCTACACGTTCAGGTGTTTGCTTAAGATAATCTGTACGGTAATTCAAATCGGTCATAATTGAATCGGTAATTTTGCCAGACAACAAATTCAGCACGTTTTCCAGATCGGGAAACTTTTTCAACGATGATTCCCTGATAATTGGTGCTGCATAGTATGGTGGAAAAATTCCTTTATCATCTTTTAAAATAACCAGGTCGAAGGCTTTAAGCCGTCCATCAGTAGAATAGCCACTTATTACATCAAGTTCTTTTTCAAAAGCGGCCTTATACATCACCGCATCGCTAATCACAATGGTATGAATTTTTAACCCATATTCTTTTTTTAAACCCAAATCTCCATCCTGTCTTCCCATAAACTCCGGTGTGAAACCGGCAGTAAGTGAGCTTCCATAAGCTTTTGGCAAAAGATAAAAAGTACCAAGAATAAGAAACAGGACAGGAATTACGTATAAAAATTTCTTTATTTTTTTAAAATCCATCTTTTGGATAGCCGCCAATAGTGCATCAAGAATAATGGCCAATAGCGCTGCCGGAATCGCGCCAGCGAGAATCATGTTGGTGTTATTAAGTGAAATTCCTCCAAAAATAAATTCACCTAAACCGCCGGCCGCAATATAAGATGCCAGTGTGGCTACACCAACATTAATTACGGTTGCCGTTCTGATACCTGCAAGTATCACAGGCATAGCAATGGGCAGTTCCACTTTAAATAAAATCTGCATCTCACTCATACCCATCGCTTTTGCAGCTTCTTTAACTTCTGCACCAATGCCTACAATGCCTGTGTAAGTATTTCTAATGATCGGTAATAACGCATAAATTAATAACGCAATGATTGCGGGCTTGGCTCCGATACCTAGTAATGGAATCATGAAACCTAGTAACGCTATACTCGGAATGGTTTGCAAAACTCCGGCTACAGCCAAAATCGAACCAGACAATTTTCTTTTTCTTGCAATCAGAATCCCTAGAGGCAAGCCAATGGCCACCGCCAGGAAAAGAGAAATAAAAGTTAAACCAAGATGCTGAAAAGTTTGATTGAGAAGCTTATCAGATTGTTCTGACATGAACTGCCACAAATTTTGTTGAGCTTCATCCATGCTGTTGAGCCTTTTGATAATGCGTAAACGCTGAATTTAACATTGTAATATCGGTAGATTTTTGCCTTCCGTTTTCATCTGCAAATGAGAGTTGATCAACTCCTGAGCGGAAATAATTTAACGCATCCCAGATACTGATGTACTGATCAACTATCTTTCCCTCTGTAGCTGAATCATTTGGTAAACTATTCCATAAATCTTTAAGCCTGGTTGTCCTGAACTCCAGCGAGATGCGTTCGCTTTGCATAAAGTTAGAGACAAAATCATTGATCGGTTGATATAATAGCTCTTTTGGCGTTCCAATCTGTACAATTGTACCTTTGTCCATTAAACAAATCCGGTCTGCCAATTCAAAAGCCTCTTGAACATCATGCGTAACCATTACGATGGTTTTCCGTTTCAATTCCTCTAATGCTTTAAACTCCTTCCTGATGCTTGCTCTGGTAACATTATCTAAGGCGCCAAAAGGCTCATCCATCAATAAAATTGGCGGATCTGCAACTAATGCCCTGGCCAAACCTACCCGTTGTTGCTGTCCGCCACTCAACTCATTAGGGTAAAGATCAATACACTTAAAAGGGAGATGAAGTTTGCTTAGTAATTCCTTTGTTCTTTCCTTTGTTTTTTCCCTATCCCACTTCAAAAGCTGTGGTACAGTTGCAATGTTCTCTCCAACAGTATAGTGCGGAAACAACCCATTATTCTGCATTACATAGCCAATTCCCCTTCTTAACATTTCTGGATTTTCATTGGCTACATTCTTTCCATTAATTGTTATTGCTCCACGATCAGGCTCAATCAGTCGGTTAATCATTTTTAGCGTAGTCGTCTTACCACAGCCACTGGTGCCCAAAAGAATGAGATTTTCTCCTTCTTTTACTTCGAAAGAAACTGATTTAACAGCTATGGTATCTTTAAAGGATTTAACCACCCCATCCAATTTGATCATATGCTTATTGATGTATTTTCATAAACAAATTATTCAGTGATTCCGTGTATGTTGGATGGGCAAACATTCCATATCTAATTTGTTCAGATGTGATTCCACCTTCCATTGCCATTTGCAATACCGACATAATTTCTCCGCCTTCAGAGGCTAAAATTGCTGCGCCCAGTATGGTCTTCGTTTTTACATCTACTACTGCCTTCATCAACCCGATGGTTTCATTGGTTTCAATTCCCCTGGCTACATTCCTCATGGGTAATACAGCCACTTCGTAATCTAATTTCTCCGCTTTGGCTTGCTTTTCAGAAATGCCTATTCTAGCCAACTGAGGATCGGTAAACATACAATATGGTAGCGGTCTCCCATTGGTGGATAAATTTGCATTTTCAATTAAGTTACGGTAAACGATTGTATAATCATTATAGGCAATATGGGTAAAAGCAGGTCCGCCTTTAACATCGCCAAGTGCATAAATACCCTTAACATTGGTTTCCAGCCGATCATTTACTAAAATATGTCCATGTTCATCTGTTTCCACACCACAGTTTTCTAAACCTAATGTTTTCGTTTGTGGGGCGCGGCCAACCGCAACCAGGAGATGACTCGCCTTTATTTTTTTATCTTTCTTTCCGGTAGATTCAGAAATTTCGATTTGATCACCTTTCCATCCGATATGGTTAATTTTAACTCCGGTAAGAACGTCAATCTTTTCCTCCTCTAAAAATTCAGTTACTGCCTTTGAAATGTCTTCATCTTCTTTAGAAAGGATAACCGGCATTTGTTCTAAAATGGTTACTTTACTTCCAAACCGTTTGAACATTTGGCCAAACTCCAAACCAATATAATTTCCACCAATCACTACAAGATGCTCGGGCACTTCTTCCAAATCGAGAATAGTTGTGGAGGTAAGGTAGTCAACATCGTCAATCCCATCAATATCTGGAATAATGGTTTTTGCGCCCGTATTGATAAAAATTAAATCTGCAGATAACGCTTCTACGCTTCCATCTTTACCTTTTACCAAAATCTCTTTTTCGCCTGTAAAACTTGCCTCTCCCATGTACAGCTTTAAACCTTTGGTTTCGGCTATTCCATTTTCTGCACTTTCTTTAAAAATTTTTACAATGCCGTCTGCACGTTCTTTGATCTTTTTCAGATCTATAGTAACATCGCTAACCATTACGCCAAGTTCAACAGCTTTTCTGGCTTGATATGCGGCTTTAGCAGATGCGATCATCGCCTTTGTAGGTGTACATCCATCATTTATGCAAGTCCCACCAACATATCTTTTTTCAATAATGGCTGTTTTTTTTCCAGCCTCAGCCATTTTTTTCGCAAGTGGAACCCCTGCCTGACCAGCGCCAATAATGATCGCGTCGTAGTGTTTCATATTTGTTGTTTTAGCCTGTTAGATGTAAACCGCACTTAAGTATACGATAATAATCTGACAGAGATATAACTTCAAACTTCATACATTGTTTGCATAAGCCGATTCGTTCCAGTTGTGGAAACTTCACACCCAATACCTCAAGACAAATAAAAAAACAATTGAAATTTTTAAAACGAAGTTATCGATCGGTGTGTCCCAGACTCAGCTCCGGATCAATATAATCACGAACCAACTTTTTCAATTCTTTAATTTCAGGAAAACGACCCGCAACTTTTCTATCGAAGAGCAGTTCATCGTTTATCGTAATAAGAAAGGTTCCGCTGGCTTCGCTCGGAATTAACATTACACCTTTCAGTTGTTCGGTAAAAGTTGTTAAAAGTTCTTGTGCCATGTATGCAGAACGAAGCATCCACCCACACCTGGGGCAGTATTCTATTGATATAAAAGGCTTTATCATTCGTATTATTTTATCAATGTATTATCTGGCCTGCATGCACCTGCCCATAAAAAGATGAAGAAATTATGAAGTATTTCCATGAACTCGAATTTGATTTGGAAGGTAAGTATAAAAGTCCTACTTTCGTCTCGAGAGCGTTAATTTAGATACGGGCCGGGGGTAGTTTTACCTTTGGCCCGTTCTTTTTTTTACAGCTTTTATTGCTGATCATGTTTGAAAAATTTGCTAAAATAAAGCATTTGATAAGCAACTGCATTCCCCCAATAAGCAAAATTATGCACCCCGGGTCTAGTGATGAAATCATGAGGGATATTTCTATCCATCAATTTATCATGTAAGGCAACATTTACTTTATAAAAGAAATCTCCTGTACCACAATCTACAATGATTGCCAATTTATTTGGCGTTAACAGGTGGGTTAAATTGATCACGCTATTGGCGTCCCAACGTTCTGGATTTTCATTGTATTTTCCGAGACGTTTAGCGATATTCCAATTTTCGGGAAAAGGCCGAAGGTCTACACCTCCACTCATGCTTCCACAAGCCCCAAATACATCTTGGTGTCGAAAAGCCAAATACAATGCACCATGCCCGCCCATGCTCAAACCGGTAATTGCCCGCCCTGACCGATCGCTCACCGTTGAATATTTTTGATCAATGAAGGCAACCAGTTCAGCAGAAACATACGTTTCATATTGGTAGGTTTTATCAATCGGACTATCAAAATACCAGCTTGTTACGCCACCATCCGGGCAAACTACCACCATGGATAATTCATCACTTAGCCGCTTAACGGTGTTCTTATCAGGCGTTTGGTTAACCCAGTCAGAATAGTTCCCTCCTGCTCCGTGTAATAAATATAGTGTTGGAAATTTTTTCGCTGCGGAATAAGAATCTGGTTTAACTACAACAGCTTTTATTTCCTTTTTCATTACCTTACTGTAGGTAACCACTGTATCTACACTGGCAGAAAATGCAGTAACAGGAACTAAGGTTACCAATACAATAAATTTAAAAATTTGGCTTAATTTCATACTTATACAATTCGTTTATCAAATATAATAAATTGTATAGCGGAGACTTTAAAATATCCTAAATTAAGAATCTCATAATGAATTAAATAAACTTCAACGCGGTTATTTTCTGGTGCTTTTCCATGCCCATAGAATCAATACAGGCTGAAAAAATAATCTTGCCAGTCTTTTACCATCTGTATCTAATCCAAAACCGTCTCGTTTGTTGGTATATTGTGATAGGTTACCTGGGAAAACGCCTATAAAAAGTGAGGTTGCCAGAACGCCTACCGTAGACCGGTATTTCTTTGGTGCCACAACTAAAGCTGCACCTAAAGCTATTTCTGCAAAACCCGAATATACAACAGTATCGTCCTTTTTTAAGGGAACCCAATCCGGAACCTGCGCCTGAAACTCTTTTCGTGCAAAAGTTAAATGTCCTATCCCGGCGAAGATTAAGCCAGCACCTAAAAGTATTCTAGCAGTATTTTTGATTTGTTGACTATCCATAATATATCTTTTTCAGATGCTTACAAATACCATTCCACGGATAATTCCATCGGAAGATCAACCGCTAATTAAAATATGCTTTCAAGCGCTGAGTGAGTATGCGGAGTAACATCCCCGAAGGATCTTGATGGTAATTTTCTGATGATAAAGACGTAAGGTCAATCGATGTCGCCGACTCGATACAGTTATCCAGATCATTTAAACATTCTTCGAATGCGTCATTGCTTAAGGTATAATCGACTTCCTTAGCTAAAGAAAGTGCAGCTATCGCACCATTCGATTGGTAAATTAAAACCTGGATATCTTCCAAACCATTTAAGTCTACAGATCTGGCAAGCGGTTCTTTTTTAATGGATTGTAATGCCTCACTCAGAAAAGCAAAGCTGATATAGGCGTCTTTTCGTGCAAGCTTGGTTCGATAATGATAATTCAGAAAACCTTTCCTTTCTGAAGCAACGCAAAACAAATAATGCCGGCTTGCAGCAAGGCAATCATAAATTAACATTTTAATACGCGGCGTTTCCCAAATAGGAAAGATGAAAATAGACAGGTAGGAAAGTCCACACCCAATCAAAGTGAAAAACAGCCGGTCACTAATAATTTGCGATACATGGCCATGATAAACATTTAGAGCGAGCACAACCATTACCGTTACGCAGGCAACACCCCACATATAATGGGTACGATTAAAAAGAAAAAAACCAAGCAAACCCAAAGATGCTAATCCTAACTGCAACGAAACAGAGGTAAATGCAAGTAAAAGCCCGATTAGTAACCCAATTAGCGTACCCCAAAGGCGTTGGGTATTCCGTTTTCTGGTCAAACCAAAACTCGGTCTGTTTACAATAACCACCGTTAATAAAAGCCAGTAACTATAACGTTGATCAGGAAAAAGTAAGGTAGGCAGAACTGCGATTAAGCATAGAAGGCTTAGACGAAGCGCAAATCGAAATACAGGTGAATGGAAAGAAAACTGTGAGAATACGTTTTGCCAATTGAACGGCGCCTCCGGTATAAAATCCTTATAAACTTCTGTTTCAATAAGATCAGTATCTGTCAAAGACAGGCGGTAACCAGCAGACAAGCGTTCCACAATCTCAGAAATGTCGTTAAGGTTCCTCGCTATCCCGGCTAATAGATTTCCTTCCTTAGCAGATAGGCTGGCGGACATCATGATTAATTCACTAATTCTTCCTTCAATTTCCTGATGTGCAACTGGATTAAATGCTGAAGATTTCGAATTAGAAAATTGTACTGCACTGTTTTCAAGTTTATTGGTGAGCTGTGAAATGATTGCTAGTATTTTTGGTAGCGCATTTGATGGCGCCAGCGTTTTGCGAATCTCATCGTAATCATGATGAATTGCAGTTACTTGTTCATACAGATCAATAATATCAAGCGCAGCCGCTAAAAGTTTTTTCCCAGATTTATTTTCAGCAGACATTGCTATCCGATCCCGAAGCAGTAAGCTTCGAATCAGTTCCTGCCTGGCGTTCAATTTCAGATGTAGGGTGATGTTTTGCGCATTAAACTCCCGAAGATTTACATTTTCATGGTAAGCGCTGGCACGTAATTCCATTAAGGCTACTGTCCCCTGGATAGCTTCGAAAATAGCATGATGTAAAGATCGATATGGCCATAAGTAAATTTGAGTCAGACTGATTAAGCTATACCAGGTAGCACCAATAACGATATATGTGCTAAATAAAACTGGTTGCTTTGGGTGCAGGCCAAGAATAAAAGCAATTAATGTTGTACCAATCAGCCCGATTAATGAAAGACGGTAGCCAAACACAGAAAGCATGGCAAATAAAAACGTAATTAAAACAACCGCGATCGCCACTACGTATGAATTTGCAAGACTGAAGGAAATGATAAATGAAGTAACAGCGAGAGATAGAACGGCAACTATTGCGCCGCTGAGTTTATCCCTCCTGTTGCCGGGAATATCACATAAGCTCATAAAAAGCGCACCGATGCTAATACTTATCCCTGCAACAAGCTGCCCAAAGTAAGCCAAAACAACTAAGGGGATGATTATTGCGAATGTGTTTCTTAGCGCATCGCTTAGATATTCGCTGTATCGAGTTCGAATGGCAAATCCTTTAAGTTTTAAGTAGTATTTCGTGAAAATTTTATCGCTAGTTCTTTCGCTCATCAGTTCGGCTGCAAACTTAATTACAAATATCCTGATTTTGACAAACAAATTTTAAGGTTACCACGAGCAATTACAAAATAACATTATGTATAAGAAATAAGATTCTCTTTAGAGGAGTCCTTCACTTATCTTCATCAATCAGAAGATAACTAAAAATAAGAAACAAATACTTTAGACCTTTAATTAATTTGAGCAGAAATTCTTTTTACGAAATCATCTATTTCAAAAGGCTTATGAATATAATCTTGAGCGAAACACCGTTTATATTTCCCATCGTTTGCAAAATTTGCTGACATCATTACAACCGGCATCGCTGCAGTACCAGGAGAAGCCTTCAGTTCGCAACAGTAATCAATTCCATTGCCATCAGGCAACATCACATCCAACAAGAATAGATCTGCTGGCTTACCGCTTTCAAGCCCTAAGCGCAATGAGGCAATATTTGCATAGGCAAATACCTCATAATGTTCCTCTTCAAGTAATAAAGAAACAATCTCTCTTATATCATCATTATCCTCTAACACGTAGATGCGCTTTTCCATAGTAACTTACGATTTCACTAATTGTAAACAATATGATACCTAGTTAGTTTGAGCATACTGCTAATATTTTGATATTAAATAAATTTGCCGGCACAACTTAGGTGAATAATAGCGAATGCTAATCATAGAAATGATATTGAAATAATGCTAAACCACAACGCTAAAACGCATGTTCCACAAGAAAGATTACGCATGAAGAACATCATTTTCATACACGGAATGTTCCAAAATCCAAAAAGCTGGAACAATTGGAAAGAATACTTTACCAGAAAAGGTTACAATTGCATTATTCCCGCCTGGCCATTCCATGAGGGAGAGCCTGCAGCGCTAAGACAAAGTCCGCCCGCAGGCTTGGGCGATTTACATCTTGATGATATTATTATACCTATTGAAACATTAGCGCTTGAAACCGAACAACCCATCATAATTGGACATTCTGTTGGTGGGTTAATAGCACAACTGTTAATTAATCGTGGAGTGGGGATTGCAGCCGTGGCAATCAGTCCTGTTGCACCAAATGCCATGCTGGATTTCGATTGGGGATTTCTGAAAAACAGCGCCCTGATTACAAATCCTTTTAAAGGGAATGAACCATTTTTTATGTATGAAAAGACTTTTCATACATCTTTTGCAAACACCTTAACGGAGCAGGAATCGAATGCAGCACACCGCGAATTTGCAACGTATGATAGTCGCAATGTTTTACGTGATTGTATGGGTACAGCTGGAGAAATGGATCTGGAACTCCCCCATCCACCCTTGCTTTTAATTGCCGCGGAAAAAGATCTAATCATTCCCAATACGCTGGTTAAAAAGAATTTTGAGGGCTATACAGATGCAACAAGCATTACAACCTTTCATGATTTTCCAAATAGAAGCCACTACATTTGTGGAGAGCCTGGCTGGGAAGAAGTTGCAGCTTATGTTGCAGCATGGCTGGATAGAATCCCCACACAGAAATAGTGGTGAATATTGGAAATTCATCATTATTTCTGTTGCTAAGCTTATTTTTCTTAGAAAAATTCCTCTGACATACAAAACCATTTCGGTTCGACATTTGTTATTGGTATAACTTATCGCATCACCGAAACAAATGAACGAAATTAACAATCAAGAAACTTACCTTTCAATCATATCTAAGATCAAATCTTTAGCTGAGGCATCGCAAGAAAATGTCATCAATTTCGACGAATTACGCGAATTGCAAAACATGGCAATTGCTTATGAGCTTAAGAAATATGATTTTACGATCGGATTAACAGATACCAGACAGTTTTCGGTTGCTGGATAAATCTCTATAGGATCGATTCCGGCTTATCAATAACCTGTCAATGATTTTGACGTTTAAGCTACTCATTTAATGTGGAAAAGTCGCTCTATTAAATACCTTACGGATCGCTTAATTATGATTTTATAGCTTACCACATCAGAACATTTTTAGAGGTTTCTTGTTTAATTACTTTACATCCAAACAAGAGCCCTTTGATACACGATATTCTTTTTTACTTTAGCCTAGTTGTTATTATTTCAACTATTATCCCTTTTATTCGTCATGACTTCTGGATTTTTAGGGTTTTCGAATACCCGAGGTTACAGAAGCTATCATTAAACATCGGTCTTATCGCCTTAATTCTATTGCTTTCTTTTCCTACACGAACCATTGACTGGATAGTATTTTTAGGATTAGTAGTCAATATTTCTTATCTATCCTATCTGGTTTTTCCTTTCACGGTTTTTGGAAAAAAACAAATTATCAGTAACCAGAGAACAGATGGGGTTGATAACCTCAGGATTTTAATAGCAAACGTATACCAGGAAAATCGCAGGTCGAAAGACTACCATGAGTTGATTCAATTCTGCGATCCGGATGTTGTACTGATGGTGGAAACAAATAAGCGGTGGCAAAATGAAATGGATTCTATACAGAATACTTATCACTATCAACTTAAAGCACCACTTGAAAATACTTACGGGATGTTGCTTTACTCTAAATTTCCACTTACAGACGCCAAAGTAAATTATCTGGTGAAATCTGACATTCCCTCTATGGAAGCGATAGTAGAAATAAAATCAGGACAAAAAGTAAAACTATTTTGCCTCCATCCCGAGCCCCCTGTGCCACAAGAAAACCCTCGAAGTACAGAAAGAGACAAAGAAATATTAATTGTTGCCGATAAAGCAAAAAACATAAAACTCCCTGTTGTGGTAATGGGCGATTTGAATGATGTAGCCTGGAGTTATACAACAGCGCTTTTTGGAAAGGTTAGCGGATTGCTTGATCCCCGACGTGGAAGAGGTTTTTTTAATAGTTTTAATGCGAAATACTGGTTGCTTCGATTCCCCTTGGATCATATTTTTTGCTCAACAGATTTTGCCCTAAGTTCAATTAAAAGATTGTCAAATTGTGGCTCAGACCACTTTCCGATGTGTGTTGATCTGAAATACATGCCAGCTGCAGCTTCAGAAAACGAGCAATTGGATGTATCAAGGGACGATTTGGAAACAGCTGATGAAAAAATAAAGGCGGATGTGTAACCCGTCAATAAGTTACAGTGGCACCATTTTCGTTTTCGCCAAAAAATTGACTCATATTTAATCAGTTTATTCTTCATTTCCAGCTAAATAAATGTAATAGTTATGCATTTTTAAAAGATTCAACATTAAGATCTGATTAAAAAAATATAGCTTTGCAGCGCATGATCTTAATCATTATCAAACGTGCGCAATGAAACTTAATCCTTTAATAAATTTTTGTAATGCATTGGCACCAGTATCGGATGAACTCATCGAGCAAGTTCGGGAGCATGCTATTGCAATGGCGGTCTGTAAAAATACCCAGCTCTGTCCCGACGGAATAGTTGGAACCAACGCTATATTTGTTGCAAACGGAACATTAAGAAAGTATACTACAATTGATGATAAGCAAATCACCCTCTCGCTCTATGGCGAAAATGAGTTAATTGGATTTACAGAAATATCCTGCTATTTTGACAATGAGGGTTTAGAAACCATCCAGGATTCTGAATTGATCTTTTTACCAAAATATTTTATCGAATCTATTCTGAACGATTTTCATGAGGTTGATAGAATTGCCAGGAAGATTTTCGAAATTAAGTATCAGAAAATGGTCGATGAGTCCAGACTCTCCCGACTTCCATCCGCTGATCACAGGTATCGCCTGTTCCATAATTCATCAGGGAAATATAGATTACCTGCAAGAATTTTAGCAAGCTATTTAGTGATGAGGGAAGAAACCCTCAGTAGAATCAAAACGAAGCATAAGAACACCAATTGCTCGTAAAATTATTTTCTGAACCCTTTACAAATCCCCAATTTGCTTTCTACTTCGGGTATGAATAGCAAAGATGCCTGAATACTCATAATCAATTGGCTATCAATGCGTCTTGAAAACCCTAAAACTCTTCCTGATAAAAAATAAGAATGAATACCTTTTCATGGAAGAATTTTAGTGCTTAACATCAATTTACAAGCTGCTTTTTTTTCTCCAAATTCAACATTTCTCAAAAACCACTTTAGGGAATATTACGTATGTCTGTCTGAAAAAAGATAAGATGATAAAAGGAAAACTAGTTTCTACGGATTCCAGAGCTGGAAGTGGAAAAATAATAGACGAAAATGAACAAGACATTCATTGTTGCCTAAAAGATCTTGGCACAGCGATAAAAATAGGTGAAGAGATTTTTTTCGATATCGAAATGACATCATATGGACTTACAGCGGTGAATATTTTCATAAATAAAGAGTTAAATCACGACTTATCTCTTCAACATCTTTAGTCTTCCTTATTAGATCTATCCCTGAATTTAGCATGAGCCATCAGCCCAAAAACTTTCTTGCACAATTATTTGACTATCTACATACGTTCCATCCACTTTCTGAAGGCCTTATTGAAGCTTACCACAAACAATGTACACTAAAGCTCATTAAAAAGAATAAGTTTATATTATCTCCAATTGATCATAATGAATCACTTTACTTTTTAACGAAAGGCTTTGTAAGAGGTTTTGTTAAAGAACAAGGTAAAGACATCACGACCTGGTTTAGCACTGGAGGAGAAATAATTGGTGCAATTCGTCATCCAGAAGGTGAAGAAAACTATTCAATCGAACATCTCCAGGCACTTGAAGATTCTGAATTGATTGTTATCCCATACTCACTAATTGACCTGATGTATCAGAAATTTCCTGAAGGAAATATTATATCCAGAAAAGTTCTAGCATTAAAATATTTTGCTGCATCACAGCGGGCCATCCTATCACGTATTCCAAACGCCGCTGATCGTTATGATAGGTTAATAGAAAGTGGAAATCTTGATCTAAACAGAATACCAATTCGTTACCTATCTAGTTATCTTGGAATTAGAATTGAAACACTCAGCCGCATCAGGGCAAAAAAGCTTAACCCCATACCAATAGCTGATTTACAACAAATATAAAGGCATAAAAAAACCGCTGGAACATTACCAGCGGTTTTAAAATCTTTATTAATTCTTATAATGATGCATGTGCATCTCTTAATGCTTTTATCGCATCATGACTTGCATTTATACCTTGTTGTTGTGACAATAGTACACTTCTAACATTTTCACCCAATTCATTTTCCTGCAGCGCTTCTTTATAAGCTTTTTTAATAGCATCTTCACCGCGTTCACACTCCGCTAAAATGCTGTGACGATCATCCCCACCGAAGCTAGCTTTAATATCAATCCAGGCACGGTGAAGTGTTCCTAGAACAGTGTTTCCAGTATCTGGATTTTCACCATTCCTACCTACTAAACCCGCAAGTTCGGTTACATTTTTTCGGCTGTCAGATGAAAGTTTTTCAAAAGTTGCTTTCAGATCAATATTTTCTTCACTTAAATCTTTTGATGCTTTATCAAAACCATCAGCTCTGTCATTGTTAATTTCAATAAGGTCATTTAATACCTCAACTGTTTTTTCTTGATTTTCCATAGTAAATTATAATCTTATAATTGGTAGATGGAATAACAACACGCTTATTCAATTAATGTTTGCTAAGTACGATAAAGAAATTCTTCATACATGTCATACTGTAAAATTAAATCTGTTCTTTAAAATACTTAAAATCAAAATCAGTAATAAAGTATAAAAAATTGATCAAAAAAAAACAGGCTCAAGGCCTGTTTGAGGTTCAAAAAATATATTTTAAACGACTCTCACTTTAACTGCGTTTAATCCTTTTTTTCCTTCTTGTACCTCGTATTCAACGTTATCATTTTCATTGATCTTGTCGATAAGTCCACTTACGTGAACGAAGATCTCTGATCCATTTTCCTCCTTAATAAATCCGAATCCTTTTTCTGTGTTAAAAAATTTTACTGTACCGTTTTTCATGTTGTAGATAATTACTTAAAGTTTATAAAATAAAAATAGTGTTAAAATCCAAAAAAGCAAAAAAGCTACAAATTTAATTTTTAAGAATTCATTTTTTTATCCAATCTTAAGTCAGTTAAACAGTACCTAGTTTAAGTAATATATCTATTCATAGCAGCTGTTCACACGCCATATTTAAATTTCTCTAATCGAAAAGTAGAGTCTCACAACATCGTTCAAGTTATTCATTAAAAACGAATCACCATAAAACTCAACTAATCATCAATCTGGTATCAACAAAACACTTGATCATTAAATTAAATACTAATTAGAATTGCCGCCCAATGGCGAGTAAATAAAACGTAGATTGTTTATATTTGCAGAATGATTATTTACAAGACGAATGAAGAAGTAGAGCTCATGAAAATTAGTGCAGAACTGGTGAGTAATACTTTAGCTGAGATTGCCAAAGTGCTAAAGCCAGGAATGACGACACTGGAAATTGACCATTTAGCGAATACCTTTATTCTGGATAATGGCGCTGTGCCATCCTTCTATAATTTTAACGGTTTTCCTTTTCATATCATAACGTCTGTAAATGACGTAGTAGTACACGGTTTCCCAACCAAAGATGAATTGCGTGATGGCGATATTATTTCTGTAGATGTAGGAACAATAAAAAATGGTTTTCATGGAGATCATGCCTATACTTTTATTATAGGTGAAGTTTCGTCAGAAATCTTAAAATTAGTTAAAACCACCAAAGACTCATTATATCTTGGCATAGAACAAGCCGTTGCTGGTAAGCGAATGGGCGATATCGGCTATGCAATTCAATCACACAATGAAAAAGAAGGTTATGGTGTCGTTCGGGATTTAGTTGGTCACGGATTAGGCAGAGATATGCATGAAGACCCTCAGGTTCCAAATTACGGTCGCAAAGGTTCCGGAAGTTTATTACGTGAAAATTTAGTGCTTGCCATAGAGCCAATGATTAACATGGGAAAAAAAGAAGTCTACTTAGATGAAGACGGCTGGACAATCAGAACTGCAGACGGAACACCTTCTGTTCATTTTGAACATGATGTATGTGTAAAAAAGGGCAAAGCTTTGATTTTATCAGATTATGCTCCGATCGAAGCTGCTGAGAAAGCGAATATTAATTTAAATACATCATATTATTAATAGAAAACGGCGAATAAGAGATCTTATTCGCCGTTTTCTATTTTCTTGTTCGAAAAGCTTGGTGCTTTAATGCATGAAATGCACTAAGTAATTTGCCTCAAAGCTGAAGGATTGAAAAAAAAACTTTGATACAAACTAAAGCCTTCATATAATATTTGAGGAAGCATACTTTCTAAAGAATCACTTTTAAACATATAATTTCATTTTGAGATACCTATGCAGACTGATTAGCAATACAATTATTATAATATTGCGTTCGACAACGAATCACGCCGTTTTTGAAAACTTTTTTAGATAAAACAATCTAAGGTTATTTATATTCGTTGTTCGTTTGGATGTGAAGCGGTCTTGATAAAGATATTACAACGTTTTTCGTTGACCGTCTTTCGTTTGGTTTGAGGGTTACTTCTATCGAAAATTATATCGTTGTTCGTTGATCTTTTATCATTTGGCGTTTTTAGTTCCTTCAACAATTGACGATTCGATAATTCACAATGCCTGCAGACGCAGTTTAGTTAATGGTTAGCGGAATCTTAATCGTCCCAGCTTATCAAATTTAGTCTTCGGTCTTTATTATTCTAACTTTGCTCTTTTAGGCGCTGGCCTATCCGTTTGGCTTTTCCCTTTAGTCTTTGCTCTTTGTTCCTCGCTCTTTAGTCGTAAGCTAACACTACAGCACATTTAGATTTATGAATCTGCGTTATTTGTGATTCTAGGCTGATCTGACTATAAAGTTTGTTTGCTTTTCGGTCTCACTTTTTTGATTTTCCTTCCAGTTATGTGGTAAAAGCTTGTGATTGGGTTGCATTGGATTGTCAGAAAGTTCTTTCAGCACATCCTCTAGCCATACCATTGGATTAATGCCATGCAATTTGCAGCTTCCCATAAATGAATAAAGCATAGCACTTCTTTGTGCCCCATCATGGGATCCACTAAACAGAAAGTTGCGTCTTCCTAATGCGATGGGTCTGATACTGGACTCGAGGGGATTATTGTCAATATTGAGCATTTCATTTTCCATGTAAACTGAAAGACGTTTGAAGCGCTTCATGGTATAAGCAAAAGCCTTGTAAATGGCACTTTTCTCATTTAGCTGAGCGGCGTTATCCTCAAGCCAGCGCCCAAAGCTTTCCCATATCGGTTTTGAGAATTCCGTTCTTGCCTGTTGACGCTCTTCGGCCGTTTTATCTTTGATCTCCCGCTCAATATCATATAGTTGTCCAAATATTTCAAGCGCGTAAGCTGCCCTTTTAGGATCATTCTTCTCTGCTTCGGCGAAATACCTGCGGCTATGGGCCATGCATCCGAGCAATTTGATACCCTTATTTAAGGATAATGTGTCGTAGCAGGAATACCCATCCGATTGGAGATAGCCTTTATAACCTGCAAGAATAAGCTGGGGCACTTCCTGATTGCGGCCGGGATGATATTCGAAGTATACCAGTTTGGCGGGTGGAGCCTGTGCTGCCCAGAAATATCCTCTATGAGTGGTTCCCTGCTTATTTTTATCCATTACCTTCATCGTTGTTTCATCCATCATCAGGTAATTGTTTTTCAGAATCTCCTGTTTCAGGCTTTCATATAGGGGCTGTAATAGTGTACAGGTTTTTGCGATCCAGTCCAGTAATGTAGAATGAGCGAGTTTGATGCCTGCCCGTTCAAAACGGGTCATCTGTCGATAGACCGGAAGGTGGTCGCAGTATTTTTCAACAATTAGTGTGGCCAGTAACGAGGCATCAGCCATGCAGTTTTTGATTACTGCGATAGGAAGTGGTGCAATAATAAATGTGCTTTTTAATCCCGGGTCACCAGCAGGGGTAGGCAACAGGTATTTATAGCGTATTATCTTTTTGGCACTCAGTCGTGCTGGATTACACTTAAGCCGGTAAGAGATTTCACTCCCTGTACATTTGCTCCCCTCCGGAATGTTCTCGGGGTGGATTTCCTGAACTTCATCCACAAGGTTTTCAGGAATAACAAAGTGTTTCTTTTTCTCCTTTTCAGCTTGCTGTGGCTTGTTTACTGTAACTTTGGTAGGTTCAGCTACCGTAACCTCGATGGTTACTTCCTCAGCCAGTCCGAGACGAAGCTGACCAGGAGTTTGTTCTCTACCTAGATAGCGTTCGCTTTTACTGCCAAAGCTGAGCTTGAGCAATTGTTCGACCCGGTGCAGCAACTGTTCGTTGATCGCACGCAATTGCTTGAGGTCTTCCCTGATCAGGATATTGTCCTGCCTGGTCTGCTCGTACAATTCCTTATAGTCAATATGCTCTATTGGCTGCATCAGTGGCGTTTTCTTATCTTAAAAATAAGAAATACCATCCTTTTGTGCAAGTATTTTCTGATGTTTTTTTGCCTTATTGCTCTAAAGCCAATTTCGTTTTCTTATTACCGGTACGCTGTTTTTCTTTCTGGAATTCTATGCCCCGTATCACCTGCAATAACTGGATTTCACTGATATGTCTACCCTGGCCATCTGCCCTGAGCGGCGGTACCTCAAAGTTTCCATTGTCCATTTTCTTATAGTAAATCACAAAACCTCCATGTTCCCAAAACAGCAGTTTGATACTCTGCCGGGATCGGCTCACAAAAATGAAAACATCTCCATTGCCGGGATCTCTATTCAATTCACCACGAACAATGCCAGCAAGCCCATTAAAACTTTTCCGCCCATCAATACAGTCTGGATAAACGAAGTATTTTTTGTCGCTAGGCACCATCATCCCTTATACTTATTAAGTAATGAACCAATGTAATCGGCCTCCACCTGCTGATGAAGATTGATTCTTAGGGCACCTACACATAAACTAGCGAAAACTTCTGGTACAGGTGGCGCAGAGGATATCGGTTTATCAACTGAAAGTTCTATGAACTTACCCTGAGTGGCATATTTACCCTCGCGCAGATGTTTTTGCCAGGTGTAAAAAGTTCCGCTGGGTATACCATGGGATTTGCAGAACGCTGCAACCGAGGTAGTATCCCTAATCATTTCGAATTCCTTTAGCAGCCTGACAATTTCCTGCTTGCTACGAAAATTGATCTTGCGGCCTGTTTTGATATTTCGATGCGCCATAATAATAAAGATTTTATGGAACCAAATTTAGATTATCAGCAATGGCAAGTCAATATGCACCGTAATGTTAGCTTACTACAATCCTTGCTCTTTTTTCATTATTGTTGTAAACGCAGAAACCCCTGCAGTTGTTACTGCAAGGGTTCTGGTTAA
>JAZBLB010000040.1:0-23866 GCA_037032985.1 Bacteroidota bacterium
TCAGCACATCCGTTTCCTCCGAAGCGGGATGCAAAGGTAGCAAAAAAAGCAATCTGCGCAAATTGCTAAAAGGATAATCTTTATGGTAAACCGTAAGCCACTGGAAATCATCAGGAAAAAATTAAAAAAGAAAAAACATTTTGGAACGATCTGTGTTTGCGTGGCAAGATGGGTAGCATTGGTTAGCGTGAAAATCAAATATGTAGTGAATGGAAATCTATTCAACTTATAGATGGTTAGATCGCGGATAGCTAATGTGAAATACAAATAGCCAGATAAGACTTTGTATTCCAAAATTCAGTTCGTCTATGGACAACCAGATGAGACAAATTTGGCCTGTTTTAACAATTCCCGCAAAATCAATTAACTATACTTTGTATATAAGGTAGTAATGTGATCAGATAGGACATTCGAAAAGTCGAAGCTATATTAGTTTTCTCATTCTTTAATAAAGCTATTTTAATAGACAGATCTCTAGCGTATCATTTTATGTTAAAAATTGTTAACTATCAATCTGTACTGATTTCCTTTCTATAGCTTAGCGTCGAATTGTTTTTATTGATGTTATCGTATTATTAATTATCTTTGCAGAATGTTTAAAGTTAAACACCTAATTATTTTAGTATTTATTGCCGCATTGGGCTTTGCGGGTTGTAAAAGTCGTTTCGAAAAACTGAAGGCGAGCAACGACGTCGCTAAGAAATACCAGGAAGCGCTTCGCTTATATAACAAAAGAGATTACAGTAAGGCGTTGGTCTTGTTTGAAGATCTTTCTCAGAAATATCGCGGTCGCGCAGAAGCGGAAGATTTGAACTATTATTATGCTTATACCTTATATAGATTAAGTGATTTTACTACGGCCAGATACCAATTTAAAAGTTTCGCTGATACTTATCCCGCAAGTAAAAATGCTGAAGAGGCCAGATATATGGGCGCTTACTGCTACTATTTAGAGTCTCCAAGTTTTTCACTTGATCAGGAAAATACCTATAAGGCAATCGATGCATTACAATTGTTCATTAACTTATACCCTTCGAGTGACAGGGCTGCTGCCGCAGGAAAATACATCACAGATTTGAGGGGTAAGCTGGAAGATAAAGCCTTTGAAAATGCAAAGATGTATTTAACAACTGGTCCGAGTAATGTAGATAATTACAGAGCAGCCGTTATTGCTTTGAAAAATGCACAACGCGATTATCCAGATATCAAATATGCAGAAGAAATGGACTTTTTGATGATTAAGGCTCAATATTTATATGCGAAGAATAGTTATGTTATCCGCCAGGAAGATCGTTATAATGAAGCACTAGCCTTATATACCGAATTTACTGAAAATCATCCTGATAGTAAATTTTCAAAGGATGCCAAGCAAGTAAAATCTGATGTAGAATCAGGAATAGTGGCTACCAAACAAGAGCTTGCACTATACGCTGCTGATCAGGAAAAATACAAACAGATGCTGATCAAAACTAAAAAAGTTAAAGATACAGTCTCTACCAAACCAACTAACGCAGACATTACAGATATTAAAAATTAAGTAACACATGAATACTAACAAACCTGCTGTACCGAATACTACAGTTACCAGAAACGTACACGATTTAGATAAAACTACAGATAACTTATACGAATCTTTAGTTGTTATTGCTAAAAGAGCAAACCAAATTTCGAATAACGTTAAAGAAGAGTTACATGGTAAATTGGCAGAATTTGCATCAAGTAACGATAACTTAGAAGAGATCTTCGAAAACCGTGAGCAAATTGAAATTAGCAAGCATTACGAACGTATGCCTAAGCCGGTTTTAGTTGCAATCGATGAATTTTTGAACGAGAAAATCTATCACAGAAATCCTGCTAAAGAACAAAAGTAATTAGCATCGACGCATGGCGTTTAGTGCAAAGGCGTTTGATGCATAAGTGCTACGCCCCTGTTTAAATACCCTTGCTGATATGCTTAAAAATAAAAATATAATTCTTGGCGTTTGCGGTAGCATAGCTGCTTATAAATCGGCTTTCTTAGTTCGGTTACTTGTTAAAGCTGGCGCAAACGTTAAGGTTATTCTAACTCCTGATGGCGCAAACTTCATTACGCCACTTACCCTTGCTACGCTTTCTAAAAATCCCGTTTACACACAATATTTCGAAGAAGAAACTGGTGTATGGAGCAATCATGTAGAACTAGGCCTCTGGGCAGATCTCATTATCATTGCCCCAATAAGTGCCAATACACTGGCCAAACTATCCACTGGAATTTGTGACAACCTACTTACCGCGGTTTACCTTTCTGCAAAATGTCCGGTATATGTTGCGCCAGCAATGGATTTAGATATGTGGAAACATGAAACCACTCAGGCAAATCTCAAAACGATAGAAAGTTTCGGAAATACAATCATTGAGCCCGGTAGTGGCGAATTGGCAAGTGGCCTTTACGGGCCAGGCAGAATGGCTGAACCTGAAGAGATCATCTCTTTTCTTGTTCATTCTATTAAGCATTTGCTACCATTATGTGGGAAGAAAGTACTGATTACTGCTGGCCCGACATATGAAGCCATTGATCCTGTTCGTTTTATCGGTAACCATTCTTCCGGTAAAATGGGATTTGCCTTAGCCGATGAGTTGGTTAAGTTGGGCGCAGATGTAACACTTATATCAGGACCCACCTCTCAAAAAGAAAATCAACCATTACACCGGATTAACATAGTTAGTGCCCACGAAATGCTCAATGCATGTTTAGCAATATTTCCAGAGACGGACATTACTATTATGTGCGCAGCCGTTGCTGATTACCGTCCAAAGGTTGTGGCTGACCAAAAAATCAAAAAGCAACAGAATAGTTTACTTCTTGAATTGGAAAAAACAGTAGATATATTAGCAACTCTTGGCAAAACAAAGAACGATCATCAGATTTTAGTTGGCTTTGCTTTAGAAACGAATGATGAGGAAAATTATGCCAAAGGAAAACTGGAAAAGAAAAATCTCGATTTGGTAGTACTTAATTCTCTTAATGATAAAGGTGCAGGTTTTAAATCAGACACCAATAAAATTACTATTTTTAACAAAGCATTGGAACGGACTGTTTTTGAAAAAAAACCAAAGGCAGATGTTGCGAAAGATATCTGTGATGCTATTCTTAAAATCTTAAAATAATGAAAAGGATCATCTGGATATTGTTGTTAGTAGGCTTTGGAAAATTACAAGCACAGGAATTAAATGCGAGAGTGACCTTATTGGCGCCTCAGGTTTCTAACATTAGTAAACCAACTTTGGATGCGCTTCAACGAACGATTCGTGATTTTTTAAACAATAATAAGTTCAGTACCGAGAACTATAAGCCAACCGAACGGATTGAATGTAGTTTCGTGATTACCATTAATTCCTGGGATGGTGGATCTGGATATACTGCAGAAGCGCAAATCCAGAGCAGCAGGCCTGTTTTTAATAGCTCATATAACAGTACGTTATTGAACATGAGCGATAAGAATTTCGATTTTAGTTATAACGACGGTTCAACAATCGATTTCTCAGATCAAAATTACATTTCTAATATCAGCGCCCTCCTATCCTATTATTCTTACACGATCATTGCCATGGATAAAGATAGTTTTGCGAAGATGGGTGGAACAACGTACTACAAGAAAGCACAAAACATCATTAACTTGGCGCAGGCATCAGCTAATGCCGGTTGGAAAGCTCCCGATGGTTTACGAAATCGTTTCTGGTTTAATGAAAATGTTTTAAACCCTGTCTTTAGCGAATTAAGAGCCTTTATTTATAGTTATCATTTAAATGGTTTAGATCAGCTCACAGACAATGATAAGGGCTTGAACCAAATTGTCGATGCCCTACCTGCCCTACAACAGATGGACAAGCAGAAGTTAGGTTCAATTTTCCCAAATGTATATTTCGCATCTAAAGCTGAAGAAGTGACAAATGTGCTATCTAAACTTAATACCCAGGAGCGCTTGAAGGCTTACAATATGTTGGCAGAAATAGATCCTGCCAATATTGGTAAATACGAAGGTTTAAAGAAATAGTTTATCTGCCATCCAGAAAACGGGCGCCTTAAAATAGTTACACATCTTTGGGGGGGCCAACAACTATTTATTGCAAATATCTTTGATTTATACAAGATATAAATCAACGTGTGAGACTTATTTGATTTGAACATCCAGTTCCGGAGAAATTCCCGAGATCTGCGATAAAAAAAACTTATCACCTATTGCTTCCACTTATCCAAGATATAATCAAGGTGCTACGCTTAACTGATACCAAGCATCATTGTGAAAACAGTTCCCGCGGTTTTAGATGAATTGCAAATTTGAACATCCAATTCTGCGGAAATTTCCCAGATCTACTGGAAAATATTACTTCATCGCCTATCGCTTCGACTTATCCAAAATTCTATCAAAGTGCTACGCTTATCGTATACAAAGTATCATTGTGAAAACAGTTGCCGCGGATGTATATGATTATCGCAAAAAGTTGAACATCCGATTCTGCGGAAATCTCCGAGAACTACGGAAAACATTATTTCATTAAACTGTTATTAGACTTCTCAAAAATATCATCAAGTCACTACGCCTATCGCATACAAAGCATCATTGTGAAAGCAGTTCCCGCAGATTTAGATCATTATCGCAAATTTAAACATCCAGTTCTGCGGAAATTCTCGAGATCTGCGAAAAAAACACTTATCACCCGTATGCTTATAATCATTAAATAGCCTTCTACTATTTCATCATTCTATATATCAGATTATTAAAATAAATGTCTCAAATTATTTTGATATTACGAATATCTTCGTACATTTGATTACGAAATAATTCGTACAACTTGTAACATATGGCTAATCGTAATATCAAACCAACAGAAGGTGAAATGGAAATACTCCAGGTGCTGTGGCAAAAAGGTAATGCAACGGTAAGAGAAGTTCATGAGGCATTGAACAAAAAAGATTCGGGTTATACCACTACCTTGAAATTGATGCAAATATTGCATGAGAAAGGAATGGTGGAACGGGATACCAATCAAAAAACGCATATCTATAAAGCACTTGTGAGTCAGGATAAAACAGAAAAACACCTGGTTAATAAAATGATCGATAGTGTATTCAATGGTTCTGCGGCCCGTTTAGTGATGCAAGCACTTGGTAATCATAAAGCGAGTGCTGATGAGATTGATGAGATCAAGAAATATTTAGATAGTTTGAAATAATCGATTTAGGTAAAGGCATTTTCGTGAATCGTCGTATATCCAGCATTAATGAAATCCAGGTAACAGTATTTGTCCAATAAAGCATAGAAATGGAAACTTTAACACAACAATTTATCAAAGCATTTGGCTGGAGCATTTTAAACTCTCTTTGGCAAAGCGCTATCATCTATGGCGTTTTATTTCTGGTGATGCTTATTTTACCGAAGCTCGCTGCAAAGCATAGGCATAATCTTGCCTTCTCTGCTATCGTGCTGATGTTTTTTGTTTTTTGTTACAATTTAGGAGAGCAACTGGTCATTAATAAACCAGTTCATCAGCTTCCAAAAACAGCACAACAGCTCGTATTGAGCCAATACCTCAACAATTTGCCCGAAACCTTCAGCAGCAAAGCCGAAAAGTTTTTCCCCTTTATTGTGATTGTTTATGTTCTTGGGATCTTCCTGCAGCTATTCATAATTGTAAAGGGTTATCACCAGCTGTCAAAATTGAAAAATGAAAATTTAAGTGCTATTCCCGAGAATTGGAAGGTAATTTTTGAAAATATCACTACTAAGCTTAACATAACAAAGACTGTCAGATTTCATTTGTCCTCATTGATAGACGTTCCTTTAGTAATTGGGTACCTAAAACCTGTTGTATTATTTCCGTTCGCATTAGTAAATGAGTTAGATAACGATCAGGTGGAGGCAATTTTGATTCACGAGTTATCTCACATCCGAAGACATGACTTTTTGCTAAACCTCATCAAAACCGCTATTGAGACACTTCTATTCTATAACCCTTTTGTTTGGATGGCCGGAAGATTTATCCATATTGAACGGGAACATGCTTGTGATGATCTGGTCTTAAAAACTACAGGCAAACCATTAAAATATGCACATGCCTTACTTAAACTGGAACTGATCAAAGACAATAACTGCCCTGCATTCGCATTGGCTGCAACTGGTAAAACTCAGAATTTATATCAACGTATCAAAAGAATCACGAATATGAAAACGAATTATCTAAATGCCAAACAACAAATGGCTGCCTTGACATTAGGCGTTGCCTGTATGTTATCTATCGCCTGGATTAACCCAAGCGAGAAGAAAAGAGAAATCAAGAAAGTGTTGACAAACCAACTCGCAAGTATCAACACTGCTTTCGAAAATTTAACAAATCCACAAGACACGACCAAAAAACGAAAAAGGAAGATTGTATTGGTTGATGCAAACGGCAAGAAAACGGAATATAACTCCTTAAATGAAATGCCTGATAGCCTGAAGAAAAGTATTAATTCAAATAACTTTTCGGGCTTTAGAAATGTCTTCGTCTTCAATAACGATAGTACATTTACCTTTGGAGATTCAACACTTCGTGCCAGGATGAATAAAGAGTTTAATTCGCCAGAGGCAAAAGCAAAATGGAAGAAGATGGGTAAAGATTTGGCTGATCAATATGGTTCGCCACAGGCCCAGACAAGATGGAAAAAGTTCGGCGAGGATGTGGCCAGAGAATATGCCTCACCACAAGCGGAGGCAAAATGGAAAAAATTTGGTGAGGAGGTAGCCAAGGAGTATGGTTCTCCGGAAGCACAAGCAAAATGGAAAAAAATGGGAGAAGATGCAGCCAAAGAATACAGTTCTCCCGAAGCACAAGCAAGATGGAAGAAGTTTGGCGAAGATGTAGTTAGAGATTATGGATCGCCTGAAGCACAAGAAAAGTGGAAAAAAATGGGTGAAGAGATGGCGGCAAAATTAAACAGGCCGGAATTCAAAGCACAACTAGAAACTGCGAATGAGCGAACCATCGTTTTAAATGGCAAAAAAGTCTCCTCACAATCAAGAACGGCTAAAGATTCTTTATCCAGGGTTTATCGCTATGAATTCGGTGTGCCGGATGGACCAAACGTCTCGTTCAACAATCAAAATCAGCCATCAAATAAAGTAAAGGAATCTGCAGAGTACAAAAAATTAAAAGAGCAGTTCGATCAAGAAGTGAAAGCGCTTAAAGATAAAATGGAAAAGAAAGTTAAAGAAGAAAATTAATCAAGGCTCTAAACTTGGTAAAACAGCGAATAATAATCTTCGCTGTTTTTATTTTCAACGCTTTCTTAAAATAACTTTTTAGTATTTTCGCTGTAGTTATGCTACAAAAACTTTCTATTCGTAATTACGCATTAATCGACAGTCTTGACATTGAATTTGATAAAGGCTTAAATATCATCACGGGAGAAACGGGTGCTGGGAAATCAATTATTCTTGGTGCGCTTTCACTTATTTTAGGTCAGCGGGCTGAAAGCAAATATTTTTTCAGCCAGGATAAAAAATGTGTTATAGAAGGAAACTTTATTTTAGCTGACGAAAATCTTCGGGAGACTTTCGAATCTTACGATCTTGATTTCGCTAACGAAACAATTCTTCGCAGGGAAATATCGATTGATGGAAAAACACGCTCCTTTATCAACGATACGCCGGTAAATCTCTCTATTCTTAAACAAATCGGCGAGAGGCTGATCGACATTCATTCGCAACATGCGACTCAAGAAATTAACGATGCAGACTTCCAATTACTGATTGTTGATTCTCTTTCTAATCACCATAGCCTTCTATCTGATTATCGCAGTGGGTTTAAGCAGCTAAAACAAGAAAACAACAGTTTGAAAAAACTTATCGATGATGCCAATGAAGCGAGAAGCAAACAAGATTACGAACAGTTTTTATATAATGAATTAGAGCAGGCTAATATAAAAGATGATGAGCAGGAAGAACTCGAGCTCGAGCTAGAACGCCTCACCCATGCCGAATCTATAAAAAGGGCTTTACTTACATCTGCGGGATTATTGAACGAAGGTGAACCCTCTGCAATTCAGATTTTGAAAGAAACCTCACTACAGTTGCAGGGAATTGAAAAATTTGATCCGTCGATTAACACTTTATACGAGCGCTTACGGTCTTCTATTATTGAAATTAAAGATATTTCTGATGAACTTTCTGCGATGGAAGGAAACACTTTACATAGCGCAGATCGGTTGGATATCATCAACCAAAGGTTGGATTTATTTTATTCACTTCAACAGAAACACCGTGTGGCTAATAATCATGAATTACTAACCATTCAATCGCAGTTGGCGCACAATCTGAATCAATTGTTATCATCTGATGAAAACATAGAAAAGTTGCAAAAGCAAATTGAGCAGCTGAAAAAAGATTTACAAAAACAGGCTGGTCAGCTGAGCATTAACAGGAAAAAAGCGATTAAGGTTGTAGAAAATCAAACCAGTGCAACGCTTAAACGTGTAGGAATGCCAAACGCGAAATTGGTTTTGGATCAAAAAGCTTTGGTGGAATTGAACAAAGATGGTTTAGATGAAATCAGTCTTTTGTTTACAGCAAATGCCGGCCAAGTTCCTGCGCCTGTAAGCAAGGTAGCGTCTGGAGGTGAGCTCTCTCGTTTGATGTTAGCCATAAAAGCACTTTTAGCACAACATACCTCGCTCCCAACCATTATTTTCGATGAAATTGACACTGGGATTTCTGGAGAAACTGCTTTAAAAGTTGGCGAAGTGATTGCTGATCTGGGCAAAAATATGCAAGTAATTTCGATTACACATTTACCTCAAATTGCCGCAAAAGGAAAATCTCACTATTTCGTTTATAAAAACGATGAAAAAGGTAAAACAACAACTGGTATTCGTAAACTTCACCAAGAAGAAAGAGTCGGTGTAATTGCTGAGATGTTAAGCGGCAAAAATCCAGGAGTTTCAGCATTAGATAACGCCAAAGAATTATTAGGTTAAGGAGTGTACAATAGATTTGCAATTTTAAAACTAATACTTTAGTTTTAAAGTATGAAATTGACTTATCTCATCTTATGCTGCCTTTTAATTTCTTCAACTTCCTTGAGTCAACAATATACGCTATCAGGAACTGTTAAAGACGGACGTGGTGACGCACTCCCAGGTGCCGGGGTATATGTAAGCGGTTATCAAATTGCCACCGTTGCTGATAACAATGGCAAGTTCAGCTTGAAACTAAAACCTGGAAATTATGATTTATTAGTTCAACTAATTGGTTTTACAGCACTGAACAAAAACATCATCATTGCCGATAAATCTATTAATATCGATCTAATTCTAAAAGAGAGCATTACGCAACTTACTGAAGTAACCATTAAACCAGATCCAAACAGGGAGCATTACATTAACATGTTTAAGGATTTCTTTATCGGTACAACACCAAATGCTAAGCAATGCAAACTCATTAACCCCAATGTGTTGCGAGTTGATTACGACAAAGATGAATTACTTCTGACCGTGATGACCAACCAGTTTTTAGTTATTGAGAACAAAGCGTTGGGTTACAAAATAAAATATTTATTAAACCTCTTTCAATTCGACGGCAAATCACGCATCATTTATTACGAAGGATTTCCTTACTATGAAGACTTAAAAGGTTCTAATCGCCAGAAAAAGAACTGGGCAAAGAAGCGTTTAATAGCCTACCTAGGTTCTCCACAACATTTTTTTAAGTCGCTATACCAAGGCAAAGCCATAGAACAGGGATTTATCATCAATAAAATTATCACACAACCGAACACCAACAGACCGCCTGATAGCTTGATCAAAGCAAATATAAACCGCCTGACTAAAAATAAACTAAACCTCGACAAAGCAATTTTTATTGGGAACAATGACTCACTTGCTTATTGGATGAGGAAGAAAAATCAACCCACCGAAATCGCTGTCTTAAGCAGGGGGAACATTTTACAGGATACGTTGGTTAAAACTGTTAATCCGAGCATCAAGAAAATCAGTTTCACAGATAAATTATTTATTTCTTACGCTAAAGAAAAGGAAAACCCGTTGTTCAGCAACAGTATTGGTTTATCGATACCGAGGCCATTAGATATGGGAGATAATCAGGTTTCAACAGTGACTTTACAAATCAGTCCTGTCTATTTCTATGAAAATGGAGGCATTTACAATACCAGAAGTATGCTATTCGCAGGATATTGGGCATGGGAAAAGATTGCCGATAGCGTGCCAATGGATTATTTCCCACCAGCACCCTAATAAAAATGCTAAAAATGTTAAAATAGTTAACTGGCATTTACAATATTATTGCTTTTGTTTACATTCGCTGTTATGATCAAAAGCTTGCTGGCTTCTCTGCTATTTCTGTTTGCTTCTATTATTGTTAATGCGCAAAATACGTTTTCGATTACCGGAATAGTTAGAGACAAAAAAGACGGATTGCCTGGTGCAAGCATTTATTTGAGTGGTTATAAAATCGCAACAGTGGCCGATAATGACGGAAAGTTTAAATTGTCAAACCTGAAACCTGGCAGTTACGACCTATTGGTGCAGATTGTAGGCTATCTTCCTTATTCAAAGAGCGTCATTATTGCCGATCAATCTGTACAGGTTGATTTGGTTTTAAAAGAAAACGTAGCGCAGCTAGATGAAGTAACGGTTAGGGCAGATCCAAATCGTCAAAAATACATCAATCAGTTTAAAGAATTTTTTATTGGCAAAACGCCCAACGCTTTGCAATGTAGAATCCTTAACCCACAGGTATTAAATGTTGATTTTGACATCACAAAAAGTACCCTAACTGTTTCAACAACTGAGTTCCTGATTGTTGAAAATAAAGCCTTGGGTTACCGATTAAAATACATGCTAGATCATTTTGAGTTTAATTCACGTACGCATATCATTTATTATTCGGGGCACCCTTTCTTTGAAGAACTTAAAGCATCTGCGGCAAAAAAGAAAAATTATAGCGCCGCCAGAGAGATTGCTTATTATGGTTCCTCCCAGCATTTCTTTAGGTCATTGTATGCCAATAAAACGAAAGAGGAAGGTTTTATCATCAATAAAATGGTGAAAATACCCAATCCAAATCGTTATCCGGAATACCTCATTAATGCCAACCTAGAAAAGTTGAATACCTTGCCTGAAAAGACAGGGATCAGAAAAACCGCAGGTAAAATAGATACTGCTTTATTTTCATTTTGGACAAAGCAGAAAGAAATGCCCCGTACAATCGACAAATTTTCAAGAGCTGAAGTATTGACAGACACTTTAGTTCATGATTTCAATCAGAATTTAAAATACATCAGCTACACGGATGCCTTGCTCATTCAGTATACGAAAGAGAAAGAGTCACTCGCTTATTCAAATACGGGATTCTGGATTTTCAGACCATTGGATGTGCCAGAGAATGAGATTTCAGTGGCTAATTTAATGGGAGAAGGGGTCCGCTTTTATGAAAATGGCGGCATTTATGATTCCAGATCACTACTTTTTGAGGGCTACTGGGCATATGAAAAGGTGGCAGACATGGTACCGATGGATTATATCCCGTTGGCGAAAGCAAGCACTTCCAAATAACTAACATTCTTTCCACAATAGCGTAATTTACTAATATTTTTAGTAATTTTAATCATGGCAAGTGATGACGAGAAACAATATTTCAAAGGAAGAGGCGCTCAGGTAAATCCACATAACAATTTTCTAAAAGATGTTTATGTAAAGGAACATGACGAAGGAATTGATGATTGGGAGGAAACTGATCGAAAAACATCCTTTATTTTTGAAAATTCTAAGACAATTGTGAATAAGGTTGATAGCCCTGATGTTGGTATGGCTTATTCCTTAAACCCATATCAAGGTTGCGAGCATGGTTGTACCTATTGTTACGCCAGAAACTCGCATCAGTATTGGGGCTATAGTGCAGGCTTGGAATTTGAACGAAAGATTATTGTTAAACAAGATGCCCCTGCCCTATTTAAGAAGTTCTTAGAAAAGAAGGGCTGGGATGCTTCCACTATCTCTCTCTCTGGAAACACAGATTGCTATCAGCCAGCAGAGCGGAAGTTTAAACTCACCAGACAACTGCTCGAAATTGCATTAGAATATAGGCAGCCAATCGGAATGATCACCAAAAATTCATTGATTTTAAGAGACCAGGATATTTTGCAGGAAATGGCGAAACTGAATCTTTGTATGGTCTACGTTTCTATCAACAGTTTAAATGAAGACCTGCGGCAGGTGATGGAACCCAGAACAACTACCGCCAAACAACGCTTAAAGATTGTGGAACAGCTGAGTAAAGCAGGAATTCCAGTCGGAGTGATGGTTGCGCCATTAGTTCCGGGATTAAGCGATCATGAAATTCCGAAAATTCTTAAAGCGGTGGCTGCAGCTGGAGCAGTAAAAGCAGGCTACACAATAGTCAGGCTTAATGGTGCAATTGCCCAAATATTTGAAGATTGGCTACGCAAAAACTTTCCGGATCGATTTGATAAAGTATGGCACATGATTCAGAGTTGCCACAGCGGAAATGTTAATGACAGCCGCTTTGGAGACCGAATGCGCGGCGATGGAAATATTGCTAAAATGATCAGGGATAGCTTTAAGCTACATTCCCGGTTAAATAGGCTAAATACAAATGAAATTATTTTGGATCATACCTTATTTAAAGTTCCCAGCGATCAAATGTCTTTATTCTAGATTTATTTGTCTGTTACCTGAATAAAACTTAGTTTTAAAAATGAACATTGCTTTAGTTACCTATCACGATAAAGGCGCTTACGACAGTCCAACTGTTGAAAGCGAAGATGATCGACTTTTAATTTTTCTACAAAAAAAGGGACTAAAGATCGAGATGGTAATTTGGAATGATCCTGAAGTGAATTGGGAAAGTTATCAACTTGCTATATTAAAATCTCCATGGGATTATTTCGATTTGATTGCTGAATTTCATCTCTGGTTGGATCTCTTGGAGGAGAAGAAAGTCAGGTTATTAAATCCTATTGATGTTGTGCGATGGAATACAGACAAAAAATACTTAAAAGATATCCAGGCGGCTGGATTAAACATCACGCCTTGCCACTTTATTAATGAAAAAGAAAAGATAAATCTTCCTGATTTCTTCAATGTATATCAAACCGACACACTGATCGTTAAACCTTGTATCAGTGGAGGTGCAAAAAACACATTTAAGGTGACCATTGATAACATTTTAGAAATCAACAATAAACTAAATGAACTAATTAAAGAAGAAGATTTCATCATTCAGCCTTTTTTAACTGAAGTTGTTGAAAATGGAGAATGGTCCTTTATTTTCTTCAATGGTGTGTTTAGCCACTGTTTAATTAAAAAAGCTAAGACGGGCGATTTCAGGGTTCAGCCGGCGCATGGTGGTTCTGTACATGCCCAAAACCCAGATCAGAAACTAATATTGATGGCGGCCGAATATGTAAAGCATTTTGCGAAAAACTGCCTTTATGCAAGAGTAGACGGAACTTTTATCAATGATCAATTTTTATTGATGGAACTTGAATTAATAGAGCCGTTTTTATTTCTAAACGCAAGTCCAGGAAATTATGATAGGTATTATGATGCCTTGCAAGCATTAATATAATTCGCTAACAAACATTTACAATATACGATGCTACATATTACTTCATAATCATTACTTTCCCAATTGGGATTGCGAATCTTTAACTACGATTTGGCTAAAAAATGCCCAATCTATGTTGGGTTGTTTCCAATTGGCTAAATTCCGCTCCATTACAAGGGAATTGTTATCTTCTTTAGTCATTTTACCAATTTCTTCAAGCGTAGCTTTAAGACTTTTCAGCACAGCGAAGAACTGTCTGTCATTGTTAAAAGCAACATGACTATTTTTTTGACCAGCTAAATATTCGTGATTTGAGCCCTCACTGTAAGCGTACTGCATCTTATCAAGCACCATTAAACGCTCATTTATAATATTTAAAGCTGACCTAGATAATGGAATTTCATTTATGGCAACAATTCGCCTATTTTCCATCGAAAAATTTAGCCCCTCGAAGCTTACATTGCACAAGGTTGGTTGATTAAAAATATATTGAGGTTTTGGTAATTTAGCTTTACTAATTTCACGCGATTTGATCAACGTTTTATTGAAATCAATACGCGCTTCAACCAAAGATTGAATAGAAACACTGTTTTGCGTATTTGAGGTGATGTTTTGCGCAATAACGGCGCTAGAGAAAGATGATAAGATAAGAACTAAGAGCGCATTTGTAATTTTCATGGCCCAAATATATATCTTAATTATTAAAAATTAAGCATTTTTGTAGCTCCAGAAATACACATTGTTTACATTTCAAAACGATTTATATTGATATTGGTCAATAGAATCTATCTATCATCCAGCTAACTCATAACCAATCAATAATTCCAATTAGGGAAAAATCTGCTTCTAGTGAAGGTAAATGATAAATGAAGTATGAATTATATGATCTAACAGAATAGATTGCAGTTGGGATCAATTGAATCTAAGCGGGCGGGAAGTTTAAACGAACACAAACAACTGATAAAGTACCAAAAAAAACTCCCGATTTACATCGGGAGTTTTAAATTATTTGCTAGAAGAATCTTCTTCTTTTTTTGGCTCTTCTTTCTTCTTTTCGCCTTTCTTATGATTAACTGAAATCAACTCTGTTTCTTTCTCATAATCAATTTCAAGGACATCACCTTCGGACAACTCACCTTTCAGAATCTCTTCTGCAATTGGATCCTCCAAATATTTTTGGATTGCCCTCTTTAATGGACGGGCACCAAAATTACTGTCAAAACCTTTTTCAGCTATATATTCTTTAGCATTTTCAGTTAAAGCAATTTCGTAACCTAGTGTATGTACACGACCGAATAACGCTTTTAATTCAATGTCGATGATACGGAAGATTTCTTCTTTACCTAAACTATTGAATACTACAACATCATCTACACGGTTTAAAAACTCTGGCGCAAAAGCACGTTTCAAAGCACTTTCAATTACACCACGACTGTGAGACTCCGCTTGATTTGTTTTTGCAGAGGTAGAGAACCCAACACCTTGTCCAAAATCTTTCAACTGACGGGCACCAATGTTCGAAGTCATGATAATGATTGTATTTCTAAAATCAACTTTACGACCTAAACTATCTGTTAACTGTCCTTCATCTAAAACTTGTAAAAGGATATTGAATACATCAGGATGGGCTTTTTCAATCTCATCCAATAAAATTACCGCATATGGTTTTCTTCTAACCTTTTCCGTTAACTGTCCACCTTCTTCGTAACCTACGTATCCTGGAGGCGCACCCACTAAACGTGAAACGGCAAATTTCTCCATGTACTCACTCATGTCAATCTGAATAAGTGAATCATCACTATCAAACATGAAACGGGCCAACTCTTTTGCTAATTCTGTTTTACCAACTCCGGTCGGACCTAAGAAAATAAATGAACCAATTGGTTTTTTAGGATCTTTTAACCCGGCTCTTGTACGTTGAATGGCTTTTGTTAATTTCTTAATTGCGTCATCCTGACCAATAATTTTCTCAGCCACTTTATCGTACATATTCAATAACTTCTGGCTATCTGTTTGGCCCACACGCTGAACTGGAATACCAGTCATCATGGCCACAACTTCAGCTACATTATCTTCAGATACTTCGTAACGTTTGGTTTTGGTTTCTGCTTCCCATTCTGCTTTTGCCTTATCTAATTCTTCAATTAAATTTTTCTCGGTATCGCGGAGTTTGGCAGCTTCCTCGTATTTCTGACTACGAACAACTTTGTTTTTCTCTACCTTGATATCTTCAATTTTAGCTTCAATATCAATAATGTTTTGAGGAACATGAATGTTGGTTAAATGCACTCTTGAGCCTGCTTCATCTAAAGCATCAATTGCCTTATCTGGCAAGAACCGATCAGAAATATAACGCGATGTTAAAGTAACACAAGCTAAAATCGCTTCGTCTGTATAAGTTACACCGTGATGTTCTTCATACTTATCTTTAATTCTAGTTAAAATCTCAACAGTTTCATCTGGTGTTGCCGGTTCAACCATTACTTTTTGGAAACGACGGTCAAGTGCACCATCTTTCTCAATGTACTGGCGGTATTCATCTAAAGTAGTAGCACCAATACATTGAATTTCGCCTCTGGCCAATGCAGGTTTAAACATATTTGATGCATCCAGTGAGCCTGATGCGCCACCAGCACCTACAATGGTATGAATCTCATCAATAAATAAAATTACATCAGTAGATTTTTCCAATTCGTTCATTACCGCTTTCATACGTTCTTCGAACTGTCCGCGGTATTTAGTACCTGCAACTAAAGATGCCAAATCTAACGTAACTACACGTTTGCCAAACAGCACACGCGAAACTTTACGTTGAACAATCCGTAAGGCTAGTCCTTCTGCAATTGCAGATTTACCTACACCCGGCTCCCCGATCAAAATCGGATTGTTTTTCTTTCTCCGAGACAGAATTTGCGATACACGCTCAATTTCTTTCTCACGGCCAACAATAGGATCCAAACGCCCTTCTTCTGCTGCTTTAGTTAAATCGCGACCGAAGTTATCAAGAACTGGGGTTTTAGATTTAATATCCGAAACCTTTTTTGGTGTACTAAAGCTTTCTTCCTCACGATAATCGTCATCGCCACCTGTTGATGCGCTGTTTGAAATATCATCTCTGAAACCATTTTTATTCACTTCAACCTCCTGTTTAAAAACATCATAAGTAACGCCATATTGTAGTAAGATTTGAGAGGCAATATTATCATCATCTCTTAAAACCGACAATAATAAATGTTCGGTACCAATTAAATCGCTTTTGAATATTTTAGCTTCTAAGTAAGTAATTTTTAAAACTTTTTCTGCCTGTTTTGTTAAAGGAATGTTCCCTAAATTAACTGTAACACTCGAAGTACCTCTTACGGCATCTTCAATTGAGCGGCGCAATTTACCTGTATCAACTCCTAAAGACCTTAAAATTTTTATAGCCATACCATCGCCTTCGCGGATGAGGCCCAATAATAAATGCTCGGTTCCAATGTAATCATGCCCCAAACGGAGAGCTTCCTCCCTACTAAAAGAGATTACATCTTTAACCTGTGGTGAAAATTTTGCTTCCATAATACCTTTCTTAACAGCTACGTCCCTAAACTATAAAATATATTATAAAAAGAGATAGTACTGTTTTCTTTATTTTATCAACAATTGCGCCATGTGGGTAGATAAGTGGCCTTTCAAACCGTGGTGAACCTAAATACCCCTGTAAGATTTTTGTTGCCGTGAATATCCTTATCCCGACTTATATCTACGTAATATCTATCTCAAAGGTTTTAAAGCGCTTTTGATAAAGGCACTTTTTCATCTTCTTCTTTTTGTCGGTTTAGTGTAAGGATTTTTTTGATAGGTGAAACTGACAAATTGTATCTTTTTAATCATGCAATTTACAAGTTTTGACAGAATATCAAAATGCTTCTGACACGCTTTTTCAAATAAGCAAACAAATTACCATCAAGTAGATCATTACTGATAAAATAACCCGTTTTTGGAGCCTATTGTTTTGCAAAATCTCTTTAACGATCGGAATCCATTACTCTTATTGTGTAAGTGCTTATCAGATTACGTCAATAACGTCTTACTATACCCCTCCCGTTCTTACTTAACTGTTAGAAGAACTCAAAAATCTAACTAGATTCTATTTACGTAAGTGTCCATAAATCGGAAAAATTCAGTTTTAATATGTCAGCGCTTTATAAGAAGTTTTTTATTGCATTCATCCTGCTTACTGTCTTTGCAGGAAGGATAGTGATACATGCTTTGCCTCCGCAAAAAACTAATCCAGAGTTGACTAAAGATCAGGCGACAGATCCAACAGAAAAATCTGAATCTTCAGAAAAACAAAATCAATTAACGGAGAAAGATAAGCATACTGATTTTCTGCTTTCAGGCCTCAACCATTTTTATTTCGTTAATCTTCACAATCAAGATAAGAGCCAGATTTCAGGCAAATTTAGCCTGGTAAATTGCCATCTTCAAATACCAGAACAACCGCCCAAATAGCTGTTGCCTACCCCCTTTTTTAAAAACCCTTTTACTTAATTAAACAATAAAAAAATGATTAAAATTAAACATTTAATCATAGTAGCGCTCTGTGCTATTATGTCTCCTATTCTGTTTTCAGCTTGCAAAAAAGACAGAAACATTAACCAGGAAGTACTAACTCCAGGACCTGATGTTAATTTTTACGCTTTAACTTCTGATAGCAAATTGCTGTTGATTAATGCAAAAAATCCATCCAATGTTACTTCAACAGTAAACATTAGTGGTTTGCAAACCGGAGAAACTATTCTTGGAATTGATTTTCGTCCAGCGACAGGCCAGTTATATGGTATTGGTAGCTCGAGCCGTTTATACCTAATTGATCAAAAAACAGGCGCTGCAAGATCGATCTCTTCCACTCCTTTTACACCAACCCTAAGTGGATCATCTGCAGGGTTCGACTTTAACCCAACTGTAGACCGGATCAGATTGGTAACCAATACAGGACAAAATTTACGCCTGAACCCAGAAACGGGTACTGTGGCTGCAACCGATGGCGTAATTAATGGCGTAACCAATTCAAAAGTATCATCTGTGGCTTATACGCAAAATAAAGCTGGCGTTACTGCAACAATGCTTTTTGATATAGATGCTTCTACTGATAAATTATATAAACAAGATCCACCTAACGATGGCAAACTTGCAGAAGTTGGTGCACTTGGTTTCGACGTTGATGATTTAGGTGGTTTTGACATTAACCCCGATGGTTCCGCAGCACTTGCAGCATTAACTGTAGGTGGCGTTTCAGGTTTATATACAATTGATACAAACACTGGTAAAGCGGCGAAAGTAGGCAATCTCCCGATTAATATCACAGCCCTGGCTATCCCTACAGAAACAGTAGCCTATGCAGTATCTAATAACAATGAATTATTAATCTTCAATCCATTGGTTAGCACACCTAACATCAGCGTAAAAACAATTACAGGTATTCAAGCTGGTGAAAGCATTTTAGGTATAGATCTTCGTCCGTTAACCGGCCAACTTTATGCGTTGGGTAGTTCAAGTCGTATTTACACCATAAACATGTCATCTGGTGCAGCGGCAGCAGTTGGCAGCGCTCCATTCACTACCGTACTAAATGGTACACAATTCGGTTTTGACTTTAATCCTACCGTTGATAGAATTCGTATTGTGAGCAACGCAGGTCAAAATTTACGATTTAATCCTTTAGACGGAAGTGTTACACTTGACGGAACACTAAATCCAATAACCACAGGCATTACTGCTGCAGCTTACACCAATAATTTTTTTGGCGCAACAACAACAGTTTTATTTGATATTGACGCTAATAGCGATAGACTGGTAAGGCAAGATAACCCTAACATGGGTGTGCTGGTAGACATAGGTGCTTTAGGTATCAATGTAGAATCTACTAACGGCTTCGACATCGGCGGAACTAGTGGTGCTGCTTATGGCTTATTCACAGTTGGCGGAACGCAAAGAGTATATAGTATAAACTTATCTACTGGTGTGGCAACTGCCGGAGCAACTATTGCAAACCCGGCGAGAGCCTTTGCATTGGGATTAGGTTTTTAAGAATTTTTAAAATAGTAGAAATGGTTACAGCTTAATTGTTGTAGCCATTTTTTTTTGGCAAACTCATCCACGCTTAATATTTCAGATCTAGTTTGAACATTTGCGCTATACTTACCTCTATCTCTTAAATTATGTAGACTTATTGTGGCTCCTACACAAATTTAAGATCAAAATAGTGCGCTTGTTGTTCGACTCTATCTTCAAAAGTTAGATTACTGAATAAACCACTTTGTTATAGGCGTGTTGTTTCTATCTTTGTGTTTGGATTTGCAAAACGGCCTAATTGTGTTATTTGCATACCCAATGGGATTTGTCTTAAATCATTAAAATTCCACATCAAACGCAGTAAAAGTTTAATAATACAACCATTAATATGTCAGACGAAAAAATAATCTTTTCAATGGCGGGAGTAAATAAAATTTACCCCCCACAAAAACAGGTTTTAAAAAATATTTACCTCTCTTTCTTTTACGGTGCCAAAATCGGCGTAATTGGTCTAAACGGATCAGGTAAGTCATCACTCTTGAAAATTATTGCCGGCCTAGACAAAACCTATCAAGGTGAAGTGGTTTTTTCGCCAGGTTATTCTGTGGGCTATTTAGCGCAGGAGCCAATTCTTGATCCGGAGAAAACAGTTCGGGAAGTGGTAGAAGAAGGTGTTGCTGATGTAATCGCAACGCTAAAAGAGTATGAGGAAGTGAATGAAGCCTTCGGACTGGAGGAAAATTATTCAGATGCTGACGCCATGGATAAGCTAATGGCCAGACAAGGTGAGTTACAAGATAAAATTGATGCCATGGGCGCATGGGAGCTTGATTCTAAATTGGAGAGAGCAATGGATGCCTTGCGTTGCCCTGATCCGGAAACCAAAATTGGCGTACTTTCTGGAGGAGAACGTCGCCGGGTAGCCATGTGCCGCTTATTATTGCAGAAACCAGATGTATTGTTGCTGGATGAGCCTACCAACCACTTGGATGCCGAAAGTATAGACTGGTTGGAGCAGTTCTTGCAGAACTACGAAGGAACAGTAATTGCCGTTACTCACGATAGGTACTTCCTGGATAATGTAGCCGGATGGATTTTGGAATTGGATCGTGGTGAAGGTATTCCATGGAAAGGAAATTACAGCAGCTGGTTAGAGCAAAAGGCAAAACGTTTATCTCAAGAAGAAAAAACAGAAAGCAAGCGTCAGAAAACCCTGGAGCGGGAATTGGAATGGGTAAGAATGGCTCCAAAGGCTCGTCATGCTAAATCCAAAGCACGTTTAGCCAACTATGATAAATTGGCCTCAGAGGATGGAAGAGAAAGAGAAGACAAATTGGAACTGTTCATTCCTGCAGGTCCTCGTTTGGGTAATGTAGTAATAGAAGCTACTAACGTTACTAAAGCTTATGGCGATAAGATTTTATTTGATAACCTAAACTTCTCACTGCCGCCAGCCGGAATTGTTGGAATTATTGGTCCCAATGGTGCTGGTAAAACCACGCTGTTCCGTTTGATTACCGGGCAGGAAGAGCCAGACAACGGTACTTTCCGGGTTGGAGACACTGTAGAATTGGGTTATGTAGATCAAATGCACAATGATTTGGACGCAGACAAAACCGTTTACGAAAACATTACCGATGGATTGGATAATATTCAGTTAGGAACGAAAGCTGTAAACGGACGTGCTTATGTTTCTAAATTCAACTTTAATGGTGGTGATCAGCAGAAAAAAGTAGGCATCTTATCTGGCGGAGAACGAAACCGCGTTCACCTGGCAATCACGCTAAAAAAAGGCGCAAATGTACTTTTACTCGATGAGCCGACCAATGATATCGACGTGAATACTTTACGTGCTTTGGAAGAAGCTTTAGAAAACTTTGGTGGTTGCGCCGTAGTGATTAGCCACGATAGGTGGTTCTTGGATAGGATTTGTACGCACATCCTCGCTTTTGAAGGAAACTCAGAAGTATACTTCTTTGAAGGCAACTATTCTGACTACGAAGAAAACCGCAAGAAACGCCTGGGTGATGTAGCACCAAAACGAATCAGGTACAAGAGAATTGATTAATAAATATCTTTAAAGTCAGTTATCAAAATTCAGCTTAGACAACTTCCGGAGGCGATTGGCCTTGAAGTTGTCTAAGCTTTTTTTATTTACTGGCCAACAAATGTTGGAGAGATGGGTGTAGGTTTTGGAGCTTGATTTGCTTTTCTTTTACCTCTAAAAAAGAGAAAGAGATTAATAAATAACATCAGGCCTAGGTAGATTGCAAAACCGCCTATTTTAGAACCCAGCGCTTCCACCAAACTTTGGTAGCTGTCTGAATAAATACTGATCTTCATAATTAGTAACGCAAAGCCAATATTTAACAAATAGAAGCCCGTTTCAAAAAGTTTGTTTGTAGCATTTGCAATTTCTTCCCTCCCCTTAAAAATATCAAGCATATAAATTTTACTGTTCCTAAATAATGTTCCTGACACATATAGGGTCAGGATTAAGGCGATTGGTAAATAAATAGCATAACCGATTAAAATTTTGGTAGTTTCCATGGCTAAATTATTAGATTATTATTTAATTAATTTATAAATAGTGTGAGTAAGTAAGAAAATGTTTAAATAATGCAGAACAGATAAAACGCAGATAATCACCGCAAGCTTTATGGCCAGTATCTCTACCAATTGCAAAGGTGAAATCACCTTATCCCAACTTACCAGCGTCATGGTACAATACCCAATGTTAACCAGATAATAACAAATAAGAAGCGTCTTATTGATTTGCTGACATAAATCTAAATGATCGGGAATAAGCGCAGCGACAAATATATTTCCGTTTTTATAGCAAATTCCCCCAACGATAATGATGATTAATACAATCACCGTGATAAAAATACTGTATCCTATTAAATTGTAATTCATCTTGATTCGACTTTACAATACCTCATTGTTTTGCAAAAGAACAATAGACAAATCCAATCCTGAGCCTTAAAACATCATTCCATAAATTCCTTTGACGATATAAAGATAAACACAAGTTCCTGTATTTTCAAATATTATTGAAAGTTTTAGATAAAAAATAACCCACAAGCTGACTTGTGGGTTTAAATGAATTATTTCTTCCGGCCTAATGCCTGATCAATAGCTTTTTCTGTAACCTGTTCCATAATTTTATATCCTGCCAGGTTGGGATGTACACCATCTACAGTAAGCTCAGCTTTTTGACCTTTACGCTGATCTACCAGCGGCGTCCAGTAATCAAGGACCGTGAACTTATTCTCCTCTGAGTAGGCGACGATCTTGTTATTCAGATCAACAATCCGCTCCGCAGGTTTAATGCTTTTATTCCATGGGTATTCATAAATTGGCAAGTACTTACAAAGAATTACTTTGATATTATGCAACTTGGCTAACTCAGACATCGTTTTTATGTGATCCATAATGCTTTCGTTGGTCACATGTCCTTTATCATTTGAAATATCGTTACTACCCGCCAATATAATTACCGCAGCAGGTTTCAAATCAATTACATCTTGCCTGAAACGCACCAGCAGTTGTGGCGAAATTTGCCCGCTCACTCCCCTATCTATATAAGGGTGACTACTAAAATATTTCGGATTTTTCTCCTTCCAAAATTCAAATATCGAACTTCCTAGAAAAACCACTCGCCCTTCGCCAGCTTTGGGGGGTGGTAAAGCAGCATTTTCTTTTCTATATTTAGACAGCGCAGCCCAGTCATCAGAAAAGTCTTCCTTTTGGCCCGGAGTCTCTGGCTTTTGTGCAAAGTTGTTACAAGCGCATAAAGCCAGTAACATAAAGCATAAATAATGTTTCATTAAAAGCGCCTTTTAGGTTTTAGACTATTTTTTTTCTTCTCTTGGTCCACGTTTATAAATCACTAAACCATTTAAAAAGTTTCGAAGAATCTGATCGCCACAAGGCTTGAAATTCTCATGATCTTCGTTTCTAAAAATGTCTCCAAGTTCTGCCTTGGTTACTTTAAAGCCTACCAGATCACAAATAGTGATGATTTCATCCGTTTTAAGCGACAATGCCACGCGTAATTTTTTAAGTATATCGTTATTGCTCATATTTTTTTAATTATAAAATTATGGTAGGATTGAATGTATGAATGATCTAGGTTCGCAACGTCATTAACTCATGACGACTGATCTATTAACTATTTCCTAGTATCTAGTATCTAGTATCTAGTA
>JAZBLB010000040.1:23966-32401 GCA_037032985.1 Bacteroidota bacterium
CTAGTATCTAGTATCTAGTATCTAGTAAGATAACCTCAACTCGCTATTTCTAGTTTTAATTTCTTCCCCTTGATTTTCTCATTGCTTAGCACTTTCAAAAGCCTTTCTACTTTATTCCTTTTTACAGCAACATAACTGGCAGAATCTTTTACCTCTATTAACCCCAAATCATCTTTTTCCAATTCGCCTTTTTTGAGAAAAACACCTACAATATCTACTTTGTTAATCTTATCTTTTTTTCCATTTGGAATATATAAGGTCACCCAGTCACTCGCTTCGGGCAATTTATATTTTTTTGATAAATCCTCTTCTTCAATGTTTTCTGGCAGGTATTTATAATTTTCTTCGGGTGTAAGCACTACATAGGCTGTACCTTTAGCATTCATCCTCGCGGTTCTGCCATTTCTATGAATGTACGAATCTCCGGTATAAGGCAGTTGATAGTGCACAATGTATTCTACTTCAGGAATATCCAGGCCCCTGGCTGCTAAGTCTGTAGTGATTAAAATTTTGTGAGTTCCATTTCTGAATTTCAACAGCGCCTTCTCTCTGTGAAATTGCTCCATCCCACCATGAAAGACATCATGACCCAGTCCATTTTCGAAAAGCAGCTCGCTAATCCGATCCACCGTTTCGCGGTGATTACAAAAAACTAAAGTGTTTTTTGACCCGATCTTACTTAAGAGTTTAAATACAGCATCAAGCTTATCTGCAGCCTGCGCCGTGATTTTCTTTAACTTTAGATCAGGTTTAACTTGCGCATTTTTAGAAAAATCGATAGCTATCGGTTTATCAAGCTTTACAAACGCAGGAATCTCTTCCATCTTTGTAGCAGATGTTAGGATTCGTTGTTTTAATGAGTATAGGGAACCGATGATATATGACATATCCTTTTCGAACCCAAATTCGAGGGATTTATCAAATTCATCTAAAACCAGTGTTTCTACGAAGGATTCATCAAAATTTTGATTGTCTAAATGATAAGCAATGCGGCCAGGCGTTCCAATCAGTACCGCTGGTGGGTGCGCAAGGTTATTTTTCTCCACACGTACGGCATGGCCTCCATAACAACAGTTCACCTTAAAAGGCGTACCCATCTGTTTAAACACCTGTTCAATTTGCAAAGCGAGCTCTCTGGAAGGCACCAGGATAAGGGCTTGTACACCTTTAACATCTGCCTTTAAACTAGTCAGCAGCGGAAGTAAAAATGCCAGCGTTTTGCCAGAGCCTGTTGGTGCAATCAGCAATATATCCTGACCAAGCTTACCATGCTTAACGGCAGTTTCCTGCATCTCATTAAGCGCAGTGATGTTTAATCTTTTTAAGGCATTTTCTATCATTATGCCAAAGATAAACATTTAAACAGCGTACAAGAAGTTAAGGTGGTTTAGAACTTAAAAAACTTGTTTTTGAATTTTCTGATCATCGAAAAATTTAATCGTTTTTCAAGAATCATCAACATCTTGCCCCTGTTGAGCATAGATGAATGTACTTGCTCAGCAACCTGGTCTACCGATGAGCGGAACCTGTCTGTTAAGTCATCAAATTTATTTGCTCTACTATTTTGTAACAACTGAAGTTCTTGAATAAGTTCGGCTCTCATAATATTTTTGATTTGGGTTAACAATATAATATTAACGACACCTTGGAAGATTTGTTTCATAAACCTGCAATCAATACCACTGAAATTAATTAACTTGTTGACAACTAAACATTTGTTAGCAAATAAACAACTTTACATTAACACACATTTAATTTATACCTCTTATTTTTATAAAAAGCAGATTACCTTTTATTAACATCAATAAAATTGCGTATGACCTGGAAAAAATTTAGCGGAGAAATTGTGCAATCCTCCATTCTTGAAGAGATCGAAAAATCTATCATCAGAGAAACCGAAAACGGCTTCAAACTAAAAGTCTGCATTGGAACCGATTCGCAGGTAAAAGGTGCCGTAACTGATTTCGCAACGGTTATAGTCTTATTGAGAGAGCACCACGGCGGCTTTATGTACATCCATCAGGAAAAAAGTACGCAACAGGTAAGCATCAAAGAAAGAATGTTAATGGAAGTGCAAAAATCTATCGAAACGGCCTATTCCATTTGCAATCTGCTCGATGTTTATGATGTAGCACTAGAAGTGCATGCAGATATCAATACTAACCCGTTATTCAAATCGAATAAAGCACTTAACGATGCCATGGGATACATTATGAGTATGGGCTTTATTTTCAAAGCGAAGCCGGAAGCTTTCGCGAGCTCTACCTGCGCTGATAAAATGGTACATTAACTAATACCACATGAGCTTTGACAACTTTGATAGGCCTGTTACACTCAGGTTGTCAAAGCTCATTTGGCAACGCTCAAATAACTTAAACGACATCGCTGGGTATATTGAATACACCTAATTTTGTTAGATGGAGCAGTGAACGAATAGCCATTTCTTAATTACAAACCCAGCTTTGCGTTCTTTGCTCCTCACATCGCGATCTTTGCGGTTAAACTTTTAAATAATAATCTATCTCATTCGCAACAAAATCCTGCCTCCGCTGTTAAGCTTGAAAGCAAGAAAATTGAAAACATACAGAATAGAGTTTACGCAAGAAATACCAGTTAATTTAGATACAGCCTGGGACTTTTTCTCTTCGCCACTCAACTTAGCAGAGATTACACCTAAAGACATGACTTTTGATGTAACTACGCCTAACATGGCGAATACAAAAATGTATCCAGGTTTAATCATCACTTATCAGGTTTCGCCACTGCTGGGCATCAAACTTAACTGGATGACAGAAATTACGCACGTTAAAGAGAAAGAATATTTTATCGACGAACAACGCTTCGGACCGTTCTCATTCTGGCATCACCAGCATCATTTCCAGGAAACTGAAAAAGGAATACTCATGAAAGATTTGCTTCATTACGGCATTGGCTGGGGACCAATCGGACTGATAGCCAACAACCTTGTGGTAAAAAATAAAATTAAAGGGATTTTTGATTTCAGATACAAGAAGGTAGAAGAATTATTCGGTAAGATTTAATTATCGACTACCATGTTTTTGTTGAAATCGTCTCTACTGGCTTATTTTGCTTTTTTACACTATCATCTTTAGCAAGATAAGCCTTTAAGCTTTCTCCAAATTTTTCCACTTTAGCATAAGCAGTTGCCTGAATATCTTTCCACTGCCCAGTTGTAAGTTTATCAACCTTTTTTTCCAGAGGCGTACCGATGGTTGTTACAGCCACAAAATTACCATATCGATCTCTTTGATAAGGAATAAACTCGAAATCAGTTAACCAGAACCGATACTTTTCGTTTCTCGCTTCAATTGTTAGATGATACGTTACCTCACCACTTGGATGACCAACCACCAAAATGGTTTTGTCTATTATTAACGTTCCCTTTGCAGAAATAGAAGAATCAGTTGCGGTTACAGTCTTAATTGCTTTTTTTTGAGCGGCAATAAAATTTTTAGCACGTTGAATAATCATCGCCTTGCTCACTTTCTGAGAATCCACCACTTTATAATAAATAAACTTACCATTATCATCAGTTGCGAACTGCTTCTGCTGTGCAAATAAAGTAATTGAAAAAAAACTGATAATCAAAAGAAAAGTATATCTCATAGAGTTTTATTAAAGGTATTTTAGCATTTAAAGTTAACAAAAAGCCGCCAGTTTGATGCTGGCGGCCTGATATTAAAAACAACTAAATTTAAAAAGCATAAACTGCGGCTAAAGAGAACTGGCCTGCATTTGGCGCCGCCAATCCGTTTTCTTTAACGAAGGGCTTGTTACCACTGTGATCCAATCTCACCTCCGGAATAAAGGTTAACCCACCAGATTTAATGTTTGCCGTGAAAGTAACAGCTGTATATTTATCACCAGCAACGCCTGCAACCTCTTTGTATTTGAAGTATTCTCCTCTGAGGCCAAGGGTAACCGCATCAGCAACTGCAACCTGAGGGTAAAGTGCTACACCGGCATAACCGCCACCATCATTATCAATATCATAGTTAGCTGCATTTAAACCTAATTTAAAGGCTTTCGAAATTTGATAAGAAGTGGTTAAATCTTCTATAGTTCCGTAACCGCCACTTCCTGCACCAGATAGTACATTTAAGTAAGCTGTCCATCCTTCAACAGGAGAAACCATTAATTGACCACCAACGCTAGATACGCCACGTGTAGCAGTGTAAACATTCCAATCATTAAATAAACCAGCCATTAAACTTACTTTATCAGAGAATTTATAAGTAGCCTTAACACCTGCATTTTGGAATGGACCATTCGTAAACAAATAAGAAGTGGAATAGTTAAAATTGCCTACCGGTGATATCACTTCATAACCAATAAAGGTACCCATATATCCTGCTGTCATTGAGAATTTATCGGTAAAATCATAATTCACATAGAGATTTTGAATGTGGAAAGAAGAAACATCTTCAGCTGCATTGGGGATAGATTGAGATTGACCACGAGGACCAAAAGATAGCTCACCCACAAACGAAGCTTTACCCGTTCTTTTTTTCAGTACTAAATCAATCATTCCTAACGAAACAGAATTATGATCTGAAGCGAAAGAGGTTTTAATGTTTGGCTGCTTTGCAAAATCATACTTAAAGTAGGTATCTACAGATCCTGAAATTTCAAGTGGTGACGTTGGTGCCTCTTGAGCGAGGGCACACGTAGTGCTGGCCATAGCAACTATAGCAGTTAAAAATTTCTTCATGTTTGAGCTATTTGGGTTTAGATATAAGTTTCTTGCTTAAGAAATTGGTTCGGTAAGCGGACTGTTTCTTTCGATATAAATCGCTCTCTCTTCCACTAATAAGGTACCTTGAGAATATTTCTCATTGTGTTGCGACTCATCAAGACCCATTTCCTCTTCTTCTTCTGATACACGGATTGGTTGAATCAAATTGATGAATTTGAAAATAATGAACGATACCACAAAGCTGAATAAGATTACGATTACTGCACCTTTAACCTGTGTAAAGAAAAATTCCGGATTGCCATAGAACAAACCGTCGGCACCAAGGCTATTCACTGTTTTGGTTGCAAATACACCAGTTAAAATCATCCCCACAATACCACCTACACCATGGCAAGGAAATACATCTAAAGTATCATCTAAACTGGTTTTTTGTTTCCATGAAACAACCAGATTGGATATAACCGCAGCAATAACGCCAATAAAAATACTTGATGGAATACTCACAAAACCTGCACCCGGTGTAATGGCTACTAAACCAACTACCGCACCGATACAGAAACCTAAAACTGATGGTTTTTTACCTCTTGCTACATCAAAGAACATCCACGATAAACCAGCAGCACCAGCGGCAGTGTTGGTAGTTAAGAAAGCTGAAACAGCTAAACTACTTGCACCTAATGCCGAACCTGCGTTAAAGCCGAACCAACCGAACCACAATAAACCTGTACCAATTAATACGTAAGGAATATTTGCCGGTGGAACTTCTTTATGCTCCATGTGTGATTTTCTACGTTTCAATACCAAGGCACCTGCTAACGCAGCCATACCTGCAGAAATGTGAACTACAGTACCGCCGGCAAAATCTAAAACACCCATCTTTAACAAGAAACCAGCAGGGTGCCAGGTCCAGTGTGCCAATGGCGAATACACAAACACTGCAAACAATACAATAAATAAAATATAAGAAGTAAAGCGAATCCGTTCTGCAACAGCTCCAACAACCAAGCCTGGTGTAATGATGGCGAACATCAACTGAAACACTGCAAACAAGGAAAGCGGGATAGTTAAGTCTGATCCACCTTGTAGATGCGGTGCGCCGGAGTTAACATTTTTGAAAAACAAGAACGTGGAAGGATTTCCAATAAAGCCACCAATCGTGTCTCCAAATGCCAGGCTGAAACCTACAACAATCCATAATACGGTGATTACTCCTGCAGCAACTACACTTTTGATCATTGTTGACAATACATTTTTCCTGTGAACCATACCGCCATAGAAAAAAGCTAAACCAGGTGTCATTAAAAACACTAATGCCGAAGCAATTAAAATGAACGCCATATCCGGACCGCTATATTTTCCTTCGTCAAAATTTGGAAGCAGGGGAATAAATAAGGCGAAAATCGCGAAGATCAATAAGATCGCGAACGGCGCATACTGTTTTAAGGAAAGTTTAATCATCTTTTTGTGTTTAATTAGTTTATCTGATATCAATTATTAAATAATTCTAAATTTATTTCCATAAAAATACGACATATTGTAATTTATTCACTATAAATTAGAAATTTTCTAATAAAAATCACTGATTTTTGTAAAACCAAACAAAATATAGCCTTCAAAATAAAAATTCTATAAAAAATCTACCTTTTTTATAATCCATTTTAAGAAAAGTAAAATCTTTATTTTTAATAAAACCGTATTTATTGCACTACATTTTCATCGATTTAATGACAAAAAAGATTTAAAAACACAAAAACCCGTGAAAATCACAGGTTTTTGTTATTTTTTTTGATAAATAATCAGCTAGACAGCAAAATACGCAGAACCCTGCACCACGCCTCGTTTTTCTATTTCTTTATCCATATAAGTTTGAATTGCCGATTTATTAAGCCCCCAATTTGGCGCAATAAGTAGATCCCAGTCAGAAATTCCGAAAAGTCGTTGAATAACGATATCCGGACGCAACATAGGGATGAGTTCACAAAGCAAATCTGTATACTCCTCCAAACTAAAAAGCTTGAAAGGCTCTTTTTTATACTTGGCCCCCATGATAGATCCTTCTACAACATGGAGATGATGAAATTTAACGAATTTAATTTGCGGAAACCTGTTGATTTCATGAATGTATCCATGCATTTGTTCTTTAGTTTCCCAGGGGAAACCAAAAATGGTGTGCACACAGAGATCTAGTTTACTATTTTCTAACAGCTTTACTGCCGCCACAAACTCTCCATGACTGCAGCCTCTGTTAATCTGATTGAGTGTCTCGTCATAGATAGATTCCATTCCCATTTCCAGATCAACATCAAACCGATCCGAATAACTTTCTAAAAGCGCAACCTTTTCGGCATCAATACAATCTGGCCTAGTACCTACCGAGAAGCCTACAATATCTTCTGTATTTATAGATAAGGCTTCATCATACATCATTTTTAAATAATGTACGGGTGCATAAGTGTTGGTATTTGGCTGAAAGTAAACGATAAATTTATCTGCGCGGTAAGAGGCCTTCGCTCGGGTCATGCCTTCAATCAACTGATCTTTAATATTTGGATTTTGGCGTGAGGGTTCCGGCGTAAAAGAATCTACATTGCAATAGGTACAGCCACCATAACCCTTGCTCCCATCCCGGTTAGGGCAGGTAAAACCGCCATCTACAATTACCTTGAACACGCGTTGCCCTTTATATTTTTCGCGTAAATACGTTCCGTAATTTCTATATCCCTTTATGCCTAAATCTACGAGTGTTCCCATTGCCGCAAAAATACAGAATACTTGTTAACATTCAGTTAAGGATAATGAAGAGTTATACTGAGATTACATTTTGCTTCAAAATAACCTCCGTCAAAAAAAACAGCGTGCTTAGTGCCCGGGACTCAAAATCTTTATTGGGTTTCCTGTTTCATGGTACAAATAATCGATCTAAATTATATGAATAAATTTATTTTACCTTGGAATACCAGCATCAAAACCTGTTGATTTAGGGAAAGATAATTTCTCTGACATATTTTCTTTTTTTTCTGATGAGCTATTAGATTGGCAAGAAGAAGTTGTGATGGTTAAAATAGGCAGATAGGCCAGCAAAACCAATATTTGAAGTTTTTTTTCATATTTATATTTTAGATTTAAAAATTACTAGCGTATACAATATAATTCCTCCAGAATAAAAAAACAAATGATATAAATTATTAAAATTTGTAGCGTTTTTAAAAAACCATTTGATATGCCCATTAACTGGTGTCCCATAACTTTGGTGAAAACTCGTTTGCTTCTTAATTATCATATTAACTATACCGTACGAAAAATTAAATAGAGTAATCATTGCAATCGCAAATAATAAAACAATTAAGTATTCTTTTGCGAGTACTGCACCAATAGTTGGTAGAATCGCATTATACAAAATCTTTAATGGATATATTGAAAGAAAAAAAACCAGTGGGTACAAAATTAATATTGACTTATTAGAAAGTTTCTTGTTGAGAAAATAATAGCAATAGGTAAATATGATCACATAAACAATATAAATTATAATTTTCATCTTATCCATTTAAAACGTTTTTACATCCTGTTAGTAAAGTACCTGGGATTGGAGTTACAGAAACATAATTATCTCCAGTAATAAAATCAACTATAGGCTTAAGAGAGAATGATGCTTCTAAATCAATATTGACTCCCAATGCTAATGCCACTTTCCCCCCAACATTAAAACCAACTTCCCAAT
>JAZBLB010000041.1:0-32357 GCA_037032985.1 Bacteroidota bacterium
GTTACCGGACAGTTAGTCTGGTACTTTCGGCACTGTCTATCGTTGCAATCGTTCTATCCAATTCTTTAAGATAAGACCATGAAAAGCAATAATGAACAATTTATTTACACTCCGTTTGTCGAACAGGCAGAGGTAAAGCAAAATAAAATAGCAGAGCTTACTAGTAATTTACTCTATCACTGGCCGTTAGTGGTTTGCAGTTTAATCATAGCAATCGTGCTGGCATTTGTTTACATCGGTTCAACCAATTCCATTTATAATGTGAAGGCAAAAATCTGGATCAATGATAATAAGAACAAAGAAACCAATGTAAAAGAGGCTGCTATGGAGCAGCTCTCGCTCTCTACTGGAAGTAAGCTGGTAGAGAGTGAAGTCGAAATCATTAAATCGCGCCCGTTAATCCGCAACGTGGTTGATTCCTTACAGCTATGGGTGAATTATAGTGTGGATCAAAGTTTAAAAACGATAGATATTTATACTTCTTCGCCATTTAGGATTCAACTGATTAAACCCAGCACATCTTTATCCACACAGAACTTCGAGGTAGAAATCATTGATGCCAAGCAGTTTAAGATGAGTTACAATAAGCAAGAAACAAGGGGGACCTTTGGAACGCCTGTGAATGCAGGCTTTGGAAGCTTCACCTTGCTAGCCACGGATAAAGTAAAGGATTACCAGGGTGAAACCATTAAAGTAAACATGGTTCCACTTGAAACTGCGGTAACCGCCTACCAGGAAAAGATCTCTACCAGCTTCAATAAAACAGCTCCGCTGGTTGAACTTAACATCGAAGATCAAGTTCCCTTAAGAGGAATCCGGACGTTGAATACCTTAATCAGTGTATACAAGAATTCTAACATTCAAAACAAAAATAAAGAAACCCTTACCACTTTAAAGTTTATTGATGATCGTCTGACGTCTTTACGCGGTGAGTTATCTCAGGCAGAGAAGACAGTTGAAGGGTATAAAAGCAGCGTTGGCTTGACAGAAATTTCGTCCAAAAGCCAGTATTATTTAGATAATGCACAATCGAACGATGGGAAACTTGGCGCGGTGAGCGTACAGTTAAATATCATTAACGGGATTGAACGGTATGTAAACTCAGACAAGAATTCTTCGAGTCCTCCGGCAACCATTGGTATTGAAGATCCAGGATTGGTGGCCTTGGTTGGCAAGTTAAGTTCTCTATTATTAGAAAAAGACCAGTTGCTGGCCACAGCGCCGGAGAGTAATCCAATATTCTTTCCGATCAATTCGCAGATTAAAAGTACAAAGTCCGCCATTAAAAGCTCCATTAGTAACATCAAGGCTTCCCTAATTTCGACCAACCGTGAACTGCGCAAAATCAGTTCTGGCTTTGAGAGTTCCATCAAAGATATTCCTGTTCAGGAACGTCAGTATGTGAGTTTTAAACGCCAGATGGATATCAAGCAAGGGCTTTATATCTATCTTTTGCAAAAAAGAGAAGAAGTTGCATTGAGCTATGCTTCCACCTTAAAAGATGCCAGAATTATTGAAAATGCGTATACGGGCAAACCCGAATCTAAGAAAAAAGGACCACTAACTGTTGCCTTTCTTGCGGGATTGATATTTCCGGCAGGCCTTCTGGTTTTTCGTCGGAACATGAGAAACAAGGTATTAACCGTAAACGATATACAGCAAGGCACGGCGGTTCCGGTAATTGCAGAACTAATCCATGAAAGTGGAAAAAATGAACTGGTCATGCTTAAAAAAGGAGCCTTTGCGATCACCGAACAGATTCGGAACCTTAGAACCAATATTTTGCAGCAAACCAGCAGTTCGAATAACCAGGTTATTTTATTTGGTTCAAGTGTGGCGGGTGAGGGAAAAAGTTTCGTTGCCAGTAATTTTGCACTATCCTTGGCGGCAACTGGAAAGAAGACTGTTATCCTGGAACTTGACATGAGAAAGCCACGCATCGGAAAGATTTTTAAAACGAAAAATTCTTCACTTGGGTTAAGCAGCTTCTTGGAAGGTAAAACGGATTTACAATCCATAATTGAGCCTTCCGTGTTTAATGAAAACCTATCCATTATTGGTTCTGGTCCTATTCCAATGTATCCTTCAGAACTATTGGAAGATGACCGAATGGCCGATTTAATTGATCAGCTTAAAGCAGATTTTGATCACATCATTATCGATTCGCCACCGATGCACCTGGTGACCGACGGGTTAATCCTTTCACAGTTTGCTGATGTATGTTTGTATATGGTTAGGCATAACCATACGGCGAAAACTGAACTTAATTTTGTCGAGAAACTATATCAGGAAGAAAAAGTAAGGAATATGTTCATTGTCTTTAACGGTGTATTTATGGATAGCAGATTTGGCTATGCCTTGGATTACGGTTACTATAGTGAAAAAAGCAATAAAAAATTAGGTTCTGGTGCATTTACCGATCTTGCCTTAAGATTCTAATCGCCCATTTTCATACTTACTATTTCATGTCTGCCTCAAAAAGAATACTTTCCGGAACAATCGCCTCATGGGTACAGATTGCCGTAGCAATGTCTGCGCAAATATTACTTGTGCCTCTTTATTTAAGTTTCTGGGATGCGGCAACGTATGGGCTATGGCTCGCGGTATTGTCTTTTTCAAGTTTACTCAGTGCATTTGATTTAGGCTTTCAGGAATACATGAATTATGAGTTTCTAAAACTTGGAGGGCAACTACCCAAAAAGATGAGCAAGCTCCTCTCCTCTGGAATGATGGTGGCCATCGCATTAGGCTTGATTCAGATCGCAGTTGTTTTACTCATTTACGGATTCGATGTTTTACCCATGATTTTTAAAGATCTGGGCTCATCTTTAAAAGGAAAAGCAATTCAAGCCTTTTATGTACTCTTTATTCAGTCTCTTGTTTGGTTGCTTTGCAACACCGCAGGCGGCTTATTGAACCGCATCATGGCTACTTATGGCTATTATCCCAGAATGGCCTGGTGGAGTGTAGTAACCAATACTATGCTACTGGTATCCCCGGCGATTGCAGTGGTTTTTGGGGCAGATTTATTAACCGCGGGTATTGTCATGGGGGCAGCCAAGGTTGCCTTTGATATTCCGGTTTGGTTTGACATGTTAAGGCTGCTAAAAAAACATAAAGTGAAAGTAGTCAAGCCCTCCATTGAATTGGGATGGACCAGTTTCTGCAGGTCTACCAACCTCTCTGCTACCGGGTTTTTAGAAAACGTTCGCCAGCAGGGGGCAAGACTGATCATGTCGCCCATCATTGGCGCTACCGGTATTGCCGTTTTTTCTACCATCAGAACAGGATCGAATGTAGCCTTGCAAGGGCTGCGGACAATTATTAATCCGCTGATGCCAGAATTGATGACCTTTCTACATAAACGTGATCAGGAGCGCACCGAAGTGGCTTTTAGCACCCTATGGGTAGTGACCATTGCCGTAATTGCACCATGTTTACTGGTCGTACAGACTTTTATGCCCATCATCTATCATGCTTGGACAAGAGGAAAACTAAGCTTTGATCCCTGGTTATTTGCCTTGCTTTCCTTAAGTGTGCTCATTTACGCCTTATCTCAACCCGGTATTGCTGTAGTAAAAGGAAACAACCTGTTGAAACCGCAATTGATCATCTCGATCATGAGTGCCACGATCGCAGTACTGGGAATATTTATTCTGGTTCCAGTTTATGGAATTAAAGGTGCGGGTATGGCATTGTTGCTTTCTGAGATTGCGGCATCGGTTGCCTTCACTAAAATTGCAGGAAAGTGGCTGGAAGATGTAGGGTTGAAGTGGCCGCAGCGGGGATTTAAAATCGCCTTGTCTTCGGTAGGCATAACGAGTTTGGCTTTATGCACCATGATCATCAGTCCGAAATATGAACTGCTAACGCTCTGTGTGTCTTTGACACTCTTGGGGTACAATTTTTATCGTTACTGGCTTACCTTACCTCAATTGGCTGTCGTTAAGGCAAAAGCCATTCTAAGTAGTTTCGGAAGCAAAAATTAATCGAATTATGAATGTTTCAGCTTATCAAAAAAATAAACCCTATCCGTTGAAAAAACCAATACCGCTGGTAAAGGTGATGGTAGGATCGGCATTTTTAGGTCAAGCCAAATTTTTTTCCAGGGTGATGCTGCTTATTGCATTAGCATTTCAGTGTTATTTCTTCTGGACTACCGATAACGTGATCGTACTGGCTAACATTGCGCTGGTATGGCTGGTGGTCACCGAGTTTATTCTCACAGATGATATGATCAAGAAATATCCATTATCCTTATTTATCGTTCTTGGTTTCGCCTCTACGCAGTTTTATTTCCCTTTACTGTTTACATCAATGGAATTTAAACCTGTTGTTTACAATCTGGAAAAACCACAAGATGTCTTTTTTCATGCAAGCCTGGTTTTAATTGTATTATTTATAGCGCATTACCTTTACAGGCTTTTGCCAGCCCAGAGAGATCGCGAATCTTCTCTGTTGAAGCGGTTAGGTTTCTTTCAAACCCCAGAGAATTTACAATTGTGGATTATGGGAATGATTGGTTTTCTGGCCAATGTTTACGTTTTGGTTTTTAATCAGACACTAGCAACAGAAATTAGTGGGGATGCTTCGGGAAAAGCCATTCAGGCTTTATTTCCCTTTGCTTATGCCCCTTATTTTATTCCCTTTAAAAGTTTGTTTGGCGGAGTAGGTAAGGTGAAAAAATCTACCATTTACCTGCTGGCGGGTTTCACCGTTTTACTTTTCGTGGTGAGTATTGCCAGAAATAGCCGCGGGGTTTTTATGGTTGGTTTTGCCTCCATTGGTTTCGCCTATTTTTTGGGTTTGCTTATCGGCGTTTTTAGTGTTCCGAAAATCAACTATAAAATTGCCTTACTGGCTATTTTTGGGCTATGGTTCATCAACGGACCGCTCGGAAATTTAGGAACAGCCATGCTGCTTGTTCGTGCAGAACGTTCAGATATCAGTAAAAAAGAGCTGATTGAAAAAACGTGGACTGCGATGAAAGATGATCGGGCCATTGCTATCCGCAGATTAGAAGACCGGCAATTGGAAAGCGACTGGGATGAGCGGTATTTAGACAATGCGTTTGCCTCCCGTTTCGCTACGATAAAATATAGTGATGCCAGCTTAGTGCAGGCGGAAAAAGTGGGTGAGAATAATCCACTAATGAGGTCGCATACCATCAATTATGTTTGGGGCGCGCTTCCTGATCCAATTCTTAAGGTCATTAAACCAGATGTGGATAAGGAGACCTTATATGCACAGTCTTTCGGTGATTACATATATAATCTAGCCGGAGCAGGCGATTCCACCTTTGGCGGCTACCGTTTAGGAAATATGTCCGGTACGGGAATGGCTGCATTTGGCTACTGGTACCTGCTTATCCTGGGGCTTGTAATGATTCCGGTATTTATACTGTTCGACAAATTTGTGATCAGGGGATCTCGAAAATACAGGTTGAGGGGTAAAGTAGAACAGAATATTGTTTTCAGTGTATGCGGTTTACTCGCGCTCACCTCTATTTTCCAATATCTGCCGACCGAAAGTGTCGCGGGACCATTTACTTTTTTAATAAGGGGTTATGTGCAAAGTCTATTTCTATATTTTATTGTTTTTAAGTTTTCGGGTTTATTCGTTAAATCTGGCACATCAGCCAATCTCAAATTTTAAAAATTTTAAACCTTAATTACAGATTATGCTTAACATTTTATATTTCGGCGATAACCGAGCTTTTTCCACTGCATTTCATCGTGCAAAGGCATTGGAAAGAATAGGGCACAGGATCCTGGCCTATCATAATCCAGAGGAAACCTTACCGGGTTATTTTAAGTCCTCTATTATGAGCGCGGTTAATTTCAGAAGTGGTTATCGTTTGGTACAACCTACGATTTATTTAGAACTAAAAAAGATTTTAAAATCCGGTATTCAACCCGATATCATCTGGGTAGATAACGGAGAATTTTTCGGGGAAAAATGCCTGCGCCTTTTAAAAAAGTTTAACTGTCCGATTATCCTATACAGCATTGATGATCCAACCGGTAAACGAGATGGAAGACGGTTTGATAGTTTTTTATCGGCGATCAAATTGTACGATTTAATCGCTGTGGTAAGGGAAGAGACGGAAAGTGAATGCAAATTACTCGGCGCTAAAAATGTTTTGCGCGTGATGAGAAGTTACGATGAGGTTGCCCATGCGCCCTATCCAAACGCAGCTGAAATACCGGCGAATTTCAAATCTGAGGTGGCCTTCATCGGTACCTGGATGCGCAATGAAAACCGGGATGAATTTTTAAAGGTGTTAATTGATGCGGGTATCGCTGTCTCCATTTGGGGAGATCGCTGGCCAAAAAGTGAGTACTTCGATGTGCTTAAACCCTTTTATCGTGGCCCTAATTTAGGTGGTAAAGATTACATCGCAGCCATCCAAGGCGCAAAGATTTGCCTAGGCCTTCTCTCTAAAGGGAATCGCGATTTACATACTACCCGATCGATGGAGGTGCCTTATGCCGGCGGGATGTTGTGCGCGGAACGGACCAGTGAACATACCGAACTTTACGACGAAGGCAAGGAGGCTATTTTTTGGGATGATGCGCATGAATGCGCTGAGGTTTGTAAAAAGTTATTGGCTGAAAAGAACATCGAAACCATTAAAAATGCCGGCATGAAAAAAGTAAGAGCGCTGCATTTGGGTAACGAGGACATTTGCAGACGCATCCTGGAAACAGGATTATCCATCGCCGTATAAATTATAGGTTAAATCTCGCCCTATGAACAACCTGACGTGCATTCCGGGTGAAGGAATTACGGCCTGTTTATTTTGATATATTCCCAATATTTTACAGGCCTTTTTGCAGGCTGGTGACTTCAAAATTGTTTCTAAATTTCATGCTCCATATATTATTTCTTGGTGATAACCGCGATTTTTCTACGGCTTGCCATCGGGCAAAGGCCTTAGCGCGAATCGGACATCGGGTGACACATGTTAATCCAGAAGAAAATCTTTCGGCTTTTTTTAGGTCTCCATTGATGAGGGCAATAAATTTTCGAACTGGTTATCGCCTGGTTCAGTCCTCTGTCCAAAGTAAACTGAAGCAGATTTTACAATCCGGCATAAAGCCTAATGTAATCTGGGTAGATAACGGAGAGTTTTTTGGCAGGAAATGCCTGCAGATTTTAAAGCAGTTTAACTGTCCGATAATCTTGTACAGCATTGATGATCCGACAGGAAAACGGGATGGGCACCGGTTTGATAGCTTACTCGATGCGGTGGATTTATATGATGTGATTGCGGTGGTACGCACCAAAACCGCTGAAGATTTTGAAGCCTTGGGTGCCAAAAAAGTGATCAGGGTAATGATGTGTTACGATGAAATCGCGCATGCCCCTTATCAAAACGAGGCGGAGATACCTGCAAACTTTAAATCTGAGGTGGCCTTTATTGGTACCTGGATGCGAAATGAAAATAGAGATGAATTTATAAAAGTTTTGATCGATGCGGGAATTTCCGTTTCCATCTGGGGAGATCGCTGGAAGAAAAGTAAATATTTTTCGGTCATTAAACCCTATTACCGCGGATCCAACCTAGGTGGCAAAGATTATATCGCAGCCATTCAGGGCGCAAAAATTTGTTTGGGTTTGCTCTCCAAAGGCAATCGGGATTTACATACTACCCGATCGATGGAGGTACCTTACGCTGGGGGACTGCTTTGCGCCGAACGCACCAGTGAACACCTGGCACTTTATGAGGATGGTAAGGAAGCCGTTTTCTGGGACGATGCAGTGGAATGTGCAGCACTTTGTAAAAAATTGCTGGCTGGAGACAACATCGACAACATTAAAAAGGCAGGAATGAACAAGGTAAGAGCCTTGAAGCTGGGGAATGAAGATATCTGTAAGCTCATCCTGGAAAAAGGATTATCCACTTAAGCTTAACCGCTAAATTATATGCTCAATCAACTCGATAAACAGCGTCAGAAAAGACACCGTAAACGGCTGGAAGCCAACATAGATGCTACGACATTGGTCGTTGGAATAAGTTGTGAAGATTTTGATCCACACTTATTCAACCTCATTGATGCCATGCTCGAAGAATTGCCTATACAGGTAAGGTCTAAAATCCACCTTTACGGAATTGATGCTGGACACTGTGAAAGCTCCTTTAAAATCCTAGGAGCGAAAAGCCTGAACGATTACGGTGTGCCTTTATATTATACAGGCATCCAGCAACAAAAAGACTTATCCAGTCATTATTTTGCCATCGATGTGCTGCTGGTTTCGCAGGATAGCGAGCAAGGCCTAAGGGCCGCCAAATCTGCGCTATCCTTTGGAGGAGTAGTCGTTACAAGAAGTAAACTGGCAGCGAAAATTAACCTGCTGCTAAAAGACCGTTTACGCATCAGTGATAAACAATGCGCTAGTGAATTAGCGAAACACATTGCTGTATTAGCCACTCAAAGAAGAAAATTTGATTGCGCTTTAGCCAGCTAACCCGTTCAAACCTGCCTCAACTCTAAACAAACTATGCAAATTATATTCTTTTCAAATCCGAATTTCTTTGGCTCAGAGAAAAGACCAGCTTTTTCCAGTATGCCCCGTTTTACTAATATGCTAGTTGATGGCATGAAAGATAAGGCACATGATGTGAGTATCTGGACACCAAACTCTACCTTTTTCGATTTACCTGTTCCAGCCAAATTAAAAAAATGGATGGGTTATATCGATCAGTACGTGATGTTCCCGATCCAGGTTAGAAGGCGACTTAAAAAAGTGAGCCCGGAAACGATTTTTGTTTTTACAGACCAGGCGCAGGGACCTTGGATGCCCCTGGTAAAGCACCGGAACCATGTGATGCATTGTCACGATTTCCTGGCCCAGTGGGCAGCACTAGGGCAAATCAAAGGTCAGGAAGTAGGCTTTACCGGAAAGATGTATCAGAAATTTATTCGTGATGGATTTAAAAAAGGGAAAAATTTTATTACCAGTTCTTATAAAACAGATACGGATTTAAAGAAGTTAATGCCCGAAGCAAACTTAAATACTTACATGATTTATAACGGTTTGGAAGAGTTTTATAAGCCGTTGAATAAGATTAATGTACGGGAAACCTTGTCCTTAACCTTGAATATTAATTTAAGTAATGGTTACCTGCTTCATGTGGGTGGTAATCATTGGTACAAAAACAGAAACGGGGTAATAGAGATATATAACTCCTGGAGATCGATGACCAAGAAGCGGATGCCGCTGGTATTGGTTGGGCCACCGCCTGATGATTTTATAGAAAAGGTGAGGAAAGAATCTTCTTATCGCAACGATATTCATTTTTTGGTTGGACAAAGCGATACCGTGGTTAGCCAGATTTATGCTGGTGCCTCGCTGTTTCTCTTCCCTTCTTTTGCTGAAGGATTCGGCTGGCCAAGTGCAGAAGCCATGGCTTGTGGTTGCCCGGTCATTACCAGTAACGAAGCACCGATGACAGAGGTAGTAAGCGACGCTGGTTTTCTTATCCCTTTAAGAGATCAGGAAAATCCAAAACAATGGGCTAGCGACGCCGCATTAGTGGTGGAGCAAGTACTCAATACGCCAAATCAGGAGGAGCTTGTGGCTAAATCCCTGGCCAATGCCAAACGCTTTAACAAGCAAAAAGCGATGGATGACTTTGAGCAGGTCTACGATCGGATAGTAAGATTAAACTAATTATCACCCGCTTAAATTTTCGATTATGGTTACCTTAATTACTTCGCAAATCCCGAAGTCGAGTCCTGATATTACACATCTATTGGCATTTGAAGAGTACTGCAAAAAGCAAAGTAGCTGGACGATTAAACGCGGTCCTAAGCTTTTTAATCCCAGATCATTTTCACTCCGGTTTTATTCCGGTATACAAACCTTATTGAAACCTATCCTTAAGCAGGTAAAAGTTAAAGGCGCTGTGGTTTCCCTTGGGCTTCCCTATTACCATTACCTTACTGCCAAAACGTTTCCATACTATGGTACCAATTGCGATTTGCGGGTTTTATGGACTTACGATGTCTGGGAGCCAGATTTTGAACGGGTTGCCGAACTGGTGAGCAAAAGTAAAATAGAGCTGTTGCTGCTCTCCTCTTATCAGGCCACGCAGCATTTTAAGCAATTAAACTTAAGCAACTGCAAGGTTCACTGGGTACCGGAAACCATTGATGTAAATGCCTATCAACATAAAGAATGGAAAGATCGATCAATCCATATTTTATCCTTCGGCAGATCATGGTTGCAATACCACGACCTCATTGTCAAGGGTTGTCAGGAACATCACATTAATTATCAGTATCAGGAACGCTCTGCAAGCCATGATGTTGCGGTCCATGGACTGAAAAGGAAGCTTCAGTTTCCAACCACGGAGGACTTTACCGCGGGACTTGCTGATTCACAAATTTGCATTTGCTTTCCGCGCTGCGTGACCCACCCTGCATTGGCAGGGGAAGTTTCCACCTTAACGATTCGCTATTTGCAGGCCATGGCTTCGAAATGCGTCATCCTTGGCTCCGCGCCAAAGGAAATTACCCAGTTGTTTGACTATAACCCAGTGGTCGAGATCGATTGGGAAAACCCGGTTGAACAAATCAGACATATTCTGGACTACCCGGAAGAATACCTGGCTATTGTCGAAAAAAATTACCAAATGGTTCATCAGCATTTTCATCATCAGCATGCGATTGACCAGATTAATGTACTCATCAAAGAACAGTTGACTTAAAAAAACTAAATATATTATTATAATGAGCGAGCAGCCAGTGCAAAAGATTCTCCATGTTGTATCCTCTATGGATCCAAAGGAAGGCGGGGTGTGTCAGGCAGTAAGGACAATCGTTGCGGGTTTATCAACCAGAAACATTTATAGCGAAGTGGTCAGTTTAGACGACGCTGAATCTTTTTTCTTCAAATCAGATCCCTTTACGGTACATGCTTTAGGGCGTGGGAAAGGACCATGGAGATACAATAAAAGACTAACCTCCTGGTTTGTGGCCAATTTATCCTATTTCGATAAAGTGGTGGTACATGGGCTTTGGACCTACATGGGATTCTCTTTACAGAAAGCCATTAAAACGATTTCCGGCAAAGCGCAAGACAAGGTTCCTAAGGTGTTGGTCATGCCGCACGGTATGCTGGATCCTTATTTCCAACAGGCCTCCGGCAGGAAAATGAAAGCCTTACGGAATACGCTCTATTGGAAGTTTATTGAAAATAAGCTCATTAATACGGCAGATGGAATTTTGTTTACCTGTGAAGAAGAAGAGTCACTCGCCAAAGTGCCTTTTAAGCCGTATCAACCCAAGCGAACCTTCATTACCGGACTCGGGGTGGAGCATCCCCCGGTCTTTGTGGATGAAATGCGATTAGAATTTGAAAGTCGTTGTCCGAAACTGGATAATGCGCCCTATATCCTTTTCTTGAGTCGAATTAATGAGAAGAAAGGGGTTGACTTATTGCTGGATGCCTATTTATCGATTATCGAAACGATAGAAAAAAATCCGCTTTCAGAGCTGGCGGGCTTATTGCCAAAACTGGTTATAGCCGGGCCAGATTTAGAGAGTGAGTTTGGTCAGAAAATTCAGCGTCAGGTCGATCAGCATCACCTGCTGCGAAAATCCGTAATTTTTACGGGCATGCTTTCTGGGCTTTCGAAATGGGGTGCATTTTACGGTTGCGAGGCATTTATTTTGCCGAGTCACCAGGAAAACTTCGGCATTGCAGTGGTGGAGGCTTTGGCCTGTTCGAAACCGGTTTTAATTTCCAATCAGGTAAATATCTGGCGCGAAATTAAAGAAGATGGGGGCTGTTATGTTTTTAACAATACCCTAGCGGGTACCCGCCAGTTACTCGAATCCTGGGGACAGAGCTCTTATAAAACAAAAAATACAATGTCGAAAAATGCTTTTTACTCGTTTACTAAAAACTTTTCGACCATACCTGCAACCAACAGATTTGTGGATGCGATTTCAAATTTGAATTAAGATGAGTATGGAAACTTCAAATTTATTAACTGCTGATCTTTCGAAATTCGATATCGGAACGTACAATGCCGGGAACAAATGGAAGGATATTCTTTGGTATCCCTTTAATTACCTGGTTTTTAACAGCTCCATTCCATGGCCAAGTTCGCTGAAAGCAAGCTTGCTTAGGTTATTCGGTGCTCAGGTTGGAAAAGGGTTAATTATTAAACCCCGGGTAATTATTAAGAGTCCAAGACGATTGAGTATTGGCGATCATTGCTGGATTGGGGAATCGGTCTGGATCGATAACCTGGAGGATGTTAAAATAGGCAATCATGTTTGCCTCTCTCAAGGGGCAATGTTGCTGACCGGAAATCATGATTACAACAAGATCGACTTTCCGTATCGGTTAGGATCCATTCACCTGGAAGATGGTGTTTGGATTGGGGCAAAGTCTGTCGTGTGTCCTGGGGTGAACTGCCTGTCACATGCCATCCTTACGGTAAATTCGGTAGCTACCAGGCAGCTGGAGGCCCGAAAAATATACGCTGGTAATCCTGCAGTTTATATTCGGGATAGAAAGATTACAACTTAACCGTATCCGTAATAAAGATTCAGGCTAGCGGCTATCCGATCATTCTAAGCTTATGGCCTTTACACCTGATGGGTAGGCATGAACACCTTTTTGGGATTACCCATCCGGCATATCATTGACCTCTAGCCATTCTGCTGGACCTATTAACATAAAAAAAACCTCATTCTGCTCACTAGTAAGCATATAACCACGCATCAATCTTTGGATGTGCTCGCTCAAACCAAAACAAAATGGAACAACTCAACACTGCAAAAAAGCGCATTTTATTGCTTGGCATCAATTTTTCACCTGAACTTACCGGCATTGGAAAATACTCGGGGGAGATGATTGATTGGTTAGTCAAGGACGGATACGACTGTACGGTAGTCACCTCCTTCCCTTATTACCCAAATTGGAGTGTTCAAAAACCATACAGGGGGTTGTTTTATAAGAAAGAGGTTCATGCAAGCGGCGATCTAAGAGTATACCGGTGTCCGCTTTATGTACCGGCCGTACCGACCGGTAAGAAACGGATTCTACACGATATAAGCTTCTTCCTCACCTCGATGCTGATGATGATCTACCTGTTGTTTAAACCGAAAAGCGATTACGTTTTTTGCGTGGCACCACCCTTTCACCTGGGTTTTTTAAGCAGCTTCTATTGCTTTATTAAAGGTAGCAAGATGATCTATCATATCCAGGATTTGCAGATTGAGGCCGCGAGGGATTTAGGGGTAATCAAAAATCAGTCGTTGTTTGGCCTGATGCTAAAAATGGAAAAGTTTATCATCAACAGAACTACGTATGTTTCCACCATCTCGGAAGGGATGTTAGAAAAAGTGGCGTTGAAGACCACTAAAAAAGTTTTGATGTTTCCCAATTGGGTAGACGTGAAGGAGTTTCATCCTATTGATAAAAAGGAGGAACTCAAAAAACAATGGGGCTTTACCTCAGCAGATAAAATCGTGCTTTATTCCGGGAGTATCGGAGAGAAGCAAGGCTTAGAAAGTTTGATTTCCATTGCTGATGATTTTCAGCATCATGCCAATATTCAATTTATTATTTGCGGCAACGGACCCTATCGCAACAAGCTGCAGGAAATTGCCACCAGTAAAAAATTGCTTAACATTAGCTTCTTACCGCTGCAACCGCTTCATATTTTTAATGAATTTTTAAATATGAGTGATGTGCATCTGGTGCTGCAAAAGAAAAATGCCTGCGATTTGATGATGCCCTCTAAACTGGCCGGAATACTCTCTTCAGGTGGTTTAGCGCTGGTTACCGCCGAACAGGGAAGTACTTTACACAAAATCATTAAAGGAAATGATATGGGTGTGGTCATTGATTGTGAAAATGAAAGTCTTTTAGCCAGTACAATACTAGCTTGCTGTTCTGAAAATCATCAGCAAAGAACGCACAATGCCCGTGAATATGCGATGAGAGAGCTGAATAGAGATGTAATTCTAAAGCGATTATTCTCGGAGATTGAAACCGGAAAAGGTTGCAAAACCCCGGCTCCGGTGATGAAGGAAATTAAAACAGAATTGGTTTTCAGTAACCACAATTAAGGCAAACACTAGCATCAAATCATGAACAACTTTAATCTCTCTGATGACTCGATCATTGATCAATATGAGGATGAGCTGGCTGGCCAGTTAAATGACCAGCTGATCTTCAGTCCAGCTATTGAGCTGGTGAGCAGCGAATATGCCTTCCAACAGCAACTTAAAAGGGTATTTGACGTTTCCTTCAGTTTGATGGTTTTGCTCGCCTTTAGCTGGGTTTACGTACTGATTGCCCTACTCATTCGGGCCGACAGTCCAGGGAAAGTGATCTTTAAACAAAAGCGAACAGGTAAAGATGACCAGCCCTTTTGGTGCTATAAGTTTAGGACTATGGTATCCAATGATCTTGCGCACACCAACCACGCCCAGAAGAACGATGCAAGAATCACCAGAATCGGTCGTTTTTTACGAAAATCGAGCCTGGATGAACTGCCACAGTTCTTTAATGTGCTAAGTGGCAGCATGAGTGTAGTCGGTCCACGACCGCATATGTTAAAACATACCGAAGAATACAGGCAAACCATTGATAATTTCATGATGCGGCACCGCATCAAGCCGGGCATTACCGGTTGGGCGCAGGTAAAGGGCTTCAGGGGAAATACCGCCGGAGATGAAATGATGGAGAACCGGGTAAAACATGATATCTGGTATTTAGAGAACTGGTCTAATAAACTTGATCTAAAAATTATCATGCTCACTGCCAGACAGGTTTTCAAAGGACATGAAAACGCATTTTAAAATAGAAAAAATAAAAATATTATAAATAAAAAACGCAATGAAAAAAAAGGCATTAATTACAGGGATAACTGGTCAGGACGGCGCATACCTAACCGAACTTTTATTAGAAAAAGGTTATGAAGTACACGGTATAAAAAGAAGAAGTTCGCAGTTTAACACCGATCGGATTGATCACTTGTATCAAGGTCCTGAAGTGGAGAACCGAAATTTGGTACTTCATTACGGTGATTTAACCGACTCGACCAACTTGATCAGAATCATTCAGCAGGTACAACCTGATGAGATTTATAACCTTGGTGCCATGTCTCATGTACAGGTAAGCTTTGATGTGCCCGAATATACTGCAAACGCAGATGGGATTGGTACGTTAAGAATTTTAGAAGCCATCAGAATTTTAGGCCTACAAGACAAAACAAGAATTTATCAAGCTTCCACTTCAGAGCTTTATGGATTAGTGCAGGCAGTGCCACAAAGTGAAACCACCCCTTTCTATCCACGTTCACCATATGCGGTAGCTAAAATGTATGCGTACTGGATTACTGTAAATTATAGAGAAGCATATGGAATGTATGCATGTAACGGAATTTTATTTAACCACGAAAGTCCTTTGAGAGGTGAAACATTCGTGACTAGAAAGATTACCAGGGGTGTTGCAAAAATTGGTTTAGGCCTTCAGGATATGCTTTACCTAGGTAATCTTGATGCCAGAAGAGACTGGGGCCACGCAAAAGATTATGTTGAGGCGATGTATTTAATTCTTCAACAACCTTCTCCCTCCGATTTTGTTATTGCAACGGGAATTACTACACCTGTACGCGAATTTGTAAAGTTAGCATTCGCAGAAATTGGTGTGGAGATCGGTTTTTCCGGTACTGGTGTAGAGGAAAAAGGATTTGTCGTATATTGTAACAATCCGGATTATCAATTGGAAATTGGAAGAGAAGTCGTTGCAGTTGATCCAAAATATTTCCGCCCTACAGAAGTTGATCTTTTGGTTGGAGATCCCACTAAGTCAAATCAATTGTTAAACTGGAAACCTAAGTATGACCTGCAGATGCTGGTAAGTGAAATGGTTGAAGCTGATGTCGAGCTTTTCAAAAAAGACCAATTACTGAAAGAATCAGGTTATGTTATCAAAAATCAATATGAGTAGAATGAAACAAACCGATCTAATTAATTTAGACGCTAAAGTCTATGTTGCCGGCCATAAAGGTATGGTGGGCTCAGCGATAGAAAGGGCCTTGGTTAAGCAAGGTTACACCAACATTATTAAAAGAACTTCCAAACAACTGGATTTGACTGATAAGTTGGAAGTGGATCATTTCTTTGCCACACACAAGCCTGATTACGTTTTTTTAGCGGCGGCAAAGGTTGGCGGAATTCTGGCCAATAATACTTATCCTGCAGATTTTTTAGTTCAGAATCTCAACATTCAGAATAATGTAATCCAGGCATCATACGCCAATCAGGTTAAAAAACTTTTATTTCTGGGTTCATCTTGTATTTATCCGAAACTGGCGCCACAGCCTATTAAGGAGGAGTATCTGTTGACCGGTGCTTTGGAAGCAACTAACGACGCTTACGCCATTGCCAAAATCTGCGGAATCAAAATGTGTCAGTCTTATTCAAAGCAATATGGCGTGAATTACATCAGTGCAATGCCAACCAATTTGTATGGTAAAAATGATAATTATCACCCTGAAAATTCGCATGTGTTACCCGCGTTGATTCGCAAAATTCATGAGGCTAAACAAGATGGCGCTCCATCGGTAACCGTTTGGGGTACCGGGACACCAAAACGAGAGTTTTTGTATGCGGATGATTTGGCAGAGGCCTGCGTGCATTTGATGAAAGTGTACAACAGCAGTGAAATTGTGAACATTGGTACTGGCGAGGACTTGACCATTAAAGAATTGGCAACCACCATTTCAAAGGTTTTGGAATATGATGGAGAATTAATCTTCGATGTTTCCAAACCAGACGGAACGCCAAGAAAATTACTCGATGTTTCAAGAATAAACAATACGGGATGGCAAGCAAGCGTTGAACTGGAAGAAGGTGTTCTTCTGGCTTACCAGGATTATTTAGAACAGATAGATTACATAAAAATAGCTGACGGCAGTAAATCGCTTTGTGCATAAAACACAGCGCAATTTATACTGACAGTAAATCCAGTATAATAAAGAAACACTTTTTTTATAGTGTGTCACTGGGGACAATTGAAAAAACCCTGCGCCGGATGGCCAGGGTTTTTTATTTTGGTTTTTTTCCAGTGATTACAATCCAAGTTCATCTGCACTCGGGCCATAGCTGCCAGGGATAGGGATATTCAAAATTCTTAAATAAACACCCAGTTGTGCACGGTGATGAATGGTTTGACTAAATGACATGCGCATCATTTCATATTTGGTGAAATCGCCAAGAATAACTTCTCCATTGCGCAAAATCCACTGCTTATCAAACTCTTCAACATTGAATTGTGTCAATGCTAATCTGCCCTTTTCATAACTTTCTTCCAGAAGTTTTAAAAGGTCATCAGTATTTTCTGCTTTTTTTTCCTGATAAGGAGCGGTTTCGAAATCTAAACCATCGGCAGTAAGCGCCAAGCTAATCCATTCAGGAAGCTCCGCAATATGGCAGGCAAGTGATTTTAATTTCATGCTCTTCTCATGTGGTGCCCATTCAAATTTACCCACAGGTACAAGGGCCAGAAATTTCTTAGTCGTGGTAAATTCCGATTCCAATTCCTTCAATAATGCTTTAATAATATCCATATTTTTTTGTTTTGATTTTTCAATTCCGTGTAATTCCATTAATAGTAAGTCGGCGAAGCTCATCTTTTTTCGTTTTGGTGATACAAAGAAAATAGGCGGTAGTGACAACCCTATGGCAGTGCTAAAAAATAAAATCATTTTATTTTTATTGCTCGAAACACTAGCAGTTTATATGGAAGCTGCCTAATCAGCAAGTTGAGAAAAAGCCTGGCAGTTGATTTTTAGAAGTTAACCGGGAGCATACTCATATAGTCGCTTAAAGGCATGTGGTCTGTTTTGGAAAAAGGGGTTTCCAGGTTTTTAAGGCAGATAATTCTGGTTAAATTAAAGTCTCGGTATTGATTTCTGAAATGGCACCAGGCAATCAGGTGCCAGCTGAAAGCATAAAAAATTAACCCTATCGGTTCTACACATCTTTTACTTGCCACTTCTTTTGCGTTTTTATACTCAAGTTCAATTAAGCTTTTATCAGAAATGGCATGCTGAATAAGGGAAAGATAGCCATAATTGAAGTTTAAACGTTCTGGAATCTGCAGTTTAATATGCTGATTCATTTTTTCTAGCTTTTCTTTCTGGCTAGTTTTCAGCACGGCTTTTACCTTGGTCAATGCAGCAGAATAATGAGAGCGGATAGATTGATCGGCAAAACCATTCACTAAGCTTTCTACCAGGAGCAGTGCGTTTGCCTCATCCATATTGAAAGATACGGGCGGTAAAAAATAGCCCTGAACCAGAAAATAGCCTTTATTTGGTTCGAAACTAATGGGAATTCCTTGTTCGCCGAGCGCCTTAATATCACGGTACACTGTGCGCACGCTCATGTCGAATCGCTGTGCAATCTTCTCTGCAGTAATGTATTTAGTAGATTGGAGAAGTGTTAGTATGCCGAAAAGGCGATCGATACGGTTCATGTTTTCAGGCTTCAAACAAAACTAAGTAAATAATTTAAACCTTTTGGGGGTACAATTGTATTATATTGTTCGATATGTCTTTTGGGCGAAAATTTCGTTTAATACTAAGGTAACAAATTCTAGATTTCATGGCAGCCGCAATTCAGAAGCGTTTTTTCCGGGCAGTTAAAAGTAAGGTAATTATCGGTTTCCTATTTGCCTGTTTTGCTTTGCTGCTGGCCTGGGGAATCAGCAAATTTGCTTTCACCCGGATGCTGAATACTGTGGAAGAAATTTCTGCGCCTAATGATAGATTAAGGATTGTAAATGAGCTATCGCATAAAATTGCCAGACTCGATCAGCTGCAGCGTGATGAGGCATTTAATAAACAAGGCAATTCTAGTTTTCTAAAAGAATCCAGGCAGCTTCGGTCCAATTTAGACACCCTACGTAGTCTTTATAAAGGTGATGAGTTACAGCTGAAAAGAATCAAATCAATTAAAAATTTACTGATTGCACGCGATAAACAGTTTATTGCTTATCTGAAAGTCCGTGAGACTTTGGTAAATACAAAATCGTTTTCCAATGAAGTTCAGAAATTAAATGAATTAGTCGCCACACGGTCTCGCCAAACTGATAGTGCAGTTTTAACCACAGAAACCACTACCTCAACCACCACAGTTGCTCCGGAAGAAGAAGAGAAATCAAGAGGGTTTCTAAGTAAGCTGTTTGGTAAAAAGAAATCTGAAGTTTATAAAATCATCAATGAAGAGTTTAAGGTTAAACGTGATACGCTGAATGCCAAAGCGGAAGACAGCATTATGAAAAGCATGGCTGGCTCGCTTAAAAACATTGAGAAAGAGCAGCGGCAAAAAAGCCAGAAATTTTTAAAAAGAGAGGCTAATTTATCAACAGCAAGTAATGCATTAACCAGCCAGATGCTTCAAATTTTACGCGAAGTGGAAGCCGAAGCCGTAGCGCAGGTAGATTTAAATGGTATCCAGGCTAAAGAAGTGGTGAATGATGGTATTACCCAAATTACGGCAATCATTATTACCTTTTTCTTTCTCACCGTTATTTTACTGTATTTAATCTTAACAGACATTACCAAAAGCAATAAGTATAGAAGGGCTTTAGAAGAGGCAAAAGACTTAGCCGAATACCACGGTAAAGCCAAGCAACGGTTTCTTTCTAATATGAGTCATGAGATCAGGACGCCTTTACAGTCTATTCTTGGCTATGCAGAATTAATTTCTCAACAGGATCATCCCAAGAAAAAAGACATCGACGCTATTTATCAATCATCGATTCACTTATTGCAAATTGTAAACGAAGTACTGGATTATAACCGCATTATTTCCGGGGAGTTTAGTTTCAACCGTCAGGTTTTTGACATTGGCAATATGTTAGAAGAGGTGACCTCGGTTATTCGGCCGTTGGCTGAACAAAAATCGCTCAAACTGATTACCAATTTAGATTTAAGTGGGGTTGAGTTTGTGAGCGGAGATGCTTTCCGCCTGAAACAGATTCTCTTTAATATTTTGGGTAATGCGGTGAAATTTACTTTGAAAGGTGAAATTACGCTCAACGTAACCTGTAAAAAGCAACAAGGAAACCTGCATTTCAATTTTACGGTAAAAGATACCGGAATTGGTTTCGATGAAAAGGAAATTCCGAAGATATTTAACGAATTTGAACAAATCGAATCACCGGAGCAGTATGTGCTGAATCAAACCGGAACGGGTCTAGGCCTGCCAATTGTGAAAGCTTTAATTGATGCACAAGGGGGGAGAATACATGTAAAAAGCAGGGTTGGTAAAGGGACAACTTTTAATATTTATTTAACCTATCAGCAAACCGATGAAAAGGTAATTGATCCAATGGATTTGGATCACTATGCAATTGTAGACCCAGGGATGGTTTGGGTGATTGATGATGATCGCCTGATTCTGGATCTCTGCGGATTAATTTTTGAGAAGAATGATATCCCCTTTAAAAGGTTTAATGAAGTAGCTGATATCTTAAAAGAAGCGCCACACCCAGCGCTTAAATATGTGTTGGTAGATATGCGTTTGCCGGAAATGACAGGATTGGAGCTCTGCCATATCTTAAAGAAGAGACTGCCTGCTGATGTTAAATTCTATGCCATTACGGCGCAGGTTTTGCCAGAGGAGCGGGAAATGGTGTTGAGTGAAGGTTTTGATGGATTAATTTTAAAACCATTCCGGGCAGTAGATTTGTTGTCGATTTTCGAAAAAACTGAAATCTTACCCCAGGCACCGGAGTTCGATTTTTCCTCAATTGAAAAAATGACTTTCGGCGATCAGCAAATGCTGGAAAAGATTTTGGTGAGGTTTAAACAGGATAGTATCAATGATTCAGCCGAACTGAAAGTTCATCTTGCAGAAAATGATCAGGATAAAAGCCGGTTGATTATCCATCGAATTGCGGGAAGAACTGCACAAATGGGGGCTAAAACGCTCGCTCAGGCGCTAAGGCAGTTGGAGTTTGAAATTGCCGGGAAAGGTATTGATCAGGACATTAAGCAAGCTGTTTTAAGTCAGCTATTAAAGTTAGATGCACTTATTGCCGTAATGCAAGAGATGGAGCCGCTGACTGAAAAAAGTGTAGACTAAGTCAACTTTACAACAACCTTTGTATTAGAGAATGGCTAATGTTTAAAGGTCAATAATTATACCTTATTCAATTCCGTACCGCTCCATTTTAGCATAAAGCGTTTTGCGGTCTATATTTAGCATTTTTGCAGCTTTAGATTTATTATGTTTTGCTTTAATTAAAGTTTCAGCAATTAACGTTTTCTCATTTTGCTCGTGCACTGCTTTTAAATCTGACGAACTTCCCGGCAGGGTTTGTTGATTCACCGAAATCATCATCTCATCAGGCAAGGCATTCACTTGTGCCACCTCTCCGGGCGTTAACAAAACCATGCGCTTAATTACATTGCTTAATTCTCTTAAATTTCCTGGCCAGTCGTAATTTAGGAGCAATGACTTAGCCTCAGCAGATATGCTCTTAACGTTTCTACCCAGATCCCGGTTAGAAAGCTGCACGAAATGGTTGATGAATAATTCCAGATCACTGCCTCTGTTTCGCAAAGCAGGGAGTTGAATTTTAAATTCATTCAACCGATGGTATAAATCTTCTCTAAACTCACCCGCTGAAATACTATTCAATAAATCGTCATTTGTTGCGGTGATAATTCTCACATCTACATTGATTTGTTTATTGCTACCTAGCGGTTGAATGATCCTTTCTTGCAAAGCGCGCAATAACTTGATCTGTACTTCGTAGCTTAAATTCCCTACTTCATCTAAAAACAAAGTTCCACCGTTTGCGGCTTCGAACTGGCCTTTTTTATCATTTAATGCACCTGTAAAGGCACCTTTTACATGTCCGAAAAGTTCACTTGCAGCCAGATCTTTAGATAGTGCACCACAATCTATTGCAATGAATGGTTTAGCGGCACGTTTACTTTGCTGATGTAGGGTTCTTGCAGCAAATTCTTTCCCCGTTCCACTTTCTCCCTGAATGATAACTGACATGTCCGTAGGCGCAACTAAATCAATGTGTTGATAAAGCTTATCGGCAATGGCACTTTTGCCTTTAATCAGGTCAGCGTCTGCAACTTCCCTTTTATCATCTTTGGATTCCTTTTTTGTAAGTGAACTTTTAATAACCATTAACAGTTCATCTGGATTGACGGGTTTGGTAATGTAATCGAAGGCACCAAGTTGCATTGATTTTACGGCTGTTCGAACATCATTAAAACTGGTCATGATGATGATGGGCGTAGGAATGCCAAGATTTCTGGTGTGTGTAATGACCTCGAAACCAATTCCGTCAGGGAGGCGATAATCGATTAAAAACAAATCAAAAGATTCATTTTCAATTAGTTTAAAAGAAGATTTGATGTGCGTAGCTAAAGAAATTTCGTGACCATTTTTAGTCAAAAAAACCTCAAGCAATTGTGCAAATGTTGTATCGTCTTCTAAAATCAGGATTTTGGCCATACAACAAAAATAAGAAAAGCCAGTTAAAAACTGGCCTTCTTATACTAGGTAGATGTAATATTGGGTTTATTCAACAGGCTTACCGTCTTTATCGATTTTGATAGAACCAGTTTCAGCTTCTTTTTTCACATTGATAATGTAGTATTCTTTTGCGCCTTCTTTAACCGACCAGGCTTCAGTAGCTGTCCAGCCTTTATAGGTATCGGATTTTAATGCGGTTGTTATTGGCTCTGGAAGTTCTTCCAACTTAACCGGAGTTTTTACTGCGCTATCTTGAACTGCAACAATTGCAGCGTTTTTCATTGTATTTACTTCACTCGCCTGTACTGCTGAGAATCCTGCAAAAGCTAAGAACGCAGCTGATAAAATTAATTTTTTCATCTTATTATATATTTAATGGTGATGAAACTATCAAATAGTTTCGTGATTTGCTTAGTTGAGCGTAACCCGAAGGCTACGCTTATTGATTATGCCTCCAAGGGCAGTTGTTATTGAACTGGTTTACCGTCTTTGTCAATTTTCACAGAACCTGTTTCTGCTTCTTTTTTAACATTGATTAAGTAATACTCTTTCTCGCCTTCTTTAACTGACCATGCCTCGGTAGCTGACCAGCCTTTATATGCATCTGATTTTAATGCTGTTGTTACTGGCTCAGGTAGTTCTTCTAACTTAACCGGTGTTTTTACTGCGCTATCTTGAACTGCAACAATTGCAGTGTTTTTAATTGTATTTACTTCACTTGCCTGTACTGCTGAGAACCCTGCGAACGCTAAAAATGTAGCTGATAAAATGAACTTTTTCATAGTATGTCAAATTTGAATTTTAATATGTGTAACAATACTTGCTAATGTTTCATAATGATGCCAAAGCTGGCACGAAATACCAAACTATTGTAAATCAGTATTTTGTGTTTGTGCCAAAAAAATGATAGTGGGGAATTATTCCACAAGTTGGGGGATTTGGTAACAGATTGATATTGAGTTGAGCGTTATTGCGGCCTGAAATGCTGTGCTGAAAGCAGGTAGTAAAAATTTAAAATAAATTTTCTGGAAAAGAATATTTTTTTCTATCATTGCAGCCCGATTGAAAGCCTCCTTAGCTCAGCTGGTAGAGCAACTGACTTGTAATCAGTAGGTCATTGGTTCGATTCCGATAGGAGGCTCTTTTCAATCTACGAATGTTCATTTTAGGATTTTAAATTGTTCTGAATTGTCAAATCCACTCTCCTCTAAAACTTACTGTAAAAAGAGAAAATCGTAATCCGAAATCTAAATCTTAAATTTGTTTCATGCTCACATATTTTTCGGCCGACTGGGTTTTTCCTGTAAGTACATCACCGCTGAAAAACGGTATCGTTTCGGTCAATGAAGCGGGTGAGATTCAGGAAATTCTAACTGAAACTGCGGCTCAACAGCGTCAAATTAAGGTTGATAAACTTAAGGGTACAATTGTTCCGGGTTTCATCAATACGCACTGTCATCTGGAATTGTCGCACATGTTCGGTAAGGTACCTGAACATAGAGGTCTGGTAGAATTTGTACGAACGGTTATTAAAAGCAGATCTGCTGATGTAGGCGAAATTCGATCGGCAATGCTTATCGCCGATCAAAAAATGTTTGATCAGGGAATCGTAGCAGTTGGGGATATCTCAAATCAGCTTATTTCAAAGGAAGTGAAGCTGCAAAGCAAAATTCATTACCACACATTTGTGGAGGCGCTGAGTTTTAATCCAGAACTGGCAACTGCAACCATGGATTTTGCCAACGAAATTAAAAACCAGTTTGCACCTTTGCCCGCAACCGTTGTACCACATGCGCCATATTCAGTATCACCCGCGCTTTTTGCCTTAATTAATGCAGCTGCTGAAAAAGACCATGCTTTTATTAGTGTGCATAATCAGGAAACTGCGGATGAAAATGAATTTTTCGAAAATAAATCAGGAGGCTTTCTCAGGCTTTATCAGTTTTTAGGTCTTGATTTAGCGTTCTTCAAGCCTTCAGGTAAAACGTCTTTACAAACGTGGTTACCTGCTATCAAAAAACAAAAAACATTGCTGGTTCATAATACAGTATCCAATAGAGCGGATATAGATTTTGCAAAAGATAACCATACTGATTTATATTGGTGCTTATGTCCGCAGGCAAACTTGTACATTGAAAATACCCTTCCCGATGTAGATTTATTTATTTCAGAAAGACTGAAAATTACCTTAGGAACAGATAGCCTGGCTAGTAATCATCAACTTAATATCCTGGCCGAAATGAAGACATTGCAGGTGTTGAAAAAAGTAGAATTTGAAAAACTTTTGCAGTGGGCAACGCTAAATGGTGCAGACTTTCTAGGCCTGTCGCATAGATTTGGATCGATCGAAGTTGGAAAATCACCTGGATTAAACCTGATCCAGTTATCTGAGGGTTTTGAAATTGAGAGCGATCAGGTAATTAAACTGGCTTAATATATTATTCTTTCTAAATGAATTTACTTGTCTTCGCATCAACAGTACACGCCACCCTACCCTTAAGAACAACGTCCTAGCGCGTGTCTTTTGCTTTATAGGCTTTTTATGTACAATAAGCAATCACTAAAAATAGATGAACAAATCGCTAAATTGATAGATCGGAATTTATCAATCTCAGATCCCGACCTAGCTTTTCGTCCTTTGTCTCATATTAGTTATTATCGCTTGGCAGGCTATTGGTGGCCAATGCAATCTGAGCCAAAGGAAAATCACATATTTAAAACGGGCAGCAAGTTTGAAGATGTAATCTACCTATATAATCTCGATAGAGAACTTCGTATACTCATTTTCGACGCGATTGAGAAGATAGAAATTAGTTTGCGAACAAAATTAATTTATCATTTACTCCACGAATTTGGACCTTGGCGGTTCCAGAAATTGGAGATATTTCAAAATGTCCCAAAAGCTGTAAAAACTTTAGCTGTTATAGAAGAAGAGATAGTTCGATCTAAAGATGTTCTCATTAAATCTCATAGAACCAAGCATAAAGATGATTTGCGTTTCGCTCCATCTTGGAAAACATTGGAACTGACAAGCTTTGGTGCACTCTCTAAAATTTACGGCCACCTAAAAAATGATGTAAAGTCTAAAGATACCATTGCTAAATAATTGGGATTAGTTAGCCATACCTTTTTGCCTAGCTGGTTGCAATCTTTATCTCAAATAAGAAATTACTGCGAACACCATAGTAGGCTTTGGAATAAAAATCTACCCGGCAGGCCCAAACTCTTACCAAATCCACCATTTAATTGGATTAAACAAGTGCCGGAGGAGAAGGAAATGCATATGCTTTATATTCACTTATGTTGCCTGAAATATCTGCTGAATATTATTCAGCCTTTAAATAATTTAATAAGTCAATTAATTGGCTTGTTGGAGAAATATCCTAATTTGGATCCATATGCGTTAGGATAAAAACCTAACTGGAAGGATGAACTATTATGTACTTGAAAAACCCAATTTGCAAACTTCTTAACATCAAATACCCGATTATTCAAGCTGGAATGGTATGGTGTAGCGGCTGGAAATTAGCATCTGCAGTTTCTAATGCGGGCGGTTTGGGCATCATTGGTGCAGGATCCATGTATCCTGAAACCTTGGTGCAGCATATTCGAAAATGCAAAAGTGCCACCAGTAATCCATTTGCAGTAAATATTCCGCTCATGTACCCGAATGTTCAGGAAATAATGGACATCGTTATTGAGGAAGGTATTAATATTGTTTTTACTTCTGCAGGTAACCCGGCAACGTGGACAGGCGCCCTAAAAGAAAAAGGCATTATCGTGGTGCATGTGATTGCAAATACTAAATTTGCATTGAAAGCACAGGAGGCTGGTGTTGACGCTATTGTAGCTGAGGGTTTTGAAGCGGGCGGGCATAATGGCCGGGAGGAAACTACCACCATGTGTTTAATCCCCATGATTAAGGCTGCTGTTGATATTCCTGTAATTGCCGCTGGTGGAATAGGAAGTGGTAAATCCATGTTGGCTGCCTTTGCTCTTGGCGCTGATGCCGTTCAAATCGGTTCGGCTTTTGCCATTGCGGAAGAGTCTTCTGCTCATCCGCTCTTCAAACATAAAATCATTTCATCAACCGAGGGAGATACCAAACTGGCCATGAAGAAATTGGTACCGGTAAGGTTATTAAAGAATGAATTTGCAGAAGCAGTTTTTCAAGCCGAAGCCGAAGGAGCAGATCGGGCGAAATTATTGGAACTTTTAGGACGGGCAAGGGCTAAACTCGGTATGTTTGAAGGTGATATGGAGAATGGAGAACTCGAAATTGGTCAAATTTCAGCGATGCTCAAAGAAATTAAGCCGGCGAAACAAATTCTAGATGGCATCTGGCAGGAATTTATCGCACAAAAAGAATATTTGTTGAAGTTATGAACACAAAATACCTAATGGTTGCAAGCGCCATTTTTCTTAGTTTGATTGGGTTAATCTGCTCATTTGTCCCGGAAGAGATTTTGAGCTATCTACATTTAGAAAAACAGGCGTTATTCATCTTAATTATTCAGATATTAGGTGCGCTTTACCTTGGTTTCGCTATTCTAAACTGGACAGCCAAGTCAAATTTGATCGGGGGCATCTACAGTAAACCTGTTTCGCTTGGAAATTTTCTGCATTTTTTAGCAGGAGGATTGGCAATAGCGAAATACTATCTAAAACACACCACAGGTGATGTATTGATTTTGCCAGCAATTATCTACATCATATTTGCCATTGCTTTTGGACTCGTTTCATTTGGCCGGCACGAGTTTAAAAAACAGCCATAACATCACACAAAAAAATTAACTTTGCTGGTATGACGAAACACATCAATATAAAAGTAACAGGCAAAGTGCAAGGCGTATTCTTCAGGGCGAGCACAAAAGCGGTAGCTGATCAAATGGGTATTCGCGGCTTCGTTAAAAATGAAAAGGATGGGTCGGTTTATATAGAGGCAGAAGCTGAACAATTTATTTTAGATGCTTTTACCGAGTGGTGCAAAGAAGGACCAGATAAATCGGCTGTGGAAAATGTGGAGATTAGTGAAGGTGAACCTAAAGATTTCAGGAATTTTGAAGTGGTAAAAAAGAATTTACTCTGGTAAAGTTAAGTTAAGATTGAGGTTGGCGATCGCGATTTAAAACCTAGAATCGTATTATTGTTTTATATTTAAATCGATTTTAATTTTTAGAAGCCTGAATGGCTATTTAATCTAAAATCTAAAATCCTAAAATCTAAAATTACTTGTCTGTATATAAAAAGTTTCTTGGGCAAACCATGGTTTATGGGATCAGCACCATAGCTTCAAGATTATTAAACTTTATTTTAACACCCATATTTACCCGAAGTTATGGCGCTGCGGCACTTGGTGTTTTTACCAAGATGTATGCCTATGCTTCGATGACCAATGCCATTCTGGCTTTTGGGATGGAAACTACATTTTTTCGTTATTTAAATAAATATGAAGATCGGAAAGCTCAGGTCTACAATAATTCCTTTCTTATCGTCGCTTTTGTTTCTACCTTGTTTTTAATTACAGGGCTTGTTTTTACAGAGCCGATTACAAAATGGCTGTTGAATAATAACATGTCGCATTATCAGGATCAAAGGCGATATGTTCAGTATTTTTTATGGCTACTGTTCTCTGATGCCATTTGTGTTATTCCTTTTGCCAGAATCAGGGCCGATGGAAAGCCTTTCCGCTACAGCATCATTAAATTTGTAAATATTCTGAGTTATGTATTGCTGAGTTTGTTTTTTATTTATGGCATTCCATTAATCATTCAACATGATTTGCCTGGGCGTGAATTCTTTCAGGGCTGGTTTCGAGATAAATGGGTTGGGTACGTTTTCATCTCAAACCTGATTGCAAGCGGAATTACCTTCCTGCTTTTAGTGCCTGAATTTCTAAAGGTGCAGTTTAAGTTCGATTCTGCCTTGTTTAAAAATATGTTGTCCTACAGCTGGCCTGTACTGGTTGCTAACCTATCGTTTATCATTAATGAGAATTTAGATAAAATTCTATTGGATCGGTACACTACTGAAGCCCAGGTTGGTATTTATGGGGCGGTATGCAAACTGGCCATTTTCCTGAGCATTTTTAATATGGCCTTTAGATTAGGTGCTGAACCATTTTTCTTTAGCTATGCAAAAAACGAAAATGCAAAAGTTACCTATGCAAAAATTTTAGAATATTTCGTGATTGCCCTTTCTATTCTCTTTGTGGCTTTAACGGCCAATATCGAAATCCTGAAGTATTTTATCAGTCGAGATAAAGCTCACCTGGCCGAATACTGGGTAGGGCTGCCTGCTGTTCCCTATCTTTTGGTTGGCTATGTGTGTTTAGGGGTTTACATGAACCTCTCCATTTGGTACAGACTTTCTGATCAAACGCGTTTCGGCTTATATATATCTTTAGTTGGTGCAGTAATTACGATTGTTTTCAACATGATCCTAATTCCGAAATACAGCTACATGGGCTCTGCATGGGTATCAATGGCAACTTATGGTACCATGATGATCATCTCTTACCTCCTTGGACAGAAATATTATCCCATTCCTTATAACCTTAAAAAGATTCTGGCCTATTTAATCGTTTCCACTATTATCGTATTTTCATCGTTCTTCATTTTTGATAAGAACATTTATATCGGCAATGCCATGCTAATTGCTTTTATTGCCGGAGTAGCTTATTTTGAAAAAGATGATTTAAGAAAAATGTTAAAGCGCTAGCCTTTATTTACAAACCATTTCCTTTATAACATGAATATCAACATCATCAATAAGTCAGGACATCCGTTGCCTCAATATGAAACTGCTCAAGCTGCAGGTATGGATTTAAGGGCATCAATTGAAGCAGAAATCATTCTCAAGCCTTTACAGCGCCAGCTTATTTCCACTGGTTTGTTTATAGCCTTACCAATTGGTTTTGAGGCGCAGATTAGGCCCCGGAGTGGCTTGGCATACAAACATGGCATTAGCATCGTTAATGCTCCCGGAACTATTGATGCAGATTATCGTGGCGAAATTAAAGTGTTATTGGTAAATTTATCTGATACAGATTTTAAGATTGTTAACGGCGATCGAATTGCACAAATGGTAGTAGCTAAACATGAAACCGTGCAGTGGCAAGCAGTTGATTCGCTTGAGGAAACGTTGAGAGGCGAAGGTGGATACGGCCATACCGGTAAGGGTTAAGTCTAATTGAAAGCGTTTTGAATTCTCGAATGATAGAATGAGCGTGTGTTGAATGATCGAAATGAAAGAATGATAAATTTTGAGTGAGCAGTATGTTTGCAAATTGTACCATGATTCCACCATTTATTTAATTATATGATAAAAAGGCATATTGTTTTTGCATTGCTGGTTATCGGCGGAAAAGCTTTTGCCCAGGTTCCTGTTGTTGCCTCTGCCCGGGATAGCAACATGGTAAAACAGTTATTTTTTGCAGGACTGAGGGATAAAATGACTGATAATTATTCACAGGCGCTAACCAGTTTTAACAAGGTAGTTAGCCTGGAGCCTAACAATGATGCGGCGCTTTTTGAGATGGCGAATGCAAACTTGCGTTTGGATCGTTTATCAGAGGCAGAATTAAATATCAGACAGGCAATAAGCCTGAAGCCAAATAATCCCTGGTATCAGCGCTTGCTGGCAGAAGTATATAAGCGCACCAATAAAATGGCAGAGTTAATTGAGGTATTTAATCAGTTAATTAAAATAGATCCGGAGAATGATGCTTATTATTTTGATAAAGCAAATGCACAATTTCTATCCAATCAAATAGATGCCTCCAAGAAAACTTATGATGAAATTCTCTCGAAATTTGGAGACTCTAATGAACTTTTAACTGCTAAAAAGCGCTTTCAGCCGAATTCTGGTGCTTCTGAAAGTGACATAGTAAAGCTCTTGGAAGGGAATCAGGCAGATATCAAAAACTATCTTTATGCAGCTGGCTTATTGCTTCAAAAAGGAAATGATACAGAAGCCCTGAAGGTTTTATTGAAGGCGCAGCAGCTGGCTCCTGATCATTTTGAAATTAACCTTGGGCTTGCCGATATTTATGGTAAGCAGAAAAATGATGCACAGGCATTTGCCGCGCTAAAAAAAGCATTTGAAAGTGTAGAAATGCCGTTGAACGAAAAGGTGAAAATTATCGCCTCCTTATTTTCAAAGTTAAACCAGCCAATCGTCGCCGAGAACGTAACAGCATTAAGTAAGCTTGTGGCTGAAAAAAATCCATCGGATGCAAAGGCACTTGCACTTTACGGCGATGTTTTATATCAGCAGAATAAGTTAAGGGAAGCATTGGTGCAGTATCAGGCCGCATTGAAAATAAATGATCAGGTTTATGTGGTTTGGGAACAGATTATCAATATTCAAACCTTGCTGGGTCATTATGATGACGCCATAAAGCTGGGTGATGAAGCCCTCACGATATATCCCAATCAAGCCAGTCTTTATTACTATACTGCTTATGCTTTATTTAAAACGGGTAAGCTTGATCTGGCACAAAATAACCTGAAAGCTGCTTTGCAGTTGGATGTTGATAATAAAAGTTTACAAGCACAGGTTTTTGCTCTTCAAGGTGATATTTATGTAAATCAAAATAATTTCACTTTGGCAAAAACAGTCTTCGAAAAAGCGATCATACTGGAACCGGATAATTATTTTATCATGAATAATTATGCCTACTACCTTGCCCTAAAAAATGATGACCTGGCCAAAGCCGCCAAATATGCAGAAACGGCGGCTAATGCAATGCCTAATAATTCATCTATTACTGATACCTATGCTTATATTTTATTCAAGCAGCAAAAGTATGATTTGGCAAAGGTCTGGGTAGAAAAGGCGCTACAAAACAATACCAATAAAAACGGTGTTTATCTGGAGCATTACGGCGATATTCTCTTTATGAAAGGGGATAAGGAAGCAGCATTACTGCAATGGCAAAAGGCAAAGGCGGCAGGAAACGGATCGGAAATATTAAATAAAAAAATTAATGAGAAAAAGTATTTTAAATAGTTTACTAATTGCAGGAACCATTATTTCTGTATCTGCCTGTAAGCCGAAAAAAGTAATCGTTGTTGCACCACCAACTGCCACAGCAGCTAAAACAGATAATACTAAAGCCGAAGCTTTAGCCCTGTTAAATAGTAAACAGTCAAAATTTAATACCCTTTCTTTAAAGGCGAAAGCTAAGCTGGATATTGCGGGCAATTCCAATGATGTGACCATGAACTTCAGGATGAAGGATAAGGAAATTATTTGGGTGAGCATCACCGCATTGGGTGGAGCCTATGAACCCGCAAGGGCACTAATTACGCCGGATAGTATCAAGGTAATGAACCGGGCAAAAGGCGAATATCTAAGTAAGCCTTTTAGTTATATCTATAATTTTACCAATAAGCAGGTTAACTTCAACACACTACAAGCCATGTTAACTGGCAATGCGATGGGCGATTTTTTAACCGCAGATGCCGACTTGAAACAGGAAAATGGCGTTTGGTTAGTTACCGGAAGTAAAGAAGGCCTCGATTATAGATTATTGTTTAATACGCTCTTGAAGGTAGCTGAGACGAATTTAAACGATTCTAAATCCGGTCAGGCTTTAAAAGTAGCATATTCTGATTACCAGAATTTAAATGATTCTTTATTTCCGAGTTCACTGATGATCAATACCCTCTCTGGTGCTAAAAAAATTAATATCGATTTAAACTTCGTGAAGATAGATGGCAATGTGCCATTGGAATATCCATTTAAAGTGCCTGGCAATTATAAATTGGTTCGGTAATCAGCCTTGCTACACCTAAATGTTCGTTG
>JAZBLB010000042.1:0-31515 GCA_037032985.1 Bacteroidota bacterium
TTATTTAAGAAATCAGCTTATGTGTAAAACTACTATACTTTCCCAAAATGAAAATATCACCATTGCACAATGTAATAATTGTAAAGTGCTCAATATCTGGCGGGCTGGTGTATTAATGAATTTTTCTTTTGCGCAATTCGATGCTTTCTATACAGCAACGAGAAAGCTGAATTTTAACGATTTCCTGGAACATCATCCCAATGGAAAAGAAGTTGTAATTCTGTCTACACCTTCTCCAGACATCAGTCTGGTTTTTACCCGGATGGAATGGGAAGATTTTTTCAATCAGATCAACGAGGCCCTATACATGAAAAGGGTTTATGAACTGGTTCATCATTAATATGATGACGTGGTGTAAATCTTTCAGTACTCAAATTTTAGTAATTTTTTCAATTTGAAAAACCAGATGCTTTTGCTTTCCGTAGATTCTCGGAAACGCGATCATGGAAAAAAATACTACTCAAATAAAAAGATCATCTGCCAATCGGTTCCAGTTAGAAAAGATTAAAGTTGGCGATTTTGTCGAAGATGAATTCGGTAAATCAGGGCGTGTTTCTGATATCGAAAAAGTGCAGTACTCAAAAGAATCACACTATTATTTCTATTTAGGGAAAGCCGGAACAATTCTGGTAATACTTTAGCAACTTCAAATCTCCATTACGGGCAAGCGCAAGTTCTCAATTCATCCCATATGTTTAATTTTTAGCGGCTCATAAGGGCCGAAAGCCATTCCTTTACGTATATTGTAGGATAACCACAGCCATTTATGCCCTTAAACCAGGATCATTTCTATTCCAATCTGATCGTTAATAAAATACAATTAAGTAAGTTATTGCTTAAGAAGAAACTGTTTCTTGATGTTCCGGATGATTGGTCTGTCATTATTACCGATATCAAGAGTTCTACACAGGCGGTAAATTCGGGCTTGCACGAAGATGTGAACCTCATTGCCACAGGAAGTATTGTAACGGTACTCAACATTGCTTTCAAAGCCGGAATATTAGTCCCGTTCTTTTTTGGTGGAGATGGCGCTACATTCATTGTTCCATCTAGCATTGTAAATGATACCATGAAGGCACTTCTGAAATACCGGAGCAATTCAATAGAAAACTTTAAGCTCGAACTTAGGGCTGGCATCGTTTCAGTAAAAGAAATCTATGATAATGGCTGTTCATTAAAGATCAGCAGGTTTAGCAGTGGAGAAACATTTTCGATTCCAATTGTTCTGGGAGATGGTCTGGAATATGCAGAAAAGCTGATTAAAGGTGATGACTATTTGCTATCTGGTCATACCAGCACCGAAGAGGAAATTGATTTAACAGGAATGCAATGCCGTTGGGACAAAATTTCGCCGCCGGAAAATAGTGAGGAGGTGGTTACGCTGATTGCAATCGCTCAGGATGGTAAACAGCAGGCAGAAGTTTTTAGTAAAGTTATCCGTCACCTGGATCAAATCTATGGTGCGCCAGAAAAACGTAAGCCCATTTCCATCCCTAAACTCGTCTTCAGAACCAGTTTTAATAATCTGGGTAAGGAGATGAGACATCGCCTGGGGAAAATCAAGCTGCTCGAGTTGATTAAAAACTGGTGCGTAAATATGTATGCATTTGTCTATTTCCGAACTGATAGCGGAAAGAAATATCTTCAGCAGCTGGTCGAAATGTCTGATACGCTTGTGATTGATGGAAGAATTAACACCGTAATTACAGGAACCACAAAACAACGTTTTGCATTACAGGATGTGCTCAACAGCCTGGAAGTTAAAGGTGAAATAACTTATGGCATTTTTGTCAGTGGCGAATCAGTAATGTCTTGCTACGTTCGCGATTTTGAAGATGAACACATTCATTTCGTTGATGGTGCAGATGGGGGCTATACGAAAGCTGCCGGTATTTTGAAAAGTAAATTAAAAGCAAAGTCACTATAATTTACTGCTTTTGTAATTTAAGATTCATGAAATAAAATTCTAGCACACAAAATTTTGTACTGATGTGTTCATTAAACATGAGTATCTCATCTATCAATCCGGTTAACGGAAAAGTTATAAAAGAATATCAGGAAGACTCAACGGAAGCAGTCAGCCAAAAAATTGATCAGGTACACCAGTCCTGGCTAAATTATAAAAATACAGATTTTGCCTATAGAGCAGCCTTTCTTAACAAGATTGCTGAACTATTGAACGACCGTAAAGAAGAACTTGCCGAGATCATGGCGCTCGAAATGGGCAAACCATTGAAAGCGGGTATTGCCGAGATTGTTAAATGCGCAACTGTTTGCACTTATTATGCCGATAATGGTGCAGATTTTCTTGCAGATAAATTGGTGGAAACCGCGGCCAGCAAAAGTTATGTGAGTTTTCAACCAATTGGCGTAGTATTAGCGATTATGCCCTGGAACTTCCCGTTCTGGCAAGTGTTTAGATTTATCGCTCCGGCACTAATGGCCGGGAATTGCGGCGTGCTCAAGCATTCGTCTGGTGTAACGGGATGTGCACTCGCCATCGAAAAAATTGTAGAAGATGCAGGTTTCCATTCAGGGGTTTTCAAAACCTTAGTGGTAGGAAGTAAGGCCATCAATCCAATTATAGAACATCCTTTAATAAAAGCCGTTACCTTGACAGGAAGTACCGGAGCCGGGCAAAAAGTAGCCGAACAGGCGGGTCGTTTTATCAAGAAAGCCGTTTTAGAACTCGGTGGGAGCGATCCTTATATTATTTTGGCTGATGCTGATCTGGAAAAGTCTGCGCAAATATGTGCGGATGCGCGCTTAATAAACAATGGACAAAGTTGCATCGCAGCGAAGCGTTTTATTGTAGTGAAAGAAGTTGAAGAAAGGTTTACCGGTCTTTTTAAAGCGGCAATGGCGGCGAAAAAAACTGGTGATCCTTTCGCAAGCGATACTGAACTGGGACCGATGGCCCGGGTAGAACTCCGAGATGAATTGCACCAGCAGGTTTTAAAGACCATCGATCAGGGCGCAACCTGTATTCTTGGTGGCGAGATACCAGTAATCAATGGCAATCACGCTTATTATCAGCCAACTATCTTGACAGGTGTTAAAAAGGGAATGCTTGCTTATGATGAAGAAATCTTCGGTCCGGTGGCCACAATTATTTCCGCTACAGATGTGGCCGATGCCATTCGCATTGCCAATGATACCAATTTTGGTTTAGGTGCAGCCGTTTTTACACAGAACCTGGAACTGGCAGAAGATCTTGCACGAAATCAGTTAGCCGCGGGCTCTTGTTTTGTGAATGAAGGGGTGAAGTCTGATCCTGCCCTACCATTTGGTGGCATCAATCAGTCTGGATATGGGCGCGAACTCGGCATGTTCGGTATCCATGAATTTGTAAATATTAAAACCGTTTATATCAAATAATCTTGCCTATGAAAGCGATAAGAATCCATGAATATGGTGGCCCTGACGTACTGTCTATTGACGAAATACCTATGCCAGAACCGGCCGCAGACGAAGTTTTGATCCGGGTTCATGCCACCAGTGTAAACCCTGTAGACTGGAAGATCAGAGAAGGCCTCCGTAAAGAAAAATTTCCCTCTAAATTGCCATTAACGCTGGGTTGGGATGTATCTGGTGTGGTAGAACAGGTTGGAGAAAAAGTAAGTATTTTTAGAAAGGGAGACGAAGTATATGGCCGCCCTGATCCGACCAGAAATGGTGCTTATGCAGAATACATTGTCGTTAAAGCCAATTTGCTTAGCATTAAACCAATTAGCATCGGCCATACAGAAGCTGCAGCGGTTCCATTGGCTGGGTTAACAGCCTGGCAGGGACTCTTTGATCACGGCTTGTTAAAGGAAGGACAAAAAGTACTAATTCACGCCGCCGCCGGTGGTGTGGGAACTTATGCGGTTCAGTTTGCGAAAAGTAAAGGTGCCTATGTAATTGGTACCGCTTCTGATCAAAATATTGATTTTCTGAAACGTTTGGGAGCAGACGAAGTAATTGATTACAATATGGACAACTTCGAGACCATTTTGAGTGATATCGATTTGGTATTAGATACGATAGGAGGCGATACACAGCTAAAATCAATTGAGGTATTAAAAATCGGTGGAAGATTGATCACCACGTTGGCTCCTGAATTTGTAACAGAAGCTAAAGCCAAAAACGTCCATTTAACCGCTTATATGGCGCAGTCTTTTCCAGAACAGCTTGCCGAGATAGCAACAATGATCGATGCAGGAAAAGTGAAGCCCATTATTGATCAGGTTTTGCCTTTTACAGAAGCACGGAGCGCCCACATGAGAAGCGAAGAAGGACATACACGAGGTAAAATTGTGCTTCAGGTAATTTAAACGCTTGCAGGTTGAGCGTGTTATAATGAATAAGGCATCCGCGGGTAATTCATTTTAAACGATTACACTATTTTATAAGTTTACGGATTGAGGCTGAATGATGACATATTTGATGATCGGATATTCAGCCTTAATTTTTTCTCTCAAACGGTCTATTGCACCAGTTAAATCAACGGTAGCTAATTCTGGTTGAAAAGTTAATACCAAAACTAGTACAACCTCCTTTGGCGATTGATAAGTAGAAAGAATGCTTTTCAATTCAATAACATCAGGATCGTTTTCGGTTATTACTTTTAGCTTTTCTTGCGTTTCGGGACTCAGGCCTTCGCCCATTAATAAACTTCTGCTTTCCCTTGCTAAGATGAAGGAGACAAAAATCAATAAAACTCCGACCAGTACAGAGGCCAGTCCATCTAGAAAAGGCAAATTTAGTTTGTGGCTTAATATCATGAGCACAAAAACAATCAACAATCCCATTACGGCCGCTCCATCTTCAAAAAGCACTAAAAACCCGGATGGATCCTTACTTTTTATAATGGCTTTCCACCAGGTTAAACCGTGTCTGGTTTTATTAAACTCTTTAATGGCTACCCATAATGAAGCTCCTTCAAACACGAAGGACAATGCAAGAACGGCATAATTCCAGCCTGGATCTACCAGTTCTTCAGGGTGGCGAATATGGGCAATCCCCTGCGAAACAGAAAGCACTCCGCCAAGGCCGAAAATCATGATCGAAACAATGAAAGACCAAAAGTAAAGTTCTTTCCCATAACCAAACGGGCGATATTGATCAGCTGGTTTCGTACTTCGTTTCAAACCATAAAGCAACAGTAACTGATTGCTGGTATCTACCGTAGAGTGAATGCCCTCGGCAATCATAGATGAACTGTTGGTAAAAGCTCCGGCAATAAATTTGGTAACTGCGATAAGTAAATTGGCTGCAAGTGCGCTATAAATGGAATTGTTGGCTCTAGCCATAAGGAGAAATTGTAAAGTGATATAACTTAAACCAACTTCGCCCGCTTTAGTTTTAACCGTCAACCTGAAAGAAAAAAATGCCAGAACATCAATTAAATATTCTGCTCCGGCATTTTGTGAATGGGAATATTTTACGCTAATATTTGATCAATTAATAAAATTTCTTCAGCACTGAAAGAGGTATTGTTTAATGCCATAATCGCATCAGTAACTTGTTCAGCTTTGCTGGCACCAATTAATACAGTAGTAATGCGCTTATCCTTCAAGATCCAAGAGAGCGCCATATGCGATAACTTTTGTCCGCGGGATTTAGCCACCTCATTTAATTTGCTAATCACTTCAATCTTTTCGGGGGTAATGCTGCTTTCTTTCAAGAAGACACCACTTGTGGCTACACGGGAATCTGCCGGTATGCCGTGCAAATATTTATCGGTTAACAAACCTTGCGCAAGTGGAGAAAAAGGAATGCAACCCACGCCGTTTTCTTCTAATACGTCTAGCAAGCCCCCTTCAACCCACCGCTCGAACATTGAGTACTTGGGTTGGTGAATGAGACATGGGGTTCCGTTTTCTTTTAAGATCTGAATGGCTTTTTCAGCTTCTGCCGCTTTATAATTGGAAATTCCTACATATAGTGCTTTGCCTTGCTGTACCATCAAACTTAAGGTATCCATCGTCTCTCTTAGCGGAGTTTCAGGGTCTGGGCGGTGGTGATAAAAAATGTCGACATAGTCTAACTTCATGCGTTTCAGACTTTGATCCAAACTTGAAACAAGGTATTTTTTCGATCCCCAATCACCATAAGGGCCATCCCACATGGTATACCCAGCTTTGCTTGAAATAATCATTTCGTCACGGTATCCCTGAAATTCTTCCTGGAGTATTCTTCCAAAAACTTCTTCAGCTGCGCCCGGAGGCGGACCATAATTATTGGCCAGATCGAAATGGGTTATGCCATTATTAAAAGCGGTATAAATTAGGTTCTTGCTATTTTCATAATCATTTACATAACCGAAATTATGCCATAAGCCAAGAGAGATTGCCGGTAATTTTAATCCGCTATTTCCACAGCGGTTATAGGTCATTTTTTGATATCGGTCTGAGGAGATATTATTGTTCATTTCGGTTAGGTTTGATCTGCAAAATAGAGAGATTTTAGCAAAATGCAAACCACTAACAACAGCTAGAGGTTCGTGGTTTGCAACTTTTATTGGAATTAGAATAACCGACCCAAAGCCGGGTCGTTATAATCCTCGATAAATGCGATAATGTTATCATAGGCTGAAAACTCGTCAGCAGTGTGCATAGTGGTTAAGGCCACACATCTCATGCCTGCAAGTTGTGCTGCCTCAACGCCTTTCGGTGCATCTTCAAATACAATACAATCTTGAACTTCAACGCCCAATAGCTTCGCGCCTTTTGTAAAGGTTTCAGGATCTGGTTTGCTCTTTACCACGTCTTCCGCACTTACTACGGCACCAAAGTAGGAGTGCAGGTCTAGGTTATCCAGCACAAAATTAATATTAAACGGGATGGCTGCAGAACCAATCGCCATCAATATGTTTGCGTGTTTTGCTTTATCCAGAAACTCATCAAGCCCTGCAATTAATTTTAAATGTGCTTTATAAGCTGCCTGATAACGGTGTTCTTTTTCAATTGAAATTTGGTCAATTTGCTCTTGCGAAAAATGACCAACACCAAAAACGCGTTCTAAAAGATCCTGATTTTTACCGTACATCTGCTTTTTAACGCCTTCAAAACTGATGCTTGCGCCCAAATCCTTGGTTAAAATATCATGCCAGGCATGATTATGAAATTCCATATCATTGACCATCGTTCCATTCAGATCAAAAAGAAATGCTTTAGGTTTTGTTTCTATCATAATGGCAAAAATATCAGATTTTTTTTATCAATAGGTCAGTTTCTTCTCATACTTTAAACCTCAACTATCTGCCAATGGTTTCTTTTTAAAATAGAAATAACATAGCGGAAACAAGCAGATTACACCCAGTAAAAAGCCACCAACTGTGTCTGTAAACCAATGCGCACCGAGGTAAATTCTGGAGGGTGCTATCATCACCACCAAAAAAAGTGAGATAGCAGTAACTATTTGGCGGGTGGCTGTCGGAATGTTTTTAAGCGTCCTCATTAACACAATTAGAAAGCCGAAAAACAGGACATAAGAAAGCACATGGCCGCTCGGGAAGCTTTGAAAGCGATTGACTTCTACTAATCGCACATAAAAGGTGGTAGGACGGGGCCGGTTAATTATATTTTTTATCCCGAGAATAATTAAACCAGAAAATAAGATCAGCGTAATGAAGAGCGCTTCTCGCCTAAATTTTTGCCAGTAAAAAATTGCAGCCACAACCAGTACAGAAAGCAGCGAATAAGGCAGCTCACCAAAAAAACTGATCGCGAGCATGGTTTTATCAAGCCAGGCGGACTGGAACTTTTGAATTAGTAAAGAAACCTTGATATCGAAGGGGAGGATGGGATGCGCCGCGATAAACACACTTAAGGTAGTGAAAGCCAGGATGAACAGAACGAGTATTGATAGTAGAATATTAGGTTTTAACCTCATTTGGGTAGTAAGTTGAATATCCAAAACTATCAAATTATCAGATAGGTATCTAGTTTAATAGCGAATATTAATTTTTGATCGATGAAAATTACAGCTTTACAGTCTTGGTAACCAGCGCTTCCGCATTTCATCCTGCAATTAGTACATTATATCCTGCAATTATACCCTTCTATATAAAAATTTGGCAAATATCGCTGCAAATCAATAACCTTGATATGTAAATATTATCAAAGTCATCTGCCTAATGACTAAGTCTTTTAACAATTAATGCTCCAACCGAATTGGCCTTCCTGTTTTGGGGGGCTCAATTCGGTTAAATTAAGTTATTTTATCAACGAAATGGAGTTGAATTATTTAACTACAATTTGCTTAGGCTCAGTGACTAGAATCTGTACTTTACCTTTAAATTCTGTCACCACTCCGGTAACACAGACATGATTACCCAGAAACATGCTCGCTGGCTCGGCTGGAAACTTGCTTTCATCTACCTTGTTTACAACTAAAGTAATTAGCTCTTTAGGATAAGCACCGCCAAGATTAATGAGCGTTAGTTTATCTAGCGCCTTTGTGGTATAAACCGAATCGCAAATTGTGACCGTTTTACCGACGTATTGGCTTGCATCTTTTGCTAATACCAGTGTCTGGCTTTTTGCAAAGTAAAACGAGAAGATTAATGCAAATAAGAACGTATATTTTTTCATGAGGATGTTGATAAGTAAACCGGATAAGGATGGATTTTCGGCTTTAGCTACGCAAAGATATAAACAGGTTTACACAAAAGCAATGTGCGTTCTGTAACTACTCAGATGGATTCTATGAAAAAGTTCAATTAGTATTTTCAAAACCGTGCGGCGATCAAACAATTTATTGCTTCATTTGTCCCTAAATAAACTAAAATTAAATTCACCATCACTTAAACCTAAGCAGATGAACAAATTGCTATTCAGTATATTATTGCTTTCCTCAGGATTTGCAAATGCACAGTTAAAACCAGTGAGTTATGCCGACGGTGCGCAGAAGTTAAATGGAATGGTTACCACCAATGCTGGCAAAAATTTGCCGGGCGTATTGATTTTACCTGCCTGGAAAGGCATTGATGAAGAGGCTAAAACAGCGGCGCTTGATCTGCAGAAACAAGGTTACGTTGCATTTATCGCTGATATTTATGGTGAAGGGAATTTACCTAAAGACAATGCGGCCGCCGCGCAGATTGCCGGAAAATACAAGCAGGATTACCAGGCCTATCAAAAAAGAATTTCGTTGGCTTTGGCAGAATTGAAAAAGGCCGGAGCAGCTTCAAACAAACTTGCTGTAATCGGATACTGCTTTGGTGGTGCAGGCGCACTGGAAACCGCACGTGCTGGTATGCCTGTACTTGGTATCGTATCTATTCACGGTAGTATTGGCAAAGAAGCCGCCAGACAAAATGTGGCACTCACCACCAAAATGCTGATTGAAAACCCGGCAGATGATCAAAGCGTTACCCCAGAAAATATGGCTGGTTTGATTAAAGAAATGAATGACGGAAAAGCAGATTGGCAAATCATTACTTATGCCAATAGTAAACATACATTCACTGATCCTAAGTCTCCAGATTACAATGAAGTTATGGCAAAACGGGCATGGAAGCACACCAGTATGTTCCTTGCTGAACTACTTAAATAGCGAGTTAAAAATAAAACTTACTCTTTTTTTGTTTATGTCTTTGAAATGTCATCTAAAAGTTCTAGTTTGGAGTTCCTAAACTTTTGAACCTATGGATGACAAGACCAATCTAATCACTGGAGTAGTTTTAATACTAAGCTCACTGGGCGTATTTATTGAAATTTTTAGAGCTAAGAAAGCCGATAGGCGGTACTAGAAAGATAAAAAAGCTGATTATTAAGAATAATCAGCTTTTTTATTGTGCTATTTTTTTTGGTGCTTTAAACCAGCGTATTGAATTTTGATTCAATATGTAGTTTGGCTTTCTTTTGAAACTCATCTGGTGTTTCTCCGGTTTGTTTCTTAAAGAAACGGCTAAAATAAGGCCGGTCGGAAAAGCCCAGATCGTAAGCAATTTCCTTAATCGTTACCTCACTGTGAATCATTCTGCGTTTAGCTTCCAGAATTATCCTGTCGTGAATAATTTGCGTACCGGTTTTATCCAGCTTTTCCTTTAAAATTTGATTTAGCCTTTTAGAACTTATGCCTAATTTGCCTGCGTAAAAATCGATATTGGTCACGGTTAAAAAATTACTTTCCAGCAGCATCAAAAATTCATATACCCGCTTTTGGTGAACATCATGGCTGGTAAATTCGTGTTCTTTTACGCTAATCAGTTTCAAAAGAAAGACCTTTAGCAGCGCTTTCAATATCATAAAATGATTTCCTTCCCGCTGATATTCGTCTTCCATAATCTGATAGATGGCGCCAAGTTCTTTTGAGGATACTTCATCTAGCCGCAAACATGAAAATTCTCCCTGAACGTTAAAAATCCTGAATAAGTCAAGTAAAAAATCTTTGTCTTCTTCTTCCAGCATTGATCTTTTAAATGAAATCAGTTCTCCATTTTTTCCTGCCTTGTTTAACTGATGAACACGGTAGGGTGGAATCAAATAAATCCAGTCACCTTTAATATTAAAAGTTGGATCAGAAATACTATGCAAAGGATCTTCGTTTTTCAACCAAACAACTTCAAAGAAGTCTTTCCGCCCGGGATCGTTGAGGTAACTCGGCGGACAATTATTCAGATTTCGTATGTAAAGAAGTGATTGCTCTAGGCTGGTAGGTGCTGTTGGATTCATGTGTAGCAAAGATAAACGCTTGTATTTTATTTGTTTGGATAATCGTCGCATTTTGGTGGACTATTCGGAAATAGCACAGTTTTTATGTGGGAAGTATGACTTTCTTAAGACGGTCTTGGCTGATTGTCCCATATAATGTGCCGATTGTATAACTCCTGAGTATGCTGCTCGGCCTACCTTTGGAACATCGAATACGATGATATGGAAATGCAAGATACGATAGAAGAATCATTAGATAATCAACAATTGGTTTGGGGTTTACAACTGAATTTGGAACTGATATTAAATGAGAATTTAAAGCTGGCGAAGAAAATGGATATGGAAAGCCTGATTCCATTGATCGATTACATTCAGCAATCAAAACGAATATTCATGATCTCCGCCGGACGGTCTGGCTTTGCCATGCGTTCAGCAGCGATGAGACTGATGCATCTAGGCTTGCAGGTATATGTTGTTGGTGATACCACCACGCCTGCAATAGCTAAGGGTGATTTATTAATCGCAGCCTCAGGATCAGGAACGACAAGCGGGATCGTTAGGGCAGCGGAAAAAGCAATCGCAGTAGGCGCCAATCTGGTAGCGTTAACCGCAGACACGGATGCGGCGCTGGCAAAACTGGCCAGCCATGTGGTCTATATCCCGGCAGCGGGAAAAGAGGAGCATGGAAGTGGGAAATCAGAACAATATGCAGGCAGCCTTTTCGAACAATTTCTCCTCCTTTTAATGGATACTGTTTTCCAATCGCTTTGGAAGCTTGATGGTACGCCTGCAGAAGAATTGTATAAACGACACGCAAACCTGGAATAAATACACATAAAATTTAATATAAATAAATACAATCATGGCAAAATTACAAGTAGCAATAGATTTATTAACAACAGAAGAGGCATTAGCATTAGCAGCAAAAGTAGCTCCTTACGTAGATATCATTGAATTAGGAACGCCTTTAATTAAAAATGTAGGTTCGTCGGTAATCACCGCAATGAAAAATGCGCACCCCGACAAATTGGTTTTTGCAGATCTTAAAACAGCTGATGCTGGAGAATTGGAAGCAGATATCGCATTCAAGGCTGGTGCAGATTTAGTAACCGTTATGGGTGCTGCCGGAAACGCAACAATTATTGGAGCGGTTAAGGCTGCAAAAGCACATGGCAAAGGCGTTGTGGTAGATACCATTGGATATCCTGATCGTGTTAAAAGAGCACAGGAAGTAACTGAGTTAGGCGTAAAATTCGTGGAATTACATGCAGGCTTAGATGAGCAATGGACGGATGGATATTCTATCCAAGTGTTAATTGACGAAGCTGCAAGAGTTGGCGTTCCGGTTTCTATCGCAGGTGGTGTAAATATCGATAATGTAGCTGCTGTAGTAAAATCAGGAGTTGAAGTGGTGGTAGCGGGTGCAGCTATTTATGGTGCTGAAGATCCTGCAGCTGCAGCAAAAGCATTACGAGAAGCAATGGAAGCAGCGGTTTAATCCCTCACTTTCAAAAAACATAGTCATCGGATGGATATAGGCAGATAGCCGATAGCCATCCGATGGCTTATTTATGCCGAATCAGGTCGGCCCAATTTCTTCAGCATTTTATAGTGCGAAACTAGGGCAGATGAGAAAGTTGAATTTTCATGGTATGGAATCCCAAACTCCAAAGCAGTCTGTTTCACAATCACAGCAATTCTTCCATAATGAACATGGCAAATCTTCGGAAACAGGTGGTGTTCAATCTGCCTGTTTAAGCCACCGAGAAAAAATGCAGCAATCGGACTTTGGGTGGCGAAATTTGCCGTAGTCCGCATCTGGTGTTCCGCCCAGGCTTCTTCCATATTTCCACTTGCATCTGGGCTCGGGAAGGTTGTTCCCTCTACTACATGCGCCAGTTGAAAAACAAGGCCCATTGTTATGCCTTGTGCCAAATGTAACAACACAAAACCGATTAAGACCTGCCACCATTGTACATCCATAACTACCATTGGTAACGCGATGAAAAGACCATAATAGAGAAATTTATAAAAGAACAAATTGAAATATTCAATTTTAGGGTGGATATTTTCTCTTGAACCAATATTTCGCTGAAAGAATTTTTTGTAATCTTTACGAAGCACCCAAGATAAGGAGGCCAAACCATACAAGGGAAAAGCATACCAGTGCTGAAACCGCTGATGCGGCTCCAATTTATCTTCCGTACAAATGCGGATTAACCCTGGCGCAATTTCGATATCTTCATCATGTCCGGGAATATTCGTATAGGTATGGTGCACAATATTATGGGTGATGTTCCAAACATAAGGACTTGCCCCGACCAGGTGAAACAGCATACTCAGCACTTTATTGGTCTGTTTATTGGCAGAAAATGAACCATGAATTGCATCGTGGCATATGTTAAAACCGATAAATGCACACACAACGCCAAGCGATAAGGTGAGGAGCGTCAGGATAATTCCATTAAAACCAGAAAGAATGATGGTTAGGTAGATGATGATGAATAAGCTAAGAAAAATAAAAGTCTTAAGCCACATCAAGCTATTGGCATTTACACTTAAATCCTGAGCAAGGAAATCGGCATTTACACGCTGCCTTAATTCTGCGTAAAAATGGGCACCTTTTGGCGCGGGGAACTTGGTTTTTATCTTCATGAATCTTTCTGCATCTACCTTTTGTACAGGGGCGATACTCCGAGTTCATCAAGTTGTGTTGCTGCTCGTATGTGTGCAGTTATGGTATGAACGTAATATCATAGGTTTTGGTTTGAGATAAGCTAATTAAATATTCATTTACAAAAACCTGTAAAAAGAGAAAGCCCCATATTTCTATGAGGCTGAATTATTTTAGCTCTAAAGACATCCATCGTTTAAAGCATAAACCAAACAAACTAAATAATAGACAATCTATCAGAAGAATTGTTTTTAAGTTTTTGAAAAAAAATTAAAATAATTTATTTTATAATCTTTAGCGCGTAAATCCGTCCAGCAGTTCCATTGTTTTAACCGCTTCCTCGCCGCTGCAGGGGTTTTTACCCTGATCCAGAAAATAGCTGACTACGCGTTCAATCATCGGTTGCTCCACATGGGTTAGCGGAAGGAAATCCAATTTTTCTTGCACTTCATCAACAGTTACTTTAATTTGATGACCAAACATCGGGAAACTGATTTTTCCTTTACTGCCATAAATTTCACAGCTGTCAAGTTGGTTGTCTTCCGCTACGGTAAAGCACCAGGTGCCATTAAACACCACACCATTTTTAAATAAAATGTGACCGGTAACAAGATCATCAACTTCATCTTTCGCTGTCTGGTTTACCGCAATTCCACCAAACTTTTCGATTTCGCCGAAATAGTAGCGCATTAAATCGAGTTGATGAGGAGCCAGGTCATGAAACAAACCACCACCTGCAATAGCTAGATTGGTTCTCCAGTTTTCTTCAGCATTGGCAATGAGATTGTTTTTTTGAGGCTGTAACATTTTCAGGTCAACAAAACGAACGTCACCAATGGCTTTTTCTTCCAATAGGGTCTTAATCTTCAAAAACAAGGGTTGTTCTCTTCTGTAATGAGCCACTGAAAGTTTAACGCCATATTGATGCGCCGCAGCAACCATTCGCTTTGCTGCTTCACTGTTTAGCGCCATTGGTTTTTCGACATAAACGGGTTTGCCGGCAGCCAGTGCTTTAATTGTAAATTCCTCATGCTGCAGTGGAGGCGTTGCAATATAAATGGCATTCACCTCCGGGTCATTAATTAAGTCATCCGCATCGCTATACCATTTTGGAACCTGATGCCGTTTTGCGTAATCTTCGGCTTTTGCTGCATTTCGTCGCATTACCGCAACAAGCGATGAGTTAGTGGCTTTATTAAAAGCAGGTCCGCTTTTAACCTCTGTTACATCGCCACAGCCAATTATTCCCCATTTAATATTATTCATAAACAAATTAGTATTTCGCAATTGGTTAAAGTTTGCAATTTAATAAAATGCTTTTAGGGTGTTTTTTGTTTTTGATTAACTTATTTTTTGCTTTGTTAATTTAAGGCATTCCTGAACGCGACAGGAGAGAGGTTCATTTTCTTTTTAAACAAGGTGCTGAAAGATTGTGCATGCTCAAAACCCAGTGCATAAGCAATTTCGTTAACGGATAAATTTGTGGTCGATAATTTCTCCTTCGCCTTAATGATTAATTTTTCATGAATGTGCTGTTGTGTATTTTGTCCGGTATGGATGCGCAACAAATCACTCAAATAATTTGGCGACAGGTGAAGTTGATTGGCAATGTAATTCACAGTAAGTAAACCATATTTAGCGGAATGATCATGATTGAAATAATCCTCTATGACCTGCTCAAACTTCGCGAGTAACTGGTGGTTGCTGCTTTTCCGGGTAATAAACTGCCGCTCATAAAATCGATTTGAGTAATTGAGGAGCAGTTCAATCTGCGATAAAATAATCTCCTGCGTGTGCCGATCTATATGCTGGCATTCCTTGTCGATTTTACTGAGGATGATCATCATATTTTCTTCCTCCTCCGCCGATAGGTGTAGTGCTTCATTCACTGCATAAGAGAAAAAGCCATAACCGCTTATGGTGCTGGCTAAAGAATGCTTGAGCAGAAAATCAGGATGAAAAATGAGTAAATGCCCCAAGCCGCAGTCCATGTTTTTCAATTCTAAAGACTGTACCTGGTTAGGCGCAGTGAAGCTAAGCACACCCTTATCGTAATCATAATGCTGCTGGCCATATTTGATCTTTCCGGTGGCCTCTCGTTTTAAGGCAACGCAGTAAAAACGGTTTATAAAACCTTTCCATACTTCATCCTCGATAAAAACAGTTTCGGCCAGGTCGATTACACTGACCATTGGATGCCGGGGTTCGGGAAGCGATAGTAGTCGGTGAAAGGCAGAAATGGATGGAATCGAATTCATGATGATGCTAATTTACATATTTACAGTGCTAAAACGGCATGGCTGCTTACTGAAACAGCCATGCATACCTATTAATCAATCAGGCTCATGCTAAATTCATCATAGGCGCTGCCGGTATCTGTACCCAGCGGGATGATGCTTTCCAATTGATGTAAGTCGGTTTCACTTAATGCTATTTGCGTAGCCGCGATGTTTTGTTCCAGGTATTTCCTGCGTTTAGTACCTGGAATTGGGATGATTCCTTTGTTCATGATCCAGGCCAGGCCAAGCTGTGTTGATGAGGTATTTTTCTCTACGGCCATCGCTTCAACAGCCTGTACTAATTCAATGTTTTTATGGAAGTGCGCTTCCTGAAAACGGGGAATTGACCTTCTAAAGTCATTGGCTGGCAAGTCTTCTATGCTTCTGATCTGTCCGGAAAGGAAACCGCGGCCAAGTGGTGAGTAGGCTACAAAAGTTATGCCTAATTGCTGAAGCGTTTTAAGGATCCCCCTTTCTTCTACGGTACGTTCGAATAAAGAATATTCACTTTGTACGGCGGCAATAGGATGGATGGCATGTGCCCGCTTCACCGTTTCTGATGAGACTTCTGATAAACCAATGTAACCTATTTTACCTTCTTTAACCAGTTCACTCATTGCCTCAACAGTTTCTTCAACAGGTGTATTTTTATCCAGCCGATGCAGGTAGTATAAATCGATATAATCCGTTTTGAGATTCTTAAGGGATCGCTCTATTGATTTTTTTACATACTCCTTTTTACCGTTTATGGCCCAGGTTACTTTGTTGTCATCATTTATTTCCCAACCAAATTTGGTGGCAATGATGTAGTCATTTCTTTGATTTCCGATGGCTTTGGCAATCAACTGTTCATTTTTCAAAGGTCCGTACAAGTCGGCGGTATCCAGGAAATTAATACCCATTTCCCGCGACCGATGAATGGTGGCAATCGCTTCTTTTTCATCTGCTTCACCATACATGTGTGCATCTTCAAAACCTGTCATACCCATACAGCCCAGCCCCATGTTTGGTACAATTAACCCTTGATTTCCTAAATTTATTTTCTTGATTTCCATGTGATTTATTTTACAGTTCAAAGGTGTGGAACATGTACCACGCTCATGTATGCAAAGCCCTGAATCTTGTTTGCAAATCAATGGAATCAATAATTATCTGTTATTAGAATCCTTTTGAATATTTGATTTAAGGCATATAATAAATGGCCATCTCAATTGCGAAGCTATCGGTAGCTGGTTGGGGTGGAAAGGTGTGGCAAATCCCTGAGGGCCACGCTTCCTGAATTTTAGTCTGCATGAGTGATAAACACAAAGCATCCAGAATGTCATCTGCGGCAACTTCGGCCCGCTTAAATCTTAAAAGGGCATCTTTGTAAATGCGTTCCGTTTCGGGTTTGTGATTTTGCAAAATGGCTAAGCGTTCCAAAATTCCCCCATTTGTTTTTTTACCCATAACTAATGGCTGGCCATTGTTTAGTAATTGAAAGGCAATCTCCGGATGCGATTCTTTAAACCTTAGTTTCGCAGCTTCATTTTTAATTAACAACTCATCTAATGTTTTAATCTTGGGCATAATAAACCAGGTTTGTTTGGTAAGTCCTTTACCTAAAACGCGCCTGTTCATTTCATTTGCTTCGGGATAAGTGTTGGCCTCGAATGCCTCGCGGCAGGGTACAGGAAACAGACTGGACTTTTTTTCTCTCGGCAAAATCAATCTGGCAAACTCTTCGCAGGTTCGGTGAGGGATCTGCGCACTTGGCAATCCCATCGGCATGTCGATTAGAAAATTATAGTCATTTCCATAGTAATTCCAAAGTTCTGATATGGTTGAAAAGATTTTGATCGTTCCTTCTTCGTAACATGCAGCAATCCATCCAAATTTACACCCATCTATCCCTACTGCTTTGTTCTTCATTGCTAAATTTATTTTCGAATTAGCAATATAGCGCATTAATTTTAATGCTGGTTTTTGATGATTAATAACCGTTGTTTTTGGTCGCCATATCTACTTACTTTTACGATGCTTATTACAACATTATATTTGTAACTAGTGAATAATCCCTACTGAGTCCTCAATTTTAAAAAGCCCATAAATACCCATCCAACCCCATCTTAATTAGAAACTAGGCGTATTAGCGAACGAGGTTTTAAATTGTAATCACTAGTATCTGGAATTTCGTTAAATAGGTTGTCCCCGATGCGTTTAAAGATGAGTATATTCTGAGATTCCGAATATGGAGATCGTGCTATTATAGTGCAAAACTACGTCCGCCATCTAGAAAATATTGAAGATGCGATGGTATTTGTAAGACAGTTCGAACGCTGAAAAGGCAATTAAGAGGAAAAGTATAGCTACGAATTTAAATAGAATTTTTTTGGTATGTAAACGTCAAAATCTATATCTTTGAAATTCCACTATCCAAATGGATAGTTTTTTAGATTGAAATTCCTTCCTAAGCTCTTGCCTTTGATTGCAATAACAATATCAAAAACTTTGTGGATCACAAATCTGATAGTGTAGGATTAAAGCTCAGGAAGCTGGGACCTCTCTATCTATTATCGTTAAAATTAGAAACTTTCGTTATGCGCGTATCTACTCTTATTAGTATGAAAAAAAGTGTTTTGTTGATCTTATTTATCGCTATGTCGATAATGGGATGTAAAAAAGAAAGAATACAGACCGATTCGGAGCGGACAACCGAACATATAAAAAGCGTGATCTCAGAAAATAAGTTAGGAAGAATTGCCGCCTATTCAACAGGCGAGACTCGACCAAGTTCAATGTTGAGAACTGATGGTACGCAATTCAGTTTCAAAGATGGGTATGTGAGTCTTTTAAGAGGATCAAATACGGTTAGTTATAATCTGGCCTTACTCAAAAACTACGAAATCCAAGAACTAGTAATTATTAATACTGTTAATGGTGATTTTCAAACCAGACTAGAAAAGACATTGATTCTGATGTTTTAACTTGCTTAGTTATTCGCTCTGGCAATTTTCTTTATCAAACCTATCTTAAGCTTCAATCATATAATTATTGTTGGGAGGCGGATAACCATCCGCCCCATTAAGACTTTGAAGTAGCTTTTTTAGATAACTTGAGATCAGTACTAAAGAATCACTAATATACACTTGATTATCAGGTATACAACCTCGGTTATTTTAATAGCAGCTATTGTTATTTTAGCGATGGCGACATCACCTGATGGAGATTGAATATGAGTTCGTTAGGTTAATCAAATGGTCTTTTAAGAAAATCTGGTTTCAGAGCGCGTCCTCCCGGAAGAGATAAAGATCGCCGAATGGCTTGACATTACTTAACCGGCAGCGTCACATAGAACGTGGTTCCTTTGGTTAACCCCTCACTCGTTGCCCAAATTTTCCCTTTGTGCATATCAGTAAACATTTTCGCGATAATTAATCCTAAACCATTTGAATTTTCGTGATGGGTAGGTGCGGCGCTTAAATTGGCGAATTTAATAAACAGCCGTTCCAAATCGTCTGGAGTTATTCCAACGCCGTTATCTTTAATGGCAATGGTTACCAGGTTATCTTCCATTTCATGCGAGATTACAATTTTTGTCTCCTCATCTGAAAATTTACTTGCGTTTTGGAGCAGTTGAAAAAACAGTGCTTTAATTTTGTCTTCATCAGCGAAGATCTCTACCGGATGATTAATGTCTAACTGTAGAGTTTGCTTTTTGCTATTTAACGGAAACCCCGGGCTCACAGTTAAATTTATTAAAAGCGACCTAAGGTCAATCTTCGCTTTTTGTGGTTTGAAAGATCCATTTTCTTTTCTGGCAGAACTAAGGATGTCATTTAGCTGTTCCACCATTCTTTTCGACTGATGATTGATTTTTTTAGCAATTGTAGCAGCCCTTTCATCAATATCGGGCATTCTGCTAACCAACTCAGATTGTAAAGAAATCGTCGTCATCGGATTTTTAAGATCGTGAATCAGTACATGCAACCGATCATCCTGCGCCCGGAGTGTTTTTCTAATTGCCCTTCTCACTTCCATGTTTTCCATCACCATCTCTGCTAAACGCTTCAACATCACCAGCTGCTTTTTAGTTGCTGTATGTTCGCTTTCGTCAAAAACCATAATTGCACCAATAGTGTATCCTTCCGGTGATTTGATGGCTGATCCGGCAAAGAATTTCGATGAAACATGTAAAGCAGCTGGTGCCTGTTCTAAAGTCAATACCTCATCAGTTTCTGCAAATAACTTTGAAAGTTTTTCATTCTGAGAAGCAACTAACTGCTTACCGATCAGCGCCTTGAAAAAAGTGCCTTGTGATGCGAAGAATCCAATAGCTGCATGCGGTACTTCGAAAATGTCGGCTGCCATTTGTGCAAAGTGATCAAAGCTTTTTTCTGCAGGTGTATTTAAAACTTCATACTCATGCAGTTTATGCAGGCTTAACTCTTGTTCTGATAAGATATTTTGATTTGAAATTGGATGTAAATGCATTTAAAGGGAGGTTAAAACACGAATATGTTAAAGGTAAAGATTATCATCAAAAGGATAAATAATATAAACAATTAAGTAGTAACTTTAGTTAATATAGCTGATGCGGATTGTTGAAGAAGCAACATAACCCACTACCAAAACATCATTAACGAATGAGATTATACATAGAACGTAAACCTGTAAAGGTTAACCCCGATACCAAACGAGTTATTGCCAGGTTTTTTTTTAACGGAGAAGAAAGAGCATTAGAAGTAATCAGAAAAGTTTTAGAATTTTCTGATGATAAAGTGTTCTCCCTGATATCGCCAATACTTCAGGAATATTCTAAAAGGCATAGAAATATTACTAAAATTTTAACGCGGCATTGTAAGAAGTTAAAAAAACAATTCGCCATTTTAGGCACTGAGATTGAAGATCTTGATCAGTACACCCGGTTGCTGATTGGTGCTTATTTTACCCATGAATATTCCATTGAATCTGCCGCATTTTTTAATCCAAGTATTGTCGACGACCCGGATCAAACTGATTTGGTTGAAGGCGAGAAAAGGGTAATTATTAGTTTTCGTGCAGTTGGTGAAGGCCACATCTCATCTATCGTTTTTAGGCGAGCACTGATTGATAAGCATAACAACATTCAGGTATTGCCCGTTGGAAATTATGTTGATGAAGCAGAGGTGGTTAAAAATGCCATTTATGTAAAGAAACTGTTCTTTAAGAAGGCCGCCTATGCGCAAATTGATGCAACTGTTTTAGCGGAAATTGAAGCCAAACTTGATGATCGATTTGAGTACACAGCCTTAAGTAACATCATTAAAGACGCCAAAGGTTCACACCTGGAAAATCCTGCCAGACTAATGGAATATGATAAAGTGCTTTGGTTGTCTGATACTTACCACACTATATCATTTTCAAAGGATACCGATATTTCAGACCGCGTGATTTTCCCAATCTCAGAATTCGAAAGGAAAGGAATTGAGGATGCCCGCTTTGTGAAATTTGTAAAAGACGATGGTAAAGTATTGTATTATGCAACCTACACCGCATTTGATGGCTCTCTCATCATTCCTAAGTTAGTGCAGACCGAAGATTTTTACGAGTTTAAAGTAATTCCATTATATGGAGACGGCGCGCAGAATAAAAATTTAGCACTTTTCCCAAGAAAGATAAATGGAAAATATGTGATGATGAGCCGGATAGATGGTTGGAATAATTATCTCATGTTTTCTGATAAAGTAAACGTTTGGGAAAATCCGGTTTTACTAAAACAACCAAGATATGATTGGGAGTTGGTGCAAATAGGTAACTGCGGCTCACCAATAGAAACGGAAAAAGGTTGGTTGGTAATTACACACGGCGTTGGGCCAATGAGGCGTTACTGTATCGGCGTTGTGTTATTAGATTTGGATGATCCAAGTAAAGAAATTGGACACCTGAAAGAACCTTTGATCATCCCGAACAACGATGAGCGAGAAGGTTATGTACCCAACGTTGTTTATTCTTGCGGGTCGATTGTTAGTAATGGAGAATTGATTATTCCTTATGGCTTATCAGATTATAGCTCTACGTTTGCAGCAGTAAAGCTGGAATTGTTACTAAATAAGCTACTGGAAAACGGAGGTAGATAAGCAATAAAAATCTTATTAAACAAAAAGCGCTGGTTCATATGAACCAGCGCTTTTCGTTTAAATATATCTTCTGCTTAAACAGATTTCTTTTCGTTAACTAGCGGAGATGCTAATGTTTGATATTCAGCCTCCGCAGCTTTCAAAACTGCCAAATGTGAAACGAAATACGCTAATGTGCTTTCTGCGCCTTGGTTCCTGTTCACACTGTTGAACTGTAATCCATCGGCACAGCCATGGGTTTCAAAATCATATAAAGGAATATGAAGGCTGTTTTTGCCTAAAAACCATTCGTAACTGGTATGCATTAAGCTTAAATATTTGTCATCTCTGGTAACCTCATATGTTTTGCAATAAAGAAGTACCATGGCCATAGTTTCGATCGCTTGTTGATCGTAAATAGGGTTTTTTCCGTTTTTCTTCATCCAGCCATCATTTCCAACCGGATTTAAATAACCGTTTTCAAAAGAGAAACTGTTAAGGAAATTGATACTTTCCATGGCAATCTGATAAGATTCTAAGTTACCCGTCGCTTCATAGTGATGCAGAAGTGCTAAAGGTAGAATCGCATTATCATAAGTCAAGATATCTTCAAACCAATGCCAGTCTCCATCTTTATTCGCTTTGTAAGCGTTCTTTAGGTTCGTAGCAAGTTGATTTACCTCCGTAACAATTACATCATCGCCAGGATGAGCGCACAAGTAATAAGATACACCAATTAATGTATTGGCCATACCGCGTAAATGCGTTAAGGACTTAAAGTGCGGAACGGAATGTGAGAACAACTCACGACCAAATTCACGGTATGAGTTATTTGGTGCAATACAAATTAAATATCCTAACGACCAGATTGTTCTTCCAAATGAATCTTCAGAACCTACCTCATCGAGATAATTACGGTTGAAGCTTAAGAAGTTCCTGAAATTTCCGTCCTCCGTCTGCATGTATTGAATAAAGCTCAGGTATACTGGCATCAGTTTCAATGCGGTTTGATTTTTATTTTGCTGATAAGCCATCAACGCCATGATCAACGCCCGGGCATTGTCATCTATGCAATATCCCTCTTTTAAATTTGGGATTCCGAAACGTGCATGTTGAATAATTCCGGTATCATCAGTTAACAAACCGATATGACTCAAATTCAGTGCAGGCATTTTCTCAACATCAATGATAGGAGGGGTGTCTCGTTTTGGCTTTTCACCTTCATCGATTGCCTCCTGTAAAGTATTAAGATAAACATTACCAATTGCCGGCCACCTCAGTTTTAATCCGTACCGGTAAGCGTTATTTTTTAAGGTTTGATGTTTAGTTTCGTCGTTAAGCAATTCATTAACAATCTTCGAAAGATCTAAATCATTTTTGAAATCAAATAATCTTCCTCTATTATCGGCCAAAAGCTCTTCTGCATGCCAGTAAGGTGTAGAAACTACTGCAGCACCTGCACCAATGGCGTAAGATAATGTACCACTGGTAATTTGTGCCTCATTCAAGTAAGGTGTAATGTATAAGTGGCAGGCAGTAAGATACTGATGCAGCTCTGATTCTGACACAAATTTATTAATGAAAGCGATATTATTTTCAACGCCTAATTCTTTAGCCAACGCTTTTAAGCTGTCGCGGTATTCCTCGCCGTTATGTTTTACCACGCCAGGATGAGTATTTCCTAAAATAACATACAGCACATCAGGATGCTGACTAACTATACTTGGCAATGCTTTTATAACAGTTTCAAGGCCTTTGTTTCTACTAATTAAGCCGAAAGTGAAAAGCACCTTTCTGTTTTTGAACAAATCACTTTGTGAAAGTTCATTATTGATTAATGGCTCCAGATCTGGAACGCCATGCTCGATTAGTTTAATAGCAGTTTTTGGAATTTGATAAATGCTCGTTAAAAACATTACTGCTTTTTTACTCATCACCACGATTCTGGAAGATTTCAAAGCAATCTCTTTGATAATGGTTTGTTGCATGAAGTTTGGTTCTTTAAGAACCGTATGCAGAATGGTGATAAATGGCTTTTTTAATTTATTAATTAACGACAATAAAAACACGCCGCTATTTCCACCATAAATTCCGAATTCGTGTTCGATAATACAGGTATCTACATCACTTTCATTAATGAAGTTAGCAGCATCAATATAATCTTGCTGATTTTGCTGCCTAATTACAAATTTCACCTCACGCGGATAAGCGTGTTCATTAACGTCATCAGATTCGTTCATCGCAATGACGAAACTTTTATCAGCATCATACGATGGATTAATGCTTAAGGCATTAACTAAATTATGATTGAAAGTAGCTAGACCGCATTCGCGTGGGGGATATGTAGAAATATAGGCAATTTTCATAGTATTCTTGTAGATTAATATACCTTAATAACAGAAAAAACGGGTAAATAGTTTTGTTTCAAGCAGAATTGTGGTTTTTTTTAGCAAACAATATGAATTGACACCATGTTAACTTCCATAAATAACGAAGTATTTATATGAGATCGATTTGGAAAGGTTCAATTGGGTTCGGTTTGGTTAACATCCCGGTAAAATTATTTTCTGGCGTGCAAACCACACATTTAGACCTCGATATGCTGGATGAACGTGACCATGAAAAAATCCGGTATCAGCGTGTTAATGACAAGACACAAAAAGAAGTTCCCTTTGATAAAATTGTAAAAGGCTATTTTCTTAAGGACAAGTATATTATTTTGGAAAAGCATGACTTCGAGGAGGCATCTCCAGAAAAAACAAAGATCATTGAATTAGAGAACTTTGTTGATATCAAAGAAATTAATCCCATTTATTACGAAACGTCGTATTACACCGAACCCGAGAAACAGGGAAAGAAAGCTTATGCATTGTTGTTGAAAGCACTTCAAAAATCTGGTAAAGCAGGGGTAGGCCGTTTTGTGTTACGAAATACCGAGAACCTTTGTGTCATTCATCCCATGGAGGATGTAATTGTAATTACCAAAATCAGATTTGAACAGGAAATCAGAAGCCTTGAGGAGATCAATAAAGCTGACGTGACCATTTCCAAAAAAGAGATGGATGTAGGCTTAGCATTGATTAAACAATATACATCTAAGTTTGATTTAAGCGCTTTTAAGGATGATTACAGTGATGAACTTTTAAAAATCATCAAAGCGAAAGCTAAGGGTAAAAGGGCAACCGTTAAGAAAATGAAACCACAAAAAGCGACCAGTGATGATCTTTACGATCAATTAATGCAAAGTCTTGGTTCTAAAAAAGGGGCTTAGTTTTAATTTAGGCTAGAATAAAAGAATTGAGTTCAAGTAAAGCTCAAACTTAATCTCAGTTTACAGATAGCTGCCAGCGAGAACGTATTTCTAGCTAAATAAATCCACCTGCTAATGTTCAGTACAGAAGCGGGTGGATTTTTATATAGCCTTCAATAGAAAATAACGGATTGAGATATTATTTGCCTGTTGACTTGAAGGCGGCTTTCAGTTGATCGGCAGCGTAGGCTTGTGCTGCTTTTGCCTCTGGTACAACGGCAGCCATTCCGAAGAATTCATGTGTAACACCTTCATAATTGCGGCTGTTTACTTTTACGCCTTCTGCAGCTAACTTATTTGCCAGCATTGCGCCATCGTTATGTAAGGGATCAATCTCTGCAGTTATAATGGTGGTTGGTGGCAATCCTTTTAGTTTAGCATTTACCAAAGATATTTTTGGGTTCTGCGCTTCAATCATCGTGGTTAGGTATTTTTCCATAAACCACCCCATCATCGCTTTGTTTAAGGGTTTAGCATTTTCATACATTTTGTAAGATTCAGTATTCATATTGGCCTGGGCAATAGGATAGATCAGCACTTCATGTACCGGAACCATGATGTGTTTGTCTCTCGCCGTGATGGAAACGTTTGCAGCGAGATTTCCGCCCGCACTTTCGCCAACAACTGCGATTTTCGCAGGGTCACCTTTCAAATTCACTGCGTTTTTCACAACCCATTCATAAGCAGTGAAAGCATCATTATGAGCTGTTGGGAATTTATTTTCTGGCGCAAGGCGATAAGCTACCGAAACAACTACGGCGTTTACCTGCTCGGCTAATGCCTGAGCAGATGCGTTATACACATCCAGATTAGCAATAACAAAACCACCGCCATGGTAATAAACAATTACCGGAAAAGCGCCTTCACCAGATTTTGGTGTATAAATGCGCAAGTGGATTTTCCCGCCGGCCACATCAATGTCTTTTCCGGTGGTATCAACTTGCCTCTGGGGAATCGCAATACGGTTCGCTTCAACTAGGGCCATCACTGCATCTGTTGGGGTGTGATTCTTTCTTGCATCTGCTTCATTCAAAGATTCAAGAGGCTTATCGCCGTAACTCGTCAGCTTTTCAATTACAGCCTGCATTTCCGGTTTAATACTTTGTCCCCATTCCGGTGGTGGTCCGGCAGGTTTCAAAACGCTATTTAAAGTAGAATCTCGGTTAACAGAATCAATAGCGGATGTACTTTTGGTATCACTAGTGCAAGCGGCGATAGCGATAACGAGTGCAATAGCAACTGCGGGAAGCTTAATTATGCTGGTTTTCATGTGATTATTTTTTTGTTTGTATAAAAGTTGTTTCTATAACGCAATGAGGAAGATAGAGTTTTAAATGATTAACAACTTTTCTGCAATTTAAATAACTACAAACTTCTTGAGCATTTATGGTGTTCTAAATAAAACACAAAAACATGTTAGCGGAAATTACAGGCTTGCCTGATCACATTTTTGGCGTAAGGGCTACTGGAGAAGTAACAACTACTGATTTAAAAGATGTGCTGTTGCCCGGATTGGCAAGGACCTCCGATCGCTTCGGTGAAATCAGGTATCTGTTTGTTTTAGATACTGAGTTAAAAAACTTTACCAGTGGTGCATGGATTCAGGACGCAAGAGCTGGATTAAAAAACTTTACAAAGTGGAAGAAAATCGCTGTATTGAGCGAAGAAAAGAGCGTAGACTGGTTTCAAATGTTTTTACATTCTTGATTCCAGGAAGCTCAAAAGGATTTAAATTAGAGGAAATAGAAGAGGCTAAAGCTTGGATTGCAGCCGAGGATTAATCAATACCAAAATTACGACCATGAAAGATTCAAAAACATCAGCAGAGAAAACTAAGGCTACCGCATTAAAAGATGAAAAAGCAAAAGGAGCAGACGAAAACTTGACTTCAGCAAAAGACGCTAAGAAAGTAACGGTAACCAAAGATATAGATAGCGAAAAAGATAAGGGGTAATTTAGAGATGACTTAATTAGATAATAACTAGAATAGCTTAATGAACTTTTTGGCAACCCGGGCCATTAATTGAATGGCCCACCATTTAGTTTTAGATTCCTTAAACACCCTTACCTGTTTAACTCATAAATATGAATATTCCAGGGTTTGAAGCATGTTAATTTAATATCATCAAAAAAAAGTAAAACTGAAAGGAGTAAGCTCCAATTATTGTATTCGCAGCTAAGCTTTTATTTCTCCAAGAGGGCATAAATTTTATCCATTAGCTCATCTATGTTAAAAGGTTTAGCCATGAAATCATCGGCTGCTATGCCGTCCAAGATATAGTTAGAAGCATTATATCGCGCCGAAATCATAAGTACAGGAATATGTTTCGTTGTCGCTGTATCTTTTAACTCTTTAAGCAACAACCGTCCATCAATATCAGGGAGCATAATGTCCATTATGACAACGTCAGGGCCAAATTCCTGCACGTGGTTTATAAAGTTTGTACCGTTATTTAAGCCTGCTACATTAAAGGCTTCACTTTCCAGAATGAGCGTAATCACATCTAAAATTGCATGGTTATCTTCTACAACCAATATATTTTTCTTTGCCAAGATTTGAATGGGAGTTTCTAAATTTTACGCAAATATAAATAAAAATAAATCTCAATCCAGAATCGCGTAGATTGTAGTCATACAAATACCTGCTTTAGTACTTATTAATTCGAAAATTCTGGTATTTTTGTAGCATCTAAATTTAATATGAATAATTTTTCTGTAGACCTAACAAATTGTGATAAAGAACCTATCCACATCCCGGGCAAAGTTCAATCACATGGTTTCCTGGTAGCTGTTGATAACGTCAATTTTTTGATCACTTATGTGAGTGAAAATGTTAACGTTTTCCTTTCTGAATCAGCCAGCAATCTACTTGAAAAACCGCTATCAAAGCTCAATCAATTATTAGGTTTACAAGAGCCGGAACTGATTGTAGAGAATTTGTTGAAGCTCGGAATAAACAAAAAGAATTTTGATGCAATTAGTCCGTATCCAATTAACATTGGTAAAAATCCTTTTTATATTATCATTTCAGATTCAGACGGCAATTGGCTTTTAGAGTTTGAACCTGTTACGTTACAATATGATTTGCAAAGTTTAATCGGACGATCTGCCTCTGCTATTCTGCAAGGTAAAAGTGTTTCATCGCTATTAAAGGGTGCAGCATCGGAAGTTAAGAAGTTGATTAACTACGATCGGGTAATGGTTTATAAGTTTCTGGACGATGGCCACGGAGAGGTGGTTGCGGAAGAAATGAATGCAGAACTGGAGCCATTTTTCGGACTTCATTATCCGGCATCAGACATCCCGAAACAAGCCCGTGAATTATACAAGCTTAATTTAACCCGTCTCATTGCAGATGTTACTACTGAAGATTCGCCAATAGCAACTTATTTGCCGGATCAGCCATTAGACCTGACTAAATCTTGCTTAAGGGCAGTTTCACCGATTCATATTCAATACTTGAAGAATATGGGTGTTTATTCGAGTTTTAGTATTTCCCTGATCTCGCATGGAGAACTCTGGGGACTAATTGCTTGCCATAATTATTCGCCCAAATTTATTGATTATAAAGCCCGTGAAGGTGCAAAATTAATCGGCGAGATTCTTTCATCAGCGCTCGAATACCGTCAGGACGAAGAAGATTCTGAAATTGTAGAGCAATTTAAGAGTACGGCCGCTATAATTTCCGAGCACTTAAACCACGATAAGTACTTAATTGACGCCATAACAGGTCATAATCATACTATTTTAGATGTTACGAAAGGAACTGGGGTTGCCATTATTTTCGAGAACCAATTGAAAACCATAGGCGAAGTGCCTTCCGATGAGGAAATCTTGGAGTTAGCGGAATGGTTAAAAGCAACCAGTGACGAATCCGTATACTATACTCATCGACTATCTGAGATCCATTCGCCTGCCAGAAAATATAAAAATATTGCGTCCGGGATCCTAGCCTGTAACATCAGTAAGGAACTTGGCGAAATGATTATTTGGTTTAAGCCCGAACTTAGTACTACCGTTAAATGGGCCGGTGACCCAGATAAATCCGCTATGATGGCAGAAAACGGCTTGCTTAGCTTGTCTCCTAGGAAATCTTTTGAAATCTGGTCGCAGGTGGTTAATAATACTTCTGAGAAGTGGCTTGCAGAAGAAATTGCATCAGTATTAAGGATCCGTGAAATTATCATCACCGACATCAATAAAAAGGCAAATGAAATCAGGCTGTTGAACGAAAAACTGCAATCAGCTTATGAGGAATTAGATACCTTTAGTTATACAATTTCTCACGATTTAAGGACACCTTTGACTTCAATCAGAACCTATGCAGAATTGATGCTTAAAAATAAAAGTCTCGATGAAAATGGGAAGAAAATGCTGACCAGGATTTTGACGGGGGCAGATAAAATGAATTTCCTGATAAAGGAAATCTTGAATTTGGCCAGAGTCGGGCGATCTGAAATTCACTTTGAAACGGTTAAAATGGAATCGTTAACAAAAGAAATTTCCGCAGAAGTTTGGGCGGCTTTTAAAGCAGACAAAGCCGAACTGATTTTAGGCCAATTGCCAGATTTGAAGGGGGATAGGACGATGATTGCCCAAGTATTTACAAATTTAATCAGTAATGCAGTAAAATACTCTTTAACTACCGAAAATCCAAAAATTGAAATTTCAGGACACATTGCCGGCGGCGAAACGGTATATAGTGTAAAGGATAATGGTATGGGAATTGATAACCGGTACTACGACAGGGTTTTTGAGCTATTCAAGCGCATGGACAATGTTAAGGAAATTGAGGGTACAGGAGTAGGATTAGCCATAGTAAAGCGTGTGGTAGAGCGTCATAATGGTCGTGTATGGTTTGAAAGCAAACTAAACGCCGGTTCTACATTTTACGTGGCTTTTAAAAATATTAAATAAATGAAAACGCCGGATATATTTTACGTTGAAGATGATGTAGACTATGCATTTTTTATGCGCAGCGCTGTTGAAGAAGTGAAGGATACTTTAAATTTAGCAATAGTAGAGGATGGTGCAGAAGCTTTATCCAGATTACAAGCTTTTGCCGAAAGTAAAACGAAGCCTAAATTAATTATGCTGGATTTAAATCTACCAGGCTTATCTGGCTTGGATCTGCTAAAGTTCATTAGGGATATTCCTTACCTGAAGTCAACGCCTGTGATTTTATTTTCCACTTCCGACAATCCCGAAGATGTAAAAGCATCCATTGAGTTTGGTGCAAATGCTTATCTTACAAAACCGGATGGTTATGATAGCCTGGTGAAATGTGTACATTCGGTACACGATTTTTGGTTTAACCAGCACTTACGAATGAACTAATAGAAAAAATATGTTACAATTGAAGATTCGGATGATTCATTCGAATCTTTTTTTTTAATTTCAACCCACTATGATTGCCGACTTATTAAGAAGTGAAACTGCTGAAAAACACAAAGAATTAGAATCCCTGATGTTTGTTCAGGAAATTATGAACAACTCTTTGAGTGTAGAAAATTATAAGAAATTACTCACGATCAATTATATCATCCACCAGAAGCTTGAAAATAAGTTAGCCAATATGTTGGATGCGAATTTGGCAAGACAGCTTGACATGAGTAGCCGACTGAAGTTAAACGCTTTAGAAAAAGATCTCGATTATTGGAATATCGATAACCTGACGCTGCCGGCCTTGAATTTCGAATTATTTATTCCTGATCAAAATAATGCTGCTATTTTGGGGGCATTATATGTTCTGGAAGGCGCTACACTTGGTGGAAACGTAATAAAAAAGCATATTTTAGCCAATCCAAATTTTCAGGATGCAGAAGGAGGACTAAATTATTATGGCGTTTATGGAGCAGATTTAGGCAGTAAATGGAAGACTTTTGTTGCGGTGTTGAATCAATCTGTTGAAGCGGCTGATTATCAACATTGTGTAGCCAGTGCGAACCAAACTTTTGAAAATTTGATTAAACTTTCGAGGCAGCTAAAATAAGCGAACACATTTTCTCACATTAGTCTCAAAAAATAGTTCTACATAACCGCCAGGGCATTTTTTATGATTGTGAATATGTGCAAAACTTATTGCAAATTAATACTTGCATTCTCTTGTTAATTCGAGGTAAATATGTATTATTGAAAAAAAATTAATTTTTTAAACCCTAAAAACATCAATTAGCGATGGAAAAATTCTCAAAAGTTAAAGCTGCTGTTGCTGCGATTGAAGCAGATGTAGAAAAATTTTATAATGCTGGCAATGCAGCTGCTGGTACTCGTGTGCGTAAAGCCATGCAAGATCTTAAAGTTTTAGCACAAGAAATTCGTGCTGAAGTAACAGACAAGAAAAACTCTGAAAAATAATATTTCCTGAGTATGAAACAGAAAGGCCTCGATTTTCGGGGCCTTTTTGCGTTTGGGGAATTTCAACCAGAAAGTTTAAAAGTCTTTATATAAAAATCGAAAGTATCCAAGATATGTTAAAAAGATAAAGCTCCCCATCGCGGGGAGCATCTATCCAACTAACAAAACATATTTT
>JAZBLB010000043.1:0-29041 GCA_037032985.1 Bacteroidota bacterium
TTATACTCGATTAGATCCGCCAGTCCAATGCAACCTTGATGACTATGCCTTTCCATTGGCAGCTGCTGCCGGAACTTTGGGCTTATTGCTTATTCGTAAGCGAAAAGTGGATTAATAATACTTCAATTCGTTCGATTAAGAAGAAAGAGAAAGTAAGTTTCTGCTCTGTTTTGGCCAGCATTGAAAAAAATATCGTTAAAAAAGAGTGTCAGGGATCATTGCTTAAATATTCAGTTATAGGCGACTTACCACTAATTTTCAGAGTAGTAAATAAATGGGATGTCTTTATCCACAGTGAGCTTTAACTAAGGGATGATAATAACTGAAAGCTAGATTCATCACTCTTATTTCCTGATTCTGTTGGTCGGTGCAGAGTATACTACGTGTTTGGTTAGGAACGTGGTTTAACAGATTTACGCCGCTATTAATTATCTTTACTGTTGTAATGTCTTTTTGTTAGCCTGAAGAGACCGGTATAAGCAAAGCAACAATGAAAATTTCCATCATCACAGTCGTTTATAACGGTAAAGCCTACCTAAGAGAATGTGTAGAATCTATTCTCGATCAATCTTATCCTGAGATAGAATACATTGTTGTAGATGGGGGTTCGACAGATGGAACGCTTCAAATTTTGCAAGATTACCAGGAAGTCATTACCCACTTAGTTTCTGGCCCCGATCAGGGATTATATGATGCCCTAAATAAAGGGATTTATCTCGCCTCTGGAGAGGTGATTGGAATTTTAAATGCTGATGATATGCTGGCTAGCAAGCATATAGTAGCTTCGGTAGCAAAAATATTTGAGGAAAACCCCGAAGTGGATGGCGTTTATGGGGATCTGAATTACATTAAGCCCGGGAGTAATCAAATTTTAAGGACATGGAAATCTAAACAGGCCGCTAAAAGAGAAGTGGCTAGAGGTTGGATGCCAGCTCACCCCACGCTGTACCTCAAGAAAAAACTTTTCCATGCCTATGGTAATTATGCGCTTGATTTGGGTACTGCTGCAGACTACGATCTAATATTAAGATATTTTTATGTAAACGGTCTGAGAGCCATTTATTTGCCGATGTTGATGGTTGATATGAGAGCTGGTGGTGTTAGCAACAAGAATATGCAGAGTTTGTTAGGGGCTATCAAAAATGATTACAAAGCTCTTAAGCGAAATGGCATACCAAATGCTTTTGCTGTATTGGTTAGAAAGAAGCTGTCAAAAATCATCCAGTATTGGTAATACCATCGGCATAATTCCCTTCTCCAATTCCCTATTTGTTCTTTTTATTCAGCAGTTTTTAATTCTTGGTAACAGCCATGTATTTATTAGCAAGTTGTTAACACTTCTCAAGGTGTTGCATTGGCGATAAATTCGTAATAAATGACATTTGTCAATCTAAAGAATAAAAAGAACGGAGCATACCTATTTCCAATACCTATATTTGTGTAAATCGTCCCCGTTTTGCTCAAAGATCTTTTAACTACTACTCCGGAAGTTTTCTATGGGGCAATATTTTTATTGTCACTTGTTCTTGTCCTGTCCAGTATCCCCTCAGTTATCCATGCCTCATTAAAATACAAACTATTTGATGTGAGTGATCTGCATCGTAAGAACCATGCAGAAAACATATCCCGACTGGGCGGATTATCGGTAGTTTCTAGCTTTACCATTTGTACCTTATTGTTTTCGGCACTTATCAGTTTTAAAGAAGCCAATTTTTTAATAGTTTCTTGCATTATACTTGCAGGTTTAGGCTTAAAGGATGATGTTTACGGAACAAACACCAGCACCAAATTTCTACTGCAGTTAATTGTTGCGGCTATTCTTGTCTTTTTCGGTGGTTTTCGTCTAACCAGCCTGTATGGTGTACTGGGTATTAACGAGATTAATTTTTTAGGCGGCGGGATATTTTCCATCATTCTAATCATTTTTTTAAACAATGCTTTTAACTTAATAGATGGAATTGATGGTTTGGCGGGTACCATTGGTATACTGGCCAGCTTATGTTTTGGCATTTGCTTTGCCTACATGAACCAGCTTCCTTATGCTTTCATTGCTTTTGCCCTTGCTGGCTCCATTGCGGGATTTTTAAAGTATAACTGGTTTCCTGCCAAGATTTTTATGGGCGATACCGGGGCACTGATTATCGGCTTAACTACCGCCGCTTTGGCAATTAAATTTATTGAACTAAACAAGTTCACCGGGTCAAATAGCCCTGCATTCTATTCTGCCCCTGCCATTGCTGTTTCCATTTTAATTGTTCCAATCTTTGATTCGCTCAGAATTTTCACGGTCAGGATACTTAACCGGAAATCTCCCTTTCTTGGCGATCGCAACCACATTCATCACCGCCTAGAACGCCTAGGCTTCAAGCCCAGCAAAACGGTTTTGATAACAGTACTCATGAACATCAGTACATTGCTTTGTACCATGGTTTTACAACACTTGGGTAGCTTTATGTTAATTTTTCTTCTAATTGCCATCTGTATGGTCTTTAACGTGCTGATCTCCTGGTGTCTTTCTAAACAGACTAGTTAGCGTCACGTAAATAAATAGCGCTAGAATTTAGGATCAGCAGATAATCTGGAAATAAAGATTAATTTTGCACTCTAAATTTTTTAATAAAATGAGGCTGGCGATTAATGGTTTCGGAAGAATAGGCAGAACTTTTTTACGCTTGGCGCTAGCTAAAGGCTTTGAAATTGTTGCCATCAATGATTTGGCTGAGGCGAAAGCAATGGCACATCTTTTCAAGTACGATTCTGTTCATGGTGTTTTTCCAGGTGAAGTAATTGCAAAACCTGATGCCCTTGTGATTGGCAAACTTGCTATTCCTGTTTTTTCAATTAAAGAGGCAGCGGAATTGCCATGGTCTGCGCTTAGGGTAGATTTGGTAATTGATTGTACGGGCAAAAACTTAACCCTTGAGGCTGCCACTAAGCACATTTTGGCTGGTGCCAAACAAGTCCTAATCTCCGCTCCGGCAGCTGATGATATTCCAATGGTGGTGCTTGGGGTAAATGATGATCAAATTGATCTCAACAGCGAAATTCTTTCCAATGCCAGCTGTACCACTAATAATATTGCCCCGATGATTAAAATCTTAAATGACAATTGGGGTGTTGAGGAAGGATACATCACCACTATCCACTCCATGACAGGCGATCAGAACCTCCACGATGCTAACCATAAAGATTTGCGCAGGGCAAGGGCAGCATCCTCATCCATTATTCCCACCACTACCGGAGCAGCGAAAGCCATTACCCATATTTTTCCAGAGTTGGACGGACGTTTAGGAGGAGCAGGAATAAGAGTTCCGGTTTTAAATGGATCGCTAACTGATTTTACCTGCCTGTTAAAAAATAAAACAACGATAGCAGAAATTAATGCTGCATTTAAAAATGCAGCAGCCAACGAGTTGAACGGTATTATTGAATACACCGAAGACCCTATTGTATCAGTAGACATTATCGATAACCCACATTCTTGCATTTTTGATTCGCTGCTTACCTCAATTGTATGTGATATGGTGAAAGTAGTTGGCTGGTATGATAATGAATTTGGATACAGTTCACGCTTGATTGACATTGTGGAAAAGATAGCAGTGCGCAGAGAAGCAAACTAAGAACATATCAGCCTTAAGCTAGTTTACCAGTTTAACCCGCTTAAGGCGACATTATATTTTTCTTCGTCAAATTGATATAGGTTCGGAGATTTATAGGCACCACCTTTCCGCTGTTCATCCAGTTTGATCAGGATATCGTATCGCATTATCTTTCGATAAAAATTTCCACGGTTCAGCTTTTTTCCAAGTATTGCCTCATAAAGGCGCTGTAATTCAGGAAGCGTAAACTTCTCAGGCAAAAGGTTGTAACCAATAGGTTTATAACTCAATTGTTCCCTTAAGGTACTGAGTGCTTTTTTGATAATCACCTCATGATCCATAACCATCCTCGGATTAGATTCCACAGGCACCCATTCACAGCGATCTGAAAAACTATCAGGCTTCGGCGTAACTTTAGTTTGATCAACCAATGCATAATAACCAATGGTTATAAAGCGCTGTTTATGCCATAAATTATCAGGGTAATCTTTAAAGTAACTTTCAGAGCGATTCAGGTCGCCAAATACGCCAAAATTGTTCAAGAAAATTTTATCTGCGCCGCTTCTTTCATAAAGAATCCGTTTTGCAGCATCATCAATTGCCTCCTCTTTTTGTAAATATCCGCCAGGTAAAATCCAGTTTTCCTCCTCTTTTATTTTCAGCAAAAGCACGTTAAGCTCACCGTTCAAAAAGCCAAATACTACGCTGTCTATTGAAATATGAGGGATTGAACTCCCCCAAAATTCTTCACTCGCATCTGTTATATCCTGATTAATCATCCGTTGAAGTTAGTTTAATTAATGACCTCTAAAACTAATAATTTGTTTTTCTTAATTAAAGACATTAATATTGCTTCATAATGAAGCAATGAGAAGTCATGCTGATTTAGGCTAACCAATAGATGTTACCTCCTTTTTTTTGCCGATAACTTATAATAACAATTAAATACTAAATCCAAGTTGGCTATGAGCACCCTTAAAAGCACCTTACTCCTGATGTTGTTATCCGCATTCTACCTATCAGCTGATGCGCAGGAAAAAGTAAAAAGAGATTCTATTCCGCAGAAAAAAGTTGCAGAGAAAAAAGAAGAAGATAATCGAAATGTGATGTTAAATGCGGCAAATAATACAGGACCGCGTGATGTAAACATTGGCTTACCAACCACGGTAGGCGGCATCACTATTCAAGAAAATAATTTGCCTGTCGTCTATTTCTTTTGGCCTGAGTTACCAAACAGAACCTGGCGCCAGAGTGTAAGCTTGCAGAAAACAGGCTTGCTAAAGATCGGTGAATCGGTCATTACCACGGGGGATCTGGGTTTCGCAGTCAATTCATACACTAAACTCGGAACACCAAAATTTGAAGCCGTCGGCAACTTGTCTGGTAGTCATTTTGGATGGCTCAAAGCCGATGTAAACGTATCAGGACCTATTTCTAAAGGATGGTCTTACGTGGCTGGCATTTATCAGAACTACGATCCAAATTCTTTCGACGTTCAATTTTCAAACTATTCAGATAAAACGCAGATTTATCGTGCTGGCTTAACAAAACGGTTCAAAAAAGATAAAGGCGAGATCAGTTTTTTATATAAATATGCCAACTCCATATCGCTAACTAACTACGCGGTTTTTCAATATAAAGAAAACGGCCAGGTACAGGAACTGGATAATTTTAGAATTGGCAGAGATTCTTACATCATCAATGATGGGATTATGAAGTTCAAAGACATTCGTACTGGCGAATTCTCCTTTAAAAATGAGGGTGGAAATGATGCAGTCTCCAGTTCGCACAGCTTTGATGTGTTGGGGAACTACAAACTCAATAACGGCTGGAGTTTTAATTACAATACCCGTTTAAGGTTTGCAAAAGCTACTACGCTAACCAATATTCCACTAGGGATTTTTCAGGCTGGATCAAACGACGGATTTTCTTATCTAAATAACGGACAGGCCTACACCGGAAATGTAAATTCGATGTTAGGATTATCTACACCTAAAGCACCAACACAAACCATATTATCTAGATTTGAACTCACTAAAAAAGTAAACAACCACGACCTTCGAGTAGGGTTAACAGAGTACTATTATAATGTTGATCAATACACATCGAGCAGGGCATTTTACTATCAAACCGTTTCTGCAAACCCGGAAAAATTAGTAAGAAACACACCGGGAGGTAATGCCAATACAGATGCTGATGGGTTTTATAATTACAACTTAGGTGGAGAATATCATGATGGTTATGAAAATAAGCTTTCTACCTATTTCTCGGATAACTGGAATGTATCAAATAAATTCTCACTTAATTACGGCATCAACTTAAGGTACCACAGAATTGATGGCAATTATGATCCAACCCCCCGTACAGTAGGCTTTGTGTTCGATCCAAGCCAGAGAACGGCCATTACCAACAACTGGTTTCATTTTGGCGGATCAGTAAATGCTGTTTATAAAATCACTAATAGGCTAGGCTTATTAGCCGATTTTACCTATGCGGAGAACAACGGCAGGTTAGAGAGTTATTCCGGAGCGGTAGTGCCCAATATGTCAAAGACTAAAAGCCCTCTGGGTGCGTTTGGCGTGTATTTCAATCATGACAAATTCAGTGTCGTTTCGCAAGCCACTTACTTAACCAGAAACAATTATTTTTCTCGTTTAAACCTGGTTAACCCGAATAATGCCAGCGATTCTCAAGTGGCAACTGTTAACTATGATATTCAAACTTTGGGTTGGACGACCGACATTGTTGCGAATCCTTTCAAAGGATTTAATATTCATTACCTGATCACTTTTCAAAATCCCATTTATAAAAACTATAATTTTTCTGCTTTCGGAAACAATTATTCTTATGATAATAAAAATGTGCTGGAAATTTCTAAAATGTTGATGGAGATTGACCCCAGCTATACTTATAAAGACTTTAAAGTTTGGGCAAGTTTTCGTTATTTCAGCAAGCAATTTGCTAACTTAACCAATGCACTTTACTTCGCCGCCAGATGGGAAACTTTTGGAGGTGTAAACTATAAAATAAACAAACATTTCGATTTTGGTGTAACTGCTGTTAACTTCTTAAACCAAACAGGTGCGAAAGGTACCATTAATGGCGCTGAGTTAATTACAGATGCATCTGCTTATTATAACCAGCTTTTAGTTGGTTCATATATCCGTCCGTTTACCGTTGAGGCGTCATTAAATTTTAGATTCTAACCAAATGAAAAAAATTACAGCAACGCTGGCCATTGCGCTATTCGGGAACTTTACATTAAGTGCCCAACAATTTTCCCTTATAAAAAATAAAACCGGCGCTACTTTAGGGTATTCATCCACATCAGCTGTTAAAATTTTATCGGTAAGTGGTTTAAAGTTCAAAGATTTGAACCGGAACGGTAAGCTAGATCGATATGAAGACTGGCGCTTATCCGCAGATGAAAGAGCGAAAGATCTAGCTTCTAAAATGACAGTTGAACAAATTGCAGGCTTAATGCTTTATAGCAGGCACCAGGCTTTACCTGCTGGGATAGCCGGTTACAATATGGGTACATATGGAGGTAAGATATTTCCTGAAAGTAAAGCAAAAGCATCAGATTTAAATGATCAGCAAAAGTTGTTTTTGAAAGATGATAACCTACGTCACGTGTTACTCACGAGTGTTCAATCACCGGAAATTGCTGCTGTTTGGAACAACAACCTACAAGCTTTTGTTGAAGGAATAGGTTTAGGGATTCCGGCAAATAACAGTTCAGATCCTCGGCATACGGCGGTAGCCACCAGTGAATTTAATGCCGGTGCTGGCGGAAAAATTTCTATGTGGCCAGATGGCCTGGGCATGGCCGCTACATTTGACCCGAAAGTGGTAGCACAATTTGGCCAGATTGCGGCGAAAGAATACCGCGCTTTAGGAATTGCTACGGCATTATCGCCACAAATAGATTTAGGAAGTGAGCCGCGCTGGTACCGAATTGCGATGACTTTCGGAGAAAGCCCTCATTTAACAACAGATATGGGCAGGGCATACATCGATGGTTTCCAGACTTCCTATGGAAAAGATGAAATTAAAGATGGTTGGGGCTATGGAAGTGTAAATGCCATGGTTAAGCATTGGCCGAGTGGTGGTGCAGAAGAAGGCGGTAGAGACGGACACTGGGCTTATGGAAAATTTACCGTTTACCCGGGTAACAACCTTCAACAACACATCGATCCTTTTGTAAATGGTGCTTTCAAATTAAACGGCAAAACCAGCAAAGCATCGGCTGTAATGCCTTATTACACCATCACTTTTAATCAGGATAAAAAATACAAAGAAAATGTAGCCAATGGATTTAGTAAATACATCATTACGGATTTGCTAAGGGATAAATATGGATATGATGGCGTGGTGTGTACCGATTGGCTGGTAACCGGGGATGAAGGAAAAACACCTAATCTGTTTGCTGGCAAACCCTGGGGAGCAGAAGCTTTAACTATTGCAGAAAGACATTATAAAGTGTTAATGGCAGGTGTAGACCAGTTTGGTGGAAATAATGATCAAAAACCAGTGCTAGAAGCTTATCAAATGGGCCTGAAAGAATATGGTGAAAAATTTATGCGTGCCCGTTTTGAGCGATCTGCTGTTCGCTTACTCAAAAATATCTTCCGAGTAGGTTTGTTTGAAAATCCTTATCTAAACGTTGAAGAAACAAAAGCAGTTGTTGGTAAAGCCGAATTTATGAAAGCGGGTTATGATGCGCAACTTAAATCTATTGTTTTGCTTAAAAACAAAGGAAATGTTCTTCCGTTGAAAGAGAAGCAAACAGTTTTTATCCCTAAAATTTATACCGCGCCTGCTAAAGACTGGTGGGGCATTTATTCCACTCCAAAGTTAGATTATCCTGTGAATATGGAGTTGGTAAAAAAGTATTACAACGTAACCGATCTTCCTGAGAAAGCAGATTTTGCAATTGTTTTTGTGTCAAGTCCGCAGAGTGTAGAAGGTGGGTATGATATCAACGATAGAAATAATGGAAGCAATGGCTATGTTCCAATTTCTTTACAATATGGAACATATACTGCCGAACACGCCAGATCAAAAAGCATTGCTGCGGGCGATCCCGTAATTGACCCCACTATAAAAGATAGGGCTTATAAAGGTAAAACGGTTACAGCTTCTAATGTGATGGATTTACGAACCATTTTGGATACCAAAGAAATGATGAAGGGAAAACCGGTTATTGTCTCGGTAACTGCTGCTAAACCGATGATATTTAGCGAATTTGAAAAGGATGTAAATGGTATTGTGCTCAACTTTGGCGTTTCTACGCAGGCAGTTTTAGATATTATCTCTGGTGCAACTGAGCCTTCTGGTTTGCTTCCGGTACAAATGCCGGCTGATATGAAAACGGTAGAAACGCAAAAAGAAGACGTTCCTTTTGATTTAATTCCGCACAAAGATTCAGAAGGTAATCGTTACGATTTCGCTTATGGCCTAAACTGGAAAGGGGTTATTAATGATTCCAGAACGGAGAAATATAAAAAAAATTAAGGTAGCTGCCACGATCTTCATATCGCCTTATCCCATCTAACATCTTTTATCGCTTTTGTTAACTAAAAAAATAAATACTATGAAAAATAAAATTCCCTTGTTAATGATTGCTGCTTTAAGCTTTTCGTTTTCATTAAGCGCCCAGGAAGCCATTAAGCTCTATGCTGGAAAAGCACCCGGTTCGGAGAAATGGAAACAAAAAGAGAAGCAAGTATACGCTGAGCTATTTAAAACTGAAGTAGTATATAATGTAACGGATCCTACCGTGTTGGTTTATAAGGTGCCGGAAAGTGTGAAAAATACTGGGACGGCAATCGTGATAGCACCAGGTGGGGGATTCCAAAGTTTATCGATTAACCGAGAAGGGATTGATTTAGCCAGGCGATTAAGTGAGAAAGGAATAACTGCATTTGTGCTGAAGTATCGTTTGCTGGAAACCATCTCGAACGATCCTGCAAAAGAAATGATGGAAAAACTTAAAGACCGTGCGGCATTTGAGAAGAGTACAGTGCCGATAATCGAAATGGCTGCCACCGATGGTAAAAAGGCCCTTGAATATGTTTATCAAAATGCAGCTAAATATGGCATTAAAACGAATCAAATTGGCTTTATCGGTTTTTCTGCCGGCAGTACAGTAGCCATGCAAACTGTTCTAAATAATAGTACCAGGTTTACACCAAGTTTTGCAGCAGTTATTTATGGCGGAATTTCTGCCGAACTCTTGCAAAAGCCCTTGCCAAACCAAATTATCCCGCTTTTCATTTGTGCTGCAAGTGATGATCAGTTGAAGCTGGCGCCAAGAAGTATCCAGGTTTATAGCAAATGGCTGGATGGTGGTTATCCGGTGGAACTGCATATGTACGAAAAAGGCGGTCATGGTTTCGGCATGGGAAAACAAAATCTGCCTGTAGATAGCTGGATTAGCCGATTCGAAGACTGGCTCCAGGAACATAAGTTAATGAACCACCTATAAAGTAAATAAATAACGATATGAAAAAATACAATGTAAACCAGGCCTTAAAGCTTTCGCTGATGGGTGCCCTGGTATTCTCAAATGTTTCCTGGAAAAATCCTACAATAAAAAGGACCGAAAAATCTCAGAAAATCACCATTAATGGTTTTACTTTCGAAGATTTAAATGGAAATGGTAAACTGGATAAATACGAAGATTACAGATTGCCAATGGAAGAGCGGATTGATGACCTGATCAGTAAAATGACAGATGAAGAAAAGGCCGCCATGTTGATGGGTACAGGAATGCCAGGGTTTGATGGTTTAACACCTGTAGTTGGTGCCATCGAAGGTCGCGTTCCAGGTGCGGCAGGCGGAACCTACAAAATTGAGCGCTTAGGAATTCCGGAAATTATTGTTGCAGATGGTCCGGCCGGATTGCGCATTAAACCCATTCGTGAGCAAAATAAAAACACTTATTACTGTACTGCTTTTCCTGTAGGGACTGCGTTGGCCTCTACCTGGAATCCGGAATTAATTCAAAGTGTAGGTAAGGCGATGGGTAATGAAGTGAAAGAATATGGTGTAGATGTGCTACTGGCGCCGGCGCTGAATATTCACAGGAATCCGTTAAATGGCCGTAATTTCGAATACTATTCTGAAGATCCTTTGGTATCGGGTAAAATTGCTGCGGCCATGGTGAATGGTATTCAGTCTAATGGTGTGGGTACTTCTGTGAAACACTTTGCTGCCAATAATCAGGAAACCAATCGCTTATCAATTAATGAGCACATTACCGAAAGAACCATGCGTGAGCTTTACCTCAAAGGTTTTGAGATTACGGTAAAAGAATCAAACCCGTGGACGATCATGTCATCTTATAATCTAATTAACGGAACTTACACTTCAGCAAGGAAAGACTTGCTTACCGATATCCTTCGGGAGGAGTGGGGTTTTAAAGGGATTGTAATGACCGATTGGTTTGGCGGTTACGCAGGCTTCAGTTCTTTACAGGGCGGTACGAGCAATGTAGTAGCACAATTAGAGGCTGGAAACGACTTGTTAATGCCTGGTCTTCCTGCGCAGAAAAAAGCGATTTTGGAAAACATGAAGAATGGCAAGCTTTCCAAAGCTGTGGTAGACACGAACATCAAAAGGATTTTGGAGTTGGTATTTAAATCGCCAACCATGGCAAAATACAAGTATACCGATAAGCCAAACTTAAAGGGAAATGCCGAGGTTACACGAAATGCTGCCGCCGAAGGAATGATTTTGTTGAAGAATCATGATAATTTATTGCCTTATCAAGCCAAAGAAAAGGATATTTCAGCTTTTGGGGTAACCTCTTATGATTTTATCGCTGGCGGAACGGGAAGCGGTGATGTAAATGAAGCTTATACGGTTTCCTTAATAGAAGGGCTGGAAAAAGGCGGATATAAATTAGATACAGAACTTAAAACTTTATACACACCTTTTGCAGCAAAAGAAAAAGCTGCAGAACTGGAAAGTCGTAAAAAACGTGGAATTCTGGCACTGCCTCAAAGATTGCCTGAACTCGAGTTAAGTAAAGACTTAATTGCGAAAAAAGCAGCGTCTACGGAACTGGCAGTAATTACCATCGGAAGAAATTCAGGCGAAGGTGGGGACAGAACTGTAGATGACGATTTTAATTTGGCCGCTGATGAGGTAAACTTAATTAATAACGTAACCGAAGCCTTCCATGCGAAAGGTAAAAAAGTAGTGGTAATTTTAAACATTGGCGGCGTGATTGAAACGGCGAGTTGGAAAGATAAAGTTGATGCCATTTTACTTTCATGGCAGCCAGGTCAGGAAGGTGGTAATTCTGTAGCAGATATTTTCAGCGGAAAAGTGACGCCTTCAGGGAAATTAACCATGACTTTCCCAGTGAAATACGAAGATACGCCTTCGGCGAAAAACTGGTTGGGTACACCTGCTTCAAATCCTGAAAACGTTACTTATGAAGAGGGAATTTATGTAGGTTACCGTTATTTCAATACCTTCAAGGTAAAACCATCTTTCGAATTTGGTTACGGATTATCTTATACAAACTTTAGTTATTCGGATCTAAAACTAAGTGGAAAAACCTTCGACGGGAAATTGACGGCTTCAGTAACCGTGAAGAATACTGGTAAAGTGGCAGGGAAGGAGATTGTACAATTGTATCTTTCGGCACCTCACCAAAATATAGATAAGCCGGTAGCAGAACTAAAAGCATTTGCGAAAACAAAATTGTTAAAACCTGGTCAGTCAGAAACACTTCAACTCACGTTGTCTCCGAAAGATTTAGCTTCGTTTATGGAAAGCAAAAGCGCATGGATCGCGGAAGCAGGTAATTATAAAGTAGGCATTGGTGCTTCATCTTTAAATATTAAACAATCTGCAGAATTTTCTTTATCAAAAGAATTGGAAGTGGAGAAAGTTCATAAATCCTTTGCGTTAGCCGCTCCTGTTAACGAATTAAAGAGTAAGTAATATCGCATTAACCACCAATTCAAGGTCTTTTGAATTGGTGGTTGTTTTTATTAAAACAGAAATGGATTGAAAGCTTAAACATTTCTGTTTATCCAACTCCATTATACTGTGCCTTTAATCAGGTCTACTACTTCGATAATGCGTTTCTAGTTACCCCCTGATTTTAAATTTGATAGGTTATAGATTCTGTAGGCCTATTAAAAATCTTGATCAATTTTAATCAGGTTTCAAATGCTTTGTTAACTTTGCCAACGCAGTTAAAACAACAATGTGCCTATCTTGTTGATATTACAAAACTTATTAAGTTGATATGGTAAAATTCATTCTTCCCGAAGAAGTTCTTCCGCTCAGGAGTTTAATGCTGAGGAATAGTAAGCCTTTTGAAGAATGTATTTTTGATGGCGATAACGCCTATGATACTTTTCATTTGGGCTACATAGCGGATAACGAAATCAGATCTGTAGCAACTTTTATGCGAAATGATTTCTTTCCGGAAGACGGCGAAGGTTATCAGCTCCGCGGAATGGCAACACATCCTGATTTTGGGGGCAGGGGATTTGGCGCAGCATTAATCAATTTTGCCGTCGATTACTTAAAGGAATACCATACAGATTACCTCTGGTGCAACGCTCGCTCTACGGCTGCACTTTTTTATAAGAAAATTGGGTTTATTAATGAATCACCTGAATTTGATATTCCAGGCATTGGTTTCCATTATGAAATGCGACTAAAACTAAAATAATATATAAACATGAAAACAATTGATCAGTTAAATTTTAAAGATAAAAAAGCACTTATAAGGGTAGATTTCAATGTGCCTTTGGATGAGGAATTTAAAATTACCGATGATAAAAGAATGCGTGCTGCACTTCCAACCATCACCAAAATTTTAAATGATGGCGGTTCTGTAGTTCTGATGTCCCATTTGGGCAGACCAAAAGATGGTCCGACTGACAAATATTCTTTAAAACACATTTTAGGCGACCTATCTCGGATGCTCGACCTAGAAGTGAAATTTGCTGAGGACTGTATTGGTGAGGATGCTGTTAGACAAGCACAAAACCTTTTTCCTGGCGAAGTGCTGCTGGTAGAAAACTTACGTTTTTATAAAGAAGAAGAAAAAGGAGATGTAGCTTTTGCAGAGAAATTAGCTAGGCTAGGTAATGTTTATGTGAATGATGCTTTTGGTACAGCTCACCGTGCACATGCCTCGACCTCAATTATTGCGCAGTTTTTTCCGGATGCAAAATATTTTGGTTATTTAATGGCTTCGGAAGTGGAGAATGCGGAGAAAATTTTAAACCATGCTGAGCGTCCGTTCACAGCAATTATGGGTGGAGCAAAAGTTTCAGACAAAATTTTATTGATCGAAAAGTTATTGGATAAAGTTGATAACCTCATTATTGGCGGAGGTATGGCTTATACTTTTGCGAAAGCACAAGGTGGCGAAATCGGTACCTCGCTTTTAGAAGCCGATAAACAAGCGCTTTCGTTAGAATTGATCGAGAAAGCAAAAGCAAAAGGCGTGAATTTAATTTTGCCTGTTGATACGGTAATTGCTGATAAATTTGCAAACGATGCTGATAAAAAAGATGTAGACTCTGGTCAAATTCCAGCCGACTGGATGGGACTGGATATCGGTCCCAAATCTGTTGCCTTATTTCAGGATGTAATTAAAAATTCCAAAACCTTATTGTGGAATGGACCAATGGGCGTTTTCGAAATGGAGAATTTCCAGGTAGGAACTAAGGCTGTTGCCGATGCAGTTGTGGCAGCAACGACTGAGAACGGTGCTTTTTCATTAATCGGTGGTGGAGATTCTGCTGCGGCAATTGCCAAATTCGGAATGGAAGAGAAAGTAAGTTATGTATCCACTGGTGGTGGTGCGTTGTTAGAATATATGGAAGGTAAAGAATTGCCAGGGGTTAAAGCAATTAATGACTAGAAGTCTTTCAACTAAAGAAGCCTCACATTCCATCAATGTGAGGCTTCTTTAGTTCTGGTATTTATTTAAATGCGCAAACCTGATCGAATGTGTTGCTGCTAAATTCCGTGTTCATCAGCGAATCTATGCTGATAATGTTGCCACACCATAAGCAAAACCAACACTAGACTCCAGTTCGAGGACAGATTATACTTATTCGAAGTAACTGGATGCATATAAATCTAAACCGAACTTTCCATTTACTAAGTGTCCTTATGATCAGTTACAACTTTTTCTCTAACGGCAATTCTATAGTTGCTGCAAGTTTACGCTGCAACGTTACTGGGGCAGAAAGATGAGTGATTTCTCGATCTTTTTATAATGGCCTTAACATTACCTATTTTCTTATTGGGACAGTTTATCGACTTAGAAGAATAAGCATTAAAATTAAGATGCGTAACTCTGATTTGCTTTAACACCCTCTCTAGCGATCTTAGTTTTTTCGAAGTTTGAATCAATTACCCATTTGAAGACGTGGTTTCAACGGGGGAGAGTATGCTTTCCTGATCTTTAAGATAATGGCAAAGGTGCTTCTTGTTTTGATGCCGTTCCATTTACCAAATCCTACTGAAGATTGGTGGAAGTGCTGAATGAGTTTTTTAAAGAAAATCTCGTGGTAGGTAAAAAGGTTACATTAATAGTTTGTATGACAGTCAATTGAATGCTGATAGTAAATCTTTTTTGCGTCTCGAAATTCCGAGAGGATTGACTGAATTGTGATTCGTCATTCTTGCATGGCTGGAGGCCGAATACTAACAGGAAAAAAGTTATTAAAAAGATTATTTAATTGGTTTCAACTGTTTTTATTGAAACAGCTAAGCCTTCAGCAATGCTGATTAGAGAACAGAGCACTCATTTGAATCATTTTTAGTTTGGATGAATAGAATCAGAAATATAGGTATCCTCAGTACCTGGACAAAAGGCAGGAAGGCGGTTTATAACTATCGCTTAGTTAAATGAACATTAAAGATTTACGCTTCTAATAGGCCTATTATAGCTTAATTGTCGTATTAGTCATGCATTTTTTCCAATATTGGTATAGCTTTGCGTTTTACTTAATACTTTTGGGCTGAGCTCCCACAATTTTAGTTTTTTTTATAAGTTGCTGATTTTAAATGACGAAGAGGATTGTTCGTTGTTCAAGTAGGTGCCCTGGGTAACCACTGCGGCACTTTAATGTAACAAAAAAGATGTTGAAAACTTTTTTGTGGTAAAAAGTGGTAAAAAGTGGTAGAACTATTTACTTTTACACTAGATAAAAAGTGTAGAAACCACTATGACCCAACTTTTAGGAGAATTTGATTGTAAACTTGACGCAAAGGGACGCCTTATGGTACCTGCTGCGCTTAAGAAACAATTGCCCAATTCTGAGAATGATGGTCTAATCATTAATAGAGGTTTCGAAAAGAATCTGGTGATCTACCCCAAAAATGTTTGGGATGCTGTGGTAGCCGATTTAGCTAAGCTGAATATCTACGATCAGGAGAATCGTGCTTTTGTAAGGGCATTTACTCGTGGTGCGACTGAGCTTTCACTTGATGCTGCCGGCCGTGTCTTGTTGCCAAAATCGTTGGTTGATTATGCGGGTATTGGGAATGACTTGGTTTTGGCATGTCAGCTAGATCGTATCGAGGTGTGGGATAAAAAATCTTACGAGGATATTTTTGATGATGTGCCTGCCAACTTCGCAGATCTTGCTCAAAAGGTGATGGGTAATAAGAAAGGGGGTGCTGATGGAGAGTAATTATCATGTGCCAGTAATGTTGCAGCCCTGCATTGATGGGTTAAATATAAATCCTGATGGCGTATATGTAGACGTTACTTTCGGGGGCGGCGGACATTCAAAAGAAATTTTAAAACATTTAAGTGCGAAAGGGAAACTACTCGCTTTCGATCAGGATCCTGATGCACAACAGAATATTCCGGATGATAGCCGCTTGGTTTTCATTGATCAGAATTTCGGTTTTTTAAAAAATAACCTTCGTTTAAATGGCGTAAGGCAGGTTGATGGTATTCTGGCTGATTTAGGTGTTTCCTCTCATCAGTTTGATGTTCCTCAGCGTGGGTTTTCTATTCGTCATAATGCTGATTTAGATATGCGGATGGATCAGTATCGCAATTTAACTGCTGCAGAAGTACTAAACACTTACACCGAAGATAAGTTGCACAAGCTTTTTGGTATTTACGGAGAGGTGAAAAATGCAAAATCACTCGCCCGAGCAATTGTGACTTCGCGTCTAGAAAATCCTTTTACAGATATTGATAGTTTGAAAACTGCTATTGCATCATACATCCCGAAAGGGAAAGAAAATAAATACTTGGCTCAGGTTTTTCAGGCACTGCGTATTGAAGTGAATGCTGAAATACAGGTTTTGGAAGATTTTCTACAGCAAGCCGCTGATGTGTTAAAGCCTGGAGGTCGTTTGGTTGTAATGTCATATCATTCACTCGAAGACAGGCCTGTTAAGAATTTCATGGCGAAAGGTAAGTTTCAGGGTGAAGTTGAGAAAGACTTTTTTGGAAATCAACAAAAGCCATTCAATGTCATCACTCGGAAAGCTATAGTTGCTAATGAAGAAGAAATTGCTAAGAATAATCGTGCCCGTAGTGCGAAATTAAGAATTGCGGAAAAGATATGAATAAGTTCAGGGAGGATATAGAAGAGGAGGAAATGGGTCCTGAACCGGAATTAAAGGCAGCGCCTAGAAGACCGAAAACAGCTGAAGAAAAAATGGATAGCAATTCATTTATCAGTAAGCTTTTTAATGATGGATTAGTATCGAAAGAGGCGGCAACAGATGCTTTGCCTTATTTGTGTTTTTTGGCCTTTTTAGGAATGGTATATATCGCCAACAGCCACTTTGCAGTAAATAATGTGCGCCGGATCGATAAATTAAATAAAGAAGTAAAAGAATTGAGATGGGAGTATAAATCGTTGAAGGCTGACTTGATGTTCAAAAGCAAATTGACAGAAGTAGCCAAAAAAGTAGATACCCTCGGAATAAAAGAACTCATTGAACCACCAAAAAAAATAATTGTTAAAAGCGATGAATATTAGAGCAAACATCTTGCTTCGTGTATATCTGGCATTTGGCTTAATTGTGCTTTTTGCTTTCGCGGTGTTTTTGCGCCTCGGTCAGGTACAGTTTGTACAGGGGAAAAAGTGGAAAGCAATGGCTGATAGCTTATCAACGCGTTATGTAAGTGTAGAGGCTACTCGTGGAAATATCTATTCCAACGATGGAAGTCTGCTGGCTACCTCTGTGCCTGAGTATGAGTTACGGATGGATATGTTTGCTGGTGGTATTGCAGATGATAAGGTTTTTAATGAAAAAGTAGACTCGCTCGGGATTAAATTATCGCAGATTTTTAATGATAAAACTGCTAAAGAATATGCCAGGATGTTGCGAAAAGGCCGGCAGGATAGTGCTCGCTATTTACTTATTCACCGCAAAGTAGGTTATGCTGATTTAAAAACCATCCGCACCTTTCCGCTATATAACATTGGGAAATTCAGTGGTGGGTTAATCGCTGTTCAGCAGAACAAGCGAATTCTTCCGTTTCAGGCGCTTGCTGCCCGTACTATTGGCTACAAAAATGAAAACGTTAAAAATGGAGTAGGTTTAGAAGGTGCGTATAATGAATACATTAATGGTGAAACTGGAAAAAGGCTCATGCAGCGTATTGCTGGTGGGGTTTACATTCCAGTAAATGAAGAAGCAGAGGTTGCACCGAAGGATGGTGCAGATATCATTTCGACCATCGATATCAATATGCAGGATTTAACGCAGAATGCCCTCGAAAAGCAGTTGAAGTTGATGAAGGCTGACCATGGAACGGCGATCTTGATGGAAGTAGCCACGGGTGAGGTAAGGGCGGTAGCCAACTTTTCTAAAATTGAAGAAGACGTTTATAAAGAGAAATTTAATTATGCAATTGCCGGAAATCAAGACCCAGGTTCTACTTTCAAGTTGGCTTCTTATATGGCTTTATTGGAAGATAAACTGGTCGATACCAATACCATGATCGGTACCGGATATTATCAAATTCCTGGAAAATTAATTACCGATTCTCACCCGAAAATAGAAACAGTTACTGTAAAAAGAGCTTTTGAGGAATCGTCAAATGCTGCAATTGCGAAGTTAATCAATACTCACTACGGCAGTGATCCAATCAGGTTTACTGATCATTTGTATGATTGGCATTTGAATGAAAAAATGGGCTTACAAATTCCTGGAGAAGCAATGCCTGTGGTTAAAAACCCTAAAACCAATAAAAGCTGGAATAAAAACATGACCCTGCCGCAGATGGCTTATGGTTATGAAATGCAATTAACGCCGCTTAAGATGTTGTCGTTTTATAATGCGGTGGCAAACGATGGAAGATATGTTGCGCCAATTTTTGTAAAAGAGATTAGGAGATTAGGCAACCCGGTTGAGCAGTTTAAAGCCAGAGTAATTAATGATAAAATTTGTTCGGATGTAACCCTTAGTAAGATCAAAGCGATGCTCGAAGGTGTCGTGACAGAAGGAAGTGGCAAAAACATTGTTTACAATCCACTCTATAAAATTGCCGGTAAAACTGGTACAGCGCAAGTAGCTGATGCCAATAAAGGATATAAAGCGAACAAGCAATATCAAGCATCATTTGTCGGATACTTTCCTGCTGATAAGCCGAAATATTCTTTGATCGTTGTAATCAATGATCCTAAAGGTGCTTATTACGGTGCTACCGTTTCTGGTCCAGTCTTCAGAGAAATTGCAGACCGGATTTATGCCAGTGACATGCAAATGTATAATGATATGCCAACCCGATTGGTAGGTAATACAGGCAATCCGCCAACAAAAGCAGGACAAAGCAAAGCGACACAAAAAGTGTATAAAGCATTTGGTTTCAAACCCCTTTTTGCTTCGAAGTCCGAATATTACAACATTATTGATACCAGTGCTGGTACTGTTTTTCAGGAAAATAATGAACGACGAGGGGTAATGCCAAATGTTGCAGGAATGGGATTGAAAGACGCTCTCTATCTTTTAGGGAACGCGGGTTTAAAGACACGTGTATCCGGTTCCGGCCGGGTAATTAGTCAATCGATCTCTGCAGGTACGAAAGTTGGAAAAGGTTTGGGCGTACAAATAGAATTGAATTAAAAAATTCAGGAGTCTGAAGTCAGATGTCCGGGAATTGATATAGAGTAAATGTCTTGATCCTTTGAAGATGATCTTGATACTTGAACTCACTACTTGATATTATAATATGCAATTACAAGATTTACTTTATGGTGTAACGATTAAAGAATTGGTTGGCAAAACCGATAGGGAAATCAATGCGCTAAACTTTGATTCACGCAAGGTTGGTAAAGAAGATGTGTTTTTTGCTGTTTCGGGAACAGTTACCGATGGTCATCAGTTTATTGAGCAGACTATTGCACAAGGCGCAACCGTTATCGTTTGCGAAAACCTTCCTGAGGTACATGATTTCACCATCACTTATGTTAAAGTAGATAACACTGCCTCGGCTTTAGGAATTATGGCAGGCCATTATTTCGGTAATCCTTCTGCAGATTTAAAGCTGATTGGCATAACTGGAACCAATGGGAAAACAACTATTGCAACCCTGTTATTTAAATTATTTAAGGATTTAGGCTATAAAACCGGACTGATCTCAACCGTTGAAAACTACATCAACGATACTGTAGTTGCGGCTACACACACAACACCAAATCCACTTGCTCTAAACCAGCTATTGAGAAATATGGTAGATGCGGGTTGTGATTATTGTTTTATGGAAGTGAGCTCGCATGCGGTTTCGCAACATAGAATTGAGGGCTTGAGTTTTTCTGGTGGTGTTTTTTCAAACCTTACACATGATCATTTAGATTTTCACAAAACTTTCGAAAGCTACTTAAAAGCAAAAAAGACCTTTTTTGATCTTCTTCCAAAAAATGCATTTGCATTAACCAATATTGATGATAAGAATGGTAATGTCATGTTGCAGAATACCAGAGCCGTTAAGAAAACTTATGCGCTTAAACAACTGGCAGATTTCAAAGCCAAGATTATTGAAAACGGTTTCAGTGGTTTGCATTTAGATATCGATAATGAAGATGTCTATTTCAAGCTGATCGGTTCATTTAATGCTTATAATCTATTGGCCGTGTATGGAACAGCCATCCTTTTGGAGCAGGACAAATTGAAAGTGTTGACTTCATTAAGCCTACTGACAGGTGCTGAAGGCCGTTTTGATTACATTATTTCAGAAAACAAAGTGATTGGCATTGTAGATTACGCACATACTCCTGATGCAGTACAGAATGTATTGGGAACGATTGCGGATATCCGTAAAGGCACTGAGCAGGTAATCACCGTGATTGGATGTGGTGGCGACAGGGATAAAACAAAACGCCCAATTATGGCTCAGGTAGCTTGCGATTGGAGCGATAAGGTGATTTTAACTTCGGATAATCCAAGAACTGAAGATCCACAAAGTATCATTACTGATATGGAAGCTGGCGTATCACCAACAAATAAGCGTAAAACGTTATCCATTTTAGATAGGAGAGAAGCGATTAAAACGGCTTGTCACCTTGCCCAAAACGGAGATATTATTTTGATTGCAGGGAAAGGTCATGAAAAATACCAGGAAATAAATGGCGTAAGAAACCATTTTGACGACAAAGAAATTTTACTAGCACAATTAAACCCGAACGGCTAATGTTATATTTATTATTCGAATACTTGCATAAGCACTATGACATTCCTGGTTTAAGGTTGTTTCAGTACATTACCTTCCGTGCATCGATTTCCATTATTCTTTCATTGGTGATTACCACTGTTTACGGTCGCAGGTTAATTGATTACCTCCATAAGAAACAAGTTGGCGAAATTGTAAGAAATCTTGGACTGGAAGGTCAAATGCAGAAACAAGGTACGCCAACAATGGGCGGTATCATCATTCTGCTAGGAATTTTGATTCCAACATTGCTTTTTGCGAACATTTCAAATATCTATGTTATCCTGATGATTATTACCACCGTCTGGATGGGGGCTGTCGGTTTTTTGGATGATTACATCAAGGTATTCAAAAAAAACAAGGAGGGATTAGCAGGGAAATTTAAGGTTGTTGGTCAGGTAGGTTTAGGCTTAATTGTAGGTACAACCATGTACTTTCACCCTAATATTGTAGTGAGAGAAACCGTTCAGGATGATGTTAAAAATACATCGCCGGCACCGATGGTTTTACGTCAGAAAGGGGAAACTTTTTACTATACGCAGGATGTAAAGTCCACTAAAACGAACATGCCGTTTTATAAAAATAACGAGTTTGATTATGCAAAGGTGCTCAAGTTTTTAGGGGGTGATTATCAAAAATTTGCCTTCATTATCTTCTTGCTCATCACCGTTTTTATCATCACGGCAGTATCAAACGGCGCGAATATTACAGATGGAATAGATGGCCTGGCAACAGGAACATCCGCGGTAATTGGAATAACACTTGGTATTTTGGCTTATGTTTCCGGTAACACAGTGATGGCAGATTACCTCAATATCATGTATATTCCAAATTCGGCAGAGTTGATGATTTTTGCCGGTGCTTTCGTGGGGTCATGTGTGGGTTTTCTTTGGTACAATTCTTATCCTGCGCAAATTTTTATGGGCGATACCGGAAGTTTAGCCATTGGCGGTATTATCGCATCATTTGCATTAATGATCCGTAAGGAACTTTTAATTCCAATTCTATGCGGTGTTTTTCTGGTTGAGTTGGTCTCTGTAATTATGCAGGTTTCCTACTTTAAATATACTAAAAAACGGTTTGGAGAAGGAAGAAGAATTTTCCTGATGTCGCCTCTGCATCACCATTATCAAAAGAAGGGATATCACGAAGCGAAGATTGTAACGCGTTTTTGGATTATCGGAATTATGCTCGCAATTATTACCATAGTAACACTGAAATTAAGATAGTTAAACTTCTAATAATCGTTCTAAGCAACGAAACAAAAAATCAATAGAGGAAATAAATAATGAATACGAATCAAAATAATACATTAGGTAACCCACAGTCAGCAATGGCAGGGCAGGGCCGTGTCGTTATTTTGGGTGCTGGCGAAAGTGGTGTTGGCGCAGCTAAACTTGCGAAGGCAAAGGGCTTCGAAGTGTTTGTATCCGACTTTGGCCCCATTGCCGATAAATATCAATCAGCCTTGGAAGCGTTAAATGTGTCTTTCGAATCTGCACAGCATACAGAAACGTTGATTTTGAATGCCACCGAGGTGATTAAAAGTCCGGGTATTCCATCTACTGCACCTATCATTAAAAAGTTGCTGGCACAAGGAACGTCCATAGTTTCAGAGATTGAGTTTGCCAAGCGTTATACCTCAGCGAAAACAATCTGCATTACCGGGTCCAACGGTAAATCAACGACCAGCCTGCTCACCTATCATATTCTTAAAAACGCAGGTTTGAATGTAGGACTTGCCGGTAACATCGGAAATAGCTTTGCTGCGCAGGTTGCAGAAGAAAGTTACGATTATTATGTTTTGGAAATCTCCAGCTTTATGTTGGATGACATGTTTGAATTCAGGGCAGATATCGCTGTGCTTTTAAACATTACGCCTGATCATCTGGATCGCTACGAATACAAAATGGAAAACTATGTTGCCTCAAAAATGCGCATTATTCAGAATCAAACCGCAGATGATGTTTTTATCTACTGCGCAGATGACGAGGAAAGCGTTAAAGCAATAGAAATTTTTCAGCCAGTTGCTAAAACATTTCCGTTCTCCATTACCAAAAAAATTGACCTAGGCGCTTATTTAGAAGCGCAAACTATAACGATCCTTTTAGAACCAAATAAAGAACTAACCATGTCTATTCTTTCAGATTTAGCCCTACAAGGCAAACACAACATTTACAACTCTATGGCTTCGGGCATTGTTGCGAAGGTTTTAGAGTTAAGAAATGAGACCATTCGTGAAAGTATGGGTAATTTCAAAAATATTGAGCACAGGTTAGAGCATGTGGCAAAGATTTCTGGAATTGATTTCATTAACGATAGTAAAGCTACAAACGTAAATTCTACATGGTATGCCTTAGAAAGCATGACAGCTGATGTGGTTTTGATTATGGGAGGCGTTGATAAAGGCAATGACTACAACATGCTCAAAGATTTAGTGAAGAGCAAAGTAAAGGCCATCGTATGCCTGGGAAAAGATAATAAGCGTATTCATGATGCTTTTGAAGATGACGTAGAAATTATAGTGAACACGTTTTCAGCGGATGAAGCCACGCAAATCGCGTATCACTTAGCTAAACGCGGTGATGCAGTTTTACTCTCACCTGCATGTGCCAGTTTCGATTTATTTAAAAGTTATGAAGACCGCGGTAATCAATTTAAAGCGGCAGTTAGAGAATTATAAATAGGAGGCTAAAAAGATGTTCCAAGCACTACTTGATAAAACAAAAGGAGATAGATGGATCTGGTTGATCATCATCCTGCTTTCGCTTATATCTGTTATGGCAGTTTATAGTGCAACCGGAACCTTAGCGTATAAAAAAGGTGAGGCAGTAGAGAAGTTACTCTTAACCAAACACTTAATTTTCGTGTTGATGGGGATAGGTATGATTTACATCGCACATTTGCTCGATTACCGTTATTACGCCGGAATCTCAAAAATTCTAATGATTATCACTGTACCCCTTTTGGTATACACGTTAATATTTGGTACAAATTTAAATGATGCTTCCCGCTGGGTAAAAATTCCGGTGATTGGACTAACCTTTCAAACTTCCGATTTGGCAAAACTGGCATTGATCACGTTTTTAGCCAGAATGCTAACGAAAAAGCAGGAGAATATTAAAGATGTAAAAGAATCGTTTTTGCCGATTATGGGCTCTGTTTGTGTGGTATTTGTATTGATTGCACTGGCAAATCTATCTACTGCACTAATGCTTTTCGGGGTAAGTATTTTACTGCTGATCATCGGGCGGATTAGCATTAAGCAGATTGCAATAGTTTGTGCGGGCGGTTTTGTGCTCTTGTTATTTGTATTCTTCCTCGGACCAAGGCGGAAGACTTATATGTCTAGGATTAATACTTTCCTGCATCCGGAGATGCAGCATTCAGATAAAACTTTCCAGGCAGACCAGGCAAAAATTGCTTTGGCCACTGGAGGTGTCTTTGGTAAAGGACCAGGTAATAGTACGCAGCGCAATTTCCTGCCACACCCGTATTCCGATTTTATTTTCGCCATTATTATTGAAGAATGGGGAACGGTGGGAGGGATTGTCATCATGGTGCTTTACCTGGTGCTTTTATATCGGTGTATAAAGATCGTTACCAAGGCCCCGAAGGCATTCGGGGCGCTATTAGCGGCAGGCTTAAGTTTTAGCTTGACTATCCAGGCTTTTGCAAACATGGCCGTTGCAGTAGGTTTAGGTCCGGTAACAGGAGTGCCTTTACCCTTGGTAAGTATGGGAGGAACTTCAATGATTTTCACCAGTGTCGCTTTTGGGATCATTCTCAGTGTAAGCAGGGATGTAGAAGAAAACGCTGGCGCAATTGCCAAAGAAGATAAAGAAAAAGTAAAAAACAAAGTGATAGTTGGAGAGATTCCTGCGATGGCTTGATTGTGATTGTTACAGGTAAACATTGACGCATTCAAAACTCAATCATTCAATAATTAAAGAACAAAATGAATAATTCCCCAAAAATTATCATATCAGGTGGTGGCACCGGCGGGCATATTTTCCCCGCCGTAGCCATAGCCAATGCGCTAAAACGCTTGGTGCCATCTTGTGAAATTTTATTTGTGGGTGCAGACGGGCGTATGGAAATGGAAAAGGTTCCTGCTGCCGGATATAAGATTATCGGCTTAAACATTAGTGGTATGCAACGAGGTTCGATTTTAAAAAACCTGGCCTTGCCGTTTAAGGTGATTGGAAGTGTAACAAAGGCTTTAGATATTATCAAAAATTTTAGGCCAGATGTGGTAGTGGGTGTTGGTGGCTATGCCTCTGGACCAATATTGTACGCTGCTTCTTTAAAAGGAATTCCTTATTTGATACAGGAACAAAACTCATATGCAGGGGTGACTAATAAATGGCTGGGGAAAAAAGCTTCAAAAATCTGTGTTGCCTTTGATGAGATGGATCAGTTTTTCCCGGCTGCGAAAGTATTGAAGACTGGCAACCCGGTTCGTAAAGACGTGGTGGATATTAGAGGTAAACATCACGCAGGTGCTGAATTGTTGAAACTCGATCCATTGAAAAAGACAATCATGGTTACTGGGGGAAGCCTCGGTGCCGGAACATTAAATAAAGCAATCGAAAAACATTTGCCGGAAATTCTTGCTCAGGATATTCAGGTGGTATGGCAAACAGGCAAGTTCTATTATAAAGGGATCATTGAAAGATTAGGCCTGGAGTATCACCCTAATGTTCGAATTCTTGAATTTCTGAATAAAATGGATTTAGCATATGCAGCTGCAGATGTAATTATCTCCAGAGCGGGTGCAGGTACCATTGCAGAGCTATGCCTGATAAAAAAACCAGTGATTTTGGTGCCTTCACCGAATGTTGCAGAAGACCATCAAACAAAGAATGCAATGGCCTTAGTTAAGAATGGTGCTGCATTGCTGATAAACGACCGCTCGGCAGAAGATACATTAGTTAGAGCTGCCTTAGACTTGCTGAATAACCCTGAACAAAGTCAAAAGTTAGCTGAAAATATCGGCAAAATGGCACTTCCTGCGGCAGATGAAATTATTGCTGGTGAAGTGTTGAAATTGGTTTGATAGGAAATTGCAAGAGGATAATGGGAAATAGAGCGGGTCATATTGAAAAAAGAATATAATTAGGAAATAAATTAAGAAAACGTTGGGAAGGAAAGCTTTGAGCTTTAATTTTTATGCTTTAAACTAAAAAAATGGAATTAAGTAAAATAAATAGGGTGTTTTTCGTTGGTGTCGGTGGTATCGGCATGAGTGCACTTGCCCGTTATTTTGCTAAACGAGGTCAGTTGGTTTGTGGATATGATAAAACAAAAACAAGGCTTACTGAAACCTTGGAAAATGAAGGAATTATCATTACTTATACAGACAATGTTTCCTCAATACCGGAACCATTTTTAAGCCCGCAGGAAGATACTTTGGTGGTTTATACGCCAGCTATTCCAAAAGATGCTAAGGTGCTGAATCATTTTAGTGACCTCGGTTTCTCCTTGAAAAAAAGATCTGAAGTATTGGGCATCATCAGTAAAGGGATGTTTTGTATTGGCATTGCTGGTACGCATGGTAAAACAACCACATCCTCAATCGTTGCACATATTCTTACTGATACAGGCTACGGCTGTACGGCATTTCTCGGCGGAATAGCCAGCAACTATAATAGCAACGTGCTTTATGGTGACAATAATGTTGTGGTGGTAGAAGCGGATGAATATGATCGTTCTTTCCTGACGTTGCATCCTGATGTAGCGGTAATCACTTCTATGGATGCAGATCATCTTGATATCTATGGAGATAAAAATCAGTTGGAGGAATCGTTCCGGTTATATGCAAGTCAGTTAAAGGCTGATGGGAAGCTATATGTTCATGAAGGTTTGCCATTAGCAAACAGCACAACCTATGCAGCAAGCGCTACTGCAAATGCGAAAGCCATCAACCTAAGGGTAGAAGGTGCCAAATTTGTGTTTGATTATGAAGATGATAATCAGGCGATAGCTGACATTAGCCTTATGTTACCAGGCAAGCATAACGTTGAAAATACAACAGTTGCCATCGCCATTGCATTGCGACTAGGGATCAATCCGGAAAAAGTAAAACAAGCTGTGGCTAACTTTAAAGGGGTTAAACGCCGCTTCGAATATATTGTAAATAATGAAACGCAGATTTATATTGATGATTATGCGCACCATCCGGAAGAATTGAGAGCTTGTTTCGATGCCGTACGTCAGTTATATCCGGAGAAAGTACTCACAGTAATTTTTCAACCGCATTTATTCACCCGGACCCGTGATTTTGCGGATGATTTCGCAAGTGTTTTAGAAACGGCGGACGAGCTATTGCTACTTGATATCTATCCTGCAAGAGAATTGCCACTGGAGGGAATAGATGCACAGTTTTTATTAAACAAAATCAACCTTTCGAATAAAAACGTACTGTCTAAAGATGCTGTTGTTCAATACATAAGTGACAAAAAACCAGAATTAATCTTAACAGTAGGTGCAGGTGATATTGATACGATTATCGAGCCACTTAAAAATATACTAACTCATGTTTAAACGATTTGACTGGACCACAATTTTTACAGGTTTCGCCTGGCTGATTAGCCTGGCAGGCGTGGTGGTGCTTTTAAGTTTCATCAACGTTAAAAAGCAAACGGTTAAATGTACTGATGTCAAAATTTTAATTCCAGGGGCAGATAATTTTATAGAAAGAGAAGAAATAGATGCCATTTTAAAAGAGGATCAGGGCGTGCTTTTAGGTCGCAATCTCGAAAAAATTAATATTCATCAGATTGAAAAAAAGCTGCAATCCAACCCATACATCGCCTTTGCAAAAGTTTATGTAGATATGGACGGCGTTTTACACATTGAAGTAAAACAAAGGCAGCCCATTGTGCGTATATTAAATGAAACTGGACAAGATTTCTATATTGACAATGATGGATTAAAGATGCCGATTTCTTCTAATTTTACCGCGAATGTGCTGGTTGCTACTGGTCACATTTCGGAGGTTTTCGGCAGCCGCGTAGATACCCTGCACACTAAGTTAGCCCGAGACCTTTATCAAACTGCGCAATACATTAAAAAAGATACACTTTGGGATTCTCAAATCGAGCAGATTGTGGTTGATCAGCAAAATGATATGGAACTTATTCCAAGGGTTGGAAACCAACGCATCATTCTTGGAACTGCGGATTCGCTAGAAAAGAAAATGAGCAACCTATTGATCTTTTATAAAAAAGCCATGCCACAGGTGGGCTGGGAAGCTTATAAAACAATTAATGTGAAGTACACCAATCAGGTTGTTTGCCAAAGACGCGATTCTACAGAGATTGCAAGAAACTTGAAAAGGCTTTCTAAAATGGATAGTATTAGGGTTCATCAAAAAGTGTCAGACTCATTAATTACCAACGTCATTGCAGCGGCAATTAATGAAAAGCCAGTGCAAAGAACGGTTAAGGAAGCACCTCAGCGGGTTGAAACTAAAAAAGTCGAGCCCAAAAAAGTAGTGGGCAAAAAACCTGAAGTAAAAAAGGTAGAAGTTAAAAATACAGCGGTCAAAAAGGTAGAACCTAAAAAAACGGTAACACCTGTTGTCAAAGCTAAAGAGACTAAAACAGCAGCACAAAAGGACAAGCCAAAAGCAACGACAGCGGTGAGGCCAGCATTAAGTGCAGCAGCACTTAAAAAACAAAAGGAAGCAAGAGATAAGGAAATCAGAGCCCTAGAAAAACAATATAAAACTCAGCAAAATTAACAAATATGGACAAGGCAA
>JAZBLB010000044.1:0-26105 GCA_037032985.1 Bacteroidota bacterium
AAAATAGCTAACTATGGAGCCACTACGGGATTCTCAGTAGATATTGGTGTTTTATTTCATCTAAACAGCCATTTTGTAATTGGCGCGTTTACCAGCAATCCTTCCCGACAAAAATTTAATACCGATCTCATTTCTGCAAATATTGCATCGTCATTCAATATTGGAGCAAGTTATGTGGCCACAAATAAAGTGCTAATTGCCACCACCGTTTCGAAAATTCCCAACCAATCAATGGATATTAGGTGGGGTATAGAATACAAACTTTTTGATTTGTTAAGTCTTCGCGGGAGAATTGGTACCAAGCCGTTTAAACAACATGTTGGCTTCGGCCTGGCTTTTAAAAAATTTCTGATGGATATGGCTACTAGTTATGATGCCAATCTTGGTTATGCACCGCAAATTGCACTGGGCTATGCGTTATAACTTGCTTACAGCGCTTTTGATAATGATCAGTTTCATTGCGAATGCACAAATTAATGAAGAGCAGGTTGAAATGAGGGATATTTTGGAAAGCGTTGCCGAAAATCTACCTGATGATTACGACATCACTGAACTGGTCGATATCCTGGTTCGCTATCGTAAACACCCGATAAACCTCAATAAAACGACTCCCGATGAACTGAAAACATTGGTCTTTCTTTCGCCACTTCAAATCAGCAACTTTTTTAGTCATATTAAGGAGAATGGCGATTTAGCTGATGTGTTGGAAATGCAGTCTATAGATGGCTTTGACGCAAGAACAATTCAGAACCTACTGCCTTTTGTAACATTGACTGGTACCACGGAATATGGAAAGCTAACATTTAGAAGCGCCTTAGATCTGGGAGAGCACGATTTAATGCTGCGCTTTGCGCAAACGCTGCAAAAACAAAAGGGTTTTACAGACCTACCCGGAAACCGCTACCTTGGATCAGCGGAGCGATTTCAAACCCGTTATCGCTATCATTATGGTACTGTTTTCTCGGCTGCGATAACCTTTGAAAAGGACGCAGGAGAAAAATTTATCGATAAACATTTTGATTTCTTTTCTGGGAATATAGCGCTCTTTAAACTCGGAAAATTTAAGAAGTTGGTAGTTGGAGATTATACACTCCAATTCGGCCAAGGTTTAACACTATGGTCGGGATTTGCTTTTGGCAAAGGACCGGATGTTACCAGTGTTGCAAAAAAAGATCTCGGCTTGCGGCCTTACACCTCGACAAATGAATATTCATTTTTAAGAGGTATCTCTGCTACCATTAATCTAGCTAAGAATATCGATTTTACGCCCTTTATCTCCTTTAGAAATTTGGATGCCAGTCAAACATTAGACAGTGCGGGGAATCGGGTTCAGTCTACAATAAATCAAACTGGTCTGCATCGAACACCTACTGAGATTAAAAATAGAAACGCTTTGAGTCAACAGTTATATGGTGCTGTATTTCAATATACTAAAAATGAATTTTCAGTCGGCACTATCGGTTATCAAAGTAAGTATGCAAATGGCTTTATTACCCAGCGTGCGATATATGATCGATTCAGTTTTACAGGAAAATCGTTAACAAATCTCGGTATCTACTATAATTATACTTATAAAAACTTCTATCTCTATGGTGAAGGCAGCAAAAGTTTAAACGGCGGATTAGCTTACTTAAATGGGGCATTAATGAGTTTATCTCCTACCGTATCTGCTGCGATAACCTATCGGAACTACTCAAAAGTTTTTCATAACTTCTTCAATCAGGCAGTTGCAGAGTCGAGTGAGGCTATAAATGAAAAAGGTCTTTATATGGGGTTAAATATCATTCCAAATAAACGTTGGGCATTTTCAGTATATGCAGATTATTTTCAATTTCCCTGGCTGAAATTTAGAGTTGACGCACCTTCAAAAGGTTACGAAGTATTGAGCCAGGCAGTTTATACGCCTAATAAAATCTTCAAATTGGTTTTACGCTTCAAAACGGAGAATAAGCAGCAAAATACAGATTTGGATGTTCCTATTAATTTTTTAGATGATGTTAAAAGAGAAGGCTATAGAATCGAATCTACCTGGCAGGCGAATCAGAAATGGCGTTTTCAGAACCGCATAGAAGTATCGCAATATAAAAAAGGTGAAGGAGATAGAGAATTCGGCTACTTGCTTTATCAGGATATTGACTACTCACCCCTATTCGCGAAAATTACGGGGAACCTGAGAATTGCCTATTTCAATACATCAAGCTACAACAGCAGAATTTATGCATGATTGTAGTTTATAACAACTTGAAAGCCATTAATCAAAAAAAAATTATTTTCTTCAGTTTAAGAAAAAACTATGCTGCGGCATTTATTAGCAGCACAGAAACGATAGTGGTAACCGATTTAAATGATCAGGATAAGACTTTCCAATTCTTCATCAAACCAGCCTTAGATCAATCACAAATTAATAAGGTAAAGACTATCAGTTTAAAAAAGGATGCCATTTCAAGTCATTTCATTCTTCATAATGGCCAAATCATATTTGATGAATATAAAATCCTAATTATTAGCGAATTATGGAATAATAAGAATGTTACAGCTCATGGAAAGTTTAATTCGCTTTGGCTTACCGGCAATACCAGGTTTAAACTACAAACAATTTCAAAGGAGATTAAATACCAAAACATCATTATAGATGCAACCAATAAGGATTATAAAATCGAATGGCTCAAAAAATTTTCTCAAAATAATAAAATCCCCATTCGGGTTTTAAAGAAAAATCCTGCATATTTGGTTCAATTAACCGAATCATATGGAAAACCTGGTTTTATACAGCGTAAATGAACGAATCGCTACGATAACCATAAATCGACCTGAGAAACGTAACTCCTTAAATCCGACACTTATTGAAGCTTTAACAACTGCTTTTCTTCAGGCAGAAGAAGACGAGTTGGTTAAGGTTATCGTACTCACTGCAAATGGAGCCACCTTTAGTGCTGGCGCAGATTTAGCCTATCTACAACAATTACAGCACAATACTTTTGAAGAAAATGTAGCTGACTCTAATCGTTTAAAAAAGCTTTTCACCACAATTTATTATCTACCCAAGATTGTTATTGCTCAGGTAGAAGGACACGCCATTGCTGGAGGATGCGGGCTTGCGACTATTTGTGATATCGTTTTTGCCACACCTGAAAGTAATTTTGGTTATACGGAAGTAAAAATAGGCTTCGTACCCGCTATCGTTTCTTGCTTTTTAATGCAAAAAGTTAATGAAACGGTTGCCAAGGAAATATTGCTAACTGGAAAAATATTCTCTGCAGAACAAGCACTAAACTATAACCTGATAAATTTTGTAACAAAATCATCAGAAATAACTCAAAAGGTTAAAGAATTTGCTTTAAGTTTGTGTGAAGAGAGTTCTGGCAACTCATTAATGATCACAAAACAACTCATTAGCCAAACTACAAAGCCGTTACTGGAGAAGACATTAGAAACGGCAGTACAAATTAATGCCCGGGTCCGCGAAAGTGATGACTTTAAAAAAGGAATTGCTTCATTCCTAAACAAAGAAAAAATTAACTGGTAAATAACTAAAACTGAAATAAAAACATGTTTAAATCAATCAAAACAAGTGTTGTAGCCTTTATATTAGTAGGTACAGCTGTAATTGCTCATGCCCAAAAGAAGATTACTGAAGGTACCCTTACCTATGGAATGGAGTATAAATTAACTGATGAGCAAAAATCTTCCATGGGCGGTCAGGAACCACCTGCGGAATTAAAAGTTAAATTTAACAACGGTCTAACCAAAATTGAAATGGAACAAGGACCAGCAATGATTGGAATTGTTTCAGATAATAATGACAAAACTGGTTTACTGTTAATTGATGTGCCTATTGCTCAAAAACAATTTGCTGTTAAACAATCTAAAGAAGATGTTGCAAAAGTAATGGGAGATTTACCTAAATATTCTGATTTCAAAGCCACTGGTGAGAAACAGACTGTGGGTGGGTTTAGTGCAGAAAAATATACTTTCAAGGATGATAAAGGCGGTTCACATGTACTTTGGGCAACAAAAGAAGTAGATTTACCAAACGTAGGTTCACAAAACTACTTTCCAGGTCTTGCAGCTTTCCCTGTAAAATATACTTTGGTTCAAAGAGGTATTGAAACTACAACTACCTTAAAATCTATTACTGAAGGTAAAGTTGGTGCAATTTCTAAAGATGTTCCTAGTGGTTACGAAGTAGTAACTATGGAAGACTTAGCTAAAATGCAAGGTGGTGGTGAATAATTAACTATTATCAATTAATATAAGGCTTTTTAACTGCCGGCTTTTTATTTAAATTAGCCGAAAAGTTAAAAAGCTTTTTTTATGACTAAAATTTATGATTAAAAACTTATTATTCAGACTATCACTCGTTTGTATTACCTTTTTTGCTGTCTTTGATGCTAAAGGCCAAAGCATAAACTGGTCAAAAGATGGAAATTCTTATTATCAGATTTCAGGTGGAGAAATTATTTCGGTAATGCTTCCAAAAAATGATAAAAAAACAGTCGTTTCCAAAGCGTTGTTAACACCAAAAGGTAAAAGCAATTCTATTCCGGTAAGAAGTTTTCAGTTTTCTGCGGACGGTACAAAGGCGCTAATCTATACAAATAGTAAAAAAGTTTGGCGTTATGATACGCGTGGAGACTATTGGTTGGCAGATCTGACCAACAATAAAATTACTCAGATTGGAAAGGAAAGACCGACATCATCCTTAATGTTTGCGAAAATTTCTCCGGATGGAACTAAGGTAGCTTATGTGAGTAAACATAATTTATACGTTGAAAATGTTGATGGAACAAGTTCAAAAGCATTAACAACAGATGGAACAGATCGAATGATTAACGGAACTTTCGATTGGGTTTACGAAGAAGAATTTGATTGTCGCGATGGTTTCAGATGGAGCCCTGATAGTAAAACAATTGCTTACTGGCAGATAGATGCTACGAAAATCAAAAACTTCTTGATGATCAACAATACCGATTCTATCTATCCTTATACTATTCCTGTAGAATACCCTAAAGTTGGCGAAAACCCATCTGCCTGCAAAGTTGGTGTGGTAGACATTTCATCAGCAAAAACTAACTGGTTAAATGTGCCAGGAGATAATATTCAGCATTATATTCCAAGAATGCAGTGGGTTCCAAACAGTAATGAAATTATTTTGCAGCAGTTAAGCCGTGAGCAAAATGTAAGTAAAGTTTTCATTTGCGATGCGAAATCCGGCTCGGCAAAAGCAATTTATGCTGAAACAGCCAAAGCCTGGATTGATGCACAAGATGAATGGAAGTGGTTGGCAGACAGTAAAGAGTTTACCATTCTATCTGATAAAGATGGCTGGAATCACCTTTACAGAATAAGTCGTGATGGTAAGAAACAAATTTTAGTAACAAAAGGGAATTATGATGTAATTGATTTGGAATTAATAGATGAGAAGAATAATTACGTTTACTTCACCGCTTCGCCAACCAATGCCACACAAAAATATTTGTTCAGAACTAAATTGGATGGAAAAGGGAAATTAGAACAAGTAACCCCATCTATTTTACCTGGAACCCACAATTACGACATCTCTCCCAATGCTGCATTTGCCCGTCATACTTACAATAGTTCGGTTGTGAGGCCAATTACGGAATGGATGAATTTTACCACTGGCAACCCATTTACTATGGATGGAAGCATCACCACACAATTATCTAAACAAGAAACTGCGAAAAATAAAGTAGAATTTTTCAAAGTAACTACAGAAGATGGTGTAGAATTGGATGGATGGATGAAAAAGCCAGACAACTTTAATCCTGACAAGAAATATCCGGTTGTATTTTATGTTTATGGTGAACCAGCTTCTCAAACTGCTGCTGATACTTATGGTGCAGGGATTAACTTTTTATATGCTGGTGATATGGCCAAAGATGGCTATATCTATATCTCCATGGATAACCGTGGGGCACCTGTTCCAAAAGGTACCGTATGGCGCAAAAGCATTTATAAAAATATTGGTGTGCTAAACATTCGCGATCAGGCAATGGCGGCGAAAAAATTGTTGGCAACTAATGCCTTTATGGATAAAGATCGTGTTGCTGTTTGGGGCTGGAGCGGTGGTGGTTCATCAACCTTAAACCTGATGTTCCAATATCCGGAAATCTATAAAACCGGAATTTCTATCGCTGCGGTTGGTAATCAGTTAACTTATGATAACATCTACCAGGAACGATATATGGGAACACCATTCCCAAGTAAAGAAGCTTATGTTAAAGGCTCTCCCATTACATATGCTAAAAATTTGAAAGGAAATTTATTATACATTCATGGTACCGGAGATGATAATGTTCACTATCAGAATGCTGAAATGCTAATCAATGAATTAATTAAAAACAAAAAAGTTTTCCAATTGATGAGTTATCCAAACCGCACCCATAGCATTTCTGAAGGCGAAGGTACCAGCGAACATTTATCACTTACTTATACCAAGTTCTTAAGAGATAATTGTCCTCCGGGAGCAAGATAGTATATTTTGCAAGGCACTTTGAGCGGGGAATCGGTTTCGATAGCCCCGCTTTTCATTTCAATCTTTTTCCAATTGATAAGGTACTAAAAAAGTATTTACCTTTCAATTGGGATAAAAAGCAACTCCGCTGCTCCTGTTGATTTACATCGCAGGTTGCTATCAATTTCTTAGATAATTATTTGCCGATTATGTCTGCGATAAGCAAAGAAAGAACTATCGCAATCCCAAAGCTGAGTAAGGTTCCAATTAAGACATATTCAGTTAATTTTAAATCGTGTGCTTCTTTTAAATCTCCAAAACGAAAGATAGATTTTGCTCCAAGCAAAAAGCCAACAGCTTCAAAATGATTGGTCAGGATAAAAACAAAGATTAAAGCCCGCTCTAAAATTCCAATGTATTTCCCGGCATTTTGCAACGATTTGGGGCTTTCATCATCAGGCAACCACTTTGCAATAATCACTTTCATAATTATGGATGTTGGCATAGTCAAAAACAAAGCACCCGAAATTAAAATCCATGTTTTAGGTTGATGTAAAAAACTACTATCTAAATATCCCTTATAAAAGATATGCCATATTAATACAATAGAACCGAAATGTAAGAACTGATCAATAAAAAATAAGATTCTGGCATTCTTTTTTGTTTGGAATATAGACTTTAAAGCATCAATTAATAAATGAATTAGACCGATACCCAGTGCCACTTTCCAAATGCTAAAATCCAGAAACAACAGAAAAATCAAGGCGATATGAACCAATACATGTAAGTAAAGTTTACCAGATTTTAGTTTCTTATTCTCTTTGTCTTTTACCCAGGAATTTGGCTGAAGAAAAAAGTCTCCAACTAAATGAGCAATCACAAGTTTGATTAAAATGATATCCATTATTGAGGTAATATTTGGTTCAGTTTTTTACGGAATAATTTATCCATATCTATTAATTCGGAATAATGTGCGCGTTTTAGTGCCTCACTGACAGATGATTGGGTTCTGCCAGAAATAGCTGCTAATTCACTTTGTAATGAATTTTCATGTTCTAAGGCAAGCTTTACCATTTCTGCCGCTACAATTCCCCAGCTATCCATTGTAATTAGGGCGAGTCTGATCATTACATTTATTTCTTCATCAAATTCAGGGAAATCAGTTTTAATAGCCAGATTAACTTTTAGTTGTTTTAAACTATCAAATGCCCCACCAGAGTTAACAAAGGCATCTCCATCAGATTCTGAAAGCTTTTTACGCTTACTTTTCACCGCTCCAATGCCTATCCCCATTCTTACATCTGCAGGCTTATTTACCCTGATACAAGCCTTTAGATAAGCAGCAGTTCTGATCGCATTTTCGGGCTCAACCTCCACCTGAAAACTATCTCCTCTATAGATCTCCCATTTACCATTATGCTTTGAAACTAGCTTTAAGCCACTTTTAAGATCAGCTAACCAACTATCCTTTACCTTTCTTGAGCCTACAATATCCCCTGTTATAATGCAAATCATAACACTAATATATTTCTAAATATTTAATTAAACAAAATTATCGGGTAATTAGCCGATATTTCACTTTATCGGCTAATTACCCGATATATAAGATTATCGGCTAATTAGCCGATATCTATAAAAAACTTAAATTATAATTTGTTGTTTACTATGCATGGCATTAATCGAATTTACCAAAAGAGGCATTTACTGTAAGCAAGGCGATTTCTATGTAGACCCTTGGTGGCCAGTAGATTATGCTGTTACCACACACGGACACAGTGACCATGTTCGCTTTGGCAATAAACATTATCTCTGTCATACACTCACTAAACCAATTATCAAACGCCGTATCAGCGAAGATCTAAATGTAGAAACATTAAATTATGGCGAAAGCATTACCCGCAATGGCGTAAATATCTCATTTTATCCTGCAGGACATATCATCGGTTCTGCACAAGTACGTTTAGAATATAAAGGTGAAGTATGTGTGATATCTGGCGATTATAAAACCGAAGATGATGGGATCAGTGATGTATTTGAGCCGGTTAAATGTCACTCGTTTGTTTCTGAGAGTACCTTCGGTTTACCGGTTTATAAATGGCAAAAACAGGATATTGTTTTTAATGGCATTAAAAATTGGGTTAATGACAACATAAATGCTCAAAAAACAAGCGTATTAATTGCCTACAGTTTAGGTAAAGCACAACGCCTGATTAAAAATCTAGCTGGTGATGTGCCCATTTACGTACATAATAGTATTGCTAACTTAAACGAAGTAATTATTAATGCAGGTGTAAACTTACCAGAAACGATTCGAATAACGCCCGAAATAACAAAAGATGAATTACAAAAAGGAATAGTTATTGTTCCGCCAGCCATGAGAGATAGCCGTTGGATCAAAACGTTAGCACATCCTGTAACCGGAATCTGCTCCGGGTGGATGCAAGTTCGTGCACACAGGCGCTGGCAAAGTGCAGATGCAGGCTTTGCTTTAAGCGACCATGCAGACTGGCCCGGACTAATGGATGCTATTACTGCAACCGGAGCTGAAAAGGTTTATGTAACGCATGGCTTTACCGCGACATTTAGTCGCCTTTTGAATGACTGTGGTATCGAATCAGAAGAAGTAATGACCAAATTTGGCCAGGAAGATGATGAAGAGAATAAAGTAGATTTGGCAACGCAAAATGATAATACATAGGTTATGAAACGTTTCGCCAGGTTAATTCAAAAGCTCGAACAGAGTAATAAAACAAATGATAAAATCGCTGCATTGGTAGATTATTTTAACTATGCAGATGATAAAGATAAAATTTGGGTGATTGCACTTTTCACCGGAAAGAAACCCAAACGTCCAATTAAATCGGCATTGCTTAAATATTGGGCAATCGATATTACACAAACACCGGAATGGCTGTTTTCTGAAAGTTATTCCAATGTAGGTGATTTAAGTGAAACCATTGCCTTACTTCTTCCACCTGCAGAGAACACTTCAGATCTGCAATTACATAAATGGATTGAAGAGTTGCACGATTTGGAGGGAAAAGATGATGAAACAAAGAAAGAATTCATCTTAAATGCATGGAACCAACTGGAAACGCAGGAACGATTTATTTTTAATAAACTTATTTCAGGAAATTTTAGAATTGGGGTTTCTAATAAAATGCTTGTAAATGCCCTGGCTAAACAAAGTAGTTTAGATAGTGCTCAAATAATGCATAGCATTATGGGCAAGTGGAATCCTTACGAAATTACCTTTCATGAGCTGGTTAATGGCGTACACGTTAATACCGATAATTCCTGGCCTTATCCATTTTGCCTCGCCTATGCGCTGGAGCAGGAACCAGAAAAGTTGGGCGATATCTCAGAATGGCAGGCCGAATGGAAATGGGATGGCATCCGCGGACAGATTGTGAAAAGAAATGGTGAACTTTTTATCTGGAGTCGTGGAGAAGAACTGGTAACTGAGCAGTTCCCGGAATTACATTTCCTAATGGATGTTTTACCTGATGGCGTTGTAATTGATGGCGAAATTCTGGCTGTACAAGATAAACAGGTACTATCCTTTAGTACATTACAACAACGATTAAACCGTAAAACAATTAATAAAAAGCAACTGGAAGATGCCCCTATAGGCTTTTTTGTTTATGATATTCTGGAATTTGAAGCTAAGGATTTCCGTGAGAATCCATTAAGTGAAAGAAGAGCCTTTTTAGAAAAACTAATCGGAGGTTTAGATGAAAGTGCAGTTATACTTTCTCCGGTAATTAATTGCAAAAGCTGGGAAGAGCTTGCCGTGTTGCGCCAAACTTCACGCTCAATCAACAGTGAAGGGATTATGCTTAAAAAATTAAGCTCTCATTATCATAGTGGGAGAAAACGCGGCGATTGGTGGAAATGGAAAATCAATCCGTATACCGTAGATGCAGTAATGATTTATGCTCAAAAAGGTAGCGGCAGAAGAGCAAATTTCTTTACCGATTATACATTTGCAGTTCGCGATGGAGAAAATTTAGTCACCATAGCAAAAGCTTATTCTGGCTTAACAGATAAAGAAATTAAAGAGGTAAATTCGTTTGTGACCAGAAATTCTATTGAAAAATTTGGCCCGGTACGTACCGTAAAACCAGAATTAGTTTTTGAAATTGCATTTGAAGGAATTGCAGAAAGTAAACGACATAAAGCCGGCTTAGCCCTTCGCTTTCCACGGATACTACGTTGGCGAAAAGATAAAAAAGCCGAAGAAATTAATACCCTGGAAGATTTGCGACAGCTATTGGCCTCTACTTTTTAAAGATTTGATCAAAATGAAGAAAGAATTCATCACACTTACTATTTAGCAAAATACATAAAGACTTACATCAGTTCCGCATATAAAACATGGATCAAACCAAAACTAAAGGTTATAAGAAAATAAAAGCCTGGCTGAAATCTAATAAGCGCAAACCATTCCAGTTTCAGGAAGATGCCTGGCAATACTATCTAGATGGATACAGCGGTCTGGTAAATGCGCCAACCGGTTTTGGAAAAACGTTTTCCTTATTTTTAGCAGTGGTAATTGAAGCATTAAATGCATCCGAAATCAACAATAAAAAAGCAAAAGATCGTTTACAACTCATCTGGATTACACCATTGCGATCACTAGCAAAAGATGTAGCCAGAGCCATGAGAGAAACTTTACTCGAACTGGATTTAGACTGGCATGTAGGTGTAAGAAATGGCGATACTTCTCAGGCAGAAAAGGTCCAGCAAAAGAAGTCGATGCCAGAAATTTTATTGATCACTCCGGAAAGTTTACATTTACTATTGGCTCAAAAAGGATCTTCTACCCTATTTAAGAACTTAAAATGTATTGTTGCAGATGAGTGGCATGAGCTCTTAGGCAGCAAACGCGGCGTATTAGTCGAACTTGCGGTATCCCGAATAAAAGGCTTACAAAAATTAGAGAAAAACCAATTTTTACGGGTTTGGGGAATCTCTGCAACTATCGGAAATATTGATGAAGCGCTTGACGTATTGGAACCTAACCAGGAAGCAAAACGAATTATTGTTAAAGCAAATCTGGAAAAGAAAATCCTGATTAAATCAATCATCCCAGATGACATTGAAACTTTGCCTTGGGCCGGTCACCTGGGTTTGAAATTAGCATACAAGTTGTTACCAATTATTGAAAAAAGTAAAACCACTTTGATTTTCATCAATACACGTGGTCAATCTGAAATGTGGTATCAACACCTGTTAAATCTGGAACCAGAACTTGCAGGCAGGATTGCCATCCATCATGGTTCTATTGATTTTGAACTCCGAAACTGGATTGAAGATGCTTTACATACCGGTCAGCTGAAAGCGGTAATTGCCACTTCTTCGCTAGATTTGGGTGTCGATTTTAAACCAGTTGATACAGTGGTGCAGGTGGGATCGCCAAAAGGAGTTGCGAGGTTTCTGCAACGGGCTGGCCGTTCTGGGCACTCACCTCACGAAGTTTCTAAAATCTATTTCCTGCCTACGCATGCTTTAGAACTGGTGGAAGCTGCAGCGATTAAAGAAGCTGCGAAAAACAATAATATAGAAAGTCGCGAGCCCTTTATTATGGTATTCGATACCTTAGTTCAATACCTCGTTACGCTTGCTATTGGAGACGGTTTTGATGATAAGATCATTTTCGAAGAAATTAGGCATACCCATGCTTTCAAACTGATTTTACCCGAAGAGTGGGCATGGGTGATGCAATTCATTACTTCAGGTGGCGATAGCTTAGGTGCTTATAGTGAATTCAAAAAGGTAACCAAAGATGAGGATGGTCTCTGGAAAGTGAAAAGCCGGCAGTTGGCTATGCGTCACCGTTTACATATCGGTACCATTGTAAGTGATGCCATGTTAAAAGTTAAATTTCTTTCAGGTGGTTACATCGGAATGGTTGAAGAATATTTTGTCACCCGGCTAAAAGCCGGAGATAATTTCCGACTGGCCGGAAGAGTGCTTGAGTTTGTTCACGTTAAGGACATGACGGTCATTGTTAGAAACAGTAAACAAAAAAATGCAATTTCACCCAGCTGGAATGGCGGTAGGTTGCCTTTATCCTCAAATTTAGGTTCTGTTTTAAGGAAGAAATATAATGAGGCTTTGGACAAAACACATCAGGATGAAGAGCTTGATTCGGTTTACCCCCTATTCCTTTTGCAGGAGAAACGTTCTCATGTACCTAGAAACGACGAATTACTCATCGAATTAATTAATAATAAAGAAGGCTTTCACCTTTTCGCTTATCCTTTCGAAGGAAGATTGGTTCATGAAGTTCTCGCCGCCTTGGTAGCTTATCGTCTAAGTAAATTATTACCGATTAGTTTTTCAATCGCGATGAATGATTATGGCTTTGAACTATTAAGTGAAACAGAAATCCCTATGGATGAATCAATTGCTTATGAAGTATTTTCGCCAAAAAATTTAACCGATGATATTACTTTAAGTATCAATTCAACAGAAATGGCCCGAAGGAAATTCAGGGATATTGCCTGTATCTCTGGCTTGGTTTTTCAGGGTTATCCTGGCAAATATGTGGCGAATAAACACCTCCAGTCATCTGCAGGTTTATTTTTTAATGTTTTTAGCGATTACGATAAACATAATTTACTTTTGCGCCAGGCTTACGACGAAGTATTTTATCAGCAACTGGAAGAGCCTAGATTGGCTGCAGCTTTAGATCGAATTCAAAACGGCACAATTGTAATTACCAATCCTGAAAACTTTACACCACTGTCGTTTCCAATTAAGGTAGATAGTTTGAGAGAGAACATGAGTTCGGAAGAATTGGAACAAAGAATAGCGAGAATGAAAGCCGAATCAGAGAAATTTTAACAAAACAAATTTTAAATCAGCCATAAAAGAACGCAGCAGTTCTTGAGTAAAATAAGGCAATACAGCAAAAATTAATGACCATTACAAGCCACGGGGAAGAACTGATTTTAGATAAAGAAAGGGCTTTATATTTACCGAAACATCAACTTTTAGCAATTAGCGACTTGCACTTAGGCAAATCTGCCCACTTTCGTCAGGCAGGAGTTCAGGTCCCATCAACTATCGCACAAAGTGATTTGCATCGCCTAAGTTCACTTATAGAAAAGTATAAACCAGAAACCCTGTTGATTAATGGTGATATGTTTCATCATGGATTAAATACTGATATTGATGAGTTCGCAATTTGGCAAAAGCAGTATCAAAACCTTCATTTGCTTTTGGTAAAAGGGAATCACGATCGCCTGACAAGTGCAGATTACCATGCCATGAAGATTGAGATTCATGAGCCAAGTTTTTGCTTAGGTCCGTTTTGTTTCATCCATGATGCACCTCAAAATACTCAAGAAGAACTTTACCCAATTAGCGGCCACATCCACCCGGGAGTAACCATCGTTGGAAAAGCAAAACAGCGATTAAAATTCCCTTGTTTCTTTTTCGGAACGGAGTATGCGGTATTGCCCGCATTTAGCCTTTTTACAGGATTATACAACATCTATCCGAAAACTAAAGAAAGAATTTTTGCAGTTACGCCTGGAAATGTACTGGAAGTTTAATTAGCTATTGGAATCAATCACCTGCTTAAGTTGTGATGCCTGTACCACACCACTTTGTCGCCATAATTGTTTGCCACTCTTAAATAACATCAAGGTGGGAACACTTTGTACGTTGTATGCCGACGCTGCAGCTGGATTTTTATCAATATCTACTTTTATAATTGCTACTCCATCGCCAACCTGAATTTTCAACTGCTCTAAAATGGGTTTCATCATTTTGCACGGACCACACCACTCGGCAAAGAAATCAATTAGTACAGGTTTTTCACCGTTTATTAATTCTGAAAACTTAGACATACTTTTTATATTTATGATAGAACAATCAGTCTTCTAGATGGTTTGAAGTACTTTTCGCTAAATAAAAATGCTCCCATTCATAATACATGAATCGCAGCATAGATAACGAGTTAATGAGCCTCAGCCCTTTTAATTTTTTGTTAGATTTCTCTGTTAAAATCCCATGTTTCGAGATAATCAGCTACTCTGCGTACAAACATTCCTCCAAGAGAACCATCAACTACCCTATGGTCGTATGAAAGTGAAAGAAACATCATGTGGCGAATAGCAATTACATCGCCATGCTCAGTTTCTAAAACTGCAGGTTTCTTTTTAATTGCTCCAACTGCTAAGATGGCTACCTGAGGTTGGTTAATAATAGGTGTACCCATTACATTCCCGAAAGAGCCAACATTGGTTAGCGTAAACGTTCCACCCTGTGTTTCATCAGGCTTTAACTTAGCGTTTCTCGACCTTAGCGCCAGGTCATTTACAGCTTTCGTTAATCCAACTAGATTTAACTGATCTGCATTTTTAATTACGGGTACAATAAGGTTCCCTGAGGGTAAAGCAGCTGCCATCCCGATATTAATATCGCGCTTTTTAATAATTTGTGTTTCGTTAACCGAAACATTAATCATTGGGAAATCTTTAATTGCTTTTGCTACGGCCTCTACAAAAATCGGAGTAAAAGTTATTTTTTCATTTTCGCGTTTCTCGAAAGCATTTTTCACTTTGTTGCGCCATAACACCATATTGGTTACGTCGGCCTCTACAAATGAAGTTACATGAGGAGACGTTGTTTTACTCATTACCATATGCTCTGCAATGAGTTTTCGCATTCTGTCCATTTCAATAATCTCATCACCACCAGAAACTGATGTGGTTGATGGCTTACTTGCAGGAGGAACATCACCTGCACGCGGTAAAGGTTTCTCTATCGCAGGAGCTGGAGCTGAAGCCGGCACAGGCGTTGGAGAAGCCTGAGCTCCGACGTTTTTGCTTCCAATATAATTTAATAAATCATCCTTAGTCAAACGACCATCGGCACCGGAGCCTTTAATAGCATCCAATTCTGAAATCGAAATATTTTCCTGAGACGCAATACTTTTTACCAAAGGAGAATAAAAACGTTCTGAAGCTGAAAAGTTAGCTGTTGTGACAACATTTTCAACCGGAAGTTGCGCTAAGCCAGGAATGGAATCTATTTTTTCGTCGGAAACTACAGGTGCGCTAGCACTTTCCTGCACATTTGAATCAGATGTTCCTGCTGTCTCTATAATTGCGATAACATCGCCTACCTGGGCAATATCATTTTCTTGAAATAGTTGCTTAACCAATTTACCAGCAACCGGCGAAGGTACCTCAGAATCAACTTTGTCAGTCGCAATCTCTAAAACAGTATCATCTAGATCGATCGTATCCCCAGGCTGTTTTACCCATTTGATTACCGTTGCTTCTGCAACGCTCTCACCCATTTTTGGTAACAATAATTCGTATTGAGCCATATTAAATTAAGGTATTTTATATTGGTATTGCGACAAAAATACAGTTTTTATTCTTTCAACCCGTCTTCTTTCAATAGATTTAAAAGCATCGACATCGCAGAGGCAGCCGAACGTTCAATGTTTTGGATCCGTTTATTACTGAATGTAAACACTTTAGCTACTGTTTTATTTTTATTAGAAATGGCAATCCAAACTGTTCCCACCGGTTTGTCTTCGGTGCCACCATCTGGTCCAGCTATCCCACTTACTGCAATAGCATAGTCAGTCTTAAAGTGATGAATAGCACCTTCTGCCATTTCTGTAACCGTTTCTTCACTTACAGCTCCGAATTGCGTTAGGGTACTTTCTTTTACACCTAATATTGATTCTTTCAATTCATAAGCATAAGCAACGGCTCCGCCCCAGTAAACCGACGAACAGCCAGGATGCTGAGTGATCAAATGCGCAATGTATCCACCGGTACAGCTCTCTGCTGTAGATAAGGTAAGACCGCGATCTTGCATGATATTCAAAATTGCTTTCTCGAAAGGAATGTCTTCATCAACCACAACAAATTTTGATATCTTCTCCATAATTTGCTGCGCAAAGACATTGACCTCGTTATTCAAGGCAATTTCATTCTCGCCACGGGCAGATAGTCTTAAGCGAACTTGCCCCAGTTTAGGTAGGTAAGCAAGTTTAATATGATCTGGAAGGGCATCTTCGATTGCTTCAATCTCTTTTGCTAAAAAAGACTCTCCGATGTTTGCCGTCAAAATGGTTTTATGTACTATAGTAGGGAGTGTAAATTTAGCTTTGATCCTTGGCAGAATTTCATCGTCCATTAAATACATCATCTCGAATGGAACACCTGGCATCGAAACAAATATTTTATTATTTTGCTCAAACCACATACATGGCGCCGTTCCATTCTTATTTACAATTACCTCGCAACCATCAGGAACATCAGCCTGTTGGATATTGATATCTATTAAAGGCCTGTTATACTTCTTAAAAATTGAAGCCACCATTTCAAGAGCCGCCTCATCCCTTCTAAAACCCATCCCAAAATATTTGGCCAAAGTCTTTTTAGTAATATCATCCTTGGTTGGTCCTAAACCTCCTGTAATTAGAATAATATCTGCACGTTGTTCCGCTTGTGCAAGCGAATTCAGGATATGGTTCTCATCGTCGGAAACTGAAGTTATCTGCTTCACAGCTACACCTATTAAGTTCAACTGCTGAGCCATCCAGGCAGAATTGGTATCAACGATTTGGCCAATGAGAATTTCATCGCCAATGGTAATTATTTCAGCTAACATAGTTATTGGTATGTATTGTAGAAACCTTGTCTCTTGCTCAATTTCAAATCTTGTAAAATTGACGCCTTTACTTTTAATGTTAAGGAGTAACTTTTATAAGCACCATAAGGTACCCAGTTAACGCTCATATCCCAACAATGTAAATCCCGATAAATACCGATGTTCATTGGTGTTAAACCGTTATTTTGAAAATCATATCCAGAATTGAATGTAACTTTCCATTTAGTGGTAAGGTTTAAATCTCCATTAAAGTTTAAGGTATTACTTGTTCTGCTTACGCCCAGATCGTTAGTGTACTGAAAACTATAGGAAAACGCAAAGTTCCATGGAATATTGAAATCTACAAATGCATTTGGATCGCGGGTTATTGCCGCCAATTGTTCAGATTGTAAAGGAGAAAGGCCCTTTTGTTTGGCTGTTTCACCAAGCTTATCGTTCGCCTCATTCTTCTTTTTTAATGCCTCGGGGTTTAAACTATAATCAAAAGAGAATCCAATTGAGGTTAATCTAGCCAATCTACCTTTTTTTAATAAATAAGTATTACTTCTAACGAGTGTCGGACTACCGTCACTATTCAATATCGGTCTTCCAGATGCATCAAGAGACTGTTCCAAATCATAGGGATCGAAGGTTCCATTATAATTAATGCCCAACTTGTCGGTAAATTGTGACCGACCACTAAAGCTAAGCAGTGAAAGTTTGTTTCGCTCTGCTAAAAAATTATAGCTCCCGTTTATGCTTAAACCCTGAATAATTGGAATCTTCCTTTCACCTGTCCCCGTGGTATCTTTACTCGATTTTACCTTTAACTCAACCGTATTATCAACACCGAAGCCTATAGCTGCAGATTTACCAGAAAATGAACCTTGATAGGCCATTCCCTGAAAGGTTGAATAAGTAAGCGCAGTACCGTTTGCATCGAAAATACGTTGCCCATTTTGATCCAAAACTGCTTCGAAAGGCCCTTTTCCGGCTCTTGTAAAATCTGGCGAATAGTTGAAAGATACATTTGGCGTCATTACGTGTCGCAATGCCTTTATGTTTCCAAGGTTTTTAAAAACTTTTAACCCGTAAATTTTTGTCGACATACTGGTAGATAAGTTATAACTACCTGCTCTTTTGAAACCACTAATCGTATCCGTCCTGGCTGTGAAAGTATTATCTTCAAACCTGGTATAGCGGTTGCGAATTGATTGAAAATTCCAAACTTCATTGTAGGTACCACCAAGAGAGAAGTTTAAATATTTCAACGCGGTGAACGACATATTTATTGGAATGTTATGAGAAAAACCAGAACGTAATCGCTTTAATCCATCATTTTGAAATAATAAGCTGTCTTTGGTATCAATGGCGTTTGTCCCTAACAAAGCGTATCCGACGGTAATCTTTTGATACCATTTCTGTTCCCCTACCCTTGTTTTTGAATCAAAAGGACTAAAAGTAGGTACGTTGAATGTGGCTTCTGGCAATCTGATCGAAACATCTCTAGTACTTAGCGTCTGATTACTCGTCATGGATAGCGAATAATTCATATTATTCGAAAATGTTCTGGAGTAACTGATACTACTATTGGTTGTATTGTTAGCAATCGCTCTGATGTCGTAAGTTTGGTTGGCAGCAGTATTGGTATAATAACTGCTGGATGTGATGTTTACACTTGCACTAAACGTTGTTCCAGGGTTTGCATTGGCATTCTGCGAATGTGACCACCTGATACTAAAATCTTTGTTGGGATTCTCGAAAGCCTGTGTTCCTTCCAGGCCATTTTTTACGCTGGCATAGTTAATCCCGATGTTACCAGTATATTTATACCGCTTGATATATTGAGAATTTACACTCGTTTCATATGAACCATTGGTGTAAATACTGCCCAGAAGTTTTGCATCCCAATAATCATTCAAACCTAAGTAATAACCGCCGTTTTGAAGAAAAAATCCCCTTGTGGCATCTTCACCCGGTGACGGTAAAATGATTCCTGATGTTCGCTTATTCGGTTTAGGAAAGAATGCAAACGGCAAACCCAGTGGAGTAGGAATGTCTTCAATAATCATGTAAACAGGTCCGGTAATGATCTGCTTCTCTGTAACTACCCCTTTTGAAATCATTAAACCAAAGTGAGGGTGAGGCAAATTACAGGTGCTGTACATCACGTTTTTGATGTGCAGCTCATCGTCTATTTGCTTCTTACTTTGGCCGCCAGAGAAAAAGCCGCCCTCTTGTTCAGAAAACACCCCAAATACCTTTGCACGTGTAGTTTCAGAATTATAATAAATAGAGTCTGCTATTGCAGAACCTTCGGCGCCAGATTTAAATATGGGCTTGCCAACGTACTTATTGGTTTTCGGATCGGTTCTTCCGCTAGCGAAAATAATTTTCTTTTCAGAATCATACCTGATGAAATCTGCGTCTAGCTCGAAATCGCCATATAAAACCCTTGCATTTCCATATAAGTATATGATATTCTTGTTTTTACTGAACTTCGTAGAGTCTGCCTTATATTCTACTTTTTGATCCAAACCACTATTGTTTTTGGTTTGTTTTTTAGCAATATCTTTTTTAGAAGTGTCTTGCTGGATGATTTGCTGCAATGAAAAACGTGAAAACGCGTTAGCTTTACCAACACCGTGTGTTAATAAAATGACAGAAATTAGTAAAATAGAGCTCTTAAGAAGTTTCAAATTCGTATTTGAATGTTATTTTTGCACAGATGTTTAATCAAAAACGTTCAAAATTAGTGAAAAATATACCATTGATGTATCTTAAAACCATTTTAACCTTTATTATTTGTTTTGCACTTACCAATACAATTGATAATCAAGCTATTGCACAAGAATATAAAATCAAAACAATTGTTATTGATGCCGGACACGGTGGAAAAGATGGCGCCACGCATGGTGTTTACTCGAGAGAAAAGGATGTTGCTTTAAAAACTGCCTTAAACCTCGGACAGGCGCTTCAAGATAGTATTAAAGATATCAGGATTGTTTATACCAGGCAAACCGATATTTTCATTCCTTTATATGAAAGAATAAATATCGCAAACAATGCCAAGGCAGATCTTTTCATTTCAATCCACTTAAATGATATGCCTGTCAGGGTATCCCGTGTAGTAGACTATTACAAAAAGGTTAAAGGAAGAAGCGTCCCTGTTTACAGGTCTATTGCCTCAAAAAGCACTTCGACCAGGGGAACAGAGACATTCGTATCTGGAACCGGGCGTCTCGGAGAACAAGACGAGGTGATTAAAAGGGAAAATGCTGCGATGTTTCTAGAGGACAATTACCAGAAAAACTATGAAGGCTTTATTGCCAATACCCCTGAAAATGATATTATGTTATCACTGATGAAACAAACTAACCGTGACAGGAGTTTAAAGTTTGCTTCACTACTTCAACAGGAATACGTGGCAGCCGGAAGAATTAACCGTGGTGTGCAAGAAAAAAGCTTAGCCGTATTGGCCAGGGCGGCAATGCCTGCAGTTTTAACAGAGATTGGGTTTGTAAGTAATCCCGAGGAAGAGGATTATATGAACTCACCCGAAGGCCAGAAAGAAATTGTTGATGGTATAATTAAAGCAATTAAAAATTATAAAAGAATCGCCGAAACATCCTTCTAATTAATATTAGAAACATACATCATCCCTAATATCCCATAAATGAAGATCAAACTTCTAGTTACATCCGTTTTTATTTTTACGCTCTTTTCGGTCCAGGTTTTATTTGCTCAAGGATATAAGATCAAAACCATAGTAATAGATCCCGGACACGGAGGCAGGAAACCCGGAGCATCCGGCAGTTTCTCAAAAGAGAAAGATGTAGCACTTAAGGTTGCACTTAAATTGGGGTCGAAACTCCAGGCAGAAATTCCGGGTATTAAAGTAATTTACACGCGAACAAAAGACGTTGATGTTGACCTGTATCGCCGGGCAGAAATAGCGAATAATGCAAATGCAGATTTATTTATTTCTATACACTGTAACTCCATGCCACCTGGAAACAAACATATTAAAGGTGCAGAAACATTAGTTGCCGGATCTCACAGATTAAAGGAACAGGATGCAGCCATACGCGAAAATGCGGATATAAAGTTGGAGAAAAATTATAAAAGTAAATATGATGGCTATGATCCTAACAAGCCTGGTACGTTCATCTTGATGTCGTTATTAAAAAACACATTTAGAGATAAAAGTATTAAATTCGCAAAGCTTGTTCAGAATAGCTATATCAGCCGAGACAATAGAGCAAGCCGCGGTGTTAAAGAGCAAGGCGTTTTGGTTTTACAAAGATGTGGAATGCCAGCAATTTTAACGGAAGTCGGTTTCATCTCAAATGTTGAAGAAGAGAAATACATTAATTCAAGTAACGGGCAAAGCGAAATTGCCGAATCCATATTGGCGGCAATTAAAAAGTACAAGAAAGATATAGAAGTAGATTAAACTGGCATTATAAATGTAGTTTGCTCGATGTTTAGAAAATTATAACAAATACCAAACAAAAACGTTGATGCAAACATTATCTAATTATAATACCTTTGCACTGAAAAAAAGATAGCGCTCAAGCAGATTTTGACATCACAAGCCGATTTTTGCAGCCAATAAATAGAAACACATGAAAATTAAGAACGAAACCAAAGTCGGTATATTAGCTGCATTTGCCATTGCTTTATTAATTATTGGATATAACTTCTTGAAGGGAAATTCAATTTTCTCAAGCGAAACCACACTATTTGCGAGATACACCCGTGTCGACGGTTTAACAGTCTCTAAGCCTGTTCTGATTAACGGCTACCAAATCGGTCGTGTTGCTAAACTTCAGTTAGAGCCAAGTGGTACCATTTTGGCTACACTGAGTATCAATAGCAAATATGATATTCCAGAAAATAGTATTGCTAAATTGGAAGGAACTGACCTTTTGGGCAGCAAGGCCATTGTAATGTCTTTAGGTAATTCTAAAAAGATCGCTGAAGATGGATACACCCTGAATGCAAATGTTGAAAAAGGTTTGATGGAGCAAGTTCAGCCAGTGCAGAAGAAAGCTGAGTTGATCATTGGGAAAATGGATTCTATTCTGAGTAGCGTGAATTCCATCTTGAATCCTAACTTCCAGAAAAACGTAGATAGAAGTTTTAATAGTATTGCTGGAACATTGGCATCTTTGGAAAATACATCTAAAAAAGTAGACGGCTTAGTTGGATCTGAAAGCGCACGTATCGAAGCAATTTTCAAAAATGTAGAAGGCATCACAGCCAACTTAAACAATAACAACAAAAAGATAAGCGATATCTTAACCAATATCAACACCGTTACAGATAAATTTGCTGCCGCTAATTTTAAAGAAACTTTGGATAAAGCAAACAGTGCCATTGGCGATTTACAAAGTGTTATATCAGGTATCAAAGAAGGAAAAGGCAGCCTTGGTTTGTTATTGAATGATGACAAAATGTATAATAACTTAAATAGTGCTTCTAAAAATCTTGATGAGTTGATGATCGACCTTAAAGCAAATCCAAAACGTTACGTACACTTCTCTGTATTTGGCGGAGGAAACAAGAAGGACAAGTAAATAAGTAAAACGATATCACAGAAAAGCCTTGAATTTATTTCAAGGCTTTTTTTTGATCAGCAAGAAGGTTTAAATAATAAGCGAACCGATACGGGTTAATTACTGCTCAGTTAAACTCAAGGAGCTTATAGATAAGCGTCAACAATCAATTAGAGTTGAAACGTCCGGCCTTCGACAGCTAATTCAGTATTTTCAAACACTGACTGTGCCTCTTCTAACAATAACTGAAGCGTTTTATAACGTGAAGAAAAATGACCAATTAAAAGTTTTTTAGCACCATTATCTCTGGCGATTTCTCCAGCCTGTTTAGCCGTAGTATGATGTGTTTCATTCGCCCGATCTAAGAGTTCATGCATAAAAGTGGCTTCATGATAAAGCGTATCGCAACCCTTGATTGTAGCAAAATAACGTTCGTCATACATGGTGTCGGAACAGTAAGCATATGACCTTGGAGGATCTGCAGGCGTTGTATAGTCTTCGCTTCTTAGCATTTCACCATCGGGTTGTTCGATATCCACTCCTTTTTTTAAAGCCGTGTAATAGGCGATTGGAATTGCATCTGTTTTCTCTTTGATGAGTTTACGCTGGCGAGGTTTTTGTTCAAATATAAAACCAGTTGTTGGAATGCGATGATTTAAGATGATGGTTTTTACGAGCAAATCCTGGTTTTCAAAGATTTGCCTAGACTCATCGGCTTCAATCGGAGTGAATTCGATCGGATACCGTAAAATCGTATCTGAATATTTAAACTGAATCTCCAGAATTTCCAATAATGGCTTTGGAGCAAAGATTTGCATCGGTTTGGTACGACCATTTAAATGCAAGCTGGAGAGTAACCCAATCAGGCCAAAATAATGATCACCGTGTAGATGACTAATAAAAATATGATCTATCCGCGCAGCTTTTAAATTATACTTTGTAAGCTGCTGCTGCGTACCTTCCCCGCAATCGATTAAATAATACTTCTCATTACAATTCAAAAGCTGAGCAGATGGATTCCTGTTAAAAACAGGTGTTGCCGAACTACTTCCAAGAATCGTAACTTCAAATTTCATAATGGTATGATATAAAAAGCCTCGCAGATTTTGAAACTACGAGGCCATAATTTTATTAAAACGTTAGTTATCTATCGCCTCTAAATTCTTTTTCCAACTCATCCATAAAGATGAAATCGGTTGCCTCTTCTAATGTATTAACAAACGTTACAGATTGAAATATGTTTGATAATTCGATAATGTGGGCAATTTCATCATTGATACCGGTTACGATGAATAAACCACCAACAGACTTGCAGAGTCTGTCTCCTACCAGCAAACTACTTAAATCCTGCGCATCGCTGCATTCTTTTACATCACTCAAATCAACAATAATATTTTTAAAACCCTCTGCATTAAGCAAATACAGTTCAGATTTTAAACCTGGTGAATTATCATTGGTGAACTTAGGTTCTTCTAATTTGAGCGTTACGTATTTTTCGTGTTTATCTACTGAAAACTTCATCCTTCTAATCTTTATTTCACTAAAGTATAAATTTCTTTCGAATTCTATAGTGTTTCCAAAGCCGTTAAAACATTTGTTTCAATCCTGTTTGAAATCGCGTCGGCATCTGCTTTGATAAATGCTTCACCTACAATTTTCTCATACAGTTCGATGTAACGTTCTGAGATGGAATTAACAATATCTGGTGTCATTTCCGGCACGTTCTGCCCATCCTTACCTTGAAACCCATTTTCGATTAGCCATTTCCTCACAAACTCTTTTGAGAGTTGTTTCTGAGGCTCATCGGCATTCTGACGTTCCTGATAACCTTCTTCGTAAAAATAGCGGGATGAATCTGGCGTGTGGATTTCATCGATTAAATAAATTACACCATCTGCCTTACCGAACTCATATTTGGTGTCAACCAAAATTAATCCACTTTGAGCAGCGATTTCAGTTCCTCTTTTATACAAGGCGAAGGTGTATTCCTCCAACTTTTCATAATCGGTTAGGGAAACAATCCCTTTTGCCAGAATATCTGCTTTGGAAATGTCTTCGTCATGACCAACAGACGCTTTAGTTGTAGGTGTGATAATCGGTGCTGGTAACCGGTCATTTTCCTTTAATCCATCAGGAAGCGTAACACCGCAAACTGTTCTCTTGTCGGCACTATATTCACGCCATGCATGACCAGCTAAGTATCCTCTAATTACCATTTCTACCTTAAACGGCTCGCAAATGCGACCGATGGTAACCATTGGATCCGGGACATCTAAAACCCAGTTGGGTACAATATCCTGCGTGGCAGCTAAAAATTTGGCTGCAATCTGGTTTAACACTTGTCCTTTAAACGGAATAGCTTCAGGTAATACCACATCAAATGCAGATATACGATCTGAGACCACCATCACCATAAATTTATCGGCTATGGTGTAAACATCACGAACTTTACCTTTGTAATAATTACTTTGATTGGGGAAATTGAAATGGGTTTCTTTTAGTGCTTTCATGAGGGGATAAAAATAGGGAAAAAGTCCGAAAGTCCGAAGTCTTCAGTCTTTAGTCTAAGTCGACTTAGGACTAGTAGACTAAAGACTCAGAACTTCACTACTGAATATCACCATAAGCTTTCAAAATATCTTTGACCAGTTTATGGCGAACAACATCCTCTCCACTTAAATAGATAATATCAATCCCTTTAATATCTTCAAGAATTCTTAAGCCGTTAAACAACCCAGACATTTGTTTTTTAGGTAAATCGATCTGCGTCACATCCCCTGTTACAATGAATTTGGCTGTTGGCCCCATACGTGTTAAAAACATTTTTAACTGCATATCAGTGGCATTCTGTGCTTCGTCCAAAATTACAAAGCAATTGTCTAATGTCCGTCCACGCATAAATGCAAGCGGTGCAATTTCAATTGTTCTGTTTTCGATATAAAACTTCAGCTTCTCTGCTGGGATCATATCGTCCAACGCATCATATAACGGACGTAAATAAGGATCAATCTTTTCCTTTAGATCGCCAGGTAAAAAACCGAGGTTCTCCCCTGCCTCAACCGCAGGCCTGGTTAAAATGATTCTTTTTATCTCTTTATTTTTCAATGCACGCACCGCCAAAGCAACAGCGGTATAGGTCTTACCCGTACCCGCTGGTCCGATTGCAAAAAGTATATCATTTTTAGCAATGCTACTCACCATTCTGCGCTGATTTGCGGTTCTGGCTTTTACCAACAGGCCATTTGTACCGAAAACAATTACTTCTCCACCCCCACCAGTTGGTTGTTCTACATCTTTTTTCACTACACCATTTGCTTTGGCACCCAAGATAGATTCTACATCATTATTGGTAAGTGAACTGTATTTTTCAAGGTGCGCAACCAGTTGACTGAATTTATCTTCGAAGGCCTTAAGTTCCTGTTCATCACCGAGAACCTTAA
>JAZBLB010000045.1:0-24706 GCA_037032985.1 Bacteroidota bacterium
AAATTATTCATAATCAATAAGTTAAACAATAATGAACTTTCCATCAGAATTAAAGTATACTAAAGACCACGAATGGGTTAAGGTTGAAGGTAACGAAGCTTTCATCGGCATTACGGACTTCGCTCAACGCGAATTGGGTGATATCGTTTACGTTGATATAAACTCAGTAGGTGATGAAGTAGCAAGAGAAGAAGTTTTCGGTACTGTAGAGGCAGTAAAAACGGTTTCTGATTTATTTATGCCAGTAACTGGTACAGTGTTAGAAATTAATGCTGAACTGAATGATAATCCTGAATTGGTAAATTCTGATCCTTATGGAAAAGGTTGGATGGTTAAAGTATCATTATCAGAACTTGCAGAAATCGAAGACTTATTAACTGCTGATGCTTATCAGGCATTAGTTGGTGCTTAATTCTATACTATTTTGTACAAAGCACTGAAACGGCAAAAATGGGCCATATTCTGGACGCTTATCATTTTGGTGCTTTGTAATATAAGGCTGCCTGAATCTAATGGGCCTGGCTTCTTTTTCATCGGATTTGATAAAATGACCCATTTAGGTTTTTTCTTCGTCCTTTCTGTTTTTCTATTTTATGGAAAAATAAAATACCAGCATAGCTATGGATTTAGAACATTAACCATATTCAAAATCCTTTTAATAAATTTTATTATTGGCGGCACAATAGAAATCTTACAATGGAAGGTTTTTACTTATCGCTCTGCTGAGTGGTGGGATTTGGCTTGTGATATGATCGGTGCGCTGATGGCGGTATTTAGTTATATATTATTGCATAAATTGAATTTCGATGAGAAGAATAATTAGTTCAATGTTTATCATAACCACCATAGTTTTGAGCGGTTGCAGCATCTTTAAGAAAGATTGCAACTGCCCAAAAGTTTATTATCAAAGTTATCCCTCCCAAAACAGGTAACCCCATTTTTCTCATTCCAAAATGATGTTACAGCGGACTCAAAATCGCTGTATTTAAAATGTTACCAAGCATTTAACACTCCATAACAAACCTTTCAGCCTTTGCCTAGTCTGATAGCTTAGTTTTGTATATCACATCTAAATTTTTTTAATGAAAAGGAACGTTCAAAGGGCAATCTTCATTGTCCTTATTTTTTGTAGCTACATCGCTCAGGCGCAGAATTCTGGTTCAATAAATGGGAAGGTCATCAATGCTAAAGATAAGCAGCCTGTGGACTTTGCAACCATAGCGGTACGAAATCTAAAAGATTCTCTCGTTGTGGCCTCAGGACAAACTTCCCCTGACGGTACGTTCAGTTTTAAAGCCATCGCACCGGGTAAGTACAGGATATACGCTGCATTTTTGGGATTAAAAACTGCTACAAAAGATGTTGAGGTAGCTAAAGCTGCAGTTAATGCCGGCGAAATCTCCATGACTGATGATGGTGTAGACTTAAATACCGTAAACGTAACGGCAAGCATTCCGGTGGTAGTGAAGACTGATACGTTGGAGTTTGATGCAAAAACAATTAAAGTCCGGGAAAATGCGGTCGTGGAAGATGTGCTGAAAAAGCTTCCTGGTGTAGAAGTAGCCAAAGATGGAAGCATCAAGGCCCAGGGCGAAACCGTTACAAAAGTAAAAGTAGACGGGAAAGAGTTTTTTGGTACTGATCCGCTGTTGGCAACGAAAAATCTGCCAGCAGATATGGTGGATAAAATCCAGGTGATTGATGAGCAATCGGAACAATCCCAATTTTCCGGTGTAGATGATGGTACACGAACGAAAATCTTAAACATTACAACCAAAGCCGGAATGAAAAAAGGCTATTTCGGAAACAGTACGGTTGGCTATGGTACACAAGATAGGTATGATGCCAGTATTAATGTAAATAAATTCGACAACGATCAACAGTTTAGCGTGATCGGCCAGTTTAATAATGTAAACAAGCAAAACTTTGGCCAGGGCAATGGCGCCGGAAATGGTTTTGGTGGCGGAGGCCGTGGCAATTTCGGTGGTGGCGGAAGCGGAGCTGGTAGCGGAGGAATCACCAATACCAATGCAGGAGGGCTAAACTTTTCCGATACCTATAAAGATGGAACACAGATTCAAGGAAGTTATTTCTTTAACCGTTCTGATGTGGTTAACCAGCAGCAAAGTTTAACGCAGAACTTTTTAGGTAATGGTACAACAACCGTTTTTAATAACGCCGACAACAATACGGACCGGATTAACCATCGGTTTAATTTTATGATTGATACCAAGCTGGATTCAACAACCACCATTAAAATTCAACCGAATGTGTCCTATACCCAAAGTGATGCCACCAATATCAGTGATTTTAAACGAACTACACCGGAGGCAAGGTCTGCAGGAGATCAGCGGTACCTCAGCGATAGCTCAACGCCAAACATTAGCAACAATTTACTCGTTAGAAAGAAGTTTAAGCGTAGGGGAAGAACGCTCTCGCTTAATATCAACACCGCTATCAATAACAATGACGCAGATAACTATAATTACATCGCTCAGCGGGATACCATTAATAACCTTGCTTCCAGCTCACTACTGGATCAGTTGAATAAAGTGAATGCCAGATCAATCAACAACACCTCGCGACTGGTTTACACCGAGCCTTTATCGAAAACCACCAGTCTGGAATTTAATTATCAAAATGGTTATATTCACGATAATCAAGACCGGAAGGTGCTGGATTTTAACAGTGCAACTGGCGCCTATGATCAGTTTGATTTAGATTATACCAATACCTATGAGAATAGAACTTTAACCAATGCTGGTGGAATTAGTTTCACTACCAACGAGAAGAAATACAATTGGAATATTGGCCTTGCTGCCCAGCAAACCAACCGTGTTAACTCCAACCTGACCACCGGTTTAGTTTTGAAACAAAACTTTATCAACTTAACACCCTCCGCAAATTTTAGGTATAATTTCAGTAATTCCAGAAGATTAAATATTCGCTACCGCGGAAATACACAACAACCCGGTATCAGCCAGATTCAGCCCATTCCGGACAACACCAATACCCAGGTAGTTTTAATTGGTAATCCGGATTTAAAACCAGCATTTAACAATACGTTGAACATTAACTATAATAATTTTGACTTTGCCAAAAGTCGAATGTTCTTTGCTTTCTTAAGTCTGAGTCAGACCTTTAATTCTATCGGAAGTACCAGTCAGCTCATTACCGATAGAAACGATGAAAACTTTGGGAAAATCAGAAGGACTTATGTAAATGTAGATGGCGTGTATTCCGGTAATGGCAGTGTGAACATTGGCGTTCCAATCTTGCCTGAGCGGAAGCTAACATTAAATGCATCTTTAAATGCAACCTACAACCGAAACGTAAATTTCACCACCAGCAATGACAATTCAAGTGATTTGGTTAGAAATATTACGAATGCCATTGGGTTGACTAACCGATATAATTTTGTGACGAACTTCGATAAATTTGACTTAACGGGCGGGATTTCGGCAACTTATAATAGGGCAACTTATTCCGCACAGCCGAACAATACGACCAACTTTTATACCTGGAACCCAAGCTTCGATGTGAGCTACGTATTTCCAGGCAACATTCGCTTAGCGGTAGATTTAGACTATATTAAAAACACCGGTAGAGGCGAAGGTTTCAATACGCAGTTTACGTTAGTAAATTCATACATCAGTCGTCAGTTTTTTAAAAACAGGGGCACGTTTAAAATTGCAGTAAATGACGCGTTTAACCAAAATCAGGGAATCAGCAGGACTGCTACCGACAATACCATTACCGATTTAAATTACAATGTGTTGAAAAGATATTATATGTTATCCTTCACGTATTCGCTGACCAGAATCGGAGGAAGAAATATGAGTGGAGATGTGCAAATGCCTACCCCAGGACAGGGCGGTGGACAACGCATGAGGATGTAGACTCTCCCTTATTTAAGTTTCGAAAGGCCTGTGTAAGCAGGTCTTTTTTTATTTCGCATAGCGAATAACTGTTCGCGTGACGTTTATGTATTTCATTTGTTACCTGATGGAAATAAACCATTAAAGTGCGGAATAGTCTTTAAGTTTAAAATCAGAAAACTAACCGAATGAGACCTCTTTTTACGCTGCTTTTTATCTTATTATCTACTCTCAGTTATGCTCAAAATATAGGTTCCATTACGGGGCGTGTGATTCAGTCAAAAGATAAGCTGCCATTGGATTATGCTTCGGTAGCCATTAAAAACCTTTCCGATTCTACTACGGTTGGCGCTTTAAATACAAGAGAGGATGGTTCATTTAGCTTTAAAGGACTTAAGCCAGGTTCTTACCGGATCTATGCAGCGTTCCTGGGATTAAAAAACGCAAGCAAAGATTTCTCCATTTCCGCAGAAAAACCTGCTGTAAATGTGGGTGACATTATTTTGGAAGGAGGAGCTATCGATCTGCAGACGGTAGAAATTAAAGCTGATATTCCCCCGATTGTAGTGAAACAGGATACGCTGGAGTTTAATGCAAATTCGTTTAAGGTAGTGGAAAATGCCGTGGTGGAAGATCTACTGAAAAAACTGCCGGGTGTTGAGGTTGACAAGGCTGGGACGGTTAAGGCACAGGGAGAAACGATCACTAAAATCAGGGTAGACGGTAAAGAATTCTTCAGTAATGACCCGCTGCTGGCTACCAAAAATCTTCCCGCAGATATGATTGATAAAATTCAAATTATTGATGAGCTTTCAGAACAGGCGCAGTTCACCGGAATAGATGATGGTTCCAGGACTAAAATCATTAACATCACCACCAGGAAAGATAAAAAGAATGGTTATTTCGGTAATACCACTGCAGGATACGGATCTGATAAGCGGTATGATGTCAATGCCAATATCAATCACTTTGACCAGGATCGCAAGCTCAGTGTAATCGCGCAGTTCAATAATGTAAACAAGCAAAATTTTGGGGGTGGCCTTGGTGGTGGAAGTGGCGGAGGCAGTCGAGGTGGAATCACCGAGACCAATGCAGCTGGTTTTAATTTTAACAATACTTATGAAGATCAGACGGAGGTGAGTTTGAACTACTTCGTTAACAGGTCTGATAATTTAATTCTCAGAAACAGCGTAACACAGAATCTTCTGGGGGATGTAACCACCATTTTCAATAACAATCAGACGAACAATGCTAAGCGGTTAAATCACCGGCTTAATTTTATGGTAGACACTAAAATTGATTCGCTAACTTCATTGAGGATTCAGCCAAACCTAAGCTATACCAATAACGAAGGCTTAAACAGCAGTAGTTACACTAGGGATTATAATACTTACACCATTAACGGTTCACAGAACTTAAGTAATAAAAATACTTCGCCATCCATCAGTAACAATATCCTTTTTCGAAGAAAGTTTATTAAAAGGGGTAGGACCTTATCCCTGAATTTGAATACCAGTATAAACGACAATGATGCAGATAGTTATAATCGAAACGATGAAACGCGGACGGAAAACGGTCTAGCTACCTTGAGAACAACCGATCAGTTTAACGATCAGCAAAGTGAGTCCATAAATCAAAATAGCCGCCTGGTCTATACAGAACCACTTGATAAGACATTAAGTCTTGAATTCAACTATCAAAACGGTTATAACCATAATAAATCTGATCGGTTTACTTATAATTATAATCCGGCAACCCTGCAATATGATCTTTTAGATACTACTTTTAGTAATGCCTACGAAAACACTATTTTAATTAATACCGCAGGCTTCAGCTTTAATAAGACCGGGAAAAAATACAATTGGAACGTTGGTATGGCTGTGCAGAATACTGACCGAACCAATAATAACATTACCCGTGGGTTTGTTCTGAAGCAGAATGTGTTCAACTATACTCCAGCTGCAATGTACAGGTATAATTTTAGTAACAGTAAGCGATTTGTTGTAAACTATCGGGGTAGCACTAATCAGCCGACCATACAGCAATTACAACCCATTCGCAACAACACCGATACCCAGAATCTTCCTGTGGGTAATCCGGATTTAAAACCTGAATTCAATAACAACCTTCGGTTGGCCTTTAACAGCTTTACTGTAGGTAAAAACCGGTCATTATTTATCAATCTGAACCTTACCCAAACCACAAACAAAATTGCTAATGCGACCAGTTTAATTTCCTCAGGTCCGGATGAGGGTAAATTAGCCATCCGTCCGGTTAACGTAAGTGGTGTTTATGCGGGCTCATTGAATACTTCTGTGAGCTTACCCCTTATGGACGAAAATAAGCTCAACTTCCATATCAATGTTGGCGGTAACTATAACCGCGATGTGAACTTTACCAATTCAGTAAAAAATATTACCAATAGCTGGGCTTTAACCAATGGTTACCGCTTGGTCTCTAATCTTGATAAACTTGACTTGACCGTTGGGGTAAATGGCGCTGTAAACCGGGCAACCTATTCGGTACAGCCGCAATTCAATACACGATTTTTTTCGTTCAGTCCAAACATTGGCGTCAGTTACCTTTTTCCTGGAGACATTCGCTGGTCGGTAGATGCAGACTATAGCCAAAATACGGGTCGGGGAGAAGGCTTTGATACCTATTTTACGCTTGTAAATTCTTACCTGAGTAAACAATTCTTCAAAAACCGCGGAACATTCAAAGCTGCTGTAAATGATTTGCTGAATCAAAACCAGGGCATTACCCGAACGGCGAATAACAATACCATTAGAGATGAGCGTTATAATGTATTAAGGCGCTATTTTATGTTTTCATTTACCTATTCCTTAAATCGCATGGGTGGAAAAAATAGAATACAGGGAAATGAAAGCCGCAATGGCAGAAATCGAGGAGAGGGTGGTTTTGGTGGAGGCAGACAACGGAATTAATCATCGATTAGTCAAACCTTTTTTTATGCCATTCCATGTTGGGCATCTATTTGGAATAAATCTAAAGAAAGGGTAACTTGCGCCTGATTTAGCACATGAACCCGAAGGGATTAAGATAGTATTTTGATCGTGGAGGCTCCATCTGGGCATTAAATAAATACAGATGAAACTTTCAAATTTAAAAGTTGGAGAAAAAGGAACAATCATTTCATTTACAGATCTGGATCTCTCTGTAAAGCTTATGGAAATGGGTTGTTTGCCCGGCGAAGTAGTTGAAGTGGAGCGTTTCGCTCCCCTTGGCGACCCCATGGCTATTCGTGTTGCAGGTTATCAGCTTTGCTTGCGAAAAAGTGAAGCCGATGTCATTATCATCAATAAATAAGCTGGTTTGGATATTAAAGTTGCGTTAGTTGGTAATCCCAATACAGGTAAGTCTACTCTATTTAATCGATTAACAGGGTTAAACCAAAAAATTGGTAATTTCCCCGGAATAACTGTTGATAAGAAAACAGGAGCTATGAAGCTGGCCGATGGAAAAGTAGCTGAGATCATTGATTTACCGGGAACGTATAGCCTTTATCCAAAAAGTAGCGATGAAAGTATCGTTTTCCAGGTCTTGGCCGATGAAAAGAACAGCAGCTATCCTGATGTAATTGTTCTGGTAGTCGACGCCTCAAACCTTAAGCGTAACATGCTCCTGTATTCTCAGGTGGCAGACTTAGGGATTCCGATGGTGTTGGCGTTAAACATGATCGATCTTTCTGAAAAGCAAGGGATCCTAGTGGACTTAAATAAGCTTGCATTAAAACTAGGTGTTCAAGTGGTTTCAATCTCTGCACGTAATAACATCGGAATTGATAAGTTGAAGCATGCCATTGCCAATACCACTAAAATTGCCACCCAGTTTCAAGATGTAGATGTAAATATTCTGGCTCCCGAGGCAATTAATGCCATTAAGTCAAAATTGAATTCTAATAATGATTATTATGCCTTGCAGGTGTTGCATCAGCATGAATACTTGAAGTTTTTTTCAGAAAAGGAACAAGAAGAAATTGAGGCGATAGAAAAATCGCACCAATTCGAATCCTCAAAAACGCAGGCAGCAGAAACGATTCTACGCTATAAACACCTCAGTTCGCTCTTAGCCGATGTGGTTTCCGATGATGGGATCACCAAGAAATTTAGCTTGAGTGATCGACTTGATTCGGTTTTGACCCATAAAGTTTGGGGCTTTGCCATCTTTATACTCATTCTTTTTATAATCTTTAATGCCATTTTTGCCTGGTCATCTTATCCAATGGAGTGGATTGAAGCGGGCTTCGGATTCATTACCGAAATCGGTCACCAATACCTGCCCGAGGGGATGCTAACCAACTTACTTCTGGATGGAGTGATCGCTGGCTTAGGGGGGATTTTTGTTTTTATTCCACAAATTGCTATTCTTTTTGCCTTCATATCGATTCTGGAAGATACCGGTTACATGGCTCGGGTGACGTTCATGATGGATAAAATCATGAGTAAAGTTGGCTTGAATGGTAAATCGGTCGTGCCGATGATCGGAGGCTTAGCTTGCGCTGTTCCCTCAATTATGGCAGCCAGAAACATCGAAAACTGGAAAGACAGAATGATTACCATAATGGTTACCCCTTTGGTTAGTTGTTCTGCAAGGCTTCCGGTTTATATTTTGATTATTTCATTGATTATTCCTTCTGAAAATATCTTCGGAATTTTCAATATGCAGGGTTTAGCGCTGATGGTAATGTACTTAGTTGGGGTTATTGCTGCGGTGGTAGTGGCCTGGATTATGAAATTCATTATTAAGACTAAAGAGCGTGCTTATTTTATCATGGAGTTGCCAATTTACCGCATGCCAAGGTGGAAAAATGTGCTCTATACCATGTATGAAAAATCCAAAACATTTGTTTTCGAAGCTGGAAAAGTCATTATTGCCATTTCTATTATTCTTTGGGTAATGGCAACCTTTGGTCCGGGTAACCGCTTTGAGCAGATAGATCAGAAATATCAGTCTGCCTTATCCGATACCACGAAAAATACAGCACATATTGAAACCCTTATTGCCACAGAAAAACTCGAAAATTCGTATGTAGGTATTTTGGGGCATTGGATTGAGCCTGCTATTCGGCCACTAGGTTATGACTGGAAAATTGGCATTGGACTAATCACTTCTTTTGCTGCACGTGAAGCTTTCGTAGGAACTATGGCAACTATCTATAGTGTAGATGGTGGGGATGAGGACACCTCTACAATTAGAGAACGAATGTCTGCTTCTAAAAATAGTCGTACCGGTTTACCCGTTTATACTTTCGCTACTGGCATTTCGCTGATGTTATTTTATGCCTTTGCAATGCAATGCATGAGTACCGTTGCAATCGTTTACCGGGAAACTAAAGGCTGGAAATGGCCGGTAATTCAATTGGTTTACATGACAGCCATGGCTTATTTTGCTGCCCTTATTGCCTACCAAATCCTCAAATAAAAAAAAGAGAATGACTAAGAATGTTTAGGGTAAGGCACCAGCTTCCCTGTCAGGAGCAACTGACCTTAAAAATTTAAGCGGCTCAGGGGCTTTAAAAAGTTGAGGGGTAAGTACTGTCTTGCGTCAAGATTAAAACGAATTGATCACGCATTAACAGAAAACCAAGTTGACTATTATTTCCCCATATTCTCCTCTTGCCTGAATTCATGATTTAGGGTACATAGCGCACAGAGGCATAACAGCTCACCCATTCCTTTAATCTTTCCTAGCAGAAGCCAAGCTTATGAATGTGTACGTTACAACGTCGGCAAATCCTATCCTAACTCAATCTGTCTTTTAATGCTTTCCTCTAGCGAAATAAGCGTCTCTGTTCGTTGAATGCCGTTAACAGCTTGAATTTCTTCATTTAATACATGTCGAAGGTGATTGGTATCTCTACAAATTATTTTCGCGAACATGCTATAAGCGCCCGTGGTGTAATGGAGTTCCACTACTTCTTTAATTTTACTTAATTGCGCCACGGCATCCTTATATTGAATCCCTTTTTCCAGGTAGATGCCTAAAAAAGCACAAATATCGTAACCTGCCTTTTGAGGGTCTATAATCAGGTGCGATCCTTTTATAATCCCCATTTCCTGCAATTTTTTCATTCTAACGTGTATTGTACCGCCAGAGACGATTAAATCTTTTGCAATTTCGGTGTAGGGTTTAGTCGCATCCTGCATTAACTGTTTCAATATATCAATATCAAGGTTGTCAATTTCTAAATTGGAATTATCTTTTTTGAGCATATTTTTGAATTATGATAAGCGAATTTACAAATATTTATCAATATTATAAAAATAAAATTAAATGTTTAAAATATTTGCAAGGTATTAGATGTTCCTTTACATTTGTATCAAGCAATTCACAAAAAGGAACGTTCTTTAACAATTTGCTTAACATACTGTAGGGTGGTGAAACAGGCAGACACACCTCCTTGTCTCGGTGGCGGAGAATAATGGGAATACCAGCAATGGCTAACCACTCCTTGGAGGTTCGATTCCTTCCCCTACAGCGGCTTTAGTCCGGAGTCAATAGTTCGTAGTCTGGAGCAGAATACGAAAGTGAGTATTTGGACTAATGACTAAAATTGTTGGGTGGTGAAATTGGCAGACACGCCTCCTTGTCTCGGTGGTGGGGAATAATGGGACAAACGCAGTTTATTGGGTTGACCACAATTAATTTTTTGAACTGTAGCTAACTACCCCTTGAAGGTTCGACTCCTTCCCCAACAGCATTTTTTATGAATAATAAGTTAGTTAATTGAGCAATCCTGGATAGGTTGCTCTTTTTCTTTGTACCGTTATTGAAAAATATCGAAAATATTACATGACTTATCACTATATTACCGATCGATTGCACCAAATATTTTGTAGTCCCAAGTAATGAAGAGAGTATCAATAAAAGACATAGCAAAACAATTAAACATTTCCATCACATCTGTCTCCTTTGTAATCAATGGACGGGCGAAAGAAAAAAACATCAGTGATGCGCTGACTAAGAAGGTGTTAGATCTCGTCGCCGAGCTAAATTATCAGCCCAATACCCTCGCTACAAGCCTACGAACAGGCAAAACAAGAATCATTGGCTTTCTAGTTGATGATATCTCAGAGCCTTTTTTTTCAGGTATCGCAAAACGTATCGATGAGATCGCATCCGAGTTAGGCTATAAGATTTTGTTTAGCAGCACCCGAAATGATACAAAGAAAGCAATCGAATTATTGCAAATTTTCAAAGACAGACATGTCGATGGCTATATTATGGCCTTGCCTGAGGGTTTGGAAGATGAGGTGAAGAAACTCATTGCCACCGATGCACCTGTGGTCTTGTTTGACCGATACGTTCAGGATGTAGCATCAGATTACGTTATTGTGAACAATCGGGATAGCACCGCTCAGGCAACTGCCCACCTAATTGATAATGGGTATCAAAATATCGCATTTATTACCATCGATTCCAATCAGCAACAGATGTTAGACCGACTTTCCGGTTACGAAGAAACAATCGCCAAGCACAAGTTAAAATCATTTGTCAAAAAGATAAATTATAGCGGTTCAGCAACATCGATCAAGGAAATGGCTGAGTTTCTAGAGGCGAATAAGGACCTTGATGCGGTAATTTTCAGTGCAAACTACATTAGTCTTGATGGCTTAAGAACGCTGAGAGCCATGAATCTACGGATCAAAAAAGACTTGGCGGTGGTATCTTTCGATGATTTTGAAATTTTGGAATTTTGTGATCCGCCTGTAACGGCAATCGCACAACCCTTAGAAGCCATTGCAGAGCATATTATGAAAGTGCTGATGGATAGACTAAAGGCGGCCAGCAATGATAAAAAATATAATGAAGTGGTCGTGCCGACAGTATTTAACATTCGGGAATCCAGCTTAAGAGCGAACTAATAAAAAAGGGAACAAATTTTAAATTTGTTCCCTTTTTTATTGACTACTTTGATGGTCTTAAACCGTCATCACATCTTTTTCTTTTGCCTCAGCATGTTTATCCACTTTGATGATATAGGCGTCGGTTAATTTTTGAACTTCACCCTCACCCGTTTTAATTTCATCATCAGATACGCCTTCTCCTTTAAGTTTCTGAATTTTAGTATTGGCATCTTTACGGATATTCCTCACCGTTATTCTGCCACGCTCCGCTTCTTCTTTTACCTTTTTTACCAGGTCCTTTCTACGTTCCTCTGTTAGGGGAGGTACTACCAAGCGGATTACAATACCGTCATTTTGAGGATTGATCCCAATATTGGCCACCTGAATAGCTTTCTCAATCGGAACCAAAAGGGATTTCTCCCATGGCTGAATCACGATGGTCCGTGCATCAGGGGTATTGATGCTGGATACCTGCGATAACGCTGTCGAAGCGCCATAATAATCCACAAAAATACCATCAAGCATTCCTGCAGATGCTTTACCTGCTCTAATTTTAGTTAGTTCAGATTCACAATGATCGATCGCTCTCTCCATAGCAGATTCCGCATCCATCAATTGTAATTGTATGAGTTCGTTCATAATGTGTGTATATCTAAAAAAGTAATATTTTTTAAGCTTATTTTACCAGAGTGCCGATGGAATCGCCATTGGCAATCTTCATGAAATTACCATGCTTATTCATGTCAAACACGATAATTGGAACTTGGTTTTCCTCGCAGAGCGTAAAAGCAGTCATATCCATTACATTTAACCCTTTATCGTAAACCTCTCTAAAAGAAATCTCTTCATACTTTGTTGCTAAAGGATCTTTTTCCGGATCTGCAGTGTAGATCCCGTCTACTCGTGTTCCTTTTAATACAACGTCTGCTTTAATTTCAATTGCACGTAACGCTGCCGCAGAATCAGTAGTGAAATAAGGGTTACCGGTTCCAGCTCCAAAAATAACAACACGACCTTTTTCTAAGTGACGAACAGCTCTTCTACGAATAAATGGCTCGCAGATCTGCTCCATTTTAATAGCTGTTAGTAAGCGTGTTTTAATTCCAACTTTTTCTAATGCATCTTGTAAAGCCATAGAGTTGATTACAGTAGCTAACATTCCCATGTAATCTGCCTGAGCCCTGTCCATCCCACTTTTTTCAGCACTTAAACCTCTAAAAATGTTTCCACCACCAATAACGATTGCGATTTCCAAACCTTTATCGTGAACAGCTTTAATATCTTCTGCGTATTGCTTAACGCGTTCATTATCAATGCCATATTGTTTATCGCCCATTAGCGATTCGCCGCTAAGCTTTAGCAGGATGCGTTTGTATTTCATGACCTCAAAAATATTAAGATTTTTTTAATACCGGGCTATCCTTTGCAATAAATGATGTAAATATTTAGAAAGGCGAAACAAAAGAGAGCATCACCCGGCTTCAAGAAAAAGAAAATGGCCGGGTTAATGTAGTCACCCAGCCATTGATTATGCTATTGAAGATTATTGATTAAACCTGTACCTCAATCCGAATTGAATTCTCCAGCGAGCAGTTTCATCGACGCTGCTAGAAAATGTATTCACTAAAGGAGTATTATTATCAGCATTTAAATAAGGGAAGGAGAAGGTCGGTTTACCTGCTGCATCAATCCCTTTAAAGTTTAGTAAGCCGTTTGCCCGGTTTGCAAATTTTGGAACCCCCCAGGTTTTATTGATCATGTTTCCAAAATTGAAGATGTCAAAGGTAAGTTGTAGCGAATGTTTTTTCCCTTTTAAACTTCCAAATAAATCCTGGGCAATTCGGATGTCAAGTGTTCCGATCACATTACCCACCAACCCGTTTCTTTCTGCATACTGGCCTCTTCGTTGATTTAAATAACTATCCTGAGTGATGTAACTATTGAGCTGCGACCAAAGCTGATCGGTGCTTCTGGTATCTCCTGAATTCTCCGGCACCAAAACAATGTCAGACTTGTTAGCTGGAACAAAAATTAAATCATTGCCGCTTAAACCGTCATTATTTAAGTCATTCCCATACGTGTAGGAGTACCTGAAGCCATCCTGCAGTTGATAGAACATCGAAAAGGTTGTGCCTAAGTGGTGAATATATTCTTTTCGGTAAACAACAGAGGCAATAAAACGATTTTTAACCATGTAGCTTGAATACGAAAGCGCATCTGTATTCGGGCTGCCGGAAACCTGGCGGTCTCTCCACATAGATTGGGCGATGGAACCACCATCATTTACCGAGCGGGAATCGGTATAGGTATAACCAGCCGTAGCAAACAAACCTCCAGCAAATTCCTTCGAGATCGTTCCGGTAAGGGATAAACTATGTCCTTTATCGGTATTGGTCATCACAATGGCATCTGATATATTGGGGTTAGCCGGAGTTGGTGTAGCTGAACCATAAATCCGCGATGCGGTATATCTTGGACGGTTATCTGCACCTTGAAGAAGCGTATACGCAGAAGTGTTCAAATTTGCATTGCGGAAATAAACAGAATTGATATCTTTTGAATACAAGGCTTCCAGGGTTCCGGTAAAGCCTGCAGGTAATTTTTGATCGACCGCTAGATTGGAACGCCAAACCTGCATAAATTTAAAATTCTGGTCTGCCACTGCCAGATTATAACTCGTATTATTTGCTGCCGTAGATTTGTTTAAATTTCGGTAAGCATCCACGTTAGGGGTAAAGGGTCTGTTTGTCGGATTGGCTATCGATTCCGATCCAAATTGAACACCATTATTACTGGCCTGGTTTGAAATCCAAACTAAAGGAGGACGACCGGTAAATAATCCTGTTCCACCTCGGACCTGTGTATTTCCCTTGTTATTAACGTTCCAGTTAAAGCCCAGGCGTGGTGACCACAAAATCGCATTTTTAGGAAACCTGCCCAAATCTATTTTCTCACCATTTTCAAAAGTTAATCTTTCTACATTTGGGTTGGCAGTTAGTGCAGAGGAGGACACATTTGTTAAATCTGCGCGTAAGCCTGCCGTTAACTTTAGCTGATCGCTAACCGTGAAAGCATCTTGTGCATACAGGCCATACATATTGGATTGAATTTCTGCATAAGGGAATGATCCATCGGCTAATACAGAATATTGAACCTGATACCGTGTAGCGTTTGAGATTCCGTTGTTTGCACTAGCATAGAAGTCATCTAGGCTTTTGAATGTGTAGGTTCCATAGTAGTTTGGGGCGAAACCGTTACTGGTCCTATATCCTTCATAATTGGCTCCAAGGGTTAGCTCATGGCGTCCTGCATAGATATTAAAGTTATCTGTAACCTGGTAGACTTTAGTTTTCAAACTATTAAATGCTGTAAAGGGCTCATAGCCAAAAGCGGTGTATGAACTTCCATCAGGATTCATGATGTCAACCAAGGGAAAGGGTTTGTTTCCTTTAGATTCTCTAAAATCGTTCATGTTGTTATAACCAACGGTTAACTGATTAGAGAACTTGTTGTTGAAACGTGTTCTAAACTCCAGGTTAGCATTATCCATGTTGTTATTGATACCATATCCGGCAGATTGAAACGGAAGCCCTAATTGAGATGGCTGGCGGTTATTTTTTGGCGCCCCACTGTTGCTTGGCAAAATATCCTTATAGGATCTGAAGTAGAAATATTTTAAGCTAATCGTATTTTTATCATCAATATTATAATCCAGTTTAGCAGATAGCTTATCACTTTTGGTTTTTAGAGCGTAATTTTCGTACCCTCCGGCATCATATCCAAGAGTTTGCAAAAATGTACTTAATTTGTCCAGATCTTCACCCTTAGCCTGTGAAATATTTGGACCCGTACTTCCACCTCTTGATGCGGTAAAACCTGTCCCCGGATCTGATCTTCTTTCCATTTCACCACTAGCGAAGAAAAATAATTTGTTTTTTATTATCGGGCCTCCAAATGTAAATCCGTTACCCTTTAAGTTGAAATTGGTTACCGGCACCCTGAGGTTTGCATAATTGTAATCACCTACCAGATCCTGATTTCTATAATAGGTATTTAATGAGCCCTGAAATTCGTTCGTTCCGCTTCGGGTTACCGCATTGATGGCTGCACCGGTAAACCCACTCTGGCGAATGTCATATGGAGCGATGTTTACCGTTATTTCTTCAAACGCGTCCATATTGATGGGCTGGGAACCAGTCTGGCTCCCGATGGTGCCTTGTAGACCGAACGCATTATTAAATAAGGCACCATCCACCGTAAAGTTATTGCCCAGATTGCTTCTTCCGGCAATACTTGGGCTACCAAACTGTAGTGAGAACTGGGGAGTAAGCTTGACAAAATCTGTAAAACTTCTGTTTAACGTGGGCAAGTTTTGAATGGCTGTTCTGGAGATGTTTTGCGAGGCACCTGTTCTGCCGGAGTTGAAAACTTTACTTTGTTTGCCTGCCACCACGACCTCGGATAACGTATTCGCATCTTCACTTAAGGTGATGTCCAGGGTGGAGCTTTGACCTAGGGCTAATTTCTCTACTCGTTGGACCTGGTTTTTAAACCCGATAAAAGAAACAGTTATGGAGTAGGGGCCGCCGATACGCATGGCAGGTAGATTATAACGGCCATCAGATCGGGTAGAGGTTGCATAGCGGGAACCAGATGGTTCGTGAACGGCAATCACCGTTGCACCGCTTATCGGCCCTTTACTATCGGTTATGGCACCGTTTATGGATGCCGTTGTTTCATTTTGAGCTACTGCATCTATCTTTAAGAAAAGTAAAACTAGTAGTGTAGTACATAAAAGTAAGGTTCTTTTCATGAATTTTTTTTTCACAAAAGTACACCGACTTTCTCTACCCCATGTTTTGTTGTTGTTAATTTATTGTTAACAACCTGCCCTGAGCCGGGAAGACCAACTTCCATCCAGGCGTATTAAGGATTTTTAGTTCTTGTTTAATTTTAAGCATTTTTTTAAGCGGAGGTTTCATATGGGTAACAATTACTGAAACCTTGCTCATCGCATGCGGTGTTGTTAACTGCTGCAGCTTTCCAAGTTCATTAAAGAAAAGGTCAGGAGTGAGGTGTCCAAATAACTGATGCTCAGGTTGCTCATTCGGAAAGGATACCTCTAGGAATATAGCCTTCAGTTTGCCCGCTTCAATCAGTGGGGCTACCGTCTGCCAAAGCCTAGCGAGCCGATCAGATTTCTCTATTTTATCTGCACCTGTATCCCCGAGATAGAGCACGTAGTTATCTTTTGCCTGAACCAGAAATGCCGTACTTTTATACGGTTTACCATGACTGAGTTCAAATGCTCGAACGTTCATTTCGGTTCCAGCTAGCGGGTAAATTACTCCTTCCTCTAAGGGGGTATAGGTGTATTTTTTAAGTTGAGGTTTTTCGCCTTCGTTTCCAAAATTGGCCCAGGCATCCCAGGTGAAATAGTTATTCTTAAGGACTGTAAGAACAGCAGATAGCCCATAGATATTCTTCGCGGTATCGGCCGGTGAATTTAAGATAAGACCGGCAACATGGTCTAAATGGGCATGAGAGATTAAATAACCTTTTATTTGTTTACGTTGAATGTCTTCGCTAATGCCTTTTAGGGTTTTTCTATCGATGGCCTGTTGAATGCCTGCATTAAGGGTTCCTGCATCCAGGCAAATGAATTGATCACTACCGAATGGTGCGAGCATGTAGGATGATAAATTGCTTTCATCATCCCCACCTTTGACCCCTAATGGTATGATTTTAAAGGCATAGTCCTTTTGTTGAGACCAGGAGTTAATGGAATAAATGAAAGAAAGTATAAAAATCAGAAAGTGCTTATTTAACATCGTTGCGGTTTTTAAAAAAGTTAATAGTATTTCCCGTTGCAGACTACCTTTTTAAGGTTTAATTTCTTATCGAGAATAAGCATGTTCGCCTGACTTCCGACTTCAATTTTTTCGACTAAATTGGGCATACCAATTAGCTTTGCAGGATTTTGGCTTGCCATTTTTAGCGCATCATTCAGGGCGATGCCACAATGAGCGGCGCAATTTTTCACCGCCTCCAACAGCGTTAAGGATGAACCAGACAAGGTGCCATCAGGCATGACGAATTTGTTTCCCTTTTCGATGTGTTGATAAGGACCGGTTGCACAAGGGGTCACCGCATCTGTAATAAGAAATAATCGATCACCGGCTAACCGGTATGCTAATTTTACGATCTCAAAATCGACGTGCTGCCCATCTACAATTATGCTGGCCATTGCTTTATCATGGTTGAAAAATGCGGTAGGAATACCAGGTGCCCTGTGGTGAATTGGACTCATTGCATTAAAGAGATGAGTGGTGGTTTGAATGCCCATATTGTAAGCATGAGTTGCTTCTTCAAAGGTGGCATCGCTGTGTCCTAAGGAGACCACCACATGGTGATCAAGGAGATATTGAATTACTTCATCATCATGTATTTCAGGCGCGATAGTCAACATTTTGATTGTCCCATCACCAAAATCGAGCAGTGCTTTAATTTCATCTAAGGTCGCTTTTTGTACAAATTCCGGTACATGGGCTCCCAGTCTTTTTGGATTTAAGAAGGGGCCTTCTAGGTGTAAGCCCAAAAAGTTTCGAGCGTGGGGACGATACGCTTTTGCAGCTATAATACAGGCATCAAACACTGCTTTGGTATTGGTTGCCATACAGGCCAGGAAACCAGTTGTACCTTTTTTTAATAAATCCTCTTCGATAATCGATAATGATTCAGTAGTGGGGTCTGCGGAAAATAACCTGCCACCACTGCCGTAAATTTGCAAGTCTATCAATCCGGGAATGACAAACTCAATGGGTGAGTTACCATCTGATTGTGCTATTTCAACGATTTTACCTTGGTCAATACAAATCTTTTTTTCTTGTTGCAGGCTGTCGTCAAGATAAAAATTAGCATTTGGAATGTTTAACATATTGCTTATTTTGATTTGGTCAAGTTACTAACTTGGTCCCTAACTTAATCTTTTCCCTTAACTTTTCTGTTCAATGGATGATAACAACTCTTCTTAAATCAAATCACGGTTGCTTGCTGTTTTTAAATTTTCAGCCAAAAAAAAAGTCCTGATGAAGATCAGGACTTTTTTAATATTTATAAATGCTTATGCACCTAACTGTACACGTTTGAAAGCAGATACGGTTAATCCTTTTGATGTGTTATCTAAGAATTTACGTACATCTACAGAACCGTCTTTAACAAACTCTTGGTTTAATAAAGTACTGTCTTTGTAGAATTTATTCAATTTACCTGCAGCAATTTTTTCAACCATTTCTTCTGGTTTACCTTCCGCACGGATCACATCTTTAGCAATTTCAATTTCACGTTGGATAGTTGCTGGATCTACACCATCTTTATCTACAGCAACTGGGTTCATTGCAGCAATTTGCATTGCAACATCTTTACCAGCTTCAGTGATATCAGTACCGTTAGCACCTTCAAATACTACCAAAACGCCCATTTTGCCGTTAGAATGGATGTAAGAAACCACTTTCTCTCCAGAGATATTTGCATATTCCTGAATAACGATTTTCTCGCCAATTTTACCAGTAAGCTCAGTTATCGTTTCAGCAACTGTACGTCCATCTTCTAAGGTAATCGCAGATAATTCTTCAGCAGAAGCAGGATTGTTTGCTACAGCCGCAGCTAAAACAGCTTGAGCCAGGTTGCGGAAATCTTCTACTTTGGAAACTGGTTCAGTCTCACAAGCTAAAGCAACTAATTTACCATTTGTACCGTCTGCTGAAACAGCGATTGATACCAGACCTTCAGAAGTAGCATTACCAGAACGAGCGGCAGAAACTTTTTGACCTTTTTTGCGCAATAAATCAACAGCTGCTTCGAAATCGCCATTAGCTTCTACTAAAGCTTTTTTGCAATCCATCATACCAGCACCAGTTTGTTGGCGCAACTTATTTACATCAGCGGCAGTAATTTGTACTGTAGACATTATTTGAGTTTTTGAGTTTTTTATGAAATGCTATGGGTTAAAGGTTACAGATTCTAGGTTTATACCTACAATACGCAACCTTCAACCCATGACTTTGATTATTATTCTTCTGTTTTAGTTTCTTCTGATGAAGATCCTTCTACTTCAGCTTCAGCAGTTTTTTTACGTCTTGGCTCTTTAGCCTCAGGCGCATCAGCTGCAGCTTTAGCCGCTACTGCTTCTTTTTCTGCTTCGTCATCTTTCTCACGTTTACGTTCGTCTAAACCTTCTTCAATCGCTTTGATAATTACATCAGTAATTAAAGAGATAGATTTAGTTGCATCATCATTCGCTGGAATAGGGAAATCGATGTTTGAAGGATCAGAGTTAGTATCAACCATCGCAAAAGTTGGGATGTTTAATTTTAACGCTTCAGTAACTGCGATGTGTTCTTTCTTAACATCAATTAAGAACAATGCTGCAGGTAAACGGTTTAAATCAGCAATACCACCTAAAAGTGATTCTAATTTAATACGCTCACGCTGAATCATTAAACGTTCTTTTTTAGATAAGATCGAATAAGTACCGTCTTTAGTCATTTTATCGATGTTAGACATCTTTTTGATTGACTTACGTACAGTAGCAAAGTTAGTTAACATACCACCTAACCAACGTTCGGTTACGAAAGGCATATTTACTTTCTTAGCTTGTTCAGCTACGATTCCTTTAGCTTGTTTTTTTGTTGAAACAAATAAAACTTTACGTCCTGATTTTACGATTTGTTTAATCGCTGCCGCAGCTTCTTCAGTTTTAGTTAATGTTTTATTTAAATCTATAATGTGAATTCCATTACGCTCCATGAAAATGTAAGGAGCCATTTTTGGATTCCATTTACGGGTAAGGTGACCAAAGTGTACACCTGCATCCAATAAGTCTTGATAAGTTGTTCTTGCCATTGTCTTTGCCTCCTGTGATTAACGTTTACTGAATTGGAATTTCTTACGAGCTTTTGCACGTCCTGGTTTCTTACGCTCAACCATACGCATATCACGCGTCATTAGGCCTTTAGCACGTAATGCAGGTTTTTTCTCCGCATCTAGTTCAACAATCGCTTTAGCAATAGCTAAACGAACAGCTTCTGCTTGTCCTTTTACTCCACCACCCTGAACATTTACAGTGATATCATAACGACCTGTAAGCTCAGAAACTTCTAAACTTTGGTTTACGATATATTGCAAAGGTAAAGTTGGGAAATATACTTTGTGATCTTTACCGTTAACGGTAATTGCGCCAGCACCATCTTTTAAGTAGATACGTGCAACAGCTGTTTTTCTTCTGCCTGAAGTGTTAGTAACTGACATTTCTTAAAGTTTAATGGTTTTTGGAGATTGAGCTGAATGTGGGTGGTTTTCACCTGCATACACAAAAAGATTAGTGTATAATTTTTTACCCAATTTAGTTTTCGGTAACATACCACGTACCGCTTTCTCGATTACACGTTGAGGGTGTTTCGCCATTAACTCTTTTGGAGAGATAAAACGTTGACCACCTGGATAACCAGTATAAGAAACATATTGCTTTTCGCTGAATTTGTTTCCTGTCAATTTAACCTTGTCTGCATTGATAACGATAACGTTATCTCCGCAATCTACGTGTGGGGTGTACTCAGGCTTGTTTTTACCACGGATGATCATAGCGATCTTCGATGACAAGCGCCCCAAAATCTCGCCTTGCGCATCAACAACAATCCACTGTTTGTTAACAGTTTTCGCATTGGCCGAGACAGTTTTGTAACTTAACGTATTCACTTGCTTGTATTTAATTTATTAAACAATTTATTATTCCCATTAAAATTGGGACTGCAAAGATAGGTAGAAAACTTTTATTATCAAATAGTTGAAACGAAAAAAGTTTATATTCTTTTGTTGGTTACGCTGTTACAATCATTGAGTCTTTAACTAATAGCGCTGTATATATTTAGTTTGAATTACATTTTTAGTGATGTAGTCAGGATGACCATAAATGTTAACCAAATGTGCCGCTTCTTTCGCGTAAAATTGACCTAGACATACCAGTAACTGATATCTTTAAAAAATCGCCAAAAGCAAAAAGCCTGAATTTTGAAGTTCAGGCTTTTCTGTTTAATGTGTTCAGGTTACAGTTTTATTTCTTCATCCTTAGATGAGATAAAATGGAACTCATTTAAATAGTATGATGATTGTGCTTTAACTTTAATCCACTGGCCATATTTAAAAAACCAACGGCGTTGTAAGTTGAAGATTCCTTTAGTAATGTAAGCCTCGATGTAAGGGTGTACGCTCAAGGTTACACCTTTCTCATTTTGCTCACGTAAAATATAATTAAGGTTATTCTCAATATCATCCATTAAAACAATACTTGCTTTAATTTCTCCGGTTCCACCACAAGCCGGACATTTTTCTACCGTAACAATATTCATCTCCGGACGAACGCGTTGTCTGGTGATTTGTACCAAACCAAATTTGCTTGGAGGCAAAATTGTGTGTTTGGCTCTATCCAACAACATCAGCTCACGCAAATAATCGAATAGCATTTTACGGTTTGTTGGCTTATGCATATCGATAAAATCGATTACCACAATGCCGCCCATATCACGCAAGCGCAATTGACGGGCAATTTCTTTTGCCGCCTCTTTATTTACCTGTAAAGCATTTTCCTCTTGGTTTTCTTTACTGGCAGTACGGTTTCCACTATTCACGTCTATTACGTGCAGTGCTTCAGTGTGCTCCACTACTAAATAAGCACCACCTGGTAAGTTTACTGTTTTTCCGAAAGCATTTTTGATTTGCTTTTCTATTCCAAAGTGATCAAATATTGGTTCTTTCTGTTTATACAATTTCACAATCTTTTCCATCTCTGGAGAAATATCATGAACATAAGAACGGATATCATCGAACAGCTCTGGTGTGCTCACGTAAACGTTTGTAAAATCAGGATTCAGAATATCACGTATTAACGTTGATGATCTGTCCATTTCTCCCCAAACCCTTTTTGAAGGCTCAGTTGAAGGCACTTTTTTGATGAAGTTTTCCCACTTTGCAATCAGATCTAATAAATCTTTTTGCATTTCGGCAACTCCACGTCCTTCAGAAACAGTTCTGATAATTACCCCAAAATTTTGAGGTTTAATACTTTCAATAATCTTTTTTAAACGATTACGTTCGGTATTACTTTTAATTTTTTTTGATACAGATATGGTATTGGAGAATGGCACCAGTACCACATACCTGCCGGCAATCGAAATGTCGGAGCTTAAACGCGGCCCTTTAGTAGAAATTGGTTCTTTAGCAATTTGTACGGGGAGGAGCATGTTTTTCGCCAGCACATCAGAAATTTTGCCTGCCTTATTAATATCGGCTTCCAGCTTTAAATTATCTAACAATGTGCCTGTAACCGAGCCATTACGCTTGATTTTAGTAAGCTTGATTAAAGATTGCACCTGAGGGCCCAAATCAAAATAATGCAAAAAAGCATCTTTTTCATAACCAACATCCACGAAAGCAGCATTCAGGCCGGGCATAATTTTTTTAATGCGGCCTAAATAAATATCGCCTACGGCGTAGTTATTATTGATTTGTTCTTTGTGAAGCTCAACAAGTTGTTTGTCTTCAATCAACGCTATGGTAACTCCGGCAGGAGTCGAATTGATAATTAATTCTTTTACCAACAGCTACAGATTTAAGGCTTTCGCCTATTAACAAATGGATAGTAAACGAGAAAGAAATTGATTTAAGCCCATTAGCTGTGAAAAAAAATCACATAAATACTTTAAACCTCATAGCATTCACTATGAGGTTTAAAGGGCTTTAATCAAAATAAGAAACTATTTTTTCTTATGTCTGTTTTTTCTTAAACGTTTTTTACGTTTGTGGGTAGCCATTTTATGTCTTTTTCTTTTTTTACCGCTTGGCATAGTTTTAAGTTTTAAATGTTTTTATTAATCCGTTAATTAATTTTTATTCTTTAGTTCAGCTACCTTCTTATCGATAAAAGATGATAAGGTTGGGTTGGCCGCTAATTTTTTGCTGTCTAAATAAGCATTAACTGCTTCTTTGTTTCTGCCTAAATTTTCTAAAGCTGTTCCTAAATAAAAATAGGCTTCAGGAGTAGGAGCAGTAGCAATCACGGTATTGAAACGTGGAATTGCTTTGTCAAACTGGCCTGATTTTATCGAGAAGATTCCTAAATTCATATTTGCCTTAACGTTTTTAGGCTCTTTAGCAACAACCTCAAGCAACATTGCAATACCTTGCATTGGTGCACCTAAGCCGTTTACTATTGTTACACCTAAACCTGTTTTAGCCTCAATGTTATTTGTATCCTTCTCTAATACTTTTTTGTAAGATGTATTGGCCTTTTGCAATAAAGCAGGTTGGGCTAAACTATCTTGGGTACTCTCAAACGCTTTCATAAACTGATTACCTGCTGCTAACCATGTTTTCGCAGATGGTTCGCCCTGGGCAATCACTTCCAGATAAAGTGCTGATGGTGTAATTTGCTCTACATCGTCCCATTTCTGAGCCAGTTGCTTCGCTAATTCAATTTTCTCTGCGCCTTTCGCTCCTTTATAACTATTTTCTAATGCAGTAATGTCCGTGGCTAAATTTTTATTTAATACATTTTTAGCAGCAGTAGAAGTAGTTTCAATGTTTAAAGCAGCAGTGGTTGAGGTAGATTCCATTCCGTCAACCTGGCCGGCTGCTGGCAGCTTACCATTTTCTTCGGTTGGTTTAACCAAACCCTTAATGTCTCTTGTGAATAAAAAAGCAACAAGCAATAAAACTGCTCCAATAATAATGATTTGTTTTGATCTGATGCTGCTATTCATAATAAGACTTAGGCTTCTACACTAATTTTTTTAGAGTTGCTTTTAACTTTATCAACAAAAACTTTTGCTGGTTTAAAGCTTGGTACGAAGTGTTCTGGGATAATTATTGCAGTGTTTTTAGAGATGTTTCTAGCAGTTTTTT
>JAZBLB010000046.1:0-24260 GCA_037032985.1 Bacteroidota bacterium
TGACTGAATTTATCTTCGAAGGCCTTAAGTTCCTGTTCATCACCGAGAACCTTAATCTCACTTCCTCTCGCAACCAGTTTCAACTTGGCAAAAGCACCTTTAATCATTTCGTAATTCTCATTGTTTGCTCCCCAGAAGTGAGCAGGATTTACGGTATCCAGAGTTAATTTTAATTCGTTCAAACTGTAGTATTTTAAAAAGTTATCGGGGTATATTAATTAAAATTTGAATATTTGCAGACGCTTAGGCCTCTACACAAGAATAAGCAATAATATTGAATTTTTAATGGGTATAATTACTTTAACAACAGATTTAGGTTCGAAAGATTTTTACCAGAGTGCCCTTAAAGGTAGTCTGTTAAGTCTTATGCCTAATGTTAATCTAGTTGATATTACCCATGAAGTTCCATCATTTAACATATCCTACGCCGCTTTCGTTTTAAAAAACGCTTATCCTTATTTCCCGAAGAACACTGTACATTTAATTGGCATTGATTCTGTATACAGTGAGAACACGAAATACATTGCAATTAAGCATAGGGATCATTATTTTGTGGGTGCAGACAACGGCATTTTTTCTTTGCTTTTTGATGATGTGCCAGAAGATGTGGTGGAGTTAAACATTATGCAAGACTTAAAATATCTTCACTTTCCACTGGTGGATATTTTTGTAAAAGCCGCAACACATTTGGCTAAAGGCGGCAGGTTAAAGGATATAGGTTTACCTGTAGCAGAGATTGAGCAGAAGATGCTTTTACATCCTGTTATTGAGCGTGATATCATTCGTGGAAGTGTGGTTTATATTGATACGTTTTGTAACGTAATTACCAATATAACGAAAGATCTTTTCACAAAGATTCAGAAAAACCGTGACTTTACTTTATACTTCAGGAAGAGTGAAACAATTACCCAATTAAGCTGGCACTACAACGAAGTTCAGGAAGGTGAAAAACTTTGCCTGTTCGGAATTAGTAACCACCTGGAAATCGCCATTAATAAAGGTAAAGCCAGCGGACTCCTAGGTTTGCACCTTGGTGATATCGTTAGGGTTGAATTTCATCCATAGTTTATTTCAACAGAAAGCTTGCTCATAGTTCATCGGTTTGGATCGCATTTCTCATAGGTAAGAAAAGGAACAGTCAGCTTCAACCAGCTAATGTTTACCAAGCGAACTGATATGCCCATTTCAAACAACTTCTACCCTTTTTACGTTTAAAGATCATGAAAAAATATCTCTATTTGTTGTTTATCTTGTTGATGAATTTACATGTTCTGGCTCAACAAGATACGTCTGCATACGCTTCGCAAAGAGTTAAGGTAAATACCTTATTGACAGAACGGAGTGAAAAGTTTGGCCAATATGATGAAAGCCTGAATCAACGAACCGGAATATTTGGCTGGCAGACGAAGAAAGATATTAAAAATTCAAACGAAATTCTCCGACAGGTGGTTTTAACAGATAATAATATCTTTAAGGAGTTAAAGATATTGATGGAATATAAGGATTTGCAAAATCAGCAAAAGGTTGCCGTGGCTGATCATTCGCAAGAGCGCATTGAAAACTACATGCGAACAATCAAAAAGCTTCAGGATGAGAATGCAACACTACAAGACAAAAGTAAAACAGATAACAACAATACCTCAACATACATCATCATCGCGATGGCGCTAGTGATAATCGGCCTCTTTATTTTCTTCAATAATAAACTAAAGCGTTATGAAAAAGGAAATATTTAAATTTCTGGCGAGGCTTAATAGAATTATTTTGCCAAGCTTATATAAGAAAGATCCAAATAAGTTAACTACTTTCCAGAAAGCAATTTTGGGATACCGCTATTGGGTATTAACAAAGGCTTTGGATTAATAAATAATCATCTTAAGCTTATCTAAAACGACTGTGATTAGATAAGCTTAAGATGATATATGTTTTATTTCTTAAAATGCTCAATAATCAACGTCGCCAGTTCCGTACCAATACGTTCTTGTGCTTCGTTGGTTGATGCACCAATATGTGGTGTTAAAGAGATTTTTGGGTGGGTTAAAATTTCTGCTAAAGGTGTAGGCTCGTTATCGAAAACATCTAAACCAGCGAAAGAAACTCTACCAGAATTTAGTGCTTCAATTAAAGCTGGCTCATCAATTGTTCCACCGCGTGAACAGTTTACAATACCTACTCCATTTTTCATTTTAGCAAATTCTTCTGCACCTAAAATCGGTTTATCAGCAAATGGAGTATGTAAACTAAAGAAATCACTTCCTGTGATTACCTCATCTAAAGAAACCGTTTTAATTGGAATACTTACTGATTTTCCGCCTTGAAATTCTAAAGTAATTTCAGATTCTGATGGATATAAATCGTAAGCCAGTACATTCATTCCTAAACCTAAAGCCACTTTTGCAGTAGCGCGACCAATGCGACCGAAACCAATAATACCAATTGTCTTTCCGCTTAATTCAGTTCCTTTTGCATAAGCTTTTTTAAGGTTATTAAATTGAGTAGAACCTTCAACTGGCATTTTACGGTTTGCATCCTGTAAAAATCTGATCCCTGTAAATAGATGAGAAAAAACCAATTCAGCAACAGACAATGAAGAAGCCGCCGGAGTATTCACAACAGCAACCCCCTGGCTCCTGGCATATTCTACATCAATATTATCCATACCTACACCACCTCTACCAATTAATTTGATATTTGGAACGGCATCGATCAATTCTTTTCTAACTTTTGTTGCACTACGAACGGTAATCGCATCATAATTTTTCAAAGCTTCTGCCAATTGGTCTGGAGGAATGGTTTCGGTGTCAACCTGAAAACCTGCTTTCTCTAATAATTCTTTTCCGATAGGATCTATTCCATCGTTTGCTAATATCTTAATCATATTATATGATTTCATTGATTAAATGGATTAAAATCCGAATCAATTATCTGTTAAAATTAAATTAATTTGCTTTTGCTTGTTTTTCTTCAAATGTTTGCATGGCATCTATTAGTGCATGTACGCTGGTAATTGGCAAAGCGTTATACATAGACGCACGGAAACCTCCAACACTACGGTGTCCCTTGATTCCAACAATACCTTGATCTTCTGCAAATTTCAGGAATGGCTTTTCTAATTCTGCATTTTCCATTACAAAACAAATATTCATTTTAGAACGATCTTCTATCGCGCATGTACCTTTAAATAGCGGATTGCGATCAATCTCTCGGTAAAGTGCTTCAGCTTTTTGCTTGTTTTCCTTTTCAATATCTGCAACACCACCTTTTGATTTTAACCAACGAAGGTTTAATAATGCCACATATACCGAAAACACTGGAGGGGTATTGTACATCGAACCATTGTCAATATGAGATTGATAGTTCAACATTGATGGAATTTTACGATCAATTTTGCCTAAAATTTCGTCTTTAACAATTACAATAGTTAAGCCGGCCGGTCCAACATTCTTTTGTGCACCAGCATAAATTAAGTCGAATTTTGACACGTCAATTACGCGACTCATGATATCTGATGACATATCGCAAACGATAGGAACATTCGTTTCAGGAACGTTGAAAAGTTCCGTTCCATATATCGTATTGTTAGAGGTATAATGGAAATAAGCACTATCAGCAGGGATTTCAAAATCCTTTGGAATGAAGGTATAATTGGCATCTTTAGAAGAAGCAACTACATTAACATTACCTACAAATTTAGCTTCTTTCAGTGCTTTGGTTGCCCAAACACCAGAATCTAAATAACTTGCAGTTTGTCCATCTCCCAACAAATTCATTGGAACCATTGCAAATTGTAAACTTGCACCGCCTTGTAAAAATAAAACGGAATAACCCGATGGCACGTTTAGTAACTCTTTTACCAATTTATCTGCCTCAGCTACAACGGCCTCAAACTCGGTTGTTCTGTGCGAAATTTCTAAAATCGATAATCCATCGTTAAAATCTAAAACTGCCTGTGCAGCTTGTTTAAACACTTCTTGAGGTAAAATACAAGGGCCTGCGCCAAAATTATGCTTCATCTTATTATATAATGTTTTATGGGCGTAAATGTAAAATTTTTAAGCCAGTTCTAACTACAAAATCGTATCATAAAAAATTAAATATTGTTAAAAATTACTGCCAATTTGATGGTTTTGTTGCAGTTTTTACAATTCTACTAACAACAGACATAGGAGACTTTTAGGGAATTGATAGACCAGGCATGGCATCACTTTGCTTCGCCAATTAAGCCTAAAGTTCAAGTCTTTAACCGCACATTACCGGAACGCTTTTTTCGATCATTAGCCTAAAAATAACAATTCAATAAAGAGGACTTTATTAAGGTTTGTTCTTCAGTTTCACAATTAACTTCAAATTAAACTGCCTTCCTGTTAAGTAATTGGGAATTGCATATTGGACATTATCTACATCGCGAAGCCATAAGTAAGACACAGTGTTGTTAACATTCAAGAGATTGAAGATTTCAAAAAATAAAATTACTGAAGAAAAATTATGGTCCAGAAATTTAGGTTTGTGTAGGGCAACATCATCCAGAAAATCTTTAGAAAAACCAATATCAACACGTTTATACGATGGTATAAAAAACTTATCTAAGTACCTTGCTGATTGCGGCGGACCGATTGGTAAACGGGCGCCATATAATGCATTTAAATGAACCTTATAAGTAGGACTATTTAATAAGCGGTCTTGAAAAAATATTGAAAAATTTAGCCGCTGATCAGTAGGACGTTTTAAATAGCCTGGATAAATTGTCTGCCCGTTTTGTACATAACTATCGCCAATGATGTCTTCATTTGCATGCATTACAGACATACGAAAATACGAAACCAAATCCTTTACGAATTCCCCACCAATACTGAAATCTGCACCATAAGCGTAGCCTCTTGAAACTTCATTCGCCAGGTACCTGATTCTTAAATTATCGATTTTATAAGGGATTAATCTATCAGAAAACTTAAAATAAGCCTCAGAGGTGAATTTTAGCCGTGTTCCAAATGCATCAAAAGCATAATCATATCCTAAAGAGGTATTATAAGAACTCTGCGCTTTTTGACTGATATTGAGTTCACCAGAAAAATCACGAATGGTTCTATACGATGGCGGTTGCTTGTAAACGCCTGCAGTAAATCTTAAAATTTTATTGTTTGAATTAGGACGATAGGCTATCAACAATCTTGGGCTGATCAGCATTTGCCTGCTTAAAGAATTATAGGTAGTACGGGCGCCTAACTGTAATTCGGCGTAATTTGAAAGCGAATAACTATCTTGAATGTAAGCGCTGTAATTTTCAATATAGATATCATTCTGCGCATTCACCACATTTTGTAAAGTAATATCTTTTGATTGATCAGGAAGAATATATCCTGAAGAATCGGCATAATTATATTCGTTTAATCGATCAACATAATGGGACCTGTCGTATTTTAATCCCCATGAAAAAACATGACTATTAAAATTCTGATCAACTTTAATCTCTGATGCGAAAATCTGCGTGTTGAGGCTATTTCTTGCATAATCATAATAGCTGCCGATCGTCCTGTTATTTATTACCGGGCTAAACACATCCGTTGGCAAGCGTTGATTCACTTCACCAAAAATATAACTTCCTTTAATATCGAACCGTTCCCGCTCAATTGTATTGAAGTAACTGTTTATAAACTTCACAGTGAGATTTGGCTGAGGAGAGTAAGTTGCCGTAACTCCGCTTCCTAAGGTGCGATAATCGTCGATTTCCTGTCCAGCATAATCAACATCCAGGCGGAGTGTTGTACTCAACGTTCCAAACTGCGTTTCACGATTTGTTGGTACTAATTTAAACTGGCCTAGGTTTAGGTTACCCAGAAAACCAATATTAAATTTTGGAGAGAAATTATATTGATACATGAGTTGTACATCACCAAAATTGGGGTTGTAACTGCCTTGTTCATCCTGTTTAATTAGAACGCTTGTATTATTTTTATATCTTAAACTGGCTAATAAAAAACTTCTCTTAAAAACCCGCTTCGTAGTTAAAGAAGTATTAAGCAAACTGGTACTTAAAATGGTTTGATTACTATCAGGTCTGTCATACTTTATATCCAAAACAGATGATAATTTATCGCCATATTTTGCTTCGAAGCCACCTGCAGAAAATTTGGCTTTGCTTACCAATTCTGAATTGATAAAGCTTAATCCCTCTTGTTGTCCGTTTCGAATGAGAACCGGTCTGTTAATTTCGATATCGTTAATGTAAATTAGATTTTCATCAAAGTTCCCCCCTCTTACACTGTATTGCGCACTAAGTTCATTATTGGTAGATACACCTGGCAATGTTTTAAGCATTGTTTCGAAGTTTCCGGAAACCAATGGCATGGATGCGATATTAGCGATATTGATGGTGGTGCTGTTACTCAGCTGATTTTGTTTGTTAGTGATGTTAACCTGTTCGAGCTCGTTAATATTTGCTATCAGGTTGATCCGGTGAACTATGCGGGCACCAGATCGCTCGTTGAACTTAGCGGTCTGCGGCTGATAGCCAAGTAAGGAATATTTAACCGTGAAGTTTTTAGTTGCTGAATAGAGCGTGTAAACGCCAAACTCATCCGTTACCGTACTTTGCGCCTGACCTAAAATCATCACCGTTACCTGAGGCAGCGGTAATTTTTCTTCGTTATACACTATACCGGAAACTTTAACCAACGGCTGTGCTACAGAAACGCTGCAACTAGCGATAGCCAGGAAAAGGATCAGTCGGAATTGGAGCATTTATCAGTATCGATATAAAGTATCAGGTCACACGAGTGGAATATTAAACACTCACACTTGTCGTGGTGGAAAGCTTCATTTTTGAAATGATTACTGCAGGATCTTCAGTTGCAAAAATTGCATTTCCCGCTACGAAAGCATTGGCACCTGCAGATACTAACTGACCAATATTCTGTAAACTTACGCCCCCGTCAACTTCAATAACCAATTCTTCGTTTTTGCCGGCAATCAATTGTTTTAAATCCTGAATTTTTTTATAAGTATTATGAATAAATTGTTGTCCGCCAAAACCAGGATTCACCGACATAATCAAAACTAAATCCAAATCTTCGATGATATCTTGTAAAAGCGTTACCGGTGTATGGGGATTTAGCGCCACTCCCGCCTTGCATCCAGCTGCTTTAATCAATTGAATAGTTCGGTGTAAATGTGTGCAGGCCTCATAATGAACAGTGATTCGATCAGCACCAGCATCGGCAAACTCCTGTACGTATTTGTCTGGATCAACAATCATCAGATGGACATCTAAAGGCTTTAAAGCGTGTTTTTTTACGGCTTCCATTACTGGGAACCCGAAGGATATATTTGGAACGAAAACGCCGTCCATGATGTCGACATGAAACCAATCTGCTTCACTTTGGTTAATCATTTCGATATCGCGCTGAAGATTTCCAAAATCTGCAGAAAGTATAGACGGAGCAATGATGTGTTTCATTTTTATTTAAATTACATAATCAGGAACTTAAAGAGGAGGCTTCATAGTTCAAAATAATGAGTTGATTATATCTAATATTGATACGGCAAGTTACAAAAATCCTTATTAAACAAAACAGATCGCAACAAAAAACCCTTTCAGAAAACTGAAAGGGTTTGATATAATTTGTTGCTTCTGGCTATTACTAGGCTTGTGAAGCAGCAGGTTTCTCAGGTCTTGGCAATAAAACTTTGCGAGAAAGTTTCATTTTACCTTGTTTATCGATATCTAATAATTTAACCTCAATTTTATCACCTTCTTTTAATACACCGTCCATAGTTTCTAAACGTTCCCAAGAAATCTCAGATATATGTAGTAAACCATCTTTACCTGGCATAACTTCAACAAATGCACCGAATGGCATAATTGATTTTACTTTACCCTGGTAAACTTCACCAATTTCTGGCTTAGCAACGATGTTACGGATACGGGTTACAGCAGCATCAATAGCAGCCTTGTTATCAGCAAAAATTTCTACGATACCTTTACCTTCAACTTCTTCGATAGAGATTGAGGCACCAGTTTCGCGTTGCATTTCCTGAATAATTTTACCTCCAGGGCCGATGATCGCACCGATGAATTCTTTCTCAATAGTTAAAGAAACAATACGTGGAGCATGTGGTTTGTAATCTTCATTTGGCTGACCGATCGTTTTCTTCATCTCATTTAAGATGTGTAAACGGCCTTCCTTAGCCTGCAACAAAGCTTTGGTTAAAACTTCGTAAGATAAACCATTGATTTTTAAATCCATCTGGCAGGCAACAATACCGTTTTCAGTACCTGTTACTTTAAAATCCATATCTCCCAGGTGATCTTCATCACCTAAAATATCAGAAAGGATTGCATATTTACCAGTTTTTTCATCAGTGATCAAACCCATTGCAATTCCAGAAACAGGAGCTTTGATTTTAATACCAGCATCCATTAATGCTAAAGTACCTGCACAAACAGTGGCCATAGATGAAGAACCATTTGATTCTAAAATATCAGAAACAATACGGATAGTATATGGATTGGCATCACCTTGTGGCAATACTTTTTTCAATGAGCGTTGTGCTAAAGCACCATGACCAATTTCGCGGCGACCAGCACCTCTGTTTGGTCTAACCTCACCGGTTGAGAAACCAGGGAAGTTATAATGCAATAAGAATTTTTGGTAACCATTAAAGAAAGCACCATCAATCATTTGCTCATCATCTTTGCTACCTAAAGTAACCGATGTTAACGATTGTGTTTCACCACGGGTAAACACTGCCGAACCGTGAGCTGCCGGTAAATAACCAACTTCACTCCAGATTGGACGAATCTCTGTAGTTTTACGACCATCTAAACGAATACCTTCGTTTAATAAAAGGTTTCTAATGGCATCATACTGAACATCGTGGTAATAATGTTTAGCCATTGCTTTGGTTAAATCTGCAGTATCTTCTGGCATTGCCTCGAAAAACTCATTGATAATTGCGGTAAATCCAACCTTACGTTCATCTTTATTTGAACCTGATTTTGCTACTGCGTAAACCTTATCGTAAGTATCTGCATAAACTTTAGCTTTTAAATCAGCATCATGGTCTTCGTGGCTATATTCACGTTTAACAGTTTTGCCTGTTGCTTCGGTTAATTCAACTTGGATGGCACATTGAATTTTAATTGCATCATGTGCAAATTTCAATGCCTCAACCATTTCATCTTCCTGAATTTCATCACACTCACCTTCAACCATGCCGATGTCGTTTGCAGAACCTGCAACCATGAATTCTAAAGTTGCACGCTCTAAATCACTAGCATATGGATTGATTACCAGTTTGCCATCGATTTTAGCTACGCGTACTTCGGATATAGGTCCGTTGAAAGGAATATCTGATACCGCTAATGCAGCTGATGCCGCTAAACCAGCTAAACAATCAGGGAGTATATTTTTATCAGCAGAAATTAACGAAATCATCACTTGCGTATCAGAGTGATAATCAGATGGGAACATCGGGCGTAAAGCTCTATCTACCAAACGAGAGATTAAAACCTCGTAATCAGATAATCTAGCCTCGCGACGTAAAAATCCACCTGGAATACGACCAGTAGCCGCATATTTCTCTTGATAATCAACTGATAATGGTAAGAAATCTGTTCCTGGTTTAGCACCAACAGTTGATACTACTGTTGCTAACAACATGGTATCGCCCATTTTTACTACAACCGAACCGTCAGCCTGTTTAGCTAATTTACCAGTTTCAATTTCAATTGTTCTGCCATCGCCCAAATCGAACGATTTTTTTATTACATTCATTTAATTAGAATTGTGGTGTGTTTTCCTCTTTGCCCACACCTTGTTTATATATGTTTTTGTTTTTGCAAACGAAGATAAGATTTAAAACCCTATCTGTAATAATTCCCTATAAAAAATAAATAGGAAAAGTAAAAAGCCATCCTCTAAAGAATGGCTTTCATTGATAACATTACGCTTATTTTTGTTTAATGATATCACGAAGCGATAAAGCTTTGATGATAGCACGATAGCGCTCAATATCTTTTTTGTATAAGTAAGCCAAAATACCGCGGCGTTTACCTACCAATTTTTGAAGTGACAACTGGGTAGAGAAATCTTTACGATTTTTCTTTAAGTGTTCTGTTAAGTGCGCAATACGGTATGTAAACAACGCTACCTGACCTTCAGCAGAACCTGTGTTAGTTTCTACTTCGCCGTGTGTTTTAAAAATTTCGGCTTTCTTTTCTGTACTTAAATACATTCTTGAATAATATTAAAGTGTATAAATTAATTAATAATGCTGCAAAGATAAAGTTTTTTTAACGTATTAACAAAGTATGCTTAATTGTTTAAGTACTTAATCTTTAAATTGACTGCCAAATATTGTTTTGAAAAGTAAAGATTTGTTTTTACAGGCTTCTCTATCTCCCATTCACTACAATCTTTATATAAGTTTGCTAAGCAAAGCGCGTGTTAGCATTAGTAAATTAAATAGTATACCACTAAATTAGGTTTAGAGAAAATGCTATATTCAACTTAGTTTCTTTTATTAATTCGTTCTAACTCCAAAACATCTAATTGATCTTTAGGTCTATTTGTTGCTCTTTTGTTATCCAGGAGATGGTTATAGTGAAGAAATCTGGCTTTAATACCATTTATTTCATCAACGGTTGCCATTTGAAAATACTCATCAAATTTTTGTTTGTCTAAGCCAGGAATATCAGTCATTAAATCCGCGTACATCCCATCGTCCATTATCACTTCGCAATATCCTGCAATAATCGGAACATCTAATAACATGTCGTATTTTCCATACCCCATTTTATCCAGCGAATGAATTAGATTTTGCCTGTTTTCTCTTGTATCTTTTAAATAGATATCCAAGTCTCCCGTAGTACGACTATAACCATAACGGTTAACGGCAAAGCCACCTACAATCAGATAACGTAAATCGAACTGTTGAAACGTTTCTAACAGCAAAAGCATTTCTGGATTTCCTTTATCAAAAGACATAGAAAGAAACTATATAATTAGCTTACGAATCACAAGGCCTTTGCCTTGAGGAGATTTTAAGGGCTTCCCGCCATTCATAGCCACTGAAATATGATTTAAATGTAACACGCTAAAAAAACGTTGCTCCGGACTTCGGCTCAAATAGACACTTTCACGCTCTTGAGCGATTAATTCACGTGGAATTGAAGTATCATATAATTTAAGCTTTCCCATTTCATATCAAAAATACGAAAAAGAAACTAATACTTTACATTAGAATGCTTATTCATACTTTTGCAAAAAACATTTACCCTTTGGAAAAGAATCAATTCAGCATTTTCGAAAGCGAACTTCGTGTACGCCCCGATGATATAGATATGTTTAATCATGTCCACAATAGCAGATACCTGGATTATGTATTGGCAGCTCGTTACGAACAGATGGAAAAATTCTATGGAATGCCATGGGAACATTTTACAAAACTCGGCTTGGGTTGGGTGGTGAGTCATGTCGATATCAATTTCAAACGCCCGCTCTTGATGAATGATCTAATGTTAATTAGAACGGGGATTTTAACGATGAATGATAAGGGCTGTGCTGTTCAGTTTGAGATTATCAACAAAAAAACAGGTAAAGTTGCTTCCGATGGAATCTTCGATTATGTATTAATCGACCTAAACACCAGCAGAGGAACGAAAGTTACCGAAGAGATGATTAGGGCCTATAGTATCTAATTAGCAAGTTTAAACCGTTTTTTTAACCTAAATGGCGAAATCTCTGAGACCTGCACCTTTTTGTTTATCCCCCACCAACCGAACTTATCACGATAAAATATAGCAATCGCAATAAAGTCTTAATTTCGTGATTTTCGTGATTTTCGTGTTTCCGTGGCAAATAAATTAATCAACACCTTAAAAATAAGTCACCAAAATTTGACAATCCGGAATTTTAGCTATCTTTGCCTGATCTAACGACCAGAGCCATGATAGTATCTGCAATCCGATTTAGGTTTTAAGCAACCGAGGATTCCTTTCCAATTTTATTTCACTAAGGATGCTTAAGGCATATCCTTCATCTATTACATTTATTTCTATACTATATGTCAGAGTCAACAAAGACACGAGGCAAACTATCATCATTTTTTGATTTGCTGGTCCAATCATTAAAAGGCAACGAGGTTGATTTAACCTCAATAACAATTAAAAGGGCAATTATTTTACTGGCTATTCCAATGATGTTGGAGATGGCCATGGAATCTGTATTTGCATTAGTAGATTTATATTTCGTTGGTCACCTCGAAAACAGCAGCCATGCGATACAGACAGTTGGTTTGACAGAATCTGTTCTAACCATTATCTATTCACTTGCCATCGGGTTAAGTATGGCTGCCACGGCGGTTGTAGCCAGAAGAATTGGAGAAAAAAATCCAGAAGCCGCGTCTAACGCAGGCATGCAAACCATTGTGATAGCCATTATTATTAACATTGTGATTACTATTCTTGGTTTAATATACGCTAGAGATATCTTGCTCTTAATGGGAGCCTCCACAGAAACAGCTGATCATGGCGCAACATTTACCCGAATCATGATGGGTGGAAGCATTATCATTGTGTTACTCTTTTTAATTAATGGAATATTCAGAGGTGCGGGAAATGCAGCCATTGCCATGCGAAGTTTATGGATTGCGAACATTGCCAACATCATCCTCTGCCCTATCTTTATAAATGGTTTTGGACCTGTGCCTGCGTTCGGGTTAACCGGAGCAGCCATTGCCACTACAATCGGAAGAGGCCTGGGTGTAAGTTATCAACTTTATAATTTATTTAATGGCAAAAACGCATTAAAAATCAATATTGCCCATTTTATCCCCGACTTAAAACAAATTAAAGCAATCATCAAGATCGCAGCTCCTGCAATTTTTCAATTTGTTATTGCGAGCTGCAGCTGGGTATTTCTGGCTGAATTGGTGGCTACTACGGGTGGCGATGAAGGTTCTGCGGGTTATCAAACGGCTTTAAGATTGATGATGTTCTTTCTACTACCTGCATGGGGCTTAAGCAATGCAGCTGCAACATTAGTTGGCCAAAACCTTGGTGCAGGGCATGTTGAGCGCGCTGAAAAATCTGTCTTTCAAACCATGAGGTATATTTTTGTTTTTATGGCAATCGTATCGATTCTCTTCCTCACCTGCGGACATCTTTTCGCAGCTTTCTTCACATCAGATGAAAAAGTAATTGAAATTGCTAGCCGTGCATTAAAAATCTTGAGTATAGGATTTATCATTTATGGCATGGGCATGGTGCTTACCAGTGCATTTAATGGAGCAGGAGATACCTGGACACCAACCAAAATAAATATTTTCGCATTTTGGCTATTTCAGATACCTTTAGCCTACTTACTTGCCAAGCATTTTGAAATGGGTCCAACCGGCGTATTTATCGCCATCCCAACTGCTGAAGTCGGAATTGCAATTGCTGCTTTTATACTATTTAAAAAAGGTAAATGGAAGAAAACGATGGTTTAAATATGGCCGTGTTAACTTACAAAATGCCAAAAAATGAACGGTTTTATGCCGTGATTTTCGAACTGAAATTTTCCATTAAAAAACATATCTTTGCGCAAAGATGAAGCATATACGTAATTTTTGCATTATTGCACATATCGACCATGGCAAGAGCACTTTGGCAGATAGGTTGTTAGAATATACAGCGACGATTTCGCAGCGTGAAGCGCAGGCGCAATTGCTCGATAACATGGATTTGGAGCGCGAGCGAGGCATAACGATTAAAAGTCATGCCATACAAATGAATTATAAGGTTGGTGATATTGAGTATAATTTCAACCTCATTGATACACCCGGACACGTAGATTTTTCATATGAAGTTTCCCGTTCCATTGCAGCGTGTGAAGGTGCTTTATTAATTGTAGATGCTTCACAAGGTATCCAGGCGCAAACCATATCAAATTTATATCTTGCTTTAGAGCACGACCTGGAAATTATTCCGATTCTAAATAAAATGGATTTACCCGGAGCAATGCCCGAGGAAGTAAAAGACCAGATTATTGATTTAATTGGTTGTAAACGGGAAGATATTATTCCTGCTTCTGGAAAAACCGGAATGGGAATCCCAGATATTATTCAGGCAATTGTAGACCGTGTTCCGGCACCGGTTGGTAATCCGGAAGCACCATTACAAGCACTGATTTTTGACTCTGTTTTCAACTCATTCAGAGGGATTATTGCCTATTACAAAGTTGTAAACGGCGAAATTAAAAAAGGTGATAAAGTAAAATTTATTAATACAGGCAAACAATATTTAGCAGATGAGGTTGGCATTCTTAAATTAGATATGTCGCCAAGAAGTGTAGTTAAAACCGGAGACGTAGGCTACATTATTTCAGGAATTAAAGAAGCACGTGAAGTTAAAGTTGGTGATACCATTACCACCGTAGACCGCCCATCACTAGATTCTATTCAAGGTTTTGAAGAGGTTAAACCGATGGTATTTGCCGGAATTTATCCTGTAGATACCGATGAGTTTGAAGAACTGCGTGAGGCGATGCACAAGTTGCAGCTAAATGATGCATCTATCGTTTTTGAGCCGGAAAGTTCTGCAGCTTTAGGTTTTGGTTTCCGTTGCGGATTCTTAGGAATGTTGCACATGGAGATTATCCAGGAACGTCTAGAACGTGAGTTCGATATGACGGTAATTACAACCGTTCCCAACGTTTCTTACATTGCACATACCACAAAAGGAGATGAAATTATAGTTAACAATCCATCCGATTTACCTGATCCGAGTAAGCTCGATTCGGTTGAAGAACCTTTCATCAAGGCAAATATTATTACCAAAGCTGAATTTGTTGGGCCAGTAATGTCACTTTGTATTCAAAAGCGTGGAATCATTGTTAATCAGTCTTACCTTACGTCTGACCGGGTGGAATTGATTTTCGAGATGCCAATGGGAGAAATTGTATTTGATTTCTATGATAAACTAAAAACCATTTCGAAAGGTTATGCATCCTTCGATTACCATCAGATTGGATACCGTAAATCAGATTTGGTGCGTTTAGATATGTTGTTAAATGATGAACCAGTTGATGCATTATCCTCATTGATCCACCGGAGCAATGCTTACGATTTTGGCAAGAAAATTTGCGAAAAACTGAGAGAATTAATTCCCCGCCAACAATTTGAGATTAAGATTCAGGCTTCAATCGGTGCCAAAGTAATTGCCCGCGAAACGCTAAGTGCTTTACGTAAAGATGTAACGGCCAAGTGTTATGGGGGAGATATTTCACGGAAGCGTAAATTATTGGAAAAACAGAAAAAAGGTAAAAAACGGATGCGTCAGGTTGGAAACGTAGAAATTCCACAGTCGGCGTTCATGGCAGTTTTAAAATTAGATTAGAAAAAGATTGAGATGTTAGATTTGAGTCCTGAGAATCTCAGCAGATCTGAAATCTAATGTCTATTATCTCAAATCTCATAACGATGGAATTATTAGACGGAAAATACGTATCAGAAAAAGTTAAAATTCAGATTGCTGAAGAAGCTGCTGAGTTTTTGAGCAAAACTGGAAGAAAACCTCATTTAGTCGCAATTCTTGTTGGCAATGATGGTGGAAGCGAAACTTACGTAGCCAGTAAAATGAAGAACTGCGAAAAGGTTGGTTTTAAATCTTCCCTGCATAGGTATGATAATAACGTAACCGAAGCAGAACTTCTTGCTAAAATTGCAGAAATAAATAATGATGAAGACGTTGATGGATTAATTGTTCAATTACCCTTACCGAAACATATCGATCCGGAAAAAGTAACGGAAACAATTGATCATCGTAAAGATGTTGATGGTTTCCATCCTATCAATTTAGGGAGGATGATGCGTAATTTGCCTTGCTTTATTCCTGCTACCCCTTATGGCATTATGCTGATGCTAGAAGAGTATAACATTGACACTGTCGGCAAGCACTGCGTTGTGGTAGGTAGGAGCAATATTGTTGGTAGCCCAATGAGTATTTTAATGGCTCGTAATGCCAGTCCTGGTAATTGCACAGTAACATTAACCCACTCTCGTACCAAAGACCTTAAAGAGCAGATTCTTCAAGCCGATATTGTGATTGCAGCGATTGGTAAAAAGAATTTTGTAACGGCAGATATGGTTAAACCAGGTGCAATCATCATAGACGTTGGTATCAACCGGGAATCTTCGACAGAAACAAAATCTGGTTTTAAATTATTTGGCGATGTAGATTTTGAAAATGTGGCACCAAAATCATCGTATATTACTCCGGTTCCAGGTGGTGTTGGATTGATGACCATCGTTGGCTTATTGAAAAATACTTTAGCATCTGCCAGAAAAGAGATTTATCCTTAAGGGAATTATAATATAAGTATCGAAAGCAATTCATAAACAGAATTGCTTTTTTTTACACCATTTTTTTTAACGCTTTTTCTTACGTAATTAAATTTATTTTACCACGTAAATACCTTATATTTGAGCTATAAATAAAATTATATTATGGATGCGAAACTCACTTTAAGCTTTAACCAGGATGTCGTTCGAAAAGCTAAAAAATATGCTGCTGATAATAATATTAGTCTGTCTCGCCTGATTGAACATTTGCTTACGCAAGTTACGGCTACAGAATATAAGTCTTTGGAAGATTATCCAATTAGTGATTGGGTAAATATGGTTGCCGAAGGTGAAGTTGAATATAAAAGAACAGTTAAGCAAAGCCGTAAATCCTCTAAAGATGAATTCTTCGCGTCTAAAAAATAATTTATGCTTAGAATATTTCTAGATGCTAACGTATTAGTTTCAGTGCTCAATAAAGAATATCCTCTTTTTACATATTCTTCCAGAATTTTGAGTTTAGCATCGCATCCGAAATTTGAAGTATATACCTCTCCTCTTTGCCTAGCTATTGCATTTTATTTTGCCGAAAAAAAGCATAATGCTGTATTGGCTAAACAAAAAATAGATTTACTTTGCCAGCACATCAAAATTGCAGAAAATTCATCTAATGGCGTTTTTAAGACCTTAAAGAATAAAAGGATTCATGACTTTGAAGATGGCTTGGAATACCATGCAGCTCAGGAAAGCGACTGTCAATGCATCATTACCGAAGACATTGAGGATTTTTATTTTTCCGATATTGAGGTGCTAAATTGCCATGAGTTTTTTAAAAGGCATTTATTGAATTAACCTATCGAAAATCCTTAGGTTTAAATCTAATGCACTAAAAGAAGCGCAATCAATTAACCTGTCTTTTCATTGCCATTCGGCTTTAGTCAATGGCAAAAAAAATAAATCAAATCTCAATAATTGAAGTTCTTTGGGTCTCAACCCAAGTTAATGAAGAAGTCGTTATCAATCATGCCCGGAAGCGCTTTGCCATTCGGATTTAGCAAATAAAAAAACAAACAAAATGCAATCTGTCTAAGTGCATTACTTGAAACCAATGCGGTTAATGAGTTGGTCCATCAACCCCAAATTTTGCTCCACCAACTTTCCTCGAAACCAATGTAAAGGCCATCATCTCTTAGTTCAGTTGCGTAAATTTCGATATAATCTCCTTGCCCCTCCGCTCCTCTTCCAGTATTTAAATCATACTCATATCTATGAATCGGACAAACTAAATGACCACTCTTACACCAGCCGCCAGAAAAATGGCCGCCGGCATGTGGGCAGGATGACTGAGTAGCGATTATTTTTTTATCATTGTTTATAATGCAAAGCTGCTTTCCAGCTATTTGGATAGTCTTAATGGACCCATCGGTAGGAATTTGTGTTGTAGTTAACGCCTTATGCCACTTCATAAACACTAAATTAACGATTTAAAATATCAGTCTTATTTCATCTTTCGGATAAATTTTGCATGATAAACGAACTCCTCCATATTTTTTGAGATATTTGCATCCTCAAAATGAAACAACAGATACCAGAAGACGGCACATTACTTCCTTTGATGGAAGAGTTCTATACCATACAGGGCGAAGGATTTAATACAGGTAAAGCAGCATATTTTATTCGTTTAGGCGGTTGCGATGTGGGTTGCCACTGGTGTGATGTAAAAGAAAGCTGGGATGCAGAAATGCATCCGTTGACACTGTCAGACGTGATCGTGGATAACGCAGATAGATTTCCTGGAAAGGCCGTAGTGATCACAGGCGGTGAACCGTTGATTTATAACCTGGATTACTTAACCAATAAATTAAAAGAACGGGGGATTTTAACATTTATCGAAACATCAGGCGCTTATCCCCTTTCTGGAAATTGGGATTGGATCTGTTTGTCGCCCAAAAAGTTTAAAGCACCCCGTCCTGATATTACGCCATTTGCACATGAGTTGAAAGTAATTGTTTTTAACAGAAGTGATTTCAAATGGGCAGAGGAATACGCAGCGATGGTTTCTCCTACTTGCAAATTGTATCTGCAGCCAGAATGGTCGAAATCTAAAGAAATTACGCCACTTATTATCGAATATGTAATGGCCAACCCTAAATGGGAAATTTCCTTACAAACACATAAATTTTTAAATATTCCGTAAAAAACGATACATTAGCTTAACATCCAATGTCTTGTTTATGAGGTTTCGTCTCTCCCTACTTTTTACACTATTTACCTTAAGCGTTTTTGCTCAGGTTTCAAATAATAAAAAGGCTCAATCTTTTTATCAACAGGCTGGGCAATTACTGGAAAAAACTGATTATCCTGCAGCGGAACTTGTATTAAAGAACGCAGTAGCTGAAGATCCGATGTTTCAAGGTGCCTATATCTTGTTGGCCAATGTACAAAGAATTCAAAAAAAATACGCAGATGCGAAGGCCAGTTATCTAAAATCAATGCTAATTGATTCAAATATCCAACCTGCCGTACTCTACAATTTAGCAGAAACAGAATTTGCAGCTCAGGAATTTGACAAGGCAAAAAAACATTTTGCAGATTTCCTGATGCAGGATAATTCCTCTGACCGTGCCAAAAGCGCAAAAAAATATCTTTTAGATTGCGGCTTCGCTGTTGTGGCAATCAATAAACCTGTAAAATACAGCCCTGTAAATTTAGGTAAGGGCGTAAATACAGGCAATGCAGAGTATTTCCCAGCCTTAACTGCAGATGGCGGAACATTAGTTTTTACGAGACAAATTGGTGGTAACGAAGATTTCTGGACTTCACAGTTTCAAAACAATGTATGGAGCGAGGCTACACCGCTTTCTACAAAGATTAATACATCGAGATTTAATGAGGGTGCGCAAACCATATCTCCTGATGGTAAGTATCTTTTTTTTACGGGATGTAATCGCCCTGATGGCCTAGGCAGATGCGACATTTACGTTTCCCACCGTGAGGGTAAAGATTGGGGCGAACCTTATAATGTAGGTAAACCAGTGAATTCAGAATACTGGGAATCGCAACCTGCTATCAGTCCTGATGGAAGAACTTTATACTTCATCAGCAACAGACCCGGCGGATCCGGAGGTTACGATATCTGGAAAAGTACCATAACGGACGAAACAAAATGGGGTGCGGCCGTCAACCTTGGTCCGGAAGTCAATACGCCTTTTGATGAAAACACACCATTTCTTCACGCTGATGGAAGAACTTTATATTTTTCATCTGATGGCTGGCCTGGATTTGGGCACAAGGATATCTATTACAGCAGAATGGACGACACCGGAAAGTTCAAAAAACCAACTAATATGGGCTATCCTATTAATTCTTTCGAAGATGAAAACGGTTTAATCGTCAGTGCAGATGGAAGTTCTGGAATGTTTTCTTCCAATTTTAAAGATGGTTTTGGGTTGCAGGATATCTATCGTTTTGGAATTCCTGAAGTGGCAAAGCCACTAAAGATTACCTATGTTAAAGGGGTTGTAAAAGACAAGGATACCAAGAAGACGATGGAAAGTAATGTTCAGGTAATCGATTTGAATACAAACAGACCTGTCTTCGATGATTATACTGATCCTGAAACAGGAAACTTTTTGGCAGTCATGCCGATTGGGAGCAATTATCTATTTAATGTAAACGCAGAGGGCTATATGTTCTACTCAGAAAATTTTGAGTTAAAACAGAGCGATATCAATAAACCGTATCAGATAGAAGTATATATCGAGAAAATCAAACCAGGTGGAAATGTAACATTGAGAAATATCTTTTTTGATACCAATAAGTTTAACCTGTTACCTGCTTCGGTCAAAGAACTAGATCTACTGATCGATTTCTTACAACAGAATGCCAGTGTTAACATCGAAATACAGGGACATACTGACAATGTTGGCGATAACAAATTAAATCAAAAACTATCATTAGACAGGGCAAGTGCAGTTTACAATTACCTGGTTAAAAACCAAATAAATCCGCAACGCCTTACATTTAAGGGATTTGGTTCAACAAAACCAATTGCAGATAATACAACCGAAGCCGGCAGAAAAAATAACCGCAGAACAACTTTCGTCATCACAAAGGTGTAATCACAGCAAATTCATCAGCAACAATATCATTCAGTTAGAGAATGCTTTTAGTTGATATTAAAATTTTCTGCCTGCCATCACACTAATTTCAGATCCTTCTGCCAGTATTACTGAATCTGGTTCAGCCTGATTAAGATTGGCAAAATCTGCTCCGTAGTTTTCGCCAAAATCAGCTTTTATACGATAGCTTTCTACAGGATAAACTTGCCAGCGGGGGTGTTGTACCCCGTATTCTGAAGTGCTGTTCGGGCCTAGTTTAGTATAGCCCCAGTAATGTTCAGTTATAAACTCTTCTTCACTCCCAACCGGAATGTCGATGGCCGTTGAAGATGCAGTTACTGCAAAACTATTCCAATCTTTTGTTTTCCAAAGGTAGTCTACAGTGAGCTGATTATCCTGAGCGGTCCAAAGGTGCTTCATGGGTAAGGTCTTGTATTTTTCTTTGTAAATGGTATTAGCAACAATGGTAATAGCTGGTAAAGGTACAATTTCCTGAATAAAAACTGCACCACGCTTCCATTCAAGTCCTTCTTTATATTTTACATAGAACCTTAAATTCACCTCTTCGAAATTGGTGTGGAAAGGAATTCTAAATCCACGAAGCTTCACGTTAAGAAACATAAAGCCAACCAAGCTTACGTAATATTTGCCTCGCCAGTCATCCAATACAGTATTTGGTGGAAGATATTTCTCCAGGATAGATTTGTCAACTTCGTATTGTGCGAGCGCAAGTTTTCGCCATTCTGCAGTGAGAAATGCTTTAGATTTTCCCACGATTATAATATTGCTTGTCGAACCCTGGTTAATTTAATTAGCGTTTCTTCCAGCAAGTCAAGGTGCAACATATTTGCTCCATCAGATTTTGCATTTGCCGGATCAGGGTGTGTTTCTATAAACAAACCATCTGCTCCTACCGCAATTGCTGCCTTTGCTATGGTCGATATTAGCTCTGGCGTTCCACCAGTTACACCGCTACTTTGATTAGGCTGCTGCAAAGAATGTGTACAATCCATTACCACGGGTACTCCGAAGCTTTGCATCTCTGGCAATCCGCGATAATCTACAATGAGGTCCTGATAACCGAAAGTATTTCCTCGATCTGTTAAAATAACCTTATCATTACCTGCTTCTTTAATTTTCTCGACTGCAAATTTCATCGAACCTGCCGAGAGAAACTGGCCTTTTTTAACATTTACTACTTTGCCTGTATGTGCAGCTGCAATTAAAAGATCAGTTTGGCGACAAAGAAAGGCTGGAATCTGCAACACATCAACATACTCAGCAGCCATAGCCGCTTCACCACTTTCATGAATATCCGTTACCGTTGGTACGCCGAATTCGCGACCAATCCTTTCTAGAATTCTTAATGCTTTTTCATCACCAATACCTGTAAAAGAACATCCTTTACTTCGATTTGCTTTGCGGTAAGAACCTTTAAAAATATACGGAATTTGAAGTTTATCAGTAATGGAGATAATTTTTTCTGCAATGCGTAGCGCAATGTCTTCGCCTTCAATTGCACATGGCCCAGCCATTAAAAAGAAATTTCCTGAAGCGGTGTTTTTTAACTTATCTAAATAGTTTAACATAGTTGGGGATATGAGATCAGAAACTTGAAAGTTGAGATGTTGGTGAGTTCCACGCTTTTCTCAATTATCTAGTCATTCAAACCTGTTTTTTAATTTCCGAGTTCAGACATAAATTTAATTCGCATAAGCTGAATCTCTTCACGCGTGTAATCTGTCTCGCCAAGTTCATTAAGTGCTTCGTCGATAGAATCACTTTCAGCAGCACGGAAATAGTCAAAAACTTCATCTTGCCTGTCATCATCAATTACTTCATCAATGAAATAGTTAAGATTAAGCTTTGTTCCGGAGTTTACAATTGATTCCACTTCTTTCAAAATCTCTTCGTAGGTAATACCTTTAGAATCTGCAATATCTTCCAGGCCAATTTGTCTATCAATATTTTGAATAATTGATACTTTCATCTGCGATTTGTTCGCCTGCGTTTTGATAATCAAGTCAATAGGTCGCTCAATATCATTGTCTTCCACATACTTTTTAATCAGTTCGATAAAAGGAGAACCGAATTTCATTGCCTTTCCTGAACCTACACCGGAGATCTGCTTCAATTCTTCTGAAGTAATAGGATAGTGCGTACACATTTCCTCTAGCGACGGATCCTGGAATACGACAAAAGGAGGAACACTTTTTTGCTTCGCAATTTTCTTCCGAAGGTCTTTAAGCAATTGCAACAAATGGGTATCTAATGCACCAGAGCCTTGTTTTACGTCATCATCGTCATCTTCAGCGCCCGTTTCAATTGGTTCATTTAAGATAAACTTTAAACTATAAGGATTGATAATAAAATCTTTCCCTTGCCTGGTTAACTTCAATAGTCCATAATTATCAATATCCTTAAAGAGATAATTATTTAAAACAGCTTGACGGATGACCGATTTCCAAAGAAGAATACCCTCTTCCTTGCCTATGCCAAATTCTGGAACTTTGCTATGCTCGTAAGCAATAGTTTGGGCAGTTTCAAGGCCAAGAAAAACATTTAATAGGTGTGCATCATCAAACTTTTCATCAGTTTTTTGAATGAACTTTAATAAAGTAGATAGCTGTTCTTCAGCATCAAATTGTTTTTTGGGTTTCTTACAATTATCACACATACAATTACAACCCGTTTCATTAAAATTTTCTCCGAAATAATGAAGGATTTGCTTACGCCGACAAACGCCGGATTCTGCATAATCAATTACCTCTTTCAATATTTGTGTACCTATTTCGCGTTCAGAAACAGGCTTATCTTTCATAAATTTAGCAAGCTTATCTACATCTTTTTGTGCATAGAAAGCAATACAGATACCTTCACCCCCATCACGACCTGCTCTGCCGGTCTCCTGGTAATAGCCTTCCATACTTTTGGGCACATCGTGGTGAATCACGAAACGAACATCCGGCTTATCTATTCCCATACCAAAAGCAATTGTTGCTACAATTACTTCAGCATCTTCCATTAAGAATTTATCCTGTGTTTCTGCCCTCACCTTTGGGTCTAAACCAGCATGATAAGGCAAAGCGCTAATTCCGTTCAAATTTAGTGCTTCGGCTACCTCTTCAACCTTTTTACGGCTTAAACAATAGATAATGCCCGATTTGCCGGGATTGGATTTAATATATTTAATAATCTCTTTGTTGATATCACGCTTAGGACGGATTTCATAAAAAAGATTTGGTCTGTTGAATGACGATTTAAATAAAGTAGCCTCAGACATGCCAAGGTTCTTCATAATATCTTGCTGAACTTTCGGCGTAGCCGTTGCAGTAAGCGCAATAATTGGAATATTATCTCCTAAACCCGCTATAACTTGTTTGATTTTTCGATATTCGGGTCTGAAATCATGTCCCCATTCAGAAATACAATGCGCCTCATCTACCGCAACGAAGGAGATTTTAATCAAGTTTAAAAACTCAATATTATCCTGTTTTGATAAAGACTCAGGTGCAACGTACAGTAGTTTAGTTTGCCCGCTAAGCAGGTCAGACTTTACCTGCGTAATTTCAGATTTATTTAAAGATGAGTTTAAGAAATGGGCAATGCTGTCATTTCCACCAAAGGCCCTTAACTGGTCCACCTGGTTTTTCATTAATGCAATGAGGGGCGAAATTACAATCGCCGTTCCTTCACTCATTAAAGCCGGTAATTGATAGCAAATAGACTTCCCTCCGCCCGTTGGCATAATAACAAAAGTGTTATTGCCTTCTAAAATATTTGTTATGATCGACTCCTGATCACCTTTGAAATTATCAA
>JAZBLB010000047.1:0-23697 GCA_037032985.1 Bacteroidota bacterium
GATGGCAAAGGTGGCGCAACCACAATAACCATCAATATCACTGTAACGCCAGTGAATGATGTGCCAGTGGTAACGGCTCCTGCCAATGTGGTGACCAATAAAAACACACCGGTAAGCGGATCAATTACTGCAACTGATGTAGATGGCGATCCGTTAACTTACACAGTGGGTACTGCACCTGCAAACGGAACAGTAGTGGTGAACCCTGACGGCACTTACACTTACACCCCAGCCAACAACTATAGCGGAACAGACAGTTTCACGGTAGTGGTGAGCGATGGTAAAGGTGGTTTAGTTACGGTAACGGTGAACATCACGATCAACCCAACCAATGTGGCTCCTGTGGTAAGCGCTCCGGCAATTACAACTCCAGAAGATGCAGCGGTAAGCGGAACGATCACGGCTACAGATGCAGATGGCGATGCCTTAACTTATACCGTAACCCAACCTGCACATGGCGCAGTGGTGGTTAACCCAGGCGGAACTTATACTTATACTCCGGCAGCTAATTACAACGGTGCAGACAGCTTCACCGCAACAGTGAGTGATGGCAAAGGTGGCGCAACCACAATAACCATCAACATCACGGTAACACCAGTGAATGATGTGCCAGTGGTAACGGCTCCTGCCAATGTGGTGACCAATAAAAACACACCGGTAAGCGGATCAATTACTGCAACTGATGTAGATGGCGATCCGTTAACTTACACAGTGGGTACTGCACCTGCAAACGGAACAGTAGTGGTGAACCCTGACGGCACTTACACTTACACCCCAGCCAACAACTATAGCGGAACAGACAGTTTCACGGTAGTGGTGAGCGATGGTAAAGGTGGCTTAGTTACCGTAACGGTGAACATCACCATCAATCCAACCAATGTGGCTCCTGTGGTAAGCGCTCTGGCAATTACAACTCCAGAAGATACCGCGGTAAACGGAACGATCACGGCTACAGATGCAGATGGCGACGCCTTGACTTATACCGTAACCCAACCTGCACATGGTACAGTAGTGGTTAACCCAGGCGGAACTTATACTTATACTCCGGCTACTAATTACAACGGTGCAGACAGCTTCACGGCTACAGTGAGCGATGGCAAAGGTGGAACGACTACAATAACCATCAACATCACGGTAACGCCAGTGAACGATGCTCCGGTAGCTAATTCTCCAGCAATTACAACTGTGCAGAATACACCAAAAACCGGTTTAGTTACGGCAACGGATGTAGATGGAGATCAATTAACTTTCACCGTATCATCCGCCCCAGCACATGGAACGGTAACCATTGCAAATGATGGTACCTATACTTACACGCCTGCTACAGGATATTCTGGCACAGATTCATTCACCATCACGGTGAGCGACGGCAAAGGTGGCAACACCACGGTAACCATCCCGGTAACAGTTACACTGGTAGCAGCACCAGCCATACGCCTAACGAAAGAGGCAACAAATGCAGTGAGCAAAATTGGCGATGTGATTAACTACAACATCATTGTCACCAATACCGGCAACGTGACCTTAACCAATGTTGCAGTGGCAGATGCTGGTGCAGATGTAGGTTCAATTATTCCGGTAAGTGTTGCCAGTTTAGCTCCGGGAGCAAGCGTAACCGTAACAGCGAGACATACTGTAACTTTGACCGAGGTGAATAATGGTTCATTTACCAATCAGGCTGGTGTAACGTCACTGGCACCTAATGGAAGTGTAGTTGCCAAAGATAAATCTGATAATCCTGCAACGCCTGCGGTTGATGATGCAACGGTAACGATCATTGCTCCGGCCTCAACCATTACCCTGGTTAAAACGGGAACGTTAAGCACAGACGGGAACAGCATCAGCTATAATTTCAGTGTTAAAAACACAGGGAATGTAACCTTGCACATCATCACGTTGGTAGATCCGAAACTTGGCTTAAACAGGGTAATTCCTGGAACATTAGCGCCAGGTGCAACCGTAACAGATAGCTATGTTTATCAGTTATCACAAGCAGATAAAGATGCCGGAAGTGTAAGCAATACGGCAACAATTACCGGCCAAACACCTGCGAATGTTACGGTTACCGATAGATCAGGTACTGCAGAGAATAACGATACCCCTACAGTAACAAATGTTTCGGCTAGTAGCTCGATTGCCTTGGTTAAAACTTCAGTATTCAATGGTAATACCATTGCTTATACGTTCACCATTAAAAATACGGGAGCATTAACGCTAAATACAATCACCTTAACGGATGCGAAATTAGGTATCAATAATAAAGTGATCACTGTTGCAGGTGGCTTAATTCCGGGTGCAAGCATAACAGATGTGGAAAGCTACACCTTAACACAAGCAGACAGAGACCTTGGTACTGTTACCAACACCGCAACTGTAAACGCAAAAACGGCAGCAGGCGCGAATGTAAGTGATGTATCTGGTACGCAGGAAAGCAACAATACGCCAACAGTAACCAGCTTCCCAAGATCGCCAAAAGCGGTTGACGATGCTGGTGTAACTGTTGCGAATGCCCCTGTAACCATCAATATCCTCTTAAACGATGATGCCGGAAGTTCAACCTTCGTTAAGTCGAGCGTAGAAATTGTGAGTCAGCCTAAAAACGGAAAAGTTGTAGTGAATGCAGATGGTACCGTAACCTATACACCAAACTCAGGGTTTACCGGTTCGGATGTATTTACTTACCGGGTGAAAGATGCCAATGGCTTCTACACCAATGTGGCCACTGTAATCATCACCTCAAACTTTACCGGAATTAAAGTTCCAAACTTGTTTACGCCAAATGGCGATGGTATAAATGATGCTTTTGAAATCATTGGATTAAATCAATATCAATCAAATGAATTGCAGATCATTAACCGTTGGGGTAACGAAGTATTCCATTCAAAGGGATACCAAAACAACTGGACAGGTGAAGGATTGAATGAAGGAACCTACTATTACCTGCTTCGTGTTAAAAAACCAGGTACTGATGAGGTGGAAGTATTCAAAGGTTACATTACATTAATCAGAGCATTTAAAAACTAGATAGGGATTTTGAGCAATCCTCTTCATTAAAAAGAGGGTTGCTCTTAAAGATATTAAGATGATGAAAAAATTATTATTGTTAATAGGTTGTTCGGTTCTATTGTTGTCTCAGCGTTCTGCTGCCCAGCAAGATGCCCAGTATAGCCAATACATGTTTAATGGAATTTATATTAATCCCGCTTACGCTGGTTATAAAGAAGTATTGAATGTGCATAGCTTTTATAGAAGTCAGTGGACCGGCATTACCGGAGCACCACGCAGCATGTCGCTGGCGGTTGACGCTACGGCAAACGACGGAAATGTTGGACTTGCGCTTCAGGTAACCAGCGATAAACTTGGTGCACAAACTAACCTCAGTGTTTATGGTAACTATGCCTACCGGATCAGGATGAATGATGATGGAAGTTCGCGGTTAGCTTTAGGATTGGGAGTAGGGATGGCACAGCTTGGGATAGACGGATCGCTGTTGAATCCGAATAACCCGGAACCTTTTCAGCCGGTTGGCGTTCAAAGTACCATTGTGCCAGATGCAAGGGCAGGGGTTTATTTTGCTAACGATCGCTATTATGCTGGTTTGTCGGTAGATAACTTAATTGCTACTTATATCAATATTGACAGGTATGCCTTTATCCCTCAGCCAAAACCACACTATTATTTAACGGCAGGCGCATTCATCCCGCTCACTGAAAATTTTCAGATTAAGCCGTCTTTCCTGTTGAAAGATGATCGGGGCGGACCAACAAGTTTGGACGTAAATGCCTTTTTGATGATTAAAGAAATTTTGTGGGTGGGCGGCTCATACCGTACCGGAGTAAAATTGTACGATAAAAGTTATCTTCAAAGAGATTTAACGCCAAGAAACTCTGCCGTTGCTGCGGTGCAGATTTTCCCGTCAGAACGCATTAGAATTGGTTACGGATATGATTTTTCCATCGGTCCGCTACAAGGTTATAGTGGAGGAACGCATGAGATTTCGATTTCTTATTCTTTCATCAAACCTAACGTGAGATTAGCCACACCAAGAGTTTTTTAATTAATTACTTAAAGGAATTATCCAGATATATAATGATGAAAATTTTACGAGGGATATTTTTTTCTGCCTGTTGCCTGTTTGTTTTCACATCTTCCGTAAATGCGCAATATGTGCTGAAAGATGCAGATAAGCAATTTGAACTGTTCAATTATCCGAAGGCAATTGAGTTGTACGAGCAGGCCTATAAGAAAAAAGAAAGTTTACATGCAGCTGGTCGCCTGGGTTATGCCTATGCCATAACCAATAATTTTCAACAGGCAGAAAGCTGGTTTGGCCTCGCCGTAAAAATGCAGGGCAGCCCGCCCGAAAATTTACTGGGTTATGCCAAAGCGCTTCAGAGCAATTCAAAATATCGAGAAGCGAAAGTGCAGTATAAAGCATATATCGAAGCGGGCAAAAAGATCTCAGAAAGAGAAGCGAATGTTTGGCTGGCCTCTTGCGATTCTGCGCTAAAATGGATGAGAAATCCGAAGCAGATTGAGCTCGTTAACCAAAAAGATTTAAATAGCGCGCAATCAGACTGGGGGGCTGTGAACTATAATGGCGGCGTTGTTTTTACCTCAGATCGTTTTGATACCGGCCTGGAATCCAAAGAGAAATCAGGATTTTTTAAAATCGACGGGACCAAAATGCCCGATAAAAAGGTTTATGGCTGGACAGGGAACGGTTACCTGAAACTTTACATCAAACCCAGTCTTGCAGACAGCGTCAAGTTATTTCCGATTGAAACTGGTTCAAGTTACCATGTGGGTTCGGCCACGTTTACGGCAGATGGCAACACCATGTATTTTACCATGACGAATGTGCCAGACGATTTAGAACGGGTGAAAAATAAACCCAGTACCGTTAACGTATCGATTTACAGCAGCACTAAAAATGCCGATGGAATTTGGGGAGCACCCATTCCGTTTACCTATAACGCCATCAATGACTACTCTGTTGGCGATCCCTTTATTTCAACAGACGGAACAAGCCTTTATTTTTCATCTAATAAACCAGGCGGAAAAGGCGGGGCCGATATCTATGTGTGTTTGAAAACAGATGCTGGCGAGTGGGGAAATCCCGTCAATCTTGAAGAAATTAATACCGCAGGCAACGAACGGAATCCTGTTTTTGATGCCAATAACAACTTATACTTTGCCAGCGATGGCCATATTGGTATGGGTGGCCTGGATGTTTTTCGTGCGTTGAGGGATGGTGCTGGCATCGGTCGGATAGAAAATTTAGGTTATCCATTTAATTCACCTCTGGATGATTTTGCCTTTAGTTTAAACGAAAAGGGTGGGGTAGCTTATATGTCGTCAAACCGTTCGAACGGGATGGGGAGCGATGATATCTATGTGCTTGATCAGAAACTCATTCTCGCTTTTAAATTAACCGGTACTGTTTACAACCGGAAAACCAACCAACCGCTAGCAGGGGCTTTGGTTACTTTAGCCAAAGTAAACGGTGGAAGTTCGAAAGTAGAAACCGATGATAATGGCGAATACCAGTTTAGCCTGGCTAGAGAATCTGAATATAATGTGTCAGCAGAAGCAACAAACTACCGCACCGATGTAGAAAACCTCGCAACCATTGGGTTAATAACTTCCCAGTCTATCGTTCAGGATTTACACATGGAACCTATAGAATTGAATACAGGTATCAGGTTAGAAAATATTTATTACGACTTTGAAAAATGGGAGATCCGTGCAGATGCAGCGTTAGAATTGGATAAGCTGGTGAAAATCATGAACGATAATCCAACGATCTGGGTTGAACTCGGTTCGCATACTGATAGCCGTGGAAATGATGCCTTTAATTTAAGCCTATCGCAAAAGCGGGCAGCAGCAGCCGTGAAGTATATCATCTCAAGGGGGATCAATAAAAATCGAATTGAAGCAAAGGGATATGGCGAAACGAAGTTGTTAAACAAATGCGCCAATGCCGTGGATTGTAGTGATGCCGAACACCAGCTCAACAGGCGAACTGAATTTAAAATAACTAAACAATAAGTAATAGTTTGAGGTTACTATTGTAGTAAATTAATTTTTTTTAAAATGCGCTGTGCAGAAATGTCAGCGCATTTTTTTTGATTGAACTTCCCGGTTGTCCCTTGTCTGATTGACGCTTTCCCTACGATCGGTTCTTATTCTGCTCATCAGCCAGCGATTGATAATTTCGCGTATCTGGCTAATAAAAAAACTAAAAATGTTAGTATTTTGTTAGTAATTAAATTTGATTAATTCCGTATAAGCTAATAATAGTAGTAATTTTGGTTTTAATACAAACGTAGAAATTAAACTGTTAACGGGATGATGGACAAGGATAAACAGATTATTCATATGGATCAGGACGCTTTTTTTGTATCTGTAGAATTGAGGAAAAATCCCAAGCTCCTCGGAATGCCTGTTATTGTGGGTGGCAATTCAGATCGGGGTGTGGTAACTTCCTGCAGTTATGAGGCCAGAAAGTTTGGCGTACATGCTGCAATGCCTGGAAGAATGGCTAAGCAACTTTGTCCGCAGGCTATTTTTGTCAGGGGAAATATGGACGATTACTCAAAAGCCTCTCATGAAATTACGGAGATCATTTCAGAACGTGTGCCCTTGTTTGAAAAAGCCAGTATTGATGAGCATTACATCGACATGACCGGAATGGATAAGTTTTTTGGTTGTATGAAGTTCGCCTCCGAACTCAGGCAAACGATTATTAAGGAAACCGGTTTACCCATCTCATTTGGTTTATCTGTGAATAAGACGGTTTCGAAAATCGTAACCAATGAATGCAAACCAAATGGAGAGATGGAAATTGACTTTCCGGGTGTTCGTCCTTTTTTGAATCCGTTGGCCGTGCATAAAATACCTGGAATTGGCGATGCTACCCACAAGAAATTGAGCGAAATGGGCGTAAGGAAAGTACAAACCTTGGCCGAAATTCCGCAGGAGCTCATGTTTAAAATTTTAGGTCAGCATGGGTTAGGTATTTGGCAGAAAGCAAATGGAATCGATCTTTCTCCTGTTGTCCCTTATCGGGAAAGGAAATCTATTGGTACACAAACCACCTTCGAAAGCGACAGTATGGATATCTCAAAAATGAGGGCCATATTAAGTGGAATGGTAACCAATTTAACCTACGAACTGCGAAGTCAGCAGAAATTAACAGCCTGCATCACGGTAACCATCCGCTATTCAAATTTCGAAACGGTAACTCAACAAGCCCGCATTCCTTATACTGCGCTAGACTCGTTACTGATCGATAAAGCCTATGATTTGTTTAAAAAGTTGTATTCGAAAAGGATGCTCTTGCGCCTGATCGGTGTTCGGCTTTCGCATCTGGTCAGCGGCTTTGAGCAGATTGGCCTGTACCATACATCAGAAGAAGAATACGATTTGTATCAAGCCATGGATAAGGTGAGAAACCACTATGGAATCGAATCCGTAGTAAAAGCTTGTATTGTCAAACGTCCGGAGCGGGATGAAAACGGAAAGATCATAAAATACAACCCGCGGAAAAAGCATTTAGAGAAACCACACCCAGACGATAATGAACCCATGGAAGAACGTAAAAAATCACGAATCAGAACCTTTATCAACTCCGACTTAGGTACAGCAACGAAACTGGATGGATAGGGGTTGGAAGGGGGAATAGGAAATGAGAAGAGGGGAATGGGAAGAGGGAAATAGGAAATGAAATAGGAAATGGGAAATGGGAAGAGGGAAATAGGGACATAGGAAAAGAGAAATAGAAAATAGGAATAGCGAACGGACAATGAGTAGCCCAAAAACTAACAACTAACAACTAACAACGATCCACGAACAACGATCCACCAGCAACGGTAACAGAAAATGGGAAATAGATAGTAGAAATAGACATAGCGAACGGACAACGAGTAGCCCACAGACTAACAACGATAAACGAGCAACGAACAACGATCCACAAAAAACGATAAAAAAATGTTTCTTAATGTGCATTCCGCTTATAGCCTTAAATATGGAACGATGGATATCCCAACGATTGTTTCAAACGCACGTGCTCTAGGAATTCACCAAATGGTATTAACTGATATTAATAATTCTAGCGGGGCGGTTGAATTTATCAGAGAATGTTTAAAGCAAGGCATTGCCAAGGCGCCTGATGAGGTGCAGGCAGGTAATATTCCATACCAGTTGAAACCGATTGCAGGTATAGAGTTTCGTAAAGAAGGCCAGCTCTTATATTTCGGAATCGCAAAGAACAAAGAAGGCATGAGGGAACTTAACGAGTTTTTAAGTATCCACAATATCAGAGATGAGCTTCTGCCCAATGCAGCGCCATCGTTCAACAACGCTTTTATTGTTTATCCGTTTAGCAAGAACTTTGACCAAAAACTGAAACCTAATGAGTTTGTGGGTGTCAAAAGCAGTCAGCTAAATCTTTTATATAAGCATCCATTGCTCCAGCAGCCTGAAAAATTGGTGATCTGGCATCCGGTTACGGTGGGCAATCGGGTAGCATATCGCCTGCACGAATACCTGAGGGCAATTGAAATGAACACCTTACTAAGTATGGTGCCAGATGGGGCTAAGTGTAGTGTCGACGAAGTTTTAATTTCTGAAGAAACCCTTAAATCAAAGTTTGAAGCGTTTCCTTTTATCATTGAAAATACGCAACAGCTAATAGATGCCTGCGATCTGAGCATTTATTTCGAACCGCAGGTAAAATCTAAAAACCGTTACGCCTACACTAAAGAAGGTGAGGAGTTTGATCGGGTACTGTTAAGGCGAATTGCCTATAAAGGCTTGGTGTATCGTTATGGAAATGATAACGCAGTTGCCAGGGCCAGAATGGAGAAAGAGCTCAAAATCATTGAATTTAAAAACTACTGCGCTTACTTCTTAATCACTTTTGATATTGTTCGTTATGCCATGGGGCGATGCAAGTTTTACCATGTGGGCAGAGGCTCTGGAGCCAACAGTATTGTTGCCTATTGTTTGCGCATTACAGATGTAGACCCGATAGATCTCGATTTGTATTTTGAGCGGTTTCTACACGAAAAACGTACCAGTCCGCCAGATTTTGATATCGATTTTGCCTGGGATGAGCGCGAGACGATCCAAAGATACATTTTCAAAAAATATCCTAAATGGCACGTGGCATTTTTGGGTACAATGAGCACGTTTAAAGATAAGGCAATTATCCGGGAAATTGGAAAAGTGCTGGGTTTGCCAAAAGAAGAAATAGATGGCTTTACCGATCCAACCAGAGAGTTTGAGAACCAGCAAAATGCCACGTATAGAAAGTTAGTAGCTGTCCATCAGCACATGAGGGATATGCCTAATCAGCGTTCCATTCACGCCGGGGGGATTTTGATTTCAGATGAACCGATTACCTATTACACGGCTCTGGATTTACCACCAAAGGGTTTCGTTACCGTACAATGGGATATGTATGAGGCAGAAGCAATTGGCTATGAAAAGTTCGATGTGCTGAGCCAGCGGGGAATCGGTCATATCCGCGAAGCCGTTCAGCTCATCCGGGAAAACCGAAATGTGGAGGTTGATATTCACGATTTCAAGACATTTAAAAACGACCCTAAACTAAATGAAATCCTGAGAGAAGGCCAGCCTGTTGGGTGTTTTTACATTGAATCTCCGGCAATGCGGCAACTGTTAAAAAAGTTGAGGTGCGAAGATTATCTAACATTGGTTGCTGCAAGTTCAATCATTCGGCCGGGCGTAGCCAGTTCGGGAATGATGAAGTCATTTATAGAACGCTACCACGCGCCGGAGAAAGTGGTTTACCTCTGCAAAGAAATGGAGGAACAACTTAAAGAGACCTATGGCGTAATGGTTTATCAGGAAGACGTGATTAAAGTTTGCCATTATTTTGCGGGCTTAGACCTTGCAGATGCCGATGTATTGCGAAAAGCCATGAGCGGAAAGTATCGGTCGAAACTTGCCTTTGAAGAGCTGGTAAATAAGTTTTTTCACTCTGCAAAACTTCAGGGACATTCAGAAGAGTTGGTTACAGAAGTTTGGCGGCAGATTTCTTCCTTCGCTGGTTATAGTTTTTCCAAAGCGCACTCTGCTTCATTTGCCGTAGAAAGCTACCAGAGTTTATACTTAAAAACTTATTTTCCTAAAGAATTTATGGTGGCCGTTTTAAATAACTATGGTGGCTTTTACAGTCGCTGGGTATATGTTAACGAACTTCAGAAAACAGGAGCGAAAGTAAATTTGCCTTGTGTTAACAATAGCGTTGAAGTGGTAAATATCAATGGGAGCGAAGCCTATCTCGGCTTTATTGGTGTACAAGGTTTAGAACATAAATTTATTACCCAAATACCGCTCGAACGCAAAAGGAACGGTCCGTTTAGAGATCTAGAGCAGTTTGTAAAGCGTACAAAAATCACATTGGAGCAAGCGATTTTGTTGATCAGGCTAGGTGCATTAAGATTTACCGGAAAGGATAAGAAAACACTGCTCTGGGAGATTTACAATTACCTTGGCCATAAGCAAAAAAGGGTAGCATCGGCAGAATTGTTTAATCTGGAAAGCAAGGCTTATCATTTACCGGAGCTGGAAAACTCTGCACTCGAAGATGCATATGTTGAGTTGGAACTATTAGGCTATCCACTAAATTTTAACATGTTCGATTTTCTGAAAACCAGTTATCGCGGGGATGTGATGGCTGCTGATTTGAATCAAAATATTGGGAAAACGGTCCGCATAGTGGGCAACTATGTGTGCGACAAAACGGTGCGAACCATCAAAAACACGAAAATGTGGTTCGGTACATTTCTGGATGCTAAAGGAGATTTCTTTGATACCACTCATTTTCCTAACACCACACCAGTATATCCGTTTAAAGGTAAAGGTTGCTATTTAATTTTAGGTAAAATAGTGGAAGATTTTGGCTGCACCAGCATAGAGGTCATCAAGTTTGCTAAGCTGGATATTAACATCAATCCAGTCGCTGGAGATTAGCTGATGAGCCGAATAGCATAGCTAATCGGCTCAAAAAATTAACTTTTATGAGCTGATTAATTCGTATATTCGGCTCATGAGTTATAATTGGGATTTGGTAGACTGGCCAAATTTCACTTTTTCAGTAGCAAATGTCGAAGTGAAACTTTATGAGTTCGCGCAGGAAACCGGCGCATTCAATGCACTAATGAATACATTGCCTGAAGAAATCAAAAGTCGAATTACATTGGAACTCATTCTTTATGAAGCAATTAATACATCGGCTATCGAAGGCGAATTCTTAAGTAGGGAAGACTTGATGTCGTCTATAAAATTAATCTTAGCATAAATAAAACGATTGAACTTGTAAAGGATAAAAGGGCGTCTGGTATTGCTGATTTAATAATAGAAGTGAGGAAAACTTTTAATCAGGATTTAGATGAACAGACCTTGCATCACTGGCATAAATTGCTGTTCGGCGAAAGCCGATACATCAATGTTGCAGAATGGCGAAAAGGTGATGAAGCCATGCAGATTGTTTCCGGCGGAATGGGCAGGGAGAAAATCCATTTTGAAGCACCACCATCAGCTGTGATTCAAAGGGAAATGGATCACTTTTTTAAATGGTTAATTACTACAAAACCCAATCAGCATGCAGAAATTAAAGATCCTGTAATCAGGGTAGGAATTGCACATTTATATTTCGAAAGTATCCATCCGTATGAAGATGGGAACGGTCGTATTGGAAGAGCTGTCGCAGAACAGGCGCTTTCTCAAACATTGGGGCGACCGGTTATGCTGAGTCTTTCCAACACCATTGAACACAATAAAGATGCTTATTACCAGGCACTCAAAATTGCACAGAAAAGCAATGAGATTTCTGACTGGCTAGAATACTTTGTAGATATAGCACTTGATGCACAGTTACACGCTAAACAAATGATCGACTTTACTTTAAAAAAAATCAAGCTGTTTGATTTCGTCAAAGAAAAAGTTAATGAACGTCAGGTTAAAGTTTTACAAGAAATGTTTAGTGCCGGGTTAGCTCGCTTTCAAGGAGATATGAGAGCCAAAAAATACATATCCATTATCAGGGCCTCCAAGGCAACCGCTACCCGCGATTTACAGGAATTAGAAAAGCTCGGCGTCCTGGCATCTTACGGCGGAGGCAGGAGTGTAGATTATATGATTAACGATGCTTTTTGATATTTCAGTTATCTTTAGCGGCTGGTCGCTATTCCAGGAAACTGGCATTTGAAAAGTGCAGTTAAGCGCTGAAATCGGAATAAGGAAAACCAAAGCTTGAGATAAAAAAACATTCCTCTTATGATACATTTTAAAGCAGAAATAGAAAAATTCGGACAGATGGGAGAGAAAACCGGATGGAGATATGTTTTTATTCCGGCGGAAATTGCAAATCAACTTAAATCCGATTGTAAGGTTTCTTTTAGGCTAAAGGGAAAGATTGATGATTTGGCCATCGATGGTTTAGCTGCTGTGCCAATGGGGGGCGGCGACTTTATCATTGCCATTAATGCTACCTTGCGAAAAAAAATAAAAAAAGAAGCTGGTGCGAATGTAGCATTATGGCTGGAAGAGGATAAAGATTTTAAAATTGAGATACCTGCCGATTTGGAAGTCTGTCTTGCCGAAGATGAAACGCTTCTAGCCAGGTTTCTTCAACAACCTAAATCGCATCAAAACTATTTTATTAAATGGATCAATTCTGCCAAAACCGAACCTACACGTACCAAAAGATTAATCATGACCATTAACGCAATGGAAAAGCAACAGGATTATGGTGCGATGATTAGGGGGGAGTTTTGAGTTTTGAGAATGAAGTTGGGAGGCTGGACTTTTGAGTTGAGAAGCTGGAGTCTGAAGTCCAGAGTCTAAAGTCGTAAGTATAGAGTCGAAATGTCTATAATGTAAGTTTGTTCGTCATAGCGTTTCAGGTAGAATCTAATATCTAAACCGCTAAACTTACTAACCCATCCTAACCTTTTCCTAACCTTTTCTCTTATACTCCCTAAACCAGCTGCTTACTTTCATTTGAATCACACCCAGAAAAGCTTCCCGGAAAATTCTGGTGCTCATTTTTGAAGTGCCTTCAGTTCTGTCTGTGAAAATAATGGGAACTTCAACCACTTTAAAGCCGAATTTAATTGCCGTAAACTTCATTTCAATTTGAAAGGCATAACCTACGAACCGGATTTTTTCTAGCGGAATGGTTTCAAGTACAATTCGGCGGTAGCATTTAAAACCAGCAGTTGCATCCTGAATGTTAATCCTGGTGATAAAACGAACATACATCGAAGCAAAATAAGACATTAATACCCTGCCCATTGGCCAATTCACTACATTTACACCCTTCACATACCTAGATCCAATCGCTACGTCAGCGCCACTTATGCAAGCTTCGCGCAGGCGGGAAAGATCATCCGGGTTGTGAGAAAAATCTGCATCCATTTCAAAAATAAACTGATAATCTTTCTGCAGCGCCCAATTAAAGCCATAGATATAAGCAGTGCCTAAACCTTGTTTACCAGCGCGCTCCGCAATAAAAAGGTGACCTTCATATTCTGCCTGCAACGATTTCACGATATCAGCTGTGCCATCAGGGGAGCCATCATCAATGATCAGCACATGGAAAGGTTGGTTTAACGAAAATACTTTTCGGATAATCCGCTCAATATTCTCCTTTTCATTGTACGTTGGAATGATAACTAAACTGTCTGACACGTTTGTTCGTTTTATATAAATGGCACTTAAACTGAAAAAGGTTTCAGCTTTAAAGGGCGAAAGTAAATATTATAAATTAAAAAAACCGTATCAACACTGTCGATACGGTTTAAAATGTATTAAAAATGATTTATCGCACTTCCTGCATCAGCTTCTTAATCAATTGAGAGAAGACAATTAAGAATACTCCGGCAATTAAAGAATAAAGGGCAAGAGATTTATAACCTTCTGTGTAAGATGTGAGTTTCGACATTAAGGATGCATTTTCGATATTCGACATTTCTGCACCTAATTTTCCGGCAGCCAGTTGTCCAAAAGCACTGAATAAAAACCACATGCCCATCATCATTCCAAACATTCTCTTCGGTGATAACTTAGTGATTATCGACATCCCGATAGGACCGATGCATAACTCACCCAGGGTAAGAAGTAGGTAAGCAAGTGTGAAAATGTTCAGTGAACTGATGCCTTGCGCATTAGCAAAAAACCTGGTAGCATAAAAAGTATAAAAACTCAAGGCCAGCAATACAAAGCCTAAGCCAAATTTTACTACGGTATTTGGCTCGATTTTTCGCTTATACATGCCAATCCAAAGTAAGCCAACCAGCGGACTAAATACAATCACGAAAAATGAATTTACACTGTTGTTGACTACGTTAGGATCTATGGAAAGAAACAACAACCCATGATCTAAATTGTCTTTTGCAAAAAGAGAAAGCGAGCCACCACTTTGTTCAGAAATTGCCATGAAAATGAAATAGCAAAGAATGAAAATGAAAGCAGCAAGCAATTTATAACGTGCTTTAACTTCTTTAATACTGAACATTTCATAAAAGAAGTAAATCAAAGCAACAATGCCTAGCGTATACATAAAGTAATCAGTGTAGGCTGTGTTTCTCACCATAATGAAAATTAATGGGATACATAACAGCGAACCGATATAAACCACTATTTCGTAAATGGTGCGTTTTGATTTTTGTAAATGCAGGAGCGGAGAACTACCAATTGGCCCCAGGTACTTTTTAGTAAAGATGAAAGTACCTAGTCCGAAAGCCATTACCAGAGCTGCAGAAAGGAAACATAAATTCCAGGAAACATACTTGCCCAGGTAAATACACATCGCACCGCCAAGCAAGCCACCGACGTTAATTCCGGCGTAGAACAAGCCATATCCGGCATCTCGTCTATTGTCGTTTTCATGGTAAAGTTCTCCCACCATAGACGAGATATTCGGTTTGAAAAAGCCTGTACCGATGATGGAAAGGGTAATGCCGACATAAAATAAGTCATGTGGTGAAAAGGCAAGAATCAGGTTGCCTACAATCATTAGTGAGCCACCCCAGAAAAGTGATTTTCTAAAGCCCAAAACCTTATCTGCGAAGATGCCGCCAATAAAAGTAAAGGCATAAACAAAAGCCTGGATGGCGCCGTACTGGAGGTTGGATTTTTGATCGGTTAAACCCAATTGATCAACCATAAAGAATGCAAGTACGCCCCGCATACCATAGAAACAAAAGCGTTCCCACATTTCTACCAGAGATAAATACCAAAGTTGTTTAGGATATTTACCTTCAAAATTTTGAATTGCTTCTAGTGTTTCTATAGAAGGTGTTTTTTCAGTGATAATCTGCATTTTATTTAACCCCGTGCATTAATTTTTTGATAATCGGTGTGAGCAACATGATGAAAATACCCAGGCCCACGGGGATTAAGGTAAAGATTAAAAAGAATGTCGACATGGAATACTGTGCGGTAATTTTATCGATCATTCCGCCCATTGTACCTGCTATTTTATTTCCAATGGCAATGGCAAGGTACCAGATTCCGAACATGATTCCGATCATCCTGCCTGGAACCAATTTAGATACATATGATAAACCTACCGGAGAAATGAATAGTTCGCCCATAGTATGGAAGAAATAAGCTAAAATAAGCCAGATCATACTTACTGACGCCACTTTTGCACCTGATGGAATCGAACTGGAGCCATAGGCCAAAGCTGCAAAACCAATGCCCAGGAGAATCATCCCCAAACCATTTTTCATGGTTGCAGATGGATTGAACTTACTTTCCCAAAGCTTTGATACAATTGGCGCACAAGAGATAATGAATAATGAATTGAGTACACCAAACCAGGTTGCCGGCACTTCGGCTTTAACATCACTGTACTGGTTTTTTAACATGTAAATAACCAATACCCAGATGATTAAGAAACCTGCAGCGAGGATGAGATTTCCAAGGGCGAATTTGCCAAATGTTTTTCTGAATAAGCTGAATAAGACATAAGTAATGATAATCAATGGGACAACCGTAATTAAGGTATTGGCCACATTGAAGATAATTTTAGCATTGCCTTCCAATAATCTGGCGGTATAATCTTTCGCGAAGATTGTCATTGAGCCTCCTGCCTGTTCGAAAGAGGCCCAGAAGAAAATGGTAATAAAGGCCAGTACAATTACGACAATCATTTTATCGCGAAGCTTAGGTGCATATTGCGAAATCCTTTTAACCAGGATAAAAATGAAAAGACCCAATGCGGTAATGATTGCCAGATTATCTCCGGTGAGTGAGCCCACTGTGAAGTTGAAGATGGTAGAACCGGTAATTTTTGATACAGGATCATTGATAATCCACACTAAACCGATAATAGAGATTAAGCCTATCAGTACAATATCGAAAATAGAAAAAGGATTTTTTTGTGCTTCAGCCGGATCTTCATCCTGATCTGCCACCGCCGTGCTTTGTTCTGGTTTTAAACCGATTGTGCCAAAAATGTTTTTCGTGAAATAGAATTGAAGCATCCCTACAAACATAAAAATACCTGCCAGGCCAAAGCCATAACTCCATCCCCAGTTCGGGTTTTCGCCTATATAACCACAAAGAAGCATCCCCAGGAAGGCACCAGAATTAACACCCATGTAGAAAATAGTGTAAGCACCATCTTTCTTTTCAGGATGTTTTTTATACATGTGCGATAGAATAGAAGTCATATTTGGTTTGAAGAATCCGTTTCCAACTACCAGCAGACATAAACCTAAGTACATGAAAATTGGATTGAATTCAAACGCCATTGATAAGTGACCAAGCGTCATTAAGAGCGCGCCGAGGATGATTGCCCAGCGATAACCGATAAATCTATCGGCAATGTAACCACCCAGTATCGGTGTGAGGTAAGCAAGAGATGTATAAGAACCGTAAATGGCCAGGGCATGTTCACGAGGCCAGCCCCAACCTGGGTTTTCGCCAAAAATAGATGAAGTTAGAAATAAAACGAGCAACGCCCGCATCCCATAGTACGAAAATCTTTCCCACATTTCTGTGAAGAAAAGTACGAATAAACCTGCCGGATGACCCAATACTTTGCTGCTAAAGAAATCGTCTTTGGTTTCAATTGATGTTTGCATAAAACATTTATTGGTTTTAGTTTATGAATTCAGAATTTGTGTGTTGTTTAAGCTAGTTTGCAAGGCGCAATATAGTCAGCGAAGGGCAAACTCACAAATTTTTAAGTTAATGGAAAGATAATGAAGATGTTAAGATTTGCCGTTTCTAGAATTTTCTAATTGGTTTAACATTCTTCTTTGGATCGGCATATTGCTCGTCCGTTGCACTTGGGTCGTTGTTCAGTTCCAGGCCTTCCTGTAACTTCAATCGGCCGCCAATAATTTTAAAACCATCGAAGGTTCCATCAGAACCATAAAATTCATACTTGCCCACCATTTCAGGGTCGAAGGGGGCAAGATGATCGTAAACAATCATACCGGCTTTCTGATCCACTCTTAACGTCATTGCATTCGACTTGGTGTACTCAAAAATAATGCGGTTTTTGTCCTTCAGCTCTTTGCCGTCAAATACCGGTAAACCGAATTTGACTAGTTCCCGATCGAACGAAAGGATCTCAATTACCTTTTTGGTGGTATTAAGCGTGTTTCCTTTCCATCCCAGCAGTATATAATAAGGTGATCGGTTTCCACTTGTTACCGGAACAATGTCATAATATCTTGCACCAAACCACTTTTGGTTATTGGTAATGACATTTGCTTCGGTGATGTTATCAGTTTGATCGATTAAGGGATAAAGTTTTAACGGTCCTTTGCCGGTATTCATCTGGATAGTACCAAAATACCGGTAGGTTCCATTTTCTTGCTGTACATACCAGCTTAAAATACGAAAGGCCTTATCAGGCGATTTAATTACAGAAACATTTTTAAGCGAATCGAAAGGGTAGGTAAAGGAGTTAGGCGTTTTTAAGGCTTCTACCAGATTTTTAACGAAACGGCCGTTAAGATCTGCTTTGTTAGCATCTGTTTCGGCTACAACCGTAGCCATAGAAATTTTGATCAACGAATCCTGAAAAATGTCTAGATTGCTCTTGCCTTGTTGCGCCATAGTGTTGAGGCATAGCAAGACAAAAGCAAAAAGGATATGATATTTAATTTTCATTTATTAGATTTTCTCAATGACCAATGCGCTGGCCCCACCACCACCATTACAGATGCCGGCCACACCAATTTTGCCATTATTCTGCTCCAGCACGGAGAGTAAGGTAACTACAATTCGGGCTCCTGATGCACCAAGTGGATGGCCGAGGGAAACTGCACCGCCGTTTACATTTACCTGCTCTTCTTTTAAATTCAGTTTTTGGTTATTCGCAATAGAAACAACAGAAAATGCTTCGTTAATTTCAAAGTAATCAACGTCATTAATATTAATACTGGCCTTTTTCAAAGCTAATGGAATGGCCTTAGATGGAGTGGTAGTAAACCATTCTGGTGCCTGCTGCGCATCTGCAAAGCCTAAAATTCTCGCAATTGGTTTGATCCCTAATTCATTTCCTTTATCTGCACTCATCAATACAAGCGCGGCTGCACCATCATTTAAAGTAGAAGCATTGGCAGCCGTAATGGTACCATCTTTCTTGAAAACCGGTTTTAACGTTGGAATTTTATCAAACTTCACTGCAGTAGGCTCGTCATCTGTATCTACCAAAGTAACCTTGCCTTTTCTGTCTCTCACTTCGATACCAATAATTTCGCCGGCAAATTTTCCATTGATCTGAGCATGCTGGGCTCTTTTATAGGATTCAATGGCAAAATTATCTTGCTCCTCTCGGCTAATCTGGCATTCGCTGGCACAAAGCTCTGCGGCTGATCCCATGTGGTAATCATTATATACATCCCAAAGGCCATCTTTAACCAGTCCGTCAGTTATTTGACCATGCCCAAGGCGATAGCCATTTCTTGCTTTATCGAGGTAGAAAGGCGCATTACTCATGCTTTCCATGCCTCCTGCCACAATAATATCCTGATCGCCATTGGCAATGCTTTGAGCGGCCAGCATGATCGCTTTGGTTCCTGATGCGCAAACTTTATTAATTGTGGTGGCTGGCAAATCTGGTAAACCCGCTAATTTTGCAGCCTGGGTTGCTGGTGCCTGTCCTAAATTGGCCGACAATACATTTCCCATATATACTTCCTGAATTTGTTCTGGAGCCAAACCGGCTTTTTCTATAGCGGCTTTAATCGCAAATCCACCTAATTGTGGAGCAGAAAATTGAGCAAGCGAGCCGCCGAAACTTCCGATAGGTGTTCTCACAGCTGATACAATTACAACTTCTTTCATGAATTAATTTTTTATGAATCTTTTGGTTAGACCGCTAAGTTAGGCATTTTTTGAGGTTAGAGAGGCGACTCCGTCGTCATTTTAACGTGAATTTAGTGTATCAAAGCAGTTGTTTAAAGAATAAGTTGATGGCATCAACATTCAAAAAAGATGGAAGATTATTCCTCTTTACCCTTGTTCTTCTTTCTTGATTTGAGCGCCTGATTCAACAAGAACTCAATCTGGCCGTTCGTACTTCTAAATTCATCGGCAGCCCATATTTCTACTTCCTTTAACAAAGCAGGACTAATCCTTAATACAAAAGCTTTTTTATCTTTCTCCGCCATTCTATTGTATTGCCTGTATATTGAATCTTGTTTTCAAATTGAAAAGAAACGCTTCCATTTCCTGAATTTCATTGGAACTCAAGAGTAACTTGTTTCCATTCTTGAATTCGAACTGCAGTCCCCGGTTTCCATCATTCAACAAATAAGCCTTGTCATTAACTTTGAACCATAGCCGACTCTTTACGCCGTAACCACCATATTCGGCAAATGCATCGTAGGTTCTGAAATAGACTTTTTCTATATTTTCCCACTGATAGATTCGATATTTAAATTGCAGCGGGAAATAGCGGTAAGCTATTCCATTCTGAGTTATTTTTAAGGTTAACTTACTCCTTTCTATTAAATAAATAATCAGCAGAGGGGAGAGTAATGCAAGGAGTGGCGCGAAGTAAATACCTTTAAGCTCCTCCCAGTTAAATCCATCCTTACTCAGAAAAATTATGGCTAAACCCGGAATGATGCTCACACCAGTAATGAGGTAAAGCCACCAGATTTTTAAGCTTTGCTTTTCCTCAAATTCCATACTAATTGTATAATGTTCCGGTATTTACTACAGGTTGTACATGCCTGTCGCCACACAATACAACCAGTAAATTGCTTACCATCGCCGCTTTACGTTCCTCGTCCAATTCTACAATTCCTTTTTGCGATAGCTTTTCTAGCGCCATTTCTACCATTCCCACTGCGCCTTCCACAATGAGTTTACGGGCGGCAATTACGGCGGTGGCTTGCTGACGTTGTAACATAGCACTTGCAATTTCAGGTGCATAGGCCAAATGAGAGATTCGTGCTTCCAGCACATCAATTCCTGCCCTGGAAAGGCGGTCGTTTAGTTCTTTTTCCAAAATTTCGCTCACCTGTTCTGCACCATCTTTGAGTGTGATACTGGTTTCTTCGCCTTCGGAATGATCATATGGAAAGATATTGGCCAAATGCCTGACTGCAGCTTCACTTTGGATATTTACGTATTGCATGTAATTTTCAACGGAAAATACAGCTTTCGCAGTTTCATTCACTTTCCAAACCACAACTGCTGCAATTTCAATTGGATTACCCAGTTTGTCATTCACTTTTAGTTGTTGTCCGTTTAAGTTATTGGCCTTTAAAGAAAGCTTTCTTTTGGTGGTGAGTGGATTTACCCAGAAGAAACCATCAGCCTTTACGGTGCCTATGTATTTCCCGAATAAGGTCAATACCATCGATTGGTTAGGGTTAATGATGAGAAAGCCAGGAAAGATCAAGAAGAGATCGACAGCCAACACAATGCCGCCAATTAGAAATGATTCATTGATGAAACAGATGATAGAACCAGCTAGTAATAGTAGCGAAATTACAAATGTTAAATAGCCAGACGGCGGACTAATAATTTTTTCCTGATACATGATTGATATTAATTTGATATCATAAAGTAAATTATAATATCTGGTAATCGCAAACAAAATCAGTAAAATGTATATTAGATAAAAATGTTATTTTTGACAATACAATAATCTAATCGTTTTGGCTAAAATCAAGAAAAATTCACACAAAATCCTTTACCGCAAATATTCATCGAACTTAAAATATGTGATGATGGTGTTTACGGTTTTCGTTATTACATTGTTCCTACCCAAACAGCCCCGGTTTAGATACGAGTTTGAAAAAGGGAAGGTATGGATGAATAAGGATTTGATCTCTCCATTTAGCTTCGCTATTTTAAAAACCAATCCACAGGTAAATACAGATAAAAAAAATGCCCTTAAAGATGTGCTTCCTGTTTATCAGTATGATTCGGCGATCACCAGCAATTCGTTAGAGGCCTTTACCAACGAGTTTGATATTAAGTGGAAATCCAAGCAGCTGGATGAAAAGGACAAACTGAAGTTCAAGGCCGAATCGTACCGTTTACTTAATAGCATTTACCGGCGCGGTATTATTGGTTTAAACGCCAAACAGCAAACCAATGGTAAGAATTATGATTTCTCCATAATGGAAAATAACGTGGCGAAGCAAAAAAATACCCAGGATGTATTTACTGCCGAAACCGCTTTACTTCACTTCAAGGCCAATTTTAAATCGCCAAACCAGGTGATGAATGATTTGGTTGCCAACCTTGCCGAAGATCACATTACACCAAATATCATCTTTGACGAACGCTTAACGCAGATTATTCAACAAAATACAGTTGATAATATTTCCACTACCAAGGGGATGGTGCAGAAAGGGGAGTTGATTGTATCTAAAAATGATGTGATTGATGATGAGATCTATCAGAAACTGGAATCTTATAAAGCCACTTACGATGCACAAACGAAAACCATTGGGAGCAGGGCTTTAGTTTACCTTGGGCAAGTAATTTTGGTTAGTTTTATGTTAACCATTTTAATGTCTTTCTTGTTTCTGTTTAGAAAAGACATTTTTTCAGATAACCGTCAGCTGTCTTTAATTCTGATTGTAACTACGGGGATGCTGTTGGCGTTGACCTGGGCTATTAAGATCGAAATTCCAAGTTTATATTATATCCCTTTTTGTGTCGTCCCGATTATCATTAGAATTCTTTTTGATACCAGGCTGGCACTTTATCTGCACTTGCTGGTAATTTTAATTGCCGGTTTTTTCGTGGCAAACAGTTTTGAATTTGTTTTCTATCAGGTTACAGCCGGTATGGTGGCCATTTTCAGCATTAAAAACTTTGTGAAACGCGAGCGGTTCCTGGTTTCGGCTTTGTTCATACTGCTGGCTTATTTTGTGTCGTTTGTAGGAATTGCCTTGCTGCGTGAAGGTTCTTTCAGGGAAATTGAATGGGCAAATTTTATTCCATTTGTATTTAGTGTATTGCTTTCTTTGCTGGCTTACCCTTTAATTTACTTGTTCGAACGTATTTTCGGAATCACATCCGATGTGGCATTGATCGAACTAACAAACACCAATAATAAGCTCCTTCGTGAACTTGCTTTTAAAGCACCAGGTACTTTTCAGCATTCGTTACAGGTGGCGAACCTGGCTGAAGCGGCAATATTTAAAATTGGTGGCAATTCTGTATTGGTGAGGGCAGGTGCACTTTACCATGACATCGGTAAGGTTGATAATCCGCAATATTTTATTGAGAATCAAAATACGGCTGTTAGTCCGCACGATAAATTGCCGTATGAGCAGAGTGCACAGATTATTATTCAGCACGTACATAAAGGGATCGAAATCCTCCGCAAGAATCTAATTCCGGAAGCCATCATTGATTTTATTAGAACACACCATGGAAACACACGGGTTGATTATTTTTATCAGTCCTTTTTGAAAAATTCTCCGGAAAAATTTGTCGACGAAAATATTTTCCGTTACCCCGGACCGATCCCATTTAGTAAAGAAACCGGGGTGTTAATGTTGGCAGATTCTGTCGAAGCAGCTTCAAGAAGTCTGAAAAATCCAGATGCGCAGAACATAAATGACATCGTAGAAAGGATAATTAACTATAAATTGGAGCAAAATCAATTAGATAACTGCGATTTAACATTAAAAGATATTGAAACTATCAAATTGATATTCAAGACGATGCTGATGAGTATCTATCATGTGCGAATAGATTATCAACAAGTTTTGTAATTTTCTTTTGTAGAATAACTTGTTTTACTATATTTGCAGACCTCAAAACAAGGTCGGTAGGACAAGTTGAAGGTGTTGAAATGGTGAGGTGCCTGAGAGGCCGAAAGGAACAGTTTGCTAAACTGTCGTACTGGTAACGGTACCGCGGGTTCGAATCCCGCCCTCACCGCTCAAAAAAAAAGTAATAAAAAAAAGATGAATATCTCATTTTAAATTTGTTACTTTGCAGCCCTTAGAAATAAGGAAATAAAAAGAAGATACCAAGTTCGGGATGTAGCGTAGCCCGGTATCGCGCCTGCTTTGGGAGCAGGAGGTCGTAGGTTCGAATCCTGCCATCCCGACAAAAAGTTCAATCCACTTTTAAAAAAGGATTAAAAAAAGGTGATACCTAAGTTCGGGATGTAGCGTAGCCCGGTATCGCGCCTGCTTTGGGAGCAGGAGGTCG
>JAZBLB010000047.1:23797-24181 GCA_037032985.1 Bacteroidota bacterium
TAGGTTCGAATCCTGCCATCCCGACAACTACAGATACAGTTTGTATCAAAAACCCTCTAAATGGTGAATTTAGGGGGTTTTGTTTTTTAAGACGGGTCAATATGGGGCAATATATATCAAACATTTTGCAACCAAAAAGACTACCAAATTATTCTTCGTAAATTTATAATCTCACAAAACTGAAATTTTCTTGTAATTAATTTTTTAAACAGAACCGATCAGGGATCAAGCAAAAAAGTTGGGGAGTTGAGAAGTTTATTTAATTTTGTACAACATTATTATTTTGGACACCTCAATATTATCTTTTATACTACCTGAAGGCTTAACCGGGATCAAGCAAAAAAGTTGGGGAGTTGAGAAGTTTATTTAATTTTGTACAACATT
>JAZBLB010000048.1:0-23658 GCA_037032985.1 Bacteroidota bacterium
CTTTAATTCTGATGGAAAGTTCATTATTGTTTAACTTATTGATTATGAATAATTTATATTAGTAATAATTTGAGAGTTCACACCTCATTGAAAACATTTTAGTATTTGTTTATAATTCTAAGTATGTCAACGCCTCAAAAATACAATTTACTTTAACCATTAACAAAAGGAGAAAAATACTTTTATTTTATTTTTCGAATTAAGCCGTTAAGCAGATCCAGCAATTTAAAATTAGTTTACCACGTTTCTTAAAAGTATTAAACTCAATTCTTGAACCATCTGGCGAAGTACTGCAGCGGCAATGCCTAAAAATAATGTTGCCCTATTTGCTTTGAGGGACTACCTTTTCAGCTTAGTATTATGCAAAAGAATTGCCCCCTGTCAAATTGCTGTTCAATAACATGTAATTTATAGCCCGTTCCCACTCCCTGAAAGTGGTTAAAGGCAATAGATGTTAACTAAATTGGTTTAGACAGGATATTCCTCGCTTTACTTGAAAGATAGATTATATTAAGTATTTTTGATAGCTAATTTAAACCACTATTATCATGCGCACGCTCCATCACACTAAATTAGTGCTGATCTTATTTTTTCTACTATTTCTCAGTTGTAAAAAAAACCCGGTTCCCGATCCAGTTATTAATTTCTCTATACAGGATATTAACAATGGTTTTCGTTTTAGTGCTACACTGGCGAACATCGCAGCAGAAGATTTACTAGAATCGGGTTTCGTCTGGAGTGACAGTGAAAATCCATCCAAAGGCAATGCATTTACCTATATTAAACCTTCACCATCACTAGCATTTAATTATGATGCAGTAGCTGGTTTTTCAAAAGATAAAAAGTATTATGCAAGAGCATATTATATAGACATGGAAAACCGGTTGCATTACAGCAATCCTGTATCTTTTGATGGGAAAAACACCTTAGGTTTGGCTGTAACACTCGCTCAGCAGGTCTGCACTTGGGGAGATGAAGTTGAGATTAGGGTTACTAATGCCAATGCTAGTGATCTAGCCGTTTCAGGTATTATCATTAATGAGACCGTAAGGGTTAGTCCATCAAAAATTACAGCAGGGAGCGTGTTTTTCAAAGTTCCTCTTGAATTATATAAATATCAGAATTCAGTATCTCTGGAGCTTTACAAACAGGTGGGAAGAAAATCTTATTTTATATTAAAACAACCTGCTTTGGAAAGCAATATTTCCATCACAGAAAAATTAGGGGCTACACTTAAGTTAACCGGGAGTTATTTTAATCCAACTCGAGATAGCAATATCGTAATGATTGGAACAACTAGGGTAGATGTACTTAAGGCAATACCTACCGAATTAGAAATCAAGCTACCTTCCACGGATTTTGCTTATAACGGGAATCTTTCTATTCAAACAGGTTCAGGCTTGAAGTTTACCTCCACTGCAATCTCGAAAGTATATAAGCATTTAACCCCCATAGGTGAATCTCCAGGCGTTGCCAGATTTAGTGGCATGATGGAAACTATGAATGGAAAAATATACTGTGGCTTTGGTTCCGATATAAATTCACAAGGTTTAAATGACTTTTATGAATATGATCCAGCATCTTCAGCATGGAAGCGAATGCCCGATTTTCCGTTCGTATTATATGGTACTGCACAAAGTTTCACAATAAAGAATAAACTATTTATCATTCCAAACGCCCTTGAATATCAATTTACTAGCGATGTTTATCAATTTGATCTGGAAACAAATCGCTGGTCAAAGGTATCTGCTTATCCAGATACCCGTCTTCTTCATTATACTGTTTTTGCAAGTGATAAATATGGATATATGTTGGGTGGGCAATGGATAAACTCAAATAACTATGTATTTAGTGTGAATGCTTTTAAGCGATATGATCCGACCACCGATACCTGGAAACGAATGCCTAATTTCCCTGGTACATCCAGAAGCGAATTGAGGTCTGTCAAGGTCGGCAATAATGTGATCATCTTTGGTGGAGCATCTATGGGAGGCAGTGGTGGAACGGCGTATCCGGCAGATTGTTGGGAATTCAATTTATCAACAGAAACTTGGAAACAAATTAAAAACTTTCCCGCTCATATTAATGCTTATCACTCTTTTGCTTTTGAGCTAAATGGCAAGGCATATATCGGTGGAGGCTTTAATAATAATTTGATTAGTTCATCGATTTATGAGTATGATCCAATTGCAGAAACATTTACTAAAAAAGACAATATTATAGATAATTCTATGCGGGTGTTGGCTTCAGCTGCCTCTATTAATGGTAAAGGTTATATCATCTTTGGTAAATCTAACTTTGATAATCATTTGCCGCCCTTAAAAGGAATTTTTCGCTTTGATCCTTAGTTCTTAAAATAGTCAACAGCACATTAATAACCGCATTTCGCTCTGCTCCTCTAGATGGTAATCAAAATCTCCGGGAAGGCTTAGTTATACGAGTTGAATGCTATTCTTTAATTTGCCTTAAAATCATAAAATGGTAGTGTGATCTTCACAACCTAATGCATTACTAGCTTTATGAAACTGAATCTGGTAAGCTTAAGACCATAAAGTTACATTTTTGATTTAGCCCACTTTAAACCAATAACTATGACAAAAACAGTATTTATAAAACTCTTTTTTGCAGTATTACTGCTTTCAGCAATTTCATGCAAAAAGAATGAAGAAAAGATTAATAGCGATACAGTTCGCTTTCAATTCTTATGCAAGGAATGCACGGTTGAAATCAAAGGACCTCATAATAATTACCTGACCACTAGATTTGCTGGAAGTATTGAACTCGAAGAAAAGTACAGCTTGATCATGCCTTTCACCGGCCGTGTGATACTACATTCAGACCAGCCTGCCACATTTTCGATATCGGCCTCTGTGATAGGCAATGACTCAAGCTTAAAAAGAACAATCATTCTTACCCAAAAGAAACCTGCAGCGGTGAACCTAGAAACCACCTTCGACAGTCGCATGATTACCAACTAATTTTGAAAATCATCAATCATCAAGAATGAAATTCATATCATTAATTGCGACAATGCTGGTCACCATCAGCGTATTCGCTCAAGAGCTACCTGCTGTTGAAAGAAAAAAGCCTTCCATAACAGATACTGTTCCGAATACCTAAATAATCCTCAGGAACAATACTATCGTTTTTGAGAGAACATTTGAATCTACCCTATTAGCATCAGAAATAGTTGAGAAGATGAAAAGTAAGTTATTGACCGTAAAAGAATTTGAAGTGATTAACGCTCCTGTTCAAGACGGGAATAAAATTAAGGGAAGATTGGTAAAATACAAGATGGACTATCGCAATTACGGAGGTTCATTATGGGGTACACCAACATTGGTAATGTTTCCAATGAGTGCAGATGTTGAAATAAATTTGAAGGATGGTTTATATGTAGTTACGGTATCAAATATGGAGTTTAAGTTCTTAGCAGGTAAGGATACAGCAGATAATTTTTTCATTAAACCTAATAGAAAATTATGGAAGAAAGGGGAAGCAGACAATGGCGCATTGTGTATTACTGTTGCGCTAACAAAAACATTTGATATTAATGCGCTATAACTTGTCGAGTGATTTAGCGAGGCTGAATTCCCATACCAGAATCAATATGGAATTTATCTGCTCCCACCATTCAATGAGAGCTTTCGTTTCTAAAACCAAGAAGGGATACTGGTCAATTGCACATGGCGCCCCTTCGTTAAATTCTTTCGTCAAAAACATCTACCAATAATACAATACATATCCACGTACACTAATGATATATCCTTTCTCATAGCGCATTACCTTTCATGCACACTATGCTGGTTTTAAGTTCTTTCCTCTGATAACAAGTACACTAAGCGCGGCGAGAATCAATGATAAAACAGTTGCATAATCATCAATGGGACATGGGATGTTGGTAAAATTATACAAAAGGTTATTTGTGCAATCAGTGGCGCCAATACAACAAATAGTCGTTGGTGTATATATTGATACTGTTGAAAAACGGGGACAGATAGCGGTGTTAGTGGTATATGTTGAAAAGGGAGCATCATACCTGGGTATAAGTGTATTTAATCCACTTCCAAATCCATTTCTTCTGTAGTAAACCATGTTTCCATTTTGTTTGCCGCACCCCACCAGATTTTGGGCGCTTGTTTCAATAGCTGAAAAAGTGAGGGCATAGCAAAGTAGAATAATGATTTTTAATTTTTCTTTAGGCATAGCCAAAGTTAGCCCTTAAAGGAACCTTAAACTCTGTTCAATTTGTTCGTTACCATCTAAGCGTGACCAGGAATCTGTAACCAAACTTACTGTTTTATCCTTCTAAACTTTATTTCGGATGTTGAAGTGAAAATCGTAACTCACTCATCGAGACTTTAATTCAAGGTAAACCTTAAACTAAACCCAAAATTACTGAAAGAGGTATTGAAAGTTTGTGAAGTGTATGGCTTTGTAATATTCGAATCGTAAAATAATTTTACATTGAATTTCTGATTCAAGACATAATCCACACTTGGTCTTAGGGTAATGTTCTTGGCTCCAGATGAAACTTCAGCTTCCTCTACATCGGCTCGGTAGATAACCGTTTTATTATCTCGGATGGCTACATCCAGCTTGAAATCCATATTATTATCCATCTTCAAACTTTTAAACCAACCAAAAGGAAAACGAAATTTATTTGTTCTGTAACCCATTCCCAATACCACATTGTTCTCTGAGAGTTGTGCAAGTTGACTATTGGCTAAACTCAGCCCAAGTAGCCGTGACCGGTTCAGTTCAAAGGTAGCGCTCAAGTTGTTTTTGAATCGGGTATCCACTCCAACTAAAGGTGAGAAATACTCTGATACGGTGACCTGTGCAAACTGGAATTCTGGCAGAAAGTTATTGTTGGCATCGCGGTTTACTGAAAACCCGTTACTTTCCTGGTATCTTAATAAGGAATTGAAACCGTTAATATTGTATGCAGAGCGGTAACCGTGTCTGATGTCGATAGAAGAAAAACGGTCTGCGATGAACGCAATTTTGGTTAACCCATTATACGTTAATGTCCAGTTTGGAAGCGGAATCCTTGGGAAAGAATTCATGCTCATCTTACCCGGGTCCTTTCCCGAATAAGCAGCCATAAACGCGGATATAATTACGTCCTGACTTTCCTTCCCATAACCATCCGAATAACCACCCACTCCTCCAGCTGAGTTCGGATTTTGTGCACCTAGCCTCCTTGAAATGATGATCCTATTGGCCATGAACTGATTAAATAGCGAAGAAATTACATTTGAATTTTTCTCTTTGAATGCCGTACCCAAGGCAATGTATGAAATGCTATAGTCTCCCGTGGTTATGGCACTTAAGTTTTCAAAAGAAGAGACGCTGGCAACATATCGGTAATTTGAAGAGAAGTTTTTGGTTTGAGATTTATTCGCCCTGATGGTAATTCTTAAATCCCGGAACGGCTCTATCTGTCCGGTAAACTGTAAATCTTCCCGAAGGGTATTCACATACAGTTGGGTTTGTAAAGTATCCGTGGTTAACCAACCATTGTTCAGTGCCATGTCTCTAATGTCCCGCTGACTTCCAAAAGCAAAGCCAAGGCCTGGTGCACCCGTCACATTATCTATCCCAAAATACCTCGTTGTTGGTAAATATCCAGGTAAGAAAATTCCTTTGGTTTGAACGTAGTTTGCACTTACATTCTTCACACTGGTAAGTAGATTTATAAAGAAGTTTTTAAATTTATCCCCGGTTTGATCGCTGTTGCCCGCATTACGGATAAATCCAAATTTATTATACAAAGTGGCTAGGTTTAAGGTTGGGTTAACCTGAATATTCCTACTGTTTTGAACGGTATTTCCAAGGTTAATATTTGGATCTAGCAAGGTGGATAAGGGCTCAGTTTGCCAGTTGAAATTAGTTCCATACCTGGTTTTTACAGTCACCCAATTTAGGCCTGGTATTTTTTCAATTGGCAACGTATAGGTTACATTCAGGTTGTGATTATAATCGGTCGTACGTCCTAATTTCTTTAGGTTCTGCCAGACTGTATCACGCTTCATTCCATCAATTCGGCCATCTGGCTCATCAATAATGGAGTAGTTGGTGGCGTTAAAATCCAGTTGCAGGGAACGGGTTAAATTCCAGGCAATCCCATAGATTCTACTCATCCGGAAATTCTTATTGAAAGTTGTTCCGAAGCCGTTCTGAAATACGGGAATTGAATTATTCGGATCGTTATTTCGCAAAGTATTCTCAGAATACAATCGGTCTACGTCGATTCTGAAATTGATAGCACTCGGAAAAATACTAAAATTAAAATCTTTCACTATGGCTAGCATATTCGATTTAATGATCTTTTCGAAAGGGGCATATGTTTTAGCCTCTTTGGCATAACTATATTGCAAAGAAGCGCGATAAGTATTCTGAATACTGCTTTGATTAATAAAATCTCGGTGATCGTATTGGGTAAAAGCATAACTCGCTGCAAAGTTTTCAATATCCCAAAGCCGAACCGGTTTGCTATTATTGGTTCTTTCTTTCCGCACGTTTGTGAAGTTAATTCCTCTGCGAACCGTATAGTCCTGAGCAAAATTTAAGATTGAATCTTTTTCCTCTTTGGTGGACCTGTCTAAAGCATTTTTGAGTTCGATATCTGGTGTTCTTGGATTGTACTGGGGTGTGGATACTTGTTTGGAGTAGTTGACAAACATTGGAATTTTGACCCCTGATTTTTGCGGCAGAAACTTACCGAGTTCTACAGCCGAGGATACATCCAATAACACATTGTCGGCACGGTTACGCTCGCTCACCTTGGAATCAATTGAACCAAAACCGATGGTCGATTTACTCCCCGAGATATTCACATCTGCAAAATCCGCAAGTTTTAAATTTAACCTGGCGGTAGCTGCCCAGCCACCTCTTTCATCGAATTCAGTTAACCGGAGTTCATTGAACCAAACCAGTACATTTTTTTCTAACCCATCGTCGGTCTCCGTGGCATTCACGTTTCGCAGTGGATTTTTCACCCCAACCATATACACCCGCACTTTACTCATATCAGGCTGACCTTTTACAATAATGGTACGGTCGCCATCAGTGAAGGTAAAAGGCACGTTAATTGGCCAGGGTTGTCCGTTTGCTTGCTTGGCTACGTTGCGGGCAAGTTTAGCATTCTGGAACAAGGTTAAATTGATATCCATTCTATTGGCCTCTGGCCAGATCGCCTCAGGATCACTGGTACCTGGCGTGGTAATCTTTAAAGGCATTAGGTACTCGTAGTAGTTATCCTGGTTATCGGTTCCAATTCTTAGGAAGGCATTAACGTCACGGTCGCTTAACAACTGGTTATTGATGGCCTCAGCATGAACAAACATCTCCAGACGTTTGTAAGAACGGAAATCACTGTAAGCTGTTTTAAATGCCGCCCGGCCATAACCATCGCGAAGATTTTTTACTGTTACTGACAGGGATTGTTCGTTTAACCTGGTGTCTCCACGGTAATTGCTGAAATCACGCTCGCGAAGGATACCGGGAGGGGTTACATATGGAATTGGGCTTCTTTTGCCATTTTCTTCAATGTTTACCGTAGATACTTCAATGGTAGAATTATCCGGTGTTAGCGCAGGCAAACTCGGATCAACGATTACCTGATCGGCTGTGTTCTTAGTATTAAAATCTCGCCATTCCCCTCGAATCAATTGTAATTTTGCGAAACGCATAATAGCTGTATCTGCGAAATTGGTTAAAAACATCCTGAAAAAACGGATGGATTTAAAATCCTGAATATTACCAACTTTTTTCTCGTATTGGGTAATGGGTATCCGGAATTGATACCAAGTTACTGCCTGTGAATTTCCATTCGCCAACCTCACCTGCGAGGTTACTTTATCTGTAATAAAAGGGGTTTGACCCACATCCATTCCAGGCCTCATGCTTACCTTATACTGATAATACTCATCGCTTTGGGTCATATTATTATCGCGATTAATATCTTCACCATCGGGAAGCGAAGTGGATGCAGAATTTTCTATTCCCAATTCCGCCTGAGATTGCTGAGAAGTTTTTGAATTGCCTTCAGGTCCGTTATAGCGCTCATATCGTTTTAAAATTCCGGCATTGATTTGATCCAAAGCCGGCCCCCTGAAATAGGAATAATTATCTGAGGAAGGGTCGGAATCAATTTCGGCAGCTGCAGTAGCATTTAGCTGAGCTTTAATCTGATTAATCGCTGCTGAAAATTTGGATTTTTCATTCGCATCCGATAACCCATCTAAACCAACATCTTGAGCCCTCCGGGCATCAGGATCATTATCAAAGGCTTGAATGACCGGCTGCAATCTAGGCACCCGACCCCAGGCCGTTTCCTCATATTTGGAGGGATCATCGGTAGCCGGCAATCCATTTTCAAGGGATTTTCTTCCATCTTTCAAAATATCTTCGGAGATGTTACCCAAATTAAAATAAATGTCACCACCCTGAGAGTTCCGGTTGTAAATAAACGGATCTAAAACCCAAAATTCGATAAAGCCAACATTGAGCGCCTCAAAATCATTGGTCTCAATTTTACGTTGGAAACCACCCCAGCGCTGTCTGGGGTTGGTTAATTTTCCGTCAGTTGAAAAGCCTGTGGTCGCATAATTGTACGGACCACGAACGGTCGGATAATAGGCAACATCTAAGGTCGTAATGTTTAAGGCCTGGCCGGTAGCGGTTTCTTTAAAGGGAAAAACCTCCTGTTCAATTACCTGCCTTACATAGTGATTAGAAAGTTCATTTCGGTTGTTTCTAATATTGGCTGGCGTAGTGGTTGCATTGGAGTTGTAAAAGGTAGGGTCAATGTTATAGTAGGCAATCCGCGCGCGGTTATAGCCGTAAGTAAGGTCATTTAACAGTTGCGACTCAGCGAAATCCTGAGGTGTACCGGATAGCTGCCACGATATTGCACTCTTTAAATCTATTACTGATCTGGATGCTTCAAAATCATCAAGGTAACTTACCCCATTTCTACTGCCTGCAAAATTTAGGGCGCGGGGGTGCCCGGGAACCAGTTGTGCAAATTCACCATAAAAGTTAACACTCGATGGTGCCTTTGTGGAGATGAATGGAAGTTTATCCACCAGTTTGGTTAAAAACCTTGAAGAGGAGCTATAGTTCAAATCCGCTCCCCAAATGGTATTGGAAATCGGCTCCTCCCCAATATTTACCTTCTGGGTGAGTGGCTTTTCGGTTAAGTTCATGAACGTTCCGCCCAGGTTCAGCTTGTTATTAAGCCGGTAGTCTAAACGAGTTCCAAATAAGGACCGTTGTTGCAAACCGAAAAGCTCATTATTTTCGGTGGTAATTCGAATTGGCTGACCTGAGGTTAATAGGGCCTGATTGATGACGCTCACCCTTCCGCCTTGATAATCTACCGTAAAGTCTACGCCTTCCTGTAATGGCATGGTGCCAGCGAAAACCTTTACAGATCCTTCCGGAACATTAATGGCATTTAAGCTGAACTCCGACGAGATTTCTGACTGATAATGCCCCTTGATGACATACCTGTTTTTATTTTGAAACAGCTGCTTGGCAATCATCTGGGTAGAATCGTAAAGCGCTGTAAAGGTATATTTGTCAATTAATGCCTGTTCACCTGGTAAAAACTTGTTTGCTAAATCCTGACCGAAGGGCTCAATAATTGGGAAAATAATCCGCCCATTGGCCGGATCGATTGTGATGTATCCGGTGTTGGTATTGTTAATCAAAGAAGCCAATCCACTCAACGATAAGTTTGACCCAAAAGTGCTATTTGCTGTAGAACTGTTTGAAAAGTAAGATCCAAAAGCATTATTAGACGCCACAAAATCGAAGATTCCATCAGGTTTTTTTTCATTTTGCTGGTTCAACCTGTCAGTTTCAGTAAGCGAGATCCATTGCCTATTTGCGGTATTCTGGCCTTCGGTCATGATGGGCTTTTCCACACCCGTTTCATTGTCAATCCTAAAAATATCCAGTTTAAAGTTTAACGGACTGATCTGATAACCGCCAATGGAATAAATATTTTTCATCATCAAATCCCAGGTTGGGAGATTGATTTTGGTCGTTTCGTTTTTAAGTAGTTTAGCAAAAAGTACTTTCGGGTTTGTAGCTTCAAAAGTAACATCAGTAGAAAACTCTCCTACCTGATATTCAACACCGTTATACGTATATCGATAGGCGACTGCTAAAACCTCATCTGCATTGAGGGGGTTATTCAGGGAAATATAGCCCAGTTGAGGTTGAAAGGTGAATTCCCGTTCGGTTAATTTCCTGGCATAAGTTAACTTCGCATACTGATCTGTAGCACCATTGGCTTGAAAAAAAGGAATAATTGAATTGGAATTGGTGAACCTTGCATCAGCAGGCAAACTAGAGAGTAAATTATTGGATTGCTGCGGAAATCCTGTTGCAGTAGTACCTGCAGGTAACGCAGAACCCCCACCAGCAATTGCGCCGGGGTTGAAAGGCTGGTTTTCACCTAGATTCAAAAAGCCCAATATATCCCTTGAATCCGTAGTATTCCCGGCTTTATTGGTGATCCACACCTCAATTTTAGTAATCTGAATGGGAGAGGTTATAATTGGCGCATTGGCTAGATGCTTGTTGTAGTTGTTACGGAAATACTGCGCAAGGAAATAATGCTTATTGGCTTCATAATTATCTGCAGTAACGGCGAACTCATTTTGTTGTGCACCATTGGTAATGCGAAGTTCGCGCGACTCTGATTTTTGTTGAGTGTATACACTGGTTACATTGAGCTTACCAAACTGTAATTGCGTTTTGATCCCGAACAAGGCCTGGGTACCGGTGATTAAACTGGTAGTTAGCGGCAAGCTAACGTTACCCGCTTCTATTTTCTTAATAATATCATCTGCGCCACCGGTATAATCGAGTTTAATTTGGTTTTCAAAATCGAATTGAGCCTCTGTGTTGTAATTGCTTTTTATTTTCAGTTTTGTCCCAATGTTACCCACCAGGTCCATTTGAATGCGTTGATTGAAATCAAAATTGGTTTGTACTCTTTGACGTTCATTAAAGAGTGGATTTTCATTTTTATTTCTTCGCCCAAGAAAAGTGAGTTCTGCTTCCCCCCTCGGCTGGATATCAATTGTTGAACCACCGAAAAGCTTTTCAAAAGCTTTACTATTCACCTGAATTTTTGGAATGACTCCGGTATTCCGGTAATCGCCTACTTCAGCGTTGGAGATATTACGCCAGTTGCCGCGCTTTATTTCACTGTTGACCAACCGGGAATACTCATCAATAGATAAATATTGGGTTTGGGTCACGTACTTATCGCCAATCAATTCCTTTACGATGTATCGCTTATTTTTGGCATCATATTCCACCACTCGCCTGACATTAGTGGGTAGTGGATAGAACGGATTACGTAATGGACTGAGACCCAGACGCTGTTTCTCCTGTAGACCAAAGTTGTTTTTTGACAAAGCAGTATCCGCTTTGCTCTGAACCACTTGGGAGAAGACGTTTTTGGGAGCAATCAAGAAAAGAGGGATGAGAAATAGGAATGTAGATATTCTCTTCAACGGCGTTAATGTCTATAGTTTTTTTAAAGCTTGTTTAATTAGTTGCTCCACAGAAAGCGTCCCTTCTGTTAGTTTCAATATTTGGTCGATAGTTTTTTCGGCTGTTTGTTTGGCGAATCCGAGCATCACCAATGCGGATAGCGCTTCATCTTTAACCGTATTATGCTGAGGCATAGAGATTAACGAATCTACCCCCTCTTTTTTTAGTTTGTCCTGCAACTCCAAAACCAAGCGTTGAGCGGTTTTGGCACCCAGTCCTTTTATCCGTTGAATCAGGGGTAAATCTGCCTTAACAATTGCCGTTTGAATTTCTTCAGGAGTAATGGATGATAAAATCATTCTCCCGGTATTTGGTCCTATTCCAGATACCGAGATGAGATGTAAAAACAAACGGCGTTCGCCTTCCTCGGCAAACCCGTATAAAGTATGTGCGTCTTCCTTGACGTAGAGCCAGGTGTAAAGCTTACACCTTTCTGCATCGCCTAAAGCGCTATAAGTATTTAAAGAAATGTTTATATGATAGCCTATACCACCGGCCTCAACCACAACAAACGCTGGGTTTTTGTATGTTAATTTACCATCAATATAGGCGTACATCTTGGGGTTACTTCTTGTTTGTTTTTGTAAATATACCTTTTCGTTTCGAAGTTTCAGCAATTTCTTCTTTTGCCTGAACATCTACTACTGCAATAGTAACCATATTTACGATCTCTCTCACCGAACTTCCTAACTGAACAATATGAACAGGCTTGTTTAATCCCAATAAGATCGGTCCCACTGCTTCTGCACCGCCGAGCTCCTGTAGGAGTTTATAGGCAATATTGCCTGATTCCAAGTTGGGAAATACTAGGGTATTTGCCGGTTCATCCGCCAGTGTACTGAAAGGAAAGTTATCTTTTAAAAGTTCATTATTAATGGCAAAATTACCTTGCATCTCGCCATCTACTACTACCTCAGGATGATTCTTATGCAGAATTCTGACGGTTTCTCTCACCTTGTTTGGCGTAATCCCGTCATTTGAACCGAAGTTAGAATAGGATAATAAGGCGATCCTTGGCTTGATATTGAACTGTTTCACTGACTTATCAAGTAGTAAAGTGATGTCTACTAGCTCCTCTGCGGTTGGGTCTACGTTTACCGTAGTATCGCCGAAAAACACAGGACCTTTCTTGGTCATCATCATATACATACCTGCCACACGCTTCACCCCTGGCTCCACACCAATTACCTGTAAAGCGGGTTTAATGGTATCCCCGTAATTCTTAGTCAAACCAGAAATCATCGCATCGGCCTCACCAAACTCTACCATGGATGCTCCATAATAGTTCCGGTCTCTTAACAACTTGGTTGCATCATTAATCGATACTCCTTTACGTTGTCGTTTTTTGTAGAGTGCGGCAGCATATTGTTTTGTTTTTGCAGGATTTTGCATCTGATCGATGATTTCCACCCCATCCAGTTCAAGGGCATGTTCATCAATAATCGATTGAATTTTTTCCTTGTTTCCCAATAAAATAGGAATGGCGATATTTTCATCTTTCACGATTTGTGCAGCCTTTAAGATTTTGTAATTATCCGCCTCGGCAAACACCACACGCTTAGGATCAGACTTAGCTTTAGTGGTAATGGAACGCATAATGGCATCGTCCAACCCTAACCGCTTTCTTAACTCTTCGGAATAGGCATCCCAATCGGTGATGATCTTCCGGGCCACGCCGCTTTCTATCGCAGCTTTTGCCACCGCAATTGATACCTCAGTGATTAACCTGAAATCTACCGGTTTAGGAATAATGTAATCTCTTCCAAATTTAAGGTTCCGGGCATTGTAAGCCAGATTAACTGCCTCGGGAACGGATCTTTTTGCCAATTCTGCAATCGCCTTTACGGCTGCAATTTTCATGGCCTCATTAATGGTAGTTGCGCGAACATCTAAAGCACCACGAAAAATGTAAGGGAAACCCAATACATTGTTCACCTGGTTGGGATAATCTGAACGACCAGTTGCCATAATTAAATCCTTACGGGTTTTAATGGCCAGGTCATAAGCAATTTCCGGGTTTGGATTGGCCATAGCGAACACAATCGGATTTTTTGCCATTCCAACCAACATTTCTGGCTGGATTACGTTGCCAGCAGATAGGCCGATAAAAACGTCGGCACCTTTCATCGCCTCACCAATGGTACCAATGTCTTTTCGGCTGGTTGCGAAATACATTCGCATGTCATCCAGATCGGTCCGTTCGGTATTGATTAATCCATTGATGTCGAACATCACCAGATTTTCCTTTTTTACGCCCAGCGACAGGTACATTTTCGAGCACGAAACGGCTGCAGCTCCCGCCCCACTGACCACCACTTTGATTTTATCGATCTTTTTTTTCTGGATTTCGATGGCATTTAGCAACGCGGCACCAGAAATGATAGCGGTACCATGTTGATCATCGTGCATCACCGGAATATTCATTTCCTGCTTCAAGCGGGTTTCAATTTCAAAACACTCTGGCGCTTTAATGTCTTCCAGGTTAACCCCGCCGAATGTTGGCTCTAAAGCCTTAACAATTTTTACAAAATCGTCTATGTTTTTGGTATCGAGTTCTAAATCGAATACGTCGATATCTGCAAAGATTTTAAACAATAAACCTTTACCTTCCATCACAGGCTTGCTGGCCTCAGGACCGATGTTCCCTAACCCCAAAACGGCAGTTCCATTGCTAATTACAGCAACAAGATTCCCTTTTGCGGTATACTTGTAAACATCATCAGTATTGTCTGCAATTTTTAAACAAGGTTCAGCAACACCAGGCGAGTAAGCCATGGTTAAATCACGTTGTGAAGTTGTTGGTTTTGTAGGAACTACTTGTATTTTTCCTGGCCGCCCTTGCGAGTGGTAATCGAGCGCATCTTGCTTTCTGTTGATATTACTCATTAAGTAACTTATTAGTGACCGGGCAAAGGTACGATTCTTTTACTAGGCAGAAAACATAATGTAACCAAAATAACTACGCTGCAATCGCTATGGAAAATCAGAGACTATTCGAGCGAAGAGAATGGAAAGATAAGACGAGCGGGTCATTTAAAGACCAAGAATCCTAATGCTGTTCATTTTGTTCATTGCACAAACAGTAACTAGGAAGGAATAGTAATTCAGTAAAAACAGGAGCTAGCATTGCTTTGCTTCCTGCTTTCTTTTTTTTCTAACCCATAAAATAGCCTCCTAGTTAACTATCTAGATATTCTATTGCTTGAGGGAAAGAAAAAAGAATAGGAGTTGATTGATTTTATCCTTTGGTGATTTTCAGAATCATCCCTGCATGTAAACCTGCCTTGGATAATTTATTGTCACGCCTAATACTTTGCACGGTCGCGCCATTGAATTTTTCAGCAATCTCCGACAAGGTATCTCCGGATTTAACCGTATAATTTAAAAAGGAAACCGGCGCTTTAAGCCGAATCACCTGCTTAGCATAGACTTTGAGGTTCTGACCGGGCACGATAGTTTTGCTTTTCAACCCGTTCCATACACGCAGATCCTGTACTTCTACACCATACTTATTGGCAACCGCCGTGAGCGTTTGTCCAGAAGTAACTTTATGCAACAACACCGAATGGCTGGAAACTGGTTTAGTTTTGGCTTTACGCAAATCCCTCACATCATCTGTATTGGCCTGAACAACACGCGTGTTCATTTCCAGATCTGTATTATTCAAGACCTCGTAAACGCCCGCATAATCAATATCCCTGAGCTTTGGCATTACAATGCGTTTAGGATCCTCATCTGTACCATTAACAATTTGCTTTTTATAAGATGGATTAAGTGCAAAAAGTGCAGTTTGATCCACATTTAACGCTTTTGCCAGATCAGATAAGGAGACAAATTTATTAGTTTGAACGGTATCGGTTTTTAAGAAAAGGCTACAGGCCTGAGGTGAAATCTGATGTTTACTGGAATAGTTCATTACATATACCGCAGCGATAAAAGCGGGTACGTAATTCCGTGTCTCTTTGGGTAAAAACTGCCTGATTTCCCAGAAATCGCGAGAATCCGCCTTAATCATGGCACGCGCTACCGCACCTTTACCACAATTGTAGGCCGCAATAGCCAACAACCAATCGCCTAGTTCTTCGTAAGCATCTCTAAAATATTGTGCAGCGGCATAACTAGCCTGAATAGGATCCTTCCGTTCATCAACAAAATTATCCATCTTTAAACCATAAGCTTTACCCGTACCAAACATGAACTGCCAAATCCCGGTAGCACCAACCCTTGAAATGGCATGAGGATTCATTTGCGACTCCACAATGGTGAGATACTTGATTTCCTGTGGAATATCAAAATCTTTTAATGCCTTATCAAAAATTGGAAAATAGTAGTTTGATAAGCCCATCATCTTGCCAAACAAATCTTTTCGCTTTGCATAGATGTCTATATACTGCTGAACGTATTCGTTATAGGGAAGAGGAACGGTTTTGGTGATGGAATCCAAACGCAGTTTGTAGATGTAATTTTGCCCCATTAACAATGGGTTTTCATAGATCAGTGGAACCGAAACCGGATCCGTATTGATGAAAATGTTATCCTGTATTTTCGGAAGACTATCAATAACAACTTTCTGCTGGGCAGAAGCGGAAGAAATAAATCCTAAGAGGGCGCATACACTGGTAAAAAGTAATTTTTTTATCATGGGCAATTTGGTTTATCCAGCGATAAGTCTTCGGTTCTCCGACCGAAATTCAATTAAAACGTTTCTCCGCTTATAATCGGAGAAACACCACTAACGCTGTGCGTATGTAAAAAAATACGCTTATTTTAAAAATGCCTGAGAAAAAGCAAGGAGCTTATCTTCCTCAAAATGTTTGGCTGTAAATTGAATACTTAACGGCAAGCCCGCTTCATTATTGCCTAAAGGTAAGGCAATTGCCGGGTTTCCGCTCAACGATGGTAAAACAGTAAAGATATCTGCAAGGTACATAATCAATGCATCTTGTGCATGATCACCAATTTTAAAGGCAGTTGTTGGGGCCACGGGCGATAAAATTAAATCATAATTCTTGAACAGATGATCCATCTTTTCTCTGATCAACCGTCGTACCTGCTGTGCCTTTTGATAATACGCATCGTAATAACCTGCACTCAAAACGAAAGTTCCCAATAGAATGCGTTTCTTCACCTCTTCTCCAAAACCTTCTGCGCGCGATAACTTATAAAGTTCAGTCAGTGATTTTGCATCTGTGTTCCGGTGTCCGTAATGTACACCATCATAGCGTGATAAATTTGATGAAGCTTCGGCCGTGGTTAGAATGTAGTATGCAGGCACGAGGTATTCTAAAAGATCAAAAGAAACATACTCAACGGTATGGCCTTTCTCCTGTAGATCTGCAATAGATTGTAAGATAGCCGCCTTAATTTCAGGATCCAGTGCATCGCTTTCGATGGTCTCTTTTAGTACTGCAATCCGTTGTTTCTTATCGTCGTTTAAGTGCGCAGGGTAATCCGGCACAGCCGATGATGATACCGTAGAATCATGATCATCGGCACCTGCCAGAATCTGCAACAACAAAGCAGCGTCTTCGACAGATGAGGTGATTGGTCCAACCTGGTCAAATGACGAGGCGTAAGCAATCACACCATACCGGGATATTCTTCCATAGGTTGGCTTTAAACCAATCTGCCCGCAAAAGGCAGCCGGCTGTCTCACAGATCCCCCTGTATCAGTACCAAGAGCAGCCAGACACATATCAGCCTGAACGGCAACAGCAGACCCCCCAGATGATCCACCTGGAACTAAATCGGGATTTGCAGCATTTCTGGCAGGGCCAAAATAGGAGGTCTCATTAGAACCACCCATCGCAAACTCATCGCAATTTAAGCGACCGATGATTACGGCATCTTCCTGCAATAAGCGCTGAACAACCGTAGCTGAATACGGTGACACGAAGCCATCAAGCATTTTTGATGAGGCAGTAACGATGTGATCCTGGTAACAGATATTATCTTTGATACCAATAACCATTCCGGCAAGTTTACCTGCGGTACCTTGCTCTATCTTTTCCTGTACCGCTTTCGCTTGTACTTCAGCCGAATAAAAAAACACCTCATTGAATGCATTGAGGTGTTCATGATCTGAAATTTGCTTAAAATAATAAGCCAATAAATCGGGTAAAGTAAGTTGCTTTTGCGAAATGAGTGCCTGAATCTCTTTTAAAGCGCTGTATTTCTTCAAAACTTAAAATTATTGCAAATTAAACGGTTTTATCACGGTTTGATGGATCCACTTGTTCTCCATCTACACCATCTTTACCATCTTTGAATTCTTTTACACCCTTACCTAAACCACGCATCAGTTCAGGAATTTTTTTACCCCCAAATAATAACAATACCACTACCGCAATAATGATAATCTCTGGCGTTCCAAGCATTGCTGCTATTGTTGTATTTAACATAATTTTTTTGTTTAAACTTTTTGACTGTCAGTTACAATTTTTTCATCTATCGGAGTGCTAGCGGGATGGTGGTCACTGGTTGTAACTTTTTCATCTACCGGAGCAGTTTCTGCAGCGGGTTGATGAGCGGTAGTATTGGCAACTTTCTCTTCAGCCTCTTCTTTATCTAAATCCATTGCGTTAATGTTTCTGTGGATTTCACGTTTCACCCCATCAGATGCATCCTTAAACTCCCTGATTCCCTTCCCTAAGCCTCGTGCCAATTCAGGTAATTTCTTACCTCCAAACAACAAAAGAACTACTACTAATATAAGTACGATCTCTGATCCACCCATATTTAAAAACTCTAATAACGTTCCTTGATACATCACTAATCTATTTTATACAAATATAAACATTTTAAAACTTTCTTATTTACTTATCCAGGCTTCCGGATTTAAAGCACCCTGCCCTCTTCTAATCTGAAATTTAAGGATCGCATCGTCTCCTGTATTCGCTACAGTACCAATGGTTTGCTTTGTATCAACTGAATTACCTACACTTACGCTTACCCCTCTTAAATTCTGATAAACTGTAAAGTATTCACCATGGTTAATTACTACAGCAGTTCTACCCATAATATTTTGCACCATTACGACTTTACCTGCAAATACAGCCCTTACCGCAGCACCGTCTGCTGTAGTAATATCCACTCCATCATTCGAGTAGGACGCCTGGTCTACCTTATGTAACCCAAACCTTTCGGTAATCGTTCCGGCTGCTACCGGCCAAGGCAATCGTCCCCTGTTATTTTCAAACCCTGCAGAAAGTCTTGCCGCCTCTGGCGTTGCGGTTAGCAATTCTGATGTGCTCTTCGCTCTTACCGTTGGCGCAGCACTGGTGGTTGGAGCCGGTTTATTTTCTGCCTTCGCTTTCGCTGCTGCAGCTCGCTCTTCTGCTGCCCGTTTTGCAGCTGCTAAACGTGCTTCTTCTGCCGCTTTCCTTCTGGCCTCTTCAATTGCTCGCTGTATTGCCGCCGCAATTGCGCGGTTAATCTGTGCCTGTTCCTTTTTCTTGGAATTAATATCCTGTTTAAATTGGCGTTCTTGCTTAGTTAACTGATTTAAAGCTACAGATTGCTGATTCTTATCTTTCCCTAAACGCTCACGCTCGCGCTCCTGCTCCTTTAAAAGATCACTCTTTTCTCTGAGCGTTTTATCCAATACCTTGATTTTCCCATTTAAATCCTGTTGGGTATTTTCAATATAACCAGCCTGTTTTTTACGGTATTGACTAAATTGTTGCAGATATTTTATTCTTTTATAAGCCTGATTGAAGTCTCTGGCAGCAAAAATAAACATCATTTTTTCGTATGCATTTCTATTCCGCTGTGCGAAACGAATCATGCCGGCGTATTCTTTTTTAAGGTCGCCTAACTGGCCTTGTAATGTATGTACGGTATTTGTGTTCTGGGAGATTTGATTATCCAGGTTTTTTATTTCGGAGTTAATGGTGCCGATCTTATCCTGGCGAAGACGAATCTGGGCATTGATTGCATTGATTTGCTGCAAGGTTAATTTCTTCCCGCTCGCGGTTTTACTCAGGTTCTTTTGAAGCTGTTCAATTTCACGCTGTATCGCTTCTTTTTTCCTTCTAAGCTGACTTTCGGTTTGTGCACTGACTGAATAGGCAAGTATGCTTAAAAACAGGATAAATATGATTTTCTGTAGCTTCATTAAGCCAAAAGTATAAAAATTTTATAGGAAAAGATATTAAAATTTAGATACAAAAGGCTTTACAAAAAAAACTTCACTCCTTCTTCATCACAATTCTTCACCATCCAAAAGAAGTCATCGAGGACAACACACATGATACTGCTATCGATGAACTGGAACGCTTTGCCGGATACTTCGGCATAACCAGTGACCAAGTGGTGCCTTTCAACAATCATCTTTTAGAAGTAACCATTCAGGACAAGCCCAATTTTGAACAGTTCAATCTGATCAACCAACTGGATGAGGAAGACCGCAATGTGGTCTTTAAGATTATTGACACCATGTTCTCCATAAAGAAGTTAACAATTTTTCTAACCATTGCTATTTATACCCCTGTTTCAGGAACAATGACAAATAAGATTTGATTAGTGGTTGGCATATTATACTTTTCAATATAATCTCTTGCAAAGTGGATACTTCTAAATGTAAAGTCAGCATCCGACTCACCTAGATTCCTGTCACAATACCAATTATCATAATTATATTTAATCGCACCATTCTCAGATTCGCATACATCTCCTCCAAGTATTGGTATATTATAATATAAAAACTGGTCTAATGATTCTAGAGCCTCTTTCTTAGATAAGGCCCAATTCTTTACTCCTATTGAATTTAAAGAAATTCCTTTATTCAAAATCTCATCAGCCCTTGTTGACCAAACTATTTCCATATTTATGGTTCTAAATTAAATAATCTATGATTAATTGAACCATTAGCCTCTTTAATAAATTCAAAAACACCCTTCTTTCCTCCGTATTCGCCCGGAATTTTTAATATCTGTCTTGTAACACCATCACCCCCTATAATTGTACTAACAATACCGCTAGATTCAAATGCTTTTACGCTTTCCGGAAATGCATGATAATCACGCTTTTTTATTCATCCTAAAACTTTATTGTACATGATGTACCGTCAAAGAATGATTTACTCGCAGCATCGCTAGCTGCTTCCATTCCCCCAACTATCTTCCTTAAAGCAGCTCCGGCACCGGGAGCAACAATTTGTATTGTCCTTCTACAATATCCCTTTGGACATCTTCATTGCTGCACCAACACCAGGAATATAATCGAGGTTACAAGAAAACACCATAACAAAGTTTTTTTTGGATACATTTTCGTTAAGCCAAATTACAGTAATTGTCATTCGACAAAATTAATAGTTTCGGATGTGTCAGCAGGGTTGACTATCTTAATTTAATTTTCAGTTACAAACCCAGAAACCCATTCATCTTGATCGATCTAATTAAGAGAAATTTCAAAACCCTCTTTAGAATCTTTGTCCTTCGCAACTTGACGACTACGAAACGATTAAGCCCCTATAAAATCTGTAAAGGTGTTACTCTTAAAAATAGCCTCGTCTTTTGACATTCCTATAAAGGGTAACTCAAAAATAAACCCCTTTGCCTTTTCTATCGCATATGCATTGCCCCCTCCATCTGAGCCAAAAAGAAAAAAACCTGGAGCATATTCTTCAACTCCATAATCTTCATTTAGCTGCATTATTTCCGAGATCGGCCACAAAAGCACATAATAATCTTCTGTTCTAATTTCAGCCCCATCAGATTTTATAAAAAAATCCAAAAAATCTTTGGGAAGAGTAAAGGGCTCTGCTTCAAGGAAAGCATCCATGACACCAGCGTCTACGGGCGGATTTCGTTCTATTTTTAGCATATCTGTATTATTATTTATTTACACTTCTGATCATCGAATTCCAAAACTGGGTATAAGGATTATGTTCTGGCCTTGTCAACAATATTTTATTCGATTAATCAGTAGAACTTCCACCAAAACTTAACAGGATCTATTTCATGTATTTCCAAACCTTTAAGCGTCGACGGATTTGCGCCTCATAACACATTGTTCGCTTGATTGGCTAATGTCCTCGCCTCAGAATACTCTGCACCTTACAGTAACCTGAAGGGCGCCGGATGGATCTACACTCTTAATATAATGCGTTCGCAAAGGCTGGCCGATTTGACCCCTTAGAACATTCTCTCTACCTGATCAACCAGCTCGACGAGGAAGACCGCACGGTGGTCTTTAAGATCATTGATACCATGCTCACCAAAAAGAAGTTCAAGGATTTTTTTAACAACAACATTGCTGCGCTATAGCGGCATTTTACATAATATTATGGCAGAAACAATTCATATCGGCAGAAAGATCAGCCGTATCCGTGAGATCAGGGGAATTAAACAGGATTACCTCGCAGTTGAGATGGGCGTTAGCCAGCAGACGGTTTCCAAGATCGAGCAGAGCGAAACAGTAGAAGAAGAAACACTTGGCAAGGTTGCAAAGGCTTTAGGCGTTACACCCCAGGCCATCAAGAGCTTTAGCGAAGATGCTATTATCAACTACTTCCATGATCAGAGTTATTTCAACTACCAGTGCACCTTTAACCCATTGGATAAGGTAATGGAACTTTACGAACGCCTCCTGCAGGCCGAAAGGGAAAAGAATGAACTCTTAAAAGGCAGCAAATAAGATAACAATAAAGCCCAACATTTCTGCTGGGTTTTGTTGTTATTCTTATTTCCAATACCACAAAAAGCTTCTAATAGGAGAAGTTATGGTAATTAAGGTTTTCTAATTTGTATTGTAGAACCTCCACCATAATCAATTTCAAATGCATAATTTGTTCCCTTGATAGGGGTTAATTTTTGCTTATACTTCTTTTTACTAGTATTATATATTCGCAATATTAGGTACGATTTCTCAAACCAATTCTTCCCAATTTTTATATTATAATTGTAAACTTCCTGCTTATCTCTTGAATAATCATAATAGTCGAATTTCAAATACAAATCATCATTACTATTCACTATTAAGTTATAGTCCTCTGTATCTATCGATAAATTGCCAGGTTTAAAAGAGATATTAATACTTGATAATAGTTCGTTTTCCTTTTTGATTAGCAACTTTGGGTTACTTAGGCTAGTAGCAATTGCTTCATCAATTACTATAATAAAATCAAAATCACTCTTACCTTGTCCATAGGTACAGACCGTTAAAAAAACAAGAAAAAGCACTAACAAAACATTTTTCATATTATCGATTATTTATTATACGCAAAATGGCATCTCTCTTCAATTCAACCTTCGGATTAGAGTTTCTATCATATATAACCGCACCATTAGGTCTTGAAGGAATGTTTAGTGAGCCATTTGGGTTTGTTGTTACGCTATTTGGATTTATAGTACCTAAAGGGCCAACAATTATATTAGTACCAAACTGCCTAAATGTTGTTTGATCTGTTCCTGGTCCAGTTGATGGATTATTTGCTGATTGTGGGTAAATCATAGACCCTACTTGTTGAACAGTTGTAGGATGTGAATGAATTGTTGTCTCGACATCAGCTGCTGTTGTACCCGTAGGCAAATTAGGTAAATTACTTGGTGCAGTTTGAATATTATTAGTTATTGTAGGAACTGGACCAGTTTGCCCTTGCACCACTGTACCACTGTTCATTACTATTGAAACTTCTTCCTTCAATCCTCCATTTGCAATAGTCCTATCCAATACATTAACACTTTCTCTTAGAGCCGCTGTACTTGGTAAAGTAACTCCAGAGGTTACAGTGCTCAAATCTATATTACCTCGAGTTCTAGAAACTTGTCTAGCTTCACTATTATCAGTAACCACCATCTTCACTCCATTATTGACCCCATCTGTCCCAATCTTGTCGCCTCTTAGATTATATAAATCTGTAAAAGGCATCATCCCATCTGGATCAACAAACTTAATCGGATTATCAAATGCATAATTATATGGCGAATATCTCCTCATCTTCTCCGCCAGTGGATCCACCACATTCCACCTGCCAATCACAGGATCATAAAATCTTGCCCCATAATCTAACGAGTGCTCAACGAACATTTAGGTGTAGCAAGGCTGATTACCGAACCAATTTATAATTGCCAG
>JAZBLB010000049.1:0-15923 GCA_037032985.1 Bacteroidota bacterium
AATGTTGTACAAAATTAAATAAACTTCTCAACTCCCCAACTTTTTTGCTTGATCCATAAATCCCCCGCTAGAAACAAAAAAATCCCTGATTTTGGTCAGGGATTAGATTCGATTTTTTTTGAAGTACTCGGGGCGGGAATCGAACCCGCACGCCTTTGAAAGCACAGGATTTTAAGTCCTGCGTGTCTACCAGTTCCACCACCCGAGCAGGCGATTAACCTTTTAAAATAAATGCCTCCCGATAAGAAGGCATTTAGAGCGAAAGACGAGATTCGAACTCGCGACCCCGACCTTGGCAAGGTCGTGCTCTACCAACTGAGCTACTTTCGCATGAACAAAACCGATATGCTGTTTCGTTTTGGTGATGCAAATATAGACAGATTTATATTTCTGTCAAGAGATTTTTTATTAAAAATTTAATATTTAATTTAAATTGCTGGCTTTCAGTGCAAGTAAAATTAAATCACTTTCAAATCCACGGCCCTGAAGATAGGTCATGAGCTTCATTTTTCTTTTTAAAGGGTTGGATTCAGTTATAGTATTCGCTTTTTTAACGACTAAATTTTCTAAAGTCTGCATATAATCATCATCATCCAAACTGTATAAAGCCTTTTGTAAAATCCGATCTGGCACACCTTTCAGTTTCAAACCTTGTTTGATTTTTACTCTGCCCCACTTTTTAATATTGAATTTTCCAGAAGCATAGGATTTAGCAAAGCGCTCTTCGTTCAAAAAATTGTTCACAATCAGCTCCGAAAGAATCTCTTCTAATTCATCACCCCGAATTCCCCACTCCACCAATTTATACCTTACTTCTTTTTGCGAGCGTTCCTGGTATACACAAAAACTTTCTGCCTTGGCTAACGCTTGTTTTTTGTCTAATATTGCCGTCTCTTGTTTGCCGCTTTTCATAATTATTTGATGAAATTCGTAAAAATAATAGCGATTGAAGTATTTTTCTGAATATAAATATAATGCAAAACCCAATTTACACCATTTCTGCAATTGCTAAAATCCTTCAGACTGATGCTGAACTGGCCAATGATGAAACCATAATTTCCTACCTGATTGTGGATAGCCGATCGGTACCGGTGCCAGAAAGCAGCCTGTTTTTTGCCTTATCAGCCCACCGGAATGGACATGAATTTATTCAGGATGCGTACAATAAGCACGTCCGGAATTTTGTAATCACCGAAGAAAAATATACCGCTTTATATCCCGACTGCAACTTCATTCTTGTTGATGATTCATTAATCGCCCTGCAAACGTTGGCCACCGTACATCAGCAGCACTTTCACTTACAAAAAATCGGGATAACAGGCAGTAATGGAAAAACCATTGTAAAAGAGTGGATATATCAACTTTTAGCTGCTGATTTTAATATTATTCGCAGCCCGAAGAGCTATAATTCTCAGATAGGAGTACCACTTTCAGTCTGGCAAATTGGTGTTAACCATACCCTCGGAATCTTTGAAGCTGGTATTTCTGCTTCTGGAGAAATGGCCACGCTTGCAGAAATCATCCAACCTCAAATTGGTATATTAACGAATATTGGAGAAGCACATGCAGAAGGCTTCCGCTCAAAACAAGAAAAATTAGCGGAGAAACTTAAGCTATTTACGGGTTGCGAACTGTTTATTTATTCTCCTGATTATATCTCCGGAAAAGACGATTCTCCACTACCCGGAAAAAAGAAGTTCTCCTGGAGCAGTACCCAAGGTGCAGATTTAAGAATTATTGCAATATCGCCCAACGGTGAAAATTGCCACCTGCAAGCCATTTATCAAAATCAGGAAATCGATTGTTTGTTGCCATTCAAAGATAAAGCCTCAATCGAAGATGGAATTATTTGCTGGGCTACATTGTTGGCGCTAGGTTATCCAGCCGCAGAAGCTGGCTTACGTTTGGCAAGGTTGAGTCACGTTAGTATGCGTCTTGAGCTCAAAAACGGCATTAACCAGTGTTCTATTATCGATGATTCTTACAGTGCAGATATTTCTTCGCTGGCTATTGCATTGGATTTTCTCAATCAACAGAATCAGCATGCTAAGAAAACTGTTATTCTGTCTGAATTATTTGAAACCGGAAAAGCTGATCAGGTATTATATACTGAAATTGCTGATTTGCTCGCCCAGAAAAAAGTAAGCCGATTAATAGGGATTGGAACGCATCTGGCACAACACGCAGCCCTTTTTAAATGCGAAACACAGTTATTCGAAGATACAGAAGGTTTCCTTCGCGAGTTTTCGAGCCTTCATTTTAGCCATGAAACAATTTTAGTAAAAGGGGCGAGGCGTTTTGAGTTCGGCAGAATCAGTAAGATGCTAACGCAGAAAATACACGACACCGTATTAGAAATCGACTTAAACGCCATGGTAAGCAACCTGCAGTTTTATCGGGCGAAAACTAAGCCCGGTGTTAAGATTATGGCAATGGTAAAAGCATTTTCTTATGGAAGCGGAAGTTTCGAGATCGCCAACTTATTACAGTTTCACAAAGTTGATTACCTCGCCGTAGCTTATGCTGATGAAGGCATTGCCTTACGTAAAGCTGGAATTACCTTGCCAATTATGGTAATGAGTCCGGAAGAGTCTGCTTTCGAAGCCATTATTAAACATCACTTAGAACCGGAAATTTACAGCCTGGAGGTTTTGGAAAGTTTTTCAAACGCCTTGCCACCAGGTACTTTAGATTATCCTGTCCACCTTAAAATTGATACGGGGATGCACCGTTTGGGTTTCAATAGTGCCCAAATCGAAAATCTTTCCTCATCACTCAAAATTAATCACCAACTCAAAATTCAGAGTGTTTTTTCTCATCTTGCGGCAAGTGGGGAGGCAGAGCACGATGGCTTTACCCGGCAACAAATTGCAGCGTTCACTTCAGCATCAAAACAACTGATCGATGCGTTGGGCTACAAGCCTTTATTGCATCTCGCGAATACCGCTGGCATTAGCCGTTGGCCAGATATTCAACTAGACATGGTACGTTTAGGTATTGGCTTATATGGTTTTGACGCAGGTTTGCTTGATAACCGGGGATTGCAAACGGTAATGGCGCTCAAAACTACCGTAACGCAGGCGATGGAAGTTGCCGCTGGTGAAAGTATTGGTTATAGCAGACGTGGAGTAATGCCGAACGGAGGCAAGGTTGCTACGGTGAAAATTGGCTATGCAGATGGCTATAGCCGGGCATTCGGAAACGGAATCGGGAAGATGTTAATAAATGGCCATCTGGTGCCTACTATTGGTTCCATTTGTATGGATATGACGATACTGGATATTACTGGTTTGGATATAAATGCAGGTGATGAAGCAATTGTATTTAATCAGGAACGGACCATTATGCAACTCGCCGCTGAAATCAATACCATCCCTTATGAAATCCTCACGAATGTTTCTCAGCGTGTAAAACGGATTTATTTTTATGAATAACACATCAGTATTATTGCTTTAATGGTTAACGTATGTTAGATAATTTTTAGGGAGGTTATATCATGGTTTAGCTTGGGTAACGAGTGGTGAAATGGGTGGAAAAAGCATTTTTAATTAGATCGATCAAAACAAACATTTCAGCCTAATGAGCTATTTTTTCTATAAGTTTGCAGCATGAACAGAATCGGGAAAGCTATTTTAAACTACCTAATTAAAGGTTTATTAATTGTAGTACCCATTGCAGTGAGTATTTTCATCGTGGTTTGGGCAGTTACTACAGTAGATAGCTGGTTGAACGTCAATAATATACTGGGTGTAAATCCGCGAACTGGCGAAAGCAGAAATATTCCCGGATTTGGCCTGCTAACTGTTCTGGCCATTATTCTGCTGGCTGGAATCTTTGTGACTAATCTGGTTACGGAACCGATGTATAATTGGTTTCAGCGGATGATGAAGCGCTTACCACTACTAAATTTTATTTATTCTTCGATCAAAGACCTTACAGAGGCTTTTGTGGGTGATGAGAAGAAATTTAATCATCCAGTATTGGTTGAAGTAGAAGGGGGGCTCAGGAAAATTGGCTTCCTCACGCAAAACGATCTCAATAAGCTGGAGTTGCCAGATGACGTTGCCGTTTATTTTCCCTTATCGTATTCTTTTGCAGGTCAGCTTTGTATCGTTAAACGGGATAAAGTAACGGATTTAAAGATGAGTGCTGCCGATGCCATGAAGTTAGTAGTGAGCGGTGGCGTAAGCGGACTTTAATTCATTTTTCAGATGATTCAGATCTATCATAATAACAGGTGCACAAAAAGCCGTCAGGCATTGGCAGAACTGGAAAAAAGCGGCCAGACTTTCGAAGTAATTTATTACCTCGAAACGCCGCCAAACAAAACAGAATTACAAGCTATTGTTAAAAAACTAAAAATCAAGCCTGTTGAACTTCTTCGCAAGGGAGAAAAAATATTTATTGATCACTATAAAGGTAAAACCTTAACCGATGCTGAATGTATAGATGCCATGGTAGAACATCCGATTTTAATTGAGAGACCCATCGTGGTTTCTGGTGATCAGGGAGTTGTGGCAAGACCTACAGAAAAGATCAAAGATTTGCTGACATAGAAGCCTTGATTTGATCTTCAGGTAATCAGGAATGATTTAGAAAACAGTCCTTCCGGTAGATATGAGGAAAATAATAATCAGAAAGAGGTAAAGGATTCGGCTATAATATTCCCTGATGAACAATCCTGCAACAATGACCAAATCATCTTCGACATTGCTGTGAATGAGGCCACCACCAGATGATGAATTATAAATCGCTTGCTTGTCTTTATGGTTATTGATGGACCATCTGCTCAACCAGCTATTCTGGTAACTCCAATCAAATTCATCTCCGGATGTACAAACAATTTTTGCTTTAAAGTTGATCCAATCATAACGGATTACAGCAAGAAGTTCGTTTTTTTGACTGAAAATTCTCGTTTCTGGATTTGAATAACCGTCGCTTCTTAACCAGTAAATGCCTTCTTGTGTAGTTGCCATGGCCGAATTTTTGAAAGAACTGAAATTGATAGAAAATTTTAGGAATGTATTTTCCCATACCTGATAGTTGCTATCAAATAAACCTTTTCTCCAATTTAATACTTTCTCCATCACTTCCTCAATTTGATTTTAGACTGTCTTATAAACGAATCGTTACAGCAAATCTTGTAAATAGAAAAAGTGCCTGCAAACACAAGCACTTTTCATTATCTCGAAAATCCTTTGGTTCTTAAAATGTGGCCTTAAGCTAAATTTAAAAGTTGGGTTTAAGGACATATTTATCATAAAATCGAAAAATATGCTCTGCAGCCTCTTCGGCAGTATCTACCAGTCTGAATAGGTTTAAATCTTCTTCGTGAATATTGTGTTCTTTCTGAAGCATGGTGCCTCTAATCCAGTCGATTAAACCACTCCAATAATCTTTACCTAATAAAACAATTGGGAAACGTGCGATTTTTCCCGTTTGGATTAAGGTTAAGGCCTCAAAAAGTTCATCCATGGTACCAAAACCACCTGGTAAAACCACAAACCCCTGACTGTATTTCATGAACATCACTTTGCGCACAAAAAAGTAATCGAACTCTAATAATTTGTTGTGATCAATGTACTTATTGTGGAATTGCTCAAAAGGTAACTCGATGTTTAAACCAACTGATTTACCGCCATTAGTGTGTGCACCCTTGTTACCAGCTTCCATAATTCCAGGGCCACCGCCTGTAATTACACCATAACCACGGTCTGTTAATAGCTTGCCACATTGCTCTGCCAGTTGATAATATCTATTTGTTTCTGCGGTACGTGCTGATCCATAAATAGTTACGCATGGACCAATCTTTGCTAATTTCTCAAATCCGTCAACAAATTCAGCCATGATTTTGAAAATTTGCCATGAATCTGTTACTTTAATTTCTTGCCAATCTTTATTTTCAAAGGCACTTCTAATTTTTTCTTCACTCGTCATATCTACTGTATTCTAATATTAAAATTTGGTTTGTGCATCAGTCTTTTTGCTAATGAAAAGCAAACCTATAAATGTGATTAAACCGTTAATTAAAATCAGTTCAACACTAAAAACGTAACCACCTAATAATTTGGTAGAGTTGCTTGAAAGCAAGTAACATAAAAAAGGCGATAATATGCAAACTATCGGTACTAATTTATCATGCAACCCGCGTTTTTTTACAAACAATCCAAAACTATATAACCCAAGAAGTGGCCCATAAGTGTAGGATGCAATGGTAAAAATTAAGCTGACTACCGATGAACTATTTAAAGCATTAATCACGATAATTACCAGGAACATCAAAATTGAAAATGCAACATGAACCATATGGCGCTTCCTTACTGCGTCTTTAGCATTTGCATTTTCTGCTTTGGCCATACCTAAAAAATCGACACAAAATGAAGTGGTAAGCGCGGTTAATGCAGAATCTGTTGTAGCAAAAGTAGCAGCAGTTAAGCCCAGCATAAATATAATTGCAGGCACTGCCCCCAGATTATTTAAGGCGATCTCTGGAAAAAGTAAGTCTGTTCTTGGCTTTCCACTGATGTGATCTAGAGGGATATCGATACCGTTTTTAGCTGCGAAAATGTAAAGTAATGCACCAACACTTAAAAAGAATACATTCAGAATTACAAATACCCCTGTAAAAGTGAACATGTTTTTCTGAGCTTCCTTAATGGTACCCATACTCAGGTTTTTTTGCATCAGATCCTGGTCTAAACCTGTCATGGCGATAGTGACGAAAATACCGCCGATAAACTGTTTGCTGAAATAGAACTTGTTGATCAGGAAATCATCCAGGAAGAAAATTTTAGAATAGCTGCTGCTTTTTATCGTTTCAAAAGCCTGCGGAATATCGAAATTAAGGCTGCTACAAATAAAATAGATCGTTAAAAATACGGACAGTACTAAGAAAAATGTTTGCAAAGTATCGGTAATGATAATCGTTTTTAATCCACCCTTAAAGGTGTAAGACCATATTAAGGCCAAAGAGATTAAGACAGTAAGCCAGAATGGAATGTGATAATTATCGAAAATGAATCGCTGCAAAACAATTACAACCAGGTATAATCTTGTTGCTGAACCCAATGTTCTGCTCAATAAGAAAATGGATGCTGCCGTTTTGTAGCTATAATGACCCAATCGCTGCTCAATATAGCTATAAATTGAAGTTAGCTTCATTCGGTAGTAAAGCGGGAGCAAGACCGTTGCAATTACAAGGAAACCAACTGCATTACCCAGTACAAACTGAAAATACTGGAACTGGTTTCCGGCCGGGGCACCAACTTCTCCGGGAACGGAAATGAAGGTTACGCCAGAAAGTGCCGTTCCAATCATCCCAAAGGCTACCAAATACCATTTCGAATTTCTATTGGCGATAAAGAACGAAGCATTATCAGACGAATCTTTAGCGGTAACAAATGAAATAATGATTAGAAGCAGAAAATATCCAATCAGGAAACATAAGAGTATAGTTGGCGACATGATTTTGTTTTAAGCTGTTAAATGTAAGAAATTAATGTTAGTTGTTTTGAGGGTTAGATGGTTAGTTTTTTCGGCGCTGTCACAAAATAACTAAAAAACCAAAGCACTAAAAAACCAAACAACTATTTCATATTTTTGTATCATGAATTTTTCATCCAAACTGCTAGAAGATGCGGTAAACGAATTCTCTAAATTACCTGGTGTAGGACAAAAAACGGCTTTGCGTTTGGTGTTGCATCTTTTAAATAAAGAACAGGAGGAAGTGAACCAGTTTGGCAATACTTTTATAAAGCTTAAACAACAGATCAAACATTGCAGCATTTGTCATAACATTTCCGATTTTGCTGTTTGCGAGATTTGCACGTCCCAAAAGCGAGATAAGGAAACCATTTGCGTGGTGGAAGATACGCGGGATGTGATGGCAATAGAAAATACCGGTCAATATTTTGGGGTTTACCATGTATTGGGTGGATTAATCTCCCCAATGGACGGGATTGGCCCTACAGATCTATTTATTGACGGGCTGGTCTCAAGAGTCTCTGCCGGCGGAATTAAAGAAATTATTTTAGCACTTAGTCCGAATATGGAAGGAGATACCACCCTGTTTTATCTTTATAAGCGATTGAAAGAATTCAATGTTCCCGTAACTACAATTGCCAGGGGGATTGCCTTTGGTGGAGAGTTGGAATATACCGACGAGATTACGCTCGGCCGGTCAATTATTACGCGGGTGCCATATGAAACAGCAATGATGAAATAACTAGTCTGTACGCTGAGGTTGGAAGTTGGAAAGAAAAATTATATAAAATAGACAACTGGTCTTGATACTAACTAATTGCTACTAAATCCCCCAAACTAAAAAATGAATTTCAAAAATAAAGTAATTATCATCACTGGCGCATCAAGTGGAATTGGAAAGGCATGTGCAGAAGAGTTTGCAAAACGGGGTGCAAACCTGGTATTGGCTGCCCGTCAGTATGTAACGCTTTGCGAAATTACAGCAGATTTAGAGAAAAGATATAACATCAGAGCAGTAGCTGTTCAGGCAGATGTAAGTAAAGAAGCAGATTGTGAACTGATTATCAAACAAACGCTGGTTTCTTTTCAAAAGATTGATATTCTGATTAACAATGCAGGTTTATCAATGCGAGCTTTGTTTAATGATGTAGATCTTTCAGTGCTTAAGAACCTGATGGATGTGAATTTCTGGGGAACGGTTTATTGTACAAAATACGCTTTACCGGAGATTTTAAAGGCAAAGGGAACCGTTGTAGGCGTTTCATCCATTGCCGGCTATAGAGGCTTACCAGGCAGAACAGGCTATTCAGCTTCTAAGTTTGCCATGAATGGCTTTATAGAATCCTTACGTACTGAATTATTAAATACGGGTGTAAATGTGTTGCTCGCTTGTCCGGGTTTTACCACATCTAATATTCGGGTTACGGCATTATCAAAAGATGGTGTTGCCCATGGCGAAACCAGTATGGACGAAGGTAAAATGATGTCATCAGAAGGAGTAGCAAGCAACATAGCCAACGGGATTGAACAACGGAAGCGTACCCTGATCATGACTGGTCAAGGAAAATTAGCTGTCTGGATGAATAAACTGTTTCCGGCCTTTGTAGATAAAAAGGTTTTTGATTTATTTACCAAAGAGAAGAATCCGTTACTGAAAAGCTCAGCTGAAAGCTAAAAGACCAAAGCTAAAAGACTAAAACACAAATCGAAAAGGATAAGGCTTAAAGTTTAACGGGATAGGACTCATATCAAAATACTTTTTTATTTTTCTGCACTATTATCAATGGGAGCATGCAATTATAAATAGTCCATTGAATTTAGGCACCCAGTCCTGATACTTGATACTCATTACTTGCTACCCGCTACACACTAATCCCCATTTCCCCACAAAAACTGTAATCCCCAAAATTACGTTTATTTACCTTTGACAGAAACTCCGTGATATGCTTAAAAAATTAGTTTTAATAATGCTTTTATTTCAAACGATAATATCTTCTGCGCAGGTTAAAACGGCCAAAAATATTAATTATGGTGGCAACACCGATATCAAAAATACGTTAAACATCTTTTATAAAAACGATGGTGTAAAGGATAAACCAGTATTAATTTTTATCCATGGAGGTTCTTGGAGCAGTGGAAAAAAAGAAACTTATTGGTGGTTAGGAAGAAATTTCGCCAGAAAGGGGATCGTTACAGTGATTATCAACTATCCATTGGCACCAGATGCTCAATACGGCAAAATGGCCGACGACTGTGCCGTAGCGGTGAAGTGGGTGCGGGGCAATATCGGCAACTATCAGGCGAGTGCAAAAAAAATGTTTGTAATGGGACATTCGGCAGGTGCACATTTAGGGGAGCTCATTAATGCTGATCCGCAGTATTTTGAGAGAGCCGGAATAAAAAATCCCATCAGAGGTGTAATATTAAACGATCCATTTGGTCTCGATCTTTTTGAATACCTTACCACTGCAGAAAAAGATAATTTTTATTACGACTTCATCAGGACATTCACCGCAAAACAAGAAGTTTGGAAGCTCGCTTCCCCTATGAATTATGCGGAAAACATCAAGAATCCGCATTTACTTTTTTATGGAAGCAAAACTTACGGCGCCATTAAACTTCAAACGCCAAGGCTTTATGAAACATTAAAAGCTAATCATGTGGCTGCCGACATCGTAGAAGTGAAAGGGAAGAATCATGTAAGAATGATTAGTCAAATGATCTTTGGTGGAAATAATTTATATCAGAAAATTGTTGAGTTTATAACCGGAATCTCGTCATCGCGAGGAACGAAGCAATCTTAAAGCTATAGTCGCATGCAAATTTCCTGCGCTTCTGAAGTGCTTAGGTGTTTGACGTTTTAGTCACATTATACTTTAATTTGCCCTATAAGTTGGTGCTTCAGATATCTAACTTCAGGCTTTTTTACAATAAAAACTAATGGCTAGGAGTCTTTCCGCTGATGCGGTAGTATTCAATTGAAATAACCATTCCAGTCGTTTTTTTTTACTTCAGGTATAACCTCGTCAATCAGCCAAGTATTTTTTCGGTATTATCCAATCTGCTGTAATCCAAAACCATTTTTCCTTCATCATTATGGTAATACATCAGTTGAAATTTCGAATCCCATTCAATATCTTCATCCTGATAGCTGGTTCTGGTATGAATTGTTTGCGCGAAGGTATCATCAAAAGCTTTTAATATCAGTACAATTTCTACCTCTGCACCCTGCAACTCTTCCAGTGTTTTCTCAAACAACAAGCTGTCTTCCGTTATCGGATGAACGACTGTCCAGTTTAGCGCCAGTACGCTGATTTTATTCCTTTCCAGTTCCATTGGATAAAAACTCCGTTTCAGTTTCCCATCAATGGTTTCATTATAAGTCATGAACATTTGAACTTCAATATCGACTAACGAGTTTCTTCGAAGGTTAACAAGCCTGCACATCAGGGCTTTATGTTTTTGGTAAGGAGCCATTACCATTTTCTTGCTGAATGAAACCTTCGATGTTGGCCTGCTAAAGCGGCCATATAACAATCCGGTTGCCAGCGCAAATGCCAATAAACCAAGCATACTTTCAAAAGCTGCCAGCACGCTGGTGACGAAACCCTGTGGAGAGATGTGACCATAACCAACGGTGGAAATGGTTTGTGCGGAGAAGAAGAATGCATCAAAAAACTGATCCCGAAGCGTAACGCCTTTTGCGCCATTCAGATTTTCAATACCGATTACGTTGTAAGCTACGGCGAAAAGTGTGTTCACAATGAGATAGGCAATCAAAATCACCAGGAAAAAACGGGGCCAGCTCATGGTTACCAATCGGGTATATGTATCATCAAATTTAAACCACGGTAAGCCTGTTCGCTCAATATTAGGGGTGCCATCGATGTTCAAAACACGCTGATTTTTGATCACGGGAGTGGAGCCGAAACCCAAATCATCATTAAACTGTACTTTTCTGCCAAAGAAAGCCATATATTTTTAGAAAGATTTTGGAATTATAAAAAAGTATATCAATATTTGTTCTATACAAACATGATAATTAAAAACTTAAATAACAATTGGTGGTGGCATAACGAAATTCGTTAGGCAAATTCTATTGTTATATATTTTAAAATATTTTATACACAACGAAGAGGATTGCCCAAAAAGCAATCCTTTTTTTATGCATTTTTTTTTGAGGCAACACTTGGTGGAACTAATGAAAATCGCATAATTATCTAATCACGGAAAAGGCTTGGAATGGTGAATCCTTAATTATTGGTGATTACAAAGACATTAACATGAAAAGAATATTAAATCATCTATTCGAAAACAAAAGTTTTAGTAGAGAAGAGGCCAGGAACATCCTCATTTCCATCACTCAGGGAGAGTTTAACGATTCTCAGATTGCAGCATTTATCACAGCTTATGCCATGAGGAATATTACGGTTGATGAGTTGAAAGGTTTCCGGGATGCCATGCTGGATTTAGGAATCAAGGCAGACTTTTCTGATTTCGAACTCATCGATCTTTGTGGCACGGGTGGCGATGGAAAAGACACTTTTAATATTTCTACACTTTCCTCTTTTGTGGTAGCAGGGGCGGGGCATCATGTAGCCAAACATGGAAACTACGGTGTTTCTTCTGGTTGCGGGTCTTCCAATGTGATGGAATACTTAGGCTATTCTTTCACCAATGATCAGGATACGTTGAAGAAAAACCTAGATCATGCAGGTATCTGTTTCTTACATGCCCCACTATTTAATCCTGCCATGAAAATTGTGGCACCAATTCGTAAAGACCTGGGGATTAAAACTTTTTTTAATATGCTTGGTCCGATGGTCAATCCATCACAGCCAAAGTATCAGATGGTTGGTGTTTTCAGCCTTGAACTGGCCAGGTTATATAATTATCTCTATCAAGACACAACAAAGAATTATACCATTGTACACGCATTGGAAGGATATGATGAAATTTCTCTAACCTGCGATGTGAAAACCTTCAATAATAAAGGGGAAAGCATTTTAACCCTTACGGAAATGGGCTTTGAAAGAGTTTCTGTAAACGACATTAAAGGCGGCGATACGGTAGCTTCCTCAGCGAAAATCTTTATGGATGTTTTAAACGGGGAAGCCACAGATGTTCAAAATAACGTAGTGCTTTGCAATTCTGCGCTGGCCATAAAAACAATTAAGCCAACAGCCTCTTTTGCCGACTGTTTCTATGAGGCCGAAGAATCATTAACAGGTAAAAAGGCCCTGGCCAGTTTTAAAAAATTAGTAGCCTAATGAATAGCTTTAAAATAAAAGTCTGCGGAATGAAGCTTGCCGCCAACATTGCAGCTGTGGCCTCCTTGAGACCAGACTATCTAGGCTTCGTTTTCTATGAAAAATCTCCACGGTTTATCAATGATGTTTCAGCAGAACTGATAAAATATATTCCGGCAGAAATTAAAACAGTTGGTGTGTTTGTTGATGAAGATTTAGACATTGTGAAGAAAAAAATAAATCTATATCAACTTAAGGCTGTTCAGTTACATGGAAAAGAGTCGCCTGGTTTTTGTGCTGATCTAAAAGCGGAATTTGGCAACGTGGAGATTATCAAAGCCTTTGGTGTTGATGAGCATTTTGATTTTGGCAGCCTAAAAGAATATCAACACCTGGTTGATTTCTTTTTGTTTGATACGAAAACAAAAGCACATGGCGGTTCGGGAAAAACTTTTGATTGGAAAATTCTAGATCATTATAGCCTTGATAAGCCTTACTTTTTAAGCGGAGGAATAGATTTGGAACACATCGCAGCACTATCAAAAATTGAAGATGAAAGATTATTTGTCCTGGATATTAACAGTCGGTTCGAAGTAGAGCCTGGGGTTAAAGATGTAGAAATGGTTTCCACATTTATTAAAGAACATCGTTCATGAGTTTAATTGTGGTCATTAGTTAACCACGGAATTATAAAAGAGATTATGAAATATAAAGTAAACGAAAAAGGATATTACGGAGATTTTGGTGGAGCATACATCCCGGAGATGCTTTATCCGAACGTTGAGGAATTGCGTCAAAATTATTTAAAGATTATTGATGATGCCGATTTTCAGAAAGAATTTCATCAATTATTAAAAGATTATGTTGGCCGCCCTTCGCCGCTATATCTGGCTAAAAGATATTCCGAAAAATATGGTGCTAATATTTTCTTGAAAAGGGAAGACTTAAACCATACGGGCGCACATAAAATTAACAACACCATTGGGCAGATTCTTCTTGCTGAGAAGTTAGGGAAAAAACGAATCATTGCAGAAACAGGGGCAGGTCAGCATGGTGTGGCAACGGCAACGGTTTGTGCCTTACGCAACCTGGAATGTGTGATTTACATGGGAGAAGTGGATATTGAGCGCCAGGCGCCGAATGTCGCCCGCATGAAAATGTTAGGGGCAAAGGTTGTTCCGGCGAGTTCGGGAAGTAAGACGCTTAAAGATGCAACCAATGAGGCCATGCGCGACTGGATTAATAACCCGGTTGATACGCATTATATTATTGGTTCGGTAGTTGGTCCGCATCCTTATCCTGATATGGTGGCATTATTTCAATCTGTTATTTCAGAAGAAACAAAAAGACAATTGTTGGAGCAAACCGGTAACGACCAGCCAGATTATGTGTTGGCTTGTGTGGGTGGCGGCAGTAATGCGATGGGGATGTTTTATCATTTTATGGATGATGAAAATGTGAAACTGATTGCAGTTGAAGCTGCAGGGAAAGGCGTTTCCAGTGGATTTTCAGCAGCCACAACTTACCTGGGTAAAGAAGGTGTATTACATGGTAGCCGCAGTATTTTAATGCAAACGGAAGATGGCCAGGTGGTAGAACCACATTCAGTTTCAGCTGGATTAGATTATCCGGGGATTGGTCCCCAACATGCCCACTTATTTAAAACTGGTAGAGGACAATATGTGTCGATTACCGATGAAGAAAGTTTGGAGGCAGGGCTATTGCTCACGCAGTTGGAGGGCATTATCCCTGCAATTGAAAGTGCACATGCTTTAGCCTATTTAGACAAAATGGAATTTAAAGGTGGGGAAAATGTGGTAATTTGCTTATCAGGTAGGGGAGATAAGGATTTAGATACTTACATTAAATATTTTAATTTATAGAGCAGAAATAATAGATATGAGATCTTTAGTCTGGTTCTCAAATCTCACTTCTCACATCTCAAAAGAAATGAACAGAATTAAACAACTCTTCGAATCGAAGAAAAATATATTATCAATTTATTATACCGCCGGTTATCCAAACATTGGTGATACGATTCAGATTGCTGAAGCATTAGAGCGGTCTGGCGCAGATATGCTGGAGATCGGTTTCCCATATTCAGATCCGGTTGCAGACGGTCCGGTTATTCAGGCCAGTAGCAAACAGTCTTTGGACCAAGGCATGAACCTGAAACTTCTTTTTGAGCAATTGAAAGACCTTAGAAAAAATGTAACCATTCCGGTATTGTTGATGGGTTATGTAAATCCTGTTTTGCAATTTGGTGTAGAAAACTTCTGTAAAGCTTGTGCAGAAGTTGGTGTGGATGGCTGTATTGTGCCGGATTTGCCAATGGTAGAATATGAAGAGTTTTATCAGGGTTGCTTTGAAGAAAATAATTTAAGCAATGTATTTTTGATTACGCCACAAACGGCTGATGAACGCATTCATAAAATTGATAGTTTAACCAATGGCTTCATCTATTTACTTTCTTCTTCTGCAACAACAGGTAAAAATTTGGAGGTAGGCAATACTACTGAAACTTATTTTGGTAGGATTAAAGACATGAACTTGAAAAATCCAACCATGATCGGTTTCGGAATCAGCGATAAGCAAACTTTTGATAAGGCTTGCAGTTATGCTAATGGTGCCATTATAGGAACTGCATTTGTGAAGGAACTTGAGCACGGAAATCTTGAGGAGCGTGTAAGTGAATTCATGAAAAAATTTAAAGGATAAATCACTGCCTTAATGGCGCTGTGATGAAATTATTAATCTTCGGCGATCACACTTTCTTCAACATGATGGGGGAATTTGATCGCCTTTTGCGATTATTGAGCGGCAGCTTTTTCAGTTGATAAACTTATTCCCTGTAATGACGACATTGTTAACGATTCAGTTAGTCAGTTAGTGCTAAATTTCCCAAACCTCGTAGGTTATAAAGCAGTTCATTAGTAAATTTAAACCTGCGAGATTTAAGCTGATGCTTTTTAGCAAAGATGCGGCCTTTCTTTATAACCTAGCCAGTTCTTTAGGTGAGTATTCTTTTCTCATCGATTTTCATCATAATAACAAAACACTCGTGTCATGCGATTAACTAGGAAAATAAATTCCAATTTGTTCTCTTTAAAATCGCTCCAAACCCGTTTAAACACACATTTTAACTAACGAAATTTTATCTGACATTTTCATGATTGTCAATTTCCAAATTGG
>JAZBLB010000049.1:16023-23347 GCA_037032985.1 Bacteroidota bacterium
TTTTAACTAACGAAATTTTATCTGACATTTTCATGATTGTCAATTTCCAAATTGGTTATACATTTGCTTAACGGTGTTAGATTATTTATCACCTTATATTCCAAATCATGGGAAGCAAAGAAAGAATTTTACGATTGAAAGATGAAACCAGAACCAAAATTCTGGATGCTGCCTTGAACATAGTTCAAACTGAAGGTTGGCAGGCATTAAGTATGCGTAAAATTGCCGATCAGATTGAATACACTGCACCGATAATTTACGAATACTTTTCAAATAAAGAAGGTATCCTGATGGAACTTACCAGGAGGGGATATCAGATTTTAGGAAAAGATATTCGCGAAGCCAGAGATAAACAGCAAACGCCAGAAGACAAAATGGAAGCCATGTGGATTGCTTACTGGAACTTCGCTTTTGCCAACAAAGAGTTTTATCAACTGATGTATGGTGTTGATATGGTTTGCTGCAGCTTCAAAAACTCAATGCATGAAGCAGAAACTGTAGGATCTATGCTTGGAGATGCGATTGAAGCGCTTTACAAAAAGAAACCTGTGAGTGAGAATGACATCTGTACCAAGTATTACACCTATTGGTCGATAATACATGGGTTAATTTCGATTAACCTCGTGCGCCCAAATGGAAGAACAACCGACGAACTAAACCAACAAATTTTAAAAGACGCTATTAAAGGAATTACTTTATCCATTAACAGCTAATTTTTTTTTAAAAGGCTATTTAACACTGTTAAATAGTTTATAAGCTTTAAATCACAATAATTTTTAATCATATGAATGCTATCCATCTCCTTTTCATCAAACTTAACAGTGTTAAATCATTTAATAATGTTAGGTCTCTCATTTTAATTTTAGCTTTATCAATATCATTGGTAGCCTGCAAATCTGCTCCTGATCAGACTGCTGCCGCACCACCACCGCCAGTTTTGCCGGTGAGCCTGGTAAACGAAAGTTCACAAACTACTTATATCGATTATCCTGCTGCCATTCAAGGTGCTGTAGATATCGAAGTTCGTCCGCAGGTGAGTGGTTATTTACAAAGTGTTTTGGTTAATGAAGGTGCTCATGTAAATGCAGGACAGACACTTTTCAAAATCAATGAAAATCCATATCGCGAGGCATTGAACAATGCAAAAGCCAGTCTGCACGCTGCCGAGGCAGCGATTTTGAATGCCCAGCTGGAAGTTGACAAGCTTACCCCTTTGGTTCAAAACAAAGTGGTGTCAGATTTTCAGTTAAAAACGGCCAAAACAGCTTATAAAATTGCTCAAGCCAATGCCGAACAAGCAAGAGCAAGTGTAGCATCTGCCCAAATTAACTTGGGTTATACCAATGTTAAAGCAACTGTAAGTGGTTACATCGGTCGTATTCCAAAAAAGCAAGGGAGTTTGGTTTCTCCTGCAGACCAAGCGGCTTTAACACAACTTTCTGATATCCATGAAGTTCACGTTTACTTTTCGCTGGCTGAAAATGATTTCAACAGTTTTAATGCAAATTATCCTGGTAAAAATCCTGCAGACCGTATCAGTCATTTACCAGCAGTAGAATTACTGTTATCAGATAATACTACTTATCCTATAAAAGGTAAAATCGACATGATTGATGGTCAGTTTGATAAAAATACCGGTGCAATTACATTGAGAGCGACTTTTAAAAATGCCAATGGTGTTTTACGCTCGGGCAATACCGGTAAAATCCGTCTTGGTTTACAACATCCGGATGCGATTTTAATTCCTCAGGTTGCTACGATTGAAATGCAAGATAAGGTCTTTGTGTTTACGGTTAACAAAGAAAATAAAGTCACGAAAATGCCAATTACGGTGATTGGGAAAAGTGGTAGTAATTACCTGATTAAAGACGGCGTGAAATCTGGTGATCAGATTGTATTAAGTGGGTTAGATCGTTTACAAGAGGGACAAGTTATTCAACCAGAAAAATCATCAGATAAAGCTGCACAGTTAATTAATCAAAAATAAGTTTCTACTACAATGTTCAAAATATTTATACAAAGGCCCGTACTGGCTACCGTAATCTCCATTCTTTTGGTGATTCTGGGCCTACTTGGCCTAACCAAATTGCCCTTACAACAGTTTCCGGATATTGCGCCACCATCGGTTTTAGTTACGGCTGTTTATCCGGGTGCCAACGCCGAAACAGTTTTACGTTCGGTTGCGCCGTCATTGGAAGAATCAATCAATGGGGTAGAAAACATGACATACATGAGTTCTACAGCCAGTAACGACGGAACTTTAGCCATTACCGTTTTCTTTAAATTGGGTACAAATGCCGATCAGGCTGCGGTAAATGTTCAAAACCGTGTTGCCCAGGCTACCAGTCAGCTGCCGGCAGAGGTTGTGCAGCAAGGGGTTACCACTGCTAAACAGCAGAACAGTTTCATCATGGCGATTGGTTTATATACCGAGGATGAAGCTAAATATGATCAAACGTTCGTGGCCAATTATGCGCAGATTAATATCATTCCTGAAATTAAAAGGATTCCAGGAGTAGGTTCAGCTGCAATTTTTGGTGGTTCTAAAGATTATTCGATGCGGGTATGGTTAAACCCAACGCAAATGTCTACCTACAAAGTTTCGCCTAATGAGGTGATGAAAGCCATTCAGGATAAAAGTCTAGAGGCTGCACCAGGTAAATTTGGTGAAAAAAGCAAGGAGGTTTTCGAATATGTAATCAAGTATAAAGGTAAGTTAACCAAACCAGAAGAGTATGAAAATATAGCTATACGTGCCAATGCCGATGGTTCTATTTTACGCTTGAAAGATGTAGCGAGGGTAGAATTAGGGGCTTATTCTTACAACAGTATTACCCGGTTAAATGGTAAAAAAGGGATTGTAATCGGGATTATCCAGTTGGCTGGATCAAACTCGAATGATATCCAGGTATCGCTTAACAAATTGATGGCGAAAGCAGAAAAAAGCTTCCCAGTGGGGATTAAAAAGAATATTTTTTACAGTACAAAAGTGGCTCTAGACCAATCAATTGAGCAAGTAGAACACACCTTAGTAGAAGCTTTCTTATTAGTATTTATTGTAGTGTTTATCTTCCTGCAAGATTTCAGATCTACCTTAATTCCCGCTATTGCAGTTCCGGTTGCCATATTGGGTACGTTTTTCTTTATGCAATTGTTTGGCTTCTCAATCAACCTGCTCACCTTATTTGCGCTAATTCTCGCCATTGGAATTGTGGTAGATGATGCAATTGTTGTGGTAGAGGCAGTACATGCAAAGATGGAGCATAAGCATCTATCTCCAAAGGCGGCTACACACGAGGCCATGCATGAGATTACAGGTGCAATTATTTCCATCACCCTGGTTATGGCGGCAGTGTTCTTACCAGTAGGTTTTATGGAAGGTTCTACCGGAGTTTTCTATCGCCAGTTTGCCTTCACTATGGCTATCGCTATTGTAATTTCAGCGGTAAATGCATTGACCTTGAGTCCGGCTTTAGCGGCATTGTTTTTAAAAGATAATCATGCTGCTCATGGCGATAAGCCTGAGGCAAAAAGAGGATTTAAAGAGAAATTCTTTACCGGCTTTAATAACAGTTTTAACTCCTTAACCAATCGTTATGTCGGCGGCTTAAAGTTTTTGGTTCGCCATAAATGGTTGAGCATGGGTGGTTTAGCTTTAATTACTTTGGTTACCGTTTTCATGGTAAAAACTACACCTGCTGGATTTATCCCGACAGAAGATCAGGGCTTCATCGCTATTGCTGTGAACACACCATCTGGAACCTCTTTGGATGGTACGCAGAAAGTAATGACCCAGGCAGAATCTGTATTGAGTAAACTGGATGCATCAAGAGATGTAACTGCGGTGTCTGGTTTCAATTTGTTAACCAACTCTACCAGTCCATCTTCTGCCGTCGTTTTCGTGTTGTTAAAACCAAATGAAGATCGGGGTGCAGTAAAAAATATCGAAGAAATTATGAATCAGGTTCGCGGCAAATTGGGCGCAATATCTGGTGGAAGTTTCTTTGTGTTCAGTTTCCCAACTGTTCCGGGCTTTAGTAATGTAGAGGCACTTGATATGGTGTTGCAAGATAAAACAGGCGGTAAACTTGATAAATTTAGTGGTATTTCGCAAACCTTTATCGGCGCATTAATGAAACGCCCTGAAATTGCAGTGGCCTTCACCAGTTTTAAAGCAGATTATCCACAATTACAATTGGATATCAATGATGAAAAGGCCGATCAGCTGGGTGTTAATGTGAAAGATATTTTGCAAAGTATGCAAACCTATTTTGGGAGTGTACAGGCATCAGATTTCAACCGTTTCGGGAAATATTACCGCGTTGTGGTGCAGGCAGATGTGCAAGATCGTGCAGATCCATCTGCTATAGACCGTGTATTTGTGAAAAGCAATCGTGGTGAAATGGTGCCGATTAATACGCTGGTAAAGCTTACCCGTATCTATGGTTCTGAAACGGCATCAAGATATAATTTGTTCAATTCTATTTCCATTAATGCGATTCCTAAACCTGGATTTAGTTCTGGTGATGCCATTAAAGCGATTGAAGAAGTGGCTGAGCAGCAATTGCCGGATGGTTATAGTTATGAATTCTCTGGCCAAACTCGGGAAGAGATTTCTTCTGGCGGACAGTCTACTGTGATTTTCCTACTGTGTTTGGTTTTCATTTACTTCTTACTTTCTGCACAGTATGAAAGCTACATTTTACCATTCGCAGTATTGTTATCTATCCCTGCCGGAATCTTTGGTGTATTTGTAGCCATCGGCTTAACCGGAATTGTAAATAATATTTATGTACAGGTAGCCTTGATTATGTTAATTGGTTTGCTGGCCAAAAACGCTATTCTGATTGTAGAATTTGCGGTGCAGCGCCGAAAAGCAGGACAGCCTTTAGTGGCCGCTGCACTGGAAGCAGCAAAGCTAAGGTTACGCCCAATTATTATGACTTCCCTCGCTTTTGTGGTTGGTTTGATTCCAATGATGGGGGCAACCGGTCCATCTGCACAGGGGAACCACTCCATTAGTATTGGTGCTGCTGGAGGGATGGTATCTGGTGTAATATTAGGCTTATTCATTATTCCTGTATTATTCGTGATTTTCCAGGCTTTACAAGAAAAAATTTCTAAATCAAATGAGGCTGTTTACCATGAGGAGCCTGTTAAAAATGTAGTTTATGAAACGGTTTAATATCTTAAGCATCCTGCTTTTCGCAATAATCTGGAGCGGATGTTCTATTTCTCAAAACCTGGCCTTGCCAGGTGGTTTGGCACCTCAAATGTTTAGAAATCTGGTGCCTGTAGATTCTTCGAGCATTGGCAATCTGCCGCTGAAGAGCTTTATTAATGACATTACTGTACAGAATTTAATTGATACAGCTTTGGTGCGTAATTATGATATGCAAATTGCACTGAAGAATATTGATGCTGCTGAAGTTTTATTTAAGCAATCTAAACTGGGTTATTTACCAGAATTGAAATTGCAGGTTACGGCTAGTTCAAGCCGTCCGTCTGATAACAGTTTAAACGGATTGAGCTTAAATCAATTTACAGGATCTACCCATATTGAAGACTATAATGCTAACCTGGGTGTATTCTGGGAAGCAGATATCTGGGGTAAAATTCGAAATCAGAAAGCTGGCGCTTTAGCTAGCTTTTTGCAAACCGGCGAAGCTAGAAAAGCCATTCAAACCCGTTTGGTAGCCAATGTTGCCCAAGGTTATTATAATTTATTGATGCTGGATGCACAACTCGAAATTGCCCGTAAAAATCTAAAACTGAATGATAGTACCTTGAGGATTATCAATTTACAGTTTGATGCTGGTCAGGTTACCTCGTTAGCCATTCAACAGGCAGAAGCACAACAGTTAAATGCAGCGGGTTTGGTTCCGCGTTTAGAGCAAAATGTAGTTCTGCAGGAAAATGCCTTGAGTGTTTTAATTGGTACTTTACCTAAGTCGATTAATCGCTTAACGCGGTTAAATGACATGGCTATTCCACAAGATTTAAATGCCGGGTTTCCATCTTCGTTGTTAAGCCGCAGGCCAGATATTAAGTCTGCAGAACTGGCTTTAGATATTGCAAATGCAAGGGTAGGGGTAGCGAAAGCGAGTCTTTATCCATCTTTGGTCATTACAGCCAGTGGCGGAATCAATTCGTTTAAGGCTAGTAACTGGTTCAGTATGCCTGCATCATTATTTGGAATGGTTTCCGGCGGAGTTACCCAACCCATCTTTCAAAGGGGGCAATTAAAGTCCAACTTGGCTCTTGCAAAAATCGATAGGGAGAAATCTGTAATTCAGTTTCGCCAATCGGTAATTAATGCGGTAGGCGAGGTTTCTGATGAGTTAACAAAAGTGGAGAAATTAAAAACGCAATATAGCATTGCTGAAAGGCGTGCAAAAACCTTGCAACAGGCTTCTAAAAACGCCAGTTTACTTTTCAAAAGTGGTATGGCGAATTATTTAGAGGTGATTACTGCTCAGGGTAATTTATTGCAAAGTGAATTGGAATTAACGACGATTAAAACTGAGCAACTTAATGCAGTGGTTGGTTTATATCGTTCTTTAGGGGGCGGCTGGAATTAAACTTAATTTCTATTAATTGATTTTTTTAACCTGTAAGGTCTTTAAGGCTTTACAGGTTTTTTGTTTTTAAAGTTTGGTAGGGGTTTTTCAGCTGTGCTGGCTGCCGAAGGGCTATTTTCTTTTCCTTCATGAAATAAAACCAAACGTTTCTATGCGTTCATGAATGCGCTCAAAATATAAAAGGCTATAAATGAGCCAAGGCTTTGGAATTGATGTCGGCTCAAATTGTTAAGGCTTTTGGATCTGCATCGCAAGCATCTGATAAAACCTTGGGCCATAACGCGTCTCGCAGTCGGAGTATTCAAATGTGTTATCGCTAAATTGAATGCAATTCTAATTTTTTAAATATTGTGATTAGCCTTCGATAAATCATCATCCTACCCTTAAGCAAGCAATATTCACAATTATTTTGAATGGCACGCGTATGAATAAACATACATTAATCATGTTACATTGTAATGGTAAATCGATTTAAATGGGTTTATGTAAACATTTTGATTTGTATGCTAACATCTTATAAAAAATAGACAGGATGGTACAGGATGGGAGCAATTAGTTATGTATCTATATTTATTCAACCATTTAAACTAACCAGATAACCTTTAACCAAATATTTTAAATAACGTTCGCTAAACCGAATCTATGCAATAGAAATCTACTTTTCTTTCCGACTCTTATTTTACTAACCAGATCCTCGTAGAACACCGTTTTGCATACTCTTTTTTTGGCCGTTCGCATCCAAT
>JAZBLB010000050.1:0-20468 GCA_037032985.1 Bacteroidota bacterium
AAAGATAAAGCTCCCCATCGCGGGGAGCATCTATCCAACTAACAAAACATATTTTTCACGAAATTCTTCGCTTATACTTTATCCTTTTTTAACTAATTTATATTCGATTACGGGTTTACCGCGTGTTCCACCATCACCAGCAACACCCATACTCACAAATCTTAATTTGTAAACATTATTTGATGCATCCTTAATTACATAGAAGAGATTTGTTTTTATACCAGTTGCAGGTTGTGTACTTCTCCATGATGAACCAATAGTATACCTGGAATTAGAAAATGTTACTTTAGCAATATCAGCTTCACTAAAAGTGGTATATGATAACGATGGAATTATTCCGGTATCAACCAAAGCAGCTGTAACATTATCAAAATTATTAATGAAAATTAAGTCAGAGAAAGCATAAGGAAGATTACCTGTCTGGTAAATTGAATACGTCCAAGAAATATCCCAATTTGCTCCTTCAGGTTGCGCATTTAATAAAGTTCCGTTTTTAAGAGAAACGAATTTGAAGTTAAAGTTTCCATCTTTTGGAATATCGACAGTAGTAAAATTTGTAGTTTCTTTAATTTTACCATATTGTAGTGTATATCCTCCTGAAGCATTTCTGGTTACCCTAAGTTTAATCCATGATCTTGCCCCAATTCCGCCACCTGTACCACGGTTTAGGATAATTACTTTATTTTCACCAGCAACAGAAGAAATAGCAGGTATTGCAGTATTTGATAAATTTCCATCAATTGCATCATAATAGGCGAAGTCTGTATTTAAGGGATTCCCTGGATTATAGGCTAAAGTTAATCCTAACGTATCGGCTTCCCCAACAGTTGCAAGGTTAGCATTAGGTGTCTGAATTACTTTTGCTCCAGCAGCAGTTGTATTATTTAAGATTACCCTGAAATCAGAACCACTGTAAAACCCTAAATCCCAGGAAGCTCTTGCTACGGAAGTCTGTTTGTCAGTGCTAAAATCTACATAAACACTATTCCCGGCAGCGCTGCCAGCTTCCGTACCAATTATTCCGTTTAGCGTTAATATACTTCCATCAGAAGGTGGCACAACAATTACAGGTTCTTCACTATCTTTTTTACAAGCGGTAAAAGTCATCGCCAAGGCAGCGATTGCAATCATGGAGTTGAGTTTATTCATGTTTTTATTTTGTGTTTAAATTATTTGTTCCAGTTAAAAGTTAATCCCATTACATAAGAGCGGCCGTAACTATAGGGCACTGTGCCGCCACCTGTGCTGTGTGCACCACCCGATGCGGTAGAAGTATTGCTAAGTTGAGTTACATTAAATAAATTTTTTACACCTGCGTTAACAGTGAAGAATTTGTAGATGCTCTTGTTAAGCATTAAATCAGCTAAGCTAAAACTGCCAATTTCAACTAACTTAAGATCTGCGGGGCTACCATTAATACTTTGGTAGCTTGGTACTTTACCCGAGTATTTGTAGAATAAGCTAACATTTCCTTTAATGGCTGGAAAATTATAAAGGATAGTTGCCGTAACTTCCGGCGACCATGCAAACTCAGAAATTGATAAATCGGGGTTGTCTTGAAGTTGTTCATTATAGCGTCCAATATAAGAGGCGCCAATAGTGGCATTGAGGTTTTTATAGATGATTGTATTGTCTAAGGTAAAGCCGGTAGTTTTGTATTTAGATACATTAAACAAAGTGGTCATGGTAGCATTCTGAGTAGATTGGGCAAAAGTGATCCTGTTTTTAAAGAGATTGTAGAAACCAGCCAAAGTTGAACGGATTTGTAAGTCATTGATGTTTAAACCAGCCCAGCTAAGCGAACCATTAAAACTGTTGGATTGTTCAGCCTTTAAGTCTGGATTACCTATAATGTTATGGCTGGCATCAACAAAATCGTAATATAATTCGCGTAATGCCGGAGACCTGAAACCTCTCGCATAAGCCAGTCTTAAATCAAAATTCTTACCTAAATTAAATTTAGTATTTAATGAAGGAATGACCGGAGGAGCAGGATAGATGGAGTTTTTGATAAATCTTAGCCCTGGCCTGATATTAATCCCTTCAGCAGGTTTAATTTCTGATGAAATAAAGAAAGCATAATCATTAATCACCGGAGAACCATCGATTCGCTGTCCACTAGCTGCATCTCTATTATATTCAATACCAGGTTGGAATGAAATCTTCGGGCTGAGAATGTATTGTGCTGTAGCCCTGAAAATGGTAGAGTTAAATTTGGCAGTATCTTGTTTGCCTTGTTCAGCACTTAAAACATCTGCCCCAGTACTAAAATTGTGGTTTATGGTATGCGTTAAACGTTGAAGATCAGAATAGCCAGCTATCGCGGTTAGTTGCAAGGAAGGACTTAATCTCCATTCAGATTGTAACTGATTGGTATATCGCCTGGTTTTATAAGTTTGCCATTCGGCAATATAATTTAAAGTATTCATTCCACCACGACTGATGATTTCTTCCTGAAGACCATCCAACCTGTACCAAATATTGAAGTGCTCATTTCTATATCCAATCTTTGTATTGGCCAGCCATTGTTCTTTTGGTTTCCACCGATTGCCGCTGGCTAAATCCTGATCGACAATTTCTTTCGATGTAGTACTCGGCTTAATATTCCAGCCTCCAAAATCATTGTGTGTAATACCAGCTAAAGCACTCCAGCCATTATTTTGCCAGCTCAAACCAACATTCTGTACATGGTTTCCTTTATTAGAGAATGTATTATATTCCTTTCCAACAGTTTCTTCCTGTACTCTTGCAGTTACATTCAAGGATTTTCCAGCTGTTTTAGTAATAATATTAATTACGCCGGCCAGGGCATCAGATCCATAAACGACAGACATAGGCCCTTCTACAATCTCAATTCGCTCAATGGTATTAATGTCAATTTGATTTAAACTTTCTCTCGTATCAGATCTGTCGATCATCGGTACACCATCCAAAAGCACTTTTACATTTCTTCCGGTCATGCCCATTAAGGAGACATCACTAGTACCCAATGTTAAATCGTTACTAAATCTAAAACCCAGTTCGGTATTTAAAACCTGCTGAAGGTTTACCGCGCCACGTAATCTTATTTTCTCCGCACTAATCGTCCTGACATTGTAAACCGAATTTTTTAAATATTGAGGTCCATATTGCCCGGTAACTACAACATCTTTCAAATCAGTTGCTCTTGCCGTATCGATCTTTTTCTCCTGTGCAAGCGCGAAAGAACATATGAGGGTAAAAGCAATTGATAAATATCTTTTCATTTATTTAGACTAATTATAAATAATTATGCAAATTTGTAGATAATCACCATAACGAGATAACGCCATAAGGATAATTAATGCCGTAATACGGATTATAATGTACAGCCAATTTTTCGAGGACAGCAAGTTATTTGCGATGGACAGAAGGGATGTTGACCAGCAGCAAATTAATAAAATGAGAATCAGACTTTTAGAATACCCGACACAAGATATTATTTACGATCATACCTATAACTCCAACTTCTACACGGAAAAGGACCTCGAAGAACATAAGCTAGAATTTCATAAGAATAGTTATCACCTGAATATAAATGAAAACTGGTTTGATGGTATTCATATTAATATCACTGAAATTATTACGCATGGCCCCCAATATTTTTATTATGAGTCTTCGCACCAGCACGTCGGATTTCTATTTTGTTTGAATGGAAGTATTAATTATTTTAACGATAAAGAGAAGACACTGCTAAGTCTGACTAACAATCAGCAAAATATTTCCTTAGCTAGGTTTAACCGCATTGCATTTAATGTTACCGGGAAGGCAAGTTTTGTCTACATCCAACTCACAGAGGCTTATTTCAACAAGGTTACAAATCAGTGTTTTGAAGAACAAGTTGAATTAAAGGCAGATGCGATTAGGCCTGAGATTGTATTATTGATTCGGACAATGTTTAACCCTAAACATGAGGGAAGATTAAAACGCATCTTTTTCGAGTCTAAAATATTCGAACTGCTTATTTCTTACCTGCAAAAAAAGGAAACTAATAGCGTATTCATTAAAGATGAAGACGCCAGGAAGATATTCCTGGCAAAGCAAATAATTGAGATGGATTTACAACAGCCATGTTCATTAATGGATCTATCCCGAAAGGTTGGAATAAACGATTTTAAACTTAAAAAAGGTTTTAAAGCGCTGATTGGAAATACCGTTTTCGGTTATTTATACAAGATCAGGATGGAAAGGGCATATTACTGCCTTCTACAAGAAAAGAAATCAGTAAATGAAGTGGCATTCCTGGTGGGATATAAAAATGCACAACATTTTATTACTGCCTTTAAAAAATACTATGGCTTACTTCCCGGAAGCTTAAATAAGTAATTATTAAACATTTTTTAATCCATCTGATTTAGACACGCTCGGTCTGTGTTTTGTAAGAATGAGGTGAAAAAACATGCAAGGGATAGCAGTTGACGATTTATCACTTTGGCAATAGTTACATTAGCGCATTAATTCTTAAAAATGATTTTCCTTTATATTGTTATTATCATTACGGTAGTGGTGTCAATTATCCTTAATCTGCCTGTATTCGGCCGCCAGCCTAATGGTTTGCGATTAGCCAAAATTCATCAGTTGGCAAATTACAAAAGCGGCGCATTGCAGAACCTATCCGTAACGCCTATGCAGCCAGAAGGCGTTAGTTTCTTAAAAATCCTGAAGGCTTTTTTTCTTGAAAAACATCCCAATAAAGTTCCGGACAAAAAATTAACGGCCTTAGCACCAGATCTCGATACGCTTCCCAATAGTGATTTACCTGAATTAATCTGGTTTGGTCATTCGTCATACCTGATGAAAGTGGACAGTTTACGTATCCTGGTTGATCCAATTTTTAGTAAAAAGCCATCACCATTTTCATTTATAGGAACCGAGGCCTTTCCGGGAACCGACTTTGTAAAAGCAGAACAATTTAAGAATATTGATATTCTGCTCATCACACATGATCATTATGACCATTTAGATTATCAGACGATATTAACAATTGCACCAAACGTTAAAACGATTATAACTTCTCTTGGTGTAGGATCTCATTTAGAAAGATGGGGGATACCTTCAGGCCAGATTAATGAACTTGGCTGGAATGAATCAATATCAATTACCAATCATATCAAATTCACAGCGGTTCCTGCCCGTCATTTTACCGGGAGGAAGTTCAAAAGGAATCAAACCCTGTGGTCTGCATTCGTTATGGAAACAGAAAAAATGAAGTTTTTTATTGGCGGAGATTCTGGATACGACACCCATTTTGCAGAGATTGGTAATGCCCACGGCCCATTTGACCTCGCCATTCTGGAGTGCGGTCAGTACAATGCTTATTGGCCTTACATTCATATGTTTCCAGAGCAAACGGTTGATGCTGCCATTGATTTAAAAGCAAAAGTATTGCTCCCGGTACACTGGGCTAAATTTAGTTTGGCCATGCATCCCTGGGATGATTCTATACAGCGGGTAGTTGCTGCTGGTGAAGCGAGAAAACTACTACTCGTTACGCCAAGGCTAGGGGAGACCATCATCATTGATCAGTATTTGCCAAATGCAAAATGGTGGCAAGAAGAATAAAATTAAACAATAATGGCCTGATCGTGTTTAATTTTAAAACTAAATACGATTATGAAAACAGACCTTGTAGAAATATTTCAAACGATTAGAGCAGGCGTTCAACCTTACGCCACACGAGGATATACCGTTCATGAGAATTCTGAAACAGGATATGATCTGTATAGTGAGAAAAATATTGAAACAGCCGATGGTAAAATTACAGAACGGTTTTTTATAGGAGTTTACATTAACGGAGATGTAGTTCAGGTTAAGCTGAATGCCGAAGATTTTACAGCAAGTACAGAAGAATTGAAAACTTTTGGCGAGGAAAGAATTGGTTACGAGATTTCAGCATTAGATGATGAAAAATTAAAAGAAATCCAAACGTTCATAGAAATTATCAATACCAACTTCAAAGAAAAAGAATGGATATAACAATAGGATGGTTAAATTTGTCGACAGCATTTAAAGCTGATAAATCAACATCTTGAACCAACCAGAAATAAATAAAAATATAGAATGGCATCATCAGTTTAGGTCCGGATTGGAAGATCTCAAAATTGAATGCCATTTTTCTTTTGATCAGGAATTTTGTTTAGTTTCCCTGAATAAGGAAAAACTTATTGTTAATTTGATTAATCTTAAAAACGCCTATAATCCTGCACAGCTCATCAGTTTACAGGAGAGGTACCGCAGTGCCGGTATCAGACTTATTCACCTTTGGGAAGACGTGTGGTTGACAAGACCTTTGCAGGTATTGGCAAGAATTGAATCGCTGGCTGGATTAAACACCAGGATTCATGGGCGTAAAACTAAAGTATCTAAAATATCCAAACCAATTGCTGATGAGTTTATTAACCGCAACCATTTGCAAGGGGCTGTAAATAGTCGCTACAAGCTAGGTCTGTTTGAAAAGGAAGAACTGGTTGCAGTAGCCACTTTTGCCGCGCTTAGAAATATGAACCATACTGAAAATTATAAGTCGGCTGAATTAATTAGATTCGCAGTAAAATCAGGCTATACGGTTACTGGCGGTTTGAGCAAATTGATCTCGCATTTCTACATGTTGTTCCGGCCAAATGATTTAATGACCTATGCGGACAGAGATTGGTCGCTTGGTGAAGTTTATTCTACGCTTGGTTTTTCATTAACTGAAACGATAGCTCATCAGCAGTTTTCATTAGACGAAAATCTAAAACGATCGCTTATTAAAAATAGATTAGATGTTTGCCCCGTGGTGTTCAATACCGGAAGTCTTAAATTTATCCTGAAGTTCTAAATGTTAGATCAAAACTTAATTATCATTCTGGGTGCAACCGCATCTGGTAAAACGAAACTTGCAGTTCAGGTAGCCAATGAATTAACCGGTGAGATCATCAGTGCCGATAGTCGTCAGATTTTTAGAAGGATGAATATAGGGACTGGCAAAGATCTTCATGAATACGAAATTAACGATAAAATTATTCCGCATCACCTAATCGATATTTTAGATCCCGGAGAATATTATCATGTTGATGCCTTTAAAAATGATTTTTACAAGGCATTTGAAACAATTTGTAAGAGGGGCAAGCAAGCTATTTTATGTGGTGGAACAGGCATGTATATTCACAGTTTGCTGCAAAATCAAAAGTATACGGCAGTTCCGATTAATGAAACCTTGAGAACATCGTTAGAAGCATATGATAAAAATCAATTGGTATTGAAGTTAAATGCCTTTCCACAAGCACAGGTTTCACACGTTGATCTATCATCAAAAAAAAGGTTAATCCGGGCTATTGAGATTTCTGAATATCTCCAAGATCATCAACTATCGGAAAAAAAGTGGCCTGAGATTAAGCCAGTAATATTCGGCTTAAAAAATCAGGTTGAACTCACCAGATCCAAAATTTTATCGAGACTCGAATACCGGCTGGAAAATGGAATGATAGAAGAGGTTTCTGCTTTAATTTCTGGCGGTGTAGATCATGAGATGTTAGTTTTCTATGGCCTAGAGTACAAATTTATAGTGAGTTACCTTAAGGGGTTACTTTCTTATGAGCAGTTGAAGTTAAACCTGGGTATAGCGATTTGCCAATACGCCAAGCGGCAGAATACATTTTTTAGAAAAATGGAAAAAGATGGTGTTGACATCGTTTGGCTCGACGCTTCAGTGGCAACAGAAAGCTTAAAAGATGAAATTCTAACGCAGGTGATGTCACGAAACTTAAAGCGCTTGTCTTAAAGACGTTCGCTGCTTAAATTCTTAAAAGTTGTTGGTATCTCGTTTTTGGCACATGTTTTGTAACAGTGCTGATATAATTTATTTAACTTAAAAATAATATTTGATGAAAACTTTTACTAAAATTATTGCTACTTCAGCAGCTGTAGTGGCTCTTTTCTTTGCAACTAATGCTAATGCACAATCTCAAAAATTAGGAATCGGAATTATTGGTGGTATCCCTACCAGCGATGCATACAATGTAGCACTTGGTGCAGATTTACGTTATCAATTTGACGTTGATAAGCAATTGTCAATTCCTGTGACTGCTGGTTATACCCGTTTCTTAGCTAAAGATATTAATTTAGGTAATGTTACAGTTGATGGAACAGATTTAGGTTACATCCCAGTTAAAGTTGGTGCGAAGTATTTCTTTAATGATTCAGGAGCAGGTATTTATGGTTTAGCTGAACTTGGTGCTGGTTTTGGTACTAACAAAGGAAGTGGAACTTCATTCGTATATTCTCCAGCATTGGGTTATGCATGGAGTAATGGTTTAGACCTAGGTGTTAAATATGAAGGTTTAGCTAAAGACGGTGGTAGCAGTGGATATGTTGGCTTACGTTTAGCTTACGGTTTCAGCTTGTAAGATTATTAAACTAGGATTTAAAAGCCTCAGCAATTTGCTGAGGCTTTTTTTATTTATAATAATTTCTGAAAAAAATGAAAATAAATAAATCTAAATGAAATCAGTTTTCGTATATACCTCAAAACCTTATTAATTAACTTAATTTATCTAATATGAAAACGATTACTAAAATTTTCGCAACAGCAGCTACGGCAGTCGCCATCTTTGCTTCGACGAGCTTAAGTGCCCAAACAATGATGGAACCTGATCCAAATCCAGCTCCAAAAGGTATGGGTTTCAAAGTTGGCGTTGGTATTAATGGTGGGGTATTCCGCGACAAATCTCCGATGGACTATGCTTACGGTGCGGATTTGAAATTACAATGGGACTTAACACCTTATGTTGCGGTAACCGCTTCTGGAGGCTACACTAAATTGGTGGCGAAAGATAACGCAATAGATGCTGATTTCATTCCGGCAAAAGGTGGTGTTAAAGTATTCCCGATCAAAAGAATGTATTTAGCTACTGAAGCTGGTGCAGGCATTGCTATTCAGGATGGCGCAAAAACCAACTTTATTTATTCTGGGGGTCTAGGCTACGAATTCGGTGGTTTTGATGTTGGTGTAAGATATGAAGGTTATGTGAATGATAGCGCTTCTACAACTTATTTCAGAAAAACCGGACAATATGCGGTTAGGTTAGCTTATAATTTCAAATTATAATTAAAACATCATTTAATACCCAAGCCCCGCACTTTGCGGGGCTTTTTTTGTTTATTTCATATTTAAATCCCTATTTTGAACCGAAAACCAAATACCATGAAACAATTATTCGGAATAGTTATTGTTGCCGGCCTTATGGCTTGTAATCCATCAGAAAAGAAATCAGCAGATAAAAAAGATTCCGTTCAAAAAGATTCTCTTAACGTTAGGAACGATGTTTCTATTAAAGACCATAAGAAAGCAAATATTTTTACAGAATATGTTATTTTAAAAAATGCATTAGTAAAATCTGACGCGAAAGTCTCTCAAAAAGCTGCAGTAGCGTTACAGAAAAGTTTAGCTGATTTCGAAGGCTGCGAGCCAACTGCCGAAATCGCGGGAAAAATTGCCGCTAGTTCAGACCTCATTGATCAAAGAAAAGGTTTTACAACTTTGAGTGCAGATTTAATAGCCCTGATGAAAAGTGCCGAAATAGAAAAAGGAACGATATATGTGCAGCACTGCCCAATGGCCAATAAAGGTGATGGAGGAGATTGGTTATCAACAGCAAAGGAAATAAAAAATCCATATTATGGCGACGAGATGCTGGAATGTGGTCGTGTAACAGAGGAACTGAAAGCGAAATAGTAAAATATTTCGGTGTTAAATTCAGCATGATTGTTACGTCTCTCTGACCGATTATTCATATTAATTTAACAGATTTGTTATGCACGTATATTAATTTTATATAATTTAGAAAGCTATAAACACAATACAATAATATGTCAGATATTGCAGAAATTAAAGTTGATGGTAAAACGATAGAATTGCCAGTAATTACAGGAACAGAAGATGAAAAGGCTATTGATATCTCTAAATTAAGGGATTTAACTGGTTTTGTAACCTTAGATACTGGATTTAAAAATACGGGTTCTACCAAAAGCAAAGTCACTTTTCTAGATGGTGAAAAAGGTATCTTAAAGTATAGAGGATATTCGATTGAGGAGCTTGCTGCAAAATCTAGTTTCTTGGAAGTTATTTATTTGATCATCTATGGAGATCTTCCAACACAAACACAATTAGAAGATTTACAAACTGATATTAACAAGCATACGTTGATCCATGAGGATATGAAGAAGTTCTTCGATGGCTATCCTTCTAAATCTCATCCTATGGGTCAGTTAGGTTCGTTAATCTTCTCACTATCAACATTCTATCCAGAATGTTTAAAGCCAAATCAAACCCCAGAGGAACAAGACTTAACAATTATTAAACTGTTGGCGAAGTTCCCAACTATTGTTTCATTTGTTTATAAAAAGTCTTTAGGTAATCCACTAATTTATCCTAAAAATAAATATGATTATGTAACCAATTTCCTTTGGATGACATTTGGTCAGCGTACTGAGGATTATGATGTAAATCCAATTGTAGTTAGCGCAATGAATAAATTGCTGATTTTACATGCTGACCATGAGCAAAACTGTTCAGCATCAACTGTTCGTATAGTAGGTTCGTCTGACTGTAATTTGTATGCATCTATTGCTGCGGGTATTGCTGCGCTTTGGGGTCCGTTACATGGTGGGGCAAACCAGGCTGTTATCGATATGCTTGAATTGATTAAAGCAGATGGTGGTGATACAGAGAAATGGATCAATAAGGCGAAAGATAAAAACGATCCGTTCCGTATGATGGGTTTTGGCCACCGGGTTTATAAAAACTTTGATCCACGTGCAAAAATCATTAAAAAAGCATGCGATGATATTTTAGAAAACTTAGGTATTGACGATCCTATTTTAGAGATAGCAAAGAAATTAGAAGAAGCAGCTTTAACCGATCAGTATTTCATTGATAGGAAATTATATCCAAACGTAGATTTCTACTCTGGAATAATTTACAGAGCATTGGGCTTCCCATCAGAGATGTTTACTGTGTTGTTTGCTCTTGGTAGATTACCGGGATGGATTGCACAATGGAAAGAAATGCATGAAAATAAAGAGCCAATCGGCCGTCCTCGTCAAATCTACGTTGGTGAAACCGATAGAGCCTTTGTTGAGTTGAAGGACAGAAAGTAATTTTCAGATCCAATAAAATACTAAAGCCTCAGCATTCCTAATGCTGAGGCTTTTCTGTTCAAACCAATTGAGTTAAGCAATAAAGTAATAGATGGTTTCGGAGATTATTTTTTCTGTAATAACCAATGTTATGGCATAGAGTATAACAACCTGGAACATCTTCCATATCGTAGCCCTTCTGCTGCGGTTATAAAATAATTTTAAAGCCTTGTACATATACCAAACAATGGCGACAAAAACGATCACTCCTATAAAATCCGACGTTGTGGAATCGAGTCCAAACACGTGCTTTTTAATCGGACTGGTGATAATCTCTTCAATAAAGTAGGCTGTCATTCCATGGATAGTAAAGATCAGGTGGTCCAGATAGTATTTCTTATTCTTACGGAAAATAATCATAATGAACATGGCCAGGATAGGCATCAGCAGGAAATACTGTTTTGGACGGTAATGTTCTATTTCTTCTTTCAAAGTCCATCCGGAAACCATTTTTTGATTGACCGTAATATCTCTCTTCTTGAGGGTTCGTTGAAACCAGTTATCCTTTTCACTGGCAGAAAGTTTAGCTTGCCTGTTTAGATAAGATGTATAAGTACTATCTTGCTTGATAATGTGAAATTTATTGTATTCTATCAGCAGGTTAGCGTTGAAATCCGAGGTTTTCGATTTGCTTTTGAGATAAGCAATAGCTTTTTCTTGTTCTTTAAACGTAAGATCTTGGAACTCGCTAATCGAAATGTTGCTGTTAATGCGGTTTATTGCTGTTTTAGCGATTCCGCTTACTACGTTATTTTCTCCGTTTCTGCTGGTATCTATTAATTTAGACGTGGCTCTTTCAATTTGCTTCCTTTCTAGTTTTGTTTGGTGATGCTTTGATTTATCGCCCTCAACAGAAGCCTTAGGCACAACAATAAAATAGACGATGGATACGAAAATGTACATGCTCACCGGATTAATATACCGGGCTCGTTTTCCAGCGAGGTAGTCTAAGGTAACTTGCCCTGGTTTAGTTAGGAGCGGGTTGAGGGTTTGGAAAAATTTGTTATCGAAATGGAAGTAATGGGCGATGCTGTGGCTGATAAACCCCCAGAAACTCTCTTTTAGTTCCAAATTGGGTTGACCACAACTGCTACAATAATGTTTTTCTACATGAGCACCACAATTTAAACAATCATGTTCTTTTCTATACTTGCCAGCTGACATATTAAGGGGTTGGGAGAGGATTAAATTTTAGTGACTGATTGCTTCTATCGCTTTTTCTTCAGCTTTGGTATGTTTGTGTTTAAATAATAACGCAAATAGAACAGTAATGATTAGTGCGTAGATGGTAAATGATAGCCAGATGTGATGCCAGTCTTTCATATGAATGGCCTTATCGAAAGTACCATTGTTTAAGATGCTTACGCCTTGACTTTTTACAAAATCAAGCAGATGATTATTTGTTGGCGTTGACCCTACAAATTCAGATGTTGCCTGAATATTGGTAAACGATTTAGTAAAGTATTTATCAATCATCCAGCCAGAGACTAAGCTACCAAATACAGCACCAAATCCATTGGTCATCATCATAAACATTCCTTGCGCAGATGATCTTGTTTTAGCTGTTGTAGAAGTTTCTACAAATAATGATCCCGAAATATTGAAGAAATCAAAAGCCATTCCATAGACAACGCAAGAAAGAATAATCATCCAAAGGTTGCCTGCAGGATTGCCATAAGCAAAGAAACCAAACCTGAAAACCCAAGCCAACATGGCGATAATCATTACTTTTTTAATTCCAAAGCGTTTTAAAAAGAATGGGATTGCTAAAATAAAGAGGGTCTCTGATACTTGAGAAATAGACATGATGATGGTTGAATATTCTACTACAAATGAGTCAGCATATTTAGGGAAGTGTTTAAATTCATCTAAAAACACATCTCCATAAGCATTTGTAAGCTGTAACGCACCACCCAAAAACATCGAGAAGATGAAAAATAAAGCCATTTTATAATTTGCAAAAAGCTTAAATGCTTCTAAACCCAATGTATGCATAAGTGATGCTTCCTCTGAGATGAGTTTACTGGGGTTACATTTGGGTAGCGTAAATGCGTATATGCCGAGTAATAATGCACCGCTTCCTGCGATATAAAATTGATTAGCACTTGCCTTGTTGTCTGTTAAGTTAGTGATCCACATTGCCGCTATAAAGCCAACTGTACCCCAAACCCTGATGGGAGGGAAGTCTTTCACAACATCCAGATTTCCAGACTTTAGGGTTGTATATGATATAGAGTTACTTAACGATATAGTTGGCATGTAAAAACACATGGCGATGAGCATTGTCCAAAAGAATGCGTTTGGACTTTCCACTTGTGGTAGATAAAATAAAACACCGGCATATAAGATGTGGAGTATGCCATAAAGAATTTCTGCGTTAACCCATTTATCTGCAATAATCCCTGTTAATGTTGGCATAAACAAAGATGCGAAGCCCATTGTGGCAAAAATTGCCCCAAATTGTGTCCCGTCCCACTGTTTTGTTCCGAACCAGTAATTTGCGATTGTGATAAGCCAGGCACCCCATACAAAAAATTGCATAAAGCTCATCAAGGTTAAGCGAAACTTAACATTCGTCATATCGTTTGTTTGATTTTTGAAAGTAAAGGCTGAATATAGAACTAATTTGAAACATAATTCAAAAATAAACCCAAATTATTTTGAGCAATTTGGGTTTATTCTGTTTTCAGATTTTAATTAAGAAATATATAGAATTATTCTGTCTGAATAATATTTAATTGAGCATTTTTATGATTTACCTCGCTTATTTAATTCATCACGTAGTCTTGCTGCTTTTTCATATGCCTCTTCGGCGATTGCTTCTTGAAGTTTTTCTTGCAGTTCTTCCATAGATAAATCTCCAAAGCCTTGTTGCTTAGCTGGATTGGGAACGCTATCTGCATCTGGCTCTTTTGCAATCGAATCCATATTTTCCAGAAATAGAAAATCATTTCCTTCAATTACGATTCCTGCTGATGACAAAATGAATTCATAAGTATAAATCATCGCGTCAAATCGAACCGCTAAGGCAATGGCATCAGATGTTCTGGCGTCAATTTCATGCTTATTCTTTCCATCGTTGCAGATTAACTTTGCATAAAACACGCCATCAACCAGGTTGTATATAATGATTTCTTCGATGTTAATATGAAAAGTGTCTGCCATTGACTTAAATAAATCATGAGTTAAGGGCCTGCTCGGGGTCATTTTCTCAATCTCTATAGCAATTGCCTGGGCTTCAAACGCACCAATAATAATAGGCAAACGCCTTCTTCCATTCACTTCTCCTAAAACTAGGGCATAGGCGCCAGATTGTGTCTGGCTATAAGATAATCCTACAATATCTAACTTAACTTTTTTCATATTTGCTGATGCCATGTTGACCCGTTTGAAAGATTGTGATACCGAACTTTCGACAAGGTCAGGATGACAAATCTATCCTTTATGTGCTTTTAAAGCTTCTATTAATTTTGGTACTACTTCAAAAGCATCGCCAACGATACCGTAATCTGCCACTTTAAAGAATGGTGCTTCTGGATCTTTGTTGATGACCACAATAACCTTAGATGAACTTACACCAGCCAAATGTTGGATTGCACCAGAAATTCCGATAGCAATATATAAGTTTGGACTGATGGCAATTCCTGTTTGACCAACGTGTTCAGAATGCGGTCTCCAATCTGCATCAGATACTGGCTTAGAACAAGCAGTTGCAGCACCTAACAAGCCCGCCAACTCTTCGATCATTCCCCAGTTTTCCGGTCCTTTTAAACCTCTCCCAGCTGACACAACTAACTCTGCATCCGGTAAGGAAACTTTATCTGTAGCCCTTACAATATCTTTGATAACAGTTCCAAGGTCTGATTGTTTAATATCTGCTTCAAAGTTCTCAATTGTTGCATCTGTTGAATTTTCTTTCACACCAAATGCATTTGGATTCAAAGCAATTACCTTATTCGCAGATGTTATTTCTGTAACGGCAAAAGCTTTACCTGAAAACGCGGTTTTTTTAACTGAAAATTTCCCGTCTGTACTCGGTAATTCCACAGCACCATCTGCTAATCCTGCCTTAAGTTTTACTGCAATTCTAGGGGCTAATCCTTTTCCAGAGAAAGAGTTAGATAACACAACAATGTCTGCTCCCTCTTTTTCTGCAGCAGCAGCGATTACGCTCGCATAGGCTTGGTTAACAAAAGTTTTTAACTGGTCTGCACTTACGTTTAATACTTTAGCAGCGCCGTACTTTCCTAACGCTTTCAGTTCAGTCTCAGCTACATTGCCAATTGAAATTGCTGTTAAGCTGGTGGATTGTTGATCTGCAATGGCTTTGGCATAAGAAACGGCTTCGAAAACAGATTTCTTAAATTTACCTTCAGCTTGTTCTACATATACTAATACTGACATATATTTTTCCGTAAACCCCCTTTGGGATTTCTATTTTTTGATGAAATTAATGCTGTTAATTATCTCGTTTATTGCGCTAATGGCAATTTAACATATTTAAATTACTTTAGCTTCACTATGAAGGAAGCCGATAAGGGATTCGGTTTGATCAGCAGGAACTAACTTAACGGCTCCGCGTGGGGCCGGAGTTTCATATTTGGCCACCTTCGTTACTTCTTCAATGGCAACAGCTTCAACTACAGTTAGCGGTTTTGTTCTGGCGCTCATAATTCCACGCATTGTCGGGATTTTTGGCTCTGCTACACCTTCTGCACAGCTGGCTATAAACTTACCCGAAACCGTTACAACCTCTTTACCACCTTCAATTTCTCTCTCTATTGTTGCAGTGCTTCCATCAAAATCTAATTTCTTTATTATTGAGATAGAAGGGATATCTAGAAACTCACCTACCATTGCTGCAACCTGATTCCCGTTATAGTCGATAGATTCGCGACCTGTTAAAATCATGTCGAAATCTTTATCTTTTGCATACTCCGCAATTTGTTTAGCAACAAAATATGCATCGCGTGGTGCAGCATTTACGCGAACCGCATCATCCGCACCAATCGCTAAAGCCTTTCTAACTGTTGGATCGTTTCCTGCTTCACCAACATTAATTACAGTGATCGTCCCTTTACCGCCTTCAGTTAATTCAATTGCTTTTGATAATGCAATCTCATCATAAGGATTAACAATATATTGCACTCCTGCAGTATTGAATTCGGTATTATCGTTGGTAAAAGTTATTTTTGTCGTCGTGTCGGGCACGTTACTGATACAAACTAATATTTTCATATTTATCGAGATTTATATATAAGGTCTTTCTGCAAATTTAATTAAAAAAGCAAGGAAATAAAATGTCATCAACCCGTTTAGTCAAGTTATTGGAGTTTTTAGAAAGTGAACCTAACGACCCGTTTATTCTATATGCCTTAGCCACAGAGTATAACAACCAAAATGATAAAGAAAAAGCCTATTCTTTTTACCTTCAGTTAACTGATAAACATCCGGATTATGTGGGGACTTATTATCATTTAGGTAAGTTATATGAAAAAGACGGACAGAAAGAGAAAGCAATCGAAGTCTATCAGAAAGGAATGGTAACCGCTAGAAACAAGCGGGATATGCACGCATTTTCAGAACTTCAAGGTGCATACAATACAGCTGCTGGTTTAGATTATGAAGACGATTAATGATTTAGTGGTTATTGATAATCAACTTTGATGCAGCCCAAACCAATTTCGACAAAAAAACAGTTGCTATTTCTACGGAATGTGTTGTTTTTTACCTTTACCTCATTTGGTGGAGCGCAAGCCCATCTGGCATTACTTTTAAAGTACTTTGTTCAAAGTACTAAGTTTATTTCTGAAGAGGAATTATTAGAATTAAATGCGTTAGCACAAGTATTACCTGGACCAGCTTCTACGCAAACCTTGGTCGGAATCGCCTGGAAAGTAGGTAGACTCAGACTGGCGATTGTTACTTTTCTGATCTGGATTTTACCAACTGCCGCTGTAATGACCTTTGCGGCCATCAGTTACGCGCTACTAGATCAAAAACAGAAATTTAATGACATTTTGGAATATATCCAGCCGATTGCCTTAGGCATTGTTGCCTATGGAGCATGGAAACTGGGTAGGAAGGTACTTTCTTCTCAGGTATCCATATTTTTAGCTGTTGCCTCTGTGGTTGCTACTTTTGTACTTCGAAACGCCTATGTGTTCCCATTGGCAATTTTAGTGGGCGGTATTATTTCTTCGGCAATTGAAACACCCCGGGAAGAAACCGAGTTGAGGGTTAAACTGTTTTCGAATCTTAATCCCAGAAAATTGATATATCTTCTAGGTGCGCTGCTGCTCTTTGCTTTGGTGGGCGCGATAATTAACCGAACTTCTCCGTTTAGTTTGCCAATTCGTTTACTGGAAAACTTTTATCGTAACGGTATTTTAGTATTTGGGGGCGGACAAGTGTTGGTGCCATTGATGTTTACTGAGTTCGTTGAAATGAAACATTATCTGCCCTCTACTGGATTTTTATCTGGCTTTGCACTTCAACAGGCACTCCCAGGACCAACTTTTTCATTTACCAGCTATCTCGGGGCATTGAGCATGAAAAATTTTGGTTATGGAATCTGGGGACAAGTGTTAGGCGGCTTAATCGGTGTGATTGGAATTAATCTTCCTGGATTAATTCTGGTCTTATTTATCGTCCCGTTTTGGGATGATTTAAAAAAAATCTCGCGCATTCGGCACAGCCTTTCCGGAATTAACGCAGTGAGCGTTGGGTTCATCATCGCTGCCTTTATTCTTTTACTTATCCCGATGGGATTTAACTGGCTGTTTCTCGGAATTATGCTCGCTACATTTTTACTATTGAACTTCACTAAAGTCAGTCCGCCAATAATTGTGCTGGCAGGTATTTTGATTGGATATATGTTTTAAAAGTTAATTCTTCGAAAGTTTGATGGTAAATATGAACGGTCATTAATGCAAATTAAGTTCATTGAGCATGTGATTGCTCACTAGTGATATTGATTTAGTATCGGTGGAATTTGATAATTTTGGCAATGAATTAAGTCTAGTTGGATGTAATTAATTAAACCTCCATTTTTCGGCTAGTGTCTCACCAACAGAAAATTGTACTTTTAAATTCAACTGAATGAAGAGGTAAGATTAGGTTGGTTAGTGATATCTCAATCAGGAGGTTAAGATTTTAGATTAGAAACAAAAGCGAAGTAACAGCCCGATACAAACATAAAAAAAGCCATTTCAAATTATGAGATGGCCCTATATTAATATTAATCTTCTAAAATGGTGGATCGTCATCATCGTGCATATCATTTCCTCTTGAAGGCATGATGATCGTGTTGCCTTGAGGTCTTGGATTATTAAAGTTATCGAATGATTGCGATGGCATGATTCCGGCACTGGAGTCTCCCGATCCCAGCATTGGCGAATTGAAATCTTCTTCCAAATCGGTAAATTTCACAAATTTACCAACGAAACGAAGTGGTACAATTCCAGTTTCACCATTCCTGTGTTTCGCAATGATTACTTCACCGATACCAGCCTGAGAACGTCCTTGCTCGTCTTCCGTAATACCGTAATACTCCGGGCGATATAAGAATAGTACCATATCCGCATCCTGCTCAATGGAACCAGATTCCCTCAAATCGGAGAGCATTGGACGCTTACCTTGTAAACCTGGTCTGCTCTCCACCGCACGACTCAACTGAGAAAGTGCCAGTACAGGTACATCTAATTCCTTCGCAACTGATTTTAAGGCTCTTGAAATACTACCAATTTCCTGCTCACGGTTACCGCCGCCTTTTCCTTCTCCTTTACCGTGCATGAGCTGCAAGTAATCAACAATCACCAGCTGTATGTCGTATTGTGACTTTAATCTCCTACATTTCGCTCTAAACTCAAAAATATTTAAGGCTGGGGTATCATCAATTAATAAAGGTGCTTCTGTTAAGCGCCCAATCTTACTATGCAATTGTTGCCATTCCCATTCCTGCAGATTTCCCTTTCTGATTTTCTCTTGTTCAATCTCTGCTTCACCTGAAATTAAACGATTAACCAACTGAACTGATGACATCTCTAATGAAAATACTACCGTGGGTTTTGCAAAATCTACAGTAGCATTCCTTGCGCAGGTAAGTACGAAAGCTGTTTTTCCCATTGCAGGACGAGCCGCAATAATCACCAAATCTTGCTTTTGCCAGCCGCCTGTAATTCGATCCAAACCTGTAAAGCCAGTGGGTACCCCAGTTAAGCCATCCGTTTTAGTCCTTAATTCTTCTAAGGTAGCCAGGGATTGCTTAATGATATCGTCCATTTTCTGGGTATCTCTACGCAAATTGTTTTGGGCAATATCGAAAAGTCCTTTTTCTGCATGATCGAGCAAGTCAAAGATGTCAGCGGTATCTTCGTATGCTGTGGTAATGATATCTGTTGATATCCGGATTAACTCTCGTTGAATATACTTTTGAGAAATGATCCGGGCATGAAACTCTATGTTTGCTGCTGATGCGACGCGATTGGTAAGGTTAGTAATATAATACGCACCACCTACCATCTCGAGCGAACCCATTTGACGAAGTTCCGCGGTAACGGTTAAAATATCTACCGGTTTTGATTTTTCGAATAACATGTGAATGGCTTCGAAAATCTTTTGATGAGATTCCTGGTAAAAAACTTCCGGCTTCAAAATGTCAATAACGGCAGATAGCGCATCTTTTTCAAGCATAAGCGCGCCCAAAACAGCTTCCTCCAGATCCAAAGCTTGCGGGGGTAGTTTCCCCATCGTACTTACTGTGCTGGTTAAACGTGCTTTTCTGGTTGTTAAACTATTTTTTCCACCTTGTCCGTTATCGATACTCATGCTACAAAAGTAACGAAAAGTTTAGCGGATTTGGTGAACAAGTTATTACCAGTTTCTTAACAAATTGGAAGTGAATAAATTTCATTTTGAAATGAGGAAAACTCGGAGGAGAAGAAAAATAGGAAATAGGAAGTAGGGAATAGATCAAGCGGGAATAGGCAGTGGCGAAAAAAAAAAGGGGAAAATAGGAAGTAGGGAATAGATCAAGGGGAAATAGGGCAGTAGCGAAAAGAAAAATAGAAAATAGTAAATGGGGAATAGATCAAGCGGAAATAGGTAGTGGCGAAAAGAAAAATAAAAAAATAGAAAATAGGAATAGATCAAGCGGAAATAGGAGAGTTTCGAAAAGAAAAAGAGGAAATAGAAATAGAGCGAATGCAAACGACGTGAGGGTGTTTCATAAACTGTGTCAGTAGTTGTAACTTTAAACTATCGACATAACA
>JAZBLB010000051.1:0-20035 GCA_037032985.1 Bacteroidota bacterium
GAACATTAATATAATTTTTAATAGAGAATATATTATTTTGAAGCCATATCAAGAAACAAATAACATACGCCCGACAGCAACCACAATCACGTTCCAGCTCTATTATTGTAATTGAGCATATTTTCGAACATTCGTCTACAATATTTTGAATAAACAAATTGCTCTCCTATCTGTCAAAATATGAGTGAATGGCTTGCAGTTGAATGTCTGATAAAAAGAACACCGTCAAATGAGCTTGTAAGTACTCCATGATACTGATAATGGTCTTCTCCGGAGTAAATATAACCAATATCAAGTTGCTTCATGGGAACACCAAACAATAATCCAGCTGCTTTTTTATTCTCACCAGAAAATTTCAGAAAGAAGTTATCAGGCTTTATTTTTGAAAAAAGATATTCATAAGTTCCCCGATAAGGATGTTCCATCTCATAGGATTTCCAGTTCTTTTGAGAATAGTTGGAAGATGCCATATAATATCCACCTCCTGATGTGATCGACAGCATAAAATATTGGCCTTTGTATTTTTCTTTGAGAAAAGCACCCATTGTTTTTTGCCCGTCCAGATTCACCTTTGCCACATGAAAGTTATGCGCCCAAAGGAACACCTTTTCTTTTGGATGGGCATCAAGAAAGATTCCGATATTCTCTGCCATAAACTCATCCCGATTGCCCTTGAAAAACCTATTTTCTATCCATTGCCGGCAAACCCGCACATAACTTTTCAGTTCAAATACTTTCTGCTGATCGATGCTGTTTTTCTCCAAATTAATCAGGGAGTCCATGTGTGATAAATCTTTTTTTATTCGCATTGCAGCCGTTATTGTTTGTTCGTTATCCATACTTATCCTGCTGAATTTAAGCAAACTGTCCAAATCCCCATCAATAACTAGTGTTTGCTGGCGAATGCCAGAATTGTACTTTTCCCCAAACTCCCTTAACATCTTACGTGAATTCCTCAGCCCCAAGTCCTCCATATCGAATCCAATAAACTTTAGTTTATGATCGTGAGATCGGTTATAATGGTTTATCCAGGTAAAAAGATCTAGCATTTCCTGGGTTTTCCATAGCTTATAAAACGGCATACTCAACAGACTGTCCATCAAAGCCGGCGTATCCGCATTCAGCAGGCGATTCATTTGATCGCAGGTGGCTATGGATTCCTCCAGAGCGACTGTTGTTATCCCATTCTGTCTGATCGTATAGTCCAAAATCTGGGTCTTCAATGTTGTAACCTCACTTGTGCCATGTGTTGGCTCACCAATACCGATAATCCTAGCATCCCCTATCGCCTTCCCAAGCGGAGACAGATCTTTGAAAGATTCCCCCAGCTCGTGTTGTTTGAGTACAGAAACATGACGACCAAGCCAATGAATCTGTTTTTGCGTAGGTTCCTGAGAAAGGCTTCTGGGATCATCTATTTTCACACCATTTACGAGCAGCGCAATATCATCCAGCCATACTTTGGTTCCTGGGCCCACCTCTATCCCGTAATAAAAGCGGTACCATCTTTCTTCGCTGGGAATAGTATAATTCAGCATCACTTTGTGCCAACCATTCCTTACCTGTAATATAGCGCCCGAACGAATGATCTTAGACCCCTGCTGAATAAACAGGGATACTGAAGAGTCCAACTTGTCAATACTTTTGATCCAGCCGCTAAGCTGAACGTGATAAACCTTTGTTGCGGAACTCGAGCCGTAAACATTGGCTGCGATTCCATTTTGCTTTGCATCTACACTTACCATTGCGCCATTGATTTCAAGCGATCGTTTGCCTGAATGAAATTCATTTTCGCTTAAACTGATCCGGAAGCTTCCCCCGGCATTTTCAGTGATCCAGTTTCTGGCCATTCCCTGCTGATTGGACAGTTCAAATCCCCCGTTGACAACTTCCTGTGCAAACAAAGCATTGTTAACAACTAAGAAAATAAAAAAAGCGAATAAAATATAGTTAGGTTTCATAGCCAAATATTTAATGTATCGCAAATAAAGGCAAAGCACATACGCTTCGAACATTATGTTCGACCAATCTCATTCTGTACCAGATTAGTGAAGCAAGCAAATAAATTCGTCGTGAAAAATAGGATGCTGGTCGAAAAACTTACCATTGAAATGGATTTTTTGACGAGTTTTGTATAGTGAGAGAAAAGAACGTATTCAACTTCCAAAATATATTCGAAGCCATCATCTGGGTTTTTTATGTTGGTTTCTATAAATACTCCTACCTTGTTGATCATGCAAGACTTCCGGCGATAGGAAAGGCAGTTTTTCCATATCCGGAAATAGGTCTTTATGCAATTGTATCCACACTTTACCTGATTCCATACTACCGCTTGGCTGTTCCACAGCTGCTGTACAATAAACGCTATATCATACTTTTCGTTCTGACACTGTTCGTTTTCATTTTTATCACCACTTCTAATAACATTGGCGTTTCCTGGATTTTTTTTCAGTTCAACCAAAATCATCCCACTGGCATTTTTTTTGACCGGGAATCAGCAGGATTCTTTATGGACTGGAACATGATCATGACGGATTTCATTGCCTTTTCGAGCATAGCCTTTGCACGTTTCTCCTATCAAAACCAGCAGGAAAGACACCGAATTGAGAGTGATCATCTAAAATTACAGCTCACCTTGCTGAAAAATCAGCTTCAGCCCCACTTCTTATTCAACACACTTAACAGCCTTTACGGAATGAGCCTTGCAGGATCGAAAGAAACGCCAAGATTCATCTTATTGCTTTCCAATATGATGCAATATATCCTGTACGAATGTGATCGTCAAATGGTATCTCTCCAAGGTGAAATAAAGTTTATGGAGGGCTATTTCGAATTGGAGCAAAAAAAATACCCGGAGGCCTCAATATCATTTTTTGTGCACGACATCCCACCGGAGATTCAGCTTCCTCCTATGCTTATACTGCCACTAATTGAAAACAGTTTCAAACATGGCAGACATAAAATCGAGAACAACAGTACGGTCAGTGCAGAATTGACCGTTAAAAACCATAAACTTGAATTCCAGATCAAAAACGACAAGATGGCGATAACATCTTTCCCCTCCAAAACCCTGCATGGGGGAATAGGCCTAGTGAACATTAAGAAACGAATGGAACTCTATTATCCTGAACGGCATGAACTTTTGCTTACTGAAACCGAGCAATCTTACAATGCCAAACTAATAATCAACTTATGATCACCTGCATTATTCTTGATGATGAGCCTTTTGCCCATCAAGTATTGGAACATTATATTTCACAGATACCCGAGTTGGTTGTCAAAGCAAAATTCAGGAATGCAGTGGAAGCATTTGAATTTTTGGAAAAAAGCAGCGCGGATCTTCTGTTTTTAGATATCGAGATGCCTCTGGTAAACGGACTCACTTTTTTGAACGCAGTCAAACAGCCTCCTGTTACCATATTTACCACAGCATACAAGGAGTATGCATTTGAAGGCTTTGAACTAAATGCTGCTGATTATCTATTAAAACCTTTCTCATTTGAACGTTTTCAGAAGGCAATCGAAAAGACAGGCCTCTTGTACAAAACAACAAGTGATCAGACCATTGCAATAAAAGACGAAAAGGGAACTTTAAATCTGAGGCAGGATGATATCCTTTGTATCAAAGGCATGAAAGATTACATCAAAGTCACTACCTCAGAACGCGAATATATTATCTATCACACTTTAAAGTCCATGTTGGAAAGACTTGACCCTCGCCTTTTTATACAAATTCACCGCTCCTACATCGTGAACAGAGTTAACATCATCCGTATCACTCAGGAAATGGTTGTACTATCCAATAACACGCTTGCCCCAATAGGGAAATCCTTTAAAAAGGACCTCCAAAATTCATTGAAATTGTAATTTAGTTATGTAGACCGTTACTTTTAAATAGTCATTTGCCTAGACCTTCAATAAATTCAATGCTGCTTATAAAATACCAATAAGCAATAATTTAAGTTTATACGTTAATCTAATCATGAAATGGGACATATCCTCGAATAGTTTATTTAAAAAAAATGAAACTTTAGAAAAAATATTGTATCCAAATCCATTGATTGTATATTTACTTTATGCGAGGAATAACAATATGATTATTCTTTTAAAATCTAGATTAGAGATTTGGTGCCTGAGATGGCATACGCTTATTTTTTGGCAGCCGGCCTATAATTGAAACTTTAAGAATAAGTAAAAGATGAAGAAAATATTGATGCTGTTTATAATAATCTTAATTTTTAGTACCTGCAGCAATAAAAACGAAAAATCTATGGCAATATCAGACAACAAAAAATTAGTAAAACAGTATTTTGAGCACTTCAATAATCATGATTGGACAAAGTTATCCAAAATGTATGCTGACACTTCGGAGTTTAAAGATCCATCTTTAGGGCAAGGCATTGTAAAACAAACTAGACAGCAAATAATTGCAAAGTATTCCGAACTTAAAAAAATCTTTCCAGATCTGCATGACCAGATTATGCAAATTTATCCCTCAGGAGATAAACATATGATTATCGAGTTCGTCTCAACCGGTACAGGCCCAGACAATTCTAAATTTGAATTACCAATCTGCACTATCTTTACAATAGAAAATGGATTAATTACAAAAGACTTTTCTTATTTCGACAATTTTGAGGAAGAACCAGTTGATAAATAATTCTGACTAATGGATCTATTCGCTGAAAAAGCATATGTAAAGTAAAACCGGGATTCAAGATGAGCATTGTCATCATTATACCTTTTCGATGGCAAAGCAATCTACTTTAATACAACCTAAAATTAAGCACTTACAAAAATGTATTTATTTTAATTTACTAAACATTTAAATCTTACTTTAAAAAGTGTAAGTTAATTCATCTACTCTAAATCTGCTCCGTTAAATCAATCTTCCTACAACGCGGTTTACTATACCTAGTCGGTTTTCTAAAGTTTTTGGAACCTGATCCCCTTTTTGGAGAGATGAGGTTGGATTATTAAAGAATAGATTATCTCTCACAAAACAAATATTTTTCGCTGATAATTTTTTTATTTAAAATTTATTATCAGAAAAGTACAACACTAATTTGATTAGCGGAATGAGTGATGAGTTTCTGATAATTACCAGAATAGAAACAGATAAATCTTGCTATTTTTAAACGAATTGTTATTATCTGAAGCAGTACTACGAGTCGATTAATTATCAACGAACCAGAATAATGAAATATTTTTTCGCTATGAAATCCATGTATCCTTAACTTTAATAATCACCCATTTATCATCTACTTTTTTAATGGTGACTAAAAAACCTAAGCCACATCTGTCTCCGCAATGATACCCTACATCTAAAGTTCCATTTGTTTTGCTGACATCAAATTTTATATTAGAAAAAACCAAAACTCCTACAAATTTAGGATACTTAGCAGTCCAATTTTTAAAGTTAATAGCTGGTGGCAATTCGGAAAGGTGTTTAAATATAAATTTTCGATTATTATAATTTTGTATTTCCGTTTTGTCATTTATTAATCCGCCATTTCCAATAGCTAAAATGAGATTTAAGGTATCCTTTCTTAAAGCTTCTATTTTAGCTCTATGTTTAATATCCCTTTTGTGTTGTTCAATTAGATTTCGCCCGATCCATTTTCCTTTTTTGTCATACATATCTTGTCCCTTATCCGGAAAACTTGTATAAATTCTTTTATCTTGATAGGTCGAATCAACAACCTTTAAAAATATTTCGTTCAAAACATCTTGTTCAAACTCCGAATCAGTATTTCTTTTTTCGCAACCCAAGAGTGCAAATACCACTATTGAAAATATAAACATTATTAGACTCATGGTTATTTAATTCATAATATATACTGCTGAAAGGCGATAGTTTGGTACTTTACATACAAAAATAATATATCGATAAAAGTACATATAGTATACAACTAAAGAATGAACATTATAAAGATTTCGATTACCAAAAAAAGGCAGGTAAATTTCCTAAGCTAAGAAGTACTACCATTATATTTACTTTCTCGCATCAACGCACTTTTGACAAATCCTGATAATAAATTAAAGATTAATATAACAAAATTTTGAAGAACAAACAAACAACCTGACGGCTTGATCTTCTAATTTAATGTTCAGGTCTGTTTCAAACTTGACATATTGTCGAAGATTTTACACTTTTTATAAATCATCAATTGGTCAACAGGCTGTTGACCAATTACAAAATAATAGACACTTAATTACAGAGAATCACCCGATCATAAATACCGTGGGGGCCATAACTTTTGATTTTCAGCAAAGCAGAAGATCAAACCGAGGCCTTCTTCTATTTTAAGGAAATTAAAAACGGGCGGAGCAGAGATGTCCTCGCGCTACAGATAAAATCCAAGTTATACAGTAGACAGGGCAAACTGGTGTCTAGCCCAAAAACATGCTCATTCAAAATATGTCGTCAATGGATAAAAAGTAAGCTAATTACTATATGCATCATTCTTGGTAAAACTTCTAACTACCTTACCTAATTAAAGCATTGTTTGTACCTTGTAGACTTATACCTTAGCTGGTTATGAGAAAGATCGAATGAAGAATTATGAAAAAGCTACTAGTACTATTTGTTATTTATTTATCAATAGACCACATTTTTGCGCAACAAACCCTGCCCATACCAGCTTCAATCAAACAAGCTTACGATAAAAGCACAAGAAATAACACTGGAGAGCCAGGCTCCCGATATTGGCAGAACGCTGCTGATTATGATATTAAAATTAAGTTCGATCCATTAACAAGGCAAGTTAACGGGGTAGTTGACCTAGTTTATTTTAACCATAGCCCAGATACCTTGAAACAAGTGTGGTTTAAACTTTACCCGAATTTGTACAAAAAGGGCGCAGCACGAAATACTAAGATAGCTGAAGCTGATTTGGGAGCTGGAGTCAAAATATTAACCTTCCAGGAAAACGGTAAACAAAAAGATTTAAACGAGCTGGAGGTTGAGGGTACCAATATGCACACTCAAATAAAAGCTTTGGCACCCGGGAAAAGCATTAGATTTAATATAAAATACAGTTACCTGCTCAACGAAGCGTCCCCTGTACGTACCGGGCAAGTAGATGAAGGTGCTTTCTTTTTGGCATATTTCTTTCCCCGAATTGCTGTGTATGACGACATAGATGGTTGGAATAAACTACCATATCTGGGCCGTGAAGAGTTTTATAATGACTTTTGTAATTTTAAAGTAGATGTTGAGGTGCCTAAAAATTTTATCATTTGGGCAACAGGATACTTGCAAAATTCAAAAAGGGTATTAAAGAAAAAGTTCATCCGACGCCTTAAAGAGGCAGAAAGGTCTGACCTAGTTATTAACGTAATCGATTCCTCTGATCTGAAAACTCAAATTATCACCAATCAGAAAGCTTTCAATACTTGGAAGTTTGAGGCTAAAAATGTTACAGACTTTTCATTTGCTACAAGCAATCATTATGTATGGTTATCTTCCAGTTTACGAGTAGATTCAGTAACTAACCGCAGAACGCGAATAGATGCGGTATTTAATCATAAGCATAAGGAATACAAGGAGTGGATTGACTTTACCCGTAAAACAGTTCAGCACATGAGCTTTGTTTTTCCTAAATTGCCCTTCCCATATTCTCATGAAACACTTTTTGACGGGTTAGATGAAATGGAGTATCCAATGATGGCAAACGCGAATTGGGTAAAAGACCGGAGTTATGCTATCGGATTAGTTGATCACGAAGTATTTCATAGTATTTTCCCTTTTTACGTTGGTGTCAATGAAAGTAAATATGCATGGATGGATGAAGGATGGGCAGCCATGGGCGAATGGATTATTTCTTCTACCATTGACCCAGCGGTTATTGATAATTTTGGCATTAATGAATACGGAGCATATTCAGGGAATGAAAAGGAACAGCCTATAATAACTCAATCTAATCTTTTGGATAATGCTGGCTATTCATTTAACTCCTATACAAAATCAGGCCTGGCCTACCTGTACCTTCGAGAATATTTAGGTAACAAGGTTTTCATAGAAGCTTTGCAACATTATGTCAATCAGTGGAAAGGAAAACATCCAACTCCTTTTGACTTCTACAATTCCATGAATAAGGGGGCTGGTAAAAATTTAAATTGGGTTTGGAAACGCTGGTTCTTTGATGACGGTTCAGTCGATATGGCTCTTAAAGCGGTAGTCAAAGGAAGGGAGGGATATACAGTTCAAATTGAAAACAAAGGAGGAAGGCCTCTCCCAGTCTATTTAACATTTAAGTATGTGGATGGTTCTGCGGAAAAGCTACATCGAAGTTTTGGCGTATGGGAAAAAGGTGAAAAGTTAATCGAAATAAAACTGAATACCGCTAAAACTTTGAAGGTCGTGGAAATGGATAATGTTTATGTACCAGATAAGAATAAAAAAGACAATATTATAATTGTTAAATAGATTACTACGCAAATTTACGGAAGATGATTCCTAATTGCAGAGGTACACGCGCTTAGTAACGTGTTATCAATTATACCACGAAGCGTAAGCAGCCTATGAAGTCCATCTTTTAATTGATCTATCTGATGTTTTTCTTTGTAAAAAGATAAATTATTCGCTGAACAGCAAACCTGCACTTGCCCTTTGTGTATAGTATTCCACCCTCATGTTACCCACCAGACCATTAATGTCCGAGCAGCCCCTGGTCATCGCGGCCATGCCTATTCTGTTTTTAAGGCTGACCTTGCCCAACTGTATTTTTTCTAAAAGCCTCATAACGCTATTTTTGTTCTTTTCGTCGGGCCATAGCCTGAGCGATGATGCCGGCGGCAATCAATTGCAGGGCATGATAAAGCATGAGTGGCAGCAATACAATACCGGTGATGGTACTGTGCTGAAAGAGCACTTTTGACATGACGGTACCATGTACCAATGACTTTTTAGAACCACAAAATAACACCGTGATGCGATCTTCATCTGAAAAGCCGAACAAACGGCTGAGTAATCCGATGCAAAAGAACACTGCAAAAAACAAGGCTATCATCCCGGCGGCAAGTCCTGCAAGTTCAAGCGCGGTAAAGCCTGCAAATAAATGTTCGGAGAATGACTTACAGAACGAGGTGTAAATGATGGTAAGGATGATTGCCTGATCGAAATATTTCAATTGTTTCTTATACTTTTCAGCAATGGCGCCAAAACGTGCGTTAAGACTAATGCCAATGATGACCGGTAACAACACCTGAAGAACCAAATTGATGACGATATCGGTGACATCAAAATCGCCTGTCGCGGAAGCGATGAATAGTCCAACCCAGAGTGGTGTTACCACTACGCCGATCAAACTGGAAATGCTTGCATTGAATATGGCTGCAGGAATATTGCCTTTAGCGATGGAAACCATGACTACCGAAGAGGAAACGGTTGATGGTAAAGCTGCAAGAAAAAATATACCCAACCAAAGCACTTCAAAATCGGTACCAATAAACAGCGGGCGGGACGCCAGAATGATGAGCGGAAAAAACAAAAAGGTCGTCAATTGGACAATGATGTGCATCTTCCAGTTGACAAGCCCGGCTTTTAATTTCTCCACACTTAATCTTAGGCCATAAAATAAAAAGATCAACGAAACGCCTGCACCTGCGATCTGTTCCAGCGAAACAGGTTCTTTAACCATGCCCGGCTGCGGCAAAAAATAGGCCAGCAGGATCATCATGCCTATCATGAGCAGGAAACCGTCGAAACCTGCTTTACTTAATATTGCTAATAACTTCTTCAATGTAATTCAATATATTATTAACCCGCATATTCTTTGCGTATGATCGCTGCGCCAGCGCTCAACGCGCTTAACTTACCTCTGGCTACGTTTCGGGATAAAGGAGCCATACCACAGTTTGTACTAGGGTAAAGATTTTCGATATCTACGAACTCAAGGGCTTTACGCAACGTGTTGGCTACTTCTTCAGGTGTTTCGATCTTGTCTGTTGCCACGTCAATAGCGCCGACCATGACTTTTTTACCGCGAACGAGTTCCATCAGATCTAAGGGTACGTTTGAGTTGTGGCATTCTAATGATACCACATCAATCTTAGATTTTTGAATTTTGGGGAAAATTTCTTCATATTGACGCCATTCTGAACCCAATGTTTTTTTCCAGTCATTATTTGCCTGTATTCCGTAACCGTAGCATATATGCACTGCAGTTTCGCATTTTAAACCTTCAATTGCCCTTTCCAGCATTGCCATTCCCCAATCGTTTACTTCATCGAAAAATACGTTAAATGCAGGTTCATCAAACTGGATAATGTCTATCCCAACATCCTGCAATTCTCTGGCTTCTTCGTTGAGTGCTTTGGCAAATTCCCAGGCCAGTTTTTCCCGGCTTCTATAATGGCCATCGTACAACGTATCGACCATGGTTAACGGTCCGGGTAATGCCCATTTGATGGCTTTATTGGTTTGTTTACGCAAAAATTTGGCATCTTCAACAAAAACTGCTTTTTGTCGGGCAACATCGCCCACAACCATCGGAACACTCGCATCATAACGGTCACGTATTCGCACGGTTCTGCGATTTTCAAAATCTACACCACTCAAATGTTCGATAAAAGTGGTTACGAAATGTTGGCGTGTCTGTTCACCATCACAAACGATATCCAGGCCTCCCAATTCCTGTTCCTGAAGTGTAATGCGCAGCGCATCCTGTTTTCCTTCAAGCAACTGGTCGCCTTCTAATTTCCATGGAGACCATAATTTTTCGGGTGGTGCCAGCCAGGCAGGTTTGGGCAAACTTCCCACAATTGAAGTGGGTAATAATAATTTCTTCGTCATAGAATAATTTTAAGGTGTCGTATTAATTAAAGTGAGAAATTGGCAGACCATTGCTCGAGGATATCCTGATAAGGCTTGATGAAATGTTCTTCAGCATATCTGCCCTGTTCAACAGCCAAACGGCTGCGCTCTTCGCGGTCATATTCCACTCGGGTCAGTGAATAATCTTCGTGCTTAAGACTAGGTTGATAGATTTTGCCGGCCACTGAATTTGCATTATAAATTTCAGGGCGATAGATCTTCTGGAAAGTCTCCATTGTGCTGATTGAACTGATCAATCCAAGATCAGTATAATCAGAAAGCAGATCTCCTGAATGATAAAAAGCCATCGGTGCCACAGCGTTCGCAGGCATGAAAAAACGAACTTTTAAACCCATTTTAGAGAAATATTTATCGGTGAGCGAATACTGATCCTGTTGATACTCAAAACCCAGAACGGGATGATGGTACTCAGTGCGGGTGTACGTTTTGTTTCCAGATACACTCAGGCAAATGATCGGAGACATCTTAAAGTACGCTTTATAAGTTACCGAATTCACAAAGCACTTATAAAGTTTTCCATGCAGATTGCCAAAATTTTCAGGAATAGTAAAACTAGGTTTATCTTTATTGTAGTCGATTAATAAAACACTGAAATCATAATCACGCACATAAGAGGAAAAATTATTTCCAGCAACACCTTCGATTTGCTGACCAGTCTTACGGTCAAAAATATTCGTTTTTAAAACCTCAATCATCGGCAGATCGTTAATGCCGTTCTTATCATCAATGCGCATCTTTACAGTGAGGATTTCGAGTTCTACATGGTAACGATTGCCTTTTGGATTATCCAGATGAGCCAGTGCGTTGAATCGATTATTAATCATATTTAAGGCATTACGCAAGTTTTGCTGGCGGTTAGCTCCTCTTGCCAGGTTCGCGAAATTGGTTGTCAGCCGCGTCTGACTTGAAGGTTGATAGTTTTCATCTAAACAAGTGCTCTTTAAGGTGAACACAAATTCATTCCCCTTGGTATCTTGGATGTTTTCCATGTATTTTTTTAACTTATTAAATGGTTAATAATCATTAAAAAGTCCTTGATTATTCAGGATACGACAGGCAAAAGAAAGGATTTAAAAAGGAGAGATATACATAAACGTGCACGATCAACCCACGAGGGCTTGCACCTTTAAGCTCTACAATCTGATCAATAACCTCTTTACGCGGAAGTTTCGTCAATTCGGTAAAGGCAGGTATCCTGACTTGTAACGGCTTTTACCGGCCTTCCCGTTTTGCACAGTGACCGTCATTGGTAAAACCTTTTGTGTTACTTACAGTTGCGCGACAGTTCGTGATTTACACACGATTCCCTATTAATCCACAGCTAAGTAAAACCTTTCCCGATTGCTGAAAAAGCAAAGAACGACGAGTTTTAAACTCTGTACAAACCTACAAAACAGCAATTAAAGTCGAATATTAAATCTAATTTCGAATTAAATCACTTTAAATTGATGATTTGTTGAATTTTTATGCGGTTTGCGCTTACATTTGTGTGCTGTAACAGTGATTTATGCTATGGAACAATTGGACGAGATTGATCTGAAACTATTAAAAATCTTAGGCAATGACTCAAGTCATACCATCAAGGAGCTCGCTGCGAAGGTAAATTTGACGCCATCGCCGGTTGTCCAGCGTGTAAAACGCCTGGAAGCCGGCGGTTATATAAAGAAATATATCGCGCTGCTTGACCCGGAAAAATTTAACCAGGGTTTTATCGTGTTCTGCAATATCAGACTCAAACAGCATGACCGGAAGGTCGGCCACAGCTTTGTGAAGGATATTCTCAAGATCGAGGAGGTTGTCGAATGTTATAATATTTCCGGAGATTATGACTTCTTTCTGAAAGTCTTCGCCCGGGACATGAAGCATTACCAGGACTTTGTTTTTAATAAGTTAGGCTCCGTCGAAAGTATTGGCAGTACACATAGTACATTCGTGATGGCCGAGATCAAGAATACCCATAATATCAGTTTTTAATATCGGCGGAAATCAGGGTTAATGGGTACCCTTATTTCGTTGCCCCAATCCATGTTTATATTTAGCTTTTGATGGCCTCATCAATCTGATAGAGAAAAGAATCAATTTCAAATGGTTTTGCAACGAAACCTTTTATCTCACATGAACTGCGAATCTCGAGCTCATTGTAGTTTGCGCTCATCATTAATACCGGTATATACCGAGTATGATGAGCGGTTTTCAACGAAGCGCAGACATCTATACCATTGCCATCTGGCAACATCACGTCCAGAAGGAATAGGTCAGTAAATAAAGACTGACCTCTCCGGTTAAATTCTTCAATATTCTGGAAGCTTTCCACCTCATAATTTTCATCTGAAAGAATGAGGAAAATCATATCTCTTATTCCTTCATCGTCCTCTAAAACACATATTCTCTTTTTCACTTCCCTGTTTTTCATAATATGATAAGCATATTATAAGCACATTTGTTTAATCAATTTTAATTTAACACCTTACATTATCCGCACACTAGCTTAATCTTTCAGAAAATACTCGTAATCTTTAGTTCATTCTAATCAAATGTTAGCTTTCGCTTACCATACCTAGAAATGTTTCGCTGATTATTTCACTTTCCCTTACTAATCTCTCCAGAACAGATAAAGCTAGAATTTGCAGAAACATTCTCACTTTCTTTCCTTATCAAATAAGCACTACAGCTGTCGCCTTAAACTGATCAATGAGTCCAATTTCAATCGAGAGCTATCGACTACAGATTTTCACTGATAAATTCAGCCAATTAATTCATTCCAATCATAAGAGAAATTGATTAGAAGATGAGAAAGATATAGTAATAATGTGGTACTGAAAACCTGTTCCATACAATGGTCTAAAAATGTTCCAAACTGCATCAGGGGTAACATATTTAAACAAGGTAGTTATCAACCCCTTAACAGATAAAAAACTAAGTAAAACCTACTCTCATAATTACATATCGTACCTAAGCTTATTGGAAAAATATTCACTGACCATGAACAGGATAAGCTTCTGCAAAAAACCAAACAAAAAAAATAAAAATATCTACGTGATAAACTGCGCTTTATTCCGAAGTTATTCTCATTTCGAATCAACAAAGGTTAATCTGTAAATCTGTGTGACTGAATAAATGGAAGTTAAAAAGACTTGTGTACTTGAACACTCCTAAACTCCTATACATTGGGGTTATCGTGAACGCATCTTTATAGGAGAAATGTTATTCGTATGCATGCCGTCTGAAGTTAAACTTATCAATCGGTCCCGATACCTGCAAAATCTAAAGAACATAGCGCTGCTACCCTTAACTTTTTTTTAAATTCTGGTAACAACACTGACATCTTTTTTGGATTGCTGTTCGGTATTTCCTATTTTTGCTAAAACTAATAGCAAAAAATTGTCTGAGAAATTTTTAAATTCATCCAGAATTTCAGAAGAACACCTGGTCATCGCACTTTCGCAAGTCAAGCTTGGATTCTGGGAACTCGATCTTAAAACCCGATTCATTGAGTGCACTGATCAAAACCGTGCAAATTTTGGCTTTTCTAGAAAACAGCTATTAAGCGAGCAGGCCATTATGGATGCTATTCTTCCTGAAGACCGATGGCGGCGAATTGAGGGAGTGGCGGCAGCGATGAATCCTGCTACCCCTACCTATGACTTTGAAATCCGGGTGAGGCATCCCGACCAGCGGATTCGGTGGCTTCAGGTGAGAGGAACAGTTATTTTTGAAAATGAAGATCCGACACGTATTATTGGAACAACTCTTGATATTTCAGAAAAAAAGGGGATGGAGCTTCTTCGGGATGAGATCTTAAACATTACTACCCATGAACTAAAGTCCCCGCTATCAGTGGTTAGAGGATATCTGCAGTTGTTATATAAATTTATCTCCAGTATTGGAAATACTAAGTATCAATTGATTACTGAACGAGCGATTTCAGCAAGTGAAAAAGTAGAACGTCTTATGGATGAGGCCATGAAAACACACTTTCAGGGTCAATCAGAAATGATCATTAATAAAGAACGTGTTAACCTCGAACAACTAAGCGAAGAAATCATTTCGAACGCCAGGCTTGTCAGTCCTGATGTCGAGATTAATTTACATACCCAACCGCTATTGCCCAGGGTGGTAGCGGACAGATACCGAATTGCCCAGGTGATGACCAATTTAATCAATAATGCCATTAAATACTCTCCAGGGGAAAGTGTGCTTGATGTGCATCTCTCAGCTGATCAAGCAGAAATAAAGGTATCGGTGTCTGATAATGGCATTGGTATTGCAGCGCAGGAAAGGGAAAAAATATTTGAAAAGTTTTACCGTGTGGAAAATTCGATGGACCTTGCCTCTGGAAGCGGAATCGGCCTTTTTCTATGTTCAGAAATTTTAGTCCGACACAACGGAAAAATCGGTGTCTTACCAAAACTTACTGGCAAAGGCACAACTGCTTACTTTACCTTACCTATCGAAGTTGATACTGAAGGCCTATCGGTCTAGGTTTAGTAATAGCTTTCTTAGCCGCATGAAAGCGCCTTTGTAAATACTACGTTGCTTGGCTATTCAAATCCTGAAGAAAATAGACTACAACACCGCCTGTTGCCATTCAGACTTGCCACAAGTTTGGCAGGCTAAAAATTGCTGTATATTCTCATTGCATATTCTTCCGCAGTTTTTGCAAACTGAAACATCAGTCTTTTGTGACGCTTCCCAATAATCAGCATCATGTAGGGGTATCACCGAGAGCCCTGGTTTATGATCAGTTTCTTTTATGATGGAAAAGGCACCGCTTGACTCTAAATAAAAGCGTTTTACCTGACCCAAATGATCACATCCATTTGCACGGATCTGTTCAAATAACAAATCACGAGATACATTTACAAGTTTCATACACTCAAAATTCAATACCGAATCTTCAACGAGTAGATTAATATCACCATCAAGAATATGTTCCAGCTTCTGATTTTTACTAGCCAGCAGCGATAGATACCTTTCTGCGCCGACCACTACGATAGCGATCACCACAGCCGGTACCAAACCTCGATCAGGTGCTTGCAGTGGTGTTCCGATTGCCGCTGCCAGGGCAACCATAGCTGTCATCTCGGTAACATTTAGCTGTAGCGCCATCCTTTTACCCATCAGGCGTATGGAGGAAATAAGAATAAAGTAAATTACTATTGTTCTAATCACCACCTCGATGAAAAAGACATCTGGGACATCACCAATTAAAATTCTATGCCAATCCAGGATATTATAATCTTGTGCTTTCATCATTGGATTGCCTTTACAAATAAATCCTCTGAACAAAGTTTGCATGGTTCGCAATTCAGATCAAAAAGCGATCCGCAGTTTTGACAAACCCAAATCTGCGGACCCGCATTTTTCTGAATAGATAAGATACCCTCGTCATTAGGCGGAAATATAGGTAAGCCCATCAACGGCTGCTTCAATTTCAAAATGCTAAAAGACCCGGATGGTTCGAGATACATACGCTTTACTTCACCAAGATGGGATACGTTTTTAGTTCTTAACTCCGAAAAAAGCTGTTGCTTTGACACCCTTACTTTTTGCAGTTGCGTTAACTGCATCACCCCATTTTTAACCATCAGCGTAGGCCTACCATGTAAAGCCGCATTTGTTCTGGGACTTCTATAAGAAATAAAATTTACACCCCTATTGAAACCAAGTGCCACAATAAGGATTAAGATACCCTGTAACAAGCCCCGATCAGGCATTTGCATCGGAACAGATACAATTGCCCCTAAGGTAATCATCATTGTCATTTCGATAATAGTTAGCTGACCACTCATCCGCTTCCCCAACCACCTAACAACCGTCAATAAAACTAGATACATAATAAGGGTTCTGATAAACACTTCTCCTAAAAATAAGGGAGTTATGTTTCCAAAAAGAATTCGTTGCCAATCCTCTAGTTTTATTTCTTCTGGTTTCATTACGACGGGTTATGTACAGGAAAACTCCCAAATTCCATTAAATGTTCATTGCCAATGCACCCTTTTTTGTAACAATACTACGAGGAAAAGTCCCCTTAAGAAACTTATTTCATCCACATGAATAGGTTGTAGCAGTATTCTAAAGCAGGCTGTTCGTACAATTGATCAATCGCCAAAGGTTTTTCAGGCGAGTTTCCAGTTAACAATGCCCATTCATGAATTCTCTGATTAACCGGCGAATTCGAAGGGTAAGATCTGCCTGACAACTCTGGTAATCTCCACTTTTATAAATCGCTAATTTAGCCCGGTGGTTATAAATACAAATCAAACGTCCAGATTTTTGACGTTCAATAGCCCTAAACCTCTTGGCTTCAATGACTTTAAAGATAATCCTATAATAAGAAGCATTACCTTTGAAGATAAAAGTGATCATTTACGAAATTAAGTTTAAATGTATTAGTATAAATACCATAAATAGTGAGTTTAATACCTGTATTTTCCATTGTTAGAAATAGCCAGCTAGACTTATAATACAACAAAAGTACAATGATCATTTTGGCTATTAAGCAAATAAGTTATCATGGTACGCTGACTCAACAATTTATGAACCAGATAACCAATAGATGTCAATAGATCATTATGGGCAGCTAGCCGATCCTCAAAAAGACAATGAACATGTCAACTTCACGCCCAAAAACTCATACCTTGGGGTTTAGCTAAAATATAGCATACCTACCCTTAATTGACTTGCCGATCCACAATCACATTATCAAACACATCCCTTAGCATACCGCTATTCCGATCGAAGATGTCAAACCTTTCAGGACAACAATTCTCTATCATTTTCTGGATTGATCGGTCCTTAGTGTAAAGGCGCAAAAGCATTGGATTCCTTAATGCTCCATTATCATATCCCGTATTCATCCGTTTCGTAAAGTTTTATCAAAGTTGCTGTTTATTCATTCAAAACTGCTTACAAACGACACTCCAAACCCATATCCCAAGCCTAGAAAAAGAAAATAACGCCGATTAAGTATTGATTAAAATACGATTGCTCCGTAGAAACAAGGATAATATTACAAATTGATTCTACATATTTTTTTAAAGATATTGCACGTTTATCATTATCAGGATACATAAGGACTAATTGACAGCTTCTTCGGAATTTGTAAACATAGGATAGCATTATTAAAAAAATTAAATTGAAACTAATGGCTGATTGCTGTGGTTATTTGTTTGAAAACCAGTAATAGCTTTGTATTTGATGAAAATTAATTTAACATATAAGAAACTAAAATGAATAAAATATTGATTATTGACGACGATTTGCAGATGCTGGATTTTTTAAAAATATTGTTTTCATTAGAGGGTTATAAAGTACTTGCGATCCATAAAGTTGCTGATTTCGAGCATCACATAGAACAATTTAGGCCTGACTTAATGTTGATGGATATCCAACTCGGGGATGGGGACGGAAGAATAATCTGTGATCGGATTAAAAAAAAAAAACTAGTCAACTCATTCCCCATTATACTTATCACCGCACTTTCCTACCATGAAATCAGCGAGATTGATACGCTGGCCGACGCAGTTATTGGCAAACCATGCGATATCAATATCTTGTTGCAAACCGCAAAGCAACTCACCACCCTTTATAGCACAAAAATTTCTTAGCCCAATCCCTGAAAGATGGGAATTATCTTACGAAGCCATTTATTTTTCGCCTATTACTAGAACCGAATCTTTTATTTTCTTCAACGAACTTCATGATTGGTGGTAAACATTATTTTCTAATCCATCCTGTTACACTGCTCTTGAAGATTCCACATCAGCTTAACAACACATGTTCACCGGCTCCTATAAAATTTCGGTCAATTCAGCTACTGAAACCCCTTCCAAAAAGCACCTGAAAAGTGAGGTTTTCAGTTTGCATTCCTTGGTTTAACCAGCGAATAATATTTTATCAAACTTTAGGTATTTATCATCTTTGATTTTGAAGAAGTAAATGATCGCATGTTCGGTCTCACTGATTGCATTTCCTTTACCATCCAATTCCCCAGAAAATACCACTGAAAGCTGAAGCGTTGCAGTCGGCTTATCGAAATTAGCAACCATATGATAACCTTCAGTTTTACCCTTGATATCATCAGTAATAGATTCATTAGTTTTGTAGAGTTTGTTAAGATCTACCATCCTAACACTTTCAATAAATGGCGCATTAAAAAGAGATTTGTAATGATCCTTAAAGTCATCTTCTGTAAATATTTCCTTATACGCTTTAGGCCTTCTATCTTCCTCCACATCCTCATAAACTGCTGACCAAATCTGCGTGGTGTCATCCACGAGAGGAAAGTTAAAATAGGTCTTCATCTTTTCCAAATCACCTTTAGATACAGCTGCGCGAAAATTTTTCAGATCATCAATCCATGTGTTGGTCGAAATATAGCTAGCCCCGGTCTTTCCCTCCATTTTGGCCTCTGGATGACTAGTGGATTGTCGCTCTTTACTGGATTTCTCGACACATGAAGACAATGATATCATCATCGCCCCAATAAGCAAGAATATAGGTTTATAAGTAAATCCAATCATGAAATGCGATATATAGTCGAATAGTTTATTTAAAGATAATGAAACTTTAGAAAGAATATTGTATCAAATCCATTGATTGTTAGTTAGTGTTAAAGTTAGGATGGTTCATTTAACATTTAATAAAACCAGAGTAATCCCTAAAGAAAATCTACAACACCTGAACTTAAATGATAATAAGCTCCAATAACCTTAATCTGTCCATCTTCCTCCATCTTTCTTATAATTTTACTTTCCAATCTTATTTTTGCAATTGTTTCTAAAATATTATTCTTAGCTACATACTCAACAAATTTATAATTTTTAGAACTTTTATCTCCTTTGAAGTCTTGTGAACGCTTCACAGCGGGCTTAATGTTAGTTAGCATAGCAGTGATATTACCCATTTTAACATCATCTATAGCAGCTTTTATCGCACAACAGGATTCATGACCTAAGACAAGTACCAGCTTTGCTCCTGAAACCTTGCATCCATACTCTATGCTACCTATCAAATCTTTATTAACAAAGTTTCCTGCTACCCTGCCAACAAATAAATCTCCTATACCTTTATCAAAGATGTCAGCAACAGAAACCCGGCTATCTAAGCAAGAAATTACTGGAGTTGCTACATTTGACTGGAGGAATTTAGTCGTCAGATTTAGAAAGAAACTTTTAAATTTGATTATATGAG
>JAZBLB010000052.1:0-12043 GCA_037032985.1 Bacteroidota bacterium
AAGATTGTGGTTGAAGCTTTAAACGTTTTCTCCTTCCATCATTTCCTAGGCCGGAGAGCAGGGTGGTGATAGCGAGTGGGATAAGCATGGTCTTTCATTTTCATAAATGCTATTAGTGGCGATGGCTTTTTCAAGGTCTCGTCATTGCGAGGCACGAAGCAATCTCCATCGAAAAATCTGCAACTAAGATTGCTTCGTCGTGCCTCCTCGCAATGACGAAAGTACTGAGATGTTATTCCTTCATGCAGTCATCAGATCGGAGAATTATTGTCGATACGGTTAGTACATCCCCTCAAAAAAATCCTTCTTGGCGTAGCAGATTTTTCATCTGCTGAAGCAATCTCCATCTGAGAATCTGCAAATAAGATTGCTTCGTCGTGCCTCCTCGCAATGGACGTACCGAGATGTTATTCCGTTATGGTTTCTTACTGATATTCAGTCGGATGTTTACTTCAAAATCTCCGTCGGTATAGCCACTAATGGCAGAGGTTGCCGTGTTATAATAGGCCATGAAGTATAAAGATTGTTTAAAATTTAAGCCGAAACCAAGGGTAACATTTTGGGTATTGTGGTACATCGCCATCGCGAATAATTTTTCGCCTAGAAAGTTGGCATTTAATCCGGCATCCCAAAGGTGATCATAGTTTTTAATCCCCCTGAAAACGCCTTTTGGTTCCAGGCTGAGTGCATCTGCGCCAGAACCGAAATTGAACTTATAACTCACCGCCGAATAAAAAGTGGGTTTATCAGCATAATTTAAATCATCGTTTCTAAACACCGAGCGCATATTTGGAATGGCACCCTCTACCGTTAAAGCGTTCGACGTGTAGGAAACACCAAAATCGCCATCTAAATAATAGCCACGATCGTTGAAACGGGCAATGGATGGATCGTTGATATCGCTATTGCGAATGCTACTTAAATCTAGCTTATCTTGACTGGCACCAAAAGAGACTCCAAAATTTAGTTTCTGGTTATCGCTGCTTAACGGTAAATGATAGGCAAAGGTTCCTACCGCTTTGGTGCGTTGCATGCCTCCCGCTTTTTCATTGTAAACGTTTACGCCCCAACCCACTTTATTAACCTGCTGATCTAGCGTTACACTTTGTGTAATGGGTGCACCCGGAATGTTAGACCACTGCTTGCGGAAGCTTCCATTGATGTTTAAACCCTCATTTATACCTGCCATTGATGGGTTAACCAGGTATCTGTTCTGAAAATACTGCGCATTTAAAGGCAGGATTTGTGCCTGGGTAATGTTCGAAATTAATAGGCTTGCGGCAAATAGAAACGTTACGCGACTTATTTGCTTTATGTTTTTTGTAATGGCTTTCATGTCTGTAATTAGTCTCTAATGATGTTAATGTATCCTTTAAATGTTCCGATTCCGGTTCCTAAATCAATGATGTAGTAATAGGTTCCTTCGGCCAGCGGACTTCCGTTTACGGTTCCATGCCAATCATTAGCATAAGTTTGCTTAGTGTATAAAATTCGCCCGGCTTTATCAAAAATCCGAAGGGTATTGTTAGGATAGTAATCGATGTTTTTTACGATAAATTTATCATTATAGCCATCGCCATTTGGCGTTACCACGGTGCTGGCTTCCAGCTTATAATCGTCTATTACCGTTATCGCAATGCTTTGATCGGTGGTGCAACCGCTGGCATTGGTGGCCGTTACTTTGTAAGTTCCGCTTTGTTTTGGTCTGATGGTAACCGCTGAGGTTAATTGGCCGCCAGAAATGTCTGCACCTGTCCAGCTGTATTGTGTGCCTCCGGTTGCTGTTAAAATAATCGCCTCACCTTTAGAAATGGATAAGCCTTTACTGCTGTTGATGGTGATTACCGGTAATGGATTTACGGTAACCGTTGCACTGCCGGTTTGGTTTTGTGTGGCAAAAGCATCAGCTACGCTGATTAACGTATAAACAAAGCTGCCAACCGTGTTGCTTGGTGCGCTAACCGTAGTGCTTGCAGTGTTAGCAGTTACCGTTCTGTTGCTGCCACCATTAATGCTGTAGGTAAAGGTGTAAGGCGCTGTTCCGCCAGAACCTGTAAAATTAATTTGGGGCGAATTGCCGAAATTACAAACCGCAGTTGTACCCGCTATGGTTGCTACCGGGAGCGGACGTACGGTTATGGTTGCGGCGCCTGTTTGTGGCTGCCCACAATTAACATCTGCCACACTTACCAGGTTATAAACAAAAGTACCTGCCGCAGTGGTTGATGCGCTTACTGTTGCCGTATTAACTGCCGAGCTTACCGTTCTATTGGTACCGCCATTAATATTATAGGTGAAGGTGTAAGGCGCTGTGCCGTTTGCAGCCGTAAAAGTGAGGATTGGTGCCGGAGCATTTTGAGCTACAGCAGCTGTACCAGCAATGGTTGCGGTAGCCAAAGTTTTAACGGTTATGGTTGCAGTACCGGTTTGGTTTTGTGCGGCGTTAACATCAGCCACGTTTACTAAGTTATAAATGAACGTGCCCGCAGTATTTACTGGCGCAATAAGCGTTGTACTGGTGTTGGTACCAGTAGTGGCAATGGTTTGGCTTGCGCCGCCATTAATAGTATAGGTAAAAGTATACGGAGCGGTACCATTGCCGCCAGTAAATGTTACCGTTGGTGCATTGCCATTTAAACACAATGTGGTAGTGCCAGAAATGGTTGCCACCGGAAGCGGGTTTACTTTTACCGTGGTAGATACGTTTTGTGTTTGTGTGCTGTATGCATCTGTTATGCTGGTTACCGTGTAGGTAAACGTGCCAACCGTATTAGTTGGCGCGGTTAAGTTTACCGTATTTGCAGTAGATGTTGCGGTTTGCGGTGCGCCACCATTAATGTTATAGGTAAAAGTAAATGGTGCGGTACCTGCTGAGGCGGTGAAGGTAACTACCGGTGCGGTTGCATTTAAAGGAACAGAAATGTTAGCACTGGCAATCGCAACAGGGCGTGCATAAATGCGTAGGCTGGCCGTTTTGTAGTTGATGGTATAATTGCTGTTCAAAGCTAACGTACCTGGTGTAATGGCATAGTCTCCTGCGGTTTCGCCGGGGTTTCTGGCTAAAGCACCTGTAAAAATATCTGCACCTACTAGTGCCGGTGTAGCGGTATAGGTAAAGGCAGGATCTGCTGTTGCTTCTACTTTTGTTTTAGCATCTGCAGTTACGGTAATTGCTTTCGGTGCTATGGTGATAATTTGTTGTTTCGCCACGGCGGGATTAAAAAATGTATCGCCAGCCTGGTTTGCTGTGATGGTTACACTGCCCGCTTTCACAATATGCACATCGTTATTGGTAATGGTTGCAATGTTAGTATCGCTGCTGGTATAGGTAATGTTGATATTGGTATTATCGCTGGTGGCGCCAATTGGGAAATCAGCATCGCCATAGGTTACTGTTTTGGTAGGGGCTAGCGTAATGTTTTGTTCGCTTTTAACAGTTGCATCATCTCTGCTGTACCAAATTGGCGAAGTAATAATCCGGCTGCCATCTGCTTCTACCAGATCTGCATAATAATAACCTGTAGCTAAATTGGCCAAATTATTATCGGTATAGCTAAGACCGGGGGTTGTAACGGCAGTTAACTCTACCGGGTTTACGCCACTGCCCGGTGTGCCGTATAAAATTTTAATGCTGGTAACCGGACTGGTGGTAATGGCGCTTACTTCTATTAATGGCGCTCCTGCTGTTTTAAAGATACTGCCAACGGGTTGTTTGTTGATGGTGAATGCAATTTTTGCGGCAGAATCTTGCGAGGCATAAAAGCGCATTTTCTTGATGGCATCTAGCAAATCATTCTCGGTAAGGGCTGGTGCCATTACCACGAGCCTGGCGCGGGTATGCCTGCCGAAAGTTAAATTGTGGTTATCATGATCGATACTTGCACCAAGGTGATAGCCTCTTGCCAGCATTCTGTTATAATAACTTAGGTAACTCATAGAACTGGCCGGATCTGAATAGGTGATGTTGGTAGAAAAAGCCGGGCCGCTTTCTAAAGCACTGCCCACTATTGCACTGTCTGCACTAAGATCGTAAGTAGCAGAAATGTTATTGTAATCTGTTGTGTTTGGGTGAGCCAATGTTGCTACCGCATTTAAACCATGCCTGTTGATGATTCTGAATAACCCGGCAGGGCCAGTGTACACACTTTTTGGTACATAGATTTGGTTTTCTCCAGGTTCCCAGCCGATTAATGAATCTATTCCGTAAACAATTACGTGTCCGCCGCCACTAATTACGCCCCATTCCATTCCATGCATGGCTACAAAGGTTGATGTGGTAGCGCGTTTGGCAGCATCAATTCCGGGTTGCCAGCTGGCTAAAGACATACCCGCCTGGGTGTGGTTGTGTTCTGATATCCCCAGGAAATCTAGATTCATGGAGTTTTTTGCAAAGGCATAATCATCGTCAGGTTTTTTGGTTAAATCATCTTTATTTCCATCAGAATAACTGCTGTGGCTATGCAGGTTTCCATAATAGAAATTGAGTTTGTTTACGTCTAAAATGCCTGTCTTTAAATTGCCCAGCAGGGGTTGGGTGGTGAGGTATAATGGCCCGCCGCTGCAGGCCGTATTAATGGAATAGATAAAGAAATAGTAATTGGTATTTTGTGCTAAACCGTTTCTGATAAAGGTGCCGCCAGTGCCACTCTTTACTACGATACCGCCTCCCAATTGATCGCCAATGGTATACTTGATTTGATTAACTGGCGATGCAGTTAAGGCATTGCTGGTACTCATCACTACCAGATACTCATCTGCTCCATTTGCAGGGGTAAAGGCACCCTGAATAAAATTATAATTAGCCGATGTAATGGTAAAGTTGGTTGGCTGGGCCATTGGTGCAACACATGGCAGCAATGCTTTTGTTGCCTGGCTGGCGCTGAGGATATTTGTAGTGAGGTACTTTGGCCCGCCCGTACAGGAAATGTTATTTAGCGGGATGATGAAATAAGTGTAATTGGTTGCATCTGTAAGGGCGTTATCTGTAAATACATTGGTTACGATCCTGTTCGCTACGATGCCGCCGCCAAAAGGCGTACCTACATTGTAAACTGTTCCATCAACCGGTAGAGCAGTTAAGGTATTGCTCAGACTTCTGATGATGAGGTATTCGTTTGCATCTGTAGATTTATTGAAAGTTGCAGATAGGCTATTGGTGGTAACACTATTAAAGGTTAACGCTGTTGCCGGTGTAGATGGTGCCGCACAAATGGGCAAGTTAGGCGGGAAGTGTACGCCCAAACGGTTCGCATCATCATCATCTATCGCATTTTGAACCAATGCCATGGTGGTTCTGGTCCAGTCTTCATCAACATAAGTTGCGCTGGGTGCTGTTACATTTAAGCTTCTAACATAAGATACATCTTTGGCATTTACGCCCTGGCCAAAAGCATCAATAATATTGTTGTTTGCATCTAACAAGGCTACCCCATCATTTCCATTAAAATTGATAACGGTGTTGCTGTTGAGTATAGCGCTGGCTGGCGTTAAATACGGAATTTCTGTATTGCTGTTGCCTGTATTGCCCAACAGCACCGAACCACGTGCCGGAATAGTGAAATTTAAATTGACGATTTGCGCCGGGTTACCTGTAATATTGATTGTACCCGCATCGCCAGAGACATTATATAAAGCCAGCTTTAACTGTGGCGACGCTGTATTAATCGGTGCGTTACTGAGGTTGGTTAATTCTATCCATTTATTTACCGAAGTACCTTCGTAATACTGACTAATGATAACGGGTGCGCTTACTAATGGTGGGTTTGCCGTGGTGCCATCTACTATAGAAATGGCTGTTTGCAGGTTGCCTGCTGCATCATCAGCAACTAGATAAAAAGTATAAGTTGTGCCGGCTGTTAGACCAGTTATTGCAGTTGAAGCATCTGTATTGGCCGTAGTTGCAAATGAACCTGATTTTAAAGCGGCCGTACCCGTGGCATCTAAACCAGCCTTTACCTGTGCGGGTGTTGGCGCTGTGGCGCCCGAAGCGAGCATAACATAATAGCTTGTTCCGGCTTCGTTCAGGTGATTAATCAGGTTGATGGTGGTTAACGTGGCACTGCTGGTTTTTGGATAACTGGCTGTGGTAACAGGTGGGGTAATATCGCCTGCTACGCCTGTTCCGCTTAATGCAATAGCGATTGAAGTGGCTCCGGTGCTGGCAACCGTTACATTGCCAGATGATGCACCAAGTGCTGTAGGGCTATACCGCACATAAACAGTTGGTGTTAGTGAAATTTCTGCCGGGGTAAAAGCGATTGTATTAGAAAACGTAGTATTATCTTTTGATACCGAGAATGGTAGCGAAGTGCTAAGGTTGGTATTGGCGCTGGTATTAGTGCCTTTTACGGTAAAACTCTGCGGGACAGAATTGGTTGCAAGGGTTTGGTTTCCGAAGGATAAATTTGCCGGGGATGCCGTTAATACCGGAGTGGCTGTGCTACCGCCAGATGTAAAGGTTAAATTAAAGTTATCTATGCCGGTAGAAGGGCGATTGCCTGCACCTGTTGTGGCTGTAATGGTGACAATTCTGATCCAGATGTTGTTCGCATTATTATCCAGAGCAGTTCCAAAATCTACATTAACATTATTATTAGTGAAGGTGGTATTCCCTGTAGTTAAGGTACCCGAAGCAGCAGCCGCGGTAAAGGTAGTTGGAGCGGTACCAATGCCGTAATCTACTCTCCAGGTGGCCTGCCGTGGCGAACCAGCATCTAAAGATTGCAAATTAAAACTCAGCTTTAAGCTTGTTTTCGCTGTAGTATTGGCGAGTTGAAAAACAAAAGCCCCATTGGGATCTCCAACACCTGCGGTTTGCCTTAAACCCAAAGCACGATCTGTAGCTGAACCTTGCGCTGCTGTAGTGGCTGTTGAACCGTTAGTTGCCGAGGCAAAGTTTTTAAAGGCACCTGTTGCATTATTCCAGGCCGTAGCAACAGTGGTTAGGCTGGCGGTTGTGCCCAAAGCAGTAGCCGTAGCGCCTGTTCTTACCGAAAAGCCAGCTGGTAGCGCCGTGCCGATTCTATCGAAATTTTCTAGATAAGGGGAACTGGTGAGTGTTACCTGAGCAAATAATCTGCCCGCCATTAGAAATAGAAAGGATAATAGTAGAATTTTTTTCATACAGATTTTATAGGGATGATAAAAGCAGAATTCTTGCAGGAAAGGAGATATGAAGCGTCATCGAATGCGCGGTTGTGTAGTTAACCTGCGTGCGTAAAACTTCCGATCAGTATATCTTAAAGGTGATTGCTGGATAATTTATCGCCATAGTAAGACAATCTCATTAAGAGGCCTGTCACTTTAGCTCAAATACTTTACAAATTAGATCGCGAAGCGAAACAATTTAACTGAAACAGCAGCTTATTGGAGTAGATTTTGATGCATATGGGATGTTTAGGATGTAAAAATAGGGTTTAGGTATTAATTTAATATTGTGGGGATGTTAAATCAGTTTGTGTTTGGTAAAAAATGGTAGTTGACCATTTATGATCTAAATTTAAGGTAATTTAGAAGGAATTGGTGTGATGTGGATAAAAATAGCAGGATATAGGTAGCTTTTATGAAGATTTCTATAAGAAATCTTCAATATTTCCTTTTCCTTCGCGAATAACTTCGAATTCTCCGCCGGTACAGTCGATCACTGTTGATGCTTCATTGTCTCCAAAGCCTCCATCAATCACTAAATCGACTAGGTTCTCGTATTTCTCGTGGATCAATTCAGGATCGGTTGAGTATTCAATTACATCGTCATCATCTTTAATAGAGGTAGATAAGATCGGATTACCCAGTTCTTTTACAATGCACCTGGCAATATTATTATCCGGCACACGGATACCTACAGTTTTTTTATTGGAGCTTAATAACTTTGGGACATTATTATTGGCATCGAAAATAAAAGTAAACGGACCTGGAAGTGCTTTTTTTAATACCCTGAAAGTGGTATTATCGATTGGTTTAATGTAATCTGAAATATGCTTCAAATCATGGCAGATAAACGAAAAGTTAGCCTTCTCTGGTTTAATGCCGCGGATACGGGCAATTTTTTCGATGGCTTTAGGATTGGTAATGTCGCAGCCTAATCCATAAATGGTATCAGTAGGATAAATGATTATTCCTCCTTTTTTTAATACCTCTACCACCTGTTGAATGGCTTTATCGTTTGGGTTCTCTGGATAGATTTTAATAAGCATAGCGTAAAAATAACAATTTAATGGTGTTGGTTGTTTAATATTCTTAATCTTTGCATCACAAAACATACATTAATCTATTATTATGAGGAAAGCTTTCGTGGCGATCGCCGCATTTTTAATCGCCCTTACCATTATGCTGGGCTTGTATCATCCATTTTTATGGTGGACATTCCTCTTCACTGGTCCTTTTGTAATTCTCGGTGTTTACGATTTATACCAACCCAAACACAGCATTGTGCGTAATTACCCTGTATTTGGGCGCTTACGTTATTTTATGGAAGAGTTAAGACCGAAAGTTTACCAGTATTTTGTAGAAAGTGATACCAATGGTACTCCATATAGCCGGTTAAACCGCTCTTTAATTTATCAGCGTGCCAAAACCGATAATGATACCATTCCTTTTGGAACGCAGCTGAATGTTTATGAAAATGGATACGAATGGCTGAGTCATAGTATTGCCGCCATTTCTCACCACGAATTGAATTTAGATCCGAGGGTGTTAATTGGCGGACCAGGTTGTTTAAAGCCCTATTCTGCCAGTATCTATAATATCTCTGCCATGAGTTTTGGATCGTTAAGTCAGAATGCTATTCTTGCCTTAAACGGTGGCGCCAAAATGGGGAACTTTGCCCATAACACCGGCGAAGGGGGGATAAGCGATTATCACCGTAAACCAGGTGGCGATTTGATTTGGCAAATTGGAACAGGTTACTTTGGTTGCCGAAATGATGACGGAACTTTTAATTACGAAGCTTATGGCGAACGTGCAAAGTCTGATCAGGTTAAAATGATTGAAATCAAATTATCACAAGGTGCTAAGCCTGGTCACGGAGGGATGCTTCCTGCCAAGAAAGTTACCGCTGAGGTGGCGCGGATTCGTTTAGTGCCTGAAGGAAAAGACGTGTTATCTCCGCCAGCCCATTCTGCATTTAATACCCCGATAGGTTTATTGGATTTTGTGAAGAGACTGCGTGATTTATCTGGCGGAAAGCCGGTAGGTTTCAAGTTATGTATCGGGCGCAAGAGTGAGTTTTATGCCATTTGCAAAGCGATGATTGAAACAGGAATCTATCCTGATTTTATTACGGTTGATGGGGGAGAAGGTGGAACGGGTGCTGCGCCGCAAGAGTTTTCTAATTCTGTAGGGATGCCGCTGCGTGAGGGCGTTGCCTTTGTATATGATGTATTGAATGGTTTCGATCTTAAAAAACATATAAAAATCATCGCCTCGGGTAAGGTGGCTACCGGGTTTGATTTGGTAAAAAATATTGCTTTGGGAGCCGATTTATGTAACGCAGCCCGCGGAATGATGTTCGCATTAGGCTGTATCCAGGCACTTGAATGCAATAGCAATACCTGCCCAACGGGAGTTGCTACACAAGATCAGAGTTTGATGAAAGGTTTAGTGGTTGAAGACAAAACAGTTCGGGTTAAAAATTTCCATAACCTTACCGTTGCCAGCGCAGTAGAATTGCTTGGCGCTGCGGGTTTGCGGGAACCGCATCAATTAAGCCGGGCTTATATTAATCGCCGGGTGAGTTCTAGCGTGATGCAGTCTTATCTGGAAAGTTTCCCTTACATTCCTGCCGGAAGTTTATTACAAACGCCGTATCCAACTCGTTTTGAATTGGGAATGGCTTTAAGTTCTGCTGCAAGTTTTGCACCAACAGATTACAAAGTATCTGCAATTGATTATCAACACGCTAATCCATATAGCGATACCATGCACGACGACGGGATTTAACCTACTCGTTTGATGATAACACAGCCCTGTAAGTTGAAAGATTTACAGGGCTTTTTTATGGTAAAAATTTTCAATTTGTTAGGAATAGGGTGTTAAAGCGTTCATAGTTTGAACCGATTAACAAATACTTCGCTTTCGCCGCTGCGCTGGCTTGCCTCGGCTGGCGCCAAAGGACTTTTACCTTTTTCTTGATAAAAAGGTAGCTAAAACCGAGCTTTTCTGCGAGTTCATGCATGCCAATAAAAATATAAATAAAATATGAATACCTCAAGGCTTGGAATTGATATCGGATAAAATCGTTAAAGCTTTTTTCGGAAGCACAAGCACCCGATGAAGAATCGGTAGAGGACGCGCTGCCTTGGGTAGCGGTGGTTCGAAAATTTGTGGTTGAAGCTTTAAACATTTTCTCCTTCCATCATCTCCTAGGCCGGAGAGTAGGGTGGTCATGGCGAGGCGGCCCAACGGTTAGTAACTCTTAGAAAACATCATTATACCTCCATATGCAACCTTGCCTCTGCTAGCCGCCGAAGGACTCGTTTTTATTTTTATCGCCAACGCAAAAAGCCGTTCGGATTTATTCGAACGGCTATATTTATACTTTGAGCTTTCAGCTTAGACTAAAATTCTGCGTTTTTAGGGAAACGTGGGAATGCAATAACATCGCGGATGTTAGTCATTCCGGTTACGAACAATACCAAACGTTCAAAACCTAAGCCGAAACCTGCGTGAGGTGCTGTTCCAAAACGACGTGTATCTAAATACCACCATAGTTCATCTTGTGGAATGTTTAAATCTTCCATGCGTTTGGTTAAACGATCTAAACGCTCCTCACGTTGAGAGCCACCAATCATTTCGCCAATCCCAGGGAATAAAATATCCATTGCGGCAACAGTTTGTCTGCCTTCAGCATCTGGTTCATTTTGGCGCATATAGAATGATTTGATATCTGCCGGATAATCTGTTAAAATTACTGGCTTTTTAAAGTGTTTTTCTACTAAGAAACGTTCGTGTTCGCTTTGTAAATCTGCTCCCCACTCATCAATTAAATATTTAAACTGTTTTTTCTGGTTAGGTTTAGACGACTTTAAAATTCTGATCGCTTCCGTATAGGTAAGGCGCTCAAAATCATTCGCCAGGCAGAAATCCAATTTCTCTAACAATGTGAATTCGCTTCGTTCGTTTTGTGGTTTCTGTTTGTCTTCTTCAGCTAAACGGCTGTTTAAGAATTCCAATTCATCTTTGCAGTTGTCTAAAGCATATTTGATTACATACTTCATCATGTCTTCTGCAAGTTGCATGTTATCTTCCAGGTCTGCGAAAGCAAATTCTGGTTCAACCATCCAGAACTCAGCCAGGTGACGCGTAGTATTAGAGTTTTCCGCCCTGAATGTTGGTCCGAATGTATAAATCTTTCCAAATGCCATCGCCGCCAACTCTCCTTCTAACTGTCCGGAAACCGTTAAATTGGTTGCTCGTGCGAAGAAATCCTGAGAGAAATCTACTTTTCCATCTTCAGTGCGTGGTGTATTGTCGAAATCTAAAGTAGTTACTTTGAACATTTCACCAGCACCCTCTGCATCACTCGCGGTAATTACCGGGGTATGCATGTAAACGAAACCACGCTCATTATAAAACTGATGAATGGCGAAGGCCAGGGCATGACGAACTTTAAAAACAGCATTGAAAGTGTTTGTCCGGAAACGTAAGTGAGCGATTTCGCGTAAAAATTCTAAACTGTGTTTTTTAGGCTGTAAAGGGAACTTTTCGGGATCGCTATCACCTAAAATTTCTACGGCAGTTGCTTTAATTTCTACGGTTTGACCTTTGCCTAGAGATTCTACTAAACTTCCTGTTGCGGAAATAGCAGCACCAGTGGTGATTCTTTTCAACAGCTCATCTGGTAAATTATTAAAATCGATCACTACCTGGATATTGCTCATGCAACTTCCATCATTTAAAGCGATAAACTGATTATTGCGGAAAGTTCTTACCCATCCCATAACCGTTACTTCTGTGCCAAATGCAGTCGATTTCAATAAATCTTTAATTTGCTGTCTCTTAATCATATTGTTATTTGTAAAAGGCGCAAATTTAGGAAAAAAAATGT
>JAZBLB010000052.1:12143-17890 GCA_037032985.1 Bacteroidota bacterium
AAAATTGTACTTTTGTAATGCTCGTTAATTATTATTATATATTTGGTTTAAAAAAAGCGCTGGCAACGGCGCTTTTTTTACAGTTTTCACAGACTTATTCATAATCAACATAAACTAAACAACCTAAACTAAAAGAAGCTTCCCTGGTATAACCTTGGAAGCTTTCTTTTTTTACAGGAAATTTAAAAAGCGAACGCTCAAAGTGATTTGATAGTTAATCTATTGGAGCATCGTATCGGGTTAGTTGTACAAAATAATATGCTTACAATTATTCATATGCCAATTTCTAGTTCACTGGCTTAATGCATTCGCTTGGTTAAAATCTCATCCTTGAAGAAACAAAAAAAGCTACCTCGATTTTCATCAAGATAGCTTTCAATATATGTTTTGTTAGTGATTAACTAGTCTTCAGAATAGGTGATGTCATTAACATGTTTGTCAATTTCCCATCTTCCTGTTCCTTCTTCGCCAATCACTTCGAATAATTCTAATGCACGACGGGCTTTATATTCTTCTTCACGTTGTTCTTTCAAGAACCAGTTTAGGAATTCCATAGTCACAAAATCTTGTTCTTTCAAACACCTTGAAGCTAAATTTTTAAAGCTTTGTGTAATTGCGATTTCAGCCTCTAAAGCATCTTCAAATACTTCTCTAAAACCTGCGAAGTCTGATTTAATACCTGTTACTTCTGGAGAAATAGCATTTCCGCCCATATCTAACACGTATTTGAATAATTTCAATTGGTGCACTCGCTCTTCTTCAGATTGTTTCGTAAAATAATCTGCTGAAAAGTCGTAACCGTTTTGATTACACCAAGATGCCATTGATAAATATAGTGATGAGGAATGTGCCTCTTTTTTAATCTGCTGATTTAAAAGTGTTTCGATATCCTGAGATATTAAACATTTAATACGCATTAAATCTTTCATAGTTTCTGTGCTTTAATAACAATACAAATGTAACATCAATTTGTTCGCTTTTGTAAATTATTTGCTATATGAAATTAGTCTAAATTGCTGATAAGTAGGTATTTATAATGAGTTTAAATAAGAAGAGTGAGAAATAGATGGGAAATAGGAAATGGGGAATAGGAAGTAGAAGAAGCGGGATTTTTAAGATAAATGGGAATAGGTAGGTGGGAATAGGAAGTAGAGAGAAGTGGGATTTTTAAGATAAATGGGAATAGGTAAAGGGATAGGAAGTAGAAAAAATTGGGAATTTAGAAAAAAAGGGGAAATAGGTAGTGGGGAATAGCTAGGAATGAAAATTTTCGTAATTAAATACGCGAACGAAAAGACCGATAAGTTAGTCTATTGTGTTGAGCTTTAATTTCGCAATACCGAAAAACTAGTAAACCAGCCTGAACAAACAATCGTTAACCATATGGTTTAAGTTAAACATGGTAAAAGTTCCTTGTAGTAAATCTTTTAAGGAAACAATTTCTAGTACACTTAATAAGTAAATATGTTCACAGCCGTTAAAGGTAACCAATTCGAAATCGGCTCTTTGCGTATTTAGCAATAGTGCTTCGATGTCAATCTCTTCAACAACTTTCTTTAATTTTTGAAGTGATAGGCAATTGTAGCGGGCAAACTTACCGCCGAAATCAACATAAAAGCAGTTTAATTTATCAGATTGATAAACAGCACCTTCTTTGTTTGAGAAAACATTAATTAGTTCATTGATATCAACACACGCTTTTTCCATCAGGAACAAAAATTGGCATTATTTAGATTAAATACAAATAAAATTTGAAAATAATTTTTTAATGTCCTACAGATGAGAATTGAAGTGATCAGATAACTAATAAGTAATTTCAAGCACCATGTGGTAATATTCACCACCCATAAATGTTTTCTCATTCTTGATTCTGAATCCTAGATTTTGATAGAGCTTTAACGCTCTTGGATTATTAAGTTCTACCAGAAGACCAACATAACGTTGATTCAGTTCTTTCGCCCATTTAATTGCCTGAAGAATCAATTGCTTTCCAATACCTTTGCCTTGTGCTTCGGGCTTAACACTCACGGTATCAATGTAGAATTCTCCGCTTTCTGTTTCTTGCTCTGAACTTAAGATTGAACTGTTGCTGATATTTAAGTATTTTAGAAAAGGCTCACGGAGCGCCGCGAGCTTAGCACCATCGTAGGCATTGATACTGCCGAGGATGGTTTCATCTTCCACATAAACTAAGGTATTTTCGAAACTATACTGATTTTCTTTTAATTTAAAAAGGTGTTGAAATAAGCTGTTTATCGCTTCAGGGTCGTCCACATGGGCAAACTTCGCGGCCAGATCGCCCATGGCCTGTATAATCAGCGGAACAACATGCTCCACATCAGAAGGTATTGTTTCACGAATCATCTTATAAATCGCTTAACTTAAATGTTTCCGCTACTCGAATACCTTTTTCCGTACGTTGAAGCGTGCAGCATTCATTAACAGGATCGTGTTCCAGGTATAAGACATAATTTTTATCAACAGCTTCTTCCAGGAATGCCTGTTTTTCTGTTAACGTTTTTAGTGGAAACATATCATATGCCATTACATAGGGGAGGGGTAAATGACCGACCGAAGGTAAAAGATCTGCCATATATACCAGTGTTTTGTCCTTGTAATTGATTTTAGGAAGCATCATTGCATCTGTATGGCCGTAAGCAAAACTGATGTTGATGTTATTTTGCCATTCCAGGTTTTCCACCTCGTCTATGAATTTGAGTTGTCCGCTTTCTTGAATAGGCAAAATGTTTTCTTTTAAAAAGGATGCTTTCTCCCTTGCGTTGGGTTCTACAGCCCATTGCCAATGCCTTTCATTACTCCAGTAGGTGGCATTTTTAAAGGCAGGGCTTAACTTATCCTGTGTTCTAACCACCGCACCACCAACGTGATCGAAATGTAAATGTGTTAAGAATACATCTGTTACATCTGCTAAACTTAAGCCTAAGCTACCTAACGAGTTTTCCATCGAGTCATCGCCATGAAGGTGATAATGACTAAAAAATTTTTCATCCTGCTTGTTTCCGATACCGGTATCAATCAATATCAATTTATTTCCATCTTCAACCAGTAGACAACGCATGGCCCAGGTACAAAGGTTGTTCGCATCAGATGGATTTGTTTTTTGCCAGATGGCTTTAGGTACAACGCCAAACATAGCGCCGCCATCTAATTTGAAAAGGCCTGTATTGATGGTATGGAGTTTCATGTAAGTAGGGTTAAGAGTAGTTAGTATTTAGTATAAAGTATATAGTGTTGAGTATAAAGTATGTAGTATTGAGTATAAAGTATATAGTATTGAGTATATGGTATCGAGTATAAAGTACCAAGTATAACTTTGCAAGTTATAAAAATACAAAAAACCCTTTAGCACTAACTAAAGGGTTTTCGTGTTTTCACTAAAGACTAAAGACTTATAGATGGATCACTTCTCCGTATGCATCAGCTGCAGCTTCCATAATGGCTTCGCTCATGGTTGGATGTGGGTGAACAGATTTAATCATTTCATGTCCGGTTGTTTCCAGTTTACGTGCAACAACGATTTCGGCAATCATTTCGGTAACATTTGCACCGATCATATGTGCGCCTAGTAATTCGCCATATTTAGCATCGAAGATTAACTTTACGAAACCATCTTTTGCACCGGCAGCACTTGCTTTACCTGAAGCAGAGAATGGGAACTTACCGATTTTTAGTTCGTAACCAGCGGCTTTTGCTGCTTTTTCTGTATAACCTACTGAAGCAATTTCTGGCGTGCAATAGGTACATCCAGGGATATTGTTGTAATCTAAAGGTTCAGCATGCTGACCAGCGATTTTTTCTACACAAATAATACCTTCTGCAGAGGCTACGTGAGCAAGGGCTTGTCCGCTTACTACATCGCCAATGGCATAATAGCCTTTCACAGAAGTGTTGTAAAACTCATCCGTAACAATCTTGCCTTTTTCGGTTTTGATACCTGTTTCTTCCAGGCCAATGTTTTCAATATTAGCCACAATACCTGCTGCTGAAAGAACGATATCCGCTTCGATGGTTTGCATACCCGAAGCCGTTTTAACAGAAACTTTGCAGCCAGCACCAGCAGTATCAACAGCCTCAACACTTGCTGAAGTCATGACATCGATTCCTACTTTTTTCAAGCTACGCAACAATTGTTTAGAAACGTCTTCATCCTCTACCGGAACAACGTTATCCATAAACTCAACGATGGTTACTTTTGTTCCCATTGTGGCATAGAAATAAGCAAACTCAACGCCAATAGCGCCAGAACCCACTACTACCATGCTTTTTGGTTGCTCTGGAAGAACCATTGCCTGGCGATAACCGATGATTTTTTTGCCGTCCTGCTTTAGATTTGGAAGCTCTCTTGAGCGTGCGCCTGTAGCAATGATAATATTTTTAGCAGATAATTCCTTTTGAGAACCGTCAGCGCCTTTAACATCCAATTTGTTACCAGGTTTTACTTTACCTGTGCCCATGATCACATCGATCTTGTTTTTCTTCATTAGAAACTGAACACCTTTACTCATGCCGTCTGCAACGCCACGACTACGTTTTACCACAGCAGCAAAGTCTGCAGTCGCTTCGGCAGTAGTGATGCCATATTCAGCAGCATGATTAATATATTCGAAAACCTGAGCACTTTTTAAAAGGGCCTTTGTAGGGATACAACCCCAATTTAAACAAATACCACCAAGTGATTCGCGCTCTACAATTGCAACTTTAAGTCCCAATTGAGAAGCCCTGATTGCAGCTACATAGCCACCTGGGCCGCTGCCTAAAACAATAACATCGTAATTCATCTGTTTCTTTTTGTTTTTTATATCTGTCAGATGGAGCTTACCATAATTAACATCGCTTCTCTTTATCATCGAGTTGCGATCTGCTTATGGATGGTTCATATCTATTATAAAGAGATTTTCTTTTAATTTATTCCTGTAATCTTCTGGTGAAGGAGTCTCTGCCTGAGGCAAATTAATCTCGTCGCTAAATTAATAGTTTAAACATTACATTTGCTGAGTACTTTTACCTCTCCAGCAACTGCCAAAACTAAAAAAAAAATGTTAATTGAAACATTGATTATTTCGATAGTAGTGTAAAATCTATAAATATTACAAATGGCGGCAGCTTTAAGACCTGGAGCAAAAAATCATATTGTTTGGTAAAACCGCGAAAGGGCTTAAGAAAATTTGCTGTACTTGATATAAGAAGACAATTTATACTTGATTTAGCATCTCTAAACAATATTCCACTGTAAAACAGATCAAAAGGTTATAATTTGTTTTTTATAAAGAATCCAATATTGTTAGTCGTTATATTTTTAAATATTTTACTTGATTTGCGATTACAATGTATTAATTTTAATGTTTCCCTGCTTTTTTTAGAAATAATTTAACTCAACAATTAATACTTTGATAAACTGAATGTTAATATGTTAAAAACAAGGTTAAATTGTTGAAAAGTTTTGAGATTGTTAATGATAATTTAACATTGGATGTTAAAATGTGTTAAATTTTAATCCCTACATTTGCAGCAATATAATTCCCCCTAATTATTATTCAACAACAAACAACATTTAGAAAACAAAGTATGAAGAAATCTTTACTTTTAAGATTAGTATTCGTTATTGTTGCCATCGTAGGTTTATCGTTCAGTGCAATTGCACAGGTAACTACTTCCTCAATGACAGGAACAATCAAAGATGACAAAGGCGCTTTACCCGGTGCCAGTGTCAAAGCTACTCACACACC
>JAZBLB010000053.1:0-12402 GCA_037032985.1 Bacteroidota bacterium
GTTATGTCGATAGTTTAAAGTTACAACTACTGACACAGTTTATGAAACACCCTCATAAGTTACCCCATTCTTAAACAATTCATTTAATACCCCTGCCAAACGAATGCCACCCATTTCTATTCTCTTATTCACAATGCCAATGTGTGATTGATAGTAAGCTTCATCTAGCTTATTGTCTTTTTCCACCTCTTCATAAAGTTTTGAACTGATTTTATAACTTTCAAACAACCAATCTATAGGAGCAGCCCTTTGCCATTTCATGATTTTTGATTTACCAACATCATCTTTTTCCGAAAGTTGTGAAATGCTTAGGCCTTGATGATCCAACAACCGACTATCCCAAAGGGAATGGAGGTTCGTGCCCTTGCCATCAAACTGTACCTGGATTGTATTTCCGCCTTTATCTTCAGCTCTGCTTACGTGCATCGGTTGGTGCGCATCTCCAACCAAATGGACTATGAATTTAAGCGCTACGATTTTCTGCGTTTTCGTTGCCGTCGAATCTTTGATAATTGCTTCATTTAATGCCAATGCTGTTAAGAGATTTTCATTCTTAAGCAATTGTATTGAATCTTTGAATTTCCTTCTGCTTAAACCTAAAGGAAGATTTACAAAATGCCAGCCCGCTGTGTTCCTATATTCTGGTTGGTTCCGAACCTCATCTGCCCATGATGCCACATCAACTAAGCTTTCGTTGCCTAAAAGTGCTTTGATAGCTGTTTTAGCCTCCGGAGTTAGGTGGTTCTCTGCAACGGTAGCCACGGTTTTATGGCCGAAAAATCCCCAGGAGCCAAATAGGAACGCACTGCCAATCAATATCAATGCAATAGTTATTCTTTTCATGCTGCGAAGATATTAATCTGACTTCAATTGTATTTCATGCTTTGTAAATATTACAATTGGTAGCAAAAGAAAATGGGCTTTGAAATACTTCTCAATGCCCATTTATTAAATATATACAATGACTTAAAGATATACGAAGCTGCCTTTTTCTACATCGCCAATAACCTTTGCATCAATATTAAAGCTTTTTGAAATTTCAATAATTATTTCTGCAATCACCAAGGCTGTTTTAAAAGTAATGCAAATTTCTATGATAGTAAATTACTTGCTATTCTGAAGTAGTCTGACCAAACATAATTTTGATATATCCATATATATAGATATATAGACATATTTGTATAAAACTCGACACATGACAATTGCGACGATTTAGATACCGGATAAGAAAGCAACTTTAGTAAAACAATTACTTAAAGAATTGGGAGTTGAGATTATGGATGAAATAACTGAAAAAAGCCCCTATAATCCCGAACTCATAACCAAGATTAAAAAGGCTGATGAAGAAATTAAGCATGGACAGACTAAAAAGATTCCTGTAAAAGATTTATAGAAATAGAATATACCGAACAAGCGCAAGACGATTTGAAATTTTGGAAAAAATCAGGGATAATCTGTTCAAAATAAAATCGTTAAACTCTTGGACGCTATATTAGAAAATCCATATGAAGGTATTGGCAAACCTGAAGGTTTAAAACATGAACTAACATGGAAATGGTCAAGACTAATAACGGCTGGACATCGAATCATTTAGGTTGTTACTGATTGTACCATTTTTATTCAATCATTAAAAGGCCATTATTTATTCTAAGCCATTTAATTGTAGATAAATATCCCTTTTTCGCTTTCAATAGTCACTTGTTTTTGATTGCCTTTTTCTACACGGCCAATAATTTGCGCATCTATATTAAAGCTTTTTGAAATTTCAATAATGCTTTCTGCAATTTCCTGCGGTACATAAAGCTCCATTCTATGACCCATATTAAAAACCTTATACATCTCTTTCCAGTCTGTTCCTGATTCTTCCTGAATCAATTTGAACAGTGGAGGCACCGGAAATAAATTATCTTTAATCACATGGATATTATCATTGATGAAGTGCAATACTTTAGTTTGCGCACCGCCACTGCAATGTACAATCCCATTTATCTGATCGCGATAGCTTTCCAGAATCTTCTTAATCACAGGTGCGTAGGTTCGGGTAGGTGATAAGACCAGTTTTCCAGCAGTGATTTTACCAAAGCCCTCTATTTCAACTTCGTCTGTTAGTTGCTTCTGACCAGAAAAAACCAGATCAAAAGGAATTGCCGGATCGAAGCTTTCCGGATACTGGTTTGCTACTGACTTTTCAAAAACATCATGACGTGCTGAAGTAAGTCCATTGGAACCCATTCCACCATTATATTCATTTTCGTATGCGGCTTGTCCGTAAGAAGCCAGAGCTACAATTACATCACCAGGTTTAATGTTATCATTGCTGATTACGTCTTCACGTTTCATTCTGCACGTTACGGTAGAATCTACAATGATGGTGCGAACCAAATCGCCTACATCTGCTGTTTCCCCACCAGTAGAGTAAATAGAAATTCCTTGTTCGCGCAAATCGGACAGAATTTCCTCGGTGCCATTGATTACAGCAGCAATTACTTCACCAGGGATCAAGTTTTTATTCCGACCGATGGTTGAAGATAGCAGAATGTTATCGGTAGCACCAACACAGATTAAATCATCGAGATTCATAATAATGGCATCTTGAGCAATGCCTTTCCAGATGGAAATATCACCGGTTTCCTTCCAATACACATAAGCTAAGGAAGATTTTGTACCTGCTCCATCGGCATGCATGATATTACAGTATGCTTCGTCACTGCCTAGGATATCGGGAATTATTTTGCAAAATGCTTTAGGGAAAATTCCTTTGTCGATATTTTTGATGGCATTATGCACATCTTCTTTGGAGGCGGAAACGCCACGTTGATTGTACCTGTTATCACTCATGTTGGCGCAAAGATAAGCGAAAAAGTTCGGAGTGAGAAGGCTGATCTTAGAAGTTTTGAGTGGAAACGGGAAATGGAGAATGGTTGATAGGAAATGGGGAATAGGGAATAGGGAATAGGAAATGGAGAATGGTTAATAGGAAATGGCGAATAGCAAATGATATTGGTGCAAAAAGGTGCATCACCTGTATAGCAGCAACGAAAATAAACTGCGAAATGATGATTCTTTCATGCTAATCGAATCTATCCTTAGCCATTAGGATGCTGAGAGCCTGGAATCTATTAAACCCAGCTCACAAAAAAAGGGCATAAAGTTTTCACTTTACGCCCTATATTTTTAGCTAGTGCTTTTCCTATTTCATGAATAATAATTCTCTGAATTTTGGTAATGGCCAAACGCTATCGTCAACGATTTGCTCCAATTTATCTGCATGGTAACGGATCGTATCGAAGTAAGATTTAACTTTTTCGTCGTAAGCAATTGCTTTTTCGCGTGTATCTTCGATTTTGTTGGTTACTTTACGTTCTTCTAACATCGCATCGATATTTGATTTAACGATGTCTAAATGCTCAGATAATTTCGTCACAATTTCTAACGAAGATTTACTTTCGATACCTAATTCTTTTAATCCTTTTACGTTTTCGATTAAAGAGTTTTGGTAAGCTATTGCAGCAGGGATAATTGCAGTATTTGCAACTTCACCCATTACACGTGCTTCAATTTGTAATTTTTTATAGAAATTCTCTAACATGATTTCATGGCGGGCATGAATTTCACGTTTGCTATAAATGTTTGTAGATGCAAATAAATCTGCTGATTTATCTGTTAAATAAGCATCAAGGGCTTTAGGTGTAGTTTTGATGTTTGATAAACCGCGTGCTGCAGCTTCATCTTCCCACTCCTGGCTATAACCGTTGCCTTCGAAACGAATTGATTTAGATTCTTTAATGTATTTTTTGATAACGGTTAACAATGCGATATCTTTTTTATCACCTTTTTTGATCAGTTTATCAACTTCTACTTTGAATTTAACCAATTGCTCAGCCATAATTGCGTTTAAGATCGTCATTGGAGCTGATGAGTTAGCTGAAGAACCAACTGCTCTTAACTCAAATTTATTACCTGTAAATGCAAAAGGAGAGGTACGGTTGCGGTCTGTATTATCCAATAAAATTTGCGGGATTTTAGGAATACCTAACCAAAGCGCGTTATCTTCTTTAATTTTTTTGCTGATGCGTGAGTGCTCGATCTCATCTAACACATCGTTCAGTTGAGAACCAAGGAAGATGGAAATGATTGCTGGTGGCGCTTCGTTAGCACCTAAACGGTGATCATTGCTTACTGAAGCAATACTTGCACGTAATAAATCGGCATGTTCGCTAACGGCTTTAATTGTGTTTACAAAGAAAGCAAGGAACATTAAATTATTTTTAGGTGTTTTTCCTGGCGCTAATAAATTTTTACCAGTATCAGTAATTAACGACCAGTTATTGTGTTTACCAGAACCGTTGATGCCAGCGTATGGTTTCTCATGTAATAATACACGGAAATGGTGACGGCGAGCTACTTTTTCCATCAAATCCATCAACAACTGATTGTGGTCAATAGCTAAGTTGATTTCCTCATAAATAGGTGCACACTCGAATTGTGATGGCGCAACCTCGTTATGTCGGGTTTTTAATGGAATACCTAATTTTAAAGCTTCATTTTCGAAATCTACCATGTAAGTGAAAACACGCTCAGGAATTGATCCGAAATAATGATCTTCTAATTGTTGGCCTTTTGCAGACATGTGTCCGAATAATGCACGACCAGTTAATAACAAATCAGGACGGGCGTTGAATAACGACTCATCTACTAAGAAATATTCTTGTTCAATACCTAAAGAGGCATTTACTTTTGTGATGCTTTTATCGAAGTATTGGCAAACATCAACAGCGGCTTTATCAAGTGCAGCTAATGCTTTTAATAACGGTGCTTTATAATCTAATGCTTCGCCAGTGTAGGATACAAAAACAGTTGGAATACAAAGTGTTTTTCCAGCTTTGCTTTCCATAATGAATGCAGGAGAAGATGGATCCCATGCAGTATAACCACGTGCTTCGAAAGTATTCCGAATACCGCCGTTAGGGAAACTTGAAGCATCTGGCTCTTGTTGAACCAATGCACTTCCAGCAAATTTCTCGATTGCACCGTCGCCACTTGGCTCAAAAAATGAATCGTGTTTTTCTGCCGTTGTACCTGTTAAAGGCTGGAACCAGTGCGTATAGTGCGTTGCACCAGCGCTCATTGCCCAAGCTTTCATTGCTGTAGCAATCTGGTTAGCGTCGTCAGAATTAATTAGCTCGCCTTGGTTGATAGAGGAGATTAATTTTTCATACACGTCTTTAGATAAGAAATCTCTCATTTTTTTCTTATCAAATACATTAGCGCCAAAAAAGTCAGAAATTTTTGCTGATGGTGATTTAACTTCTGGTGAAATTCTGTTTTGAGCCTCTTTTAATGCGATGGTTCTTAAGCTTTTCATTAATTTGTTATGTTTTTTGTCAAAAATAGGATATTTTATTAATTTTTATAAAACAATCGTAAGAAATATATCAATTTTATTGAAAATGAAATAAAAAAATGTTTTAGGGATATGAAATTTCATTTTTGATAAAGAAAGCATATTTTTTGCATGTTTTATGGAATCGGTGATTTGGATACATCATCCTTAAAACTCAAAAACTATGTTCAATTCATCTATCAATGTGTACAAAACCGAGTGGCTCGATCTTGTATTTGCAGACCGCAACAAATCTTATGGCGCTTACGAACTGAGGGCAAAGTCTTCAAAAATTATGACTAGAGCATTGCTCGTCTCTGCCGGGGTATTTTTATCAGCTGGCTTTGCACCCCTGGCATATAGCAAAATGTTTCCGTCAACACCTGAAGTTGTGGCTAAACCTCAAGTGGTAGTGCTTGATAATGTGATTCATGCAATGAAGAAGCTTGAGCCAGAGAAGAAAAGCGAGCCTATCAAATCAGATCCCGTAAAAGTGAAGACTATCGCCGTAGCTTCGAAGATAGTAGTGGTGGATAAAAAGGAACTTCCGGAGCCGCCAAACATTAAAGAAATGCAGGATGCAATAATCAGTAATAAAACCCAGGAAGGTGAAATAAAACCAAACCTGGTTATTAATAGTGCGATAACAACTGGTGACGGGGATGGTTTAACAAAAGAAAGTGATGGCGGCGATCCTCATGGTATTGTTGAGGACATGGGCGTTGATGAATATCCTGAATTTATGGGTGGTATGAAAGCTTTTACCAAATACATGGAGCGTAATCTGCGTTATCCGCAACAGGCGCAAGAAGAAGGCGTAAAGGGAAAAGTATTTGTCAGTTTTGTAGTTGAAATAGACGGTTCAATTACCGATGTAAAGGTGCTTAGGGGAATTGGGTTTGGGTGTGATGAGGAGGCCATGAAAGTAATCAAAAAATCTCCGCTCTGGAAACCGGGCAGAAATAAAGGCAAAGCCGTTCGCGTAAGGTATAATATGCCGATTAATTTTAGTTTGATGTAGTTAAGCGAAAAGGTTAAAGCTAAAAGACCAAAGCGAAAAAGCTAAAGCGGAAAGAGTAAGGAACGTGCTGTGCTAATTGGTTGACCGTTTTTCTAAACTCATTCACGAATCTTGGAAAATAAAGTAATTAATATTTATTAATGCTCAGAATAGATTAGGAAGAGTGAGGTTGGATGTAAACAAACGGCTTGAGTTTTCGCTCAAGCCTTTGTTTTTAATAACTAACAAGTAAAGTTTCCCTCAAGCTTTTATATCACATTTTAAATGTATTTAGTTGTGTTGATAATTTTTCGTCTGAAGGTCGTTTTGCATTATTGTCAATTATTTTTCCTTCCGGATCAATAAGAATAAATCTTGGAATTGTGGTAATGCCAAATGTTTTGATGAATTGAGAATTGAAATCCTTGTCGGCTAATAATTGAACGCCACCCAGATTATTGTTTTTCACGAAGTCTGCCCATTTTTGTTTGTGAGCAGATACGTCAACTGAAATACTCACAAACTTGATTTTTTTACCTTCAAATCTTTTCTCCAGTTTTTTTAGTGAGGGAATTTCTGCGATACATGGTCCACACCAGGTAGCCCAAATATCGATATAGACATAGTTTCCTTTGAAATCTTTCAGGCTAACCAACTGACTTTGTAAGTTTTCATATTTAAAATTTGGAGCAGATTTATTCGCTAACGTTTCGGATAAATTTTGATAAGCTGTTTTAATTTCAGCCGTCTGTTTCTCATCATTAGCAGTATTTAAAAAGGACTGATATACATCACTTACATCTTCTGGTTTTTTAGCTTTTTTTATTGCACTAAGCGTAAAGCGATAGGCAAATCGTGCTTTTATATATGTGCTAGTAATCAAGGAGTCTAAAAGAATCAATTTAACTTTGTCATCATTTTGAATTGAATCCCTAATGTTATCATATTTTTTGCCATAAGCAAGATAATCGATTTTAGAAGAGAGAAGATCTTTGTAATGCTTACTATTCCGGTATAGCATCTCATTGTTCATATCTAAATCGTGATAGATACTTTTTTCAATAGCATCTTTTTCCGCAGGGCTAAGCTTTTTTGAAAACTGCGCCTGATGGGCAGCTGAGAGCCTTTCACGGTAATTCTCCTTTCTATCTGCCTTAGGCATCACCAATATCTCTCTTAAAGCTCCCATTTTAGTTGAATCCAAACCATAAAATCGATTATAAGCATATAGGCAGTGGCGTTTATCTAATTCGCTTTCCTGTTTAACAAATGATTTAAAAAGTTCACTGTTTGATTTATTCGCTGCAGCGTTAGACTTTTCGACATAGCTATTTAGTATAGGAATGAAAATCTTTGGTTCAGTTAAAAGATATCGATGCCAGACATCATAGCCCGGATTGCCTAAAAACTGGTTAAGTTGGCTGTTCATATTCCTTAGTGCATCATTCTCAAGCTTTCCATCTCCGGTAAATTGATATTTCTTTCCTTGTTCGCTGATCTTGAGTTTATAGTCAGGTTCCAAGTAAATTAACCCGACTTTGCCAAATTCATAGACTCCAGGTGTTAAACCTTTTATACTAATATTGAAATTCCCAGATTTGTCCATAGTAATGGCAATAGGGGGAAGGTCGTTACCTTGGATGGTCCAAACCGAATCGGCAATGCCTGGAATAGTTCCGCTAAGCTGTGCTTTAGCATTGCCCATCCATAAGCATAATGCAACAGCTATAATTGATCTCTTAATCATATTAACTAATTATTTAGTTAAATATAATAACTAAATAATTAGTTCTACTTTTTTTGAAAAATAATTTTTAGAGAAGGGAGTCGGCTTTTAGCGAAAGACAAAAGGCTTGAGTTTTCGCTCAAGCCTTTCGCTATTTAAAATTTTAATTCTTGTTCAAAAAACATTAATCCTTGGTCATCTAACAATTACCTGGTAAAGTTGGCGCTATTCATCCTATTATGGATTGACTAACCTCTAGCCTTTTCCCTCTATCCATTTTCTGGCATTTACAAAAGCTTCGATCCATGGTGAAACTTCGTCTTTTCTACCTGCCGGATAATTTGCCCAGTGCCATTGAAATAACGAACGCTCAATGTGCGGCATCATTACCAAATGGCGACCGCTTTCATCACACATCATTGCAGTATTATAATCCGATCCATTCGGACTTGCAGGGTAAGTTTCATAAGCGTATTTGGCCACAATTTGATATTGATCCTCTGCGTAAGGCAAAGAGAATCTTCCCTCGCCATGCGATACCCAAACTCCTAAAGTGCTTCCAGCGAGCGTAGATAACATGATAGAATTGTTTTCTTGCAGGGTTAATGAAGTGAAGATACTTTCGTGTTTACCACTCTTGTTGTGCAACATTTTCGGTTTCTCTTCATGGTTTTTGTTAATTAAGCCAAGCTCCACGAATAACTGACAACCGTTGCAAATCCCTACAGATAAAGTATCCGGACGGGCGAAGAATTTTTCCATCGCCACTCTTGCTTTTTCGTTGTATAAAAATGCGCCGGCCCAGCCTTTCGCAGAGCCTAAAACATCGGAATTGGAGAATCCACCAACGGCACCAATAAACTGGATGTCTTCTAATGTTTCCCTTCCGGTGATTAAATCCGTCATGTGTACATCTTTCACATCGAAACCTGCCAGGTACATGGCATTTGCAAGTTCGCGTTCAGAGTTACTTCCTTTTTCCCGGATTATTGCAGCCTTAGGACGTGGTTTAGTTGCATCAATTACTGGTTTTTTTCCATCAAATTGTAATGGGAAACTATATTTTAGAACGTGGTTTTTGTAATTGTCATAACGTTCTTTCGCTAAACCGTTGCCAGTTTGTTTGCTGTCTAACAAATAGGAAGTTTTGAACCAAACATCACGAAGATGTTCAATTTCAAAACTGAACTCAGCATCAGCGTTTTTAATCTCCAGCGTAGCCGATGAGGTTACTTCGCCAATTTTGTGGAAGGCTACTTCGTTAGCAGTTAATGTATCTTCAACTGAAGCATCTGCCTGGAAAACCAAAGCGATATTTTCAGCAAATAATAATTTGATAATATCTTGTTCGGCTAATGATGATAGGTCTATTGAGGCACCCAAATCGCGGTCAGCGAAACACATTTCCAACAACGTAGTAATTAAACCGCCACTGCCAATATCATGTCCGGCTTGAATTTTACCTGCTTTAATTAATTCCTGAATGGTGTTGAACGCCTTTGCAAATTGTTCTGCATTTTTAACATCAGGCGTTTCCGTGCCGATTTTATTTAAAATTTGCGCAAAAGATGAACCACCTAACTTGTAATCATCGTTAGAAAGGTTGATGTAATAAATGGCACCGCCATCTTTTTGAAGCACAGGTTCTACCACCTTGGTAATATCATCACAGTTACCGCCTGCAGAGATGATCACTGTTCCGGGTGCAATTACATCGCCATCTTTATATTTCTGCTTCATTGATAAGGAATCTTTTCCTGTCGGGATGTTAATTCCTAAATCAATTGCAAATTCAGAACAAGCTTTAACAGCGGCATATAAACGGGCATCTTCGCCTTCATTTTTACAAGCCCACATCCAATTTGCAGAGAGCGAAACACTCTTTAAACCGTCTTTTAAAGGTGCCCAAACAATGTTTGATAAAGATTCTGCAATTGCATTTCTGCTGCCCGCCGCAGGATCGATGAGTGCAGAAAGTGGTGCGTGTCCTACAGACGTTGCCACACCTTCTTTCCCCTGAAAATCCAGCGCCATAACGCCACAGTTATTTAATGGCAATTGCAAAGGCCCGGCGGTTTGTTGTTTCGCCACACGGCCACCAACACAACGGTCAACTTTATTGGTTAACCAGTCTTTTGATGCCACCGCTTCCAACTGCAAAACCTGCTCTAAATAGGTATTTAATTTTGCTTGATCATAAGTAATTTCAACGTATTTCCGGTCGATGGTCTGATCATCCATCACAATTTTTGGAGAACTTCCAAACATATCTTTCAATTCCAAATCCATTGGTTTAATGCCCGATGTTTCAGATTTGAAGGTAAAACGATGATCGCCGGTTACTTTTCCAACGGTATACATTGGTGAACGCTCACGGTCTGCAATTTTCTTTAATGTTTCTATATGGTCATTGCCGATTACTAATCCCATTCGCTCCTGAGATTCGTTTCCGATAATCTCTTTGGCCGATAGGGTAGGATCGCCAACCGGCAATTTGTCTAAATTAATTAAACCACCTGTTTCCTCTACCAGTTCTGATAAACAGTTTAAGTGTCCGCCAGCACCGTGATCGTGAATGGAAATGATAGCGTTATGCTCGCTTTCCACCATGCCGCGAACCGCATTTGCCGCACGTTTCTGCATCTCTGGATTAGACCTTTGAATCGCATTTAGTTCTATGCCAGATCCATGCTGACCAGTATCTGCAGAAGAAACTGCAGCACCACCCATCCCGATTCTATAGTTTTCACCACCTAAAATCACGATGTTATCGCCTTCCTGTGGTTTTAATTTTTGTGCCTGACTCGCTTTGCCATAACCGATACCACCGGCAAGCATAATTACTTTATCGAAACCTAATTTCCTTGAGTGCTCCTCGTGCTCGAAAGTTAAAACCGATCCGGTAATTAACGGCTGACCGAATTTATTTCCGAAATCTGTCGCACCATTCGATGCTTTGATCAGGATATCCATAGGTGTTTGATAGAGCCATGCTCTTTCTTCTACGCCTTTTTCCCAAGGGCGATTTTCTTCCAAACGGGAGAGTGCCGTCATGTAAACAGCCGTTCCGGCTAAAGGTAAAGATCCTTGTCCGCCTGCTAATCTGTCTCTAATCTCACCGCCAGAACCCGTTGCAGCACCGTTAAAAGGCTCAACAGTTGTTGGGAAATTATGGGTTTCTGCTTTTAAAGAGATTACAGAATCGAAATCGCTGGTGGTATAAAAATCAGGAATATCTGAACGTTTCGGTGCGAATTGCTGAACCGTTGGACCTTTAATAAAGGCCACATTATCTTTGTATGCAGAAACAATATCGTTAGGGTTCGCTTCTGATGTTTTGCGAATTAGTTTGAAAAGCGAAGTAGGTTGTTCCACACCGTCGATTACAAATGTTCCGTTAAAGATCTTATGACGACAGTGTTCTGAATTTACCTGCGAGAAACCAAAAACTTCTGAATCTGTTAATGGCCTTCCTAAATTATTAGCGAGTGTGTTTAAATAATCAACTTCTTCATCACTTAATGATAAGCCTTCCTGCTTATTGTAAGCAGCAATATCGGTAATTTCTAAGATGGGTTCAGGTTTGATGTCGATGGTATAAACCTCCTGATTAAGATTCTCATATTTTTGAGAAAGCATTGGATCATAATCAGAAAAATCTTCAGCAACTTTTGCAAATTCTTCAATTCTGATAATTCCCTGCATGTCCATGTTTTGGGTAATTTCTACTGCATTGGTACTCCAGGGGGTAATCATGGCTGCTCTTGGCCCTACAAAGAAGCCATTTAAAGCCGTTTCTGTAGTGATCTTGGCACCGCCAAATAACCATTCAAGTTTAGTAATATCATTGGTAGTGAGCGTTTTGTCTGTTTGTAGTACAAAAACCGCCTGCGATTGACTAAGGAAGAAATGAATCATGCTTTTTTTTTGGAAAGTGCAAATTTAGCTTTTTTAAATTTAAGGATAGAATGAAAGGGAAATAGAATTAATGATTGTTGAATGTTTAATTGTCAAATTTTAGGGTATTGTCTGAAAGGGTTGTTTTTTGCTACATAGGCTGGTCTCGGCTGGCCGCCGAAGGGCTATTTTCTTTTTCTTGATGAAAGTAAACAAAACCGAGCTTTTCTGCGAGCTTATCATACGGTGGCTTGCCTCGGCTAGCCACCGAAGGGCTTCTACCTTTTTCTTGATAAAAAGGTAGCCAAAAATCAAGGCTTGGAACTGATGTTGGATAAAATCGTTAAAGCTTTGTTTCGGCAGCACAAGCACCCGATGAAGAATCGGGAGAGGACG
>JAZBLB010000054.1:0-12283 GCA_037032985.1 Bacteroidota bacterium
TTCTGTTATCTTTTAGTATGGTTTTTATTCTATGAACTCAAACGTTTCCATAAACTTGGTTGTGAAATTGCCAGCTCTGAAGTTCGGATCTTTCATTAATTGTAAATGGAAAGGAATAGTTGTTTTAACGCCTTCAATTACAAATTCTCCTAAAGCACGTTCCATGGTACAAATTGCTTCTTCGCGGGTTTGCGCCACACAAATTAGTTTCGCAATCATCGAATCGTAGTTAGATGGAATGGAATAACCAGCATACACATGCGTATCTACACGAACACCATGTCCACCTGGAGAGTGGAAATTGGTAATTCTTCCTGGGGAAGGGCGGAAATTATTAGCCGGATCTTCTGCATTGATACGACACTCAATAGCGTGCATATCGGGGAAATAGTTTTTACCAGAAATCGGAATTCCGGCAGCAACTTTAATTTGTTCCTTTATTAAATCGAAATTAATTACCTCTTCCGTTACCGGATGTTCTACCTGAATACGGGTATTCATTTCCATAAAATAGAAATTACGGTGTTTATCAACCAAAAATTCGATTGTACCCGCGCCTTCATAATTTACAGCCGTTGCCCCTTTAATCGCAGCTTCACCCATTCTAACACGAAGTTCTTCTGTCATGAATGGTGATGGAGATTCTTCTACCAATTTTTGGTGGCGACGTTGAATAGAACAGTCGCGCTCTGATAGGTGACAAGCCTTTCCAAACTGATCACCAATAATCTGGATTTCAATGTGGCGTGGATCTTCGATGTATTTTTCTAAATATAAGCCATCGTTACCAAATGCGGCGCCAGATTCCTGACGGGCACTATCCCACGCATTCTCAAAATCTTCATCTTTCCAAACTACGCGCATCCCGCGGCCACCACCACCGGCAGTTGCTTTAAGGATAACCGGATAACCCATTTCATTCGCAATTGCAATTCCTTCTTTCACGCTGGTTAGCAAACCTTCAGAACCTGGGATAGTTGGTACACCGGCAATTTTCATGGTTTCTTTTGCCGAAGCTTTATCGCCCATGCCATTAATTTGCTCTGGTGTTGCGCCAATGAATTTGATGTTGTATTCCCGGCAAATATTAGAAAACTTAGCATTTTCAGATAAGAAACCGTAACCTGGGTGTATCGCATCAGCGTTGGTTAATTCTGCAGCTGAAATGATGTTTGGAATATTTAAATAAGAATCTTTACTTGGAGGAGGACCAATACAAACAGCCTCATCAGCAAAACGTACATGTAAACTTTCGCGATCAGCGGTAGAGTAAACAGCAACCGTTTTGATGCCCATTTCCTTACAGGTACGGATAATACGCAAAGCGATTTCTCCCCTGTTGGCAATTAGTATTTTTTTAAACATAATTTTTTAATTGATGATTACACCGATGGAAAGGACTACACCGATTTATTTTGATCATTATATTTAATATTAATCAGTGCAATTATCTTAAATCTGTGAAATCAATTCTAAATAGGTTCTACTAAAAATAATGGTTGGTCATATTCAACTGGTGATGCATTATCAACCAGAATTTTAACGATACGCCCTGAAACTTCACTTTCAATTTCGTTGAAAAGTTTCATGGCTTCAATAATACAAACCACTTTGCCAATACCAACTTCATCGCCAACATTTACAAACATCGGTTTCTCCGGACTTGCTGAACGGTAAAAAGTACCAATCATTGGAGATTTAATGGTGATGTACTTTGATGTGTCTTCTGCAGCTGGAACAGCAGGTGTTGCTGCAACCGGAGCAGTAGGAGCTGTTGCAACTGGTGCCGCAGCCTGTACAAGCGGTGCTTGTGGTACAGTAGCATGCACAACAGTTGGTGCCTGGTTTGTTTTAATCGTGATCTTGAAGTTTTCTTGCTCAATAGCAACTTCGTTTACTCCAGAACGAGAAACAAATTTAATCAGTTCCTGTATTTGTTTGATATCCATTTTTTAATCCTTGTTATGTAAAAAATAGTGTTAATGAATTAACTAAGTTATACTTTTTTTGTTTTGTTTATTGGGTGTTTGGGAGATTAGCTCTTTACTAAAGAACTAATCAACTGACTAACTATTATATGCCCATTTCAGGTAGATAGAACCCCAGGTAAATCCGCCACCAAAAGCAGCGAGTACAATGTTGTCGCCTTTTTTTAATCGGCCTTCCCACTCCCATAAACACAGTGGAATGGTTCCGTTTGTGGTGTTACCGTAACGTTCAATATTGATCATTACTTTATCGGTAGTTACGCCCATGCGGTTTGCAGTCGCATCTATAATGCGTTTATTTGCTTGGTGCGGAACCAACCAAGCCACATCATCTGGAGTAAGGTTGTTGCGTTCCATAATTTCTGCCGCAACATCTGCCATATTGGTAACGGCAAACTTAAATACTATAGGACCTTCCTGGTGTGCATAGTGTAATTTGGCATCAATACTTTCATGCGTTGCAGGCTGTACAGAACCGCCACCTTTCATGCCAAGAAAATCTCTTCCGGCACCATCGGTTCTGGTAATTGAATCTTGAATACCTAAGCCCTCTTCATTTGGTTCCAATAGCGCGCAACCGCAGCCATCACCAAAAATGATACAAGTTGTGCGGTCTTCGTAATTGATAATGGAAGACATTTTATCGCCACCAACTACCAGAACTTTCTTATGTCTGCCAGATTCCACGAAAGACGCACCAGTTGCCAAGCCAAAGATAAAGCCAGAACAAGCCGCCTGAAGATCATAACCCCAGGCATTTTTAGCACCAATTTTATCAGCTAATACGTTAGCGGTAGCCGGGAATGTAAAATCGGGAGTGGTGGTGCAAAAAATAATAAGTTCGATTTCTGACGCATCAATTCCTCTCTTTTTAAGTAGGCCATTTACGGCATGAACTGCCATATCTGATGTGCCTAAACCTTCACCTTTTAAAATTCTACGCTCTTTAATTCCCGTTCTGCTCGTAATCCAATCATCAGAAGTATCAACCATGGTTTCTAACTCTGCATTGGTGAGCACATAGTCGGGGACGTAACCATTTACTGCCGTGATGGCAGCATGAATTTTACTCATTTTAAGAATTTTTTATTTAAATGCCATTCTAATTTTTTCAACCAATCCCGTGGTAATCATTTCTCTGGATTGCAGAACCATATTTTTAACAGCTAGCGGACTAGAAATTCCATGCCCGATAACAACAGGAGCGTTAACACCTAAAACCGGACTTCCTCCGTACTGTTCGTAGTTAAAGCGATCAAAAAATTCATCTTTCAACCCTTTTTTGATCGTGATTACGTAAAAAGATTCTGCTAATTTAAGCATTACATTTCCAGTAAAACCATCGCAAACGATGACATCAGATTTATCATTAAAAAGATCTCTTCCTTCTACGTTACCTACAAAATTAAAAAGACTGGTATCTTTCATCAATGGAAAGGTGGCCATGCTTAACATGTTACCTTTTTCGTCTTCCTCGCCAATATTCATTAAAGCAACCCTTGGATTATCTATTTTGAATAAATTTTCGGCATACAAACTGCCTAAAACGCCGAATTGTAGTAAAATATCTGGCTTGCAATCTGCATTGGCACCAACATCTAACAATAAACCGGTACCGCCTTTAAGCTTTGGAAGAATAGCACATAAGCAAGGACGAATGATGCCGGGAATAGTCTTAACGCTGAAAACTGCGCCAACTAACATTGCACCAGAGTTACCTGCACTTGCGAAAGAATCGATTTTACCTTCTTTTAAAAGGTTAAAACCAACCGCAATGCTCGAATTCGGTTTCTGAACAATTGCTTTTGTGGGATGTTCGCCCATACCAATAACTTCATCAGTATGAACGTATTCAAAATGATCCGGATTAAAACCCTCTTCTGCTAGAATGGGTTTAATCTGTTCGGTATCGCCGATAAGAACTAAATGTTCTCCAGCGTTTAGCGATTGATGAGCTGCTATTGCTCCCAAAACGATTGCTTTGGGAGCATAGTCTCCGCCCATTATGTCGAGGCCTATTTTCATAGAAAAAATCTGTTTGTGTTAAGTTAGGTTAAATCCTAAATTTTCAGTGGACTAAGGTATAACTAAAGCCGCTGAAAACACAAACAATTTCTTAAGAAAATTACCCGATTTGAGTATTTTCGATAACCAATTTACCGTTATAGTATAAGTTACCATCAACGTTGTATGCACGATGAGGTACGTGGATAGCACCTGTTGCTGCGCAAGTTGCTAAAGAAGGAGTCACTGCTTTGTAGTGTGTTCTTCTTTTATTTTTTCTCTGTTTCGAGATTTTCCGTTTTGGATGTGCCATTGGTGTATAATCTAATTATTTTTTTAACTTATTAAGGGCTTCCCAACGTGGGTCGCTTGTTTGTTCTTTTTCTTCTGCTTGCTTATCAATAGAGAGTTGTTCTAGTCGACTAATCATTTCCTGATCACACTCTTTATCTACCTGCTCGCAGTTTTTAATATAAGGTACAGCCACGTTTATCATTTCGTATAAAGGGCCCGATATATCAATTTCAGAATCTTTACGGCTTAACGAGATAATTTCCTCATCATCACTTTCCAATTCATCTTCCGCAAACTTTACTATCTGTCTTTCGTATAAGTTAATAGGATAAGAGAACTCCGATAAGCATTTATCGCAATCCAAATTTAAAGTTCCAACAACTCTAAATTTTAAAAGTAACATCGTCTCTTGTTTATCAAGTTCCAGGTTAACTTTCAAATTACCACTTTTAATTAACGAATACTCAAAAGCATTAAAGAAGGTGTCATCAAGCTCATAATCAAACTGATGGGCTCCCAATTTTAGTCCGGTAAACGGTATAGAAAATTGCTTTAATGGGTTCAAAGTACTGTAAAATTTTAGCCTGCAAATGTAGGGATAAAATAATTAGATTAAAAATGTTTTTTAAAAATTGTTGATCTTAAAATATTGAAATCTTGCAATGTTAGCGCTAATTTCCAATTTTAATCATTCGATTTCTAAAAGTCAGCTTTAGTTTTATGAATGCGCTAAAACCATTTCCTTATTGTTTCGACTCCATTCACTCCAGGAACCGACATAAAGTTTAGCGATTGGCAAGCCTGCATAATCCATTGCCAAGAGCGTATGGCAGGCCGTAATCCCGGAACCGCAATGCACAATCACATTTTCCGGTTGAATGCTGCCCAAAGCGCCTTCATATTTTTCTTTCAATATTGCTGGCGAAAGGAAACGGCCATCAGGATCTAGGTTTTCGGTATATGGGATGTTCCGGGCACCTGGAATATGTCCGGCAATGGTATCTATCGGCTCTATTAGTCCGGCAAAGCGATTAGCATCCCGCACGTCTATTACTATGTGATCTCCGGTCTTGGTTACGGTTTCTACTTCACTAAGATTGGATAAAGGCAGGTTCCATGATTCAACTTGGTAGGGTGCAACGGATTTTGGCGTTTCTACTCTGTTTGTAGTAGGAAAACCAGTCTGAACAGCTGCCTGAAATCCTCCATCAATTACCTGCACTTTTTCATGGCCGATGGCTTTCAGCATCCACCATAATCTTGCTGCTGCATTGCCAGCATTTTTATCATCGTAAACAATAACGTGGCTTTCTTTTGCGATCCCGAGTTTCTGCAAAACAATTGAAAATTGCTCGAACGTGGGCAAAGGATGCCTCCCGCCAGCTGCAAAATCGCCAATATTGGCTAAATCGTGATTTACATCGGCAAAAAGTGCCCCTGCCAAATGTTGTTCACCGTATCTTGCTTTTGAGCCTGCACTGGCATCTATAATTACGATTTCATCATCCTGATTTAACCAGGTTAACTCTTCAGGTTTTATAATTGGAGAAATTAATTTCATTTTTTTGATCTAATTATTTTTGAAAGTATTATTAAAAAAATTCCTAGCACTCATATGGGCAGCCATAACACTAAGAATATTTGCCTAAATCCTTAATAAGGCGACTTATTTTTCCACTAAATACAAATAAAGATATGCCATACAAATATTCAATTCAGGAATGAAACTCCAATTTATAAAGCATAAATTATTTTTTAAGTGCGAATAATCCAAATGCCGGACCGATGGCTAATACTGCATAAATATAATGCGAATTAATCTCTTTAGCCAAAAGATTAATTACCTGGATGCTAATAATCGTAATGGCGAAGCCGATACAGTTTACTAGTGTTAACGAAGTTCCCTGTAGCCTTTGGGGCGCATGTTTGGCAATTAGAGAAGAAAACAGGGGTGAGTCAGCTGTTCCGGATAGGCCCCAGCAAAATAAAAATATAAGAAAAGGATATACCGAGCCTCTGAAAAGGAAAAGAGGCGAGAGCAGACAGCATATTCCAGAGATGGCCAGCGAAATAGTTGCTATTTTCTTTGCGCCAAATCTTTGTGAGAGCAATCCGCCAGCCATGCACGAAAGTGCTCCCGAAGCGATGATTAGAAAAGAAAACAAGGAGACGTTGAGGGGCGCAGCCGGATGGTTGTGATTGTAGATCAGCAGCATTCCTGGAAGAAAGGCCCAAAAGGTATAGAGTTCCCACATGTGGCCAAAGTAGCCAAATGCTGCAGCACGGAAATTGCCATCCCTAAACCCACTGAAAGATTCGCGGAGGTTAAATTTTTGTCCAGCCACCCTAAATGGTCCGTTAGGTATGAAGCGCAAAACAATTACCGCCCCTAACATAGCTAAAAATGAGGTGGCATAAATTACATATTCCCAAGGGAAACGGTTAGTGAATGTTTTTAGGAGGTGTGGAAAAGCAGTCCCCAGAACGAGTGCACCAACTAAAAAACCTAAAGATTTCCCTAACCCATCCTTGAAATAATCTGCTGCTATCTTCATCCCGACAGGATAGATGCCAGCGAGCATAAAACCGGTTACAAAACGAAATAAGAGGAGCAGTTTGATATCTGAGATTGCAAAGCAAATGGCGAGATTAAATATTGCCGCTGACAGTCCGCAGGTAAAGAAAACTTTTGATGGCGGGAAAATGTCCGAAATGGAAAAAACAGCGAAAATCAATGTTCCACTGATAAAGCCAAATTGAACCATGCTGGTGAGATTCGCGAGCAGATTTAATTCGAGTGGAAAATTTTTAATGATATCTGGCAAGATGGCGTTGCCTGCAAACCAGAGCGAAGTGCAAAAAAATTGACAAACCACAATGATTGGTAATATGTACTTTCCTTTGCTAGCGCTATTCATTTTCTAAGGTGGCCAAGTTAAGTTATGCTTTATAAGCACCCAAAGAAATTTTTAATTTCATTTAACAGGAGATATTAAGAACCTCACCTCGTTAGGGATATCAACGTATCAATCAATGTCTGTCATTTATAGGAAGCATGGATACTTGGTCTTCCAGATCCAGAGATGGCGTTACTTAGGTTTATGGCCATTGTGCTTTCCGCTTTAGTCTTTGGTCTCTCTGCTTTATTCTTTCCGCTTCCCTTAAGAAGCATCATCCTTGATATCAAACTGGGTCTCCACCACCTTGCCGCCAGATCTTAACTGACTACTCAACATTTCCTCTTGCTCTCTACGGTTTTTTACGATATGGATAGCAGAGAATAAGGCTTCAGTAAATGAGGTAGAATCTGCCAAATCTTTGCCGGCGATATCGTATCCGGTTCCGTGATCTGGAGAAGTGCGGACAAAATTTAGTCCTGCCGTATAGTTAACGCCGTTATGAAAGGCTAACGTTTTAAAAGGAATTAAGCCCTGGTCATGATACATTGCCAAAACAGCATCAAACTTTTTGTAGCTACCGTTTCCAAAAAAGCCATCAGCCGGGTAAGGACCAAAAACCATCATCCCCTTATCGTAAGCTTCCTGAATGGCAGGTGTAATAATTTCTGCTTCTTCGGCGCCAAGTAAGCCATTATCGCTCGCATGAGGGTTTAGACCCAATACGGCAATTTTCGGTTTTTCAATCCAGAAATCCTTTTTCAGGCTTTCGTTGATTAATTTCAGCTTACTGAGGATTTTTTCTTTGGTAATAGAAGTTGGAACATCTTTCACTGGTATGTGGCCGGTAACTACACCTACGCGTAAATTTTCGCTGATTAAGAACATCAACACATCTTTACTTCCGCTTTTTTCCTGCAGATATTCTGTGTGACCAGGGAAAGAAAATGTTTCTGATTGGATGTTATGTTTATTGATGGGAGCAGTTACCAAAGCGTCAATTTCTCCTGCTACTAAATCTGCTGTTGCTCTTTCTAACGAAAGCAATGCATATTTTCCGCCTGTAGCGGTTACCTGTCCGAGTTCGATTTTTACATCCTCTTCCCAGCAATTGATCATGTTTGCTTTCTTAACCTGAGCCTGATTTGCATGATTAATCACGTTGAAACTAAAATCGCCAAGGTTATTTGCTTTTCTGTGGAAAGAAGAAACTTTAGTGTGGCCATAAACAATTGGTGTACAGTAATTTAAGATTGCCGGATTGGATAATGTTTTGATAATTACCTCTAGACCTATACCGTTCACGTCGCCTATACTGATGCCTATTTTAAGTTTATCGCTCATAATTCCTGGAAAATTTTAGCGCAAAATACTGATTTTCGGCTAAAGACTTTAAAAAAAATGAAACCGCAAAGAACACTAAGTTATTCGCAAAGGAATAATAAGTCTATCTTTGCGATCTTAACGTCGAAATCTTGGCGCACTTTGCAGTTAAATATTCGGTAATTTTTGGGTATGAGTTTAGTAAAAGCGAAAAAACATTTAGGTCAGCATTTTTTAACGGATAAGGGCATTGCGAACCGCATTGTTGAGGCTTTGGTAAATACCGATAAGTACAACCAGGTTTTGGAAGTTGGTCCTGGAATGGGAATTCTGTCTGATTTTTTGTTGAAACGTGAAGATTTACAAACTTATTTAATTGATATCGACACCGAATCTTATCATTTCTTAAATGAGAAATACCCGCAACTGGGGGAGCGTTTAATTAACGGCGATTTTTTAAAATTAGACTTTGAAGCCAACTTTCCTGGTCTGTTTGCCATTATCGGTAACTTCCCGTACAACATTTCTTCGCAGATTTTATTTAAAATTTTAGATAACCGCCACAAAGTAGTGGAGATGGTGGGCATGTTCCAGAAAGAAGTTGCGCAAAGATGTGCTTCACCGGCTGGTACAAAAGAGTACGGAATATTAAGTGTTTTTCTGCAAGCATATTACAAAATTGAATACCTTTTTACAGTTAAACCAGGCACTTTTAATCCACCACCAAAAGTAAATTCTGCAGTAATTCGTTTAACCCGAAACGAGGTAGATACGCTAGATTGCGATGAAAAACTATTCTGGCGGGTAGTTAAAGCCGGGTTTAATCAAAGAAGAAAAACTTTACGTAATGCGGTGTCTGCGGTAATGCCGAAAGATAAAATGGATGACCATATTTATTTCGAGAAGCGGGCCGAGCAATTAACCGTTGCTGACTTTGTGGCTTTAACGCAGCATTTGAGTAAATTGATGGAGGCTTAATTAAATCCCAAATAGATGTGATTATCCGCTTGTATTTTCTTGCAAAGCCGTGATTATTATGATCTAATTTCTACTTTCCTTTGCGTCATATTCTAAAATATTATGGTTAATTACAGCGAAATTTTCAATGCACAAGGAATGGATTATCAAACCTATCGTGCCCTGGTCGATCAACTTTTACTAGAGGGTAAATCCACCAGTGAAGCTAGTTATGATTTGCATTATACCAAAATGAATGTGCAAAGAATGAATCGTGTCGATAAGACTGTTAGTTTGTCGGAGGCTTTGTCTTCAACCATTGATCATCTTAAAGCTAATTATAAATTTTTAGTCATTAGCGAAGGCTGGTGTGGAGATGCGGCACAAATTATTCCGGTATTTAATAAAATAGCGGTGGCGTCTTTAGGTAAAATTGATCTGAGATTTGTACTTCGAGATAAAAACCTTCCATTAACTGATGCACATTTAACCAATGGCGGCCGGGCAATTCCGGTTTTAATCATATTGAATGAAGCGGCTGATCAGGTTTTAGCCACGTGGGCACCACGACCTCAGATTTTGCAGGAACTTTTGAAAGAATGGCGAAAAGAAACCGATGAAATGACTGTTCTCGCCGAGAAGTTACATGGATGGTATGCGAAAGATAAAACACAGCATACGCAGGCGGAGTTAGATCTAATTCTGACTAAGCTAAGCCATTAATTATTCTTCAATCGATTTTAAAACTGCTTCAAGTTGTTTATCTGAGATAGAATCTCGCTCTGATTTATCATAAATGGATAAGAGATAAATCCTTTGGTTAGTGACGCGTATCTTAGTAATTAATCTAACGCCTGCCGATTTACCTTTTCCTTTGCTTGAAATGGCGATTGTTAATCTTGTAACAATCATTACCAATCGATGTGCCCTGTATCGGGATTCTCTTTCTATAAAAATAATAACATCATTTTTGCAGAATGGTGTTTTTTACAAAGTTTTTTAAATTCTTAATTGAAGAGGGATGATGTAAATACATCAAATTTCATTTATTAAATCCTCAAACTTTTTTAAGTTTATGTGTCCTTTTTCAGCTAATTCTGTTTCTTTAAAAGCATTGGCTAATTCGCTAAGATATTTCTCATTTGATTGCTCAATGTTCTTAATCTTAATTCCTTTTATACTCTTTAATGTCTCCAATATTGATAAAGCATTATCGTCTCTTATTTCTAATGTAACTTGCATAGCTTTAATTACTTATTTAAAGTTAGTAATTTTATTTCTTTAAAGAAAGTCACGTTTTAATCAACAGAAACAGTCAACCCTTCTTGCTGCAAAATTTTACGATACACTTCCATCTCCGTGAAAGAGCCTTCCAGTACTGGGCACTTTCCATCATTGTGCACTTTCCAGGCAATTTTTTCTGATTGAGATTCGTTATAATCCAGGTATTTCATCATGCAATAGATAACATGATCAAAAGTGTTAATATCATCATTCCACAAAATAAGGCGATGTACGGTTTTTAGGGAAGTTAAAATTTCTTCGAGCGTAAAGGTCTCTTCTTTGGTTTCTGTAGACATGGTGCAAAAATAAACAATAGTATCAAGTATTTAGTATCAAGTATCAAGATTTTGTTCCTTATGAAATAACAATAGCTTAAACAATAAATGATTAACTTTACCTAACCAAATTATCACCAACAGCATGCATCAGTCTAAAATAGCAGGAATAGGTTATTACGTTCCTAAAAATGTATACACCAATACTGATTTGAGTCGTTTTATGGATACCAATGATGACTGGATTCAGGAGCGTACGGGTATTCAGGAACGTCGTTTTGCAGATCGCTATGAAGAAACCACTACCACGATGGGAATTGAGGCTGCAAAAATTGCAATTGAACGCGCTGGTATTACTGCAAAAGACGTTGATTTTATTGTTTTTGCTACACTAAGTCCTGATTACTATTTTCCAGGCTGTGGGGTTTTGTTGCAACGAGAAATGGGAATGGGCGAAATTGGAGCACTAGATATCCGTAATCAATGCTCGGGTTTTGTTTATGCGTTATCAGTGGCTGATCAGTTTGTTAAAACCGGCATGTATAAAAATGTTTTGGTAGTGGGAAGTGAGAAGCATTCATTTGCTATGGATTTTGAGACGCGGAGCAGAAACGTATCTGTAATTTTTGGTGATGGTGCCGGAGCAGTGGTTTTGCAGCCTACAGCGGAAAAAGGTAAAGGTATTTTAAGTACGCATTTACATAGTGATGGTTCAGACGCCGAGATTCTAGCAATGCACTATCCGGGTTCTCATGCCAATAAATGGATGAAAGATAAACCTGCATTTCCAGATCAGGAATTAGGTGGATTATTTATGACACCAGAGATTTTGGCTAGTGGTGCTGTTTTGCCATATATGGATGGTCCGGCGGTGTTCAAAAAAGCAGTGGTTAAATTCCCAGAAGTCATTCGCGAAGCCTTAGCCGCAAATCATCTCACTGAAAAAGACATCAACCTGCTGGTTCCCCATCAGGCCAATTTGCGCATCAGTCAGTATGTTCAAAACCTATTGGGCTTAAATGATGATCAGGTTTTTAATAACATTCAAAAATACGGAAATACTACAGCTGCCTCTGTACCAATCGCTCTATGTGAAGCCTGGGAAGCTGGAAAAATTAAAGATGGAGATTTAGTTTGTCTCGCAGCATTCGGTTCTGGTTTTGCCTGGGCCAGCGCCTTGATTAGGTGGTAGGAGGGGGGTGTTTTTCGTCTGTCGTTTGCCTTCGGGTTTGATTTCACCTTCGGGTTGATTACACAGATT
>JAZBLB010000055.1:0-11386 GCA_037032985.1 Bacteroidota bacterium
CTTAATCTCACTCATTACTTACATTTTTTACAGTACCTAACAATTGGCGGGTAATGTACGGATTTTACGTGCCTATGCTACCTTCGTATCAGATTTTTTATTGATACCATTATGAAAACTTTAATCATTATTACTCATCCGAACATTGCCGAATCTACCATAAATAAAAGGTGGATGGAGGAGCTGCTTAAATTTCCAGAAAAGTTCACTGTTCATCAATTGTACGGTGCTTATCCAGATGAGAAGATAAATGTCCAGGCTGAACAACACCTAATTGAGCAATATGATAAAATTATATTCCAATTCCCGTATTACTGGTTTAATAGTCCTTCCTTGTTAAAGAAATGGTTGGATCAAGTAATGACGCACGGATGGGCATATGGAAGTAAAAGCGGATACCACATGAAAGGAAAAAAAATAGCCCTGGCCATATCACTAGGCGTCGAAGAGGAGGAGTTAAGTCATGTTGGGATATACAAATATCCCCTCCTAGAACTGACCAGGCCATTTGAGCTGAGTTTTGAATATGTCAAAGCAAACTACCAAACTCCATTCGCTTTTTACGGTATGGAGTTCAACACCTCTGAAAGCCACATCGAACTTGGCGTAATATCGTATATGAAATTCTTGTCAGAATTTTAATAGTGCTGCTCGTTGAAGAACTAAAATGAATTGATACAATTTAAAATAACATGGAATCACCAAGGAAACCAATTTTAATTATCGGTAGCTAAGGAGTTGTTGGTAAACTACCCCCTCGTCAACAAGTTTATAGTAGTGGCCCCGCTTATCTTTAAACTAAATTTTAGCAATATTCATGAGCTGAATCTTGTCTATTTTTTACAATACAAGATTAGTCCATCCTGCTTTTTAATACTGGCTACACGATATCAACGCAGAAACGTTCAAGTATTAACTACTTTTGTATCAACAACGTGATCAGTAATTGAGTGAACTTTGTCATAAGTAAACATAAAAAACATACCATGGCAAAAACAATTTTTATAACCGGCGCATCCCGTGGATTCGGAAGGATTTGGACAGAAGCATTTCTGAAACGCGGAGATAACGTAGTGGCAACAGTTCGTAATCTTGATGCATTATTAGATTTATCAAAAGAATTTCCATCAAACCTATTGGTTTTAAAGCTTGATGTTACCGACAAACAGAAAAGCTTTGAAGCCATTCAAACTGCAAAAACACGTTTTGGAAACATTGACGTATTGATCAACAATGCAGGCTACGGACATATCGGCGCTGTAGAGGAATTACATGAAAAAGATGTTAGGGCACAGTTTGAAACGAATGTTTTGGGTTCATTATGGACTATACAAGCCATTGTGCCTATCATGCGTCAGCAAAAGAGCGGACACATCATTCAACTCTCGAGCGCACTAGGGTTAAACACCGTAACATTAATGGGATTGTACAGCGCTACCAAGTTTGCAATTGAGGGGCTAACCGAAACCTTGGCTGCCGAAGTGCGTGATTTTGGCATTAAAGTCACTCTATTGGAACCTGGCCGTTTTGCTACTGAATTCTCCGGTGCTGAGTCTCTTGCTATAGGTGAGTCGATTCCTGAATATGACAGCATGAGAAAAGTTTTTTGGGAGTATGCAGATAGTGAGGATGCAGGAAATCCCGCAGCAACAGTGGATGCCGTCTTTGCACTGGTAGATTCGGAAAAAGCGCCATTAAGATTGATATTGGGTAGAACAGCATACCCTTGGGTAAAAAATACATACGAAGAACGCCTGAAGACATGGGAATCCTGGCAGCATGTTTCTGTAGCGGCACATGGTTAATGAATGCTAATTTAGCAGAATCCGGCGATCCGGATTCTGTTCTATAACAATTAAAATGAAGCACTTTAAAAAAATAAGCGACTTACATGAGGCGCTCGGCGTTAGTCCCCCAGAGCACCCCCTTTTTGGTGTGATGTATGGTGAGCGAGACACTTGTACCGGAAACAGTATACTCGAATTTTCGTCAGAATTTTATATTATCGGATTTAAAAAGCTGAGGGCTGGTAGCATGCACTATGGTAAAACCAAATATGACCATGACCGCGGCTGTATGTCCTTTGTAAAGCCTCATCAGAAAGTATCATTTAAAAACGTTGAACTAGAGGAGAAAGGGTTTCTGATCATTATACATGAGGATTTCCTGCCTGGAACTCCGTTGCATAACGATATTAAAAAATACAGCTATTTCGATTACGAGGTAAATGAGGCACTACATTTATCCCCAGCAGAAGAAGATATCACCTGGAATTTATATTTCAGCATTGAAAAAGAATACCACAATAATACCGATGAATTGAGCAAATCCATCATCATGAGTCATCTTGAGGCCATGCTTAAATATGCCCAGCGTTTTTATAAACGCCAATTTATTAACCGAAAGCAGTTATCGGGTTCAACATTCACAAAGTTCAATGAACTGCTTGGCGCCAACTTTGAAGCACGTAAAACCAATGTGAGTGGACTTCCGACCGTATCGCTGTTGGCAGATCAGCTAAATATATCTCCACGGTATCTGACAGATCTGCTAAAGGAAGAAACGGGAAAAACGGCTTTAGAGTTGATCCACCTTTTCCTTATAGGCGAGGCTAAAAACTTATTGGTCGAGGGTGAATTGAATGTATCAGAAATTTCGAATTTACTGGGCTTTGATAACATGAGCTATTTTTCGAGGTTGTTTAAAAAAGAGGTGGGGACTTCTCCTAATAAATACAAGGATCGCTTCCTCAATTAATCAAAGCCCTAAAAAAGAACAATCATTTTGGATCTTGGCGGTTGGTAATTAACTTATAGTGGAACTGAATGAGTCAACTAGGTTTTTTTCTTAAATTATCTTTTTTAGATGCTAATTATTGAGTTTCTTTTGGATGCAAATTAGGCAGCCTTTTTTTACGCTTTAAACTAATGGAGCTAATCGTTAGTCGTACTTTAATCCCGCCTGACTTTACCAAAGCCCTGATAATATACCCGTGTTTTTCCGCCTCCGGAATGAAAAAAATTCCTTTTCGCTAATTTTAATTTTCGCTTTCTATTTTCTTTATCAATGGTCACAATAGCTTGGATGCCAATAAAAAAAAGCCTAATTCTTTATGAAATTTCACTTTGCTCTATCTGGTATAGTCGATATCAAGAGTTTGAAAGAGATCAATCTGTAAATTTTTGCAGCTTATTTGACCGGAAGCTATAGAACATAGTACCAATCTTAAAATTCTTGCTTTAGTCATCAAAAATGAGCGATAGGCATGTAGCAGATTATAGATTTTTCTCTAAAAAATCTTTCAATTCAATTGGGGAAAGATTACTCTCCACTATTTTACCTCTTTGGTCTAACAAAAGAGTGGTTGGAAATATGTGAATATTATATTTAGTTGCTTCCACACCATTTAAGTCTAGGTATTGTGGCCAAGGTAACCGATGTTTTGTAATCACATCTTTCCAGTCTCCTACAAATTTTGTTTTATCCGTTGAAATCCCAACGATTTCGAATCCTTTATCGTGGTTTGCATTCCAAATTGATTTATACTCATCAATGGTGGCAATGCAGGGAAGGCAATGGCTATACCACATATCCACTAATGTAAATTTATGGTCTGCAAAAAAAAGAGGATTCAACTTACCACCATTAATGTTCTTTACGTTAAAATCAGGAATTGTTGCGCCAACAGCAACTGGTTTTGAGGCGAGGATCAATTTACAGGTTTCTTTTCCATATGGCGTGGCTTTCAAAGTTGTGGAGAGACTTTCATAAGCTTCTCCTAAGGTTTTATTATAGCCAAACATTAATAAGTGATATAATCTAAATAGTGCGTAATATGAGTCTGGGTTAGTTTTAATAAAGCCTACTAACAAAGAGTCGTTGGTGAGATAAGTTGACTTTAAATTTTACATGGACTTGAGCATTAAATCATCTGGAAACTTTCTACCATATGCGTTACTCAGGCTGTCATATTCTCGCCTGTAAGCCAATAGCTTACGGTCAAAAGGAGCAAAATAGTTGTTGTACTTTTCGACATCTTTCATCACATAATTATCATTCTTGGGCATTTGATAATTACCTGTAGTATCTATTGAGATATTCTGAACGCCATCAACAATAGCAGTACTCTCTGAACTATAATTTTTTCCTGTCTTGAACCGTACCCATATTGGATGATTAAGGTTTCCTGTGAATGAAAAATATCCATTTCTAATTTGGGTGGAGGCAGTGGTGAACGTTTTAGGGTAAAGTTCTTTGCTTCGTTCCCCAGCGTCCATAAAAATTTTTCCTGTATCCAGGTTAATCTTGCCCTGAATGATAAAGGATTTTAAGTGGTGATCTTGCGCAAAGGAAAGCAATGGTATAAATAAAAAAAATGCAATAAAGACTGAAAGATACTTTCTCATTAATTGGAATTTAGTGCCGCAGTAAAGCGTGTAAGATAGGAATAAGATTTACCCGTTACCGAATACGGAAAGGTAATTTAACAAAATGATTGAAATGTTTAACGGCTGAAGTAATGACAAATCCTTTATGACAACCACTCATTGTAGCTGAAAGCAAACCACAGAAAGGAGTTGCTGTATCTCTTTACGTCCTAAAAAACATCACTTCGCCCTAAATGGAATGTAACTAGAGTAGAATAGCTTAATCGTGCTGTACCTTGGACGAGCCTGCAAAAATAGTCTGATGTGCGCTCAGGCATACTTTTAGCGCCACTTAATATGCCTATTGAAATGGGCTAGCTTAAATAGCATTTTTTAAGTATCTATGGATCTACAAAATCTATCGCCAGTCAATAGCATTACTGACTTTTCAGCTCGCGCTATCCAGGTATAGTCCGTGGGAGGCGTCCTTTTTATCAGGCTCCATTATCCTTATCTAGGTTTGACCTGACTAATAACAGCCTTTCTTCCCTGCCTGAAAAACAGCTGATGATAAAAGTATCCCTATTTCTCCATTCGCTGTCGATCGTATAGGCCTGCGAGACCTTTTGCGGATCTTGGCTATTCCAAGCGTTTTCTTCCAGTTGTATTTTTTCTTTCGCTGTCTCTAGTGAGAAAGGAGGGAGGGGGTGTTTCTGTTTCATTTTTTTCAGTTTAATAGCTTTTCGACAAACTGTTTTGCTTTTTCAATTAGCTCATTAGAAGTGAACAACTTGCTCTCCACTATATAGCTTTCAAAAAGTAAATAAATATGGTCAGCAGAGGTTTCGTTTTTTAGGAGTTCGAAGAAAAAAGCCCGAAGATCAGACTTGTGGCTTTTAATCACCGTCAGGATCTTCGTATTCCTTACGGGAATTTCCGAGAGAATATTAAGGAAGCTACAGTACAAAATCCTCCTTTTTGTTCAGGTGAATCAAAAAATCAAACGAACACAAAACCCTAGATTTTGGATCTTGCTCATGTGCAGTAAAGCTAATCAATTCAGCAAACCAGTAACGGTGCCGCTCGTTCAGAAAAGCAACACACAAGTCCTCTTTGGACTTGAAGTGTTTATAAAAACTCGCTTTAGCGACATTTGCCTCTTCAATAATCTGATTGATGCCGGTAGTATTATACCCGTTGCCTGGCAAATAGCTCGGTACTTGCTTTCAATATTCGCTCTTTCGGACTGGTCATATTACTTATCTTATCTCCGGCAATAATACCGATAAAAAAAATAGACAAACCGGTCTGTCTATTTTAATTGAATTTCAAAATCCATTACCGATTAATGGTTAATTTTGAATCGGCCGAAAAATTTGTAAATCCCTCGTTTCGCTCAACCAAGGAACGTATAAACATCCTGTCTGAGTTTTCTTTTTGCCCTATTCTTTTGCGCTTTCAGGTAGATCAAAGCTAAAAACCAGGAATGAAAAAAAGTTCTAAAAACTTGTTTTACCAGCATGAGCCTTCAGATACTGACATTACCATTTAAGTTGACAATACCTTCTAGCTGGGAGGCCGCTAAGTCGATAATTGCTATGGTATTTAATAGGAGAGACAAAAACGCCTCATTTTCCACTTTTAAAAGTCGCAGATAGTTTTCATTCACCTCATCGAAGAGAATTTTCATCAGCTCGACTTTCTCCTTTCCTATATTTTGCTGCGTACAGGAGGTTAAAATTAAACACACCTCACATAACGATGGGAGTGAATAGTAGGCGTCTTTATCCAGCAGAAAATTCATTGCTAAAATTCGCTTGAGCGACCTTAACCTATTTACGTGCGGGAAGATTTTTGAACGAAGATGCATACCTTTTTTTTTCGAAGCTTTCCGATTAGCCTAAACCCCATAAGTGCTTAATGCGGATGCAGCGCGAATCATATCATTTTGAATTAAAAAACAAGTAAAAAAGGGGATAAGTTTAGCCTCTGGTGTTAACAATATCACTTTTAAACCGAAGTTCATCAGTATCAATCACCTAGCAAAATGGATTTAGAAACGTGATAGCTTTATCTATTAGTTTTGGATAGATAGAGCGCATATTCTATTCCCATTCTAGCTACTGGCTAAGAGCCTTTGGCTATTTGCCAAAGACAGCGGAAGGAATAAACAAGACCACTTCAAGTGTTGACTAATAGCTTGATCAGGGCGGTTCGATAGTCAACACTCGCTCGGTTTTATTTTTTCAATTGATGACCACAATTGAAACAAAACCGGTCCTCCTCGCTATGGAGTCCCGTATAGCAGTTTGGGCACTTCGTCTTTGCCGCATCAGTAGCCCTGGACATCTCAACCGATACAATACCTGTAGGCACGGCAATTATCCCATAACCGATTACCATCAGCACACTGGCAAGCATTTGTCCCAGCGGACTTTGCGGTGATATATCACCATATCCAACAGTAGTGATGGTCACAATGGCCCAGTAGATTGACATGGGGATGCTGGTAAAGCCGCTAGGCTCGCCTTCAATAATATACATCAGAGTGCCGATGATGGTGACCAAGGTGATTACACTCGACAGGAACATGACGATTTTATAAAGGCTTGCCTTCAGCGCTTTCTTTAAAATGTTCCCTTCATAGAGAAATTGGGTAAGCTTAAGTATGCGGAATACCCGCAGCAAACGGAAAGCGCGCACCACGACTAGGTATTGGGTGCCAAGAAAAAACAGGCTTAAATAAGTAGGGATCACAGCAATCAGATCCACGATCCCATAAAAGCTAAAAATATACCGAATGGGCTTGTGGCTGGCATATATCCGAAGCAGATATTCTAAAGTGAACAAGATGGTAAAGATCCATTCCAGTACATGAATTGTAAAATAAAATCTTTCCCTTACTGAGGCTACACTTTCCAGAAAGACCGAAAGAATGCTCAGCAGGATCAAGATCAACAGCACCACATCAAAAAATTTCCCAGCCCTGGTATCTGACCTGAAAATAATGATGTATATTTTTTTCCGTATGATGTCGTTTGCTCTGATCATTTCCCGTAACGGTTTTTTTGGCAAAATAAGCTATTACCTGCAGAATAAAAACCTATAGTTTCGCTAAAGATGTATATTTGAAATTTTGAGGAATATGGAAAAGACAACAATAGAAAAGATCATGGCCCCGGTAAGCCACTTTATTCATTTGGAATATACCAGTGGAATTGTGCTTCTCATTAGCGTGGTAATTGCCATTGTATGGGCAAATTCACCTTTTCATGACTTTTATGAACACCTATGGCACATTAATTTCTCTGTAGGTTTTGATAAATTTCTACTCAGCCATCCTCTTCATATTTGGATTAATGATGGATTAATGGCCATATTTTTCTTTGTCATTGGCCTGGAGCTGAAACGAGAATTCATGGAGGGGGAACTTTCCTCCCTGCAAAAAGCCTCGCTACCCATGACCGCAGCGCTTGGGGGAATGCTGGTTCCGGCTGTTATCTATTTTTTCATCAATAAGGGCACTCCGGCCGCCCACGGTTGGGGAATCCCCATGGCAACCGATATCGCCTTCGCGCTGGCACTACTTTCCATGGCCAGCAAACACATTCCCGTCTCCATCAAAATCTTTCTTTCTGCCCTAGCGGTAGCCGATGATCTTGGCGCAGTACTCGTTATTGCATTTTTTTATACCGAACAGATTAATTTCGTGCCCCTAGCAATTGGTGCAGGATTCTTACTATTGCTCATGCTGGGAAACCGGATGGGCATACGAAGCGCCCTTTTTTATCTCCTGTTGGGCATAGGCGCCTGGATAGGCTTTTTGCTCTCCGGGGTACATGCCACCATCGCAGGTGTGCTGGTCGCCTTCACCATTCCGGCCGTTACCAGGATTGATGAGCAAATCTATTCGAGCAACTTAAGAAAGCTTTCCTATGACTTTGAAGCCGATATCCCGCAGCGCGGAAGCCTGATCACCCCCCTACAAAATAAGACCATCCAAAAAGTAAAGACGCTTAGCATGGCCGCTGAAACCCCTTTGCAAACTATTGAACACGCGCTCCATCCCTGGGTAGCGTTTGTGATCATGCCACTTTTTGCATTGGCCAACGCTGGCATTGTGATCACATCAGACTTTTTCAGCTCCATTATCAATCCTGTATCCATAGGAGTTGCAGCAGGACTGATCATCGGTAAATTTACCGGTATTCTACTGTTTTGCTGGATTATGGTGAGGTTCAGGATCTCCACTCTTCCTGAAGGAGCCAACTGGAAACATATTGCCGGAGTGGCGCTTCTTGCCGGAATAGGCTTTACCATGTCGCTTTTCATTAGTGGATTAGCCTTTAAAATCCAGGCATTTATCGATCAGGCAAAATATGGAATCCTGATCGCCTCCATTATTGCCGGGATACTGGGAACAATTGTGCTCAGGCGCATCGGACAATCCAAAATTGAACCAATAGCCGAAGACATAGCCAACAGCTAAAAAAGTAAGACAGAAATAATATATGGAGAAAAGAACTGATGATGTACGTGGTGCGATAAAGGTTTTCCTTGCAAAACGCTTCAACCTGCATATTGATAAAGCAAATGAGAGTGAAGTGGTAGATTCCATCTCCAGGAATTCAGTATTTGTGGGCGGTCCCCTATGGACGCTTATCTTTGCAATCGTTATTGCATCAGTCGGACTGAATGTAAACTCAACAGCAGTAATCATCGGCGCCATGCTCATCTCCCCACTGATGGGTCCGATTATGGGAATAGGTCTCGGTATTGGTACCAATGACTTTGAGCTTGTCAAAAAAGGCGGACGAAACCTGCTCATCGCCACCTTTATCAGTATCGTGACCTCCACGCTATACTTCTATATCACCCCATTACATGAAGCCCAGAGTGAACTTCTTGCCAGAACTACTCCATCAATATGGGATGTATTTATCGCTTTTACTGGGGGACTTGCAGGAATTATTGCCGCCACCAGAAAGGAAAAAAGCAACGTGATTCCGGGCGTGGCGATCGCTACTGCGCTGATGCCCCCGCTCTGTACAGCAGGGTATGGACTAGCCATGGCCAACTGGCCGTTTTTCTTCGGCGCATTGTACCTGTTTTTCATCAACAGCCTGTTCATTTGTATCTCTACCTACCTTATTGTACGCTTTTTAAAATTCGATAAAAAACATTTTGAGGACCCTAGTGTAGAAAAAAAAGTGTCCAGATACATTTTCATCAGCGTACTCATCACCATCATTCCCAGCATATACCTGGCCTATGGTATTGTTCAAAAAAGTATTTTTGAAAACAATGCGCAGACATTCATCCGGGAGCAGTTCAATTTTACTACCACTCAGGTTATCAACCGAAACCTGCGTTATGCAAAGGGCGAAAAAGAAATTGATTTACTGTTAATCGGTACGGTACTTCCCGAAAATATTCTCCACACCATAAAGGCGAGCTTAAAAAAATATAAATTGGATGGAACCACTTTGAGAATTCGGCAAGGCCTTAATGCACGCCAGGAAATCGACTTCTCCCAGATCAAGGCCAGTATCATGGAAGACGTTTTTAAAAAAGAAAAACAGTCTGGAGCCGCCCTCAAAGTAAATAAACTCGCCCAGCCGCTACCTGATATCCGGCCCGAGGTCATTGCCCTGTTTCCTGAAATCAAAAGTTATTCACTTTCCCATACGATAGTAAACAGGCTGGATACGCAAAGCAAAGACACCCTCACGCTTTTTAGCGCAGAAGTCTCCAAAGTACCCACCCAGGTCAATCAAACTAGGATCCGCGCCTGGCTGAAAGGCAGGTTGAAAGTAGACTCCCTAAAAACAATTTATGCTGCTCAATAGACAGCTTAGGCTTATCACTGTAATGAAGCCGGGGGAGTGGGCAAAGCTTGCCCAATAGATTAGGCACATACTTACAGCGCGTTGTCATTAGCATAGTCTATAAACTATTTATTATGGCATCTTACCACTTGAGGTTAATAGTGGCCTTCATCGCTTCTAGGAGTGATGCTTAGCAAGCAAACTTTTTACGATAGCGACGCTCAAAAATGCGATAGTAAAACCTGTAAAAACATCAGAGGGATAATGTGCACCGAGCGCTAACCTGGAATAGCTGACCAGAAAGGCCCACAAGAATACACAGGACAGCAAAAGCTTTTGTTTTTCTAAATGGAAAGCTAAGGCGAAGAATATAACCATACACGTTGTCGCATGTCCCGAAGGAAATGAGGGTGAATTGGCCGTGGTGAGTAATTCTATTGACTCATCCTCAACAAATGGCCTTTCTCTGTGCTCTCCATATTTTAATAGTGCAACTGAAACAGTGCTAATCAAAAGGGCACATCCCATAAGCAAAAACAAGCTAATGTAACCACGCTTTGCTTTAATGAATCCATACAAACCAGTTATACATAACGCGAGTGCACAAAGAGCGTAAGCCGATGCACTCAAAAAAATAAATGTATCATCCAGAAAACCAATTCTGTGCTCATTTAAATATTTTAAGATTTCAATTTCGCTCATGATATCCTTTTTTAGTAAAACAGAGAGATAGTATAATCGAATTTGCGACCATCATCATCCCGCTATACAAATATGGTAAGTTCAGATTAAAGGGACATTAAATCTAGCAACTGGATAGAAAAGTAAGTAAAGTAAAATCTGAATAGTCACTGTGATTACTTCTAATATGTAGTCCTCAACGCCGGCACATAGCGTAACTGATAAAGCCTTGCACTCAAAATATCCTTGAGTAGTCATTTCTCCACCTGAGGTCATTTTCGTTGAATGCGAAATTCTTGCCCGATAGGAATTTGTATAAAGCTTGAAAAAGGAGAATAATACTCAATCTATCAGTATTAGGCGCCTGAATTAATCTGGCTTGACTTCACATCCTTTCCAGGTAAAACGTTACTTAAAACTTTACCTCCAACATTCTGTTTTGTGAAATTTTATGGTTTATGAGAAGAATTTAAAAGAAACTTCGCCATTACCCTTCAAAGTAAAGCTATT
>JAZBLB010000056.1:0-10401 GCA_037032985.1 Bacteroidota bacterium
TTAACCAGAACCCTTGCAGTAACAACTGCAGGGGTTTCTGCGTTTACAACAATAACGAACAAAGAGCAAGGAGCAAAGGGAAAGCCAGGCGGGTAGGCCAGCGCCCTAAAAGAGCAAAAACTGAAGACTAGATTGGAAAAGCCTTGTGGATAAGCAAGTGCCAGTAATCGAGCGAAATTATGATTGAGCTGATCATTAACTAAAGTGCATCTCGAGGCATTGTGAGTTATGGAATCTTCAATTATTGAAAAATCTAAAAACGAACGGCGATCAACGAACAACGTTATAATATCTTTATAAAGACCGCTTCACACTAAAACGATCAACGAACAACGGGATATTATCCTTACCAAGGCTGCCTCACGCAAAAACGATCAACCAGATACGCCCGTTTACCTTTTGAATATTAATGATCCACTACAATCCTTTTAGATAAGATTTCACATTTCATTTCGATAGAGCCTGAACCAGAAACAAACGATTAATGGTATATTGACTTGTCATTTAACATGTTTAATCTGATCTCGAAAAGTTGCTATGTTGTATACTATTTCTTTCTTGAAATATTCCTGAAAGTTGAGTTTTGTTAGGAGAATAGTAATTAGGCTTATATCTAAAACTGATTCCTTGCAAATGTGTTAATATAATAAGGTTTGCCATAATAATTTGGTTATCTTTGTTTTTAACAAAATTTATATAAACACGTAATGAGTTTTTTTGCAGATAAAAGAAGGGAAGTAATGGTGCATATCGAGAAGTATATGCTCGAAATGATGGATACCTACCTTAAGCCAATCGATACGAATTGGCAGCCATCTGATTTTTTACCTGATTCTACAAGTGAAAATTTTTATCAGGAAGTTAGAATCCTGAGGGAAAATGCAAAAGATATATCTTATGATTTAATGGCCGTACTAATCGGTGATACCATTACTGAAGAGGCTTTGCCTACCTATGAATCTTGGCTTGCAATGGTTCAGGGACCAAGCATGAAAGAAGATGGTGGATGGATGAAATGGAACAGGCACTGGACTGCTGAAGAGAACCGCCACGGTGATCTTCTAAACAAATACCTTTATTTATCGGGACGTGTTGATATGCGCCAAATGGAAATCTCAACTCAGTACTTAATTGCTGATGGTTTTGATATTGGTACTGGTCATGACCCTTACCGTAACTTTGTCTACACTTCATTTCAAGAATTAGCTACCAATATTTCTCATAGAAGGGTAGCATCACTGGCTAAAAAAGATGGAGATACCCTACTGTCTAAAATCTGTGGTGTAATTGCTTCTGATGAAGCTAGACATGCAAAAGCTTATAAAGACTTCATGAACCGCATCTTTGAGGTTGATCCTAATGAGGCCATGCTTGCTTTTGAAGATATGATGCGTAAAAAAATTGTGATGCCCGCACACTTCCTTCGTGAGGTTGGCTTGAAGATTGGACAGACTTTTGGTCATTTTACAGATGCAGCACAGCGTTTAGGCGTTTATACAGCTGTTGATTATGTCGAAATAATGCAACAACTTATCGAAGATTGGAAGATTGATGGCATGCAGGACCTAAATGATGCAGGTGAAAAAGCACGTGATTACATCATGGCATTACCATCTCGTTTATTAAAGGTTGCTGATCGTATGAAAAACCCTACCATCGATTATAAATTTACCTGGATAGCAGGATAATATTTAAAGTTATTACTAAAAGAAAAGGTCTCGTTTTAATTAATAAAACGAGACCTTTTCTTTTACATGTTTCTGCGGTACTGTCCACCCACTTCATATAGGGCCTTGCTAATTTGACCAAGTGAACATACTTTACAAACCTCTATAAGTTGTTCAAATATATTATCGCCTCGAATCGCTGATTTTTGGAGCTGTTTAAGTAAATCAGCTGACTTATCGGCGTTTCTATCCTGGAACTTTTGCAGTGCATCAATTTGATATTGTTTTTCTTCTTCCGTAGCGCGTATGATTTCGCCTGGAACAATTGTAGGAGACCCATTTTTATTTAGGAATGTGTTCACACCAACAATCGGGTATTCTCCTGTATGTTTAAGCGTTTCATAATACAAGCTTTCTTCCTGAATCTTTCCACGTTGATACATGGTTTCCATGGCACCTAATACGCCACCACGGTCATTAATCCGCTTGAATTCCTGCAGAACGGCATCTTCTACCAGGTCTGTTAATTCTTCAATAATGAAGGCACCCTGTAATGGATTTTCATTCTTAGCCAACCCAAGTTCGCGGTTGATAATTAATTGAATCGCCATCGCTCTGCGAACAGATTCTTCCGTAGGAGTTGTGATAGCTTCATCATAGGCATTTGTGTGTAAGGAGTTACAGTTATCGTAGATGGCGTACAAAGCCTGAAGCGTCGTTCTGATATCATTAAAATCTATCTCCTGGGCATGTAAAGAGCGTCCCGAAGTTTGAATATGGTATTTCAACTTCTGTGATCTATCGTTTCCTTTGTATTTATTTTTAATGGCTTTTGCCCAGATTCTTCGTGCTACTCTGCCAATTACTGCATATTCCGGATCAATTCCATTAGAGAAAAAGAATGATAAATTAGGTGCGAAATCATCAATATGCATCCCTCTACTTAGGTAATATTCAACAAAGGTAAATCCGTTACTTAAAGTAAAAGCAAGCTGTGAAATGGGATTTGCACCGGCTTCTGCAATGTGGTATCCTGAGATCGAAACCGAGTAGAAATTCCGTACCTTTTCGTCAATAAAATACTTCTGAATGTCACCCATCATCCGTAAGGCGAATTCTGTTGAAAAGATACATGTATTTTGTGCCTGATCTTCTTTTAAAATATCGGCCTGAACAGTCCCTCTCACAGCGCTGATTGATTTTGTCTTGATGGATTGGTAGATTTCGGCGGGTAGAACTTCATCTCCGGTAACGCCAAGTAGCATAAGTCCTAATCCATTATTTCCTTCTGGAAGTGTGCCGCTGTAGGTTGGGAGCTGTATATTTTTAGCTTGATAGATTGATCTAATTTTTTCTCTAATATCATCTTCAAGCCCATTCTCTCTGATGTATTTCTCACACTGCTGATCAATTGCTGCATTCATAAAGAAACCCAAAAGCATTGGTGCAGGTCCATTAATAGTCATCGATACTGAAGTGGATGGTGCACAAAGATCGAAACCAGAGTATAACTTTTTGGCATCATCTATTGTGGCAATGCTCACTCCAGAATTTCCAATCTTTCCATAAATATCCGGACGAACATGAGGATCTTCACCATAAAGGGTTACCGAATCAAAAGCAGTTGACAGTCGATGTGCAGGCTGCCCAAGCGAAACGTAATGAAAACGTTTATTCGTACGCTCCGGTCCGCCTTCACCTGCGAACATCCTGGTTGGGTCTTCACCTTCACGTTTTAGCGGAAATACACCCGCTGCATATGGAAATTCTCCTGGAAGATTTTCGGTAAGTAACCAGCGCAAAATATCTCCCCAGTCTTCATACCTTGGTAGAGAAACTTTCGGAATGTTAAGCTTTGATAGTGATTCATAATATAAGGGCTGTTTAATTTCCTTATCACGTACTTTATAAATAAAAAATGCTTGCTTATAGGCTTTCTTGGTTTCTGGCCATTGACGAAGCAAGCGCTTGCATTCACCATCTAACTGCTCTTCAAAAAAGGAGTAAGCTTCATGCAATCCATCGCCTAAGGCGAGCGAAGGATTTTCTATTGAAAGATTAATTACCCCACTCAACTGGTACATTTTCCTGGCAATATTAGTTTGTTTAGCTACCCATTCGTTGTAAGTCTGGCTTGATTCGGCAATTTCGGCCAGGTAACGGATCCGATCAGGTGGGATGATATATATTTTTTCGGACTGATCTGAGGTCAGTTCCATCTTTGCATTGAAATCTGTAGCTGTTTTAATCTTGATCTGCTGCATTAATGCAACAAATAGGTTATTCATGCCCGGATCATTAAACTGCGAAGCCATTGTTCCGTAGACGGGAATCTCTTCATCCTTCGCCTCGAAAATGTTATGGTTGCGTTTATATTGTTTGCGCACATCACGAAGGGCATCCAGCGCACCACGTTTATCAAATTTATTAATGGCAACCAGATCTGCAAAGTCTAACATATCTATCTTTTCCAGCTGTGTTGCCGCGCCAAATTCTGGTGTCATCACGTATAGTGATACATCGCAATGCTCAGTAATCTCGGTGTCAGACTGGCCGATACCAGAAGTTTCAACAATGATCAGGTCATAACCTGCTGCCTTACAGATATCAATGCTTTCCTGGACATTTTTAGATAAGGCCAGATTGGCCTGTCGGGTGGCGAGTGATCGCATGTAAACTCTTGGATTGTTAATGGCATTCATACGAATGCGGTCTCCAAGCAAAGCGCCTCCGGTTTTCCTTTTAGATGGATCAATAGAGATAATCGCCAGTGTTTTATCCGGTACTTCTACCAAAAACCGCCGTACCAGTTCATCGACTAGAGATGACTTGCCAGCGCCGCCGGTTCCCGTAATGCCAAGAATTGGTGCTTTGTTATTTTTAGAAAGGCTTTTTAGTTCATTTACAAAACTTTGTGCGCCTTCAGGATCATTTTCTGCAACAGTTATTGCACCGGCTATGGCTTTAACTTCTTTCTTGGGAATGGTAACGAGTTCGTCCGTAATTTTTTCTTTGGTAATGAAATCGGTTTGAATCAACATATCGTTGATCATTCCCTGTAAACCCATCTTGCGGCCATCATCAGGCGAATAAATTTTGGTAATTCCATAATCCTGCAGTTCCTTAATTTCTGTGGGAAGAATAACTCCGCCGCCGCCAGCGAAAATCTTAATATGGCCTGAACCCCGTTCCTGAAGCAAGTCATACATGTATTTAAAGTATTCAATATGACCGCCCTGGTAAGAGGTCATGGCAATGCCTTGAACATCTTCCTGAATGGCACAATTTACAACCTCATCAACCGAACGGTTGTGCCCGAGATGAATCACTTCAGCGCCTGATGACTGAAGAATTCTACGCATTATATTTATAGTTGCATCATGGCCATCGAAAAGCGAGGCAGCCGTAACAAAACGAATTTTATTTTGTGGCCTGTATATTTCTACTTGTTGCATATTAAAGGATTTAAAGCATAACAAAATCAAATTTTGTAAGCTTGCGGCCAATATATTTGGTTCAACAAATGTAGCAAATTAAGGTAATTAGCAATTTTTTATATGGTATCTATGCCGTTATAAAACGAAAAAAGCCACTGTTTAAGCGGCTTTGAACTTTTATTTGTTTGTGATTTCCGTTATTGGTTCTCCAACGTTTCCATTTGGCATTTGTATGTGTAAGAGCGCCGCCAGGGTAGGCGCAATGTCCGTCATATAATGCGTTTCATTGGATGCGCCTGGTTTAATTCCCCAGCCCATAAATACCAAAGGAATGTGCGAATCATATGGATTCCAGTTTCCATGTGTGGTACCTGTACTGCTGCCATTAAACCAGTTGGGATTAAGAATATAATATAGATCTCCACTTCTTTTAGCGTTGTAGCCGTTGGTGATCATTTTTTTCTGAACTTCTGGTAAGGTAGATTGCGAAATTCTGGAAATATCCACCACGTTTGCGAAACCATCTAGTTTCTTTAGAAAGTCAATCGAAGCAGATTTAATTACCTCGAAGCTCACCTCACCCTTATCTGTTTTTTCATGATCGAAAATGATTTGGTTATTCATGGACCTTATCACCAGGTTATTTACCTTAAATTTATCGTTTAAATAGGTATTTAATTTGCTGGCAATGTCACGGTCACTCACCACACCAGCAGGGAGTTTATTCTTTTGCATAAAACCTGGCACATGGGCAGCCCCGTGATCTGCAGTTAAGAAAATAGTGTAATTTCCCTTTCCAACTTGTTTATCCAGGTAATTGAAAAACTCTTCAAAGTCCTTGTCTAAACGCAAATAGGTGTCTTCGGCCTCGATAGAATTCGGTCCATATTGGTGGCCAACATAATCTGTAGCTGAGCAACTCACTGCAAGAAAATCGGTAATATTATCTTTGCCTAAATCTTCAGAAAGGATTGCTAATTTCGCAAGATCCAGCGTAATTGTATTGCCATAAGGCGTGCTTCTGATAGCATCATAGTTTTTATCAGTGAACTGGGCCAGGCTATGAGGGAAGGTACTTAACTTACCCTCGTAAGCTTGTTCGTCAGATGTGCTGTTCACGTAAGTTTCAATCGGATATAAGGTTTCCCAATTCTTTGCATAAAACTTATTCGCAAGTTTCAACTTGTTATAATCTGCAATCCAGCCTGGCACTTCATTCATGTAATACGAACTGGTAATCCAGTTTCCGGTACTACCCTGATACCAATAAGCGGCATTTGCGGCATGGCCGGCCGGTAAGATCGATCCCCTGTCTTTCAGGGAAATACCAATCACTTTACCTCTAAAATTAGTGGCAAGTCTAAGCTCATCAGTGATGGTATTGCTCAGCATGTTTTTAGGAGACATATTCCCTTCTGATGAGGGTGTACTGCCAACTGTTACAACAGAAGTATCTTCTGTGCAGTACATGTTTTTCTTTGTTTCAGTGTCATACCAGTCGTTACCGATAATTCCGTGGATGGCTGGTACCGAACCTGTGTAGATGCAAGTGTGGCCGCAGGCAGTGTAAGTTGGCGTATAAGGAATATAGGTGTTCTCTGCGGAGAAACCCTCGTTAACTAATCTTTTGAAACCACCATTTGTATACCTGTTATAGTATCTGTACAGATAATCCCAACGCATTTGATCTACCACCAAACCCACCACTAATTTTGGTCGGGCAACTTCTGCAGGAAAAGTCTTTGTAAGGTTGGCAGCAGTTTTTTTTGTTTGTGCTAAAGTGATTGAACAAGATATGAGTGAAAGCGAGAAGAGTAAATAGGAGATTTTCTTCATTGTTTTTTTAAATAAAGGCCTAAATTAAGGATTTTAAGATGAAGAACTTTTGAAGTTTTTGTAAAGTTTTTATATCGCTTCGGCCACTACGAATGTACTTCCGCCTATATAAATGAGGTCGTTAGCGCAGGCATTCGCAATAGCAGCTTCTTTTGCTGATGAAACTGAACGATAGGTTTGACCGACTAAATTGAAAGCTGATGCCTGTGAAGCCAGTTCAGCCGCGGGTAAACCTCTTTCCAGCTTAGGCTTGCAGAAGTAATAGCTGGCTTTTATTGGCAAGAGTGAGAGTACCTTCGAAATGTCTTTATCATTTACCATTCCAAATACGATATGTAAATTTTGGTAAGGTGTCTGGTTGATGTTTTTAATCACCTCTGCAATTCCTGCTTCATTGTGTCCAGTATCACAAATTACTAGCGGATTGGTTTGTAAAGTTTGCCATCTTCCCTGCAACCCAGTATGTTTTTTCACATTTATTAAGCCCTTATAAATGCTTACTTCTGCGATTTTAAATTCAGTTTCTTGATCAAGCACGTTCAGTGTTTCTAGGACTGTAAGGATATTCTTGTGTTGATATACACCTGTAAGATCGCTTTGCAGGTTTTTATATTTTATTTTATGGTTCTGAAATACGGAAAATGAAATGATATTATTTTCCAGCTGGAAATCTACCGCTTTTAAATGCTGATCGGCGAATACAATTGGTGCCCGCATCGCTGTTGCTTTGGAAAGGAAAACAGCTGACGATTTCTCTTGTGTTTCACCAATGACGACAGGTGTGTTCGTTTTAATAATTCCTGCTTTCTCTGCGGCAATTTCCTCAATAGTATTTCCAAGCATATTCATGTGGTCCATGCTGATATTGGTGATCACAGAAATTAAAGGATTAATAATGTTTGTGGAATCCAACCGTCCACCCAGACCTACTTCAATAATAGCAATATCAACCTCGTTTTTGGCAAAATGATCGAAAGCCATGGCAACAGTTACTTCAAAAAATGACGGTTGGATCTCCTCCATAAGCGCCCGCTGTTTAGCTACAAAATCAACGACTTCTTGCTCCGGCATCATCAGGCCATTAATTCGGATCCGTTCGCGAAAATCTTTAAGGTGTGGGGAGGTGTATAAGCCGGTTTTATATCCCTGTGCCTGTAAAACAGCAGCCAGCATATGAGACGTAGAGCCCTTTCCATTGGTGCCGGCTACATGAATACTCTCGAATTTTTCCTGTGGATTATCAATCGCCTCACACAATAAAATGGTATTGGTTAAATCTTTTTTAAAGGCTGAAGCACCGACACGGGTAAACATAGGGAGTTTACTATAGAGAAATTCAAGTGTCTGCTGGTAGTTCATGGCGCAAATATACATCAAGGTAGTTTAATGTAGAATTGAAATTTTGACTATTATGATTTCAGCTTAATGATGATTTAAAATTCTTAATCTGTCATTAAAAACCTTGCTAAAGACAAAAGCACAGTATGTGCCGTGCTTTTAATAACTGAGTCTTGTTTGAAAGGGTTGATTTAGTTAACCCCAAAATTAAAGGTGACTAAGCCAGTCTGATTGTCGCCACCTTCTTCCGCTTTAATAATAGAAGAATTTAAAACTGCCTGAATACATTTGTTCACTAATTCAGTATCTGTAGTAGTAGAGCCTTTAAGACTTTGAGTTGCTTTTACGATTTTTCCGTTTCGGTTAAAATATACTCTTATCACAATGCGGCCAGTTTTTTGGCCATCATCGGTAGGTTTTTGTAAGTTTGCAAAGCGCCTCAACGGTAGTGGTGTATTCCCAAATCCCGATCCACCTGCACCATAATTATTGGCTAGAGGGTCGCCGTTAACAGAACCCTGATTACCCGGCGTAGTTCCAGTTCCATCTCCGCCACCCTGACCAGTACTTTTCTTGCCTTTATAGAGTGCATTTTGATTTACTACGGGTTTCGAAGGTTTATCTTCAGTTGCTGTAGTTGGGGTAGCAGCTTTTGTTTTAGTTGGCCTTGTATTTACCGCAATTGCCTCTTCTGTACTTTGTGTCTGAATTTCCTTTTCACCAGTTTCTACGGTAGTATTTTCGGTAACCTTTTCTTCTGGCACTACTTTATCTGGCACCTTATTATTGGCATTCGGATCTGCGGAGGGTTCTTCAATACTCGTATAATCGTCGCCCATACCGGTTTCAGCAGTACCGTAATTAACCACCATACCACCCATCCCAATTTCTTCAGGCGGCTCAAAAGAATTAATTACGATTAAAAAACTAATCGCAAGCAAAACAGCCATGATTCCGCTGGAAATGGCAATGGCTTTTGGATAATTATTTTCTTCTGTAGTATTCATTATTTTTTAGGCTCTACAGCTAAAACGAGTTTCAATTTCAATTTGTTTGCCACATCATAGGCAACCATGATATTTTCTGCAGGAACATTTTTGGCAACGTATAAAACGATCGTCATATCTGGCGCTGCTTTTTGATAGACTTCAATTGCGGGTTGTAAACCTTCTGCAGGTACTGGCTTTTTATCAACGAAGTAATTAAATTTATCGTCTATGCTTACGGTTACGGCTTTCTTTGCTGTTGATTGCTGACCGCTGCTGGATTGGGGCAACAACAATTTAACCACCTGAGGATTTACTACAGCAGAGGCCAATAAGAAAAACAACATCAGAAAGAACATAATGTCGTTCAGTGCTGATGTATGTACTTCTACACTTCCTTTTGTTCTTTTGCGTAAATTCATTATTTGCTCGGTTCTTCTAATAAGTCAATAAAATCAATTGCATCGGTTTCCATTTTTAAAATGATTTTCTCAACCATAATGTTAAGGATGTGATACAATACATAGGCGATAATCCCGATAATTAAACCAGAAGCTGATGTAATCATTTTAGTATATAAACCACCTGAAATCGTACCGATCTCAATAGCTCCTTTTATAGATACCTGGTGAAAAATCGTAATTACCCCAACAATGGTACCTACGAAACCAAGCATCGGTGCAATACCAGCAACGATACCAAGGATACTGATGTTTTTTTCGAGTTTGGAAACTTCTAATTTACCTACGTTTTCAATTGCGCCTTCAATATCTTTAATTGGGCGGCCAATACGTTTCAAGCCTTTTTGCAACATCCGGGAGAGTGGAGAATTATTGTTTTTTAGTAATGACATTGCGCCATCTAAATTACCGGAGTGAATGTAAGATCTGATTTGGCCCATTAAATTTGACTCATCTTTTGTGGCCTTTTTAATGGTTAGGTAACGTTCAACAAAAATAACTAAGGCTAAAAAAGCTAAAAAAGCCAACGGAATCATTACCCAACCGCCTTTAAACAGCAGGTCTATGAAATGAAGTTCTTCCGGAGCTGGTTGTGTTAACGCCTGGTTAACCGCATTTGCAGTGTCTTGAATCGCTTGCGTGGTGTCTTGAATTAATAAAGTAATCATTATGGTTG
>JAZBLB010000057.1:0-8242 GCA_037032985.1 Bacteroidota bacterium
GATTATGAAAACTAATTTCAGTCTGCTCTTCTACCTGAAGAAACCAAAAAACTATCTTAACGGTGCTGTGCCCGTTTCCTAAGGGTTACCGTTAACGGAAAACCTGTAGAAATGTCTACCGGAAAGAAGTGTACACCAACGCTTTGGAACGGTAAAGCCGGACACATGGAAGGTACTAAAGCAGAGGTAAAAATGTTCAATGCTTATCTTGATAAGATGAAAGCCGACGTATCCGCTGCCCATACCCTGCTGTGTTTAGAAAATGCAGAAATAACAGCGGAAAGCATTAAGTGTAGATACTTCGGTAAATCAGATCATACGCATACTTTATTAGAAGCTATTAAAATCCATAATAACAACATGGAAGCCTTAGTAGGCAAAGACTATGCGCACAGTACACTTAAAAGATTCGAAGTACTTGAAAGGCATGTAGTGGAATTCCTGTCTTTTCAATACAGCAAAAACGACATCAATATTAAAAGCATAGACCATCAGTTTATTAGTGCTTTTGATTTTTAAATGCGCTCTGAAAAAGCAAATACCAATAACACCGCTATCAAACACCTAAAAAATTTAGGCAAGATTGTACGCATTTGCATGGCCAACAAATGGATTAGTTCAGACCCATTCTTTGGTTATAAACTTAAATCTAAAGAGGTGCACAGAAATTACCTTACAGCAGCGGAACTTAAATTGATAGTAGAAAAAGACTTTACCACACCAAGACTTTCACAGGTTCGGGACTTTTTTCTTTTCAGTTGCTACACTGGACTATCTTATGCGGATGTACAAAAACTCAAACCATCAGACATTAATACTGGCGGAGATGGAGAACAATGGATTATTACGTACAGGCAAAAAACAAACACAAGGGCTGCCATTCCTTTGCTGCCTGTTGCAAAAGAAATCCTGGACAGGTATAAGGATCATCCGGTGTGCATTAATCAGAATAAAGCCTTGCCCGTTTCGAGCAATCAGAAAATGAACGAGTATTTGGTAGAAATTGCTGCCCTTGCAGGTGTAGCTAAAACATTAGGCAACCGGATTGCTAAGCGAACTTTTGCTACAACTGTAACACTGATGAACGGTGTACCGATTGAAAGTGTATCTAAAATGCTTGGCCATACCAACATCCGCACCAACCAGCTTTACGCTAAAATATTGGATGAAAAAGTGGGTAATGACATGGCACCACTAAGAGAAATGTTTGCTGTTGTATAGATAAATTGTTATGCACACTCAAAACTTAAGTTTGGGTGTGCATTTCTTGGTTCTTAGCAACCCAAAGCGAGGGAAAAGCTTGGGGGCTTGCACAATCGAGACTGAACTGGCAGGAAACCGACGGCCACCACTCCGTAAAGGCTAAGAGCGAGAACAGCGGGCGGATATTGAGCGTAGGGGTTTCGCAGGCCGCACCGAGCGTGGGGACACTGCTCAATAAGCAAATATGCCGAAGATTACCAGCTCTTTAAATTCAGGTCGTCTATTTCCTTAAAGTGCTTGTCCTTGGTGTGTAACTTTAGGTCAAATTGCTTTGATACTGCGGCTATCCACATGTCATTCTCCGGTATTGGTTTACCTTTTTGCAACAAGGCAGTTTTGATTAAGGCATAGTGATTTGCTGTTTCATCATCAGCAATAAGAACATTACACCTTTCTAGAAAAGAGTTGATCTGTTTAATGTGCTTTTTTGGGTTAGCTGATCTGTAAGCACCCAAATATAGTTCTCCTAATACAGCAAAAGGAATGTTTATTTCCTCCTCTAAGGTTTCAAGAAACTCTGTAATTGTTGGATTGCCTTTAAATAATTCAATAACGATATTGGTGTCTAATAGGTTACTTCCAGTCATCTGGGTGGATTGTTTCACAAGATTCTGCAATTATACGTTCCATTTCTTCCGCCTCGTCCTTAGACCAGATTCCAGAAAAATCTTTTAAGCTTGGTGTTTTCTTAACTGTTTTATTGTTGGTACTCTTTAATAGTTTCTCCAAAGCAGATAAAGTAGCTTCACTCTTTACTTTGAGCATTTCTTCTATCAAATGTAATTTACGTGTTTCTATGTGCATGGATGTTATATTGAGTGTTAATACAAAAATAAAGAATTATTTCTACAATAACCATACCCCTAAATCCTATGAATATGAGCAAGTGCTAGTTAAGCCCATGATTTCAAGTTTTTAATTTTTTCGTGATCTTTATTTATCAATAAACCTATATCCCATCCTTAACCGATCTACAAAATCTTTAAAATCGCCATCATAATGCTTCTTTAGTACCAATAGTTGAAAATGGCTTTTTTGGAAAAAAACAAGAAGCTCACTATCGATAACTGAATTTAACAGCGCATATCTCCTAGGATTGTAGAACAGCATCGCAAAAAAAGCGGTGTTATAACCATATTGTAGCTGATGTATTTTTGTGGCAACTCGCAACCGGAGTTCGAGTTTATAGTAATCGCCCATATCTTTCCATAGAAAACAGATTTCCGGCGTTTCATTACTAAAGCTACATGGAATCATGGATGACCTTCTTGGTTTGCCCTTTACATTGCGCATTCCATATGTATAATTGTAGTGTGTGTACAATCTTCCTGAAAGTAAAGGAAGCGCCTTTTGCCATAGCTCAAAAAGCTTATTGAAATTATATTGGTTCTGTTCCCGTTTTTCAGCAAGCTTACTAGCATCATCTTTATATGCTGGGCTTGCTACTAAGGCGATCTTCCTCATGTCGAAGCAAATCTCAACGAGTTTTTGCTGCTCATCCGTAAGATCAATTTCCGGCAGGTGAATTTCATTAAGCACATATGTTGTAAAGCTTCTTAAATCGGTTTTGGCCTTGTTCAAAATCCCTGTATAAGGAACCAAAAAAGGATAATGGTTAGTTCGATACAATTCATTATTCGAATCGGCAAGGCAGAAACCTAATATCAAATGCGTTTCTTTAGGTGGTTGTTCCTGAATGCGGGGAACTACTTTTCTTAACGGAACAGGGTTTTGTGATATTACAGGAAGCTGTTTTTTCGGTTTATAGAATCCTTTATATCTTACTTTTGATGATACATGTAAATTATCATTTGACTTGTGAATCATCAGGTACTTAGATTCCCCTGTTTCCTGATCAAAGAATTCTGGCCAATAATACTCTTCGAAATCATATTCAGTGTCATAGTACATCAGTTGGGCAAGCGAAAAATAAGCGTATCGGCTCAAATAGTTTTCATGGGTATCAACGCTGCAACTTATTAATAGGTCGGAGGAGGTAACCTTAATGTAAACAAGTTCTTCAGGCTCTTTGTCCAGAATTACGCCTATTACAAGCAGTTCATTGCTGAAAGATATTTTTCTGATTTTAATGGGGAAATAACCCCTTTTGGGTTTTCTAATCTCGGAATATCGGTTCAGTGTATTTTCTGTAAGTATTCTTGTATTTGGCGTAAAAGGCAAATGAAAGAAATTCATTGATGGAATAGTTTTATTCGGCATAATCCACCTCACTTTCTTTTTTTAATTGTGTGTAAGATTCCGACACTTGTGCAAGGGATTTTATCTTGTCAACGCACATAATTTCAGTGAGCTTTAAAAAGTGACGTCCCCCCAAAAAACTTGGCCATTTTAAAGTAGAAAAATCGGGCAATTATAAATAACTTAAAATAAATAATTGCGATGAAAAAGAGTAAATTCAGCGAAGCACAGATCGTGTTTGCGATCAAACAATCGGAAACGGGGATAGCGGTTAATGAAGTATGTAGAAAAATGGGCGTTAGTGAAGCTACCTTCTACAATTGGAAGAAAAAATACGGTGGCCTAGGGGTTACTGAACTCAGGAAGTTGCGGCAATTGGAGGAGGAAAATTCACAACTAAAAAAGCTGGTTGCAGATCTGAGTTTAGATAAGCATATGCTACAGGAGGTACTGAAAAAAAAGCTTTAAGGCCAGCTCAGTTGAGAGAGCTGGCCAAAAGCTTAATCCAGGACTTTCGCATTTCGCAAAGGCGTGCGTGCAGGGTGGTTGAACAAAAAAGAACTACCTTTTTGTACCAGGCAACACCCAGGGATAATCGAATGCTCACATTAAGAATCAAAGAAATTGCAGAGACTAGGGTACGCTACGGCATGTGGCGTATTTTAACATTGTTGAGAAGAGAGGGATGGAAAGTTAACCACAAAAGGGTTCATCGACTATATAAGCTTGAAAATCTTAATCTTAGAAGCAAACGCCCAAGACGTAATCGAGCTGGTTCGCATCGTCTGGATCGAGAAGCCGCCTCCAGTTTACACGAATGCTGGAGCATGGATTTTGTAGCCGATCAGCTCTTTGATGGCAAAAAATTCCGTACCTTAAATATAGTCGATAACTACAGCAGAAAATGTATGGAAATTATATTCATTCTGGCTAATCCCACTGGTGCGCCAAGCCTCAACGACTAGCATTTTTTCATCTGATGTTTTCATAATTTATCTTTTTACAAAGAAAAACATCAGATAGATCAATTAAAAGATGGACTTCATAGCCTGCTTACCAAGTTTTGGCCATTGTGGTAAGGTGTTTTGACAAAATGAGTGCCTAGTTTGGTTAATTAACCCGCCGGGCTTAAAGGCTTAAGCGAGCATCTCGCAAGGATTAAGTTTAAAGAAAAGTAACCTCCATGGCTGTCTATTGACTGATAACTTTAATTGCTGACTCGAGCACTTCGTCTTTTCCATTTTTAATACCTTCTATAGTTGGCTTTACCATGATATCAGGAACAATACCAATGCGTTGTGTTTCCTTTCCATCCGGATAATATACACCAATGCCAGATATCATGGTTCTAAGTCCCCCAGGTAAAAAGATAGTTGATACGTTTCCATCGGCACCTGCCGTGGTGCTTCCTACTACAGTTGCATTTTGCACCGCCTGTAACGCCATTGCGGTATATTCCGCCTGACTTTGCGAATTCTCATTGACAAGTATGACTAGTTTACCCTGGTATCTGTTTTTATCGCTCTTAATTTTTGGCCCCTCTACAAAAGTAAACTCTCCTGGATTGGCTGGATTTCCGATTGCAAACTTTACAAATGAAGTGGGTTTCTCAACAAAATAAGAACCAAGGGAAAATGGAACGAACGTATTTGGATAATTGCGGATGTCGATGATGATACCTTTTGTTTTTTTAAAAGCCTTTTTTATTTCCGGAAGGTCTTCTTGTTTAATATTGGCAAGCGTGATATAGCCAATATTTCCGGGCAACAACTTATAACATTTTTGGTTGCTATCTACTTTGTACCAATGGTACATGCGTAGATTCTTCCGTTCATAGGTTGGCACTGTATGTTCTCGTTTCTGACCGTTAGAAAGATAACTTAAGGAAATCGTATTGTTTGGACTACGTAAAAGATCTATCGACATATCTCTAAGTCTAGCTGCGTTATTTGAGGCGGGATAATAAGGTTTTAAACTATCGACCAATGAATTAATTGTCTTGCCATTAACATGTGTGATGACATCACCGATTTTGAGTTTTGCTAATCCTGAAAATTCCGGATTAAAGTAATCGACAACCACCAATTGGTTCTCCACAAATTCTGCCTTAAAGGCTGCAAATCTGGTGCCTCTTAGCGCATTCGTTTTTTCGCGTCCTCCCCATAAGTTTGCATGGGTATCGTTCACCTCTCCTATCAGTTGTGCGGTGGTAAGTTCATACGCGAGTCTGTCTTTAGCATTGAGGAATTTCGGAATATATTCTTCCAATACGGTATCCCATTTTTGATCTGTAAGCTGTCTGTAGGGGAAAAAATAATTGATCATATTCCAGTATCGATAGAGTGCTAATAACCTGAGGCCAGCATCTGGATTGGTCATTCCTGAATAGGGTTTTTCATTAGAGAAGTTCGGATTTCCTACACCAGGTTCAAGTGTTACATAGTAGTTTTTGCCTTGGTTTCGGTTATTGTATAGCTCCGTAAGTTGTTTTTTTAAGTTAGCTGATAAGCCTGTGTTATTGACCCAAGATAGATCGGGTTTTAACACGGCATCGGCCGGAGTGGCTTTACAGGTTTTGCATCCCGATAGCACACCATAATTTTTAATCCAGTTTGTTAGCAGGTTATCTCCTTGTTGTTTGTCTTTTACTTTTAGGTAATCTGGCAGGAACCTAAAAAGTTCGTAGTCCCAATTGTACGTTCCTTTTGCAATTTCTGAATGATGGTACTTCATTAATCCCCAAACTTTTCCTAAAAGCTCAAGATTAGAAATTAAATCTTGATTTATTGTGGGAAACGAAATGTTAGCGCCATCACCAAACGCTTTGTCTAATTCGGCAGCGAAAATTTCTTTTTGATGGGTTTTTATTTTTGGATCGCTAAAATCCATTCCATCGATCGTTATATTAAAATCGTCCAGCCACATCTTTCCTTTACCAACCAGCAAACCGCCGACAACTATTTGTTGAGTTTCATTTGGTTTAAGCTGCATATTTATTTCAAAGTGGGACCAATCTGTAGTTCCTTTAACACCTTTATCAGACATGTTATCAAAACCTATCTTTGGATCTATACGAATCCATAAGCCAGCATATCCTTCAGTTACGTCTACTGTTTTGATGTAACCAGAAAGGCGAATAGATTTGCCTTCATAATTGGCGGGAAGGGTTATCGACAGCGCTCTATATTCTTTTTTGCCACCCGTATTTTCTATAACAGCTGAAAACTTTCCGCTTTTCTTATGCACCGAGTCTACGTAAATTTTGTATTCTTTACCTCCAAATGCCGTCCATTGTTCAGGGAAACCATTCCGGTGCTGTTCGAAATCCAGGTTTAGTGTTTGTGTCAGCTCGGTTTGCGCACAGGTATGCTGTACGAATGAAAATGCAAGAACTATCGCAATTGATAGTTTACTTAGTTTGGAAAGCATTAAGTTTTTTATCATAGTCTTATGCATCTTTGGGAGATCTTAAATTGGGCAGTTTTGGAATCAATAAATTACTTTACTGTAAATGGTCATGTACAATCGGATTTGTTCTCAAATAGTTGAAAAATCAAATAACTCCCTTGGATCTACCTTCAAAAACCTTGCATAAATCGAAACATGGCTAATACTCGTATTCACCTGGCCTAGTTCCGTTCTAGCAATCTGGCTTTGCGATACTTCAGTTAGTAAAGATAGCTGTTCCTGGGAAAGGCCTTTACTCTCTCGCACTTGTTTCAGCTTTTGGCCGAATTTTTTTATAAAATCTTCGTCTTTTAGATACTTCACCAAACAAATAGACACCTATAAAACAAAATAATTAATAGCAAATTTGCTATTATATTAATATTCGTTAAATTGACCTTATGTCAAAATAATACAAAATGCAGTGCCGTATTTCCAAAGGAATTGCTAATGACCCTTGCGACTAAATCTGACAGTTTATTCCCGCATGCATAAGTCGAGTGGATTCTTTTTCTGTTGTACCAAATCTGTATGTATTCAAATACTGCCAGGTATGCCTGCTTCTTAGTTTTGAAGGTTTTTCGATAAACCATCTCAGTTTTCAAGAAACTCTCGGCAACTGCATTATCCTAACAATTCCCTTTTCTGCTCATACTTTGAATTATTGGTAATCCCATCAACTGGCTCCTAAACTCTGAACAAGCATACTGAACTCCCTGATCAGAGTGTAATATCAGTGTATTTTCAATCCTCCTGTTTGCTTTTGCCATCTGGAATGCCCTAACGGTTGTGTTTGGCTTCCATATTATTGCTTAGTGACCAGCCAACTACCTTTCTGTCCGCAAGATCAATAACCGTTGTCAAGTAAACCCATCCAGCACCTTTGCGTATAATTAAGGTCTGAAACCCATTTCTTTCCTCGTCCTGAAGTCGAAAAATCTCTGTTAAGAACATTTTTCTGCCACTGGGTGCACATGATCTGAATGCGTGGTGGTAACCCACTTTTTGCGTATGACACTCTGAATCCCAGCTTTTCTCATTATTCTAGCTACCCTGGGTCTGGAAGCTTGGATAACTTTTCCAGCAAGCTTGGCTGCAATTCTCGGACTACCATAAATTTTCTTGCTTTCCTGGTGAATCTTAATGATTTCTTCTAGCAGCAAGGTGCTTTCAACTTGACGTTTTCCTTTGGGATGATTTAACAAATAATAAAAACCACTGTTACTTTCCCGAAATACCCTACACATCATTTCAACTGGAAATATTCTTCGGTGTTCCTTTATGACTCCGAATATCTCCCATCTCCCTTGGAAAAGATGCCGACCGCCTTTTT
>JAZBLB010000058.1:0-6575 GCA_037032985.1 Bacteroidota bacterium
TAAAAAAGAGCAAACATTTTGGAACGATCGGTGTTTGCGCGGCAAGATGGGTAGCATGGATTAGCGCGAGGAGTTGAAGAGATCGCCTACTAATCAACCTTTTCTTCAGGTGTACAGACTAGTAAATAAGAGTTATAGGTATATAAAAGAAGCGTAGTAATTACAATTGTATTCTATACCTATTTCCAAACAAAAGAATTATTTGAGAATCTGGTAGCGCATTTAATATATAACTGAATTATAAAGAGGAATTCAAGTTCAGAAAGCCAACTATGAAATAATATTAATAATAACCTATTAGTACTGGCCCGTACTTAATAATACCAACGTACAAGCTTCCACAGGTTCAATATCGTGCTGATCCAAAAGCTTTTCTAATTCATAGTTTTCTGTACCCGGATTAAAAATAACTCGTTTAGGTTTAGTTGCCAAAATATAATCATGATACTGAGGCTGTAGGGCGGGACCTATATATAAGGTTATTGTATCTACGTCATGATGAATTTCGTCAGGCTTCTCGATTTGAACACCAGCAACCTCCCCTTTCTTAATACCTACATTAATAATTTCATGATTGAAACGTGTGAGCATGTGCGCAGCTTTGTAAGAGTATCTTGATGGATCTGGAGACGCGCCAATGATTAGTGTTTTTTTCATGTTTATACTTTTAGATCAGTTTAAAACTTAGATAATAATGCGATTTGACCTGCATGATAAGCATGATGCTGTGCCAATCCGCTTAAGAGTTCTCGCTTGGTAATTGACTTTCCGGAAATAACATTTGGCGCCTCATTAACTTCATCGTCCCACTGGTTAGCCTCGATAGATTCACAATATCTAATCAATTCTTCATTTGCGACTTTGAAGTCGAAAATTATTCTTTCCCAAGCTTGCGGTGTTTTATCTTCAATTGGTGGCCAGTCACCCATGGCAGGCTGATCAGCTAAATTTCCTGTTAGGCGTGAAGTAACTTCTTCCGTCCAGGCAGTTAGGTGAAGCGCTATTTCTGCAATGGAATGCGCATCCGGAATTAAAAAACTAAATGCATTTTCAGGTTTAACATTATTTAATATCTGCATTACATGGTTACCATGCCATGCATCTCCATTAAAAGCTTTCCGAATTTCATTCGTTATATCAAACATATTCAAATAACAATGTTCAATGTAGAAAGTTTTATACTGTCGCTAAGATGGCATTTGCACAATTGATTCCATCTATAGCGGCTGAAATGATTCCACCTGCATAGCCTGCCCCCTCTGCGCAAGGGTACAATCCTTTTATTTGAGGATGCTGATAACTTTCCTTATCTCTTGGAATACGAACAGGCGATGATGTTCTGCTTTCCACCCCTACCAAGATCGCTTCATTTGTATAATAACCTTTTATCTTTTTGCCAAAAATGGGTAATGCAGCCCTTAAACTTTCTGAAACAAAACCTGGTAAAATATTATCCAGCATTACACTTTTCGTTCCAGGCAGGTAAGAATTTTTTGGAAGATCAATTGAAAGTTTATTGTGAACAAAATCCATCATTCGTTGTGCCGGAGCAACTAAATTTCCTCCGCCGGCTTCAAAAGCAAGCTTCTCAATTTCAGACTGAAAATTTAGCATTCTTAAAGGATCGTATCCCTGAACATCGTTCAAAGTAACCTGTACAACTGTACCGGAATTGGCAAATGGGTTATTCCTTTTAGAAGGAGACCAGCCATTGACCACAATTTCATTATCGCCAGTTGCGCATGGAGCAATAATTCCTCCCGGACACATGCAAAATGAAAATACGCCACGAGATCCTACCTGCTCAACCAAACTATAGTAAGCCGGAGGGAGAAATTCTGATCTCGTATCGCAGTGGTACTGAGCCGCATCTATAATTTCCTGCGGATGTTCAATCCTCACGCCCAATGCAAATGGCTTTGCTTCGATCAATATATTCTTTCTATTCAACAATTCATATACATCTCTGGCAGAATGACCAGTTGCCAGGATAATGTGGTCTGCTAATAACGTTTCTTCAAAATTAATCTCTATGCCTTTTACTTTCCCAAATTCAATTAGAATATCAGTCATTTGACTATCGAACATTACTTCGCCACCTGCATTCAGGATCGTATCTTTAATGGCGGTAATAATATGAGGCAATTTATTTGTACCTATATGTGGACGGGCATCAATTAAAATATCTTTTTCTGCCCCATGATCTACAAAAGCCTGAAGCACCTTATTGATATCGCCCCTTTTGTTAGAGCGGGTATATAACTTTCCGTCTGAGTAGGTTCCGGCACCTCCCTCTCCGTAGCAGTAATTTGATTCTGTATTTACAATACCTTGTTTATTTATGGCAGCTAAATCCCTTCTACGTTGCTTTACATCTTTGCCACGTTCGATAATAATCGGCTTCAAACCATTTTCTATACACTCTAAAGCAGCAAACAACCCTGCCGGGCCAGCGCCAACAATAATAACAGGCTTGGCTTCACTTACATTTGGATAATTGACCGTATTGATCTCCGGAACAGGAATTTCGTCTACAAAAACTTTTACCTGCAGTCTAAAGATAACCTTACGGGATCTTGCATCAATAGATCGCTTTAAAATGTCGAAAGCATTTATTCGGCTTTCATCTAATTTCAAAGTTTCGGCGAGTTTAGTTTTGATTACATCAAAATGCTCTACCTGATGTGGGAGCAACGTAATTTCGATATCTTTTCGCATAAAATGAGTCAGGTTTTTATCCTGAATGATCACAAAGATAAATAGAAAATCTAATATTAGACAACTACGTGAGTTCGATGACTAGCTTATGATCTGCTGATAGATAATGAAAAATTAAACGCAAATAAATTTATACTCACTATTATAATAATTAGGCCATTTCGCATCATATTTACATCCTGCATTAAAGTTTTCACAAAATAGATCACTCCCACTACCTGCCTAAAAGTGGAGAAAAACGGATAATTAATGCAAATGCGGCATAATTAGCATACAAGTTGTCAGTTTTTAGTCTAAATTGTAACATAGGAACGGATTTTGTGATCTGATAATGAAATTGAAATATTATCAGTTTGACAACATAAGACAAAAACCATAAATATGAAAAGATTAGTATTCGGAATTTTAGCTGCTGTAATTGCAGTTACCTCTTTGAGCTCATGCGGATATAACAGCATGGTTAAACTTGATGAGAACGTAAAATCAAAATGGGGAACGGTTCAAACCCAGTATCAAAGAAGAGCAGATTTAATTCCAAATCTGGTTAACACAGTTAAAGGTGCGGCCAAATTTGAGCAAGGAACGCTAACTGCTGTAACTGAAGCCCGTGCAAAAGCTACACAGATGACCGTTAACGCGGATGATTTAACGCCAGAAAATATTCAGAAATACCAAGCAGCGCAAGGACAGCTCAGCCAGGCATTGGGTAAATTATTATCAATTACAGAGGCTTATCCAGAATTAAGGGCTACTCAACAATTTAGCGATTTATCTGCTCAATTGGAAAGTACAGAAAATAGAATTACTGTTGCCCGCAAAGATTTTAATGATGCTGTTCAGGCATATAATGGAAAGATCAGATCATTCCCTACCAATTTAACTTCCGGCATGTTTGGTTTTAAACCAAAAGGATACTTTGAGGCTGATGCCAGTGCAAAAGACGCACCAAAGGTAGAATTCTAATTTCCCAATCATAACATTTAAGGGTAGTGTGTGTTTAATCTAGCGATAAACTAACACTACCCTTTTTACTTCAACTAAAACACAATCATGTCGTTATTTTCAGATATTGAACAAGATAAAATAGCCCAGGCAATTTCAGATGCAGAAAAAGCAACTTCTGGAGAGCTGAGAATTGCTATTGACAAACATTGCGAAGGTGATCCTTATCAAAAAGCAACGGATTATTTTTCCAAACTTAATATGGATAAAACTTCCCTAAGGAATGGTGTACTCATTTATCTTGCTCATGCAGATCATAAATTTGCTATTATAGGCGATTCGGGAATAAACCGTGTAGTACCTCCTGATTTTTGGGAAACTACAAAAATTGCCATGACAGCTCATTTTGCAAAAGGTAATTTAGCAGATGGAATTATTGCCGGCGTGGCGCTTGCTGGTGAAAAATTAGCTTTGTTCTTTCCTCCTCAAAAAGGAGACATCAACGAATTGCCAAATGAGATCGTATTTATGGATAAACCTGAAAATAAATAAACAATGAAAAAATTATTCCTTTTTTCGCTACTCAGTTGCTTATTTACTTTTGGTTTTGCTCAAGATTTTCCTGCTAAGCCTACCACTTTGGTTAGCGACTACGCGAATGTTTTGTCAGCTGATCAAAAACAGGCTTTGGAAACAAAACTGGTCACCTTCAATGATTCATCCTCAACACAAATAGCCATTGCTATACTAAAATCAGTTGGTGATTACGATATTAATGAATACGCGGTAGAATTAGGCCGAAAATGGGGTGTAGGTCAACAAGGCAAAAACAATGGTATAATGATCGTTGTGGCTATTGGCGATAGAAAAATTTCTATCCAAACCGGTTACGGCCTTGAGGGTGCATTACCTGATATTTATGCTAAAAGGATTATAGACAACGATATCAAACCCAATTTCAAGGCAGGAAACTATTATGCCGGTTTAGATGCTGGTACAACATCGATTATTAAATACACCAAAGGCGAATACAAAAGCGATGGACCAAAGGCATCTTCTTCCAAAAAAGGTGGAATTGGTAGCATCTTCGTTGTGATCCTAATCATTGTGATCATCATTATCATTATGCGCAAAGGAGGCGGTGGCGGTGGTAATAGTGTTATTGGTGGCCGTGGAGCTTCTAATGCATTGTTCTGGGCAATGCTTTTCGGAAGCGGTGGTGGCCGTGGCGGAAATAGTGGCTGGGGAGGCGGCGGTTCTTCTGGCGGCGGTGGATTTGGCGGTTTTGGAGGCGGAAGTTTCGGTGGTGGCGGATCTAGCGGAAGCTGGTAAGAGAAGAGTTACTGTTTGAAGTTGTTGTTTTGGATAGGATCTATCCTTGGTATTATAGTTTATTGTTTATCAAATCTTTTTTTGAAGTAAACAATCACTCAACATTTTAAAATATAACATTACACGGAAATGTATAGGAAAGATTTAATTACGGCCGAAATTCAGAAACTAGCAGAAGTTTTAGCGCGAATTATGGGTTTGAAATTAGAAGGAAAGCTGGAAGATGCCCAAATTATCTTCAATGAAACGATGGGAAAAAGTTTCTCTTTACCTATTCATCTTTTAGAAAGCAATGACCTTTCTAGTTTTGATAATTGGCTTGAGCAAAGCAATCTACTTCCCGAAAAACTGGATTCTTTAAGCGAATTTCTATATTATGAGCTTGGTACCAGTGCAGAAAAAAACAAATCCATTGCACCAAAACTTAATCTTGTTTATCAATTTTTAGCAGATAAACATAAGATAGTGCATTTGGTAAACTTACATCGACAAAAAACCATACAGCAGTATCTTTAGCTGTAATAGTAAATGGTAATAAGATTTCAAGAATAAGAACATGATTATAGAAAAGTGGCAAAAACTTGCTTCTAAATATTTAGTGAGAGAGAAATGGGCTACCTTAAGGGTGGATGAAGTAAAACTTCCTGGCGGAATAATTAAAGATGATTATTTCGTTTTGGAATATCCAAACTGGGCTACAGCAGTTGCACTGACTGAAGAAGGAAAAATTATTATGGTCCGCCAATATCGCCATGCAGCAGATATTGTATCACTGGAGGTTCCGGGTGGCGTTATTGATGGGGATGAAGGTCCGGAGGCTGGGGTGAAAAGAGAATTGCTTGAAGAAACAGGATATACCTTCAAAACCTGCAAACTCGTAGCCGAACTTTATCCAAATCCTGCCACCTCGAATAATAAAACTTTTACCTACGTTTTAACTGGCGGCATTAAAACACATGAGCAACATTTAGATGAACATGAAATCTTGAATGTTGAAGAATATTCTATAGCAGAAGTGAGACAATTACTCAAAGAAAACCAGATTGCTCAATGCATTCACGTTTCTGCGCTACACTATGGGTTGGCAGAGCTGGAAAAAATAGGCTTGTAGCCAATTATAAGCTTCTTGTATATAAACGTAAAAAGTCCTGATTCTCATCAGGACTTTTTACGTTACAATATATTAATTAGACTTACATAAATACAGCCTAACTCATTTTCAATTTTTTCTGAATGTCGTGCACGTAAGCTTTGAATTTTTTATCTGTATCGATTAAATCTTCTACTGTTTGGCAAGCATAAATTACAGTACTATGGTCACGGCCACCAAAGAAAGCACCAATTGTTTTTAATGATGACTTGGTATGGCTTTTAGACAAATACATTGAGATTTGACGGGCTTGTACAATTTCGCGTTTACGGGTTTGAGATTTAACCATATCTACCGGTACTTCGAAATACTCACACACCAGTTTCTGAATGTATTCCATCGAAATTTCTTTCGTTGTATTTTTGATAAAATTCTTCAACATCTGCTTAGCTAACGCTAAATCGATCTCTTTCTTATTTAAGGTAGCTTGCGC
>JAZBLB010000059.1:0-6245 GCA_037032985.1 Bacteroidota bacterium
AGAACGATTGCAACGATAGACAGTGCCGAAAGTACCAGACTAACTGTCCGGTAACCTCCGTCTACTGATGCATATTTGGTTTTGTCTGGTTGTACGTAAAGAATATCGTTATTCTTTAAATAATAATATGGAGAGGTAAAGAGCTTGGCAGATGTAATATCAATCGGGACATATTCCCTTTTGCCATCTATTTCTCTAATCAATAAAATATTTTTTCGCTTAGCGGTAATGTTTAAATCACCCGCCATGGTTAATGCCTCGGTTACGGTTACCCTTTCGCTCTGAATTTTATAAACATCAGGTTTGAGGACATCGCCCATTACCGAAACTTTGAAATTGAGCATTCTTACCGTTACTGCCGGCTCTCTTAAATACGTTTTTAGTTTTACCTGAATGTCATCAGCCAGGACGCCAGTGGTTAAACCGGCAGCTTTGACTTTACCTATAAGAGGTAACCTGATCTCGCCATTCTGATCCACTAAATAACCAGAGAGTCTGGCACTTGAGTCGCTATACGCTTTTGGATTAAGACTGCTAACGGTAATACTCAGAATGTCAGAGTTTTGAATGGTTAGCGAGCTGAAGTTTTTAATCTCTTCACTACTTTGTTTACTCTTATCCAGATCCTGGAAATAAGGTACGTTTTTGTAAGCGTTACACGCAGATAGCAATAACATAGTGGTTATCGCATAAAGCAATAGAATTTTGTTTTTCATAAAATTGTTGATTTACACTGGGGGGTATAGCTTCGCCATTTCACTTACAGTGACTATTTTCGACGAATTTGAATGCGATTGAGGGAATGATATAAGCGCCTTCAAAAAGCTTCTGCGAAAGTAGGACAGTTTTTTATTCCCTAACGAATTTTCCAATTAGTTGGTTAGCAGAACGTGGTATTTTGGGAACAAACTATGGCCAAAAGATTGCACAAAAGGGAAAATGTGGTTAGTTATGGAAACTTTAGGTGTAAAGAAACACAACAATTCCTTCAAATAAACATATAAAGAGTATAAATCATTTATTATCAAAGAAATGACTTTACATAACTTTACATATTGATATACAAATGTCATTGTTAAGCTACATAAAAGACATATTTTCGGTTATTTTACACTGTCTTATCCGAATTAAGTATGAATTTAGAAACCATCTCACAACACCAAGTGAGAAAAAGGAAATGGAAAGTAGTGTATACTCGCTCCAACTATGAGAAAAAAGCTCATCAACTTTTAAGCCAGCATGGATTACATAGTTTTTGCCCAATTATCACTGTTAAAAGTAAGTGGGCGGATCGATATAAGCTCATCGAGAAACCATTATTTCCTTCCTATCTATTCGTATATGTAAGCCCGGTAGAAGAACAAAAAGTATTAACCATTAATGGCATATTAAATTACATCAATTTTTGCGGTAAGCCGGCAGTGATGCCTGATGAAGATATCAATAGGATTAATGATATCCTTACCCTATATAACGGAATAGAAACCATTAGCAGCCGAAGATTATCCATCGGAGACCGCGTAACCATCAATAAAGGTTTCCAGGCAGGTGCCAAAGCAGAAGTACTGGAAGTCGAGGAGAAAACAGTGTTGTTAATCCTAAGTCAGCTCGACTGCGCGCTGGTTGCAAAAATCAGAGTAGACATTTCAAACGTTGTCCCTGATCAAAAAACAATTTCAAAAAATCTTTAATTCATCCCCTTAATCCCAAGTTCACAAGCACATTATGGAATTGCATCATGGCCAAACAGTAGAAAGAATAATCAGAAGAAATGGATACAGCATTGCAGAGCTGGCAAGAATTATTCAGGTAAACCGCCGATCGGTTTATAACTGGTTTAACCAACGACACCTTAAACCGGAAATTATCTTTAGGATAGGATCAGTACTTAATCACGATTTTTCTTCAGAGTTCCCCTCTTTGTTTGTCAAAGGGGAAACCATTGGGAAGAGCACCGTGCATTATACAGAATCTGTCGAAAATGCTCCGGGTTTGGGGGATTCCAATTGGAAAGATAAATACATCGACCTGCTAGAGAAGTATAATGAACTGTTGCACCTTTGCATTAAAAATAAAAGCACAATACTCGTTACGTTGTTTCTTCAACACTGGCTATGTTCTTAAGAAAAAAACCAAGCTCTTTTAATAACCTGAGTTGAGGCCTGATTTCACCAATGGGTGTGCTGGCATCTGCACAATTGATTAAGCGTTCAGCAATAGAATCCAGAACAATCTCAAAATTTTCTTTTTCTATCGACATGAAATCTTGACATTGATCTAAAAAGCTAATGTATTCTTGGACGTTTAAGGTATAAGAAACATCTTTAACCTTAAACAATGGCAAGGTAACTGGGATTTCAGCAGGCATTTTATTTTAAATTAATGTTTGGTTTACAATATCTTTATATCGGAAAAAGCAATGTTTGACAACACAAGTTACATCTTTTCATGACATTATTCTGAGAATTCGTAAAAAATGAATAGAACGAATAGTTGTTTGTAAAGCTCATTAAATCAGATTGTTTGTGTCAGCGGCCATTCTTATATGGTTCAAAAGTAACACTAATTCTTACACTAGAACGCCACATTCTAATAGGCTTTTTCTCCCAAAATGGCTACAATGTGTGAATATCTGCGTATAAAAAGATAATTTACTATCATGAGGAAGCAGTGTAACACCCTGCAAGTGTTTTCGCGCGAATAAATTTTAGCAGATCAAATAGGATATGATTTAGAAGCGCTATTATTTGCGTAAAATTGTGCTATGAATACGAACACCGCAACCAGATTAAATAAGTTCATCAGCGAAAGTGGATTATGCTCCCGAAGGGAAGCAGATCGTTTTATTGAAAAGGGTAATGTATTCATCAATGGGAAACGGGCTAAAATAGGCGATCAGGTTTTCGCGGGTGACAAGGTAATGGTAAATGGCCATCACATCGAGCCAAAGGAAGAAAGTAATTTCATTTTGCTTGCTTTTAATAAACCAACTGGGGTAACCAGTACTACAGAATCCAATGTAAAAGATAATATTGTTGATTACATTAATCACAGCGAACGCATCTTTCCAATCGGGCGTTTAGATAAAGATTCTTCCGGATTGATCTTTCTAACCAATAACGGCGATATCGTCAACAAAATATTAAGAGCGGGTAATAAGCATGAAAAAGAATATGTCGTTACGGTAAACAAACCCATAACCGAAGACTTTATCTTTGAAATGAGCAATGGCGTTCCTATTTTGGGCGTGAACACCCGAAAATGTAAGGTTAGGCAAATAAGCACATTCGTTTTCAATATTATTTTAATTCAAGGGTTAAACAGACAGATTAGAAGGATGTGCGAACATTTTGGTTATGAGGTAGCCAGATTAGAGCGTACCCGAATTATGAATATCAACCTAAAGGGAATCCCGACAGGAGAATTCAGAGAACTGACTGAAGAGGAAATGTCAGGAATAATGAAAAGTGTAGAAAAGTCATCTTCAGAAGCAAGCCCAAAAGCTAAAAGTACAGCAAAGAAAAAAGCAAATATCTGGGAAGAAATCCCTGAATTAAGAGAAGAAAGAAAACAAGGCCAAAAAACAAAACCTTCAGCCACGGCTAAGTCCCCATATAAAAAACCTGCCGGTCCTGGTGCTGCAAAAGGGAAAGGTAATGCAAAAACTTCTTCCAGCAATAGAAATGCCCGGCCAGCAAAAGGTAAGGCATCACCTAAACCAACCAACAGAGGCAGAACACGATAGCCCTGAAACAGCTAATTGTAAAATTAGATTGCCCTTATTAGTCTTTTAAGGTAGCCCTTTCAGCTTATCGGCTTTTTAAGTACCTTTGCAGCAAATGGTAATAGCAAAAAAGATCGATATCCGCTCACTGGAATTAACGCAGTTGCAACAGCACTTAGTGGCTATGCAACAGCCGGCTTTCAGGGCTAAGCAGATTTATCAGTGGTTATGGGAAAAGTCAGCTACTAGTTTTGATGAAATGAGCAATCTGTCAAAAGAGCTGCGTAAAACCTTAGCTGAAGGCTTTACCATTAATGCCGTTCAGGTAAATAATTCCCAGTTCAGTAACGATCATACCATAAAAAATACCTTCCGTTTAGCAGATGGCAACATTGTGGAAGGGGTATTGATTCCATTAGAAGACCGAATGACCGCCTGTGTAAGTTCGCAGGTAGGTTGCAGCCTAACGTGTAAATTCTGTGCAACAGGCTATATGGATCGAAAACGGAATTTAAATGCCGATGAAATCTATGACCAGGTAGTATTGATTGATAAGCAAGCAAAACAAAACTACAATAATCCCCTCACCAATATCGTATACATGGGAATGGGCGAGCCGTTATTGAATTATGCCAATGTATTAAAATCGATTGAGCGTATTACCGCACCAGATGGGTTGAATATGAGCTATAAACGCATTACCGTATCTACCGCTGGCATTGCAAAAATGATCAAGAAATTGGGAGACGATGGTGCAAAGTTTAACCTGGCACTCTCTCTTCACGCTGCAGATGATAAGAAGCGTAATGAGATTATGCCCATTAATGAGGCAAATACGTTAAAAGCCTTGGCAGAAGCATTAAAATATTATTTTGCGAAAACGAAAAACCCGGTAACTTACGAATACATTGTTTTCAACCATTTCAATGATGAAATTTCAGATGCAATGGATCTGGCCAAGTTTTGTAAACATATCCCATGTAAGGTAAACCTGATTGAATACAACCCGATTTCGTTTGCAGATTTTACAAACGCTGAAGGCGATAAAATTGATGCATTTGCCAATTACCTGAAATCACAAGGCATAACTACCAATATCCGCCGTAGCCGTGGAAAAGATATAGACGCTGCATGTGGCCAGCTGGCAGTTAAAGAAAGCTAGGGCTAAACGTCATCATCCATACTGGTAAGTATAGACTCAATTTCCTCAAAGTTAGGCCGGCTTTGCGGGTCCGCCAAGAGACATGCTTCTTTCAATGATATCAATCGAGCGCTAAAGTGATTACTTTCACCGAGCGGATATAATGATAACAAGTCATCAATTAGGTAGCCGTAAGCACTTACTTCTATCTTTTCGAAAGCATATGCATCAGTCAAATGATCACGATCATACATGGTAGCAGCACCAAAATCTCCAAACAAGGTGTTTCCATCATCATCAATCAGCATATTGTGTGCATACAAATCGCCATGCATAATCCCTTTTTCATGAAGGTGATTAGCAACAGAAGCAATAGACTTCAAGATATTTTTAATTTGCTGGGCAGATAATTGAATAGCCGGATCAAAAACATCCCGGGTACAGGTTTTTAAACTAGGTGGATTCCCCAGATTGGTGTAGTGCTTTGGAATCAGTTCCATAACAAGACCGGTTTTGGATTGAACAAAGTCATCGGTTTTACCCAGTATTTTAACTAAGGTATCGTGTTCTCCTGCTTCTATGCTAGATAACAATTCATCCTCTGGATAACCGTCACTGGTTACCTCGCCCTTAAATACTTTAACCGCTACATCTTGTAACATGCCATCTCTCGATGCGCGGTAAATGGTGCCAGAAGCACCTTCACCCAATTTGTCTTTGATTTCTAAAGTATCATAAGCGATTACCGGGGCCTCGGTTTCCGCAACTGCATTTCTACTGCAAGGATTTCCTGAAAATGCCAGCCAGGAAAGCTTTGGCATCTTAAGTAACCAGTCTGGCAAAGTTTCGATCTGATTAGCAGAAAGTCTCAATAACCCCAGAGTGCTGCAAAATTGTAATTCATCAGGTAAACTAGTCAATTGATTTCCGGCGAGCATTAACTTTTCTAAACGGCTACATTGCCCAATCGATTTTGGTAAAGCAGAAACCAGGTTATTGGTTAAAATAAGCCACCTGAGATTGAAGCCTAAAGCGTCTTCTGCTATTTCCTGTATCTGGTTTGCTTTAAATCCAACAATATCAAGCAACGGACAATCCGCTAATACCTTGGGGTAGATAGTAAATTCATTGTTGGAACAGAAGAAAACTTTAAGATTTTTCAATCTACCAAAATCAGCGGGTAGGGATGATAATTTATTAGATGATAAGTCCAGATACGTTAAGGTTTCTGCTAAAGTAAAGATTTCATCCGGAAACTCAGTTAACCCCTCAGCTAGTTTTAAGGAAGTAATACCTTTCAATTCTCCACACTTTAATTCCTTTAACGTATTCATAATTATACAAATTTATGCAAATATAACATTTATCGATTTAGCTGAC
>JAZBLB010000060.1:0-4956 GCA_037032985.1 Bacteroidota bacterium
CTTTTCTGCGAGCTCATGAATGCCAATAAAAACATAAACAGGTTATGAATAACTCAAGGCTTGAAACTGATGTTGGATAAAATCGTTAAAGCTTTTTTACGGCAGTGCAAGCACCCGATGAAAAATCGGAATAAGACGCGTTGCCTTGGGTAGGGGTGGTTTGAAAGATTGTGGTCGAAGCTTTAAACGTTTTCTCCTTCGATCATTTCCTAGGCCGGTGAGCAGGGTGGCGATAGCGGGGTGAGAAAATAGGATGCGGACTTAGATTTATAATAAGGATTGCGATCGCTATCGCTACTTAACTAGGCTAAACCACCGTTTCTTCGTTCTGCTCTTAGACTGGCATGGTCAATTTTTTGGGATGGCACTGACTAAGCCTATCTACTGACTTGGATAAAAAAATTGCGAGCCGGCAGTTTTGTTTCTTTTGCCGTCAAAAGAAAAAAGGCCCGTCCGGCCAGGACAAGAAGATTTTTTTGTTTCCCACTGCGCAGCCTTGCCTCGGCTAGTCGCCGAAGGGCTTTCTACCTTTTTATTGATAAAAAGGTAGCCAAAAACCGAGCTTTCCTGCGAGCTCATGAATGCCAATAAAAAAATAAACAACTTATGAATAACTCAAGGCTTGGAACTGATGTTGGATAAAAGCGTTAAAGCTTTTTTTCGGCAGCACAAGCACCCGATGAAAAATCGGGAGAGGACTCGCTGCTTTGGATCATGGGGGTATGAAAGATTGTGATCGAAGCTTTAAACGTTTCCTCCTTCCATTATTTCCTAGGCCAGAGAGCAGGGTGGTGATAGTGGGGCGGATAGCATGGTTTTGTCTTTCGCAGTCATTCAGATCGGAGAATCATTACCAAAACTGTTAATACATCTCCTAAAAAAATTCGTCCTTGCGAAGCAGATTTTTCATCTACTGAAGCAATCTCCATCGAAGAATCTGCAAGGAGATTGCTTCCTCGTGCCTCCTCGCAATGACGAAAATACTGAGATATTACCCCCGCTGTTCATTCAGAGTGTAGCGAGGAATCCCGGCATTTTTCACTGCGCTTGATTAACACGAAGTTTTCTAAATCACTAGCCCCGAAAAATCTTTCTTGCCTTTTTCCTCCGGTGAAAATGGTGCTGATCGGCGGATAGAGGCTGTCACCACAAAAAAAGCGCCTTGATTAAATCAAGACGCTTCATATATCCTATTGTAATGTGACTTTTAATGTATGCCTTTGAATAATCTATTCCAGCGGATTTTGCTAAAGAAAGAACCTTCACCATCAAAACTCATCCAAATAAATAAAGCTTTTCCCACCACATGATCTTCCGGAACGAAACCCCAATAACGTGAATCTGCAGAATTGTGACGGTTATCACCCATCATCCAATAATAATTCATTTTGAAGGTATAGTTAGTGGCTACTTTATCATTGATGTACCAAACACCACCTTTTTGCTCCACCTTATTTCCTTCGTAAGTTCTGATGGCCCTATAATAAAGCGGCATTGTATTGCTGTCGATATTTACCGTCCAGCCTTTGGCAGGGATTTTAATTGGCCCGAAGTTGTCTCTGTTCCACTTACGGTTCGGATCATGTGGAAATGTACCTCCAGGTTCTTCACCTGCCGGATCCGGACTCATTAAAACTGATTTCACAAAATCGAGTGTTTTAAGTTTTTCCACGATTTCCGGAGAAGCGTTTACTACATAGGTATTCGCAGCTATCGCGGGGCTATTTCCTAAATCCAGCTTATATTCATCCAGTGCAGAATAATTGAAATCCATTGTTTTGAATTCAATGCGGTAAGGCATCATTCCTGTACTTTTTATGGGTTCTGGTTTACCATTCACACTAACCATACCTGCAGACATAGACACTACATCTCCGGCAATGCCGATACATCTTTTAATATAATTTTCTCTTTTATCAACAGGTCTGTCGATAATGGTATACGTATTCCTCACCTGTTCCCTGCCGCTCATTCTAACCAGATCGTAATAGCTTGCTGCCTGGTTTTCCACCGCAACCGTATCACCTTCTGGAAAGTTAAATACCACTACATCATTTCTTTTAATATCTGAAAGTCCAGGTAGACGACGGTATTTCCACTGTACTCCATCCCAGTATGCTTTTGTAGAAGTGGTTAATGGCATGGTATGGTGAGCAAATGGAAACGCTACCGGTGTCATTGGAATCCGTGCGCCGTAATTGACCTTACTTACAAAAAGGAAATCTCCAATTAATAACGAACGCTCCATCGACCCTGATGGAATAGTGTATGCTTCAATGAAGAAAACACGAATAATGGTTGCAGCCACTACTGCGAAGACAATCGCATCTACCCATTCGCGGGTTTTTGTCTTTTTCTTTTTAGTGGCATCAGTTTTCTTCTGCCAAAATTTATAATTCATATTCTTATTTTCGTTGGTCGTTTTTGGAAACGTTGTTCGCTTTTCGTTATTCGTCTGTAGTTGTTCGTTTGAGGTTGTTCGTCTTTAAACTTTCAGCTTACTCAAATATATCGGTAATACTGAAAAATCCTTTTTTATCTTTTAACCATTCTGCAGCTACAACAGCACCTAATGCAAAGCCCGCCCGACTGTGAGCAGTATGCTTAATTTCAATTTCATCTACCTCACTACTGTAAATAACGGTATGTGTACCTGGAATATTCTCAATTCGATGTGATTCGATCAACAGCTGTTCGGCTTTTGGAAACAACTCCACATCGGTGCCAACTACTTCATTTAACCATTCTGATTTTCGCTCCAGATTATCAACAATTCCTTCTGCGATGGTGATGGCTGTCCCGCTAGGTGAATCCAGTTTTTGTGTATGGTGAATTTCCTCCACCTGTACCTCATAAGCAGGATAATTATTCATCAGTTTTGCTAACGTTTGATTAAGCTTAAAGAACAAATTTACCCCAATACTGAAGTTAGAACCATAAAGCAAGCTATTGTTACTGCTATCACAATCATTTTTTACTTCCTGCAGCTTACCATACCATCCGGTGGTGCCTACCACAACAGGGACATTAGCGTCAAAACAGGCACTGATGTTTTCCAATACAGCATCTGGCGTACTAAAATCGATAGCCACATCTGCATCTTTCAGACTTTGCCTGGTTAGCTCTTCCAGGTTATCTACTGATATTTTTAAAACGATTTCATGACCGCGTTCAAGGGCAAATTTTTCTATAATCTGGCCCATTTTGCCATAACCTAAAAGCGCAATTTTCATCTTTTTAATTTATTGTTAAAGTTGTTGACGCGACAATGATCCTGACAATTATTTAAATGTAATCTGAAAAGATCCTGTTGTTTCATATTATTAAAATGTTAATGATAATTTTAATGATGGAGTGGCATTAAAACCATACATGGTACTGGAGGTAATTACTGATGGTCGCACCTGGAAAGTCAGGTTATCATCAATATTAAAAAAATGTAACCGGGCAGCCACATAAGCATCTACAATATTGGCTGCATAAAGTAAACCGTAAGAAAAAATAACAATCTGACTGTTTCGCTTAAAAACACTTTTATTATCTAGTACGCCCTGATCAGAATAGCGGGTAAGCGTTGGATTTGGCTCAAATTCATTAACGCGTTGTGAAACCGGCAGCTGGCGCGATTGGCCTTCTTTCAAAAAGATTTTATAATTTTTTCTGCTTTCGATATAAGATAAGGTAAGTGCTGTAAATCCACCATAAATGGCAACGATTTTACCAGTAGTATAAATTCTCTGAAGTGTCTGACTTTTACCCGCCCGCGTACCATAGCCATCATTGAGTAACTGCATGTTATACAACTGTCCCCATCCCGGAATAATCATTGATCTAAAGACTGCTTTTCGTCCCGCAACTTTTCCCGGATTTACATACCTGGCTTTGGCAGAATCCCGCCTCGACATCACCTTAGGCGAATCTACCTTCAATGGATTATAGTTACGGCTTTTGAGCGTATCAGTTTGTTTGCCCGCTGTATCCATTACCTGAGCTGATGAAATGTTAGCCAGAGAAAAAGTAATTAAAAAAACCAGTAATAAAACCTTCGTAATACGCATTACCAGTCTAATAATTCTAAAATTCTATTCAAGTCGTCATCACTCATAAAAGGAATTTCAATCGCCCCTTTACCGTTTTGACTCACTTTTAACTTTACACGGGTTGCAAACTTAGAGGCCAAATCGTCCTGTAGTTTCTGATATTGAAAAGAAACACCCTTTTCTTTAGGCTTTTCTTCTGTTTGCAGCGGTGAATGGTGCAGGTTCCTCACGAGTTCTTCTACTTTACGCACCGAAAGGCCCTTATCCAAAATCTCCTGGTGAATAAATAATTGCCTGTCTACCCCATCTACATTAATCAATGCTCTGGCGTGGCCCATAGAAATTTTTTGATCACGAATAGATGCCTGAATTGCTGGCGGAAGCTTCAACAAACGAAGGTAGTTGGTTACCGTTGTCCGGTTTTTGCCAACGCGCTCTCCCAGTTGTTCCTGCTTTAAACCTACCTCATCAATCATTCTCTGGAAACTTAAAGCCACCTCAATTGCATTTAGATTTTCGCGCTGAATGTTTTCAATGAGTGCCATTTCCAACATTTGCTGGTCATTGGCACTGCGGATATAAGCTGGAATTTGTGTTAACCCTGCTAATTTCGAAGCCCTGAATCGTCGTTCACCGGAAATTAACTGATACTTATTTGCTCCTAATTTCCTTACGGTGATGGGCTGAATTAAACCCTGTATCTTAATGGAATCTGCCAGTTCGTTTAAAGCTACCTGATCAAATTCGGTACGTGGCTGATATGGATTGGTTTCAACTTCAGTTAAACTTACGTGACTGATATTACCAATCTGCTCTGTTTCGCTGACAGCATTTACCTGCTGTTTCGGCGGATGCGCAGACTCGCTATCATCTAAAAGCGCACTTAACCCTCTTCCTAAACCTGTTTTTCGCTGAA
>JAZBLB010000061.1:0-4700 GCA_037032985.1 Bacteroidota bacterium
TCTTTGATCAGCATGAACCAGGAGAAGAAGAGAAAAAGCAATGGGAAAGGGTAAAAGCAGTTATCCCAAATCTCAGCCAGGACCAGCAGCTTTTTATCAGGCTCTGTATTAAATACGCCTTTGACTATGGACGCATGGCCTGGCACATTGGTGGAATATCCGATTACCAGGTAGCAAGAAAGGTGGAGCGGACCCTCAACTGTTTAAAAGCGCTGATCACCGATGCGGAGAAACTCAATCAAATAAAGAAAACGAGCCGATTCAGTTTCGAGGGGGATGTTAGCGATGAACAGGCTTCTATCCTTCAGATGCGCTATGAGCTGCAATATAGCTTCAGTGAAATTGCTGCAGCGCTTAACCTTAATCAAGGGTACATTCAGCAGGCTTTTGCCAACGCTTCACTAAAAATTAGGAAAACCAAAATTAGTTAATTATGGAAAACAGCACCATGGTGGTTACCCGTAAAATACAATTGCTCATCGATTCGGATGATCAGGAGGTTGTCCAACAGGCAATTAAGCAATTGTATGACTGGCAATGGATATGTTTCCGTGCTGCAAATATGATCATGAGCCATCATTTCATCCAGGAGCGGGTAAAGGATTTTTTTTACCTGACCGAAGAGATTAAGCTAAAAATCGCGGATGAGAAAAAAGAGGAGCACGGCATCCTGAAATCCTCGCGCCAGAATACCACATACCGACTGCTTTCAGATCATTTTAAAGGCCAGATCCCCACCAATATCCTGAGCAATCTCAATAATACCCTGATTTCCTATTTCAATAAAGAAAAGGACGCCTACTGGAAAGGGGAGAAGTCGCTGCGGAATTATAAACGCAATATTCCTTTACCTTTTGGTTCAGAAGTGATTTCCAAACTCAACCGAATGGCTGATAACAGAAACTATAGTTTCAGGCTTTTTCAGATTCCATTTAAAACCTATCTGGGAAAGGACCGCTCGGATAAAAAGGTAATGTTTGAGAAAATATTAAGCGGCACACTGAAACTTCGCGCCAGCCAGATCCAGCTGGAAAAGGGAAAGTTATTTTTATTGGCCGCTGTACATATTGAAAAAGACCAGAATATCCTGGATCCTACCATTATCGCTGAAGCCTCGCTTTCAATAGAACATCCGGTAACAGTAAAGATTGGCAGCTTTGAGCATGCAATCGGAAATAAAGAAGAATTCCTCCACCGCAGGCTAGCGATACAGGCGGCAGTAAACCGGGTAAAAAAAGCAGTAGTTTTTAACAGCGGTGGCCATGGCAGGAAGAAGAAAACGAAAAGTCTGGAAGAATACCAGCATAGGGAAAAGCGGTATGTGGAGCAAAAGCTGCATGTGTATAGCAGAATGCTGATTGATTATTGCGTTAAGCACCAGGCCGCAACACTGTTGCTGATCAACCAGCAGGAAAAAGAGGAAATAGCAAAAGAAGATCATTACCTGCTCCAAAACTGGAGCTACTATAGCCTGAAAGAAAAGATTAGCTATAAAGCAGCAAAAGCAGGGATACAGGTGATCGTAGAATAACATCATTATAAAGAGGTTTTTTGCAGAACCATAGGGTGAGGGATCAATAGCTCACTGAGCCAATAGATAAAGGCATTGCAATGGCGGACTTCATGTTAAAAGGAGTCAGGGAACTGCGTTCCTATACTTGGAACAGTTAGAAAGTTTTAGTGATACTCTTACAGCCAAAGAGGAGCATGTCGAGCTCACTGATCTTATGGGTTTTCTGAGCTTGACCAATGGCAAAGCCTAAACTCAGGCTCCCCTGAAATAAGGTGCTATGCAATGGTTTGATAATGGTATTCGCCTTATCCCTATTTGATACAATGCTCTATTGTAATCCGAAATAGCTATTGGCTGCCATCTCTACCTTATTTTGAGTTCCGATAAAAGACCGTTTTGTTACTCCGTATCCTTCCAGGTTCAAATGCTCTTTTAACCATTCACTACCTACTTTGTTCCTTGCCATTTTTTTCAGTAAAACGTATATTCTTTCAGTAAATTTAATAAAATACCAATATGATTCAGTAAAACAAATACAAAATGAATAAAAATGTTATGAAAGAGTTTATATTAAGTAAAAGAAATCTAGTCTTTGTAAAACGAATAAATCCAATTAGCTAGTAAAACTGATTACAAACAAGTAAAACAGCTACGTTTAAGATTTCTGTAAGTAAAATAATTACACAGATCAAATGTAAATCTGTGTAATTGAGTCATCAAGATGTTCGTTAGCATAAATAACTGTAAATCAATAGATTACAAAGTAAACTAGCATCCGAACATTTCGGAATATTTCTGGTCTTGATATTTCATTCAATTTACTGACTCACAGTTTTTTAAAAAAAAATAGTAAAGTTTTTCGACTTACTAAAATTAACCAGTCAAAATGGTCGAAAACGAGTCGTAATGTGTTATAAAAACTAAAACAAAGTCTCGAAAATCAACGATTTGCACGACAATTTTCTGGTTTGAATCAAAGGAAGTGTTCCCGACGAGAATCGACTCTAACCAATGTTAATATCAGTTCATTATTATCCTAAATGCGGGAGACATTTCTTCTTGTTCCGCCCGGGAGATTCCCAATTTAGTAGCTATCGTTCGCCAATCCTTTACAGCTATTGAAACCTCTTTAATGATTTGGTGCATTTGATTTCTTTTTAGCTGAAACAATTCGCCAACACTTAAAGCTAAATCAAAGTCCAACGCATTATTGTCCATATCAATATTAAGAGCCAATCCATTTTTATCTACTGAGGGATTGATATCATACGCAGGCGATAATCTCCATCCATTTGCTGTCAATAAAAAGCCATGATTCCTTAAATGATCATCCGTGTTGGAGATCGCAATGTTAAATACTATCCTTCTCCACAATTGATGCAGGTCATCTTCTATGTTCGATCCATAACGCTGTATAAAATCTGCTATCTCAAGATAACTAGGAGTAGCGTCCCTAATGCTATCCTCACTATTTTTTGTCATCGTCATAGCCGAAGCAAAATGAATACGTTCACCCATATCCCGATCAAACCGCCTGGATAAGAATGTACGATAAGGTCCTTTTACCTTTTCAAGTGTACAAACTGGCATATTGATTCCAGCCTTGGTCGCCAGTTCATAAGCTAAGTATTCCCACGCAGCCTTATCAATTATATCAGCTTTTGAGGGAAACTTTGCAATACACAAATGACCATCCAAATCAACAACATTTGCTTTTGGCCTTGCTCCACCCAGCGATGACCCTGGCGCAAAAAGCATTGGAATCCAATCACTACCATTTTTCCCTTCCTCATCTTCTTCATAAGCTTTGACACTTGCCTGTAGCTCCCGGAGATGAGTAATGGGTGGAGTAGGATTATTCTTGTTATCATCAAGAAAAGGTCCGTCGGGATCTAGCTTGAACCTTAATGCTCCCATCCTGGAAGCATCATGAACACCAAGCAAAAAATCAATTTCGTATCGTTTCGGTGTCGCGTCCCCTTTGGCAAAAGCAGTTTGCGCAACACGACGCAACATAAGTTTTCGTCCCCAGGTATCCGGCATCGAATCCATAAATATACCAAAATTGTCTTTTTTGTCAGGGTATTGGGTTCCTGAATATAAACCGATTTCAGGATCAAGCAAAAACAACTGATTAGACTTTAGCCAAGCCCGGTCGTATTCAAATCCAAATATCCTACGCCCTTTACTCTGCTGAGCAGAAATCACACCTATGCAACGTGGGGCATCCATGCCTTTCCAGTGAGCATATACCCATATATCTGTCTTTGTTGTTGCCATTACTTTAACAAATCTAAGTCCTGAAGTTTCCTGCCAAGTTCATCATCTACAGCCAGCTTGAGGAAATCTTCATGCAGATTCAGTGCCTTAAGGACATTGAAATATGCCCCCATAGACACTCCAGGATCCCCCCGTTCAATTTTACGTAGTGTTGCTCTTTCAATAGCGGCGCGTTCTGCAAGTTGAATTGCAGTTAATTTTCTGCGCTTCCTGGCAAGTTTGATGTTTTCGCCTAACTGATCCCAAATTATTTTATATTTTGGGAATATAACAACTTTCTTCGATCTCATGATGAGTATAATTATATTCAAAGATAATATTAATGAATATAATAATGCTCATTAATATATTATATAATAAGATTTCAAAAAAAACAAGATTGAAAGACAAAAGATGGATAATATTATGCTCAATAATTATATATATGAGTATAGTATTGTTCATTAGTATACATTTTATCTTTCCATGAGGCGCTTCATAACATTTTTCATCAACCTATAATCCGATCAAGAAATTGTGGGGAGTGGCCAGAAAGGTTGAACGAAAATATAGTATTGAGTTGAGCAAACATGAGTTTTAAAACATCAGCTACTTATCGTCAACCCATGTTAATGGCATTGGCTTTTATTCATCCGCTTTCTGCGCTTTTAATTAAACGATGCCTTAACTCCAAGGGCAAAACATTTGTTTTTGCCTTGGAAAGTTTGCTAAACGATTGTGAATGTTCAAAGCCCAGCTCATATGCAATTTCCGAAATGGAAAGATTTGTACATGATAATTTCTCTTTGGCCTTTTCTATAATTGCTTTCTGACTGTATTGCTGTGTGTATATCCCGTTGAACAAAGGCTTAGTGCAGTTTATGGTTTCAATCCCGATGGCCAGGCTTGTTGGCTATGTCTGGCTAAG
>JAZBLB010000062.1:0-3538 GCA_037032985.1 Bacteroidota bacterium
ATCGCTTTGAAACCAAAGGCAATAACGCGTGTATTTTGTAATAATTGTAGTAAGCTATTGGTGTTTTTTTTAAGCCTTTAATCTGTTCCGGTACTTATTTAGTTGAAACTGAAATTATATTTTGCTAGCGTGCAGCTAGCACTTGTTTTGTATGTTAATTCTCCGTTTTCCCAGAATATGTTTAGAATCAGTTACTGTTGGTTATGAAGTTGTTATTCAAATTTTTTAATGGTTTGGGTTGATTAATCCATAAATTTCACTGTCAAGGAATTTCCCTTTGAAATAGTAGTCCTGTCTGAAGTGTGCCTCTTTCTGGAAACCGTGTTTAATCAATATTTGTCTCGAAGCATTATTTCCAGTATTGATATTGGCTTTTATAGTGTGAAGATTCATGGTTTCAAAACCAAAATCTATTACCTTTTTTAGGGCTTCTGAAATGATTCCTTTTCTCCATAAATCCGGGTGTAACATATAGCCAATTTCTGCCCTGTGGTTGACATAATCTGTTTGCCAATAGCCCACAGTGCCAATCATCTGCCTAGGATTTTCTTTTAAGGCGATTACCCAGGCTAAATTATTTCCATCTTCAAAAGCATCATTAAATTTGGTGATCACTGTCTTTACGGCCAATAAATCCTGAGGTCGTTCCCTATCGATGTATTTCATTACCAATTCGTTGGTGCGCAAAGCATATAATGCTTCTGCATCAGTCAGGTGATGCTCTCTGAGTAACAGTCTTTTTGTTTCAAGAACAGGGAACTTAGTAAAGTTTAAGGTAAGCATGGTTAATCATTTTTTAAATCAAATTTAAACTTATCCGCGAATTCGTTTGCCTCTTCAGCAAAGGATTTTCTCCTGTGGTGTTTCTCCTGATTCTTGATGTAGTTTTTAACAATTTCCACATTAGATTCACTCACAGAAACAGCATAATATTCATTTTGCCACATAAAAGTTTCGTCAATCAGGTGATTATTATTGATCCAAAATGCAGATTCACCTTTAATAAGCCTTGCTATTTCTGCTATACTTTGTTTGCCCCCTAACGAAATAAGGCAATGCAGATGATCGGTATAACCGTTAACAGCTTGTAGGAAAATTGATTTTTGTTTACAGTTTTCGATAATGTGGTTTTGGAGTTTATAGCGGATGTTCTTGGTTAAATAGGGATGTCGATTTTTAGTTGAGAACACTAAGTGAACCCAAATTCTTACGTACGACATATTTAAAGCTTAACTAAACCAAGATAGGTTTTTTTACAGAAGTTAACTGCATATCGTTTATATTTATTATTAAAGGTGCAATCAGCTGAAGCTGATCGCTATGAAATGGATGGTGGCTCTAGCGATATTTTATAGGCGATTCGGTGAGCATTTCATTGCCCTTGGTTTCAATCAAGGGCAATATTTGGTTAAATTGCTTATGAGGATGCAATGAAATGAATGGTGGCTCTAGCGATTGCTTGAGGCGATTTGGTTAGCACTTCATCGCCCTTGGTTTCAACCAAGGGAAATATTGGTTATTTTATTATTAAAGTTGCAATTAGCTGAAGCTGATCGCAATGAAATGGATGGTAGCTATCGCGATGGCTTGAGGCGATTTGGTTAGCATTTCATCGCCCTTAGTTTCAACCAAGGAAATATTGGTTAAATTGCTTTTGTCTTATTTTCCAAAAAGGGTTTTATAGATAGAATATTTGTAATTGTCTTCAACAGCGCTAGTCAAAAAGTACGGCGATTCGAACAATTCTGTTAGTTTTTTTCTTAATTCGGATAGGAATTCAGGCTTAATTTCTTCGAGGTATTCGCCGGAAAGTGTTTGCCTTCCTGATTTAAACCATACACCATCTACTGCCATTGTTTTCACTACATATAAGTTGGGTTCTACACAAGTTTTGCCAGCGAATTGCTCATATGCGTAAGTATAAAGCAGGGTCTGAACCAGTGCTTTATTGATATGCTTTCCATCAGAATTAAATAATTCCGCTACATCTTTGAAAGCCAGTTTATCGCTTCCAGTTTTGTAATCAATAATTTTAGTGATACCATCTTTTACGTCAACACGATCAATGTACCCAAAGATTTTAACGCTGGCATCTTTGCTATTTAACGGAAAGCTAATTTCTGCTTCAACCTTTTGTTCCAGACTAATAATATGAAAAGGTGTTTGAGATTCATCCTGATTTACAATGATATTTACATAAGCATCTACAATTGATAAGATCACTTTTTGCATACCTTTATATTCCATCACCTTATCAGGGTGATTAAACATCACAGCGTTAAAGGCTTTCTCTATTAGCGAAGGTACTTGCTTTCTTTTTTCTTTTATCCGCGCTAAAGTTATTTCCGCTTTCCGCAAATCCTGGTAGAAGTATTCCATCACTTTGTGCAAAATAGAGCCTATTTCATTTGCCTCCACTACAGCGCTTATCTCTTTTGGTTCCTTAATGCCGGCAATGTAATTGAAGAAGAAATCTATCGGGTTAGAGATATATTGCGTTAAAGCCGATGGCGAAAGCACCTTCTTTTTGTCGAGGTATTTTTGCAGCGTTTCCTGAATAAAAACATTACTTTTTTTCTCGATTCGAACTTCTTTAAAAGGTTCAGTTTTTACATCCAGGTTCAGTTCGTTGTAATTAAAATTGAATCCACTTTCATATTCCAGTTGTTTCAGAATCCTGCTCGCTTCGCCGGTAGTCGTTTCATCAGTTAAGCTGTTATAGACAAAACTGATATTTTTCGCTCTTTGCATTAACCTGTAAACCATATAAGAAGAGATGGCATCAAGATTTTCCAAAACTGGCAGGCCATAAACGCGGCGAATAGAGTCTGGAATGAAGCTGTTGCCAATAGAAGATTTCGGAATAATGCCTTCGTTGAAACCTAGAATAACCACTTTGTCGAAGTTTAGATTCCTCGTTTCCAGTAATCCCATTAACTGAATACCATTCAGCGGATCACCAGAAAGTGGCACAGCAATAGCCTGTAAGGATTTTTGCACCAGGTAAATTACGAATTGAATTTCCTCATTACCGATGTGTTTGCCAAACGTATCGTGCAGCCTGTTTAACTCCTGAATGGTTTTAACAAATAGCTCTGCATCAATTTTTTTTAGTGTTTTTGCATTCGATAAGCGCGTCAAAATGAAATCTAAAACTTCAAGTAAGTATGGCACCACATCCTTCGGACTATCAATTTTTTTATAGAAAACCTCAAATAATCCACTTTGTCTAATTAGTCTCTCCTGAGCAATTTCGACTTCATTCTCTTTTAAAATCGCAGTTAGAATTTTGTCACGCATTTTCTGACTTAATCCCGTAAGCGGATGGGTTAGAAATGCTTCAACATTTTTATATGAGATTTTCCCGGTATGAATAATTTCCAGCTGAGATGAAAACCATAAATCTGCCAGTCCAAATATGCTCGAGGTAGATAGCGCAAAACCCATGGTAACATTCAAGTTGATTTCTATACCATTATGTGCTGTTGGGATGGTTTGTAAAGCCGGCAACAATAAACTTTCATCAGCCAAAACCACA
>JAZBLB010000063.1:0-3385 GCA_037032985.1 Bacteroidota bacterium
TGTGGTTTTGGCTGATGAAAGTTTATTGTTGCCGGCTTTACAAACCATCCCAACATCACATAATGGTAAAGAAATCAACTTGAATGTTACCATGGGTTTTTCACTATCTACCTCCAGCATATTTGGACTGGCAGATTTATGGTTTTCATCCCAGCTGGAAATTATTCATACCGGGAAAATTTCGTATAAAAACGTTGAAGCATTTCTAACCCATCCGCTTACCGGATTAAGTCAGAAAATGCGTGACAAAATTCTAACTGCGATTTTAAAAGAGAACGAAGTTGAAATTGCCCAAGAAAGACTAGTTAGACAAAGTGGATTATTTGAGGTTTTCTATAAAAAAATTGATAGTCCGAAGGATGTGGTGCCATACTTACTTGAAGTTTTAGATTTCATTTTGACGCGCTTATCGAATGCAAAAACACTAAAAAAAATTGATGCAGAGCTATTTGTTAAAACCATTCAGGAGTTAAACAGGCTGCACGATACGTTTGGCAAACACATCGGTAATGAGGAAATTCAATTCGTAATTTACCTGGTGCAAAAATCCTTACAGGCTATTGCTGTGCCACTTTCTGGTGATCCGCTGAATGGTATTCAGTTAATGGGATTACTGGAAACGAGGAATCTAAACTTCGACAAAGTGGTTATTCTAGGTTTCAACGAAGGCATTATTCCGAAATCTTCTATTGGCAACAGCTTCATTCCAGACTCTATTCGCCGCGTTTATGGCCTGCCAGTTTTGGAAAATCTTGATGCCATCTCTTCTTATATGGTTTACAGGTTAATGCAAAGAGCGAAAAATATCAGTTTTGTCTATAACAGCTTAACTGATGAAACGACTACCGGCGAAGCGAGCAGGATTCTGAAACAACTGGAATATGAAAGTGGATTCAATTTTAATTACAACGAACTGAACCTGGATGTAAAAACTGAACCTTTTAAAGAAGTTCGAATCGAGAAAAAAAGTAATGTTTTTATTCAGGAAACGCTGCAAAAATACCTCGACAAAAAGAAGGTGCTTTCGCCATCGGCTTTAACGCAATATATCTCTAACCCGATAGATTTCTTCTTCAATTACATTGCCGGCATTAAGGAACCAAAAGAGATAAGCGCTGTAGTGGAGGCAAATGAAATAGGCTCTATTTTGCACAAAGTGATGGAATACTTCTACCAGGATTTGCGGAAAGCGGAAATAACTTTAGCGCGGATAAAAGAAAAAAGAAAGCAAGTACCTTCGCTAATAGAGAAAGCCTTTAACGCTGTGATGTTTAATCACCCTGATAAGGTGATGGAATATAAAGGTATGCAAAAAGTGATCTTATCAATTGTAGATGCTTATGTAAATATCATTGTAAATCAGGATGAATCTCAAACACCTTTTCATATTATTAGTCTGGAACAAAAGGTTGAAGCAGAAATTAGCTTTCCGTTAAATAGCAAAGATGCCAGCGTTAAAATCTTTGGGTACATTGATCGTGTTGACGTAAAAGATGGTATCACTAAAATTATTGATTACAAAACTGGAAGCGATAAACTGGCTTTTAAAGATGTAGCGGAACTATTTAATTCTGATGGAAAGCACATCAATAAAGCACTAGTTCAGACCCTGCTTTACACTTATGCTTATGAGCAATTCGCTGGCAAAACTTGTGTAGAACCCAACTTGTATGTGGTAAAAACAATGGCAGTAGATGGTGTGTGGTTTAAATCAGGAAGGCAAACACTCTCCGGCGAATACCTGGAAGAAATCAAGCCTGAATTCCTATCCGAATTAAGAAAAAAACTAACAGAATTGTTTGAATCGCCATACTTTTTGACTAGCGCTGTTGAAGACAATTACAAATATTCTATCTATAAAACCCTTTTTGGAAAATAGGGCAAAAGCAACAAAATAGATAGGCACATTTAATCTCATCATTGCCTGAAAACAAATGGCAAGGAGTTTACCATATCGCCTGGAGGCGTTAGATTGAAAACATTAATAAATATTCTCTTGGTTGAAACCAAGGGCGATGAAATGCTAACCAAATCGCCTATAAAACATCGCTATAGCCACCATCCATTTCATAGCGATCAGCGTCAGCTGATTGCATCTTTAATAATAAACGATATGCTGTCAACCTCTGTAAAATGCCTATATTGGTTTATTTAAGCCTCAAAATATGTCGTATGTCAGAATTTGGGTTCACTTAGTGTACTCAACTAAAAATCGACATCCCTATTTAATTAAGAACATCCGCTATAAACCCCAAAATCATATTATTGAAAACGGTAAACAAAAATCAATTTTCATACAAGCTGTTAATGGTTATACTGATCATCTGCATTGCCATATTTCGTTAGGGGGCGAACAAAATTTAGCAGAAATAGCAAGACTTATTGAAGGTGAATCTGCATTTTGGATCAATGGTAATCACCTTATTGACAAAACTTTTAGGTGGCAAAATGAATATTATGCTGTTTCGGTGAGTGAATCAAATGTAGAAATTGTTAAAAACTACATTAAGAATCAGAAGAAACACCACAGAAGAAAATCCTTTGCTGAAGAGGCTAAAGAATTCGCGGATAAGTTTAAATTTGATTTAGAAAATGATTGACCATGCTTACCCTAAACTTTACTAAGTTCCCTGTTCTTGAAACAAAAAGACTGTTACTCAGAGAGCATCACCTAACTGATGCAGAAGCATTATATGCTTTACGCACCAACGAATTGGTAATGAAATACATCGATAGGGAACGACCTCAAGATTTACTGGCCGTAAAGACAGTGATTACCAAATTTAATGATGCCTTTGAAGATGGAAATAATTTAGCCTGGGTAATTGCCTTAAAAGAAAATCCTACGCAGATGATTGGCACTGTGGGCTATTGGCAAACAGATTATGCCAACCATAGGGCAGAAATTGGCTATATGTTACGCCCGGATTTATGGAGAAAAGGGATCATTTCAGAAGCCTTACAAAAGGCAATAGATTTTGGTTTTGAAACCATGAATCTCCACACTATAAAAGCCAATATCAATACCGGAAATAATGCTTCGAGACAAATACTGATTAAACACGGTTTCCAGAAAGAGGCGCACTTCAGACAAGACTACTATTTCAAAGGGCAATTCCTCGACAGTGAAATTTATGGATTAATCAACCCAAACCATTAAAAAGTTTGAATAACAACTTCATAACCAACAGTTACTGATTCTAAATATATTCTGGCAAAACGGAGAATTCAAATACAAAACAGGTGTTAGTTGCACGCTTGCAAAATATAATTTCAGTTTCAACTAAATAAGTACTGGAACAGATTAAAGGCGTAAAAAAAACACCAATCGCTTACTACAATTATTACAAAATACACGCGTTATTGCCTTTGGTTTCAAAGCGAT
>JAZBLB010000064.1:0-3375 GCA_037032985.1 Bacteroidota bacterium
TTGCCTTCTAAAATATTTGTTATGATCGACTCCTGATCACCTTTGAAATTATCAAACCCAAAGAAATTTTGTAGGTTATCAAATAACGACTTTTTCACGTCCATTTTGTGTAATAAAATATGCGATGCTATTTTTCTATCCAAAATAACATAATTTTACAAGAATTTCAAGTATCAACAAACAATTATTTTCTCTTTGAAAAGTAAAAAATATATTCTCCAGTCTGCTAAAAATACGTTAGCGCTCGAAGCAGCAGCGATATTGAACGTTGCAAAGAATCTAAACGACGATTTTGAACAGGTAGTATCAACTATTTTAAGCTGCGATGGCCGCGTAATTGTAACTGGAATAGGTAAAAGTGCGATCATTGCTCAGAAAATTGTAGCTACTTTTAACTCTACAGGCACTCCCGCAATTTTTATGCATGCTGCAGATGCGATTCATGGCGATCTGGGCATGATCCAGCGAAATGATGTGATTATTTGTCTTTCAAAGAGCGGGAATACGCCAGAAATCAAAGTATTGATTCCTTTGCTCAAATCTGCAGGAAACACTTTAGTAGGAATGGTAGGCGAAATGAGTTCTTTTTTAGCAGAACAGGCGCATCTGGTACTCAACACCATGTTCGAAAAAGAAGCTTGTCCGCACAATTTAGCACCAACTACAAGTACAACTGCTCAACTGGCGCTGGGCGATGCACTGGCAATTTGCTTATTGGAATGCCGGGAATTTAATGAAGCAGATTTTGCGAAATACCATCCCGGCGGTTCACTAGGTAAAAAATTATATTTAAAGGCTGGCGATCTTGCTTCTACCAATGAAAAACCATCAATTATGCCATCTGCTCCTGTAAAAGATGTGCTAATAGAAATTAGTAAAAACCGTTTAGGTGCGGTAGCTGTTGTTGATAGCAAGAATCTAGTAGTTGGTGTAATTACAGATGGCGACATTCGAAGAATGCTCGAAAATAACGATTCCATTATAGGATTGAAAGCAGAAGATATTATGGGAAAAGCACCCAAAAGTATACAATATGACTCACTTGCCGTTGATGCGCTACACATAATTAAGGAAAATAACATTACACAGTTGCTAGTGTTAGAACAAAATACTTACTTTGGAATAATCCATCTGCACGATCTCCTAAATGAAGGGATTGTGTAACATTAAAATATAAAATGAATAAAGATTACTACGCACTTATAATGGCAGGCGGAGTCGGAAGTAGATTCTGGCCAGTTAGTAGAACAGAATACCCAAAACAGTTTATCGATTTTTTCGGCGTTGGTAAAACGTTGATTCAAAGTACTTATGAGCGATTCTTAAAAATCTGCCCTCCGGAGAATATTTTCATTGTAACCAACGATATCTATTCGACATTAATTAAAGAACAACTTCCTGAATTAGGTGATAATCAAATTCTTGCAGAACCTTTGATGAGAAATACAGGACCATGTATTGCTTATGGAAGTTTTAAAATAGCAGAATTAAATCCGAATGCGACCATTGTGGTGGCACCGTCAGATCATACTATAGCAGATATCGACGGCTTCGTAGATTCTATTGAGCAGTCATTATCAGCAGCTTCTAAGAATGACTGCCTGATCACATTGGGCATCAAACCTAATCGTCCGGATACGGGTTACGGCTATATTCAGCATACTGACCACGTATTAAACACCGATACGGATTTACATAAAGTTAAAACTTTCACTGAAAAGCCAAATTTAGAACTGGCAAAATCGTTTATACAGAGTGGTGACTTTTTATGGAATGCGGGGATCTTTATCTGGTCTGCACGAGCAATATTAAATGCTTTTGAGAAGCATCTGCCTGACATGTATGAAATCTTTAATGTAGGAAGATCTGATTTGAATAAAAGCAGCGAAAAAGAATTTATTAATAACGCTTATTTCCAGTGCACCAATATCTCCATTGACTTTGGGATTATGGAAAAAGCAGATAATGTCTATGTTCTTCCTTCAGATTTCGGATGGTCTGATCTTGGTACCTGGGCATCGATTTATGAAATGGCCGACAAAGATTATGTAGGCAATGCAGTAATTCCTTCTGAACAGGTAATTATGTTTGATTCGTCTAACTGCATGGTGAACGTACCAAAAGAAAAATTAGTGATTTTGAATGGATTACATGATTATATTGTGGTAGAGAACAACAACATGTTGATGATTTGTCCAAGAAATGAAGAGCAAAAAGTTAAAGAATTTGTAGCTGAAGTGAAATCACGATTCGGTAATAAATTTATCTAAAATATTGAGCTGAATCGGGTAGATATTTTCCCCTACGCGATTCAGCTTTTTATAGTCTCAATTTAAATGCTACGCTGTCTTACTGCTTCGTAAAGAATTACACCAGCTGAAACAGAAACATTCAGCGATTCTATTTTACCAGCCATTGGTATCTTTGCCAGATGATCAGCAACGCGCAAAAGGTCATTTGAAATCCCTTCATCTTCAGAACCCATTACGATTGCAGTTGGCATGGTATAGTCGGGTGAGTAAATTAAATCACTTGTTTTTTCTGTACAGGCCACAACTTGTAATCCACTATCCTGCAAATACAAACAAATTTTATGAAGGTTGGCATGTCTGCAAATCGGAATACTAAATAAAGCACCTGCTGAAGTTTTGATGGCATCGGCGTTAATTTGTGCAGCATTTTTTAATGGCACAACAATCGCATGTACGCCAACGCAGGCAGCTGTACGTGCAATGGCACCCATGTTACGCACATCAGTTACGCTGTCCAACACTAGGATTAATGGCACCTCACCCTTTTCAAATATCGCAGGAACAATATCTTCAATATTCTGATAAGTAATCGGCGAAATCACCGCAATAACACCTTGATGATTCTTCTGCGACATGCGGTTCAATTTCTCAATTGGAACACTGTTTAGCGGTATCAAAGTATCTTTTAACAAAGCTTTCAACTCTAGAAATAGTTCTCCGCCAAGACCACGTTGCTGATAAATCGTTTCAATATCCCGACCGGCTTTCACGGCCTCAATAACGGCTCTGATGCCGAATACAAACTCATTATTTTCCTTTGCGCGTTGCGGTCTTCTAAAATTATCCATGTTTTGAAATTGTTAGGCAAAAGTAATTGTTTTTAAATCAAAGCTGATGAAATTTATTTAATTGAGAAAATTGACTGCTAAATGTATATGGGAAATGGGGAAAAGGAACTGGATTAGGCTGAGCAAGCTGGAAATTGGAAGTAGGGAATAGACTAGGCTTTAACAATTTGTAAAAAGAAATGGGCAGAGTCCATAAAAGTGGAAACCTTATCCACGTCGTTGGGAGTGTAACTTGAACTGTGTCAGAGTCTAAATTAATGCTCCTCAGAATCTAT
>JAZBLB010000065.1:0-3305 GCA_037032985.1 Bacteroidota bacterium
AGCGATTAAAATAAGGTAGATAGTTATCGGCTATATACCTCATCTTACGTTTATTTGCTACTGACGATTTCCAAGAAAACACAATTATCAGCAGGTTGATGCCAATGGACCCAAGTAATCTTGAAACTCTTTATATTTGAAAACACCCGGCGCAATGTTACCAATTAACAGTGCTCGTGATGTAATGATTAAATAAATAATTCTGAAATGAATGTAGAAGCTTTCAGGGATTTCTGCCTTTCTTTCCCTGGTGCCTGGGAAGGTATGCCGTTTAAGGGTTTCTTTAAGAACTCTCGTGCTATTCTTGTATTTTATGTTGGTGAAAAGATGTTTTGCCTGTTCGATCTTAATGCATTTGATCGTTGCACTTTGAAATGTGATCCTCAGCTCATTGATGAGCTGAGGGAAAGGGAGGGCATCCACAAACCATTTAACTTAAGTTCGAAGCACTGGATTGGTGTAGATTTGAATGGAAGCGTTCCATGGAAAATGGTTCAAGCACTTACTGCTACCTCTTACCAACTTGTTTCAGCCAGCCTTTCGAAAAAATAGCCAGTAGTTTCCTCGTACTATCAAATCATAGCAGTTGGTAGAGACCCAGGTTCATTTTTGCAACACCTAATAGGATATTTTTTGCCCTTGCCAGCCTGTGGTCTGCAAAAACTGTTTCCACGTGAGGGCTTTAGGGTTTACGTTCCGGGTCCAAAGCCAGTCGCGGTGCTTTTGAAAATAGCCATATTCTATTGCATATTCTGCCATCCCCAGGATTTCCCGGACGAGCGGATCGTTATTTTTAAAGTCAGGAAAATGCTTCAGGAAATTTTCTTTAGTGTAGGCAGCGCTGTATACGGCTTTTTTACCTGTTACCTTGATAAAACTATCGACCATTTCCTGCGGGGAAATGATGTCACCTATTACCGGCAAAGACTCCCCGGCATAGCGACCAGGATGGTCAAAAATTTCTAATACCGCCGGGCCCGTTGCAGTTAGGGGATCAACAAAGGGTGCTTTAAAGTTTTTAGGGAGATAGATTGGAAATACCAATGTATCTCCGTCCAGATATGGGGTATAAAATTCTAAAAGATTAGTATAGAAAAAAGCCATGTAAATAAACGAACTGGTAATAGGAAGTGTGCGGATGTATGCTTCCGTTCTGGCTTTGTCTGTAAAATGGGGTGCAAACTTTTCACCACCGGTTAGTTGATTAACATTTTCTAAACTACTAAATATCAAGTGTCTAACGCCTGCTTCGACAGCTGCATCTGCCAATTGATTTCCTAGTTCGGTTTCATGCGTTTGTGGCGGTGCAATACCAGGGGTCATGATAAATGCTCCAGAAGCACCATGAAAGGCTTTAACAAAATCTTCCTGGTGGCCGAGACTTAGTGGGATATTGATCAGTTCAGCTCCGAGTTCCATTAAATTACGAGCTTCTGGCGAATCTATACGGCGGGTAATGCCACGGATCCGGTAACGACCGCTTTTTAACAGTGTACGTGCTGCGCTATAGCCTTGCTTACCTAATACCCCGGTGATGGTGATTAACGGCTTATTTTTTTCTGTCATTGTGATTAAATTAATGTACTATAATAATTATAGTTGCAAAGCTATTGTCAGCTGCATACATTTGCAATAACTATCAATATCGATAGGTCCAAATAAAAAAAATGTTGAAAACTGAATGCGTTGCTGATCATGTTCAACTTAATGACAAGATTTACCCATGCACGGTAAGCCTTGCAATGGATCTTATTGGCGGAAAATGGAAAACTGTTATTTTATATCATCTAAAAGTTGGTTCTAAGAGGTATAGCGAACTCCTTAAGGAGATGCAGACTGTTACGGAAATGACGCTGAGTTTACAGCTAAAACAACTGGAAAAAGATGGTTTGATCAATAGAGAAGTTTATGGGCAGAAACCTCCTCTTAAGGTAGTCTACAGTTTAACAGCTTTCGGGAAGACCTTAATCCCAACATTGGATGCTATCTTGGCATGGGGTAATGAAATCGCGGAGGATAGAGGTGTTTTTGTTCCTTCATCATGACTACATCTATAATTGAATCATTATTTTTGTAGTCAATTAAGCCAATTTGAGTTGCTCAATGCAAAGCCATGTTTAGCTGGCAATTGTCTGAAAGTGTTGAAGCTAGTATTTGCGTACTTGAAGGGGAATTTATGAGAACTGTATTTTTGCTTCTCGTAATTATGTTAATTGGAAGTGTAGCTAAAGCACAAAGGTTATAAAGCTTCGCAATTATGAAAAAGTTGATAAGCTATTTTAATGCGAGAAGGAAGTTTAACCAAATTTCTTTTTCCAATCTGCTTTTTTCTGCGCATATATTTCGTTTGCTTCTATGGATTTCCATGCATTGTAAAATATTTCTGCTGAAACGGCCTTTTCGTCTTCACCCGTGCCTCTGGCGAGTGTGGTGTAATTCTCTTGTTTATCATATTTCCTGCCACCTTTATAGTTGGCATATCGTCTGGCACGGGTATAACCCATTTGTAGGTATTTTCTGGCCATATCAGCACCGATGAATTCATTTTTATCCATGTACCTGCTGAAGAGTTTGATGATTTTCTCACTACTCTGCTGCGCAATTTCAGGGGTTTTAAATCGCCAGTATTTTCCAATTTCAGTTTTATAGGGCTCACAGATTAGCACGCCCTGCTCACCTTTTCCAACACGATATTTTTCCGGGTGTTTTCTATAGTCAATATCAGCCTTCCAAGGGTATTGATCATGATCAAAATTGAGATAAGAAGGTTTCTGCAGTTTTGCCATTACGAATAATAACGTTGTTAACAGCTTAAAGTTTTTTACAATTGGTCGTGAGTAGGAAGGGGATGGGTATTTTGAGGGAGATTAAATAGAAGCAATATCAGGATTTGTCATGAGTCGTAACTTCATCTATATTCGACGACATAAGAATTGTTTTTGTCAACCCATTGACCATTGTTTGTAGATTTCTAAACTTTCACGATGTAGCCTAAAGCAACACATCGTCCATAAATTCTACAAATTTGGCAATGTAATTATACTAATACAAAAATAACTTTCTTTCAAATACAATTTTATATCCTTTTAAAAATGTGCGTTTTTACACGCGTAAGTCTATTTTCTTTCTATAGTAGTACTGTTTATCAGTTAAAAATGAGTAAGATATAAAACTATTGGCTTGGTTTTTGGTCTTGACAAGGTGTGGCAGATGCTACTATCAACCTATTATAAACCTTTAAATTTAAAAATTATGGCTTTCAAAGCTAGATTGAATTTTTCGGGCAAGGAGTACGATGTGCTTCA
>JAZBLB010000066.1:0-1918 GCA_037032985.1 Bacteroidota bacterium
CATTTTTGCAGGGCCTTGTTGCACCGGGGTTCTATCCAGACTCCATAGGTGTTAACAGAAAATTAAGTGCAATTCAGTTGCTATGCAGTTAATTAATGAATCTAAATCGTCCCATTGATTTAATTCTAACATCTCTATAAACGAAAAGTGCGCAGATGCGGTTCTCAACGTAGGCGATATAAGACATTAGAATGATAAAAATAGCGTATTTACCGGGAATCGGCATAAAAGAAGCAGCTATTTACACCTAAGCAAAGCTTCGAGATAGTAATAATCAGCATAATTAATTGGTACATCAACTTCCGATTTTGCCGGCCTGTGCCCGGTGCTGTGCTCCAGTAAGAACCCATAATTGGCGCCGGATTTACTCGTGTATTTGTGATGTAGCGAAGCTAAAATCCGATCTGCTACTGCTTTATATTTCCTCCCATTTACACTGTATTTTGCAAGTTCATAAAGTGCTGATGCCGTAATCGCAGCTGCAGAAGCATCTCTTGAAACATTAGGAATTTGCGGATCATTATAATCCCAATAGGGAATCCCGTCTGCGGGTGTAGTTTTGTTATTTAAAATAAACCCTGCTATCCCGTCCGCCTGTTTAAGATAATTTTTATCATTTGTTTCGCGGTAACACATGGTGTAGCCGTATAAAGCCCAGGCCTGACCGCGAGCCCATGCAGATTCATTTGAATAGCCCTGGGCAGTGAGTTTCTGCAAAACTTCCCCTTGCCTTAAGGTATCATAATCAACCACATGGTAGCTGCTGAAATCTGGTCTGAAATGGTTTTTAATGGTATGGTCAGCATGTGATATAGCAATCTTATAAAAAGACGAATCACCAGTCATTTTGGTGGCTTCGAACAGTAGTTCCAGGTTCATCATATTATCAATAATGACAGGATATTTCCATTTATCACCATGATGATCCCAAGACTTTATCACACCTGCAGTTTTATTGAACCGGGTAGATAACGATCTTGCTGCCTGAATAATTACAGACCTATAGGTCGTATCTTTTGTAAGTTTATATCCGTTACCAAAAGGGCAATAAATCATAAAACCCAGATCGTGCGTCCCTTGGTTATACTGCTCTTTCTTTAAATCTTCCGTATATTTTCTGGCCAGCTTAAGCCATTTTTCATCTTTAGTATATTGGTATAAGTACCAAAGCTCAGCAGGAAAAAAACCACTGGTCCAGTCTCTGGAAACTACCATTTTAACTTGTCCTTTTTCTACCGTTCTTGGTGATACTTGATTAGGTTTCAACAAGCGGGCAGCGTCTACATGTTTAATTAATATCGCAGCTTGCTCTTCTGCATGTTTAAAAGCTTTTGCCACGTTTGTTTTCTGCGCTTTTACAGATGCAAAAGTTAGCGCAGCAAGTAGGGTAATTTTAAGTTTTAGGTTCATATGATCACCAAATTAAAGGATTACGAATAGGTAAATTTCTTACCACCTCATCTTCCTGAGGTTGATGTGGTAAAATGCTCCAGGTATTATACCAGTTGCGTTGATTGAAATGAATGGCGCCAAAAAGCAAAAAAGATTGTGCAACAGGCCATTTTTCCCAATACATTACATCTGGTTTAAAAGGCCAGCTATTTTTATTTGCGATAAAGGGATAAAAATAACAAATCCCTTTTTCAATTGATTTTCCATCGGCAGTGGTGTAGGTCCAAAGATCATCTTCAGGCGTAGACAAAATCTGGCAAATCATGGCGAAGGCATCCAGGTTGAAAATAGAATAACCGTATGGTTTCGTCCTTTCCAGTTCCAGTGGAAAACTTCCGTCGAGGGCCATTTGGCCTGGCAAAAGTACGTTTTTGTATCTGGTCCGTAGCGAATCTAACATCGCTTGGTCTCCACAAAACCTTGCAAATGCAGCGGTTTGCATTACCCAGCAAGTAGCATGATTATT